>NZ_RCZK01000009.1 GCF_006438955.1 Sphingomonas oligophenolica | reverse complement strand
AGTCACGTCGATCGCCGGTTCGCTCGCGGCCGGCTCCGATCCGAATACGTCCGCCGCGCCCTCCAGCAGCCGGGATCGCCACTGGTTGATGAGGTTTGGATGCACGTCATACTGCTGCGCCAACTCGGCCAGCGTCTTCTCACCCTTTACGGCAGCCAGAGCTACCTTGGCCTTAAACGCCGGGCTGTGATTCCGGCGGGGTCGCTTGCTCATCTTGCCTCCTGGGGCGGCCAACATGGCCGCGGTCAGATCGGCAATCCACTTATCCCCGCTGTTCAGATTTCCCGAGCCACCTCTCGCGGTCGCGGTCCCACGGCGCGGATCGTCGAAATCGAGCTGGTAGAGATTCTGCGGCAGCCCGCCGGTCGCGCCGAACAGGAACAGGTCGATGTCGTCAAGCGAGCCCAGCAGGCCGACGTAATTTTCGGCGGCGCGACGGCGGAAGTCGATCCCGCCGACCCCGCCGGTGTTGCCGACGCCGTTGTTGCCATAGCCATATTCGGCGACATGATAGCCGGTGCCGGTGGTGTCATTGATCGCGTTCGGCACGGGGAGCGCGGAAAACAGGACTGCCCAGGTCGGCACGTTGGTCGCAGGGGTATCGAGCGAGGCAAGCGCCACGTCGCCCTGGAGGAAGTTGCCGCCGACGCCCAGCTTCGTCGAATCGGGATTATAGAGAACCTGGTTGAAGTTGTAGAGATAGTTGGCCTTGTTGGTCTGGTATTTGAGCGCGCCGTTCAGCCACTGGCCGAACGCCGAATTGCCCGCCACGTTGTTGTTCGCGGCAAAGCCGAACGCGATCGGGACGCCGCCTTGCTGCGCGCCGTACGCCCAGGGGTCGCGAAACCCGGTGCTGTTGGCGTTCTCGTTGACGCAATGCGCGGCGAACAACACGGTTCGCGGGTTGATCAGCGTGCCGGTGCACAGGCCGATAAAGCCATTCTGCTGGTCGACGACCATCTGGCCGACGCCATTGACGCCGTTCGGCCCCGAGGTATCGCGTGCGGTCGTGGGCGTGCCCGGCTGGGCGATGACGATCGTGGGATCCTGGATGCTGCCCGCAGGTGCGCTGCCGCCGCCCTGCGCCGAATTGATCATGCCGGTGGGGGCTTCCTGCGCCGCCGCAATGCCAGGGAGCGCGACGAGCGCGGTGGTGGCGAGCAGCGCGCGGCGCGCTACGCCTCGAATCGACGTGGTGATCACTTGACAGAAACTCCCCGATTTTCCGCGATCTGCGGTTATTCGGCGACTGTATTTGAGATTGCTTGCCAGTCAATCGCCTTTTCACCGCGTCGTCATCGTTGTTACTTGAAACATTATTTGGTGTGACAAAAGGCCAACACACCATTCGCGGTGGGCAGCGCAGCGCGGATTGACTTTTGCGATGCAACACGCCACATGGCCGCTATCGAGGCGTCATGCAGCGTGATCGGACGGCGGGATACATCCGCGGTCCAGCTCCGCCTCGGTCGTTTTTAACGGGCTTCCCTTTTCACGCGGGGTGTCAATCACCACCGCCCCTCGTGCGCCGATTCCGTGCGACCGAGCCCGGCCTTATTGAAAGAATACCCATGTCCTTTTCGCATCTTGGCCTCGCCGAGCCGCTCGTCCGCGCGCTCGAAGCCAAAGGCTATACGCAGCCGACCCCGATCCAGACGCAGTCGATCCCGACGCTGCTCGAAGGCCGCGACCTGCTCGGCATCGCGCAGACCGGCACCGGCAAGACCGCCGCGTTCGTGCTGCCGTCGATCCAGCGGATGGTCGAGGCGCAGAAGCGCGTCCTGCCGACGCATTGCCGCATGCTCGTCCTTGCGCCGACCCGCGAACTCGCCAGCCAGATCGCCGATAGCGCGCGTGGCTATGGCCAGTTTTCGAAGATGTCGGTCGCGACGGTGTTCGGCGGCACCAGCATCAACAAGAACAGGCAGGACCTGTCGCGCGGCGTCGACATTCTCGTCGCGACGCCGGGGCGGTTGATCGACCTGATCGAACAGGGCTATTGCAACCTGTCGATGATCGAAATCCTTGTCCTCGACGAAGCCGACCAGATGATGGACCTTGGCTTCATCCATGCGCTCAAGAAAATCGTGCGGATGGTCCCGCGCAAGCGTCAGACCTTGTTCTTCTCGGCGACGATGCCGACCTCGATCCGCGAACTGGCGGGGCAGTTCCTCAACGATCCCATCACCGTGTCGATCAAACCCGCGGCGACCACCGCCGAGCGCGTCGACCAGTATGTCACTTTCGTCAACCAGGGCGAGAAGCAGGCGCTGCTGACGATCACGCTGGGCGACCCCGCGATCGACCGCGCGCTGGTGTTCACCCGCACCAAGCACGGCGCCGACCGCGTCGTGAAGCTGCTCGCGGGGAACGGCATCGCCAGCAACGCGATCCACGGCAACAAAAGCCAGCCGCAGCGCGAACGCGCGCTGGCCGCGTTCAAATCGGGGCAGGTCAAGGTGCTGGTCGCGACCGATATCGCCGCGCGCGGGATCGATGTCTCGGGCGTCAGCCACGTCATCAACTTCGAGTTGCCCAACGTCGCCGAGCAATATGTCCACCGCATCGGGCGGACGGCGCGCGCGGGCGCTAGCGGCATCGCGGTCGCATTCTGCGCCGATGACGAGAAGCCGTACCTGCGCGATATCGAGCGGCTGACGCGGCAGAAGATCACGGTCACCCCGCTGCCCGAAGACTTCCTCGCGCAGGCTAACAAGATCAAGCAGACCCGCACCAACGCGATCGGTGCAGACCCTGCGCCGCGCGAAGATCGTCCGCGTCAGCAGCGTGGGCCTGCGCGTCCGCGCGCGACGCATGCGCCGACCGCGACCAACGGCCGCAGTTATGCGGGCGCGAGCCGCGGCGGGCGTCCCGCTGGTGGCGGTGGCGGCGGCGGCGGTCGTGGTCGCGGCGGCGGCGGTGGCGGTCAGGGCCGCAGCGGCGGATCGTCGGCGGCACGGTAATACTGTTCCCCGGCGCAGTCCGGGGTCCAGTCCTGTCAAAATCGACGCGCGATAGCGCGGCTGTCGACGCTTCGCGTCGAGACTGTTCCCCGGCCTTCGCCGGGGAACAGTTAGTCCTTCACCGTCAACCATTCCTTTGCCGGAGCCCGCGGCGCGCGTAGCGTGTTCGCGGGCTCGGTCGTGTCCTCGTACCCGATCGCCACGCCGCAGAAGAGCATCCGTTCGGGGGGCGTGCCGAGAAACGTTTCGACCGTGTCGGGGTACACCGCCCAGCATTCCTGCGGGCACGTTGCCAGCCCCGCCTCGACCGCAAGCAACATCAAATTCTGCAGATACATGCCGCAATCGGCCCATTGCGGTGGCCCCATCCGGCGGTCGACGGTGCAGAAATAGGCAGCGGGCGCGCCGAAGAACTGAAAATTGCGCGCGAACCAGCTTTTGCGCGCAGCCTTGTCGGCGCGCGGGATGCCGAGCGCGCCGTACAGTGCTTCGCCGATCCCGAAGGTGCGCGCCCTGGCCGCGTCGGTCATGTCCCTGGGGTAGATGTCATAACCCGGCGTCTCGGTCTCGCCACGCGCGATCTTGCCGCGCATGATCGCCTTCAACTCTGCCATCGCGGCGCCCTGGACGATGTCGATATGCCACGGCTGGATATTGCCCCCGGTCGCCGCGCGCGCCGCCTTCAGCGCCAGATCGCGGAGCTGGTCTGGGTCGACCGCCCGGTCGAGAAACCCGCGCACCGATCGGCGCGCCGCGATCGCGTCACTCACTTGCACTGGCGAACCCCTTTGGCCTAACGAGGCGGGCAAGATAACATCTGTTATGGAGAGAGGGAAATGCCCGAAGCGTATATCGTCGAAGCGGTCCGCACCGCCGGTGGACGCCGCGGCGGGCGGCTCGCGGGGTGGCATCCCGCCGATCTGGCCGCCGAAACGCTCGACGCGATCGTCGCGCGCTCGGGGATCGACCCCGCCGCGGTGGAGGACGTCATCATGGGTTGCGTCAGCCAGGGCGGCGAGCAGGGGTTCCAGATCGGGCGCGGCGCGGTGCTCGCCTCGACATTGCCGACCAGCGTTCCCGCGGTGACGATCGATCGCCAGTGCGGGTCGTCGCAACAGGCGATCCAGTTCGCGGCGCAGGCGGTGATGAGCGGCACGCAGGACGTCGTGATCGCGAGCGGGGTCGAATCGATGACCCGCGTGCCGATGGGATCGACGGGGATGTTGTTCGCGCAGGCGGGGCTCGGCAAGGCCAAGTCGCCGCGGCAGGAGGAACGCTTTCCCGGCATCCAGTTCAGCCAGTTCATGGGCGCCGAGATGATCGCGGACAAATGGGGGTTCAGCCGCGCCGATTGCGACGCGTTCGCGCTCGAAAGCCATCGCCGCGCCGCCGCCGCGACCGAACGCGGCGATTTCAGCCAGGAGATCGTCGGGGTCGAGATCGAGACGCCCGAGGGCATGGTCTGCCACGACCGGGACGAAGGCATCCGCTTCGACGCGACGATGGACTCGATCGGATCGGTCAAGCTCTTGAAGGAGGGCGGGGTGATCTCCGCCGCCAACGCCAGCCAGATCTGCGATGGCGCAAGCGCGGTGCTGGTGGTGAGCGCGCGCGCGCTCAAGGAGCATGGACTGACGCCGCTGGCGCGGATCCATAATCTGACCGTCACCGGCGGCGATCCCGTCGTGATGCTCGAAGAACCGCTGTTCGCGACCGACAAGGCGCTGAAGCGCGCGGGGATGCGGATCGACGACATCGATCTGTACGAAGTCAACGAGGCGTTCGCGCCCGTCCCGCTGGCGTGGCTCAAGCATGTCGGTGGGGATCACGCCAAACTCAACGTCAACGGCGGCGCGATCGCGCTCGGGCATCCGCTCGGCGCGAGCGGCACGAAGCTGATGGCGACATTGGTCCACGCGCTGCACCAGCGCGGCGGGCGTTATGGACTGCAGACGATGTGCGAAGGCGGCGGGATCGCCAACGTTACGATCGTGGAGCGGCTTTAACAGCAAACCGTCACCCCAACGAAGGCTGGGGTCTCGAGCCCAAGCGTCGCGCATCAGCCTCATGAGATCCCAGCCTTCGCTGGGATGACGATATAGGAGAAACCCCATGAAACTTACCAACACCATTGCCGCGGTTGTCACCGGCGGCGCCTCGGGCCTCGGCGAGGCCACCGCGCGCGCGCTCGCCGCCAAGGGCGCGAAGGTCGCGATCTTCGATCTTCAGGCCGAGAAGGGCGAGGCGGTCGCCAAGGACATCGGCGGCGTATTCTGCGAAGTGAATGTGACGAGCGACGAGAGCGTCGACGCGGGCTTCGCCAAGGCACGCGCGGCGCATGGCCAGGAATCGGTGCTGGTCTGCTGCGCGGGCACCGGCAACGCGATGAAGACCGCGAGCCGATCGAAGGAAGACGGCAGCATCAAGCATTTCAGCCTCGAGGCGTTCAACTGGCTCATCCAGATCAATCTGGTCGGCACGTTCCGCTGCGTCGCCAAATCGGCGGCGGGGATGCTGACGCTCGCCGCGGGCGACGACGGCGAACGCGGCGCGATCGTGATGACCGCGAGCGTCGCCGCGGAGGACGGCCAGATGGGGCAGGCGGCGTATTCGGCATCGAAGGGCGGGGTCGTCGGCATGACGCTACCGATCGCGCGCGATCTGATGAGCGAGGGCATCCGCATCAACACGATCCTGCCCGGCATCTTCAACACGCCGTTGATGCAGGGCGCGCCGCAGCAGGTGAAGGACAACCTCGCCGCCTCGGTGCCGTTCCCCAAGCGACTCGGCAATGCGCCCGAATATGCGAACCTGGCGCTGACGATGATCGAGAACGGCTATTTCAACGGCGAGGACGTCCGGCTGGACGGCGCGATCCGGATGGCGCCACGATAATCGACATTCCTCCCCGCTTACGGGGAGGGGGACCAGCGCAGCTGGTGGAGGGGGCAGGCGGCAGACGACACGGTTCGAAACCGGCCCGCCCCTCCGTCACGCCTTCGGCGCGCGCCACCTCCCCGCGTGCGGGGAGGAATAGGAGGAAACCATGACCCGTCCCGCGCTCTGGCGGCTCGACGCTGCCGCCTATCCGGTCACGCAGGAGATCGGCACGCGCTATCAGGATCTCGATACCAATGGGCACTTGAACAATGTCGCGTTCGCGTCGCTGTTCGAGAGCGCGCGCGTCCGGATCAATCGTGCGACGCGATCGGAGGGCGGTCGCCCCGCCAACGAGCGCACGATGGTCGCGAGCGTCGCGATCGCCTATCTGGCTGAGGGCAATTTCCCCGATCCCGTTACCGTCACCTCGGGAATCGGGCGGATCGGCACGTCGAGCTGGACGATCGAACAGGCGATGTTCCAGCAGGGTCGCTGCATCGCGACCTGCGACACCGTCGTCGTCTGCCGCACCGACGACCAGGCCAAGCCGCTCCGCGTCGACCTGCGCGCCGAACTCGAAACCCGGATGACGCGGGGGGAATAGCGGATCAGGCGAGCAGGCTGTTGACCCATGCCGGTACGAGCGCGCTCGCCGCGCCGATCCGTGTCTGCGCAAAGAAATAGCTCCCCGCCGATGGCTCGAGGTTGAGCTCGAGCGTGTCGGCGCGCCCATGCCGCGCGGTCTGGACGAAGCCGGCGGCGGGATAGACCGCCCCCGATGTGCCGATCGACACGAACAGATCGGCGTCGGCCAGCGCCGCTTCGATCCGCTCCATCTGGTACGGCATTTCGCCGAAGAACACGATGTCGGGGCGCAACGCCGGGGCTCCGCACGCCGCGCACACGCTCCCCGGCGGCAGATCGCCCGTATGGGCGCGCCGTTTGCTGCACGCCGCGCACAGCGCCGAGCGCAGTTCGCCGTGGATGTGGAGCAGGCGTGTCGCGCCCGCGCGCTCGTGCAGGTCGTCGACATTCTGCGTCACGATCAGCAGCTCGCCCGGCCATGCGGCATCGAGCCGCCCCAGCGCGCGATGCGCCGCATTGGGCGCGACCGTATCGAGCGCCGCGCGCCGCGCGTCGTAGAACCGGTGCACCAGTGCGGGATCGCGGTGCAGCGCCTCGGGCGTGCAGACATCCTCGACCCGATGTCCTTCCCACAAGCCGCCGGGGCCGCGGAATGTCGCGAGCCCGCTCTCGGCCGAAATGCCCGCGCCGGTCAGGACGACGATATTCTCGACCGGGCGCATGCGGCTATTTCCCGCCGCCGCGGCGGACCAGTGCGGCGACGCAGCTTGCGCGGTCGATCGTGCTGCCGTCGGGTTCGCGCGCGTCGAGATAGGTGACGACGGGTTCGCTGTTCCCCTTGGGGTAGAGATACGCGTCGAGCACGCAGATCGGACCCTGAAACTGGAGTTTGCGCGCGGTGTTTTCGCGGACGTCGGCGTCGGGCGGGCCGAACAGCCGGGTCAGCCCCGCTGCGTCCTGCCCGATCACGCGTTCGAGCCCGACACCGCTATACGGTATCACGGTGCGCCCGACCGCAGGCCCGGTGGTCGAAGGGACGGCGCAGCCCGCCAGGCTGAACCCGAGCAATCCCGCCGCGATCAGTCGCTTCATGCCTTACCCCTGTGGAACAGATGCGTCGCCATCGCCGCGCCGATGATCGGCGCGAGGAGGTTGACGAGGGGAACCACGAGCAGCGCGGTCACCGCAACCCCCAGCAGCATCCGTTCGCCCCGTTTCGTCCTGGCCAGCGGGCGGAGTGCCGCAGCGGGGACGTGGCGCGCGGCGGCCATGTCGCCGAGGTCGCGCCCGAGCAGCCAGCCGTTGACGAGGAGGAACGCGATCGGGGTGCCGACCCCGGTCAGGATCAGGACGAGATAGACGGGCAGCATCGCGAGGTTGGCGAGGATCGCGCGCATCGCCGATCCCGCCCCCATCCGTAGCGACGCCGCGACGCCGATCGGGTGCGCGCGGGCGAGCGCGGCGGGATAATATTTCGCCTCGACCGCGGCAACGACCTCGTCGGCGAACAAGCCGATCACCGCGATCGCGACGATCCGAAACGTCAACCACGCGATGCCGACGCCGATGACGAGCGTCGCGATCGCGACGATCCCGACGCCGTCGCGCTGCCCGCTCGCCCAGGTCATCGCCGCATCGAGCGCGACGTACAGCCCGACGCCCAGCGCGGCGAAGGTCGCCAGCGTCAGCCCTAGCGACTTCGCCAGGACCGCGAGGATCGCGCGATCGCCGAGCTGGCGGATCGACAGGAGAAAGGCGGCAATCATCGCGCCAGCGTCGGCGAGGTGCGCGCGCGCGTCAATCTCCGATCGGACGCAGGGCTCGCCTGCGGAGGCGAAGCGCGATAGGGCGCGCGCATTCTTCCTTCTCCGGAGCCATGACTTTGACCGCACCTACCTATGACGTCGTCGCGATCGGCAATGCCATCGTCGACATCCTCAGCTCCGCCGACGACGGGTTCATCGCCGCCAACGGCATGACCAAGGGCGCGATGCAGCTGATCTTCTCGCCCGAGGACGCCGGCGCGCTCTATGCCAAGATGGGGCCAGGGCAGGAGATTTCGGGTGGGTCCGCGGCGAACACTATCGCGGGGATGGCGACGCTCGGCGGCAAGTGCGCCTTCATCGGCCAGGTCGCCGACGATCAATTGGGCGAAGTCTTCGCGCACGACATCCGCGCGTGCGGCATCCGTTTCGACACTGCGGCGCGCAGCGGTGCGCCGACGACCGGGCGCTGCCTGATCTTCGTGACCCCCGACGGGCAGCGGACGATGAACACCTTCCTCGGCGCATCGCACTACCTCCCCGCCGAGGCGCTCGACCGCGATCTGATCGCGGACGCGGCGTATCTCTACATCGAGGGCTATCTGTGGGATCCCGAAGAGCCGCGCGCCGCGATGCGCGCCGCGATCGACGTCGCCAAGGCGGCGGGGCGCAAGGTCGCCTTCACCACGTCGGCGGAATTCGTGATCGACCGCCACCGCGCCGATTTCCATGCGCTGATCGATGCCGGGTTGATCGACCTGATGTTCGCCAACGAGGCCGAACTGATGTCGCTGACCGCGACGACCGACGTCGAGACCGCGATCGCGGCGGTCGCACCCAAGGTCGAGACGCTGGTGGTGACGCTGAGCGAACAGGGCGCGCTGGCGATGCGCGGCGGCGAGCGGACGACGGTGGCCGCCGAGCCGATCGACGCAGTGGTCGATACCACGGGGGCAGGGGATTTGTTCGCGGCGGGCTTCCTCTACGGCCAGACCCACGGGCATGACCTCGAAGCGTCGCTGAAATTGGGCGCGATCTGTGCGGCGGAGGTGATCAGCCACGTCGGCGCGCGGCCGATGGCGGACCTCAAGCTGCTGGTGAAGGCTGTGCTGGGCTGATTAAACAAAAATACCACCCCGGCGGAGGCCGGGGCCCAGTTAGGGAACAGCAGTGATCAGCGCTGCGCTTCGTTGCCTCGACCTCCCCAACTGGGCCCCGGCCTTGGGCCCCATCACAGTAATACTTTGATGGGTGCCCTTCGCCGGGGTGGAACGAAAAAAGGGCCGCGGGAGGATGTCCCCCGCGGCCCCTTTTTCATTCAGTGACCCCGATCAATCGGTGCCGGGAATGTCCGGCTTGAGCCCCGGCTCGTCCATCGTGTGGACCTCGACGATGCCCTTGCCGAGATGGCTGCGGCTGCGGCTGTAACCGAAATAGATCACCAGCCCGACCGCGCCCCAGATCGGCAGCACCAGCATCGCGGCGGCGGGCAGGTTGAGGAACAGGAAGATGCAGCCGATGATCGTCGCAGGGCCGACGAGCCACGCCGCCGGCACCGTGAACGCGCGCTTGCGGTCCTTCGCCGTCTTGCGCAGCACCAGCAGCGCGACGCCGACCATCATGAAGGCATAGAGCGTCCCCGCATTGGCGATGTCGGCGAGCTGCCCGACCGGCAGGAACGCCGCCGCGAACGCGACCGCGACCCCGGTGATCGCGGTGACGATGTGCGGGGTCTTCCACTTGGGATGGACCCGGCTCAGCACCTCGGGGAGCAAGCCGTCGCGGCTCATCACGAAGAAGATGCGGGTCTGGCCGAAGATCAGCACCAGGATGACCGAGGGCAACGCCAGGAACGCCGCGACGCCCATGAAATTGCCGATCGTGCTGAACCCGATCATCCGCAGGGTGTGCGCCAGCGCCTCGTTCGAACAGACCAGCGGCAGCTGATCGACAGCGAAGGTCGCGCACTGACGCGCGAGCTCTTCGGAGCCGGCCGGGAAGGGCACGCCGTTCGGCCCCATCACCGGCTGGCCACCGATCGTCCCGATCGCGCCCGCCGCGACGAGCATGTAGAACACGGTACAGAACAACAGCGATCCGATCAGCCCGATCGGCACGTTGCGCTGAGGGTTCTTGGTTTCCTCCGCCGCGGTCGAGACCGCATCGAAGCCGACATAGGCGAAGAAGATCGTCGCCGCCGCGCCGACCGCGCCGATGCCGCTGCCGAAGCCGCCGAAATAGCCCGCGGGCAGGAACGGGTTGAACCGCGCCATGTCGAAATGGCTGCTGGTCAGCGTCAGCGCGACGAACGCGGTGAGCGCGGTGACCTTGATCGCGACCAACACCGCGTTGACCTTGGCGCTCTCCGACGTGCCGATGATCAGCAGCCAGGTGATGAGCAGCGAGATGATGACGGCGGGCAGGTTGATGAACCCGCCCGCGGTGCCGCCCAGCGCCAGCGGTCCGGCGGACAGCCAGACCGGCAAATATACGCCGAAATATTGGTGGAGGATGGTGCCGGTGAAATAGCCCGACCAGCCGACCGCGACCGCGGACGCGGCGACCGCATATTCGAGGATCAGCGCCCAGCCGACCGTCCAGGCGAGGAATTCGCCCACGGTGGCATAGCTATAGGTGTAGGCCGACCCCGCCACCGGCATCATCGCCGCGATCTCCGCATAGCAGAGCGCCGCGACGATGCAGATCGCGCCGGCAATCGCGAACGCGAGGAGCAGCCCCGGCCCCGCCTTTTGCGCCCCGACCGCGGTCAGGACGAAGATGCCGGTGCCGATGACGCAGCCGATCCCGAACAACATCAGCTGGAACGCGCCGAGCGTCCGGTGCAGCGTCTTGCCTTCGGTGGCGTTGAGGATGGCGTCGATTGGCTTGACGCGCCCGAATATCATGAACTGGTTCCCCCGGGGAAGTTGGCCCGCGCGTTCGCGGTAAACCGGGGAACCTAACCGCAAATCGAGGGTGCGCAATCCCTTAAGTGACCTCGATCAACCCGCCAGCATCGGCCCCAACCGCCTGCCGGCAAAGATGTGGACGTGGAGGTGGGGCACTTCCTGCCCCGATTGCGCACCGGTATTGGCGAGCAGCCGATACCCCGGCGCGACCAGCCCCGCGTCACGCGCCACCGTGCCCACGGCGCGGATGAATCCGGCGATCTCGGCGTCGGAGGCGCGCGCGGAAAAATCGTCCCACGACACATAGGACCCTCGCGGGATCACGAGGATGTGGGTCGGCGCGACGGGCGCGATATCGTGGAACGCGATCGCATAATCATCCTCGTAGACGCGGTTCGACGGAATCTCGTCGCGCAGGATTTTGGCGAAGATATTCTGATCGTCATAGGGCTGAGTGGCATCGATCGGCATCAGGCCTTCCCTTCGATCGTGCGCGCCGCCTTTTCGTCATGCCCCGACACACCCTCGCGGCGCGCCAGTTCGGCGCGGACGTCGTCGAGGCTCAGCCCGGCATCCGCGAGCAGGACGATGAGGTGGAAGATCAGGTCCGCCGCTTCGGGGACGATGCTGGCGTCGTCGCCCGAACAGGCCGCGATCACGGTTTCGACGGCTTCCTCGCCCAGTTTCTGCGCGATTTTCGCGCGGCCTGCGGCGGTCAGGCTGGCGACGTAGGAGGTCGCGGGATCGGCGCCGCGGCGCGCGCGGATCGTGGCTTCGAGGCGGTCTAGCGGGTCCATGCCCCTCGACTGACGCGGCGCGCGCGCGGGGTCAATCCTGGAGCGGGGTGCGGACCGGAATCCCCGCGGCGGCGAGCGCGGCATGCGCGTCGGCGATGCTCGCCTCGCCGAAGTGAAAGATCGAGGCCGCGAGGACCGCGCTGGCGTGGCCGTCGCGAATGCCCGCGATCAGGTCGTCGAGCCCGCCGACTCCGCCCGAGGCGACGACGGGAATTTCGACCTGGTCCGCGATCGCGCGGATCAGCGCGAGGTCATAGCCGTCGCGGGTGCCGTCGCGGTCCATCGAGGTGACGAGCAACTCGCCCGCGCCGAGTTCGGCGAGGCGCAGCGCGTGCGCGACCGCGTCGATCCCGGTGGCGCGGCGGCCGCCATGGGTGAAGACTTCCCAATGATCGCCGACGCGGCGCGCGTCGACGCTGGCGACGCAGCACTGGCTGCCGAAGCGTTCGGCGATGTCGGCGACGATCTCGGGGCGTGCCACCGCGGCGGAATTGACCGCGATCTTGTCCGCCCCCGCGAGCAATAGCGCGCGCGCGTCGTCGGCGGTACGGACGCCGCCGCCGACGGTCAGCGGCATGAAGCACACCGCCGCGGTGCGCGCGACGACATCGAGAATGGTGTCGCGGCCTTCATGGCTGGCGCCGATATCGAGGAAGCATAATTCGTCCGCCCCCGCCGCGTCATAGGCGCGCGCCTGCTCGACCGGGTCGCCCGCGTCGATCAGGTCGACGAAGTTGACGCCCTTGACGACTCGGCCATTGGCGACGTCGAGACACGGGATGACGCGGGCGCGAACGGTCATCGTGCGCCTGGATATTGTTCACGCGGAGACGCGGAGACGCGGAGATTTTGGTTCGCGCAGAGGCGCAGAGGACGCAGAGACTGTACCGCGCGCGGCAGCGCGCAGCGGGCGACCAACTTATGTTGATCAAAGACCGCGTACGCGGTCGGGAACGACACCTCTGCGTCCTCTGCGCCTCTGCGCGAAAAACCCCTGACGCCTCCGCGTCTCCGTGTCTCGGCGTGAACCATTATGCGGCCGCGGCGACGTGCAGCGCCGCCGCGAGATCGAGCCGGCCATCGTAGAGCGCGCGGCCGGTGATGACGCCTTCGACGCCCCCCTTCTGGTCATTGGCGCGCGCGTGGAGCGCCAGGACGTGGATTTCGGCGATGCCCTTGACCCCGCCCGATGCGATCACCGGGATGTCCACGCTGCGCGCGAGATCGACCGTCGCCTCGACGTTGCAGCCCTTCAGCATCCCGTCGCGCCCGACATCGGTGAACAGCAGCGCGGCGACCCCCACATCCTCGAACCGGCGCGCGAGATCGACCGCACTGGTGGTCGACACGTCGGCCCAGCCCTTGGTCGCGACCATGCCGTCCCTGGCGTCGACCGCGACGACGATCCCGCCGGGGAAGTCGCGCGCGGCGGCGCGAACGAAATCGGGGTCGTCCAGCGCGGCGGTGCCGATCACGACGCGCGACACGCCGAGGTCGAACCAGCGTTCGACGTTCGCGCGAGTGCGGATGCCGCCGCCGAGCTGGACGTGGCCGGGGAAGCGTTCGACCACCGCGCGCACCGCATCGCCGTTGACGCTGGTCCCTGCGAACGCGCCGTCGAGGTCGACGACGTGGAGGTACTCCGCGCCCTGATCGGCGAAGATCATCGCCTGCGCGGCGGGGTCGTCACCATAGACGGTGGCGCGGGCCATATCGCCCTCGGCGAGGCGGACGACCTGCCCCCCTTTGAGGTCGATCGCGGGAAAGATGATCAGGGACGCCATGCCAAAAACCTTTCGAGCAATGCGAGGCCGTAGCGCTGGCTCTTTTCGGGGTGGAACTGGACGCCGATCATGTTGTCGCGCGCGATCGCGGCGGTGACGGGTCCGGCGTGGTTGGTCGTCGCGATCACGTCGTCGCCCGCGGCATCGTCCTCGAACGCATAGCTGTGGAGGAAATACGCCTCGCCCGGTTCGATCAGCGGGTGGGCGCGGGTCGGGACGACGTCGTTCCAGCCCATGTGCGGGACCTTGGTCGCGATCGTCGCGGGTTCGATCCGGCGGACGCACCCCACGATCCAGCCGAGCCCGTCGTGGATGCCGAGTTCCTCGCCCGCGGTTGCCATCAACTGCATCCCGACACAGATGCCGAGGAAAGGGACGCCGTCGCCCCTGACCCGCCGTTCGAGCGCGGCGATCATGCCGTCGACGCCGCGCAGCGCATCGGCACATGCGCCGAATGCGCCCACGCCGGGGAGTACGATCCGGTCGGCGCGCGCGACCACGTCGGCATCGGCAGTCACTGCCAGATCGTCGCACCCCGCGGTGCGCAGCGCGTTTTCGACCGACCGAAGATTGCCCGCGCCATAATCGATCAGCGCGAGCGTCACAGCATCCCCTTGGTCGAGGGGATCGCGTCGCCCTTGCGCGGATCGATCTCGACCGCGATTCGCAGCGCGCGGGCGAGGCCCTTGAACGCCGCCTCGGCGATGTGGTGGTTGTTCTCGCCGTGGAGCGTTTCGATGTGGAGCGTGATCCCCGCGGCCTGTGCGAAGCTGTGGAACCAGTGCTGGAACAGCTCGGTATCCATCTCGCCCAACCGCTTTTGCGTGAATTCGGTCTTCCACACGAGCCAGGGGCGACCGGAAATGTCGAGCGCGACGCGGGTCAGCGTTTCGTCCATCGGGCTGAGCGCATCGCCATAGCGACGGATGCCGCGTTTGTCGGCGAGCGCCTGCGCGACCGCTTCGCCGATCGCGATACCGGTATCCTCGACGGTGTGGTGCTGGTCGATATGCAGATCGCCCTCGGTCCGCACGTGCAGGTCGATCAGCGAATGCCGCGACAATTGTTCGAGCATGTGATCGAAGAAACCGATTCCGGTCTGGATGTCGTAAATCCCGGTGCCGTCGAGGTCGACGGTGACCGCGATCCGGGTTTCGGCGGTGTTGCGGGTGATCGTGGCGGTGCGCATGGTTTCGATCCCATAGCGCCGCCGGTGTCGCATGCAATCTTGACCGACACCCAAAGCCCGCTACCCAAGGGACATATGACCGATGGACTGCCCGATAGCCTGATCCCCTATGACGAGATCGTTCAGGAAGCGCTGCGCGCCGTCGTCGGGCGGGTGCTGACGACGATTGCCGAATCGGGTGGGCTGCCCGGCGAGCATCATTTCTACATCACCTTCAAGACGCAGGCGCCCGGGGTCGACATCCCGCAGCGGTTGATCGAGCGGTTTCCCGACGAGATGACGATCGTCCTGCAGAACCGCTATTGGGACTTGCTGGTCGACGACGAGCGGTTCTCGGTGGGGCTGTCGTTCAACCAGGTGTCGTCGAAGCTGGTGATTCCCTATTCGGCGATCACCGGATTCCACGATCCCGCGGTGAATTTCGAACTCCGCTTCCAGGCGCAGGATGGCCCTGACGATGGCCCCGACCCGCATGATTCGGCGGAAAACGACGGCCCGACCGCGGTACCGGTCGAGGATGGCTCGAACGTCGTCGCGGTGGATTTCAAAAGGAAGAAATAGGGAACGAGCTGGATAGCGTCAGCTATGCAGCGGTCGCGATCGCGACGCGAACCGTCGGCCGGGCTCGGCAAAGCCGAGCTTCGACGTCACGGGATTCATTCCCGTGGCGGCGGCGCTATCTCACCATGTTATCGTGAGCGGCGCGATGGATGCCGGAACAAGTCCGGCATGACGGAGTAGGTTCCAGATGACCGACACCCGCACCGAAACCGATTCGCTCGGGGCCATCGAGGTTCCCGCCGCCGCCTATTGGGGTGCGCAGACGCAGCGCTCGATCGCCAATTTCCCGTTCGGCGCGCGCGAGTCGATGCCGATCGAGATCGTCCACGCTCTCGCGCTGGTCAAACAGGCCGCGGCGCGGGTCAATCGCCAGCACGGGCTCGGTGCGGACAAGGCCGCTGCGATCGAGGCCGCCGCCGCCGAGATCGTCGCGGGCACGCTCGACGACCAGTTCCCGCTCGTCATCTGGCAGACCGGCAGCGGCACTCAGTCGAACATGAACGTCAACGAGGTGATCGCGGGCCGCGCCAATGAGATGCTGACCGGCACCCGCGGCGGCAAATCGCCGGTCCATCCCAATGACGACGTCAACCGCGGGCAATCGTCGAACGACAGTTTCCCGACCGCGCTCCACGTCGCCGCCGCGCTTGCGACGACGCGGCGGATGATCCCCGCGCTCGACCGGCTGACCGCGGCGCTGCTCGCCAAGGCGGAGGCGTGGGACGACATCGTCAAGATCGGCCGGACGCATCTTCAGGACGCGACCCCGCTGACGCTGGGGCAGGAATTTTCGGGCTATTACGCGCAGTTGCGCCTTGCCAAGACCCGGCTGATGCCGCTGGTCGAGCATGGCCTCGCGCGGCTGGCGCAGGGCGGCACCGCGGTCGGCACCGGGCTCAACGCGCCGCCGGGGTTTGGCGAGGATATCGCCGCCGAACTGACCCGGCTCACCGGATTCGCATTCGCGACCGCGCCGAACAAATTCGAGGCGCTGGCGTCGAACGACACGCTGGTCGATTTCTCGGGGCGGCTCAACACGCTCGCGGTCGCGCTGACCA
Source organism: Sphingomonas oligophenolica (assembly GCF_006438955.1). GTDB lineage: Bacteria > Pseudomonadota > Alphaproteobacteria > Sphingomonadales > Sphingomonadaceae > Sphingomonas > Sphingomonas oligophenolica_A. Next base: position 81,242 of record NZ_RCZK01000009.1, on the reverse strand, counting down.
AGATCGCCAACGACATCCGACTGCTCGGCTCTGGCCCGCGATCGGGACTGGGCGAACTCGATCTGCCCGCCAACGAACCCGGCAGCTCGATCATGCCCGGCAAGGTCAACCCGACGCAGTGCGAGATGCTGACGATGGTCGCCGCGCAGGTGATCGGCAACCACGCCGCGATCACCGTCGGTGGGCTGCAGGGGCATCTGGAACTCAACGTCTTCAAGCCGTTGATCGGGGCGGCGGTGTTGCGGTCGATCGATCTGCTCAGCACCGCGATGGAATCGTTCGCGGAACGCTGTGTCGGGGGGCTCGAACCCAACCGCGCGCGGATCGCCGAGCTGGTCGACCGGTCGCTGATGCTGGTCACCGCGCTCGCGCCAACGATCGGCTACGACAATGCCGCCAAGATCGCCAAGCACGCGCACGAGACGGGTCAGACGCTGCGCGAAGCCGCGCTCGAGCTTGGGCTGGTCGATGCCGACACGTTCGATGTGACGGTTCGCCCCGCAACCATGGTCGGTCGCTGAGCGGCGGAACCCTTGACCGCCTCGCGCGCTGTGCGGTCTCATATCGAAGGGATTACGACGTGGGTGCAACAACCTTGGGCGCGCTGATCGGGGCGGGGATCGATTCGATGTCGGGCGATGACGGCAATGCCGATGGCGCGATCGTCGGCGCGGTGACCGCGAATGTCCTCAAAGTCGTGATTCCGCTCGCCGTAACCTACGCAGTCGGCTGGGCGGTGTTGCGCGGCGCGGCCGAACTCAAGGACAAGGCATTCGGGTCGCTCGATCCGGAGGCCGGATCGTGATTCGCAGCGCGATCGGCGCGCTGGTCGGGCGTGAGATCGACCGGCGTGACGGCCAGGGCGGGCTCAAAGGGGCCGCGATCGGGCTGGTCGCGGCGCGACTGCTCAGCCGGATGGGGCCGCTCGGCCTGGTCCTGGGGGGCGGATACGTCGCCAAGAAGGCGTATGACCGTCGTCAGGCGCGCCGACGCGGCGAATCGGTCTAGCTGCCCGCCTGCCACACCCGGATCGCCTCGACCGGGTGGACCAGCATCAGGACGTTGAGGGTCAGGTTGTCGCGGATTACCGCAAGCGTCAGCAGCTCGAACGCCACCGCTAGCGCGATCGTCATCCACACCGGCAGTCGCCGCGCGATCGCGAAGCCGATGATCATGCAGGTGATGTCCGACAGCGAATTCAGGACGCTGTCGCCGGTATAGCCGAACGCCATCGTCACCGCGCGATAGCGATCGATGATCAGCGGCGAATTTTCGAGAATTTCCCACCCGGCCTCGATGACCGTCGCGATCACCAATCGGGCCTGCCACGGCCAGCGGCGTAGCAACAGCCAGCCGCCCGCGTAGAACAGGAATCCGTGGATCAGGTGGCTGAAACTATACCAGTCGGTCAGCTGCTGGCTGTTTTGGTCGGACTGGACGCCGCCCCACCATAATCGCACGGTGCCGCACGGGCAGGTCGGGGAACGCCCCATTGTCAGCAGGATAACCGCCGCGACGACCATGATCGCGACGACCAGCCAGCCACTTTTCGCCGCGATCCAGCGGCTGATGCTTGACGCTAACCCCACCGCCACGTCAGTAGCGCGCATGGACGCACCCGCAAGCCCGACCACGACCCTGGCCGCGAACGATCCGCACGACTTCAAGCGTCGCGGCGTGTTGTTCGTCCTGTCTTCGCCATCGGGCGCGGGGAAATCGACGATCGCGCGGAAATTGCTCGGGGCCGATGACGAGATCGGGATGTCGGTGTCCTACACCACCCGCCCGATCCGTCCGGGGGAAGTCGACGGCAAGGATTATCATTTCGTCGATCTGGAGACGTTTCGCGACATGGTCGCGAAGGGCGAGTTCCTCGAATGGGCGCACGTCTTCGACCATCGCTATGGCACCCCGAAGGCGCAGGTCTGGAACGAGCTCGAACAGGGGCGGGACATCCTGTTCGATATCGATTGGCAGGGCGCGCAGCAGCTCCACCAACTCGCGGGGGGCGATGTCGTCCGCGTGTTCATCCTGCCCCCGTCGATGCCGATCCTGCGCGAACGGCTCGAACGGCGCGCGACCGATTCGATGGTCGTCATCAATGCGCGGATGGCGCGCGCCGCGAACGAGGTCAGCCATTGGGACGGCTATGACTATGTACTGGTCAACGACGACGTCGAACATTGCTTCGCGTGCGTCCAGACGATCCTGGCCGCGGAACGGCTGAAACGATCGCGCCAGACCGGGATCATCGGCTTCATCCGCAAGCTGCTGCGCTAGGACGCGGTGATCTGATATACACCCGTTCGTGCTGCGCTTGGCGAAGCACGGTGAGGCCCACGCCCTTCGACCCGGCCCCATGAAAGTATTACTTTCATGGGAACCCGGAAGGCTCAGGGCGAACGGTTGAGGGTGTGATCAATCTAGCGTCAATGCGCTACAGCAGCGCGAGGAACCGTATCGCGGCGTCATATTCGCTGCGCTGGGCCGCGCGGGTTTCGATGGCGAGATAATCCTCGCCCCACATCTCGGCCTGCCAATCCTCGTCGACATGTGCCGCGGCCCAGATCGTGTCGGCGTCCGCCGCGTGATCGAGCAGCGCGAGGGTGACGATCAGCGATCCCGTCAGCGTGACGATCGGTGCCGCCGCGGCGAGGCGGAAGGCGTCGTAGGAAGCAATCGCGTCGGCGAGCCGCTGGACCGTGGCCAGTGGCTGCGCGACGTGGATCACCCCCGCGGTCGTTTCGAGGTGGATATCGTAGCGCGCCCGCGCCCAGCCGAGCAGCGGATCCCACGCCGCGCGCTGGCGATCGACCAGCGGTTCGGGCAATTCGGCGCGGTAACACAGCAGGTCGGTCTCGCCATAGGCGGCGAGTCCCGCCGCGAATCCTGCGCGATCGGGCGCGACGAGATCGATCGCGGCGTTGGCGAGGCCGGTCAGCGGCATCGCGCGCGGATCGACGTCGCCCTCGACCGCGCGCCATTCGTCCGCGATGACGGCGGCGAGCGCGTCGGTCGGCGCGGCGAGCGGCACCCGGCCCGGCGTGCGGACAGGGCGCGCGTCGAGCATCACGACGCGGTCGGCGTCGACCGACACGGTGCTCCAGAAGCGCTTCATTCGTCGGGCGGGGTCCGCCACCGGCGCGCGAAGCTGCGCGGGACGATGGCGATCATCACCAGCGCCGACATCATCAGCGCGATCCCGATCACCTTGGTCAGGGTGTCGGGTGCGCGTCCGATCAGCACCAGCCCGAATACTGCGCCTGCCACCCCCGCGAGCCGCGCCGCGGCGATCGTGAAATAGCGCTGCTTCGCCTGATCCTCGTCGGTCATGCGAGCAGCCCCGGCAATTGGTCGACGCGATCCGCGATTACCGCCGCGCCCGCGTCGGCGAGGTCGCGGACGTCGTGATAGCCCCATGCCACGCCGACCGCGCGGGCGCCCGCCGCTGTGGCCATCGCCATGTCGAAACTCGTGTCACCGATCATCACGGTGCTATGGGGCGCGACGCCGGCCTCGTCCATCGCGGCGATCAGCATCGCGGGATCGGGTTTGGACGCATGCCGGTCCGCGGTCTGGAGCGTCACGAACCGATCAGCGATACCGTGCGCGGCGAGTATATGCGCGAGCCCGCGGTCGGACTTGCCGGTCGCGACCCCGAGTAGCCAGCCATCGTCGGCCAGCGTCGCCAGCACCGCCGCGATCCCGTCGAACAACGGTTCGTCGGCGAGCGCGCCGGTGGTGCGCATGCGGTAATAGGCCTGCTTGTAATCCGCCGCCATCCGCCGGTGGAGCGCGTCGTCTTCGCGCGGCAACAGCGTTTGCACCGCTTCGACCAGGCTCAGCCCGACGATCCGCCGGATCGCGCGCCTATCGGGCAGCGGACGCCCGGCGATCACGAACGCCTCCTCCATCGCGACGCAGATGTTCGCCTGGCTGTCGACGAGCGTGCCGTCGCAATCGAACACCGCCAGGCGGGTCATCGGGGCAGGGCGCTACGAACCATGTACGGGTCGTAGGCGATGCGCGCGCGAAGGGAAACGGCGGTGTCGCGACGGCAGCCCGGACGGTACGCTGTCCCAGATCGGGAAGGAATTGCGCGGCGTATCGCATTGGCGGCGCGCGATATGGTAGCGTCGGTCGAACGCGGTCGAGCGATTGGCGAGTCGCGAACATGGGAGGCACGTTGATGAACAAGGGAATGTGGGGCGCACTGCTCCTCGCGCCGGTGCTGCTGGCGGGCTGCGACACCTATGATCACGGCGGGATGTACGACGCGCCGCCGCCGCCGCCGCCGATGGAGCGCTATGCCGCGCCGATCGGGCCGGGCGCGATCGCTGGCACGATCGCCGCCGATCGCAACGGCGACGGGATTGTCGACGGCTTCTACACCAGTGACGGTGCCTATCACCCGATCCAGGGGCCGCATTGCCCACCGCCGCCGCCCCCGCCACCGACCCGCCGCGGCGAGCGCGGCTGAGGTGACCCGCGCGCGGGGTTTCGCCCGGCGCGCGGGGTGGATTGTGGCGGTTGCGCTGGTGACATGGTCGCCGGTAACGGCCAGCGCGGCGACGCAGCAGGCACCCGATTCGACTGCGGCAGCCGATGGCGCGGTCGCCGCGGCGATTCGCGCGTCGGCGCCCGCCGCGCTCGAACCGTTCTATCGCCAACGCGGCTTTTGGCCGCTGTGGAGCCGGAACGGGCTGCCCGCACCCCAGGCGGCGGCGCTGGTCGACCTGGTCGATACCGTCGCGGTCGATGGGCTCGACCCCGATCGCTACGATCCGTCTGGCTTGCGACGACAGCTAGCGGCGGCACAAACTGGTAACCCCGCGGCGATGGCACGCGCCGATATCGCGCTGTCCGCCGCGCTCGCCGCGCTCGTGTCCGACATGCGGCGTCCGCACATCGACTTGCGCTATGTGGACGCGGGGCTGGAACCGGCCAAGTCCGATGCGCTCGACGTGCTCCGCCGCGCCGCGCTCGTGCCGTCGCTCGCCGCCTATGTCCGTGGGCTCGAATGGATGAGCCCTTTTTACGTCGGGCTGCGCCGCGCGCTCGCCGGGCAGCCCGATCTCGCCGCGCCACGGATCGCGCCGCACGTCGCGCTTCGAGACTATGATCCCGCCACGCCGCCGCGGATCGAGCTCGACCGATCGGACAGGTCGATCTTCGGTGCGCCCTATCGCAGCATGCCGCGCGGGGGTGTCGCCGCGCCCGAGCCGGTATCGAATGTCGGCGCCGAGCGGACCCGGCTGCTGCGGCTCAACCTGGAGCGCGCGCGGCTGCTGCCGGGGCCGTGGACGCCGCATATCGTCGTCGACACCGCGACCGCGCGGCTGTGGTATGTCGATGGCGGCGCGCAGCAGGGAACGATGAAGGTCATCGTCGGCACGCCCGCGACCCCGACCCCGACGATGGCGGGGATGGTCCGCTATGCGACGCTCAACCCCTATTGGAACGTCCCCACCAGCCTGGTGCGCAAGAACATCGCGCCCAAGGTCGTCTCGGGCGCGTCGCTGTCGTCGCTCGGCTACGAATTGCTGTCGGATTGGAGCGCCGATGCGCGGGTGATCGAGGCGCGCTCGGTCGACTGGCGCAAGGTCGCGGCGGGCGAGCTCGAGGTGCGGGTGCGTGAGCTGCCGGGGAACGGCAATTCGATGGGGACGGTGAAATACCAGTTCCCCAACGACGATGGCATTTACCTCCATGACACCCCCAACCGCGCGCTGTTCGCGAAGGACGATCGCCATTTCAGCAATGGCTGCGTCCGGCTCGAGGATGCGCCGCGGCTGGGGCGTTGGCTGGTCGGTAAGACGCTCCACGCGCGCTCGTCGGACCCCGAACAGGTGCTCGCACTGCTGCGCCCGGTGCCGATCTATCTGCTGTATTTCACCGCGCTGCCCACCGACGACGGAGTCGCCTACGCCGCCGATCCGTATCGCCGCGATGACGCCTCGATCAAGCAGCTCGCCGCGCGGTAGAGCGCGATCGATTCACATGGGCTAGGTAAAGTCAGCGCGTTCTAGCGCTTGGCATCCTTCTCGCGGGTGCCGCGCCCGCGGCGTTCGCCGCGGCGTTCCTTGCGGATGCCCTTCGAATGCGCCTTGGCGCGTTGCTTGAGCTGGGTCTTGGAGGGCGGGGTCTTTTCATCGAGCGTCAGCGCGTCGCCGAGCGCCTGGTCGAAGCCCAGCTGGACAAGGCTTTCGGCGAAATGGGTTGGCAGATCGGCGGTCTGGTCGATCGATCCGCCATCGGGATGGTCGATGCGGATGCGGCGCGCGTGGAGATGCATCTTGCGGCTGATCCCGCCGGTCAGGAACGCCGCCGCGCCGCCGTATTTGCCGTCGCCCACAATCGGATGGCCGATCGCGGCCATGTGGACCCGCAGCTGGTGGGTGCGCCCGGTGAAGGGCTGCAATTCGACCCAGGCGGCGCGATTGCCCGCGCGTTCGATGACGCGATAGCGGGTGCGCGCGGGCGAGCCGTTCTCCTCGTCGACGTGCATCTTTTCGCCGCCGGTGCCGGGCTGTTTGCCGATCGGCAATTCGATCATGCCGTCGTCGATGCTCGGCACGTCGACGATCAGCGCCCAATAGACTTTCCGCGCGGTGCGGCCCGAAAATGCCTTGGCGAAGAACGCGGCGGCGCGGCTGGTGCGCGCGACGAGCAGCGCGCCGCTGGTATCCTTGTCGAGCCGGTGGACGAGCTTGGGGCGACCCTCTGCGTCGTACTGAAGCGCGTCGAGCAGGCCGTCGACATGCTCGTGGGTCTTGGTCCCGCCCTGCGTTGCGAGGCCCGGGGGCTTGTTGAGGATGAGCGCCTGGAGATCCTTGTGGATTACCAGGTCGCGCGCGAACGCGATCTGGTCGTCGGCCAGCGGCGCGCGTTCGCGCTTGGGCTTCTCGTCGCTCCTGACGGCTTCGGGGGGCGGCACGCGCAGTACCTGGCCCGCAACGATCCGATCGCCCGGCGTCGCGCGTGCGCCGTCGATCCGGAGCTGCCCGGTCCGCGCCCATTTGGCGACGGTGGTGAAGCTCGTCTCGGGCTGATGGCGCTTGAACCAGCGGTCGAGCCGGATGCCGTCATCGTCGAACCCGACGTTGAATTCGCGCACGCCCCTGTCTTTCTGGTCGTTCTTGTCGGCGGGTGTGTCGCTCATGCCACCGCCCTCACCAGCGACAGCCCCGCGACCAGCGCGACGATCGAGGCGACGACCGACACGAGCACATAGCCGAGCGCCACCGCGACCGCGCCGCGCTCGTACAGATTGACCACGTCGAGCGAGAAGGACGAAAAGGTCGTGAACCCGCCGAGCACGCCGACCCCGACGAACAGCCGCCAGCCCTCCGTCGCGCCGGTGCGCGCGAGGATGCCGACGAGCAGGCCCATGAAGAGCCCGCCGAGGATGTTGACGGTCAGCGTGCCGTACGGAAAGCCGACGCCAAGCCACGCCAGCGTCGCGCGCCCGACGAGGTGACGCGCGCCGGCACCGAGGGCGCCACCGGCCATGACGAGAAAAAGAGGCATGGCGGCGCTTTAGAGCGCGCAGGCGTCAAGGTCACGCGCGTTGTTGGAGCAGGCGACGCGTCGTCAGCTTCCCTGGTTGGTCACCAGATCGACGTCGCTGCCGCCGCCCGCGCGCGGCGAGACGTAGATGACATAAGCGGCGTCGCCGCGCGTGCCGCCCAGGACATGTTGCGCGCCGTCGCGTTGATGCTCGGCGGCGTACCCGGCGTTATGGGTCTTGGTGTAATACCAGTCGATCACGCGGGTCACCGGGGCCGCGGTCGCGAAGCTGACGACGCGCAACCCGCATGGCTGTGCGCCCGCCGCCTCGGCGACTCGCGCGTCGGGATAGAGCGGTACGTCGGCGGGTAACCGCGCCGCCCACGTCGCCGAATAGCCGAGCTGACCCGCGCAATGCGCGATCGAGGCGTTCTTCTGTCGCTTCGCCAGCTCGCCCAGCGTCAGCGCGCCCGCGGCGGCACGGCAATCGGGGCAGTCGCGTGCGGCGGGCGCGGGTTTCAGCGTTGCCGGATCGACCCCGTCGGGCTTGGCGCCGATCCCGTCGGGGGGGATCGCGTTGGGATCGGGGCGGCTCGGCGGGCGGATCGATTTCTCGTTCGAACTTTGCGTAAGGCCGGGGTCGACCATGATCTGGCCGCGCACCGCGGCGGTCATCGCGGGATCGCTCTGATTGGCCGCGGTCAGCTCGTTGTCGAGCCGATCGAGATCGGTCTGGTCGGCGGGCTTCTTGCCGCACGCGACGAGCGCGAGCGGCAGGGCGACGAGCAGCAGGGCGCTGGTGAGCGAGGCGCGGGCGGAATAGGTCACGCCCCCGACATACCCGCGAAGCGTTAAGGAAGCATCGTCGATCGCACGACGGGCCACCGCCCATATCGCGGTGTCTTGCATCGGTGAAACACTACCACCATCTTCGCTGGCATGAACATCCTGTCCATCCTCATCGGCCTCGTCACCTTGGTGCTCGGCCTGGTCGCCTTCGTGCCGTTCCTCGGGTGGATGAACTGGCTCGTGATCCCGATCGGCATCGTCGGCGCGGCGATCGGCGCGGTGTCGACCGCCAAATCGGGGCGCAACCTCAATCTGGTGCTGATCGTGATCTTCGCGATCCGCCTGAGCCTCGGCGGGGGCATCTTCTGATCCAAACGAAATGAGGGCCCGGCGGCGTTCCGCCGAGCCCTGATTGACGCATCGCTGCCTCGAGCGCGATATCCTTCGCTTAAACCGTTCGTGCTGAGCTTGTCGAAGCAGGGTGAGTCTCAGGCCCTTCGACTTAGGCCCTTCGACCGGGCCCCATGACAGTACTACTTTCATGGGAACCCGGTAGGCTCAGGGCCAACGTTCCAGGTCTGTTCGCGGTCACCGATGCTTAGCGGCAGGTGACCTGACCGCGGTCGATCGAGCGACCGAGCAGCGCGCCACCGCCCGCGCCGAGCAGCGTACCGAGCAGCCCCGAACCGCCGCCCGCGATGATGTTGCCGAGCGCGCCGCCTGCGATGCCGCCGACGATCAGCCCGGTAGTGCCATCGCTGCGGCGGCAGTAATAGCGCCCGTTCTGGCCACGATAGATCCGGTCGTTCCGGCTCAGTCGGCGCGTCTGGTAATAGCGCCCGTCACGATAATAGCGGCTGGCGTCATAGCCCCGCTGGCCGGGCTGCGGCCGGTTATAGTCGTAATTGCGGTACGACCGATAATCCCGTGCGACCTCACGGTTGTCCTTGCGACGGTCCTTGCGCGCATCGCGGACCTCGTGGCGGTATTCCTTGCGCGCCTTGCGAACATCCTTGCGCGAATCGGCGTGGCGCACGTCGTGGCGATAATCGCGTTGAGCGTCGCGGATTTCGCCGCGATATTCCTGGTTCGCACCACGATAGGTCGATTGCGCGGCAACCGGTACGGCAGTGATGGTGACCGCGGCCAGCGCGGCGGTCAGAAAGGCGGTACGCATGGGAAACTCTCCTTGGTTCGTTACTTAATAAACGGACGGGGAGCGCCGCGGGTTGCGTGAACCGGAAACTACGTCCGGTTCACGTCCCCGCAAGGTCGTTACCCGAAATTGATGTCGAGCGTGATCTCGGTATCGAGCAGCTTCGAGACCGGGCAGTTCACCTTGGCGTCGGCGGCGATGGTCTCGAATTCGGCGCGCTCCATGCCATCGACCTTGCCGGTCAGCGTCAACGCCGATTTGGTGATCGTGAAGCCATCGCCGTCCTTGTCGAGACTGACGTTGGCGTCGGTCTTCAAACTGCCCTGATCATGACCCGCCTTGGCGAGCGCGAAGCTGAGCGCCATCGTGAAACAGCCTGCGTGCGCGGCGGCGATCAGTTCCTCGGGGTTGGTGCCGGGTCCGTTCTCGAACCGGGTATTGAAGCCGTAGGGGCTGTCGCTGAGGACGCCCGACTGGGTCGAGATGTGGCCTTTGCCGTCCTTGCCGAGGCCGTCGTAGGTCGCCGAAGCGCTGCGGGTTACCATGATCTATTCTCCATATCGGGGATGCGTTCGACGATCCAACGAGCGCGCCGGGGCGGCGTTGCATCGACGACGAAAAAAGGGCGCCACGACCGGTGGTCGCGACGCCCCTTCGGATCGGACGGTCGGATCAGCGGCAGCTTTTCGAACCGCTCTTCTCGATCGCGCGACCTGCCAGCGCGCCAGCGACCGCGCCGCCCAGCGTGCCGATCGTGCGGTCGCCGCGGGTATCGATCGTCCGCCCGACCAGCGCACCGGCGACGCCGCCGATGATCGTCCCGGTCGTACCATCGGGCTTCTTGCACCGCCAATGGCCGTTGCGATCCTTGAATTCGCGATATTTGTAGCGCCGCTGCGCATCCGCAGACGACACCGGCAGGACCATCGAGGGGACGACCATCGCGGTACATCCCAGGGCGAGCATCAATTTACGCATGTGTTACTCCCGTTCTGATTTGGTGATGCAAGGTCAACGCGGGTTGCCTGGGGCGGTTTCATGAACCTGAAACAACGTCGCGTTCATGTCGCAATATGCATCCACGTTATCCACGGTATCCACAGGGACGGGCGGTGATTATTCGGTTTGCGCGACTCGGTTTCCATGACACCTTCTGTCTTACAAGGCGACGACGGAGCGGCGGGAAACCAAAGCGAAATCAGCGACTTGTACCCGATTTCGGGCGGTGCCACCGCAAGGGGGAGCCAAGCGGAAACGGGAAGATGGGTCGAAGCTCGCGACCAATGATTCCGGCGCGCTGTGCAAGCAGCGGCGACGGGTCGGCGGAACCGGCGACGGACCATCGAACATGATCGGCTGGAGGCCGCCTCGGCGGTGCTTGGACGATGATGTCGGTCGATGATCGGCGCAGGCGCGCGGTCGGCTCGCAAGAGCGGACAAGCGGCGGGTGAGGGATGCGACCACCAGCGACATTGCTGCCGGTGTCTTCGGGGACGATGGCGGCGGACGAATGCCTTCGGGCAGGATGCCGACGCGATGTGCCTTCGGGCGCGACAGCAATCGAGCAGGCCGCCGGGGTGCATGACGGACGACGTCTTCGGGCGATGTCCCGATCGCCCCCGGGGACCGAAAGGCGAAGCCTGTGTCCTCGCGGCACAGGGGGAGTCTGCCGCCGAAACCGGACGGCGCGGCGATCGACGCTTCGGCGACGATGGCAAGCGGATCACGGCGCGGCGACAGGGGGGTCGGCAGCAATGCCGGCCCCCTTTTTTGTGTGTGCGGCTTTTTGTGTGTGCGGCGGCTTAGCTCGGGGTGCGCTAGAGCATGATGACGTGAGCTTGAGCACCTGCTGGCCTGGGTCTCACCGTGCTTCGACAAGCTCAGCACGAACGGCATTAGGTGAACGTCATCAGACGCTCCGCGCGGTGTGGTCAGTCGTGCGATTCCGCTGATGCCGCCGCCGCGCGCCTGGCGCGCCAATAGCGCGCGGCGATCGTCGCGCCGAGGATGAAGCCACCCGGCATTAGCATGATCGCGGCGGCGATTCCGGTTTTCTTGAGATGATCACGTTGCATGGAACCGGCTCTATCACGCGCGGCTGAATGCGGCGTTACACTTGCATTTGCGCGGGGGCTCCGGAAAGAGGCGGGCCGAGGAGAGCTGTATGTCGTCGACGATCGAAGAACTCGCCCGCCGCCGCGAGGCCGCGCGGATCGGTGGCGGTGAAAAGCGGATCGCGGCGCAGCATGCCAAGGGCAAGCTCACCGCGCGCGAACGGCTCGACGTGCTGCTCGACGAGGGAAGTTTCGAGGAACTCGATATGTTCGTCGAGCATAATGCGATCGATTTCGGGATGGCCGAACAGCGGATTCCGGGTGACGGCGTCGTCACCGGATCGGGGACGATCAACGGCCGCCTCGTGTTCGTCTTCAGCCAGGATTTCACCGTCTTCGGCGGCAGCCTGTCGGAACGCCACGCGCAGAAGATCTGCAAGGTGATGGACACCGCGCTGAAGGTCGGCGCGCCCGTCATCGGCCTCAACGACAGCGGCGGCGCGCGCATCCAGGAGGGCGTCGCGAGCCTTGGCGGCTATGCCGAGGTGTTCCAGCGCAACGTGCTCGCCAGCGGCGTGGTGCCGCAGCTGTCGCTGATCATGGGGCCGTGCGCGGGCGGCGCGGTGTATTCGCCGGCGATGACCGACTTCATCTTCATGGTGAAGGATTCGAGTTACATGTTCGTCACCGGCCCCGATGTGGTGAAGACGGTGACCAACGAAATCGTGACGCAGGAGGCGCTCGGCGGCGCGGTGACGCATACCACCAAGACGAGCGTTGCCGACAACGCGTTCGAGAACGACATCGAGGCGCTGCTCGCGGCGCGCGACTTCATCGATTTCCTGCCTGCGTCGAACCGCGAGAGCGTGCCCGAACGCCCGACCGCGGATGAATGGGACCGCGTCGAGGACAGCCTCGACCTGCTGATCCCGGCGTCGGCGAACCAGCCGTACGACATGCACGAACTGATCCGGAAGGTGGTCGACGAGGGCGATTTCTTCGAGACGCAGCCCAAGCACGCCGCCAACATCATCACCGGGTTCGGGCGGATCGAGGGGCGCACGATAGGGGTCGTCGCGAACCAGCCGATGGTGCTGGCGGGTGTGCTCGACATCAACTCATCGAAGAAGGCGGCGCGGTTCGTGCGGTTTTGCGATGCGTTCGACATCCCGATCATCACTTTCGTCGATGTCCCCGGCTTCCTGCCCGGCACCGCGCAGGAGCATAACGGCATCATCAAGCACGGCGCGAAACTGCTGTTCGCCTATGCCGAAGCGACCGTGCCCAAGATCACCGTGATTACGCGCAAAGCCTATGGCGGCGCGTACGACGTGATGGCGTCGAAGCACCTGCGCGGCGATCTGAACTACGCCTGGCCAACCGCCGAGATCGCGGTGATGGGCGCGAAGGGCGCAGTCGAGATCATCTTCCGCGGCAAGACGCCCGAAGAGATTGCGGAACATACTGCGGAATATGAGGCGCGCTTCGCCAACCCGTTCGTCGCGGCGAGCAAGGGCTTCATCGACGAGGTGATCCAGCCGAGGAACACGCGGCGCCGGATCGCGCTGGGATTGCGGAAGCTGCGCGGCAAGCAGTTGGAAAATCCGTGGAAGAAGCACGACAATATTCCGTTGTGATCGGTCGTCCTGAACATTATAAGCACATGTGAAGGAGTCGGATGATGCAGACGGAACGCGTCACATTTTTGACCACCCCCGATCACAAGGCCGGGCTCGCCCGGCGAGCGGCCGCGCAGGGGATTTCCGTCGGAGAGTATGTTCGGCGGAAGACCGACGAGGACGACGAGCTGACACCTGAGCAGGAAGCGGAACTTGTCATGCTCGTGGCGCACGTCAACGAGGCCATTCCCCAGATGGCGGCAACGTTGGATGCCATGATCGATACAGTGCGGCACACGCGGGAGGAAATTGCTGGCACGCTTGATCGGTTGGATCGTTCAGAATGAGCGCTGTCGGCGATGCATTGGCGGCGCTGAAAAATGCTGTTTTGCTCCAGGAGCGCCTAGACGTCGTTCGTCGCGAGCTATCTAGCCTTTCCGACAACGTCAGACGGCTTGATGATCGGGTGATCGACCTCAAGGAGAGGATCGTGAAGATCGAAACGCTTATCGAGCTGACGCGAGGCGGGGGTGGTGTCGGCCCGCAGCCGAAACTCTCATGATGACCCTCGGCCGCCTCAACCATGTCGGCGTCGCGACACCGTCGATCGAACGCTCGATCGCGATGTATCGCGACCTGCTCGGCGCGACCGTGATCGGGGCGCCGTTCGATCTGCCCGCGCAGGGGGTGCGCGTGTGTTTCATCGATACGCCCAACACGCAGGTCGAATTGATCGAGCCGTATGACGACGCTTCGCCCATCGCCGGGTATCTGAAGAAGAACCCGGCGGGGGGGCAGCATCATGTCTGTTTCGAGGTGGCCGATATCGATGCCGCGGTCGCCGACCTGCAGGCGAAGGGCGCGACGGTGCTGGGCGAGCCGCGGATCGGCGCGCACGGGACGCCGATCGTGTTCGTCCATCCCAAGGATTTCGGCGGCGTGCTCGTCGAACTGATGGAAACGCCGACGGGCGAGGGGCATTAGCCTTTCCCGTCTTACGTGACACGGGCGCGGTGGACTGCCACACGCCCTTCGACAAGCTCAGGGCGAACGGAGTAAGGCGGTCGTCCAGCCGGTGGAGACGACATGACCGAATACCAGCACATCCTGACCGAGCGGCGCGGCGACGTGCTGGTGGTGACATTGCACCGGCCCGAGCGCCTCAACGCCGCGCCACCCGCGATGTTCGTGGAATTGCGTGACGCGTTAGCCGATCTGGGCGGCGCGCGTGCGGTGCTGGTGACGGGGGCGGGGCGCGCGTTCTGTTCGGGGGCGGATGTCGGCGGTGGCGCGCTAGGTAGTGACGATCCGGGCAACACGACGTTCACGGCGCTGACCGAGTTTTACAATCCCACGATGCTCGCGCTCGCCGACCTCAGCGTGCCCGTCGTCAGCGCGGTCCGCGGACCCGCGGCGGGGATCGGGTGCAGCCTCGCGCTCGCGGCCGATTTCTGCGTCGCGAGCGAGACCGCGTATTTCCTCCAGGCGTTCGTCAACATCGGGCTCGTCCCCGACGGCGGCGCGTCGTGGATGCTGCCGCGGCTGATCGGGCGCGCGCGCGCGACCGAGATGATGCTGCTGGGCGAGAAGGTGCCCGCCGCCAAGGCGTTGGACTGGGGGATGGTCCATAAGGTCGTGGCGGACGACGCGCTCGACGCGCAGGCGTTCGCGTTGGCCGAGCGACTCGCCGCGGGGCCGACCGTTGCGCTGGGGCTGATGCGTCGTGGCCTCGCGCAGGCGCTGCAAAGCGACTATGCGACCGCGATGGCGACCGAGGCGGACAACCAGCGCCATGCGCGCGGGAGTGCGGATTCGATGGAGGGGGGCATGGCGTTCCTCCAGAAGCGCAAGGCGCGGTTCAACGGTAATTGATGGTCAAGGGTAGTTGATGGCGGAGATCGAGACCAATCTGGGCGAGGATGCGGCCAGCACGCGCGAATCCGCGCCGCAAGACGAGCCGACCGCGCGCCCTACACTGGCCGATTGGCAGGCGCGCGCCGCGAAGGAATCGAAGGGCCGCGATCTCGACTGGACGACGCCCGAGGGGATCGTGGTCAAGCCGCTCTACACCGAAGACGATGTAACGCCGGATAAGGTTGGCGATCCCGGCCTGCCCGGCTTCGCGCCATTCACGCGCGGGGTGAAGGCGACGATGTACGCGGGGCGGCCGTGGACGATCCGCCAATATGCGGGGTTCTCGACCGCCGAGGAATCGAACGCCTTCTATCGCCGCAACCTAGCCGCGGGGCAGAAGGGCCTTTCCGTCGCGTTCGATCTGGCGACGCACCGCGGGTACGACAGCGACCATCCGCGCGTGACCGGCGACGTCGGCAAAGCAGGCGTCGCGATCGACAGCGTCGAGGACATGAAGATCCTGTTCGACGGCATCCCGCTCGACAAGATGTCGGTCAGCATGACGATGAACGGCGCGGTAATCCCGATCCTCGCCTTTTTCATCGTCGCGGGCGAGGAGCAGGGCGTCGCACGCGACCAACTCGACGGGACCATCCAGAACGACATCCTCAAGGAGTTCATGGTCCGCAACACATACATCTACCCGCCCGAACCGAGCATGCGGATCATCTCGGATATCTTCGGCTACACCAGTCGCGAAATGCCGAAGTTCAACAGCATCTCGATCAGCGGCTATCACATGCAGGAGGCGGGCGCGACGCAGCTCCACGAGCTGGCGTTCACGATCGCGGATGGCATGGAATATGTGAAATACGGGGTCGCGAGCGGGCTCGATATCGACAAGTTCGCCGGCCGGCTGAGCTTCTTTTTCGCGATCGGCATGAACTTCTTCATGGAGATCGCCAAGCTGCGCGCCGCGCGCACGTTGTGGCATCGCGCGATGACGCAATTGGGCGCAGCTGACGAACGGTCGAAGATGCTGCGGACGCATTGCCAGACCTCGGGCGTGTCGCTGACCGAGCAAGACCCGTATAACAACGTCATGCGCACGACGATCGAGGCGATGGCGGCGATGCTGGGGGGGACGCAGTCGCTCCACACCAACGCGCTTGACGAAGCGATCGCGCTGCCGACCGATTTTTCCGCGCGGATCGCGCGCAATACGCAGATCGTGCTGCAGGAAGAGACGGGGATGACCAACGTCGTCGACCCGCTCGGTGGCAGCTATTATATCGAGAGCCTGACCCAGAGCCTGGTCGATGGCGCGTGGGAATTGATCGAGCGGATCCAGCGCGAAGGCGGGATGGCCAAGGCGGTCGCCGCGGGCTGGCCCAAGGCGATGATCGAGGAGGCCTCCGCAGGCCGCGCCGCGCGGGTCGATCGCGGCGAGGACGTGATCGTCGGGGTCAACAAATACCGGCTCGAGAACGAGGATCCGATCGACATCCTCGATGTCGATAACGTCGCGGTGCGCGAGGCGCAGGTGCGGCGGATCGAACACGTCAAGGCGACGCGCGACGAGGCGGCGTGTCGGGCGGCGCTCGATGCGTTGCGCGAGGGGGCAACAGGCGACGACAACCTCCTCGCGCTTGCGGTCGAGGCGGCGCGGGCGCGCGCGACGCTTGGCGAAATCTCGTCGGCGATGGAGGATGTGTTCGGGCGGTACGATACCCAGCCGACCCCGGTCAGCGGGATTTATGGCGGGGCGTATGCCGACGATGCGCGCTGGGAGCGGCTGACCGATGGCGTCGAGGCGACCGAGCGACGGCTGGGGCGCAAACCGCGGATGCTGGTCGCCAAGATGGGACAGGACGGGCATGACCGCGGCGCCAATCTGGTGAGCAGCATGTTCGGCGATCTGGGGTTCGAGATCGTGCCGGGGCCGCTGTTCCAGACTCCCGCCGAAGTGGCGCGGCTGGCGCTGGAAAAGGATGTCGATGTCGTCGGGGCGTCGAGCCTGGCGGCGGGACACAAGACGCTGATCCCCGCGCTGATCGACCACCTCAAGGATGCGGGCCGCCCCGATATCAAGGTGATCGCAGGCGGCGTCATCCCCGCGCAGGATTACCAGGCGCTGCGCGATGCGGGGGTACAGGCGATCTTCGGCCCCGGCACCAATCTGATCCAGGCGGCGGAGGAGGTGCTGCGGCTGCTCGGCCACAACATGCCGCCGCAGGATAGCGTGCAAGAAGCTGCCGAGTGAGCACCGCGCCGCATCCCGCCACCGCGCTGCTGCTGTCGCTGCTGATGCTGGCGGCGGGGATCGGGATTCCGATTATGGCAACGCTCAACGCCGGGCTCGGGCAGCGGCTGGCGAGCCCGGTCGCGGCGAGCGCGGTATTGTTCGCGGGCGCGTTCGCGCTGGCGGCGATCGTGCTCGCGGTGTTCGGCCAGCCGCCGTCCGTCGCGCGCTTTGCCGCGACCCCGCCGGTCTATTATCTCGGCGCGTTCTTCACCGTGTTCTACATCCTCGCGATCACCTATGCGGGGCCGAAGATCGGGATCGGCAACGCGGTGTTCTTCGTGCTGCTCGGCCAGATGGTCGCGGCAAGCGTGATCGATCATTTCGGGCTGTGGGGCGCGATCGTGACCCCGGTCACCGCGCGGCGGATCATCGGGCTGATCGTGATGACCGTGGGCGTCTATCTCGCGCGAAAGCCGACCGCGTGATGCTCGGCTTTTCGGTCGAAGAGCTGGCGATGGCGGGGCGCGGCGGTGGTGCGCCGCGGATGGGTCTGTCGCGGGTGTCCGAGGCGGCGTGGCTGCAGCGCGATGTCGACCGGGCGGCGCGCGCGCACGCGTTCGATGCGCATCCCGACGCGGTTCGGGTGCTGCCGGGCGCCGAGGCGGCGGGGCGTGAGGTCGCCGCGCTGATCGGGGTTGCGGGCGGGCTCGCAGAAGCGGCGCGCGCGACGTGGGAGGATCTGTGCATCCTCCAGGCGGATGGCGATGCGTATGTGCTGACCGGGGCGGCGGTCGCGTTTCCGACCGACTGGCGCGTCGAGGACAAGATCGGCCAGCCGCTCGCCGCGATCCATGCGCCGATCCACGGTTATGCCGAGCAACTGGCGGCGGGGGTCGACCATTTCTTCGCAACGCTGGCGGCGGGGCCGATCTTCGGGCGCGCCAATTGGTTCGTCGTCGCCGATGATGCGTGGCGGTATCTGCCGACCGACGACCCCGCGACACGGTTCGCGCAGGTGACGAGGGAGAATGCCGGGCAGACGCTGTACCTGCGCTGCGAGCGGCAGACGCTGCGACGCCTGCCCGATAGCGGCGCGGTGCTGTTCACGATCGGCGTCGCGGTCGCTGCGCTGGACACGCTGTCGGTGCGCGTGGTTCGCCGGGTGTCGGCCGCGCTCGACACCGGCCCCGCGGGCGAACACGCCCGTCGCGCCGCGCCCTATTATGCCCCTGCGCTCGCGGCTTATGCCACGCTGCGCGACGATCGATCCATCGAGGAAGCTGCATGACTTTCGACCTAGCTACCCTTGCGCCCACGACTGCGGGAGCCGCGCACCACGAGACTGGCGTGACCACCGACTGGACCCGCGACGAAATCGCCGCGCTGTTCGACTTGCCGTTCGACGAGCTGATGTTCCGCGCGCAGACCGTCCACCGCGAATATCACGCCGCGGGCGAGGTGCAGTTGTGCACGCTGCTGTCGATCAAGACGGGCGGCTGCCCCGAGGATTGCGGCTATTGCTCGCAATCGAAGAGCGCCGACAGCGGGGTCAAGGCGACCAAGCTGATGGACCCGCGCAGCGTTCTGCAGATGGCGGCGCAGGCGAAGGATTCGGGGAGCCAGCGGTTCTGCATGGGCGCGGCGTGGCGCAACCCCAAGGACCGCGACATGCCCGCGATCGTCGAGATGGTGAAGGGCGTGCGCCAGATGGGGATGGAGACGTGCATGACGCTCGGCATGCTGACGCCCAAACAGGCGGATATGCTCGCCGAGGCGGGGCTCGATTACTATAACCACAATATCGATACCTCGCCCGAACGCTATGACAGCGTCATCACGACGCGGACCTTCGCCGACCGGCTCGAGACGCTGGAAGAGGTGCGGCGCGCGGGGATCAACGTGTGCTGCGGCGGGATCGTGGGCATGGGCGAGACGCGCGAAGACCGCGTCGGCTTCGTCCACGCGCTCGCGACGCTGCCGCGGCATCCCGAGAGCGTGCCGGTCAACGCGCTGGTGCCGGTGCGCGGCACGGTGCTCGGCGACATGCTGGCGGATACCCCGCTGGCCAAGATCGACGATATCGAATTCGTGCGGACGGTGGCGGTGGCGCGGATCACGATGCCGCTCAGCATGGTGCGGTTGTCGGCGGGGCGCGAGAGCATGTCCGAAGCGACGCAGGCGTTGTGCTTCATGGCGGGCGCGAATTCGATTTTTACGGGCGACAAGCTGCTGACGACGGGCAATCGTGGCGACAGCGCGGACGCGGCGCTGTTCGCGAAGCTGGGCGTACGACCGATGACGGCGGAAGAACCGATGCGGGTGGCGGCGGCGTAGTTCCCCTCCCGCTCGCGGGAGGGGTTAGGGGAGGGCGTGTCCCTCGAGAAGATCGCCCAATTGCGGACAGGCCCTCCCCCGGCCCCTCCCGCAAGCGGGAGGGGAGAAGTAAGTGTTCAAAAAAATCCTGGTCGCCAATCGCGGCGAAATCGCGTGTCGCGTGTTCCGCACCGCCAAGAAGATGGGGATCGCGACCGTCGCGGTCTATTCGGATGCCGACGCACGCGCGCCGCATGTGCTGATGGCAGACGAGGCGGTGCGGCTCGGGCCGGCACCCGCGGCGGAAAGCTATCTCAACGCCGATCTGATCCTGCTCGCGGCCAAGGAGACCGGCGCGGATTGCATCCATCCGGGCTATGGCTTCCTGTCGGAGCGCGAGAGTTTCGCGACCGCGTGTGCCGAGGCGGGGATCGCGTTCGTCGGGCCGCCGCCGAATGCGATCGCGGCGATGGGGGACAAGATCGAATCGAAGAAGCTGGCCAAGGAAGCGGGGGTCAACGTCGTGCCGGGCTATCTCGGCGAGATCGCGGATACCGACGAGGCGGTGCGGATCGCGGGCGATATCGGTTACCCGGTGATGATGAAGGCGTCGGCGGGCGGCGGCGGCAAGGGGATGCGGCTCGCCTATGGCGAACAGGACGTCCGCGAGGGCTTCGAGGCGACCAAGCGCGAGGGGCTCGCCAGCTTTGGCGACGACCGTGTCTTCATCGAGAAATTCATCGAGACGCCGCGGCATATCGAGATCCAGCTGATCGGCGACCAGCATGGCAACGTCATCTATCTCAACGAGCGCGAATGTTCGATCCAGCGGCGGCACCAGAAGGTGGTCGAGGAAGCGCCGTCGCCGTTCGTGACGCCGAAGATGCGCCAGGCGATGGGCGAGCAGGCGGTCGCGCTGGCCAAGGCGGTGGGCTATTATTCGGCCGGGACGGTCGAGCTGATCGTCAGCGGCGCGGACACAACGGGGGAGGGGTTCTACTTCCTCGAAATGAACACCCGGCTCCAGGTCGAGCATCCGGTGACCGAGGAGATTACCGGCGTCGATCTGGTCGAGCTGATGATCCGGGTCGCTCACGGAGAGAAGCTGCCGTTCGCGCAGGCCGACATCGGCATCAACGGGTGGGCGATCGAGAACCGGGTCTATGCCGAGGATCCGTATCGCGGGTTCCTACCGAGCATCGGGCGGTTGGTGCGGTATGCGCCGCCGCTTCAGTCCCCCTCCCGCTTGCGGGAGGGGCTAGGGGAGGGCGTGTCCGCACCCGGCTCGTTTGCCTCGACAAGCCCTCCCCCGACCCCTCCCGCAAGCGGGAGGGGAGCAGAGCCCATCGTCCGTGTCGACGATGGCGTGCGCGAGGGCGGCGAGGTCAGCATGTTCTATGACCCGATGATCGCCAAGCTGATCACCTGGGCACCGACGCGCGAGGCGGCGATCGATGCGCAGATCGCGGCGCTCGATGCGTTCGAGATCGAGGGGCCGGGCAACAACATCGATTTCCTCTCCGCGCTGATGCAGCACCCGCGGTTCCGATCGGGCAACATCACCACCGGGTTCATCGCCGAGGAATATCCCGACGGCTTTCACGGCGCGCCCGCCGACGCCGATCTCAAGCGGACGCTGGCGGCGGTCGCCGCCTTCGCCGCGACCGCGCACGCCGATCGCGCGCGGCGGATCGACGGGCAACTGGGGCGGACGCTGCGCCCGCCCGCCGACTGGGTCGCGACGATCGACAAGGTCGATTCCGCGGTCACGGTGTCGACCGACGGGCTGATCGTCGACGGCGAGATGCTCGACCTGGCGCTCGAATACACGCCCGGCGACCGGATCGTTCATGTCGAGAGCGAGGAACAGGGCGACCTGTCGATCCGGCTGGCGATGGTGCCGGGCGGATTTCGCCTGACGACGCGCGGGGCGAGCCATGTCGTGCGGGTGCTGCCCGCGCGGTTCGCGGGGCTGACGCGGCACCTGATCGAGAAGGTGCCGCCCGACCTGTCGAAATTCCTCGTCAGCCCGATGCCGGGGTTGCTCGTCCGGCTCGACGTGAAGGTCGGCGACAAGGTCGAGGCGGGGCAGCCGCTCGCGGTGGTTGAGGCGATGAAGATGGAGAACATCCTGCGCGCCGAAAAATCCGCGGTGGTGAAGGCGCTCGAGGCGGCGACCGGGGACAGCCTCGCGGTCGATCAGGTGATCCTCGAACTGGAATAGCGCCGCTCAGGGCCGCCGGTGGTGCCGCGTATAGGCCTCGGGCGCGTGGACGAGTTCGCGGAGGCGTTCGAGCTCCTCCTGGGTATCGACGTCGATCAGCTCGGCGGGGGTGGTCACGACATGCTTGCCGCGGCGGACCATATCGCGCGCGCCCGAATCGCCCTCGAGCGCCAACAGGAAGTCGAACTGCGCGCAGCCGAACAGCGCGGGCGGGCTCGGGCGTTCGCCGTCGCTCGAGGCGACCACCGCGGCGTCGTCATCGAATGCGTCGAACAGCGTATAGACATGAGTCGCGGTGATCCGCGGCATATCCGCCAGCGCGATCAGCACCGCCTTCGCGCCGATCGCCTTGGCGTGTTCGACCCCGATCTTGACCGATGAGGCCATGCCCCGGCTGGGGTCGTGGTTGGTCAGCACGCGAAAGCCGTGGCTGGGAAAATCGACCTTGGCGTTGCCGACCACCGCGATGCGCTCGCGAAACGGCACCGCTTCGAGCGCGACCGCGACATGGAGGCCGAGCGGTCGGTTGAGGAAGGGTTCGTCGAGCTTGCTGCCGATATCGCCGAACCGCTCGCTGCGCCCTGCGGCGAGCAGGATCAGGACGACGTCTTCGGGGCGGATCATGTGCGCTTCTCGTGGAACGCGGCGATCATCGCGGCGGCGACCGACAGCGCGATCTCCGACGGCCCGATCGCGCCGATGTCGATCCCGACCGGGGCATCGATCCGATCGAGATTCGCAGGGGTCACGCCCGCCGCGGCGAGCCGTTCGCGCCGCGCCGCGTGGCTCTTGCGCGATCCCAGCGCGCCGACATAGGCGGCATTGCTCGCCAGCGCCGCGATCAGCGCGGGGTCGTCGATCTTGATGTCGTGGGAGAGCGTGACCACTGCGGTCGCAGGACCGGGCTTGAGCGCCTCGATCGCCTCGTCGGGCCAGCGATCGTCGAGCGTGACGCCGGGGAACCGCTCTTCGGTCAGGAAGCGCGCGCGCGGATCGATCAGCACGGTCTCGATTCCGAGCGCGCGTGACAATTGCGCCAGCGCCTGCGCGATCTGGACCGCACCGACGATCAGCAGCCGCCGCGGCGGATCATAGCGGTTGACGAAGACCTCGCCGGTCTGCTGCGGGCGCAAATCGCTGTGGCCCGATGTCAGGTCGGTCGTGACCACCAACGCCTGCCCGGCATCGCGCGCATCGGCGATCCGGTCGAACAGCTCGGGATCGAACCCCGCGGCGGAGACGGGCTGAACCATCACCTCGATCTCGCCGCCGCACGGCAGGCCGACTTCCCACGCCGCGGCATCGGCGACGCCGTATTTCTTCACGACGAACGGCGCGCCCGCGATCACCTGTGCGGCGGTATCGAGGATGTCGCTCTCCACGCAGCCGCCCGATACCGAGCCTTCGAAGCGCCCGTCTTCGTGGACCAGCATGTGGCTGCCACGCGGGCGCGGCGCCGATCCCCAGGTCGAGGTGACGGTCGCGATCGCGAGTCGTTCGCCCTTCCAGGCAGTGGCGGCGGCGAGGACGGAATCGTTTTCGGCCATGGTCACTTCCTCAAATCCTCCCCGGTACGGGGAGGGGGACCGCGCTCGAAGAGCGGGGTGGAGGGGCAGCCACAGGCGATATGCTGCTGGGCTGCCCCTCCACGACGCCGCTTTGCGGCGCGATACCCCTCCCCCGGCGGGGGAGGAGTAAGCATTACACCGGCGGCAACCCCGCCAGCAATTTGTCGAGCGTCACCGGAAAATCGCGGACGCGCACGCCGGTCGCGTTGTAGATCGCGTTGGCGACGGCGGCGCCCGCGCCCGAGATGCCGAGTTCGCCGACGCCCTTGGCGCCCGCGGGGTTCGCCGAGGTGTCGACCTCTTCGATGAAATGCACCTCGATCTGGGGGACGTCGGCGTTCACCGCAACGTGATATTCGCCGAAATCGGGGTTCACGAAATGGCCCGTCCGGGTGTCGACGATGCCGTCTTCGGACAGCGCATAGGCGATGCCCCAGACCATCCCGCCGATCAGTTGGTTGGCGGCGGTCTTGCGATTGAGCACGCGCCCGACGTCGTACACCCCGATCATCCGCCTTACCCGGACCTCGCCGGTCACCGCGTTGACCGCGACTTCGCAGAATTGTGCGCCGTGGCTCGCCTGGCTGGTGCGCTTGCTTTCCGCGCCAGGGCCGGACTTGGCGCGCGCAACGATCGGCTCGCCGCGGACCAGATCGGCAAGCGCGGTTTCGCGCCCCGCGACCCGGACGCAGCCGTCCTTCAGCCGCAGTTCGTCGGGGCTCGCGTTGATCCGTCGCGCGAGTTCGGTGAGGATATCTTCGCACGCCAGCACCGCCGCCGAACAGGCCGAGCCCGCGCCGAACGACCCGCCCGAGCCCGCGCTGGGTGGCAGATCGGTGTCGCCGATCCGCACCTCGACATCGGCGATCGGCAGCCCGAGCATCTCGGCCACGGTCTGCGCGAGGATCGTGTAGGTGCCGGTGCCGATGTCGGTCATGTCGGTTTCGACGATCGCGCGGCCATCCGCCTCCAGCCGCACGATCGCTTCGGCGTTGACGGTGAAGTTGCCGCGCAGCGCCGCCGCCATGCCGGTGCCGATCAGCCATTCGCCCTCGCGAACCGAGGCGGGGGGCTGGGGGTTCCAGCCGAACCGCGTCGCGCCGTCGTCATAGCAATCGATCATCCGCCGGGTGCTGAACGGTTTGCCGCTGAGCGGATCGGTGTCGGGCTCGTTGCGCTTGCGGAGCTCGATCGGGTCGAGCCCGAGCTGTTCGGCGAGTTCGTCCATCGCGCATTCGACCGCGAAGGTGCCAACCGCCTCTCCCGGTGCGCGCACCGCGCCGGTCGCGGGCAGGTCGACCCGGACGAGGTCGGTCTTGAAGTGGCGCACCGCGCCGCGATACAGCGGCAGCGTGCCGAACGGCACCGGTTCGAGAAATTCGCCATCGTCGTGCTGCGCCGCGACGCTGAGATGCGCGAACGCCGAGATGATGCCATTTTCGTCGCAGCCGATCTTGATATGCTGGACGGTGTCGGAGCGGTGATGGACAAGATACGCGGTCTGGCGGCGCGGCAGCGCGACCTTGACCGGGCGACCGATCTTTTCGGCCGCGATCGCGGCGAGGATCACCTCCGGCCCCACCCCGGTCTTGCCGCCGAACCCGCCGCCGACATAGGGCGCGAGGACGCGGACCTTGTCCTTGTCGATCCCCAGCGCCTGCGCGATTGTCC
Source organism: Sphingomonas oligophenolica (assembly GCF_006438955.1). Lineage (GTDB taxonomy): Bacteria > Pseudomonadota > Alphaproteobacteria > Sphingomonadales > Sphingomonadaceae > Sphingomonas > Sphingomonas oligophenolica_A. Next base: position 56,240 of record NZ_RCZK01000009.1, on the reverse strand, counting down.
CGCGTGCCGCGCCGATCACCTGGTTGCTCGAGCGGACGATCAGCTTGTCGTCTTCCCACCACGCGGTCGACGCATGCGGCTCCATCGCCGCGGGAAAGTGGATCGGGGTCGTATAGGTCTGGTCGAACACCACCGCCGCCTCGGCGAGCGCGGCGTCGAGGTCGCCCTTCGCGATCGGTGGCAGGAAGCCGATTTTTGGCGCGGTATCGATCGGCTCCGCGCGCGGGTCGAACCGGTCCTGGCCCGGAGTCATCTCGACGACGACCAGTGCCGCAGCTTCGCGTGCGACCGCCTGGTTTTCGGCGACGACGATTGCGACGGGCTGGCCATAATGGAACACGGTGTCGCTCGCGAAGCTCGGCATCGCACGGCTGTTGGCTTCGCCCGCGGGCATCCGCGGGTCGCCATGAATGACCGCGATGACGCCGGGCAGCGCCTCGGCGGCGCTCGCGTCGATCCGCTCGATCGTGCCCGATCCGCGCGGGGCGCCGACGATCCCGGCGTAGGCGATGCCGGCAGGCGTGCCTTCATACGCATAGGTCGCCTGGCCGGTGACCTTCGCGGCGCCCTCGATCCGCGGCAGCGGTTGGCCGAGCACGCCCTGTTCGCCGTTCGTCAGCCCGTGGGGACGATACGGTGCATCCATCATCTGTTCGGTCATCAGTCGGTCAGAGCCCCTCCAGCGATCGGCATGCCCTAGGTCGTGCGCGCGCCCGCGTCGAGGCTCGTCGGGCAGGTCACACCGCGGGCAGCGCCGCGATCAGCTTGTCGAGCGTGATCGGGAAACCGCGCACCCGGATCGCGGTGGCATTGTAGATCGCGTTGGCGATCGCCGCGCCCGCGCCGCAGATGCCGAGTTCGCCGATCCCCTTGGCGTGGATCGGATTGGCGTGGATGTCGCGTTCGGGGAGGAACACGACCTCGAGCTGTGGCACGTCGGCGTTGACCGGCACATGATATTCGGCGAGATCGCGATTCACCAGCTTGCCCGTCCGGGTGTCGTGGATCAGATCCTCGGTCAGCGCCGCGCCGATCCCGAAGGTCATCCCACCCAGGCATTGCGAGCGCGCGGTCTTTTCGTTGAGGATGCGCCCGGCGGCGAACACGCCGAGCATCCGCCGGACGCGGGTTTCGCCCGTCACCCGGTTGACCGCGACCTCCGCGAAATGCGCTCCGTACGATGCCTGGGTGAACAGCTCTTCCTGCTCGCCCGGTTTGATCGTGCCGATCGCTTCGATCCCGTCGCCGACCAGGTCGCCGATCGGGGTCGAGCGGTTGTCGCCGATCGCCCTGCCGTCCTTGAGCGTCAGCGCCGCCTCGGCGACGTCCATCGCGCGCGCGAGTTTGCCGCGGAGCGCCTCGCACGCGAGATAGATTGCCGATCCCGACGAGCACGCCCCCCAGGATCCGCCCGATCCGGCGGCGGGGACGTCGTTGGTGTCGCCCAGTTCCATCGTGATCCGGTCCATCGGCACCCCCAGCATCTCCGCGGCTACCTGGGTCAGGATCGTATAGCTGCCGGTGCCGATATCGGTCATCGCCGAGGAGACGGTGACGCTGCCGTCGGGGTGGATCGCGACCTTGGCGGAGGTCTCCATCAGCATGTTGGCGCGCGCCGCCGCGGCCACTCCCATGCCGATCAGCCACTCGCCCTCCCGCCGCGTGCCGGGGCGCACCGGGCGCTGTTCCCAGCCGAATCGTTTCGCGCCCGTGTCGAGCGCGGGCATCAGCGCGCGCGACGAGAAATCCACGTCCTTTTCGGGGTCGCGCGCGGGCTCGTTGATCCGGCGCAGCTCGATCGGATCGATGTCGAGCGCCATCGCGAGTTCGTCGACCGCGCATTCGAGGCCGAGCAGCCCCACCGCCTCGCCCGGCGCGCGCATCGATCCCGACAGCAGCCAGTTCAGCCGAACCAGATCGTGGCTCACGAGCCGGTTGTCGCCCGCATAGAGGAAATGCGTCGAGATGCCCGCCGGCTCGAAGAAATCCTCGGTCGACAGGTTGGACGCGGTTGTCTCGTGGCCGATCCCGATCAGCGTGCCGTCCGCCCTCGCGGCGAGCCGCATCCGCTGCGACGTGTTCGACCGGCGCACCGTCGCGTCGAACACCTGCTGGCGCATCATCACCGCCTTGACGGGGCGCCCGAGCCGCTTCGCCGCCACCGCCGCCGCGACGCTCTCGGGCGCGATGCCGAGCTTCGATCCAAACCCGCCGCCGATGAAGTGCGCGATGATCCGCACCTTGTCTGCCGCGATACCGAGCGATTCGGCGAGCTGCTGCGCGTCGGAGGTCGGCATCTGGTACGCGCCGTACAGCGTCAGCGAATCGCCCTCCCACGTCGCGATCGAGGCATGCGGTTCCATCGCCGCCGAATTCTGGCTCGGCGTCGTATAGGTCACATCGACGCTTACCGCCGCATCGCGCATCGCCTGATCGATATCGCCCTGCTCGGTGCGCGCGGGGACAATGTTTGTCGGCAGATCGCCATCGCGCGCGTCGTCCATCGAGAACGCGAAGACACCGTCGCCGCGTTCATACTCGACCGGCAACCGCTCGGCGGCATCGCGTGCCGCCTCGAACGTCTCGGCGACGACGATCGCGATAATCTCGCCGAAATATTCGATGTCCCGGACGCCCTGCGTCGGTGCCTCGGTCTCACCGCCCTGCTGCGACACCCGGATGAAGGTGTCGAAATCGGTCACGACATCGATCACTCCCGGCATCGCCTTGGCGGCGGCAGCGTCGATCGAGACGACCCGGCCCTTCCCGATCGCCGCGCCGACCAGCACGCCATAGGCCAGGTCGTCGAGCGCATATTCCGCCGCGTAGGTCGCCGCACCCGACACCTTGTCCGGGCCATCGACTCGCGACAGCGGCTTGCCGATCACGCCCTGAACGCCCGTATCGAGCAGGCTGACGGGATGGGCCTCGTCCATCGTCAGCGTCACATGGTCGCCTTTGTCGAGTCCCAGCATCGCTTATTCTCCGGTTAGGTCGCGCAGGCACGCGATCAGCGTGCGGCGCGCGAGCGGGATCTTGAAATCGTTCGAGCCGAAACCCTGTGCGCCCTTCAACAGCGCATCCGCCGCCGCCGCGAACCCGTCATCCGAGGGCACTTTGCCGACGAGCGCAGCCTCGACCGCAGCGTCGCGCCACGGCATCGGCCCGAGCCCGCCAAAAGCCAGCGCCGCACTTGCAATCTTGCCATCCTCGACGGCGACGACGCCGGCCACCGACACCAGCGCGAATGCATAGGAGGCGCGGTCGCGGACCTTGCTGTAGAGTTGCCTGGCCCCCTGTGGCGGGGCGGGAAGCTCGACATGGGTGATGAGCTCGCCCGGTTCGAGCACGGTTTCGATATCGGGGGTGTCGCCCGGCAGTCGGTAGAAATCGTGGATCGACAGGCGGCGCTTGTCGCCGTCGTGCTTCAGCGTGACGATCGTCGCGTCGAGCGCGCGCATCGCGACCGCCATATCGCTGGGGTGCGTCGCGATACACTGGTCGCTGGTGCCGAGCACCGCGAGAATCCGGTTGAACCCGCCGATCGCCGAACAGCCGGTCCCGCGCTCGCGCTTGTTGCACGGCGTCGAGGTGTCGTAGAAATAATAGCAGCGCGTCCGCTGGAGGAGGTTGCCCCCGGTCGTCGCCTTGTTGCGCAGCTGCCCGGATGCGCCCGCGAGCAGCGCACGGCTGAGAACTTCGTAGCGTTCGATGACGCGGGAATCGGCGGCCAGATCGCTGTTGGGGACGAGTGCGCCGATCCGCAGCCCGCCGTCGTCCATGTCCTCGATCTCGGCGAGCGGCAGGCGGCTGATGTCGACGAGCTTTTCGGGGGTTTCGACCTGGAGCTTCATCAGGTCGAGCAGGTTGGTGCCGCCCGCGATGAACCGCGTTGTCGCCGCGGTATCCGCTACCGCGGCTTCGGCGCTCGTTGCTTTTTCGTAGGTGAAGGTTTTCATGCGTCCGCTCCCGCAACGTCGCGACCAGCGGGCGCTCGCCCGGCAACTTCACGAATCGCATCGACGATGTTGGGATAGGCGGCGCAGCGGCAGATGTTGCCGCTCATCCGTTCGGAAATCTCGGCGTCCGACAGGTCGCTATGTTCCAGATCGGCTGACACATGGCTCGGCCAGCCCTTCTTCGCCTCGTCGAGCATGCCGACCGCCGAACAGATCTGGCCGGGGGTGCAATAGCCGCATTGATAGCCGTCGTGCGCGACGAACGCCGCCTGCAAGGGGTGGAGATCGTCGGGGGTGCCGAGCCCCTCGATCGTCGTGATCTCGTCATCCTGGTGCATCACCGCCAGCGTCAGGCAGCTGTTGACGCGACGCCCGTTGATCAGGACGGTGCACGCGCCGCACTGGCCGTGGTCGCAACCCTTCTTGCTCCCCGTCAGCCCGACATGCTCGCGCAGCAGATCGAGCACGGAGGTGCGGATGTCCGCCTCCGCCTCATAGGATCGGCCGTTGATGGTGAATTTCATGCTTCTCGCCCCTCGTCTCGGTAGGATGGTAACGCGTGTCGCCACGATGGTTTCCGACGCTTGGCTCCGAATAGCGGGTTTGGCGGTTTTTGCATCCACGGGCAGCGCGGGGCAGGGTGTCACGATGCAGTCCCCGACCCCCCCGATCGTGATCGCGCACCGCGGCGCCAGCGGCTTGCGCCCCGAACACACGCTGGCGGCGTATGAACTCGCGATCGGACAGGGTGCCGATTTTATCGAGCCGGATCTGGTCCCGACCCGCGACGACATCCTGGTCGCGCGCCACGAGAACGAGATTTCCGACACCACCGATGTCGCCGACCACCCGGAATTCGCGGTGCGCCGGACGACCAGGACGATCGACGGCAAACAACTGTCCGGCTGGTTCACCGAGGATTTCACGCTCGCTGAACTGAAAACGCTGCGCGCCAGGGAGCGGCTGCCCCAATTGCGCCCCGACAATGCGGCGTATGACGGGCGTTATGAAATACCGACGCTCGCGGAGATCATCGCGCTGGCCAAGAAACACGAGGTCGGCGTCTATCCCGAGACCAAACACCCAACCTATTTCGCGCATATCGGCCACCCGACCGACGCGTTGCTGGTCGAGCAATTGCGCGCGGCGGGCTGGGACCGTCCCGATGCGCCGGTGTTCATCCAGTCGTTCGAGGTCGAGAACCTCAAGCGGTTGCACGGCATGACCAAGATCCGCCTCATCCAGTTGACTGCGGGGGAGGGTGGCCCCGCCGATGGCGCCGCGCCGAGCTATGCCGCGATGCTGACGCCCGCGGGGCTGACCCAGATCGCGACCTATGCGTACGGGATCGGGCCGGACAAGGCGCAGTTGTGGCAGGGCGAGGTGCCGACCACGCTCGTCGCCGATGCGCATGCGGCTGGGTTGCGGGTCCATCCCTGGACCTATCGCGCGGAGGGCTATTTCCTGCCCGGACGCTTCCGCCGCGGCGACGATCCGCGCGCGCACGGCGACCTGCGTGGCGAGATCGAGTCGGCGATCACCCAGGGCGTGGATGGATTCTTCACCGATTTTCCGCTAGTTGGTGCGGCGGCGCGTGATGCCGCCGGAGGGATGACATGATGCGCCGTTGGTTACCGATCCTGTTGCTGCCGCTCGCGACCGGAGGCTGCGTCAGCACCGCTGCGAGCATCGTCAAGGCACCGTTCCAGGTCGCGGGCAAGGCGATCGACTGGACGACGACGAGCCAGGAGGAATCCGACCGCAACTATGGGCGCAAGATGCGCAAGCAGGAGGCCAAGGAAGGCAAGGCGCGCCGCGAGGCCGCCAAGCGTTGCCGCCAGGATCCGAACGATCGCGAGGCCTGCCAGTATCAGGGGTATCGTGCGGGGTATGGCGGGTAGCGCCGAGAGTTATAAGGCTTCCGTTCGTGCTGAGCCTGTCGAAGCACGGTGAGACTCAGGCCCTTCGACAAGCTCAGGGCGAACGGTTCGATGTTGATCGGGTCTCACGCGCGACCGCCGACCCCGCCCCGCACCGCCGCCTACCCCGGAAACCACCCCATCACCGTCACCGCGAACGGGGTCCAGCCGCCGATCCTGACCCCGGCGTGGCGCAGCGCGTCGCCGGTCCAGTCGTTGCATGTCCTGACCGCGTCGTAATGCCCGCGCGCCTCGTAGAAGGCGTCGTTATCGAAATAGCCGCGATAGCGCCGCCCGCCCGGTGCGACGCTGGCGCGGATGAAGGCGGCGAGTCGCGCATATTGCGCGGGCGTGAGGATGATCCGCCGCGCGTCCGGGTCGGTCGCGGCGGGCGCAGGGATGTGCTCGACATGGATCAGCGTCGCGTCGCTCCCGATCGACGCGGCCAGGATCGTCGCCGGGCGGACATCCCACCAGGTCGGCGTGTCGAGGAAGAAGCGCCGTTCGCCCCAGCCGATTGCGACATGGTCATACCCCGCATAGCGCGGATCGCGCAGGTCGCGCGGGTCGACGAGCCCGCGCCAGTCGACGCCGCCCGCGACCTTGGGCAGGATCAGCGCGGTGTGGACGCCGTTGCTCTCGACATAGATGGCGATGCCGCGGGTCGGCGCGCGCCAGTCGCGGTTGATGGGGATCGCGCCGCCGACCATCCCCGCCGCGCCATAGCCGACCAGCACCAGCACGATTCCCGCAATGAACCAGCGGAGGAAGCGGATCAGCATGGGCAGGCGTTTTCGGTCATCGGCAAGTCATGCTAGGACAGTGCGATTATGGATACCACGCACGCGCTCGATACCCCGCCGACCGGGGCCACCGCCGACTGGACGGTTCCGCAGGATTGGGCGCATTACAAGCCCGAAGAGCACGCGACCTGGGATACGCTGTTCGCGCGCCAGGCGAAGCTGCTGCCGGGGCGCGCGTCCGAAGCGTATCTGCGCGGGCTCGATGTGCTCAAGCTGTCGAAACCCGGCATTCCCGATTTCGCGGAACTGAGCGATCGACTGATGAAACTGACCGGGTGGCAGGTCGTCGCGGTGCCGGGGCTGGTTCCCGACGAGGTGTTCTTCGATCACATGGCCAACCGGCGGTTCGTCGCGGGCAATTTCATCCGCCGCCCCGACCAGCTCGATTATTTGCAGGAACCCGACGTGTTCCACGACGTGTTCGGTCACGTCCCGATGCTCGCCGATCCGGTGTTCGCCGATTATCTGGAAGCCTATGGCCGCGGCGGCCAGCGCGCGATGCAGCATGACGCGCTGAACTATCTCGGGCGGCTCTATTGGTACACGGTCGAGTTCGGTCTGATCCAGGAGCCTGAAGGCTTGCGGATCTATGGGTCGGGAATCGTATCGAGCTACGCCGAAAGCCGCTTTGCGCTCGACGACCCCAGTCCCAACCGGATCGGGTTCGACCTGGCGCGCGTCATGCGGACCGACTATCGGATCGACGATTTCCAGCAGAATTATTTCGTCATCCCGAGCTTCGACGAGCTGCTGCGCCTGACGGTGGAAACCGATTTCGCGCCGCTCTACGAACAGCTCAAGGCGCAACCCGACATTCCGGTCGCGGCGATCGTCGATGGGGATGACGTCATGACGCGCGGCACACAGGCCTACGCGCTCGGCAAGCGCGCCTGATTACCAGGCGCGGTTGAGTCGCGTCGCGACGCGCGTCACCTCACCGGCGATGACCTTCGAGCCATAGCTCTTGGCGATCGTCGCGGTGTCTTCGGCGTTATTCATGACGACGCGGGTGCCGCCCGAGGCCAGCGCTTCGATCGCGCTGATGCCGATGTTCCGTTTGGCACAGGTCGCGACGATGTCGGCCTGGCTCGCCTTGATGTTGAGCGCTCTCGACATGTCGTTCGTCCTTCAAACAGAGAAACGGCGAGGCCCCTAGGGGAGCCTCGCCGCGGTCAGGTCGCTTATGCGGCCTGGAGGTTGACGGCGGAGGTCTTGCCCCGCTTGTCGTTCTCGAGCTCGTAAGAGACGCGCTGGTCCTTATCGAGGGTGTGCATCCCGGCGCGTTCCACGGCCGAAATGTGAACGAACGCGTCGTCCCCGCCGCCTTCAGGCGCAATGAAGCCATAGCCCTTGTCGGCATTGAAGAATTTTACGGTTCCGGTGATCATCTTGGGTATCCTTGTCCCAGGTATGACGGGCATGCACCAATCGCGATACATCCCGGCTTCGGTGAGGCTAGAAAGGGACAAAGGGGGACGCATGATGCGGTCCAATATCCGTCGCATGCGACGTCAGCGGGATGTATATAGGCGCGATCGCCGCAAATTGTAAGGGGCGTTCGCCAAGTGGCGTCAGAGGTCGAGCGCCCAGCCGGCGCGGCCCGTTGGATCGGGCGGGGCGGTGGGCACGTAGCGCGTGGTGCCCGCGGTCAGCCGCAATACGCTCCACTCGCCGCGCCGGTCGACCGTCTCGAGCGCGCACCCGCAGGCCGCGAACGCGTCGACGACCTGGTCCCGCTGGGCTTCAAGCAGGCCCGCCAGCACGATCCGTGCCGACGGTGCCGCGATCGCCGCGATTTCGGGAGCCATCGATACCAGCGGCCCGGCGAGGATGTTGGCGATGACCAGATCATAGGGTGCGCGCGCGCCGATCGCGGGGGCGAGCGTGCCGTCCGCAACGACGAGATCGATTCCCTCGATCGCGTTCGCCGCCGCATTTTCGCGGGTCACGTCGATCGCGCGCGGGTCGATATCGGTCGTCATGATCCGTGCGGCGGGCCACAGATGCGCCGCGGCGAAAGCGAGCAGCCCGGTTCCCGTGCCGAGGTCGATGACATCGGTGAACGTCTCCGCCGCCAACGCATCGAGCATCGCGAGGCAGCCCGAGGTCGTGGCGTGGTGCCCGGTCCCGAACGCCTGCCCCGCGTCGATCAGGAACGCGCGGCCCCCGGGCGGCGTCTCGGCCGGATGCGCGCTGGTGTGGACCACGAACCGCCCCTCGCGGATCGGTTCAAGCCCGGCCTGGCTCATCGTCACCCAGTCGGCGGCGACCAGCGCCTCGATCACCGGCTCGATATCGGCGGCGCTCGGCACGAGCGCGCGCAGCTGCACGATCGTCGCGGCATCCGGCTCGTGCTCGAGATAGGCATCGAGCCGCCAATGCTCGCGGTCGTCTTCGACCTCCTCGGTCGTCATCAGCACCGCATCGCTCTCGATCGCGCCCGCATCGATTGCCTCCGCCTCGGCGCGGGTACAGGGGAGCGTGATCTTCCAGCTTTCGGGTGCCGCGTCAGCGGACATAGCTCGCCCCGTTGACGTCGATCACCGCGCCGGTCATCGACGCGGGTGCCTCGAGCGCGCAATAGCGTGCGACCGACGCGACTTCCTCTGGGGCCGCGACCTTGCCGAGCGGGATGTCGGCGAGCAGTTTGTCGCCCCCGCGGCTGTCGATATAATCCTCCGCCATCCCGGTCATCGTGAACCCGGGACAGATCGTGAAGGCGAGGATGCCCTCGGCGGCATAGCCGCGCGCGATCGTCTTGGTCATCGCGACCATCCCGGCCTTCGACGCCGCATAATGCCAGTGCGCGGGGCTGTCGCCGCGATAGGCGGCGCGGCTCGCGATATTGACGATCCGCCCGCCGACCCGCCGCTCGCGCCAGTGGAGGACCGCGAGACGGCATAATTCGGCGGACGCGGTCAGGTTGACGCGCATCGTCCGGTCCCATTGCTCGGACCAGTCGTCCGCCTCGATCGGATTCGCTTCGAACACCCCGGCGTTGTTGATCAGCACGTCGATCGTGCCGCCTGCGCGATCGAGCGCCTCGCGCCACAAGGCGGCGGGCGCGGCGGGGTCGGCGAAATCGGCGGGAATCCCGCTGTTGGTGCCATGCCCCAGCACGGGGACGCCCGCGGCGGTCAGCGTCGCATGGATCGCGGCACCGATGCCGCGGCTCGAACCGGTCAGGAGAATCGTCATGTCGCGCGGTGTAGCCGCGCCAGTGCGGGGTTCCTAGCCGACGCTGGCGGAGAAATCGTCCGCGGACACGCGCAGCCGCGACAGTTCGTCGCCGACCTCGCCGAAGCCCTTGCCCAGCGCGGCGATCTCGTTCGACACCGACTGGGTGTCGGCGAGCATCGTCGCGATCGTGGTCGCCATCGATCCGGCTGCCAGCGCGGTCTCGTCGACCGACGCGGTGATCGACGATACCGTCATAACCTGCGCTTCCATCGCGGAGCGGATGCGGGTGGCACTGCCCTGGACTTCGCCGACGATGGTGCGGATGCCGATATTAGTGTTGACCGTCGCGCGCGTCGCGGCCTGGATCGCGGCGATCTGCCCGGCGATATCATCGGTCGCACGCGCGGTCTGGCTGGCGAGGCTCTTCACCTCCTGCGCGACGACCGCGAAGCCGCGGCCCGCGTCACCCGCGCGCGCGGCCTCGATTGTGGCGTTCAGTGCGAGCAGGTTGGTCTGCCCCGCGATATCGCGGATCAGCCCCAGCACCGATTCGATCGATTTGGCGTGGACGCTCAGCGCTTCGCTCATCCCGACCGCTTCGCCCGCTTGCCCGGCGGCGCGGGTCGCGACCTCGGCGGCGACCTCGACCTCGCCGCGCGCATCCTCGATCGCGCGGATCAGCCCCGCCGCGGTCTGTGCCGCGTCGCGCATCGCGACCGCGGATTGTTCGGCGGCGGCGGCGATCTCGCCGGCGCGGCCCAGCACTGCCTGCGTCGTCGATGAGGCACTATCCGCCTGGATTTCGATCTTGGCACCCAGCGCGGCGGCGGTCTCGATCGAGGATGCGATGTGATCGCGGAACGTCGCGGCGCGCTCCAGCCGTTCGGCCGCGGCATCGGCGGCATCGAGCGCCGCGACGTGCTGCGACATGATATCGGCCTCGACCAGCGTGATCCGCTGAACGACATCGCACAGCTTGAGAACCCGCGCCGAATCGTCGTCGAGCCGTTCGTGGATCAGCGCAAGTGTCCGGCTGTGCGAAAAGGAGAGTGCTGCCTGCAGAGTGGGCAGCGGGATGCCGCTCTTACGCGATTCCTCCGCATGGCGCATCGCGATCCGCTTCCAGTGATCGTCGAACGGGTGGTGATATTTGGCCTGCGCATAGGCGAGGCTGCTCGCAATTCGCGCGCTCAGCCGTTCCGGCGTGAAATAGCCACGGATCGATGCCGTGGTGGGAAGGGTCAGATAATGCTCCCAGAATCCCTTGGCGAATTCCTCGAAATCGGCGGGCGTCAGCGCGGCGACGATGGCCGCACAGCCCGGCGCGATTGCGCCGTCCCAGTCATAATCGCGCAGATGCTCCGCGACCGAGCGTTCGGGGGTGACCGTGGTCATGGGTTCGCTCAAGCCGCAACCTTGCCGACGAACACGCCCGCGCTGGTCTTCAGCGTCCCGATCCGTTCGTCGAGCACGTCGAAGCCGCGCCCGACCCCGTCCATCTCGCTCGCCACCGTCTCGGTATCCTGACGGATCGCGGCGATCGTCAGCGACATCGAATCCGCCGCCAGCGCGGTTTCGTCGACCGCCGCGGTGATCGCGGTGACGGTCTGCGCCTGCGCCTCCATCGCGTAACGGATCCGTTCGGCGCTTTCCTGGACCTCGGCGACGGTGGTCTTGATCCCGATATTGGTTTCGACCGCACCCTTGGTCGCGGCCTGAATCGCGGCGATCTTGCCCGCGATGTCGTCGGTCGCGCGCGCGGTCTGGTTGGCGAGGCTCTTCACCTCCTGCGCGACGACCGCGAAGCCGCGGCCCGCGTCGCCCGCGCGCGCGGCCTCGATCGTGGCGTTGAGCGCGAGCAGGTTGGTCTGTCCCGCGATATCGCGGATCAGCCCCAGGATCGATTCGATCGATTTGGCGTGGTCGCTCAGCGCCTCGCTCATCCCGACCGCTTCGCCCGCTTGCCCGGCGGCGCGGGTCGCGACCTCGGCGGCGACCTCGACCTCGCCGCGCGCATCTTCGATTGCGCGGATCAGCCCCGCCGCGGTCTGTGCGGCTTCGCGCATCGCGACCGCGGATTGTTCAGCGGCGGCGGCGACCTCGCTTGCCTTGCCCAGCATCCCCCGCGCCACCGTGCTCGCCTGATGGCTCTGACGGCGCAGCGCGACGCTTTCGTCGGACGCCGATTCGACCGTGGCGCGAATATCGCTCTGGAACGCCCCTGCGAGTCGCTCGCGGGCGAGCCCCGCGGTGTGGGCGCACAGGTTGTTGTAGATTTCGACCGTGATTTCCGATTCCATCCCGAACAACCGCAGCAGCACGTCGACGAAGACGGGGAAGCGCGGATCGTCGGCGGGTACCAACTTCAGCAGCAGCCCCAGCGCCGCACGATCGCTGGCACAGGTCATCGACAGCAGCGACATCGTCGTGACGCGCGCCTTGTATCCGGCGGTCACCGATCGCTCCATCGATTCGACCCAGTAGCGCTCGTCGAGATGGCAGAACCGGTTCTTGAGATAGAGCACGCCCAGTTCGACCAGCCGCTTCTGATCCTGGCGGAACCAGTGTTCCTGCCCGGGATTTTCGACCAGCCACTGGTCCCAATAGGCCATGATGATCGTGTCGGCCTGAGGTTCGAGCACCGCCCACAGCGCGCGCGCCTCGTGCCGGAGCGTGCCATCGAGATCGAACGCCGCGATCCGCGAGGCCAGGTCGATGCGCCCGGCGATCACGCCCGGGGTTGGAAGATCGGCGTCGGTCAAAACGGTCAAGGCGGGTGCTCCACGGGGCGGGTTGTCCATGTCGCCTGCGCTACCCGACCAGTGGTTAAAGCGGGGTTAGGGAAGCCCGCAGCGCTTGCATCATGTCGCTCGGTGCCTAATAGGTCGCCCGACAGCCCCCCGCGTCCGCAATTTTCGGGCGCGAGCCTCGAGGACCATCCATGGCATCGCGCCCCACCAGCCGACCCCGCAGCCCGCACCTGTTCTCAGGGTTCCTGCGCCTCAACTATCGGTGGGGGCCGCAGATGCTGGTCTCGATCCTCCATCGCGTCACCGGCGACGGGATGGCGACGGTGGGCACGGTGCTGCTGGTATGGTGGCTCGCCGCGCTAGCGGCGGGGGAGGCGGCCTATGCCAGTTTCCGCGATGTGTTCACGACCAGCACGGGCAGCCTCAACCTGCTCGGTTGGGTGATCGGGGTCGGGCTGACGCTGTCGCTGTTCCAGCATATGATGAGCGGTATCCGCCACCTGGTCATGGACACCGGCGCCGCGTTCGAACTGAAGACCAGCAAGACCTTCGCGGTCGCGACGATGGTGGTGGCGATCGCGCTGACCGCCGCGTTCTGGCTCTATCTGGGGATGAAGTAAGATGGGTACCGGTACCAGCATCGGTCGCGTCCGCGGCCTGGGCAGCGCGCATCAGGGAACGCACCACTGGTGGCATCAGCGGCTGACCGCGGGCGCCAACCTGTTCCTGATGCTATGGTTCATGTTCTCGCTCGCGCGGCTTTCCGGGTTCGATTATGCCAGCGTCCACAGCTGGCTCCGCTCGGCGTGGGTCGCGATCCCGATGCTGTTGCTGGTGGTGTCGATCTTCTACCATTTCCGGCTGGGCCTCCAGGTCGTGATCGAGGATTACGCGCATCACGAGGGGAAGGTCGTTCTGATGGTCCTCCTCAGCCTCTTCACGGTCGCGACCGCCGCGATCGCGATTTTCGCGATCCTGAAGGTCGCGTTGGGAGCCGCAGCATAATGGCCGAAGCGTACAAGATCATCGACCACACCTATGACGCCGTCGTCGTCGGCGCGGGCGGCAGTGGCCTGCGCGCGACGATGGGGATCGCCGAAAGCGGGCTGAAGACCGCGTGCATCACCAAGGTGTTCCCGACCCGGTCGCACACCGTCGCCGCGCAGGGCGGGATCGCCGCGAGCCTCGGCAACATGGGGCCGGATCACTGGACCTGGCACATGTACGATACCGTCAAGGGATCGGATTGGCTCGGCGACCAGGACGCGATCGAATATCTGTGCCGCGAGGCGCCCGCCGCGGTGTACGAGCTCGAACACGCCGGAGTCCCTTTCAGCCGCACCGAAGAGGGCAAGATCTACCAGCGTCCGTTCGGCGGCATGATGCAGAACATGGGGGAAGGCCCGCCCGCGCAGCGCACCTGCGCCGCCGCCGATCGTACCGGCCACGCGATGCTCCACGCGCTCTACCAGCAGTCGCTGAAGTACGACGCGGATTTCTATGTCGAATATTTCGCGCTCGATCTGATCATGGAAAACGGCGAATGCCGCGGCGTCATCGCGCTGTGCATGGACGACGGCAGCATCCACCGCTTCCGCGCGCATCAGGTGGTGCTCGCGACCGGCGGCTATGGCCGGTGCTATTATTCCGCCACCAGCGCCCACACCTGCACCGGTGACGGTGGCGGGATGGTCTTGCGTGCGGGCCTGCCGCTCCAGGACATGGAGTTCGTCCAGTTCCACCCGACCGGCATCTACGGTGCGGGCGTGCTGATCACCGAGGGTGCGCGAGGCGAGGGCGGCTATCTCACCAATTCCGAAGGCGAGCGCTTCATGGAGCGTTACGCTCCCTCGGCGAAGGACCTCGCGTCACGCGATGTCGTGTCGCGCGCGATGGCGCTGGAAATGCGTGAAGGCCGCGGCGTCGGCAAGGAGAAGGATCATATCTTCCTCCATCTCGATCATATCGACCCCGCGGTGCTCCACGAACGCCTGCCAGGAATCACCGAAACCGGCAAGATCTTCGCCGGGGTCGACCTGACCCGCCAGCCGCTGCCGGTGACGCCGACGGTCCATTACAACATGGGCGGCATTCCGACGAACTTCCACGGCGAGGTCGTGAACCTGAAGAACGGCGATCCCGACAGCGTCGTCCCCGGGCTGTTCGCGGTGGGCGAAGCCGCGTGCGTTTCGGTCCACGGTGCCAACCGCCTCGGGTCGAACAGCCTGATCGATCTGGTCGTGTTCGGTCGCGCGACGGGGCTTCGGATCAAGGATCAGTTGAAGCCCGGCACCAGCCACAATCCGCTGCCCAAGGGATCGGAAGAACTGTCGCTGTCGCGGCTCGATCATTTCCGCACCGCCGATGGCGGATCGCGGACCGCGGATATCCGCCTCGACATGCAGCGCACGATGCAGAAGCATTGCGCGGTGTTCCGCGACAACGCGCTGCTGACCGAGGGGCAGGACAAGATCGCGGCGATCTACCAGCGGATGCAGGACGTCCATGTCAGCGACCGGTCGCTGATCTGGAACACCGACCTCGTCGAAACGCTCGAACTCGACAATCTGATCGCGCAGGCCAAGGTGACGATCGACAGCGCCGCCAACCGCAAGGAATCGCGTGGCGCGCACGTCAACGAGGATTATCCCGACCGCGACGACACCGAATGGATGAAGCACACCATCACCACCTTCGACGGCTGGGGCGGCAAGGGCGGCACGACGAGCATCGATTACCGCCCGGTCCACGACTACACACTGACCGACGATATCGAGTATATCAAGCCGAAGAAGCGGGTGTATTGAGGTTATCGCCCGCGGCTTGGGTTAACCGAGCCGCCTCGCAGCAGCTTTATATACGAGGTTGCGATTCCGTTGGCCCACCGCGATGACGATGACGGTGATCCGTCCATCGTCGACGCGATATACCAGCCGATACCCCGCTGCGCGAAGCTTGATTTGGTAGCAATCGGGCATGTCGGCGAGACGCGCGCTCGCAATGCGAGGGTTGGCCAGGCGTTCAATCAGTTTCTTGCGGAACTGGTCGCGGACGTTGTTGCCCAGCTTGTCCCATTCATTCTTCGCATCGCGAAGAAAAACGAGCTTATAGGTCGTCAATCGCAACCTCGATTTCATCCTGGCCAGCGCGGGCCTGGATGATGCGCGCGAGTTCGAGATCGTCCAGCCGCTCAAGCAATTCCTCCCACGCCGCGGCGGGGACAAGATAGGCGGCGGGCGTGTTGCGGTTGAGAACCGCGATCGGAAATCCACCAGCCGCTTCGATGACCGCGGTGGGGTTTTTCTTGAGGTCGCTGATGCTGACGCTCGACCCGGCATGAATGGTTTCGATCATGACCTGCTTGTGATACCTTAATATGGTCATTTCAAGCGCGGACATGCTTGTGTGGGCAGCCCGACGTATTCGCCCACCGATCAGCAAGCGGTCGATAACTCGATCGGTTCTTGACAGCGCGCATCCCGGGCCTGACGCTCGACCGATCGACGGGGGGCGCGATGAGATCGTTGGTGGGTGCGGGGGCAGGGTTGGGTATGGCAGTGCTCGCGGGGCTCGTCACGGCAGCGCCCGCGCAATATCGCCCGCCCGCGCATACCCAGCCGGCACCGCTCGTCGGCAATGCCAGCCCCGGCGAAGTCGCGCTGCTCGCCGAGCTCGGAACCTCGATCGAGCGCGACCGCTCCGCGACCGAGGAACTCGCCGAACACCGCCGTCTCGATACCGCGCTGGCGCAGCTCAGGCCGGGCAGGCACGGGGTCGTCGAGGCGTTCGTCGTCGTCGCTGCGCTGGACAGCGATGCGGTCTTCGGGCGCGAGGCACGCGAGGCAGGGCGCGTCCTGACCCGGCGCTACGCCGCGGCGGGGCACAGCATCGTGCTCGCGGGCAGCGACGGCAGCGCGCCGAGCACGCTGCCGATGGGCAGTCTCCAGAATATCGGGATCGCGCTGGCCCGCATCGCCGAACTAATGGGCAAGGAGGACGTGCTCGTCCTCTACACCACCAGCCACGGCGCGCCGTTCGGCGTGGTGTACAACGATGGCGACCACGGGTTCGGTGCGATGTCGCCGACCCGGCTGTGGAGCATCCTCCAGCAATTGGGGATCGAGAACCGGCTACTGCTGATCAGCGCCTGTTATTCCGGGGTCTTCGTGCCGATGCTGGCGTCCGACACCACCGCGATTCTCACCGCCTCCTCATCCGACCGCACCTCGTTCGGGTGCCGAGCCGACAGCGACTGGACCTTCTTCGGCGACGCGATGATCAACCACGCGCTTCGGCAGCCCCAGCCGCTCGCCACCGCAGCGGCGGCTGCGGGCACGCTGATCGGCGGGTGGGAGGCGCATGGCACGCTGACGCCCTCGCAGCCCCAGACGAGCATCGGTGCGAAGACCGCCTGGCTCGCGACGCTCGAAGCGCACCTGCCCGCCGCCACCCCGATGGTCGGCCGCCCGGCGGTAACCGCGCTCAACCGGCCGTAGCCACGATCGTCCAATCCGTCGGGGTCACTGGCCCGCGATTAATTCGCGACGAAGAGGAACATCCGTCCCAGCACACGGTTCGACGCGAATGCAGACCGATACCGATATGAACAACGCCAGCAATTACCCGTTGCTCGCCACCCCACATGTCCGCCTCCATGGCGCGGTGGACGGGATGATGTACGCCAACTTCCAGCAGCAACTCGCCAACGCGCCCGCCGACGGTCCGCTGGTCGTGTCGATCACCACCTTAGGCGGCGATCCCGAAATGGCGCGCGCGATGGCCGACGATATCCGGCTGCTGCGTCAGTACACCGGGCGCGAATGCCTGTTCCTGGGCAAGGTCGCGGTCTATTCGGCGGGGGCGACCTTCATGTCCGGCTTTCCGACCGACAAGCGCTTCCTGACGCGCCATTCGCGGATCATGATCCACGAACGCCAGATGCAATCGACGATCCAGCTCAACGGCCCGCTCAACACGCTGGCCCCGACGCTGCGGGCCAAGCTCCACGAGATCGAGGATTCGATCCGGATCCAGGACGAGGGTTTCGCCGATCTGGTCCGCGGATCGCAGGTCACGCTGGCGCAGCTCAAGGAAAAGGCACCCTCCAACTGGTATATCGAGGCCGAGGAAGCGCGCGATCTGGGATTGGTGCTCGACATCATCTGATCGTGTCCGCGCAACGCGACCGCGCCAGCAGGCCAAGTGTAGCAAAGCACCCTTGACAGACAAGCTCGCTTTACAGTAAAGTAAGCTTGTCTGATTAGAAAGGGAGCTTTACCATGGCCATGAGCGTCGCGATCCGTCGTTACAACCGGAATGTGCTCGGGCTCAGCGCGATCTACGCGGGCGCGCTCGTCGGGGCGGAACTCGTGTTCGTGCGCGGGCATCCGACCGGCGTCATCGCCTACCTCATCGCGATCCTGCCCGCGTTGCCGATCATCGGCATCTTCGCCGCGATCGGGCGCTATCTGGTCGACGAGCGCGACGAATATCTCCGCATGCTCATGATCCGCCAGTCGCTCGTCGCGAGCGCGTTCGCGCTGACGTGCGCGACGGTGTGGGGATTTCTCGAAAGCTTCGGCCTCGTGGCCCATATCGAGGCGTTCTACGTCGCGGTGCTGTGGTTTGGCGGGCTCGGGTTAGGCTCGTGTGTCAATTACTTCACGCTGGGCCGCCGCCAATGAAGAACCGGCTCAAAATCCTGCGTGCCGAGCGCGATTGGAGCCAGGGCGATCTCGCCGAGCGGCTCGAGGTCTCGCGGCAAAGCGTCAACGCGATCGAGACCGGGCGCTACGACCCCTCGCTGCCGCTCGCGTTCAAGATCGCGGAACTGTTCGACCGGTCGATCGAAGATATTTTCACCAGTCCATCACAGGAAGTATGACCATGACCAACCGCTGCGCCATCCGCCTCGCCGCGTCGATCCTGACCGCGGCAACTATCGGCTACCCGTTCGCCGCCGCAGCCCAAGCCGCCCCCGCTACCCGCGACGCGGCGATCGAGCGGCTCGATCATGTGTCGATCGCGCGGCTGGGGAAGGGGCCGCCGGTCGTCCTGATTCCGGGACTCTCGTCGCCGCGCGCGGTATGGGACGGGATCGCTCCCGGTCTCGCCGCCACCCACAGCGTCTATCTCGTCGAGCTCAACGGCTTCGGTAGCGGTGACCCCGCGCACAACCTGACGCCCGGCATCATCGATGGCGTCGTCGCCGACCTCGACGCCTATCTCGCCAAGCGCGAGCTTACGGGGGTGGCGGTGATCGGCCATTCGCTGGGGGGCTTGATCGGGCTCAAACTCGCGCAGGCACATCCTGGCGACGTCGGGCGTCTGATGGTGGTCGATGCATTGCCTTATGTCGGCGACATCTTCCTGCCCGGTGCGACGGTCGCTCAGCTCGAGCCCCAGGCCGCGCGGCTGCGCGATGCGATGGCCGCGAGCTACGGCAAGCCCGCCGATGCGGCCGCCGCCACCGCGACCGCCAACGGCCTCGCGCTCAAGCCCGACAGCCGCGCCAAGCTCGCCGCCTGGATGCAGGCCGCCGATCCGCGAGTCACCGGCCAGGCGCTCTACGAGGACATGACCACCGATCTCCGCCCCGCGATCTCGTCGATCGAGACGCCGATCACGCTGGTCTATCCGTGGTCCGCGGCGATGCCGAAGGACAGGGCCGATGCCTTCTATCGCGGCGAATATGCCACGACTCCGCACGTCGCGTTCGTGCCCGTCGGCGATGCCGCGCATTTCGTGATGCTCGATCAGCCCGCGGCGTTCGCGGCGGCGGTCACCGCGTTTCTGGCGCCCTGATCCCAGCCGCAACGCGCCGATGTCGCGCCGATACGATGACGGTTGCTCCTTATCGATAATCGATATATATTGTTTATCGATAAGGGGGCCATCGATGGACGATCGGGTGTTGCGGGCGGGGCGAGTGATGGTGCGGATCGTTAACGCGCTGAACTGGCTGGGGATTGCGGGGTTGGCGGTAGCGGTGGTCGCGTCGTTTCCGGCGGCGGGGTGAGACCTCGGGCTGCTCGCCGCCAAATATCCTGCGATCGATGTCGCTCCGGTGCTGATGGCGATGCGGTTGGCGCTGTTGATCGGGCTCGGCGTGGGGTGGGCGGCGCACGTCGTGTTCTCGCGCCTGGTTGGCATCATCGATACCGTGCGGGACGGCGATCCGTTCGTCGCGGCCAACGCACTACGGCTCCAGGCGATCGGGTGGGCGATGCTGGCGATCCAGCTGCTTGATCTGGCGTTGGGCGCGACCACCGCATGGATGGTGGTACATCGCATCGCTGTGCTCGACTGGACACCGTCGCTAGGCGGGTGGCTTGCGACGCTGATGATATTCGTCCTGGCACGCGTTTTCGCGATCGGCACGCGGATGCGCGACGACCTCGCGATGACAATCTGATGCCCATCGTCGTCCGGCTCGACGACGTGCTGCTGGCGCGCGGCATGACGCTGACCGACCTGTCCAAGGCGATCGACATCACGCTGGCCAATCTGTCGATTCTGAAGACCGGCAAGGCCAAGGCGGTGCGCTTCTCCACGCTCGAGGCAATCTGTCAGGCGCTCGATTGCCAGCCGGGCGATTTGTTCACGGTCGAAGGGGAGGGGTGATGATTCGCGCGTTTTTCAGGAGCTGGCTAGGTGCGTTTCGCGACGGGTGGGAACTCGCTCGAGTCCTGCCCTTAATCGTGCTGGCGATGATGGGGATCGAATTTGCACAGCATCTCGTCGAGCTCCATCTGGGCTTCTTCTCAGCCGACGCGGCGGTGCGCAAGGCGGCGTCGCTCCAGCCGCTGCGGATGGCGTTCGGTTGGCCCAAGATGCTGGTGCTATGGGCGATCGGTCTTGTCACGATACGCTATTGCGTCTCCGGCGATGCGCGATCGGCGATCCGCCCTTCGACGGTCGCGATGCGGCGTTATGGCTGGGTGGTGCTGTTCCAGTTCATCCCGTTCACCGCGATCCTGTACGCGGGACCGATCTTGGCGACGGTCGGATTGCCCGCCAGCGGATTGCTCGCGTTTCGCTCGGTGTTCGGGTTGGGGCAGCAATTGCTCGAACCGTTGCTCATGCTGTGGTTCGTGAATGCCGCACTGGGATCCAACGGGTACGGACCCGCGGGATCGGCGCGCACGACCGGTTGGCTGTATTTCTGGGCGTTGCCGCTGATGTTCGTGACGCGCGTACCCCTTGGGCTGCTCCACCAGTTGCTCAACACGTGGCCCGCCGGACGCGAGCCGATCATGCAATGGGGTTTGCTGCTGATCGACGCGCTGGTGGTGGGAGCGTTGGCGGTGGTCCTTCCCGCGGTCCAGGTCCGGATCGCGCGCTTCATCGCGGAACGGCGAGGAATGGGATTGCTCGGCAACGGAGCGGGTGAATAGAAAAAGGGCGGCTAAGCCGAGCCCGGCCGGCCTTGGGGGAGTGCGGGCCGTATGCGGCCCGCACTCCCGCTGCGGCTTACTTGACCTCGACGGTCGCGCCGGCTGCTTCCAGCTGCGCCTTGACCTTCGCGGCCTCTTCCTTGTTGACGCCTTCCTTGACGGCCTTGGGAGCCGATTCGACCAGCGTCTTGGCTTCGGTCAGGCCCAGGCCGGTGAGGGCGCGGACTTCCTTGATGACGTTGATCTTCTTGCCACCGTCGCCGGTCAGGATCACGTCGAACTCGGTCTGCTCTTCGGCGGCCGGCGCTGCTGCGCCGCCGCCGGCTGCGGGAGCCGCAACCGCTGCTGCGGCCGAGACGCCCCACTTTTCTTCGAGCATCTTCGACAGCTCGGCGGCTTCGAGGACGGTCAGTTCGCTCAGGCTGTCAACCAGCTTGTTCAGGTCTGCCATGGGTATTTCCTTGCGTTATTAGGGGCACATGCCCCGTTCGGTTCAGTTCAAAATCGATCGAAAGCCCGACAAATGTCAGGCGGCTTCCTTCTCGGCATAGGCCGACAGCACGCGTGCGAGCTGTGCCGCGGGAGCCTGCGCGATCGTGGCGATCTTCGTGGCGGGTGCCACGAGGAGGCCGGTGATCTTGGCGCGCAGTTCATCGAGCGACGGCAGCGAGGCGAGCGCCTTGACGCCCTCCACGTCGAGTGCGGTCGCGCCCATCGCCCCACCCACGATTTCGAACTTGTCGTTCGTCTTCGCGAAGTCGACCGCCACCTTGGCGGCGGCGACCGGGTCGGTCGAGGAGGCAAGGCCCACCGGCCCGGTGAGCAGGTCGCTCAGCGAGAGGTAGTCGGTGCCATCGAGCGCGATCTTGGCAAGCTTGTTCTTCGAGACCTTATAGGTCGCGCCGGCGTCACGCATCTTGTTCCGCAGCGCAGTCGACTGCGAAACGGTCATGCCGAGGTTGCGGGTGACGACCACCACGCCGACCTCGGAAAAGCTACGGTTCAGTTCGGCGACGGCTTCGGCCTTTTGGTTCCGATCCATGCCATTCTCCACAATTTAAGCGCGCGCAAACGCGCTCGGTTACAAACCGGCGGAGCGGACTCCACCGGGGCGTGTCCATCGATGGGGAAGGGCATGCGCGAACGCATGGCGGACCTGGGCGACAGCTCCGAGGGTCCGTATAATTCCAATCCCCGCCTCGGCAGGATATTAAGCCGGTGACTGAGTTCCCATCGAAGCGATGCCTCGATGGAGCCCAACCGGCCCCTGCTGTCTCGGACGGATGCCCCCCAGGCGAACCTGCGAAGCGAGCCCGCGCTGTTAGCGGCTGCGGTGGATTAGTCAAGCCGGGCGGGGCGGGGGGGGAGCAAAACGCGCGGGCGGCGGTACGGATAGCCGCTGCAATTCGCGAGGGTCGATGGCCGGTCGAACCATCCCGTGCTAATCCCCCGGCGGCGGCGTTTCGCCCTCGAGCCACCAGCGCTGCCGCCAGCCGCGCTCCTCCGCGATCGGATTGCCCGCGGCGTCGCGCGCGGGGGCGTAACGGAAGCGCTGTTCGACCAGCCGGCAGGTCGTCGCGTCGAGGGTCGCGACCCCGCTCGATTGCATCACCGAACACCCGCGCGCCCTGCCGTCGGCGGTCACCGTGAAGCGTACCGTGACGCTGCCACCCAGCTTGGCGCGGCGCGCATCGGACGGGTAATCGCGGTTGACGATCGCGCCGCGGATCAGCCGCGCTCCGGTGCCGCCGCCGCCGGTCCCCGATCCGCGCGCGCCGCTGCCAAGGCCGTCGCCGACCCCGCCCGCGCCGGTGCCCGGCCCCGGGAGCGACGCCGCGCCCGCCGCGCTGGCCGTGCCCTCGGCCGCCTTGGTCGGCGCGGTAATCGGCTGCCGGGGAGGGGGAATGATCGGTGTCGGCGCGACCACCGGCTTGGGCAGTGCCCGCAACGCGGGCGGCGCGGCCGCGCCGTCGGGCTGCGCGGCGCGTTTGATCGTCGGTTCGGGCTCGACGACTGGCGGCGGTGGGAGCGGGGGTACGACATCGAACACGCGGAGCGCAGCGACGGTGGGCTGGCTAAACCGCGGCGCCAACCCCGATAGCAGCACCAGTGCGAACGCGACATGGATCAGCGCGACCCCGACCCCCGCCGCGATCCGGTCACGGCGCGCGTCCGCGTCGAGGGTGATGATCGTGCGATAGCGGCCCGCCATCGGCACGTGATAGCAGATCGGGGCTGCTGGTACCTGAACGGGGCGGCGTATTCCCCATGGCGCGGCCACGAAAAAAGGGCCGGAGGATCGCTCTCCGGCCCTTGATCCATCACCGCGAGGCGAGGTGGCTTACGCTCCCGCGACCTCGTTGGTGTCGATCTTGATCCCCGCACCCATGGTGCTCGAGATCGCGACCTTCTTCATGTACTTGCCCTTCGCGCCTGATGGCTTGGCCTTGACCAGCGCATCGACCAGCGCGTCGAAATTCGCGCGCAGATCTGCCGCGGGGAAGCTCGCCTTGCCGATCCCCGAATGGATGATCCCGGCCTTTTCGACGCGATATTCGATCTGGCCGCCCTTGGCGTCCTTGACCGCCTGCGCGACGTTCATCGTCACCGTGCCGAGCTTCGGGTTGGGCATCAGGCCCTTCGGCCCGAGCACCTTGCCGAGTCGACCGACGATGCCCATCATGTCCGGGGTCGCGATGCAGCGATCGAAATCGATCGTGCCGCCCTGGACGATCTCCATCAGATCCTCCGCGCCGACCACGTCCGCGCCCGCTTCACGGGCCTCGTCCGCCTTCGCGCCCTTGGCGAACACACCGACGCGCACGGTCTTGCCGGTGCCCTTGGGCAGCGTCACCACGCCGCGGACCATCTGGTCGGCGTGACGCGGATCGACGCCCAGGTTCACTGCGACCTCGATAGTCTCGTCGAACTTCGATGTCGCACCCGACTTCGCCAGGCCGATCGCCTCGTCGACGCCGTGGAGCTTGTCGCGGTCGATCGTGATCGCCTTCTGCTTCTTGGACTGTGCCATGATCTTAGCCCTCCACCACTTCGAGGCCCATCGCGCGGGCCGATCCTTCGATGATCCGCGTCGCGGCGTCGATGTCGTTGGCGTTCAGGTCCTTCATCTTCTGCTCTGCGATCGCCGACAGCGCGCTGCGCTTGATCTTGCCCGCCGAAATCTTGCCCGGCTCCTTCGACCCCGACTTCAGGTTCGCGGCCTTCTTGATCAGATAGGTCGCAGGCGCGGTCTTGGTCTCGAAGCTGAACGAGCGATCGGCATAAACGGTGATGACGGTGGGCAGCGGGGTACCCTTTTCGACGTCGCCGGTCTGCGCGTTGAACGACTTGCAGAATTCCATGATGTTGACGCCGCGCTGACCCAGCGCCGGCCCGATCGGGGGTGACGGGTTGGCGGCGCCCGCGGGCACCTGCAGCTTAATATAGCCGGTAATCTTCTTTGCCATGTGGCAACCTCACTCTGTAGAGGGGCGATCCGCGCTGCCGCGTTCCACCCGGTTCAAGTTTAGCGGTTCAAGCGAGCACCAAGGCACCCTCCCGCAATTCCACAGCTATAGCCTTGGAAGAGCGGCAGCTAGCTGAAGTCGCGTGACGACGCAACCCGACGGGACGCGGAGGTCGCTCGCCGCCCTGCTCTGCCGCGTGGACGGCTGGCCATTTGCGTATCCGAATGATTTGGTCCCTGATCCTGCGCAAGTCCGGGCGGCAGTCCCGCTCCGGAACTCCGGGCCGCTGGGGAGCGTCAATTCGTCAACTCTCGCGCACCGGGGGCCGACTGGATTCCGTTCGAGGGGTGACGGATTGCAGTCCGTTGGTCAGCGTAGACAACCGACGTGCATTGGCTGCAATCGCGAGAATGGCGTGACCGATCGCCGGGGACACGCTTTCAAGCGTTGCGATCGCGCCTTTGTCGGGAATGCTGCCGTCCGGCCGTCGACCGACCAGCATCCATCCGATCGCTTCGCGCTCCCCATTCGGCCGGGCGATCAGCGGTATCGCCAACGGAAACAGCGGCTCCATCCGGGTAGTGGTCACGGCCAGGCCGACGCCCGGCGTATTAGCGTCAAGCCAAAAGCGAGCGTCGTTGGGATCGAGGCCGTAGCAGGCCGACACCGACCAAGCGCCGCTGGCGTGTTCGGGTCGAAGCGCGATCGCGACGACAGCCGCCTGGATGGCGGGGGCAGTCACCTTGCAAACATGCGCTAACATACGCGGACAATCGTCATTTTCCGCCATGTCCTGAACGGCGACCGGCAGATCGTCCGCCAGTGCCATCAGGCGCGCGCGCGACCAGCGTTCCACAATCTGCTTCAATCGATCACCGACAGGCTGGATCAGGCTGGCGGTTAGGACGCCGGCAATCGCCAGCGCGACGGTGTCGTTGGGGAAAATGGGAGCCAGCAAGACCTTGAGAACCTCGGTCAACATGCCGAATACGATCGCGAGCAACGGCGCTGCGATCGCCCAGACGGTCGAACGCGTGATCGCGACATCGGCATCGTACAGCCGGAAACGTAGGAGCGCGATGCCTAGACCACCCCACAGGCACAGCGAGTTTCCCAGATCCAGTGCGTCGGTCGTCATATCGTTGGCGATCGTGTCGAACAAACTGTTGAAGTGGTATGACACCGCCGTCGCGACCGCGGCCGCAGCGGAGAAAACGGCCGCGCCGGCAAATCCCAATGCCGCCCACCGGATCTGTTGCCGGTCCGCGAGGCCGGAGCGGCGATATCGCAAGACGACGGCGAGTTCGCTGAGCGCGATCGAGGGATAGATGCCCTGGGCGTGAATGTCCGGCGCAATGAAGAACATGCCGAGCCAAATCGCGTTCAGCACGACCAGCAGACGCGCCACCGGGGTTGCGAAGCGGCCATCGGGAAACGCGAGGACGGCGATATTGGTGACGGCAACTCCGATCGCCGCGCCGATCAGGGCGCGATCGTATCCGACGATGCTCGTCGGGGTCGCCGTCGCAATCAGCGCTGCGATGGCAAGCAGAGCCGCGACCGGATTGTGCCGCTGGCGATAGAGCAGCGCCGAGGCGACAAGAACGATCGCCGCTCCGACACCCAGAATGAACCGTGTCCAGCCACGCATCAGGGTCGCGGAAAGTCCGACCGTCTCCAACGCAGCAGTGACCTCAACGTCGGACGCGCGCAATGTGGCGGTGGCAACGCTGTTGTCGGCGTGTCGCACCGTAATCGGAACGATGGTTCCGTGCGGCGCATCGATCAGGTCGCCAAGCGCATCGTCGAGGCCTTTCTTGCCCATCAAGGCAATGATGTGATCCCCCGGACGGACGCCGGCGGCGCGGGCATTGGCACCGGGGACTTCGTAGACCAGCAGATCGGGCGTTGCGTCGCGCGTGTAGTTGATGCCAACCCGAAGCAGGGGCAGGCGTTCTGGTCCGTCCCATTCAAGTTTGTTCAGCGTCACCGCCGTCATCACTAAGGCGGTCAGGAAGAGCAGTGCCCAAGCCAGCCGGTAGACCGCCATCGCGCGATGGTCGATGACGGGCAGCCGCCACGATGATCCCCGCCATGACGTGTCCAGAAACGTTGGCGGACTGATATTCAACAGCCGTATTCCGCAGTCGATGGCGTCGCGACGGTACGTTTCCCGCCATCCTGCCGATGATTGATCGAAACTCCGATCACCGGCTTCGGGCATATAGCCCGCCAAAGCTGACGTTCACGCCGCCGCAGGCGTTGTTGTCGGACACCGCAAGATAGGGACCACGGCGTTTCGCAACGATCTCACACCCATTGCTAGTAACCATGAAGTGGCTTCCGGCAATGACGACCGGGCCGACAAAACTGCCGAAATTGTCACCGTAGCTGGCCTGCCCCTTGGCATATAAGGCGGCCCCGGCTCGCGCCGAAATCGTGATGACGCCGCCATCCTCCTGCCGCCACACACCGGTCAGGAAGCGTGGGTCGGGGGCCGGTTGCTCCGCCATCGATTGCAACGAAGCGGTGGCAACGAAGCCAGCCGTGATCTTGCCGCCAGCTCCAAGAAAGTAGACGCAACGGAAACCTCCCTTGGGGGCGCTCGCCAGCACCACGTCGCCGGGCGTCAGATAACCCTTGCGGCGCCAGCCGCAGAGCCCCCCCGCAGGACACGGCTTGGCCAGCTGATGAAAATGCGCCTGCCTGTCTGGCTTGCCCACGACCTTCATCAGCGGGGCGGTTGTGTACACGCTGTCATAGCTGACACAGACATCGGGAGCCGGGGGCGTTTGTGCGATCGAGCCGCCACCGGCCAGAAAGCAGGTGCTGATCGCGCCGGATCTCACGATGGTCCGTAACGAAGGCACGATCCCGCTTCCCCTTTAACGATCGCCCCGCGCGACTAAATCCTTCTCACACAGCGGGATCAGACGTGTCTACGCCGAAAACGCGTGGTCTAGAGCGGCGAAGGGCGGTAGGGTAGCCGTCGAGCGGCGCGGTCCAAGCGGACGCCTTTTGTCGAAGCGGCGGCGTCAGCTTGGAACGCGGGTTTCCGGCGCGCGCAAATCGCGATGGCTGGTCGGGCAGATGCGCTGGCGCCAAACGCCGAGGCTGCCTCAGTATTCGTTTGCGGAGATCCCATCTGTCAGGCGAGTGCCGACTTGCGCTCGCGGCGTTCGGCGCTGGCGCGCCTTACTTGCTGCGCTCGACCTGCTCGAAATCCAACTCCACCGGCGTTGCCCGCCCGAAGATGCTGACCGATACCTTGACCTTGGCCTTGTCGAAATCGAGTTCCTCGACGGTGCCGTTGAAGCTCGCGAACGGGCCGTCCAGGACCTTGACCGCATCGCCGATCTCGTAATCGACCTTGATCTGCTGCTTGGGCTGCGCGGCGGCTTCGTCCTTGCTGTTGAGCATCCGCGCGGCTTCGGCCTCGCTGATCGCCTGCGGCTTGCCCATGCTGCCCAGGAAGCCGGTGACCTTGGGGGTGTTCTTGACGAGGTGATAGACGTCGTCGTTCATGTTCAGCTTGGCGAGGACGTAGCCCGGCATGAACTTGCGCTCGACCGCGACCTTCTTGCCGCGGCGCGCCTCGGTGATGGTTTCGGTCGGAACCTCGATCTGCTCGACCAGGCTCTCGAGGCCCATGCGGGTCGCCTCGGCCATGATCGAATCGCGGACCTTGCCCTCGAACCCCGAATAGGCATGGATGATGTACCAGCGCGACATGAATTGAGCCTTTTTAGGTTACTTGGCGAGCTTGAGCAGCAGCTGGACCAGCGCGGCGAAGATCGAATCGACCCCGAAGAAGAAAATGCCCAGGATCCCGGTCATGATGACGACCATCAACCCGGTCATCACCGTCTCGCGCATCGTCGGCCAGATGACCTTCGCGGTCTCGGCGCGGACCTGGTTGATGAATTCGATCGGTGTCGTCTTGGCCACGGTCGGGGTGCTTTCGCTTGGTTGATGCCTGACGCTCAGGGCCGATGCCCGAAACCCAGCTTCTAGATTCTGCCCGTCGTCGGGACAAGGGGCCTTAACCGCGTTCCTGCTGTCCAGGAAACCGGCGACCCCCATCCACGCTGTCGGATGGACGGTGCAGATAGCCGCCCGCCGGGGGGATGGCAAGGGAGGGGGAGGCGCGCAGTGTAGCGTCGGCGCGACCAAAGTGGCGGTGCACCGCGCGACTCCGGGACGAGATCGACGATGCGACGAGGTCGACGATGCCGGTCAGTGCCCGTATTTCTTGATCCCCCGCCGTCGCAGCTTTTCACGCCGCCGCTTGCGCAGCCGGATGATCGCCCAGGGCACCGCGATGATCAGCACCAGAGCAACAATGCCCCCCGCTATCGCCAATCTGGTAAAGTCGTCCATCGTGTCGGATTATGAAGTTGGCGACATCGTATGGCAACAAGGTTTATTCGAAAACGATGCTTACCGACGCGTCAATGATGTCTGGCAGGGGAGCTCGGATTCGAACCGAGGGCCTTCGGTTTTGGAGACCGACGCTCTAACCAGCTGAGCTACACCCCTGCGATCCGGTCGCCTTTAACGGGATCGAATTCCGGGGACAAGTTCGAATCCCTCGGACACGTATCGTCATGCTGGCGGGGTCGGATACGCGATCGGCACCCCTTCGATCAGGCGGCGAGGCGCACGGATCGGCGGACCGGATGGTTGTCGTTGGCGGGTCGTTGGCGCTGCCAATGGGGTGACTTGCTAGCCAAAACGATCATCAACGGCAGCAACACCGCCCCCGCAGGGGTCGGTACGAACAGCGCGCCGCCGACCAATGCCAGCAGCGCCAGTCGATCGTGGGCAGCGTCGGACGCGTCGCCGCGCGCGCTCGCATTCGCGGCGGTCCACGCGGCGAAGGCGACCCCGCTCGCGACGATCAGCGCGAACAGGCTGGGCCACGTCGCCGCGACGACCCAAAGGCTGGGCAGCGTGGCGCCGGTGGACCACGGTCCGATCGCGAGCCAGGTCGCGCCTCCCGCGATTGCGCCGAACGGGACGGCGCGCCAGGCACGCCGGCGAATGGTCACGCCGCCCATCAACGGTATGAGCAGGAGTCCCCCTGGCCCGAGTCCGATCGCGACCCCCAGCGCCGCGAGCATCGCGCCATCGCGTCGGTCGGCCATCGCGACCAGCGCGGCGCATAGGGCCAGCCCGCACAGCGCCGCGCCGACACCCCCCGGCATCACCACCGCCAGCGCTGCCGCTACCGCCGGCAATGGCATGGGCAGCCGAATCGGCGTGGCGGCCAGGGTTGGAACGGCTATCATCCCCGCGTCATGCGCCCGTCGACGTTGCATCCCGGTTAAGCCGCCCCTTCGACCCCAGACCGTTGACCTCAGGCCGTTGACCAAAGCCGCGACTCTGCGTATAGGCTCGCCGGTCCGACGGCTTCGCGCCGGCCGGCACGCATGAACATTGCTGGATGCATTCCAGGACCCGGGGGAGGCGGTTCGTCGCCCTAGCGGTCCTTTTTGTATTCTTGAAGGCGCCCTTCGGCTCCAGCAAAGTAACCACTGTACCAAGGTGAAGAGATTCAATGCCGACGATCAACCAGCTGGTCCGCAAGGGCCGCGACCCGCAGAAGGCCAAGTCCAAGGTCCCTGCGATGGAAGCCAACCCGCAGAAGCGCGGCGTGTGCACCCGCGTGTACACCACGACCCCGAAGAAGCCGAACTCGGCGCTGCGCAAGGTGGCCAAGGTTCGCCTGACCAACCAGCGCGAAGTCATCAGCTACATCCCGGGCGAAGGCCATAATCTTCAGGAGCACTCGGTGGTCCTGATCCGTGGCGGTCGTGTCCGCGATCTTCCCGGCGTGCGCTATCACGTCCTGCGCGGCGTGCTCGATACCCAGGGTGTGAAGGACCGGCGTCAGTCGCGTTCCAAATACGGCGCCAAGCGTCCGAAGTAAGCCGATCGGGCTCTGATAGCCCGACGCTCAAATGGCTGAAGAATAAAAGGAATTTGAAATGGCACGTCGCCGTCGTCCCGAAAAGCGTATCATCCTCCCCGATCCCAAATATGGTGATGAGGTCCTGTCCAAGTTCATGAATTCGGTCATGTACGATGGCAAGAAATCGGTCGCCGAACTCATCGTCTATGGCGCGATGGAAACCGTCGAGACGCGCGCCAAGCGCGATCCGGTCGGCGTGTTCCACGATGCGCTCAACAACATCAAGCCGGGCATCGAAGTCCGGTCGCGCCGCGTCGGTGGTGCGACGTATCAGGTTCCCGTCGAGGTGCGCCCCGAGCGCGCCCAGGCGCTGGCGATCCGCTGGCTGATCACTGCCGCGCGCGCACGCAGCGAGAACACGATGTCGGCGCGGCTGTCGGGCGAACTGCTCGATGCGTCGAACAACCGTGGCAACGCGGTCAAGAAGCGCGAAGACACGCACCGCATGGCCGAAGCCAACCGCGCCTTCTCGCATTACCGCTGGTAACGCCCATATGAGGTGAGGCATTTCGGTGCCCCACCTCAACCGTTCGCCCTGAGCTTGTCGAAGGGCGGTCTTGCGATCGATGGCCGGGCTTCGACAAGCTCAGCCCGAACGGATGTTTTTTCGTTTCGATTTTTGACCGCCGCATTGTCGGCACAGGAGCATGATCATGGCCCGCAGCCACCCGCTCGACCGCTATCGCAACATCGGAATCATGGCGCACATCGACGCCGGCAAGACGACGACGACCGAGCGCATCCTTTATTACACCGGCAAGTCCTACAAGATCGGCGAAGTGCATGAAGGCACCGCGACGATGGACTGGATGGAGCAGGAGCAGGAGCGGGGGATCACGATCACGTCGGCGGCGACCACGTGTTTCTGGGCGGCCGAAGAGGGCAACGGCCCCGAGCATCGCATCAACATCATCGATACCCCCGGCCACGTCGACTTCACGATCGAAGTCGAGCGTTCGCTGCGTGTGCTCGATGGCGCGGTCGCGTGCTTCGATGGCGTCGCGGGCGTCGAGCCGCAGTCGGAAACGGTGTGGCGCCAGGCGGAAAAGTACAAGGTTCCGCGGATGTGCTTTGTCAACAAGCTCGACCGCACCGGTGCAAGCTTCGAGCGTTGCGTCGAGATGATCAAGGATCGCCTCGGTGCACGTCCGGCCGTGCTGTATCTGCCGATCGGGATCGAAGGCGGCTTCAAGGGCCTGGTCGATCTGGTCGAGAACCGCGCGATCATCTGGCTCGAAGAGTCGCTCGGCGCGAAGTTCGAATATCAGGATATCCCCGACGACATGAAGGATGCCGCGGCGACCGCGCGTTCGGAACTGATCGAGATGGCGGTCGAGCAGGACGACGACCTGATGGAGGCGTATCTCGAGGGCAACGAGCCGAGCACGACCGACCTCAAGAAGCTGATCCGCAAGGGTACGCTGAACTTTTCGTTCGTCCCTGTGCTGTGCGGTTCGGCGTTCAAGAACAAGGGCGTCCAGCCGCTGCTCGACGGCGTCGTCGACTACATGCCGAGCCCGCTCGACGTGCCCCCGATTCAGGGCCTCAAGCTCGACGGCGAGACCGTCGACGAGCGTGCAGCCGACGACAACGCGCCGTTCAGCGCGCTGGCGTTCAAGATCATGAACGATCCCTTCGTCGGCACGCTGACCTTCGCGCGCATCTATTCGGGCAAGCTCGAAACCGCGTCGCAGGTGCAGAATTCGGTCAAGGATAAGAAGGAAAAGGTCGGCCGCATGCTGCTCATGCATGCCAACGACCGCGAGGATATCCAGGAAGCGTACGCGGGCGACATCGTCGCGCTGGCGGGCCTCAAGGACACCACGACCGGCGACACGCTGTGCGCGCAGAATGCGCCCATCATCCTCGAGCGGATGGAGTTTCCGGACCCCGTCATCGAGCTGTCGGTCGAGCCCAAGACCAAGGCCGATCAGGAAAAGATGGGCATCGCGCTCAATCGCCTGGCGCGCGAGGATCCGTCGTTCCGCGTGTCGTCGGATGCCGAGAGCGGCCAGACCATCATCAAGGGGATGGGCGAGCTTCACCTCGAAATCCTGGTCGACCGGATGCGCCGCGAGTTCAAGGTCGAGGCCAATGTCGGCGCGCCGCAGGTGGCGTATCGCGAATATCTCGCGAAAAAGGTCGACATCGACTATACCCACAAGAAGCAGTCGGGCGGTTCGGGCCAGTTCGGTCGCGTCAAGCTGACCGTCGTTCCCGGCGAGCGCGGCACCGGCTTCCAGTTCTTCGATGAGGTCAAGGGCGGCAATATTCCCAAGGAATATATCCCCTCGGTCGAGAAGGGCATGCGTGAGACCGCCGAAAGCGGCTCGATGATCGGATTCCCGATCATCGATTTCGAGGTCCACCTGTACGACGGTGCGTACCACGACGTCGATTCGTCGGCGCTGGCGTTCGAAATCTGTGCGCGTGGCGCGATGCGCGAAGCCGCACAGAAAGCGGGCATCAAGCTGCTTGAGCCGATCATGAAGGTCGAGGTCGTCACCCCGGAAGATTATCTGGGCGACGTCATCGGCGACATGAACAGCCGTCGTGGCCAGATCCAGGGCACCGACAGCCGCGGCAACGCACAGACCGTCGAGGCGATGGTGCCACTGGCGAACATGTTCGGTTATGTGAACCAGCTGCGTTCGTTCACGCAGGGCCGCGCGCAGTACAGCATGCAGTTCTCGCACTATGACGAGGTTCCGACGAACGTCGCCGAGGAAATCAAGGCGAAATTGGCCTGAGGCGCACACGGCTAAGCGCGCTTAGCCGAGAGACGCCGAAAGGCCGGCCAGCCTCGGGCGACAGCCCCGAGGTCTGACGACACGGAATTCACTTCCGTGTCGGCCGTCCCAAGCGGGACCCCGGAACAAGTCCGGGGTGACGAGGGGGGCTAGGGCTGGCGCAACCGTAAACGAACCGCTAAGGGGCCGCGTTCGCGTGACCCCAGCGGCGGCACCGAAATTGAGAATCAGAAGGTAGGAAATCATGGCCAAGGCAAAATTCGAGCGGAACAAGCCGCACCTCAACATCGGCACCATCGGTCACGTCGACCATGGCAAGACGTCGCTGACCGCCGCGATCACCAAGGTGCTCGCCGAAACGACCGGCGGCACCGCGGTCGACTTCGCGAACATCGACAAGGCGCCCGAAGAGCGCGAGCGCGGCATCACCATCTCGACCGCGCACGTCGAGTATGAGACCAACGCGCGCCACTATGCGCACGTCGATTGCCCGGGCCACGCCGATTACGTGAAGAACATGATCACCGGTGCGGCGCAGATGGACGGCGCGATCCTGGTCGTGTCGGCCACCGACGGCCCGATGCCGCAGACCCGCGAGCACATCCTGCTCGCACGCCAGGTCGGCGTGCCCGCGATGGTCGTGTTCATGAACAAGGTCGATCTGGTCGACGACGAGGAAATCCTCGAACTCGTCGAACTGGAAATCCGCGAGCTGCTCAGCAGCTATGATTTCCCGGGCGACGACATCCCGATCATCAAGGGCTCGGCGACTTGCGCGCTGTCGGGGTCGAACGACACGTTCGGCAAGGACGCCGTGCTCGAGCTGATGAAGGCGGTCGACGAGTACATCCCGCAGCCCGAGCGTCCGCTCGACAAGCCGTTCATGATGCCGATCGAGGACGTGTTCTCGATCTCGGGTCGCGGCACGGTCGTCACCGGCCGCGTCGAGACCGGCATCGTCAAGGTCGGCGAGGAAGTCGAGATCGTCGGCATCCACCCCGAAGTCCGCAAGACCACGGTCACCGGCGTCGAGATGTTCCGCAAGCTGCTCGACCAGGGCCAGGCTGGCGACAACGTCGGCGCGCTGATCCGCGGCGTCGCCCGCGACGAGGTCGAGCGTGGCCAGGTGCTCTGCAAGCCCGGCACGATCAAGCCGCACACCGACTTCAATTCGGAAGTGTACGTGCTGTCGAAGGAAGAGGGTGGCCGTCACACGCCGTTCTTCGCCAACTACCGCCCGCAGTTCTACTTCCGCACGACCGACGTCACCGGCACCGTCGAGCTGCCTGAAGGCACCGAGATGGTCATGCCCGGCGACAACGTCGCGCTTGGCATCAAGCTCATTGCACCGATCGCGATGGACGTGGGCCAGCGCTTCACGATCCGCGAAGGCGGCCGCACCGTCGGCGCCGGCGTGGTGAGCGCGATTTCGAAGTAATTTCCGCCCGCAAGGGTTGAGACGAAGAGGCCCGGCTTCCCGATGGGGAGGCCGGGCCTTTTTCGTTGTGAGGGTGGCTCGTATCGGCCAAAGTTCCCCTTCGACCGCTTTCGCCCAATTGCGGAGACTCTTAGCCCTCTCCCGCTTTCGCGGGAGAGGGTTGGGTGAGGGTCTTCTTCTTTCTACTTCGCCGTTCGGGCCAAGAGAGCGGAGAGAATCGTCTCGAGAACGCCTTCACGATTGTCGATGCCATCGTTGTTCCAGAGCCGCAGCACCCGATAGCCCTTCGCTTCCAGAAAGGCGGTGCGGGGCGCGTCGATGGTCGGGTTATGCTGGCCGCCGTCTAGCTCCACGACCAGCATGGCCTCGATGCACGCGAAATCGACGACATAATGTTGGCCGATTGTATGCTGTCGCCGGAACTTGAAGCCGCCGAGGCGCCGGTTGCGCACCGCCAGCCAGATGATCTGCTCGACGTCGGTGCGCTCGCGCATCAGGCGGGCGGCGTGACGGCTGATCTGGCGGCGCACCGGATACATCGGGGGGAGGATAGAAGAAGAAAGACCCTCACCGAACCCTCTCCCGCGAAGACAGGAGAGGGCTAAGAATGAAACGGCACCGCACTACCAACACCAGTCATTCGGCGTCCCGTTTCGCCTCGCGCGTCGGCGATCCGTCGCAAAATCGCACCGTCCACGGTTGCGTTTCCTCGCGCACTCCCGTAATGGGCCACCTTCGAATTTGAACCCGAACAGCAAGAGCCCGGAAACGGGCCCGCTCTTTCGCATCGGTAGGGACCCCAGGACAGTCTTATGGACAGCAATATCCGCATTCGCCTCAAGGCGTTCGATCATCGCGTGCTCGATCAGGCGACCGGCGACATCGCCGACACCGCGCGCCGCACCGGCGCACTGATCCGTGGCCCCATTCCGTTGCCGACCCGCATCGAGAAATTCACGGTCAACCGCGGCCCGCACATCGACAAGAAGTCGCGTGAGCAGTTCGAGGTCCGCACCTACAAGCGTATGCTCGATATCGTCCAGCCGACCCCGCAGACGGTCGACGCGCTGATGAAGCTCGATCTCGCCGCTGGCGTTGACGTCGAGATCAAGCTGGCCTAAGGGCTGCGCTCCCGCAGTTGACCGGATTCGGTCCTGCAGGAGTACGACACTTGAGATACCGCTGGTGGCTTGCCACCGGGACAGCGTCTCCCGTTACGTTCTAGCTTAGGCAAGGACACCAGCCCGGGACGGGGGCTCGCTTCGCATTTCCGGGCTGATGCCGAGCTCCATCGAAGTTATTCTCGATGGGGCTCATCACGCACCCAGGCAATTCCGCCGGGTGCCTCTGTCGAGGAGTTTGGTCATGCGCACCGGCGTGATCGCGAAGAAGATGGGGATGACCCGCCTGTTTCAGGACGATGGACGGCATGTGCCGGTCACCGTGCTGCAGCTCGAAGGCTTGCAGGTCGTTTCCCGCCGCGAAATGGATACCGACGGCTACACCGCCGTCCAGCTTGGCGCAGGCGTTGCCAAGGCCAAGAACGTCGCCAAGCCGCAGCGCGGCCATTTCGGCAAGGCTTCGGTCGAGCCCAAGGCGATCGTCCACGAATTCCGCGTCACCGAGGATAACCTCCTCGACGTCGGCGCCGAGCTTTCCGCCGAACATTATGTCGCGGGCCAACTCGTCGACATCCAGGGGCGGACGCAGGGCAAGGGTTTTGCCGGCGGCATGAAGCGCTGGAACTTCGGCGGTCTGCGCGCGACCCACGGCGTGTCGGTCTCGCACCGTTCGCTTGGTTCGACCGGTCAGCGCCAGGATCCGGGCAAGGTCTTCAAGAACAAGAAGATGGCCGGGCACATGGGCGACAAGTATCGCACCCAGCAGAATCTCGAAGTCGTCGGCACCGACGCCGCGCGCGGGCTGATCTTCGTCAAGGGATCGGTTCCCGGGTCGAAGGGTGGCTGGCTGTTCGTCAAGGACGCGATCAAGCATGCCAAGCATGAGACCGCTCCATTCCCCGCCGGCCTGCGCGCCGCGGCGCACGACGAAGAGTCGCATGTGATGGAAATCGAAGAGGGCGCGATCCACGACATCCCCGCACTGCCGGGCGATGACGAGGTCAATGCCGGTGTCGCCGAAGCCGATGCGCATGGCGCCGGTGCGACCGACACCGAGATCGATGCCGACACGAATGCCGGTAACGGCGACACCACTGGCCAGGAGGGCTGACAAGTGAAGGTTAAGGTTTCCTCCTTCGACGCCAAGGCGAAGGCCGCGGATGTCGAGCTCAACGACGAGGTCTTCGGCCTCGATCCGCGTGCCGACATCCTCCACCGGGTCGTGACCTGGCAGCTCGAAAAGCGTCGTGAGACGGCACGTGGTACGCGTGAGCGCGCCGATGTCGCGCGCACCGGCAAGAAGTTCGGTCGCCAGAAAGGCGGCGGTACGGCGCGTCACGGCGATCGTCGCGCGCCGGTCTTCATCGGTGGTGGTAAGGCTCACGGCGCGCGCGTTCGTGACTTCAACCCGTCGCTGAACAAGAAGATTCGCGCGCTGGGCCTGAAGATGGCGCTGTCGAGCCACGCCAAGGCGGGTTCGCTGGTCATCATGGACAGCCTGGCAGTCGCGGAGAGCAAGACCAAGACGCTGCTCGCCGACTGGGCGAAGCTCGGCTTCGGCAAGACCGCGCTGGTGATCGATGGCGATGCCGTCGAGAACAGCTTCGCGCTTGCCGCGGGCAACGTCCACACCATCGACGTGCTGCCGGCTGCCGGTGCCAACGTCTATGACATTCTGAAGCACGACACGCTGGTCCTGACCCGCGCTGCCGTCGAAAAGCTGGAGGCGCGCTTCAATGGCTAAGAAGCAGAAAGACAGCGTCGATATTCGTCATTACGACGTGATCCTCGCGCCGCACATCACCGAGAAGGCGACGCTGCTTAGCGAGCATAACGCGGTGGTGTTCCGGGTGGCGGGCGACGCCACCAAGCCCGAGATCAAGGCCGCGGTTGAGGCGCTGTTCAGCGTCAATGTCGTCGGGGTCAACACGATCGTCCAAAAGGGCAAGACGAAGAAGTGGAAGGGCACGCCCTACACGAAGTCCGACATCAAGAAGGCGATCGTCCGTTTGAAGGACGGTCAGTCCATCGACGTGACGACCGGCGTTTAGGGGGGGTCTGAGAAATGGCACTCAAGCATTATAATCCGACCACGCCCGCACAGCGCGGCCTGATCCTCGTCGACAAGTCGGCGTTGTGGAAGGGTCGGCCCGTCAAGGCGCTGACCGAAGGCAAGCGCAAGTCGGGTGGCCGCAACAACAAGGGTCATGTCACCAGCCGCGGGATCGCGGGCGGTCACAAGCAGAAGTATCGCTACATCGACTTCAAGCGTCGCAAGTGGGACGCCGAAGGCACGGTCGAGCGGATGGAGTACGACCCCAACCGGACCGCATTCATCGCGCTCATCAGCTACGAAGACGGCGAGCAGGCGTATATCATCGCCCCGCAGCGTCTGGGTGTTGGTGACAAGGTGATCGCGGCGAAGAAGACCGACGTGAAGCCGGGCAACGCCATGGAGCTGGGCCAGATGCCGGTTGGCACCATCGTCCACAATGTGGAGATGAAGCCGATGAAGGGTGGCCAGATCGCACGATCGGCGGGCACGTATGTCCAGGTCGTCGGTCGTGATCGCGGGATGGTGATCGTTCGCCTCAATTCGGGCGAGCAGCGCTATATCCACAGCGATTGCATGGCGACGGTCGGCGCGGTGTCGAACCCCGACAACCAGAACCAGAACCTCGGCAAGGCCGGGCGTTCGCGCTGGATGGGCAAGCGTCCGCTGACCCGCGGTGTTGCCAAGAACCCGGTCGACCATCCGCACGGCGGTGGTGAAGGCCGGACCTCGGGCGGTCGCCATCCGGTGACGCCATGGGGCAAGCCAACCAAGGGTGCGCGCACCCGCCACAACAAGTCTACGGACAAGATGATCATCCGTAGCCGCCACGCGAGGAAGAAGTAATGGCTCGTTCCGTCTGGAAAGGCCCGTTCGTCGAACTGAGCCTGCTCAAGAAGGCCGAGACGGCGCAGGATGCCAATTCGCGCACGCCGATCAAGACCTGGTCGCGCCGCTCGACGATCCTGCCGTCGTTCGTCGGCCTGACGTTCAACGTCTACAACGGCCGCAAGTTCGTGCCGGTGTCGGTCAACGAAGACATGGTGGGCATGAAGCTCGGTGAATTCGCGCCGACGCGCTACTTCCCGGGTCACTCCGCCGACAAGAAGGGCAAGCGCTGATGTCCAAGGCTAAATCCCCCCGCCGGGTCGCCGATAACGAGGCGCTCGCGGTCAACACCCAGATCCGTGGTTCGGCGCAGAAGCTGAACCTGGTCGCCGGTCTCATCCGCAAGAAGAAGGCGGGCGATGCGATGAACATCCTGGCGTTCTCGACCAAGGGCATGGCGGTCGAGGCACGCAAGGTGCTGGCCTCCGCCATCGCCAACGCCGAAAACAACCACAACCTCGATGTCGACGCGCTCGTCGTCGCCGAGGCCTCGGTTGGCAAGGCGATCACGATGAAGCGCTTCGCCACCCGCGGTCGCGGCAAGTCGACCCGCATCCTCAAGCCGTTCAGCAAGCTGCGCATCGTTGTGCGCGAGCAGGAAGAAGAAGCGTAATGGGTCATAAGAGCAATCCGATCGGGATGCGGTTGCAGATCAACCGCACCTGGGACAGCCGCTGGTATGCGGAAGGCCATGACTATGGTCAGCTGCTGCTGGAGGATCTGAAGATCCGCACCTACATCATGAAGACGCTGCCGCAGGCCGCGATCTCCAAGGTGGTGATCGAGCGCCCGGCCAAGCTGTGCCGGATTTCGATCTATGCCGCGCGCCCCGGCGTGATCATCGGCAAGAAGGGCACCGACATCGAAAAGCTGCGTCGTACCATCGGTACGATGACCAAGTCTGACGTGTCGCTGAACATCGTCGAGATCCGCAAGCCCGAAGTCGACGCGAAGCTTGTCGCGCAGGGTATCGCCGATCAGCTCGAGCGCCGGATCGCGTTCCGTCGTGCGATGAAGCGCGCTGTGCAGTCGGCGATGCGCCTGGGTGCCGACGGCATTCGCGTTGCGTGCGGTGGCCGCCTCGGCGGTGCCGAGATCGCGCGGTCCGAAAGCTATCGCGAGGGTCGGGTTCCGCTGCACACGTTGCGCGCGAACATCGATTATGCCGAAGCGACCGCGCTCACCTCCTACGGGGTTTGCGGCGTCAAGGTCTGGGTCTTCAAGGGCGAGATTCTCGGCCATGACCCGATGGCGCAGGACCGGTTGATGATGGAAGCGCAGACTTCCGGCGTGCGTCCCGCACGCGATGATCGTCGCTAAGGAACACCAGACATGTTGCAGCCAAAGCGCACCAAGTTCCGCAAGGCCTTCAAGGGCAAGATATCGGGCGACGCCAAGAGTGGCTTTTCGCTGAACTTCGGCTCGTACGGGCTGAAGGCGATGGAGCCCGACCGGCTGACCGCGCGTCAGATCGAGGCGGCTCGCCGCGCGATCACGCGCCACATCCGGCGTCAGGGCCGGTTGTGGATCCGGGTTTTCCCGGACGTGCCGGTCTCCTCGAAGCCTGCCGAAGTCCGCATGGGCAAGGGCAAGGGCAGCCCCGAGTTCTGGGCCGCCCGCGTCAAGCCGGGTCGGATCCTGTTCGAACTCGACGGCGTCGAGGGCAAGATCGCCGCAGAGGCGTTCGAGCGCGCAGCGATGAAGCTGCCAATCAAGGTGAAGGTCGTCGCCCGTCTCGGCGACACCTCGCATCTCGGAGGCGAATAAGATGGCGAAGGCAACGCCCAAGACCGATCTCGTCGGCAAGACCGACGACCAACTCAGCGAGAGCCTCGGCGAGCTGAAGCGCGAGCAGTTCAATCTGCGCTTCCAAGCGGCGACCAACCAGCTCGAGCGCCCGAGCCGCGTGCGCGAGGTCCGCAAGGATATCGCGCGCATCAAGACCCTGCAGACGCAGCGCACCAGCGCCGCGTCGGCGAAGTAAGGATACTATCATGCCGAAGCGCGTGCTGACCGGACTGATCGTGTCCGACAAGGGCGAAAAGACGGTGGTCGTGAACGTGGAGCGCAAGGTCAAGCACCCGCTTTACGGCAAGATCATCCGTCGTTCGAAGAAATACCACGCCCATGACGAGGCGAACGAATTCAAGCAGGGCGAAACCGTGCGGATCGAAGAGACCGCGCCGATCTCCAAGCTGAAGACCTGGAAGGTCGTCGATCGGGTCAACACCCACGCGACGCCCGAACGGATCGACCTGTCGGGCGAAGAGGCTGCGGCCGCGCCGCCCTCGGCGTAATCATCAACAAAGGCGGGGCTGGGTCGGTATCCACCCCAAGTGTGAGAAGGAAGCGGATCGATGATCCAGATGCAATCCAACCTCGACGTCGCTGACAACAGCGGCGCGAAGCGGGTGCAGTGCATCAAGGTGCTCGGTGGGTCGAAGCGTCGGGTAGCCGGCGTGGGCGACATCATCGTCGTGAGCATCAAGGAAGCGCAGCCCCGTGGTCGTGTGAAGAAGGGTGACGTTCACCGCGCGGTGATCGTGCGTACCCGCAAGGATATCCACCGCGCCGACGGATCGACCATCCGGTTCGATTCGAACGCCGCCGTCCTGGTCAACAAGAACGAGGAGCCGATCGGCACCCGGATCTTTGGCCCGGTCGTGCGCGAACTGCGCGGCAAGAAGCACATGAAGATCATCAGTCTTGCGCCGGAGGTGCTGTAATGGCCGCTGCTCGCATCAAGAAGGGTGACCAGGTCATCGTCCTCAGCGGCAAGGACAAGGGCAAGACCGGCACGGTCACGCTCGCCATGCCGAAGCTGGACAAGGTGATCGTCGGCGGCGTCAACGTCGCGACGCGTCACAAGAAGCCGACCCAGGAAAACCCGCAGGGCGGCCTCGAGAAGATCGAAGCCCCGCTGCATGTATCCAAGGTCGCGCACGTGACCGCGGACGGCAAGCCGACCCGCGTCCGGTTCGAAACCAAGGACGGCAAGAAGGTCCGCGTGGCCGTCAAGACCGGAGACCAGATCGATGGCTGATTACAAGCCCCGCATGAAGTCGATGTACGACGACAGCATCGCCAAGGCGATGACCGAGAAGTTCGGCTACAAGAATGTCAACGAGGTGCCCCGGCTCGACAAGATCGTGCTGAACATGGGCGTTGGCGAAGCGACTCAGGACAAGAAGAAGGTCGACCAGGCCGCGTCCGAGATGGAGCTGATCGCCGGGCAGAAGCCCGTCGTGACCAAGGCGAAGAAGTCGATCGCGCAGTTCAAGCTGCGCGAAGGCATGCCGATCGGCGTGAAGGTTACCCTTCGCCGTGAGCGGATGTATGAATTCCTCGACCGCTTCATTACGATCGCATTGCCGCGGGTTCGCGATTTCCGCGGCCTCAACCCCAAGAGCTTCGACGGGCGGGGCAATTATGCCTGCGGCCTGAAGGAGCAGCTGGTGTTTCCCGAGATCAACTATGACCGGATCGACCAGATACGCGGCATGGACGTGATCGTGACGACGACGGCGCGCACCGACGACGAGGCGCGCGAGCTGCTTCGCCTGTTCGGTTTCCCCTTCCCCATCGAAGAGGAAGCGGCCGACGAGAAGAAGGCGGCATGAGCCGCATGATGTTGAATTCGAAGAAGAGAGCTTAAGTCCATGGCGAAACTGAGTTCGGTGAACAAAAATGAGCGTCGCAAGCGCATGGTCAAACAGTATGCCCCGAAGTACGCGGCGCTGAAGGCCCAGGCGAACGACAAGACGCTCGACGAAGGCGAGCGGTTGATCGCGCGCCTGAAGATGGCGGAATTGCCGCGCAACGCGAACCCGACCCGCATCCGTAACCGGTGCGAGATCACGGGCCGCCCGCGCGCCTATTATCGCAAGTTTCGGCTTTGCCGTATTCAGCTCCGCGAACTGGCCAACAAGGGCCTGATCCCGGGCGTCACGAAGTCGAGCTGGTAAGGAATCTGAAATGGCAGTGACCGATCCCCTGGGTGACCTGCTCACCCGCATCCGCAATG
This sequence comes from Sphingomonas oligophenolica, assembly GCF_006438955.1. Lineage (GTDB taxonomy): Bacteria > Pseudomonadota > Alphaproteobacteria > Sphingomonadales > Sphingomonadaceae > Sphingomonas > Sphingomonas oligophenolica_A. Next base: position 13,518 of record NZ_RCZK01000009.1, on the reverse strand, counting down.
GCCAGCGTGCGAAGAAGGACTCCGTCCTCTCACCCGCCAGCAAGCTGCGGGTCCGCGTCCTCGACGTGCTGCAGCGCGAAGGCTATATTCGCGGCTACAGCGAAGAGCAGATGGGCCCCGCCGCCGGCGTGCGCATCGAGCTCAAATATTTCGAGGGCCAGCCCGCGATCAAGCATGTCGCGCGCGTCTCGAAGCCCGGGCGCCGGGTCTATTCGGGCTCGCAGAGCCTGCCGCGGGTCATGAACGGCCTCGGCATTACGATCGTCTCGACGCCTCGCGGCGTTCTGTCCGACGCGGAAGCGCGCGAGCAGAACGTCGGCGGCGAAGTCCTTGCGGAGGTGTTCTGATGAGCCGCATCGGTAAAAGGCCGGTAACCGTACCGGCGAACGTCACCGCGACGATCGAGGGCAAGACCCTGAACGTGAAGGGTCCCAAGGGCACCCTCAGCCTCGCGATGCGTGACGAGATCAAGTACACGCTCGAGGACGGCGGCATCACGGTGATGCCGGCGAACGACACCAAGCAGGCGCGGGCCTTTTGGGGTATGCAGCGCACGCTGGTGCAGAACCTCGTGACCGGTGTGACCGACGGCTTCGCCAAGAAGCTGTTGATCAACGGCGTCGGCTATCGCGCCGCGATGCAGGGCAAGAACCTGCGTCTGCAGCTCGGCTACAGCCACGACGTGAACATCGATGTCCCCGCCGATCTGGACGTGAAGACGCCCGACGCGACGACGGTCGAGATCAGCGGTGCCGACAAGCAGAAGGTCGGCCAGCTGGCCGCCGAAATCCGTCGCTGGCGTAAACCCGAGCCGTACAAGGGCAAGGGCATCAAATACGACGGCGAGTTCATCTTCCGCAAGGAAGGGAAGAAGAAGTAATGACCAAGGGTCTCTCTCTGTTCGAGAAGCGGCGTCGCCGCAACCGTACCGCGCTCCGTTCGCGTGCTGGCAGCCGTCCGCGGTTGTCGGTGCATCGGTCGGGCAAGCATATCTATGCCCAGGTGATCGACGATGCGGCGGGCAAGACGCTCGCTGCCGCCTCGACGCTGGAAAAGGATGCGCGCGACACGTCGGGTGCGAATGTCGAGGCCGCGACCGCGGTCGGCAAACGCGTCGCCGAAGCCGCCAAGCAGGCGGGTGTCACCCAGGTCGTCTTCGACCGTGGCGGCTTTCTCTATCACGGCCGGGTCAAGGCGCTGGCCGACGCCGCGCGCGAAGCCGGACTGGAGTTTTAAGATATGGCTGACGAGAACACGACGGGCGAGGGCAACCAGCCCGAGATGGTGCTGAAGCCGGAAACGACGCAGCAGGACGTGACCGCGCAGAGCGCCGCCACGGCGCCCAGCACGGGCGGCGGTTATCAGGGCGGCGGCGGCAGCGGTGGCCGCGGTCGTGGTGGTCCCGGCGGCGGTGGTCGGGGTGGCCCCGGTGGCAATCGTGGCGGAGGCCCCGGCGGCAATCGCGGTGGCCGTGACGGCGGTCGCGGTGGTCGTGACGGCAATCGTGGCCGTGGCGGCAGCGACGACGGCGGCGAAGAGCTGATCGAGAAGTTGGTCCACATCAACCGCGTGTCGAAGACGGTGAAGGGCGGCAAGCGCTTCGGCTTTGCAGCGCTCGTCGTCGTCGGTGACGGCAAGGGCCGGGTCGGCTTCGGCCACGGCAAGGCGCGCGAAGTGCCCGAAGCCATCTCGAAGGCGACTGCCGCTGCCAAGAAGGCAATGGTTCGCGTTCCGCTCAAGGATGGTCGCACGTTGCATCACGATGCCAACGGTCATTTCGGTGCCGGCCGCGTGACGCTGCGCGCTGCGCCGCAGGGGACCGGGATCATCGCGGGTGGCCCGATGCGCGCCATCTTCGAATCGCTCGGTGTGGCCGATGTCGTGACCAAATCGGTCGGCACGTCGAACCCGTACAACATGATCCGCGCCACGTTCGAAGCCCTGGGCGACCAGACGTCGCCCAAGGCGGTCGCGCAGCGTCGCGGCAAGAAGATCGCCGATCTGCTCGGCCGCGGTGGGTCACAGACCGCCGAGGCTGATGCAGCGGCGCTCACGGAGTAAGAATGATGGCAAAGAAGCAGGACAAGCCAGTGGGCGGCACGGTCACGGTCACGCAGACTGGATCGCCGATCCGCCGCGAGAAGAGCCAGCGCGCAACGCTGATCGGCCTCGGCCTCAACAAGATGCACCGGACGCGTGAACTCCAGGATTCGCCTGAAGTTCGCGGGATGATCCGCAAGGTGCGGCACATGGTGTCGGTCGCGGAGTAGCGCGATCGTCACCCCAGCGCAGGCTGGGGTCTCATGCCGCAGGGGAATAGTCTGCGGCAACAGGTCCCAGCCTTCGCTGGGACTGCAACCTGATCGGCATCCTGCCAATCAGGTTTTGCGCGACAAAAGCGAAAGCGAGTGCACGACATGAAACTCAATGAAATCCGGGACAACGACGGTGCCCGCAAGGACAAGATGCGCGTCGGACGCGGCATCGGCTCGGGCAAGGGCAAGACCGCCGGGCGGGGCCAGAAGGGCCAGAAGAGCCGTGAAGGCGTCAGCATCGCCGGGTTCGAGGGCGGCCAGATGCCGCTCCACATGCGGCTCCCGAAGCGCGGCTTCAACAACATCTTCGCCAAGGATTTCGCCGAAGTGAACCTGGGTGCGATTCAGAAGGCGATCGACGCCGGCAAGATCGAAGCGACCGCGACGCTCGACCACGCCGCGCTCAAGGCCGCTGGCCTGGCGCGCGGTGGCAAGGACGGCGTTCGGCTGCTCGCCAAGGGCGCGCTGACCACGGTCGTCTCGTTCACCGTCAACGGCGCGTCGAAGGGCGCGATCGAGGCGGTCGAAAAGGCAGGCGGCAAGGTCGACATGATCGAATATATCGAACCGTCCGCCAAGGCTGCCGCCAAGAAGGGCGTGAAATACCAGGAGCGCAAGGCGCACAAGGCCTCATTCGCGAACTGACCCACGTTGTTGGCCCCCGCCCCGCGGGGGCCAATGCGGCGAGCCGGTTAGACAAGCGCGCTGGCGCGCCTATATGAGCGGCGGGGCGGGTAACACCGCATCCCGCCGTTCTTCGTTAGGGCCTCGTGGAAGTACTACCTCCACGGGCACCCGGTTTCAGGATATGTGACCCCGATGGCATCCGCAGCCGACCAGATGGCGCAAAACATCAGCCTTTCGAAATTCGCGAAGGCGACCGACCTCAAGAAGCGACTGTGGTTCACGGTGGGCGTGCTCATCGTGTTCCGGCTGCTGAGCTATGTGCCGCTGCCCGGGATCGACCCGACCGTGCTCAACGAACTGTCGCAGCGCACCACCGGGGGCGTGCTCGATTTCTTCAACACCTTCTCGGGCGGGTCGCTCAGCCGGATGTCGCTGACCGCGCTCGGCGTGATGCCATACATTACCGCCTCGATCGTGGTGCAGCTCGCGACCTCGCTGTCGCCGACGCTCGCCGCGATCAAGAAGGAAGGCGAGAGCGGGCGCAAGAAGCTCAACCAATATACCCGCTACGGCACCGTCGGGCTGACCGCGGTACAGGGTTATTTCATCGCGGTGGGGCTCGAGGCGCTGGGCGCCAGCAACGGCATGCAGGCGGTGATCGAACCGGGCATGGCGTTCCGCATCGCCGCGGTGATCTCGCTGATCGGGGGCACGATGTTCCTGATGTGGCTCGGTGAGCAGATCACCAGCCGCGGGATCGGCAACGGCGTGTCGTTGATCATCATGGCGGGCATCGTCGCGCATCTGCCGACGACGATCGTCAACCTGATGGAGGGCGGCCGATCCGGCAGCCTCGATCCGATCAAGCTGGTCGGGATCGTCGTCGCGGTCGCGGTGCTGATCCTGTTCATCTGCTTCATGGAGCGCGCACAGCGGCGCATCCTGATCCAATATCCCAAACGACAGACCCAGCGCGGGATGCAGGCCGATCGCAGCCACCTGCCGCTGAAGATCAACACCGCGGGCGTGATCCCGCCGATCTTCGCCTCGTCGCTGCTGCTGATGCCGCTGACGATCAGCCAGTTTGCCGGGCAGCGGGTCGCAGGCCAGTCGAAATGGGGCGATATCATCATCACCCTCAACCAGTATCTCCAGCACGGCAGCCCGGTGTACATGCTGCTGTACGGCGCGGGGATCGTGTTCTTCTCATTCTTCTACACCGCCGTCGTCTTCAATCCGGAGGAGACCGCGGATAATTTGAAGCGCTATGGCGGGTTCATCCCCGGCATCCGCCCGGGCAAGAATACCGAAGCGTATTTCGATTACGTGTTGACCCGGATCACGGTGATCGGCGCGGCGTATCTCGCCGCGATCTGCCTGATCCCTGAATGGCTGGTGTCGGCGTTGTCGATCCCGTTCTACCTGGGGGGGACTAGCCTGCTGATCGTCGTCAACGTAACGATGGACACCGTGACGCAGATCCAGTCGCATTTGTTGGCGCATCAATATGGCGACCTGATCAAGAAGGCGAAGCTGAAGGGCGGACGCCTGCGCTGATCCCCGGTGGGGGCATTGACCACGAACGAGGGAGAGCGTTCGCGTGAATATCATTCTTTTGGGCCCCCCGGGCGCAGGCAAGGGTACCCAGGCAAGCCGGCTCGTCGACAAGCACGGCATGGTCCAGCTATCGACCGGCGACATGCTGCGCGCGGCGGTGCAGTCGGGATCGCCGGTGGGCCTGCGCGCCAAGACGGTGATGGAGGCGGGTGAGCTCGTCTCTGACGAGATCGTCTCAGGGATCATCGGCGAGAAGCTCGACACGCTGGACGCCGACACCGGGGTGATTTTCGACGGCTATCCGCGCACCGCCGCGCAGGTCGAATCGCTCGATCAGCTGCTGTCCGAGCGCGGCCGCACGCTCGACCATGTCATCGAACTCGAGGTCGACGAGCCCCAACTCATTGAACGGATTGTCGGACGCTATACCTGCGCCAAGTGCGGCACCGGCTATCACGACAGCTTCAAGCGGCCCAAGGTGGCGGGCGTGTGCGACGTGTGCGGATCGACCGAGTTCAAGCGCCGCCCCGACGACAATGCCGACACTGTCCGCACGCGGATGGAGGAATATCGCAAGAAGACCGCGCCGATCCTGCCGATCTACGACGCGCGCGGACTGGTGAAGCGGATCGACGGGATGGCGGATATCGACGTCGTCGGCGCCGAGATCGACGCGGTCATGGACAGCTGATCGCGGTTCGGGCGGGGCAGGCTGGCACGCGCCGACCATGGCATGGGTTGGCGCGTGCCAGCCCGGGGGTCCAGCCACACCGCTTGACACCCATCATCCGAGCGCCTACCTCCCCGTTATTCCGAGTTACCGGTTCCCGGCGGCGCTGCCTTGCGCACGCCGCGTTCTTGCGTTTGGGAATGGGCGATTCGGATCAGTGCGACGAGATGGGGTTTCGTGCGGCCATGCCGACCCTGTGGAGCTAGGAGAATAAAGTTCATGGCACGTATCGCGGGTGTTAATATCCCGACCAACAAGCGCGTGGTAATCGCGCTGACTTATATCCACGGCATCGGTAACACGAAGGCCAAGGAAATCACGACCAAGCTGGGCATTGCTCCCGAGCGTCGGGTCCAGGATCTGACCGACCAGGAAGTTCTGCAGATTCGCGAAACGATCGATGCGGACCACAAGGTGGAGGGTGACCTTCGCCGCGAGGTGTCGATGAACATCAAGCGTTTGATGGATCTCGCCTGCTACCGCGGTCTGCGCCATCGTCGTGGCCTGCCGGTTCGCGGCCAGCGCACGCATACCAACGCGCGTACTCGCAAGGGCAAGGCGAAGCCGATCGCGGGCAAGAAGAAGTAAGGCATTCGTACGGGGTACGAATATCACTTCTTCTCCGCCGGAGGCAGGCATGAAACCGACAGCCTCCCGGTCTCAGTATTCGAAGGTCAGGATTTCCAATGGCACGTGAACCGCAGCGCATTAAGCGCCGTGAACGTAAGAACATCACCTCTGGCGTCGCGCATGTGAACGCCAGCTTCAACAACACCATGATCACGATCACCGATGCCCAGGGCAACGCGATTTCGTGGTCGTCGGCTGGCAACATGGGCTTCAAGGGCTCGCGCAAGTCGACCCCTTACGCGGCCCAGGTCGCCGCCGAAGACGCGGGCAAGAAGGCCGCCGAACACGGCGTCCGGACGCTCGAAGTCGAGGTTAAGGGCCCCGGTTCGGGCCGCGAATCGGCGCTCCGTGCGCTTCAGGCGGTCGGGTTCCAGATCACCTCGATCCGCGACGTTACCTCGATCCCGCACAATGGCGTGCGGCCGTCGAAGCGCCGCCGGGTCTAACTGCCAGCGGTTCGAGTCTACCGTGGCTGCTGACGAGCGGTCGCGTTCCTTTCCCGGCTGGAACAGCCCCCGTTCCGGCCCAAAATCCTAGGGGACACACGTGTCTGTCAATGCAAAGAACTGGCAGGAACTGAAGAAGCCCAGCGGCCTCGAAAAGAAATCGGGTGGCGATGGCAAGCGCAAGGCGACCTTCGTCGCCGAGCCGCTCGAGCGTGGCTTCGGCCTGACGCTCGGCAATGCGCTGCGTCGCGTGCTGCTGTCGTCGCTCCAGGGCGCCGCGGTCACCTCGATCAAGATCGAGAACGTGCTTCACGAGTTTTCTTCGCTGGCCGGCGTCCGTGAGGACGTCACCGACATCGTCCTGAACGTGAAGCAGATCGCGATTCGGATGCAGGGCGAAGGCCCCAAGCGTCTCCAGCTGTCCGCGACCGGCCCTGCCGACGTCAAGGCAGGCGACATCGCGGTGTCGGGCGACATCGAGATCATGAACCCCGATCTGCTGATCTGCCATCTCGACGAAGGCGCGACGCTCAACATGGAGCTGACCGCCGACGTGGGGAAGGGCTATGTTCCCGCGGTCGCCAACCGTCCGGCAGACGCCCCGATCGGGCTGATCCCGGTCGACGCGCTGTATTCGCCGGTCCGCCAGGTCAGCTACAAGGTCGATCCCACACGTGTCGGGCAGGACCTCGATTACGACAAGTTGACGCTGACGATCGAAACCGACGGCACGATCACTCCCGAAGACGCGGTTGGCTATGCCGGGCGCATCCTTCAGGACCAGCTCGCGCTGTTCGTTCACTTCGACGATTCGGCGGTGCCGCGGTCGGCGGCCCCGATCGGCCACGCCGCCGCGCCTGCGGATGGCGACGTCAGCGGCGATACCCAGCAGATCAATCGTTACCTGCTCAAGAAGGTCGACGAGCTCGAACTGTCGGTCCGGTCGGCCAACTGCCTCAAGAACGACAACATCATCTACATCGGTGATCTGGTCGGCAAGACCGAGGCGGAGATGCTGCGAACGCCGAATTTCGGGCGGAAGTCGCTGAACGAGATCAAGGAAGTGCTGTCCTCAATGGGGCTGCGGTTGGGCATGGACATCCCCGGCTGGCCGCCCGAGAATATCGAGGAAATGGCCAAGAAGCTCGAACAGGAAATCATGGGCTGAGGCACTCGGTTGGTCGCATTTTCGACCCTGGCGTTGCGTTACCTTTGTTACCTTTGACGGGTTTTGGGCGGTGGCCCGTATCGCACCGCCTGGCTGGCAGTACCTCGCACGGCTGCTATACGAACGAAGGAATTAATCATGCGCCATCGCGTAGGCGGCCGTAAGCTTCAGCGGACCTCGGCCCACCGCATTGCTCTGTTCCGCAACATGAGCGCCGCGCTCATCAAGCATGAACAGATCACGACGACCGTCGCCAAGGCGAAGGAACTGCGTCCCTATATCGAACGGCTGATCACGCTGGCCAAGAAGGGTGGTCTCTCGAACCGCCGCCTGGCGCATGCGCGGCTGCTCGACGACACCCAGCTGCTCAAGCTGTTCGACGTGATTGCGGCGCGCTACGCCGACCGTAACGGCGGCTATACCCGCGTCATCAAGATCGGGCCGCGGCTGTCGGATGCCTCGCCGATGGCAATCATCGAATTCGTCGACCGCGACGTGTCCGCCAAGGGCCAGGATTCGGGTCCGGTGATGACCGACGAGGGTTACGACGAGGCGGCATAACCGCTGCATCGCCTGAAATTCCGGGGGCTGCGTCCAGCGATGGGCGCGGCCCCTTTCGTTGTCCGCCATCGCTCGCTACACGGCGTCGATGGAGCATCCCGACAGCATTCTCATCGTCGATTTCGGCAGCCAGGTCACCCAGCTCATCGCGCGCCGCGTCCGCGAGGCGGGGGTCTATAGCGAGATCGCGCCGTTCCAGTCCGCGGTCGAGGCGTTTGAACGGATGCGACCCAAGGGCATCATCCTGTCGGGCGGCCCGGCATCGGTGCTCGAGGCGGATAGCCCGCGGATTCCCGACTCGATCCTCGCCAGCGGCCTGCCGATCCTGGGCATCTGCTACGGCCAGCAGGCGCTGATGCACCAGCTCGGCGGCACCGTGGAGCTCGGCCATTCGGGCGAATTCGGCAGCGCCTTCATCGAGATCGCGGATCGCTGCGCGCTGTTCGACGCGCTGTGGAGCGAGGGCGAGCGCCACCAGGTGTGGATGAGCCACGGCGATCGGGTCACCCGCCTCGCGCCCGGCTTTCGCCCCGTGGCCTTTTCCCCCGGCGCGCCTCACGCGGTGATCGCCGATGACGAGCGACGGATCTACGCAATGCAGTTCCACCCGGAGGTGGTCCACACCCCCGATGGCGGCAAGCTGATCGGCAATTTCGCGCGCCACGTCTGCGGGCTGGCGGGCGACTGGACGATGGCCGAATTCCGCGCGACCAAGATCGCGGAAATCCGCGCCCAGGTCGGCACCAGCCGCGTCATCTGCGGGCTGTCGGGCGGGGTCGATTCATCGGTCGCGGCGCTGCTGATCCACGAAGCGATCGGGCATCAACTGACCTGCGTCTTCGTCGATCACGGGCTGCTCCGCGCGGGCGAGGCCGAACAGGTCGTCAGCCTGTTCCGCGGCCATTACAACATCCCGCTCGTCCATGTGGAGGCGGAAACGCTGTTCATGAACGGCCTGGCGGGGATCACTGATCCCGAGGCCAAGCGCAAGTTCATCGGCAAGACCTTTATCGACGTATTCGAGGCGGAGGCGAAAAAGATCGGCGGCGCCGATTTCCTCGCGCAGGGGACGCTCTATCCCGACGTCATCGAAAGCGTCAGCTTCACCGGCGGGCCATCGGTGACGATCAAGAGCCACCACAATGTCGGCGGGCTGCCCGACCGGATGGACATGAAGCTGGTCGAACCGTTGCGCGAATTGTTCAAGGACGAGGTCCGCGATCTGGGGCGCGAACTGGGACTGCCCGACGTGTTCGTCGGGCGCCACCCATTCCCCGGACCGGGGCTGGCGATCCGCATCCCTGGGGAGGTCACCAAGGGGCGCTGCGACATCCTGCGCAAGGCGGACGCGATCTACCTCGAGGAAATCCGCGCCGCGGGGCTCTACGATGCGATCTGGCAGGCGTTTGCGGTGCTGCTGCCGGTGCGCAGCGTCGGCGTGATGGGCGACGGGCGCACCTACGACTATGTCCTGGCGCTGCGCGCGGTGACCTCGACCGATGGCATGACCGCGGAGGCCTTCTCCTTCCCCGGCGATTTTCTGCCCCGGGTCGCGACCCGGATCGTCAACGAGGTCCGCGGCATCAACCGCGTGACCTATGATTACACGTCGAAGCCGCCGGGTACGATCGAGTGGGAATGAGAAGTTACGCCTTGCGCGGCCCAATCGAGACCGCAGCTTGAGTTCAGGCTTCGTCTTCAGAGAGTGAAAGCGGTGCAGTGTGCCATTCGTGTCGTCGTTGACCGAAATGTTGGTGCGCCCGCACAAGGTCCCATCCTCGCCGTAAATCGGATCTAGAAAAGACCGATCGGCTTGCCTATAGGCTTTCGCCTCGCCGATCGATGACCGCCAAGGTGCACGGGTCGGCATGCGGGCGTGGTGGAATTGGTAGACGCGCCGGACTCAAAATTGGGTTATGCCTAAGAAATGAAGGCAAAAACAGCGTAAAACCAATGGTTTAGGTAGGGTCGAGACTCCGAAAAAGACTTACACAAGTCTTACACATTTTGGAGTTTTCACAATGCCGGTAGAAAGCCATTTGTTGATGGATGGAGCGCTCCACGTTTACCGGCGTGAGGGCAGCCGCTTCTGGCAATGCGCAACCTATCTCGGCAGCCGCAATCAACGGCAGACCACCAAGGAAGTAAGCCTGGCCGCCGCCAAGGATTTTGCCCGTGACTGGTATATGGAGCGGTGCGTCGAAGACCGCCAACGCCGACGCGCTGGCGTCCGCTTGGCAGGCGGTCCCGTACAACCGCAGATCGCCGACCCCGACGCGCAGATCGAGCGGTCGATCAAAAGCGGGCGGCCCCGAACGCCAACTGGTCCCAGTTTTGAGGATGCCGCAACCGCTTTCACCAATGAGTTCGAGGTCATCACCCTTGGCGAACGCAACGTTGGGTATGTGAAATCGAAGTCCGACATCATCCGTGTCCACCTCTTGCCGTTCTTCGGCGAGACGGCTCTCGCGGACATTAACGCGGGCAAGGTTCAGGAATACCGGCTTCACCGCCAGTCATCGCGGGTCGATGCCAAGACCGGCAAGCCGAAAAGGCCCGCCCGTGCAACGCTGCATCACGAAATCGTCACGCTCCGTCAGGTTTTGAAGACGGCAAACCGCAAGGGCTGGATACCGGCGATCCCGGATATGTCGGCACCCTATAAGACCTCCGGCAAGCTGGAGCATCGCGCTTGGTTCTCCCCGGAGGAATACAAGATGCTCTATGAGGCGACGCGCGGGCGAGCGAAGAACCCGCCCAAGCCGCGCTGGCGCGAAGTCTGCGAAACCTTCTACGATTACGTCCTGTTCATGGGAAACACCGGGCTGCGCCCCGATGAGGCTTCGCGGCTTGAGCTGCGCGACGTCAAGATCGTCGACGGCGAATCGACCGGCGAGCGCATCCTGGAAATCGAGGTGCGCGGCAAGCGTGGCGTCGGTTTCTGCAAATCGATGCCCGGCGCGATCCTGCCGTTCGAGCGGGTCCGCAAGCGCAAGCAGCTCAAACCGACCGACCGTGTTTTCGGGAAATCGCCGCGCGAGTTGATGAACACTGTCCTCGACGAGCTGAATCTGAAGTTCGACCGAGATGGCCACATCCGCACCTGCTACAGCCTTCGGCACACCTATATCTGCCTTCGGCTGCTCGAAGGCGCGGATATTTACCAGGTCGCCAAGAACTGCCGCACCAGTGTTGAAATGATTGAGAAATACTATGGGCGCCATTTGAAGAACAACATTGACGCTTCGGCTGTCAATGTTCGTAAGGCGCGCCCGATGCCGGTTTCCGCTCGAAAGAAGGCTGCGAAACCAGTGAAATGAGATGCAATGTTTGCGTTTGCCGTTGCGCCCTTTGATGACGACGCTATAGGCGTGTCGCGACGCGGGCGTGGTGGAATTGGTAGACGCGCGGGATTCAAAATCCCGTTCCGCAAGGAGTGTGGGTTCGATTCCCACCGCCCGCACCATCCAAAATAGCAGGCTCTGAAAATTCCACCGCACGGGGGACAGGAGCCTGCATCAGCGGATCGCCTGGGCTCGCACGGCCCGCGCTCCGCTGCGCGAAATGACAATCGAACGGCATTGTCATGTTGGCACTTGGCATCCCATCCGGGATGCCGCCATCGCCACAAATTGACCCCGCGAAGCGACAATGTGCCTTTGGTGATTGGTTGGCTATCGCTTTATCAATCCTAATTGGGCTGTATCGTGATTGATAGAAAGGCACCCTATCGATCATGCGCTGGAATTGGCAATTTCCCGACTGGCCTGCTTTCCGCTTCGACGCGGATCGCATCCGCGCGTCAGAAGAACAATTCCTGAAAGGCTCTGGCGTCGTCATTGGCGCGCTCCACCACTTGGACGCCAATGAGCGCGATGGCCTGACCATCGAACTGATCTCGCAGGAAATTGTCGATAGCTCAGCGATCGAGGGCGAGATCCTCGACCGCGCCAGCGTTCAGTCGTCGCTCGCACGTCACCTGGGCTTTGCCACCGACCAGCGCCGCGCCAGCGCGGCGGAGGCCGGGGCCGCCGAACTCATGGCCGATGTTTATCGCAACCATGCAGCGCCGCTCGATGATCAGACCCTATTTGATTGGCATGCCATGCTGATGAACGGGCGTCGCGACATTGCTGTTGTGGGGCGCTACCGAACGCACGAAGATGCAATGCAGATCGTTTCGGGCGCACTCCATGCGCCGCGTGTGCATTTCGAGGCACCGCCGTCAGATGCCGTCCCTATGGAAATGTCCCGTTTCATCGCGTGGTTCAACGACAGCGCGCCGTCGTCACCGAACCCGCTGCCCGCGATCACCCGTGCCGCCATTTCGCACTTGTGGTTCGAGGGCATCCATCCCTTTGAAGACGGCAATGGACGAATCGGTCGCGCGATTGCAGAAAAGGCATTGGCCCAAAACCTCGCGGCCCCGACGCTGACGGCACTGGCGGAAACGATCCATCGCCACCGCAAGGCCTACTACGCCGCGCTTCAGCTTGGCAGCCAGAGCAACGACATCAATGCCTGGCTGAAGTGGTTTTCCGATATTGTCATCGAGGCGCAGGCGCGGACGATAACCCGCATCCACTTCCTGATCGACAAGACGCGGCTGCTCGATCGCTTGCGCGGCGAAATCAACGAACGGCAGGAAAAGGCCCTGCTACGAATGTTTCGCGAAGGGCCGGATGGTTTTGCGGGAGGTTTGAGCGCTGGAAATGGCGAAGCGCGCGGCCCCGTGCAATGGCGCACTGCGCGCCCATAGCGCATAGACCAGTCCCACCAGCAGCGTGAGGCTGGCGATCGTCCCGCCCGCCATCGCTCGGACGACCTGGGGATCGCCGCGATAATACCAGACGAACGCAGGCATTTTGAGCGGGTCATAAGCGGCGACGGGCAGGCCGAGGATCAGCCAGCCGATCATGCTGGCGCTGGCGAGCGCGATCAGCAGCCCCAGCGGGACACCGATGAACAATCGTGCCGCGCCGCCGTCAGGCGGCATGCCTGGCCGCAGGATCATAATAGATCTCCGTCACGCGAAAATCGCCGTCGGTCTTCTTCGTCTGCACCACGACATCGACGAGCATCTTGAGGAGCGCGCGTATGTCGTCGCGCGACAGGTCGGAGCCGCCTTCGCTTTCCTTCACGAGCAACGTCAGCTGCTCGAACGCGAGTTCGGCGGAATCGGCATGTGATCTTCCCTCGGTTTGACGGACACCGATGATAGGCTCTGCGGAGCCAGGAGGTGTACGATGGCGATGACGACGAAGCGTCGGTTTACGGACGAGTTCAGGCGCGAGGCGGTCGCGCTGTGGGAGACGAGCGGTCGGATGCAGACCGAGGTGGCAGCTGAGCTGGGAATCATGCCCACGATGCTGCGTCGCTGGCAGCGTAAGCAGCAGGAGGGCAGCGCTCCGCCAACAGGCCGGGCGGCGAAGCCGCCAGTATCTGTGATGACGTCGCCGGCGGATCAGGCGTCTGAGATCGCGC
>NZ_RCZK01000008.1 GCF_006438955.1 Sphingomonas oligophenolica | reverse complement strand
CCGCACCGTGTGGCCTTGCCCTTCGAACGTGCGCCCGAGATAATGAGCACCGCAGCACGCCTCCATCGCCACGACGCAAGCCGGCAGCGCGGCGGAGAACTTGATCAGTCCCTCCCGCGTCATTCGTCGGCGCAACACCACGGTTCCGCTCGCATCCATTCCTGCCAAGCTACAGCTGTTCTTGCCTAGGTCGATCCCGAGCGTGGCAATCGGCGTCTTCGTCGTCATCGGTCCTCTCCTTTTAATCCAACGCCAGATTGCGCCAGATGATGAGGGGCGGGCCATCCCATAAACTGTTGTTGCGCTCGACCTCGTTGCCCGGGGATGGTCTGTGAGCGCGGTTTCTGAGGCGCTTGGCCTTGCTCGCCCGCATCTGTCCGCGGTGCGTAATCGACCACCGCCGCGACCGCGGGGACGACCACCGCTGCCCGATGCCGATCTGGTCGCCGATATCCGCGCGCTCGTCGCCGATCTTCCCACCTACGGCTATCGTCGCGTCCACGCCCTGCTGCGCCGTCAGGCCGAGACGACCGGGCGCGCAAGCCCCAACCCCAAGCGCGTCTACCGGGTCATGAAGGTGCACGGGTTGCTGCTCCAGCGCGACGGCGAACGTCGCGAGGAACGCCGCCATGACGGCCGCGTCGCCGTCGATCAGCGTAACACGCGCTGGTGCTCTGATGGGCTGGAGATCGCTTGCGACAATGGCGAGAAGGTCCGCGTCGCGTTTGCGCTCGACTGCTGCGATCGGGAGGCAATGGGGCATGTCGCAACGACGGGCGGCATTACTGCGGAGGATGTCCGGGACCTGATGGTTGCCACCGTCGAGCACCGCTACGGACAGGTGAACCGCGTGCCCGAGCCGATCGAGTGGCTCACCGATAACGGGAGCTGTTACACCGCACGCGATACCCGCGCGTTCGCCCGCGACATCGGGCTGATCCCGCGCACCACGCGGTCAGCAGCCCGCAGTCGAACGGCATGGCGGAGGCGTTCGTCCGCACGCTGAAGCGCGATTACGTCCGCGTGAACCCAAGACCGGATGCCAAGACCGTCATCGAGCAGCTGCCCGGCTGGTTCGCTCATTATAACGACGTGCATCCGCACCACGCTTTGCGCTACCGATCACCCCGCGAGTTCATCGCGAAAACCTGCGAGGCTCTGTCAGGACTTTAGGGGGCAACGACACCCTGGCCGCGCCCTCCTTGCCCAATGGGAAAGGGGGGCGGGCGGGCCGATGGGTCAGAGGGTGGTAACGATCACCCCGACCACCAACGCCTGGGCCGCGATTGCCAGCGTGGTGCTGGTCACGGTTTCGACAGCGTCGCTACCGACTCCGCATGATCCGCAGCACGGCAATCAAGACGGCGAAGCTAATAATTGACCAGCCGCCAACTCGCTGCGACCTTTCGCTGTTTAGCCGAGCCAGTCCACGCATCCAGGCGGGTGCATCATTTATCTGATCTGAGGTAAGTTTTTTTGTCGAGGATGCTCGCAAAACGACCAGCGAACCAAACGCGATCATAAAGGCCGGAAAATACAAGCCTTGCGTCGAGAACGTTACGAACCAAGCCATCACTCCGGCTACCACGTCACAGTATCAATGTCTGCTGTCCGGAAATCGACCGCCATATCGACTGATGACCGTCTCAGGCCCAGCCCTAGCCACGCCCCTCGTGAGAGGGGCGGGCGGGCCGATGGGTCAGAGGGTGGTAACGATCACCCCGACCACCAACGCCTGGGCCGCGATTGCCAGCATGGTGCTGGTCACGGTTTCGAACATGCGCATGGGGAGTCTCCGATGCCGGTGACATAACCGGCGAGCGAGATTTGGTGATTGTTACAGTTTTGCGCAACATTGTTTCGCGCATCGCTGAGTGCACCCGACGCAATCGGGCGCGGATGGCGTGCGCTGTCCTACACGGGCGACGGGGCGTAATGTCGCCACCATGCTCGCTCGCCCCGCCCTCGCTCGTTCGCGCCGCCCTCGCCGGAACACGCTTGTAGAGGACCGCGCAAAACAGCGATTCCGTATAAAGGTCGTCAATGTTGTGGCTTTTAGGTCACATCACGCCGCGCCGAAGACCCGCGCGAAAATCGTGTCGACGTGCTTCAGATGATAGCCGAGGTCGAACTTGTCCTCGATCTCTTCCAGCGAGAGCGCGGCGGTGACGTCGGGGTCGGCTTTGAGCAATTCCATCAGCGACAGCGCGCCGTCGCTGTCCCATACCTTCATCGCGTTGCGCTGCACCAGCCGGTACGCGTCCTCGCGGCTGACCCCGGCCTGGGTCAGCGCGAGCAGGACGCGCTGCGAATGGACGAGGCCCCCCATCTTGTTGAGGTTCTTGGCCATCCGTTCGGGATAGACGAGCAATTTGTCGATCACCCCGGTCAGCCGCGCGAGCGCGAAATCGAGCGTGATCGTTGCGTCGGGGCCGATATAGCGTTCGACCGAGGAGTGGCTGATGTCGCGTTCGTGCCACAGCGCGACATTTTCGAGCGCGGGAGTGACATAGCCGCGCACCATCCGCGCGAGCCCGGTGAGGTTTTCGGTGAGCACCGGGTTGCGCTTGTGCGGCATCGCCGAGCTTCCCTTCTGCCCCGGGGCGAAATATTCCTCGGCCTCGAGCACCTCGGTCCGCTGGAGGTGGCGAATCTCGGTCGCGAGGCGTTCGACCGAGCTGGCGATGACGCCCAGGGTGGCGAAATACAGCGCGTGGCGATCGCGCGGGATGACCTGGGTCGAGACGGGTTCGACGGCAAGGCCGAGCTTGTCGGCGACATACTGCTCCACGAACGGGTCGATGTTGGCGAAGGTGCCGACCGCGCCCGAGATCGCGCAGGTCGCGATGTCCGTGCGCGCCGCCACCAACCGGGCGCGGTTGCGCGCGAATTCGGCATGCGCCTGCGCGAGCTTCAACCCGAAGGTGACGGGTTCGGCGTGGATGCCGTGGCTGCGCCCGATCGTGGGGGTGAGCTTGTGTTCGCGCGCCCGGCGCTCGAGCACCGCCAGCAGCGCGTCGAGATCGGCGAGGAGGATATCCGACGCGCGCGCCAATTGGACCGAGAGGCAGGTGTCGAGCACGTCGCTCGACGTCATCCCCTGATGCATGAACCGCGCTTCGGGACCGACATGTTCGGCGACATTGGTCAGGAACGCGATGACGTCGTGCTTGGTTTCGCGCTCGATTGCGTCGATCCGGTCGACCTCGAACGCGCCGCGTTCCCAGATCGCTGCGGCGGCGTCCTTCGGCACGACGCCGAGTTCGGCGAGCGCGTCGGTGGCGTGCGCCTCGATCTCGAACCAGATCCGGAACCGCGCCTCCGGGGTCCAGATCGCGGTCATTGCGGGGCGGGAATAGCGGGGGATCATGCGCGGGCCTTCGGTGCTGGCGGGAGTTGGTGGTCGCCTAGCAGGGGGGTAGCCTTCGAACAAATCCTCCCCCTGGCGGGGGAGGAGTTACAGGTCACATCAACCCCTGTGCCTTCAAACTGACATGGCCGCTCGACCCCATAATGACATGATCGTGGACCGCGACGCCGAGCCGCTTGCCTGCCTCCGCGATCGCGCGCGTGATCTCGATGTCGGCGCGGCTGGGGGACGGGTCGCCCGAGGGGTGGTTGTGGACCAGGATGATCGCCGCCGAGCCGAGGTCGATCGCGCGGCGGATCACCTCGCGGACATGGACCGCGGCCTGGTCGATCGATCCCTCGCTCATCACCTCGTCGCGGATCAGCCGGTTGCGGGTGTTCAGCCGCAAACAGGTTGTGCTAACTGCGAAAAATATCGCGGTTCGGCGGTTTAGTAGCCTTTACTGCTGGCGGCCCGGCTGATCCGAGGGTAATCGGTCGCGCCAGAACTTCTGCGCGCGCTCGTAAACTGCGTTCGGCGTCAGCTTATTGAAGCTGGCCAGCACCGCCTTTCCGACGCAGACGTTTCCATTAGCATCATAGTAGGCGAGGGCGGTGTCGTGTAGGTGAAGCAGATGCGAAGCGGCCTCTTCTTGATAGAGAAACCGCTTCGCTTCAAACTCCGCCAGCATCCACTTAGCAGCCTGATCGAGTGTCATTTTGCCGGGGGCGCATAAGCGATTAGCATATGTTCGCCAAACGAGCCGTGATCCGGCGAGGCGCCTTTGAACCAGCGGCACCAGTATTCGTCTGGTTTTTGCTGATAATGCCCTTTGCCACCGGGGACAGCATCGATGGTCATTGGCGGACCACCAGAAACAACCTGAACCACATCACCCTTTTTGAATTTGCTCGCCATTCCAGACCCCTGTTATTAACGGTTGCGACATGGGGAGCGATGTCGCTTGCTACAAGCTATGGGCGACCTCGTGGTTTAACGATATTGGACGGCTGCCTAAAGCAGATCGTCGCTATTTGGCGTACTCTACTTTCAGGAAATTGCGCCCGAAATCCATTCATCGCGATTTGGTATGTTCAACGTAATCTAAGTCACTGAACAACAATGGATATTTCCGTCCGTCGCGTTGAACGGGACGGCATTTAGGTATTGAGATGGAGGACGCGAAACCGCTCGATGCCGTGGTGCGCCATATCGGCGCGGAGGTAATCGAGCAGCGCCTGCCAGTTGGCGAGGACGGGCTTGTCCTGCGTCTCCGCCTTCAGCAGCCGGATCGCGGCGGCATGCGCGATCTTGATCGCCGCGATCGAGGTGTCGCCCATGCCCTTGACGCGTGCGAGCGCGTCCGCATCGGCGGTCAGCACCCCACCGATCCCGCCGAATTCGCGCAGCAACGCCTTCGCCAGCGGCTTGGTATCGCGGCGCGGGATCGCGAGCGCGAGGAGATATTCGACGAGTTCGTAATCCTGCAGCGCGTCGCCACCGCCGTCGAGCAACCGCTGGCGCAGCCGTGCGCGGTGGCCGGCGGTGTCGTCGGGGGGCGGGGCATCGGCCATGGCGGGCCGAGGCTAGGCGCGCCGATCGACGCGCGCAATTGCGCGCGGGCGAGCGCCGTGCCTATGGTCGGATGATGGTGGCGTATGGTGTCGATGATGATGACGAGGCACCGCCGCGCCGTAGGCCCCGGCGCGGGTTGGGGCGCGGGTTGGGGCGCGGGTTGGGCCGCGGCGCGCGCATTGCGTCGGGCGTCGCGCTGGTGCTGCTGGTCGCACTCGCCGCGCTGTGGCTCGCGCGCAAGCCGATCGCGAGCGGCGTCATCGCCCGGACGTTGGCGGCAAAGGGCGTGCCCGCGCGCTACGGGATCGCGAATCTGGGGTTCGGTCGCCAACGGCTGACGCATGTCGTCATCGGCGATCCCGCGCATCCCGATCTCGTCGCCGACTGGGTCGAGACGCGTACCAGCGTCGGCCTGTCGGGTGCGTCGGTCACCGGCGTCCGCGCGGGGCATGTCCGGTTGCGCGGTACGCTGGTCGACGGCAAGCTGTCACTCGGCGCGATCGACAAGCTGTTGCCGCCGCCCTCGGGCAAACCCTTCGCACTCCCCAAGCTCGACGTCGCGGTCGATGATGCGCGGATGCGGCTCGCGACGCCCGCCGGCGTGGTCGGGCTCAAACTCAGCGGATCGGGGCGGCTCGACGACGGGTTTTCGGGGCAACTCGCCGCGGTGGCGAACCGGCTGACCCCCGGCGGGTGCGCGGTGGAGCAACCGCGCGCGGCAGTAGCGGTGACGATCACCCGCGAATCGCCGCACCTCGTCGGCCCGGTCCGCGCGGCGCAAGTCTCATGCACCGCGGCGACCGTCCGCGCGCTCGCGGCGAATGTCGACGCGACACTCTCCCCCGCGCTCGATCGCTGGCGCGGGAACGTCGACCTCGTCACCGGCGTGGCGGGTGGCGCGGGGATCTCGGCGGCGGCGGTGCGCGGAACGGTTGCGTTCGCGGGGACCGCCGCCAAGACCAACGGGACGCTCGATATCGCAGCTGCCAAGGTGCGGACGCCGCGCGGCACCGCACAGCGCGTGGCGCTCGACGGCGCGTATGAGGTCGGCGACGCGAGCGGGTTTGAGGGGCGCGTCGGGGTCGAGCATGCCGCGATCGCCCCGACGATGCTCGCCATACTCACGAGCCTCAATGTCGGCGCAGGGACACCGATCGCGCCACTCGCCACCAAGCTCCGCGGCGCGATGACCGCAGCGGCGCGCGATGTGTCGGGGCACGGCACGATCGCGGTGCATCTCGCGGGTCAGCGCGGCGCGGCGCGGGTGTCGGCCTTGTCGCTCACGTCGGCGAGCGGCGCGGTTGTCGCGGCGTCGGGGGCAAGCGGCATCGCCTACGGCTGGCCCAACGGCGGGGTGCGGATCGACACCGACCTCGCGCTGTCGGGCGGCGGCTTGCCCGACGCGCGGGTCGCGCTGCGCCAGCCGCGGGCGGGCGCGCCAGTGACTGGTCGCGCGATCATTGCGCCCTATGCCGCGGGGGCTGCGCGACTGGCGCTCGCCGCGGTCGATTTCACCGCGACCCCGGGCGGGGCAACGCGGATCACGACTCGCGCGACGCTGTCGGGGCCGCTCGGCACGGGCAGCGTCGATGCGCTGTCGGTGCCGATCGACGCGCGCTGGAACGGGCGCGGCGTGCTCGTCGTCGATCCTGCCTGCGCGCCGGTATCGTTTCGGCACTTGTCGATCGCGGGGCTGACGCTGGATCCCGGGGGGCTGACGCTATGCCCGACCGGCGGCGCGCTCGTCCGCATCGCGGGCGGCGGTGTCGATGGCGGCGCGCGGATCGCCGCTGCGCACCTGACGGGGCGGCTCGGCACGACCCCGGTCACGCTCGCGGCGCGCGGCGCTGGGGTGACGATCGGCCAGCGCGGCTTCACATTGTCGGGGGTCGCGACCCGGATCGGCAGCCCCGATCGCGTGACCCGGCTCGATTTCGTTACGATCACAGGCAGGCTGGCGGGCGGCGCGGTGACCGGCAATTTCGCGGGCGGCTCCGGGCAGATCGCCAACGTCCCGCTGCTGCTTGCCGACGCCGGAGGGAACTGGACGCTGCGCAACGGTGCGCTGCGGCTCACCGGCGCGCTCGGCGTCAGCGATGCGCAGGCCGATGCGCCCCGCTTCAAGCCGATGGCGGCGCACGACGTCGCGCTGTCGCTCGTGGGCGGGCGAATCGCCGCGACGGGCACGCTGTTCGAACCGACGCAGCAGGTCAAGGTCGCCGACGTCACGATCCGTCACGATCTCGCCAGGGGCAGCGGCGATGCCGACCTCGCGGTGCCGGGGATCACCTTCGCCAAGGATTTCCAGCCCGACCTGCTGACCCCGGTCACTTTCGGCGTCATCGCCGACGTCGCCGGGACGGTGACGGGTAGCGGCCATATCGTCTGGTCGCCCGCCGGTGTCACCTCCACCGGCGCCTTCTCGACCGATTCGACCGATCTCGCCGCCGCGTTCGGTCCGGTGACGGGGCTGAAGGGAACGATCCGGTTCACCGATCTGCTGAATCTCGAAAGTGCGTCGGGGCAGGTCGCGACGGTCGCGTCGATCAACCCCGGCATCCCGGTCACCGACGGGCGGATCGTGTACCAAACCTATCGGGGCAGCCGCGTGCTCGTCGACAGCGGCACCTGGCCGTTCGCGGGGGGCACGCTGACGCTCGATCCGACGCTGCTCGATTTTTCGGCGCCGAACGCGCGGCATCTCACGTTCCGCGTCAAGGGCATGGCGGCGGACCAGTTTCTCCAGCAGTTCGATTTCAAGAATCTCGATGCGACGGGTATTTTCGACGGCGTGATGCCGATGGTATTCGACGAGAAGGGCGGCAATATCGTCGACGGTCATCTGACCGTCCGCGACGGCGGCGGGTCGATTCGCTATGTCGGCGATATCAGCCAGAAGGACCTGGGCTTCTGGGCGAACCTCGCCTTCGGGGCGCTCAAATCGCTGAAATATCGCAGCCTCGACATCGTGATGAACGGGCCGCTCGCGGGCGAGATGGTGACCGAGGTCCATTTCGCCGGGATCAGCCAGGGCGAAGGCGCGAAGACCAACTTCATCATCCGCCGCCTGCAGAAACTGCCGTTCGTCTTCAACATCCGGATCAAGGCGCCGTTTCGCGGGCTGCTCGATTCGGCGCAATCGTTCTACGATCCCAAACGGCTGATCGAACGCAACCTGCCGCAGCTGATCGAGCAGCAGCAGAAGAAGACAAACCCCGTTCAGACCCCCGACAGCAGGATTGTGCCATGACCGTAACCGGATTGACGAACCAGCAAAGGATCACGACCTATCCGATGATGAGACGGACGATCACGGCGGGCCTGGCGCTCGCGATGACCGTAGCCCCCAGCGGCTGCATCAACGTCACCGCGCCCGACAAGCCGATCGAGATCAACCTGAACATCAATGTGACCCAGGAAGTGGTCTATCGCCTCGACGGCGATGCGAAGTCGTTGATCAAGCAGAACCCGGGGATTTTTTGATGAAGACGATGCTCACGGCCCTCGCGGCCCTATCGATCGCAACGGTATCGACCGCGGCGCTGGCGCAGCGCGATCCGGCCTATGCCGCGGCGCGGTCGGCGGGTGAGGTCGGCGAACAGCCCGACGGCTATCTCGGTGTCGTCGGCGGCGGCACGCCCGCGCTCAAGGCGCTGGTCAGCAACATCAACATCCAGCGCAAATCGGCCTATACCCAAAAGGCATCGTCGAGCGGCGCGACGGTCGAACAGATGGCGTTCACCAGCGGCTGCAACCTGATCGCGCAGACCGACCCGGGCGAAAAGTACAAGGCGCCCGACGGCACGTGGAAGACGCGCACCGCCGCCGCCCCCGAGCGCGATTCGCGCTGCATCTGATGTGATGCCGCGGTGATCGGCGCCCCTCCCCGTAGGGGGGCGGGACGCACCGGTTGACTTGGCTTGCCCCCTTTTCTAAACGGGCGCCGCAATCGAAGGGTCTCGCTCTTCGCAGCCCTTCGCGTCGTCGGCTCGTTTCCGACGGCGTTTCTTTATCAGGATGTTTTCGCGTTGGCCGATGACCGCCACAACGGACCCGATGACCTCGACGCCCGCATCGCGCGCGCGCAGGCCGAGCATGATACGGGTGCGACGCGGGCCGAGGCGCGCGCGGAAAGCCGCGGCTGGGCGGTCGGAATCGAATTCGTCGGCGTGGTCCTGGTCTCGGCTGCGATCGGCTGGGGCATCGACAATTATGCCGGACTGGGCACCAAGCCCTGGGCGATGATCGCGATGCTGGTGCTCGGCTTCGTCGCGGGTGTCTATCGCGCGATGCAGACCACCGCGCAGTTCGACGCCGATCCCTCCACCGGCAGCAGGAAGTAAGGCGAGCGTTATGGCCGGCCCGATGGAACAGTTCGCGATCAAGGTGTACAAGCCGATCAACGCCGGCGGGTACGACGTGTCGTTCACCAATTCGTCGACGTGGATGGCGGTCGCGCTCGTTGCGATCGCGATCTTCCTCTATGTCGGCACCGCGCGTCCGCAGCTCGTCCCCGGGCGCTGGCAGGCGGCGGTGGAGTATGTCTACGACTTCATCACCACGATGCTCGACGACAATGTCGGGCCGGAGGGGCGCGCGTTCGCGCCGTTGCTGTTCGCGGTCTTCATCTTCGTGCTGGCGTGCAACCTGTTGGGGCTGCTGCCGTGGATCGGCGCCTTCACCCCCACCAGCCATATCGCGGTGACGTTGGGGCTGGCGGTGCTGGTGTTCGGGATCGTGTGCGTCGTCGGCTTCTGGAAGCACGGGCTGCATTTCTTTACGCTGTTCTGGCCCAAGGATACCTTCTTCCTGCTCGCCGCGTTCGTCGCGCTGATCGAGTTACTGTCGTTCCTCAGCCGCCCGTTCACGCTGGCGATCCGGCTGTTCGCGAACATGACCGCGGGTCACGTGCTGCTCAAGGTGTTCGGCACGTTTGTCGTCGCGCTCGGGTCGTTCGGCGCGCTGCCTTATGTCTTTGGGGTACTGCCGCTCGCGGTGAACGTCGCGCTGTCGGCACTCGAAGTCCTCATCGCGGTGGTGCAGGCCTATGTCTTCGCGCTGCTCGCCTCGATCTATCTCAACGACGCCATCAACCTCCACTAAATCAAGACAAGGGAAATAGACCATGGATCCTCAGGCATATCGCGTCATCGGCGCCGGGCTCGCCGCGATCGGTGCGGGCCTCGCCGCGATCGGCGTCGGCAACATCTTCGGCATGTACCTCAACGGTGCGCTGCGTAACCCCGAGGCCGACGCCAAGATGGGCGGCCGCCTGATCTTCGGCTTCGCGGTGACCGAGGCGCTCGGGCTGATCGCGGCGGTCGTCGCGCTCGCGCTCGCCTTCTCGTAAGACCGGGATAGCAGGCGCCAGCCGATGCCTCAGTTCGAGATCGCCAACTTCGTACCGCAGCTGTTTTGGCTCGCGATCTTTTTCGCGATCCTGTACTTCGCGGTCGTTCGTCCGACCCTGCCCAAGCTCGGGCGGGTGATCGACGCGCGCGAAACCCAGGTGACCGGCGATCTCGACACTGCCGCCAATGCCAAGGCGCAGGCGGACCGGATGGCGTCCGACTATGACGAAGGCGTCGCCGCAGCGCAGGGCGATGCGCGCGCCCGCGTCGTCGCGGCGCAGGCGTCGGCGGCGAAGCAGCTCGAAGCCAAGCTCGCCGAATCGAATGCGGTGATTGCGGTACGCACTGCGGCTGCGGAGGCCGACATCGCCGCTGCACGCCAGCATGCGATGGCCGAGATCGAGGGTGTCGCTGCGGACGCCGCGGGCGATATCGTCGAGAAGCTGACGGGCACGCGTCCCGATCCGTCGCAGACCGCCACCGCCGCGCGCACGGCGCTGGGCTGAGGAATAGGGCATGGCCATCAGCAGCTTCATCCTGACAGCGGGGCCGATCGCGTCGGGCAACGACAATGCGGTCGCGTTGACCCAGGCCGACGGTACCCATGGCGAAGGCCCGACGCTGCTCGGGCTTGGCGCGGAAGGGTGGGTCTATGTGGGCCTCACCATCTTCCTGCTGCTCGCGATCTTCGTGGCGAAGGCACCCAAGCGCGTCGCCGAGATCCTCGACCAGCGGATCGCGGATACCCATCGCCAGCTCGACGAAGCGAAGCAGATCCGTGCCGAGGCCGAAGCACTCCTCGTCGAGGCCAAGCGTCGCCAGGCGGCGAGCGCGGGCGACGCCGAGGCGATCGTCGCACATGCCGAGGCGGAGGCCAGTGCCTTGCTCGCCAAGGCCGAAACCGATGCGGCCACGCTGATCGAACGTCGCGGCAAGATGGCCGAGGATAAGATCGCCGCCGCCGAGCGCGCCGCGCTGGTCGCGGTGCGCGCCAGGACCGCCGAGGCCGCGACCACCGCCGCCGCATCGATCATTGCCGAGCGCCACGGCGCGGACGCCGACAAGCGGCTGATCGATCGCACCATCGCCGGGCTCGGCCGCGTCAACTGACCGGTGGCGCTCTGGTGAGTGCCGACGAATAGCGGTAAGGCTCGCCGCGTTCATCAGCGCGAGTACCGCCCATGTCCGTGTTCCTGATTCTCGCAATCGTCACGAGCGCGCCGCAACAGCCCACCGATAGCCAGCGATCCGCGAAGGACGCCGCGGCGGCATTCACGCTCGATTCGGTCGCCCCGCCGCCGGGCGATGCCACGACGACAGCCGACGATACGGCTGCCGCGCCGCCCGCGGCCGACGAGCCCGCAGCCCCGCCATCGCCGTCTCCTAAACCAGCGAAATTCGTGGCAAGCCCGACGTCGCCATCATGGCTCGATATTCCCATCGCCTCGCTGATCGCGAATCCGACAATCAAAGCAGTGCTCGATCGCGACCTGCCGGGGCTCACCGCCGACGAAAACCTGGCGAAGTTCGAGGGCAAGAGCTTGCGCGAATTCCAGCCGCTGACCGGTGGGCAGCTGACCGATGCGTTGCTTGAAAAGGTCCAGGCGGACATTTCGGTTGCACCACCGCCGCCACCCCCGGCCAAAAATCACCGCAACGAACGGTAAGACGGGCGTCTTCGGCGCGGATTCCGATCGCCGCCCGCCTACGATCGTGACCGCAAGAATATGATGCGGTTGAATCGGTCAGTTTAGAACCGTTCGCCCTGCGCCTGACGGGTTCCCATGAAAGTAGTACTTTCATGGGACCGGGTCGAAGGTCGGTGAGTCTCACCGTGTTTCGACAAGCTCAGCACGAACGGCTTCAGGTAAAGTCAGCGCGCTCTAGCATCCCCGGCGCGCGCGCCCTAAATCGCGGCGATGCTTAATCCTGATCAGGCGCGTGATCGCGCCGCCGATATCGTTGCCCGTGCCACCCGCAGCGGTGCTGATGCCGCCGATGCGGTCTTCGCCGCCGACGCCTCGCTCGATGTGTCGGTCCGGCTCGGCGCGCTCGAGGATATCGGGCGGTCGGAAAGCGCCGAGCTGGGGCTGCGCGTGTTCGTCGGTAACCGCACTGCTAGCGTATCGACCTCCGATCTGTCGAACGACGCGCTCGACGCATTGGTCGACCGCGCGGTCGCGATGGCGCGGGAAGCTCCGGAGGATCGCTGGGCGGGGCTGGCCCCCCGCGAACGCCTGATGCACGGCGCGCCGCCGCTGCTCGATCTGGACGATGGTGGCGTCATCGCCCCCGCCGAATTGCGCGACGCCGCGCTCGCCGCGGAAGAGGCCGCACGCGGCGTCGCCGGGGTCACCAACAGCGAAGGCGGCGGCGCGAGTGCGAGCCGCATGGTCTGGGGCCTCGCGACCAGCCACGGCTTCGCGGGTGCCTATGCCGCGACCGGGTACGGGCTGTCGGCGAGTGTGATCGCGGGCACCGGCGATACCGGGATGGAGCGCGATTATGCGCATCACAGCGCGCGGCGCCGCGATCATCTCGAGGATCCCGCCGCGATCGGCCGCCGTGCGGGCGAACGCGCGGTCGCGCGGCTCCATCCAGGACGCGCGACGAGCGGCACGATGCCGGTCGTGTTCGATCCGCGCGTCGGTGCCTCGCTGCTCGGCCATCTGACCGGGGCGATCGGCGGCCAGTCGATCACCCGCAAGACCAGCTTCCTGCTCGATTCGCTCGGTACGCGCGTGTTCGGGGAGGGGGTCGTCATCCGTGACGATCCGCACCGCCCGCACGGGCTACGGTCGCGCCCGTTTGACGGCGAGGGGCTGCCGGTGTCGCCGACCGAGATCGTCGAAAATGGCATGCTTGAGACGTGGCTGCTCGACAGCGCCTCGGCGCGGCAGCTCGGGCTCGAGCCGACCGGCCACGCCGCGCGCGGGATCGGTGGCGGGCCGGGGGTGTCGACCAGCAACCTGTATCTTGCTGCGGGGCCAAGCCCGGTCGCAACGCTGATCGGCGACATCGACGACGGCGTGTTCGTCACGGAGGTGATCGGGCAGGGCGTCAACCTGGTGACCGGTGATTATAGCCGCGGTGCCGCGGGGTTCCGGATCGAACAGGGCAGACTGACCACGCCGATCGCCGAATTCACGATCGCGGGGAATTTGAAGGACATGTTCCTGAACCTCACCCCCGCCAGCGACCTGGAATTCCGCTATGGCACCAACGTGCCGACGTGCCGGGTCGACGGGATGACGGTGGCGAGTGGCTGACGCCGCGGCGCTGACCGAGGCGGTCGCGGGGATCGCGGCAGAGGCCGCGGCGATGGCGATGGCGCGCTGGCGCACCGATTTCAGGCGATGGGAGAAGGAACCGGGTAGCCCGGTGTGCGAGGTCGATCTCGACGTCGACCGGATGCTCCGCGCGCGGCTCGCGGGGCTGTTGCCCGACGCGGGGTGGCTGTCGGAGGAGACCGCGGACAATCCCGAACGGCTCGCGGACGACCGCGTCTGGGTGGTCGACCCGATCGACGGCACGCGCGACTATATCCGCGGGCGCGAAGGCTGGGCGGTATCGATCGCGCTGATCGAACACGGCCGTCCGATCGTGGCGGTGCTCGATGCCCCGGCGCGACGCGAACGCTGGCGCGCCACGATGGGCAAGGGCGCGTGGCGCAACGGCGTCACGCTGACGGCGGGCAACCGCACCGAACTCGCTGGTTCGCGCGTCCCGACCGACGCGCTGCCCAAGGCGGATCGCGATCTTGCCATCGTCGCCAAGCCCAACTCCATCGCGCTGCGGATTGCGATGGTCGCCGCCGACGAGGCCGATCTGGTCGCAACGCTGCGCTGGGGCAGCGAATGGGACACCGCCGCCGCGGTCCTGATCGCGAGCGAGGCGGGCGCGGTGGTATCGGATGCGCTCGGCGGCGCGCTGGCGTTCAACAAGCCCGATCCGCAGGCGTTCGGGGTGCTGGTATCGACCCCCGGCATCCACGCCGCCGCGGTCGCGCGGCTGGCCGATCGCGCGCGGGTGCTGAGCGCGGCTTAGCTTCACCCAACTACGCGATCCCAACCGGCTAGTCTCCACGCCCCGATTCGTGCGAAGATGCGGCGATGAACGAGAGGATTCCAAGGGCATGACCGCGATCGGCATCTATGGCAGCGCCGGCCGCATGGGCCGCGCGATCGTCGACGCGATCGAGGCGATCGGCGGTACGCTGGCGGGCGGGGTCGATGCGGGCGACGATCCGCTACCCTTGGCGCGTCAGGCGGATGTGCTCGTCGATTTCTCCGCCCAGAGCGCACTCGAATCGCACCTGCATGCCGCCCGCGCGGCGCGGACCCCGATCGTGATCGGCACCACCGGCCTGACCACCGCGCACCAAGCGGCGATCGATGACGCCGCCAGCGACATCGCGATCCTGCAGACCGGCAACACCTCGCTCGGGGTCACGCTGCTGTCGCTGCTGGTGCGCGACGCCGCGGCGCGGCTGGGGCCAGACTGGGACATCGAAATCGTCGAGATGCACCATCGCGACAAGGTCGACGCGCCATCGGGCACCGCGATCCTGCTCGGCGAGATGGCGGCGGCGGGGCGCTCGACCACGCTGGGTGAAGTGCGCGTCGATGGCCGCGCGGGGCTGACCGGCGTGCGCAGTGAAGGCACGATCGGCGTCTCCTCGCTCCGCGGCGGATCGGTGGTCGGCGATCACAGCGTCGTCTTCGCGACCGACGGCGAACGGATCGAATTGATCCACCGCGCCGACGACCGCAGCATCTTCGCGCGCGGCGCTGTGAAAGCCGCGCACTGGCTGGTCGATCAATCCCCCGGCCGGTACCGGATGGAAGACGTCCTCGGGCTATGACGCGCGCGCGATGAAAAGGGCGGATGTCGTCGACTTCTACGCGCGGCTCGCCGCCGACAATCCGCATCCCGAAACCGAGCTGGAATCGGGCAACGACTATCAATTGCTCGTCGCGGTCGTGCTGTCGGCGCAGGCGACCGACGTCGGGGTCAACAAGGCAACGCGTGCGTTGTTCGACGCGGTGACGACCCCCGCGGCGATGGTCGCGCTCGGCGAGGAGGAACTGCGCCGCCACATCCGCACGATTGGGCTGTTCAATACCAAGGCCAGGAACGTGATCGCGCTGTCCACCGCGCTGATCGCGGATCATGGCGGCGAGGTACCACGGACCCGCGCTGCGCTCGAGGCGCTACCCGGGGTCGGGCGCAAGACCGCGAACGTCGTCATGAATACCGCGTTCGGCGCCGAAACCTTCGCGGTCGACACCCATATCTTCCGCGTCGGCAACCGCACCGGGCTGGCGCGCGGCAAGACCCCGCTCGCGGTCGAGAAGGCGCTCGACCGGGCAACGCCCCAGCCGTTCCGGCGCCACGCGCATCACTGGCTGATCCTGCACGGCCGCTACGTCTGCAAGGCGCGGCGCCCCGAATGCTGGCGGTGCATCGTCGCCGACCTGTGCGCGTTCAAGCCCAAGACGCCCGCGCCCGCGGCGCGATAACCGCTGGCGCGCCGGGTGCCGCTTTGCTAAGCGCCTCGCCCAGGCACCCGTAGCTCAGCTGGATAGAGCGCTGCCCTCCGAAGGCAGAGGCCACAGGTTCGACTCCTGTCGGGTGCACCAATCCCGTTCAGCTGTGGGTACCCATGCTCCGGGCGTCTGTGATGCTGCAACGGCTCGTTAGAGCATCGCGTTTTGGCCAGAAATCCGGACATAGCGGTCGCCAACTTCCACGCGGTGGATCACTAGTTGGAGGTATTCGCGGCGAACCCTGGGCGCGTTCCCTTGCATCTTGCTGATCGGGAGCGGGTAAAATTTCGCGACGATGGCCGGGGGCACGCGACGATCGCCAGTATCAAGCTGCCGATCGAGTACCGCTCGGTCGACGATATGGTGGGCGGGTTGGGCGACGGTGGCGCTCTCCTCGTCGATCGTGCCGATGACAGTGACGCGATGCACGCCAAGCCGGCCCCGCGGGGGTGTCTGAGCCCGCGTCAAACCTACGCCGAAACGCAAGAATATCTCGGCGTTCGGCAGCGTCCTCGATTTTCATCGCAACGTCGACGAACGCTACAAAACAACCAATCACTTCCTAGCCGCCGCCATCCGTCACAGTAAAGGCAACGAAAACAGCCTTCTGGCCTTTGGCAAACTCGCCTCAATCCGTATCTGGTTGCGAGATAACGAGTCGGTGACCTAGAGCCTCCGCCATGTTTGCGCGCCTTGGCCATATCCGCAATTGGATCTTCGATCTCGACAACACGCTGTATCCGGCGGGAACCGACCTGTTTGCGCGGATCGAGGCCAGGATGACTGCCTATGTCGGGCGGACGCTGGGGATAGAAAGGGACGAGGCGTTTCGCGTTCAGAAGGGCTATTTCCATCGCTACGGCACCACGTTGACCGGGCTGATGGCGGATCACGGCGTCGATCCGCACGATTTCCTCGCCGAGGTTCACGACATCGAGATGGACGTGCTCGACCATGACGCACCGCTGGTCGCCGCGATCGCGCGGCTGCCGGGGCGCAAGCTGGTCTTCACCAACGGCGACACCCCCTATGCGCTGAAAGTGCTCGACCGACTCGGGCTGGGCGACAGTTTCGAGGGTATCCACGACATTCACGCGATGGGGCTGGTGCCGAAGCCCGATCCGTCGGCCTATGCTGGGCTCTGTGCGGCGTTCGACCTCGATCCGGCGGTCAGCCTGTTCGCCGAGGATATGGCGCGCAACCTGGCGCCCGCCAAGGCGATCGGGATGACGACCTTGTGGGTCGACAATGGTTCCGAACAGGGGGGATCCGAACAGGGGCCGGGTGCCGACCGCGATTTCATCGATTTCACCGTCCACGATCTGACGTCGTGGCTGCACGATATATTGGAGGCTTCATGACCGACCACCTCAGCCGCACGATCGATGCCGCGTGGGAGGATCGCGCGGCGATCGGGCTCGACACGCAGGGCGCGGTGCGCGACGCGGTCGATGCGGCGCTGGCGCTGCTCGATACGGGGGCCGCACGCGTGGCGGAGCCAGACGGCGCTGGCGGCTGGCGAGTGAATCAGTGGCTTAAGAAGGCGGTGCTGCTGTCGTTCCGGCTCAACGACAATGCGCTCGTCGACGGCGGCGCCGCGGGCGCGCCCGCGTTCGACAAGGTGCCGTCGAAATTCGCCGGGTGGGGCGATGCGGAATTTCGCGGCGCCGGGTTTCGCGTCGTGCCGGGCGCGGTCGCGCGGCACGGATCGTTCATCGGCCGGAACGCGATCCTGATGCCGAGCTTCGTCAACATCGGCGCGCATGTCGGCGAGGGGACGATGGTCGACACCTGGGCGACCGTCGGCAGCTGCGCGCAGATCGGCAAGAACGTCCACATCTCGGGCGGCGCGGGGATCGGCGGGGTGCTCGAACCGCTCCAGGCGGGGCCGGTGGTGATCGAGGACGGCGCGTTCATCGGCGCGCGGTCCGAGGTCGCCGAGGGCGTGATCGTGCGCGAGGGCGCGGTGCTGTCGATGGGGGTGTATCTGGGCGCGTCGACCAAGATCATCGATCGCGCGACCGGCGAGACGGTCCGCGGCGAGGTGCCGCCCTATGCGGTGGTCGTGCCGGGCAGCATCGGTGGCGGCGACGGCAAGCCCGCGCTGTATTGCGCGGTGATCGTCAAGCGCGTCGATGCGCAGACGCGCTCCAAGACGAGCGTCAACGAACTGCTGCGCGACTGATCGTCTCGACAGCGTCACCCGCGCCACCTATCGCGGCGACAAAGCCATTCGGAGAGTATGTATGACGCCCGCCACCCCATCGACGACCCCGACTCCGAGCAAGGTGCTCGACCGTGTTCTCGTCCTCGAAATGGTGCGCGTCACCGAGGCGGCGGCGATCGCGGCGTCGGCGCTTGTCGGGCGCGGTGACGAGAAGGCCGCCGACGCCGCCGCGGTCGAGGCGATGCGCGCCGCGCTCAACACGCTCGATATGGATGGCACCGTCGTGATCGGCGAGGGCGAGCGCGACGAGGCCCCGATGCTGTTCATCGGCGAGAAGGTCGGCACCGGCAACGGCCCCGCGATCGACATCGCGCTCGACCCGCTCGAGGGCACGACGATCACCGCCAAGGCGGGGCCGAACAGCCTGGCGGTGCTGGCGATCGCGGAGAAGGGCTGCCTGCTCAACGCGCCCGACGTCTATATGGACAAAATCGCGGTCGGGCCGGGCTATCCCGCAGGCGTCATCGATCTCGACAAGTCGGTGACCGAGAACATCACCGCGGTCGCCGCGGCCAAGGGCGTGAAACCGGGTGAACTGATCGTGTGCGTGCTGGATCGCCCGCGGCACGAGGCGCTGATCGCCGAGCTGCGCGGGCTCGGGTGCGGAGTGATGCTGATCGGCGACGGCGATGTCGCGGGCGTTATCGCGACCTCCGATCCCGACACCACGGTCGACGTCTATATGGGGTCGGGCGGCGCGCCCGAGGGCGTGCTCGCGGCAGCCGCGCTGCGCTGTGTCGGCGGGCAGTTCAAGGGGCGGCTGCTGTTCCGCAACGACGACGAGCGCGCGCGCGCCGCCAAATGGGGGGTGACCGACCTCGACAAGCAATATGACCTCAGCGAACTCGCGAAGGGCGACTGCATCTTCGCCGCGACCGGGGTCACCGACGGCTCGCTGCTCGACGGGGTGAAGCGCAAGCGCGGCGGGATCATGACCACCGAAAGCGTGGTGATGCGCTCGTCGTCGGGCACGGTACGCTGGGTCAAGGGCGAGCACCGGTTGGGGTGATCCCCGGCGTCGTCCTGCCGTTGGTCCTGCTGGCCGGGGCACTGGCGAGCTATTGGGCCTTTCTGCGCGGCGATTTTCAGTCGTGGCCGGTCGTCGCGCGGTGGTTGTGTGCGGGCACGCGGGTACGGTTCTTCGCGCTGTGGTGCGTTCGGGCGCTGGTGTTGTTCGGGCTGGTGGGCGTCGCCGGGCTCGTGCTGGCTGGACACGCGGGGGCGATCTGGACGCTGCCGCCAGATCTCGCACCAGCCCGTGCGATCGTGTTTGCTTGGATTGGCGATGGGCGCGACTTTCCGGTCGGCTGGATGATACTCGCGCTGTTCGGCGGCGGCGCGATCGGGGGGCTGGTCGATCGGCTGCGGCGCGGACGCAAGCCGTGGATGTTCGGCGACATCACGCGGGTGATGCCGCGGCACCGTGGCGAACTGGTCTGGGGAGCGGCGATGGCGATCGTCGCGGGGACGGCCGAGGAGATATTCTTTCGGCTGCTCGTGCCATTGCTGGTGACGCTGGTGACGGGGGAGCCGCTGGTGGGGTTCGCGGTGGCGATCGCGTTGTTCGCGGGCGCGCATCGCTATCAGGGGTGGCAGGGCGTCACAGCGACCGCGTTCGTCGGCCTGCTGTTGTCGGTGCTCTATCTGATGACCGGCGCGCTGTGGGTGGCGATGCTGGTCCATGTCGTGATCGACCTCAACGGGCTGGTGCTTCGCCCGATCATGGCGGGGGCGGGCGGCGTCAGTTCTTCAGCCGCCACCCGGTTTTGAAGATCCACGCGATGATGACCAGGCACAGCGCGAGAAAGCCCGCGGTGACGCCGAGGCTGACGCCGATCGCGACGTCGCCCTTGCCGAAGAAGCTCCAGCGGAACCCGCTGACCAGATAGACGACCGGGTTAAACAAGCTGACCGTCCGCCACGGCTGGGGCAGCATGTCGATCGAATAGAACGCGCCGCCTAGGAAGGTGAGCGGCGTGATCAACAGCGCAGGCACGAAGTTCAATTGTTCGAAATTACCCGCCCAGACCCCGATGATGAAGCCGAACAGGCTGAACGCGATCGCGGTGAGGAGCAGGAACGCGATCATCGCGCCGGGATGTTCGATCCTGAGCGGCACGAAGAACGCGGCGGTGGCAAGGATGATGAGCCCCAGCAGCACCGATTTGGTCGTCGCCGCGCCGACATAGCCGAGCACCATCTCCATCGCGCTGATCGGTGCGGACAGCAGCTCGTAGATCGTGCCAGTGAATTTGGGAAAATAAATGCCGATCGCGGCGTTGCTGATGCTTTGGGTCAGGAGCGAGAGCATGATCAGGCCGGGCACGATGAAGCTGCCGTAGTCGACCCCGCCGACATTCTGCATCCGGCTGCCGATCGCGCCGCCGAAGACGATGAAATAGAGGCTCGTCGTCAGGACGGGAGTGACGAGGCTCTGCCACAAGGTGCGCAGCGCGCGCGCCATTTCGAAGCGATAGATCGCCCAGATTCCATGGGTGTTCATGACGCGGTGACCGATGCGAAGTTGACGACATTTACACGGAATTGGTGTTTTGCGAGGGGGTGTACCGAGAAGCGCTGCATCACGCCGCCACCTTGTCGGCGACGAGATCGACGAAGATGTCCTCGAGGCTCGATTTGCTGGTTTCGAGATCCTTGAACCCGATGCCGAGATCGGCGAGCTTGCGGAGCAGCGAGGGGATGCCGGTGCGCTCCGCGGTCGCGTCGAAGACGTAGCGCAGGCGGCGGCCGTCCTCCGCGAGCGACACGTCCCATTCGGACAGCGCCGCGGGGATATCGGCCATCGGTTCGGAAAGCGTGATGTCCATTTCGCGCTTGCCGAGTTTCTGCATCAGCGCGTCCTTGTCGTCGACGAGCAGCAGCTTGCCCTGGTTGATCACCCCGACGCGGTCGGCCATTTCCTCGGCTTCCTCGATATAATGCGTGGTCAGGATGATCGTCGTGCCGCCCGCGCGCAGCTTGTGGACGAGTTTCCACATGTCGCGACGCAATGCGACGTCGACCCCCGCGGTGGGTTCGTCGAGGAACAGGATTTCGGGCTCGTGCGCGAGCGCCTTGGCGATCAGGACGCGGCGCTTCATGCCGCCCGACAGTTCCATGATCTTGGCCTTGCGCTTGTCCCAGAGCGACAGGTCGCGCAGCACTTGTTCGATATAGTCGCTATGCCCCGATCGCCCGAACAGGCGGCGGCTGAAGGTGACGGTGGCGAGCACGGTTTCGAACATGTCGACGTGGAGTTCCTGCGGCACCAGCCCGATCCGGCGGCGCGCCTGGCGCATCTCGCGAATCGCGTCGTGGCCGTCGACGGTGATCGTGCCGCTCGACGGCGTGACGATCCCGCAGATGATGTTGATCAGCGTCGTCTTGCCCGCGCCGTTGGGGCCGAGCAGCGCAAAGATTTCGCCGCGGTTGATCGCGAGATCGGTCGGCTGAAGCGCGACCGTGCCGCTGTCATAGGTCTTCGACACGCCTGCGACGGTGAGGATCGGTTCGGTCATGATGCCCCCTGCAAGACGCGCAAGTGGGGTTGGACGGTCAGCAATGGAAGGGGTGGCGGACGGGCTTATCCTTCGCGCGCGGCGGCGATCGCGCGGTTGAGTTCGTCGATCGGCATCGCGCCCGACAGGACGCGGTCGCCGATCACCCAACTCGGGGTGCCGGTGAGGCCGAGCTTCCTTGCGGTGTCCATATTCTTAGCGAGTTCGGCGTCGATCGCGGTGCTGTCGACATCGCCGATGTCGACTCCGGTCATGGCAGCGGTGGCGGCGATCGTCGCGGTGCTGACCGGCCCGGCAGCGTAGAGCGCGTCGTGGAACGCACGATACTTGCCCTGCTGCGCGGCGGCGAGGCTGGCCTGCGCCGCGTCGCGGCTAGAGGGCGCGAGGATCGGAAAATCGCGATACACCAGGCGGACGTTCGGATCGTCCTTCAGCAACTGCGCGACGACGGGCAGCGAGGCGCGGCAATAGCCGCAATTATAATCGAAATATTCGACCACGGTGACGTCGCCCTTGGGATTCCCCGCCCAGGCGCTGCCGAACGGTTCGGTGATCGCCGTGCGGTTGGCCGCGACGATCGAGCCGTTCTCACGATCCTGCAGGCGGCGCATCGCCTCGGGGATGATCTCGGGATGCGCCAGGACATAATCGTGGACGACGCCCTCGATCTGGGTGCGGCTGGCGCCGTCGGGCGCGGCGACGCGATCATAGCCGACCATCGCGGCGGCGCCGATCGCCGCCCCGGCGAGCGCGATGGCGGGCAGGATCCAGCGGTTCATTTCTTGCGCTTATATTTCTTGGGGTTGTCGTCCATCTCGTTTTGCGCGGCCATCGCGATGTCCTGCGCGCGGATCCAGTCGCTGGTGTTGGCGGGGATGTTCGCCAGCGCATAGCGCGCGCTCTGCATCGCGGTACGCTGATCGCCGGTCATGCTGGCGCGTTCGGCGGTGGCGAGCGCGGCGCGGGGGGCGTCGCCGGTCAGTTCGTACGCGGTACCGAGCTGGTACCAGGCGAAGGGGTTGTCGTCGTCGCGCCCCACCGCGACGCGGAGCACCTTGATCGCCTCGGGATAGTTCGCCTTGTCCTCGGTCGCGATCAGCGCGTGGCCGAAGGTGGTCGCGATCAGCGGGTTGTTGCCCGATCCCTGGGTCGCCGCGCGCAACGGGGCGAGCGCTTCCTTCGGTTTGCCCGCCTCAAGCAGAATCTGCCCTTGGATCTCCTGGAAATAGGGGTCGTTTGGGTCCGCCTTGATCAGCGCGGCGGCTTCGGCATCCGCCTGCTGCGGGTATCCCGCCTTGTGATAGGCATAGGCGCGCGCATAGTGCGCCTGGATCGACGTGTCGGTTTCGGGGAAGTCGCGCAAGGTGCGGGCGGGGTCCATCGAATAGCCCTCCAGCTTCGCCTTCACGCGGCGGAGGCGTTCATCGAGCCGCGGGTCGCGGGGCTTGTTCCACGCCGACGATGCTTCGAGATCGGCGGACATGTGCGCGATCCGTTCGCCCGACAACGGGTGGGTCTGCATGAACGGATCGATATTCTCGACGCCGTAGCGATATTCCTGCTGCTGCAGCTTTTTGAAGAAGGTCAACATGCCCTTGCCGGTGATCCCCGCGCTGGTCAGGTAGCGGACCGCGGCGGCGTCGGCGCTCGATTCGACCGTGCGCGAGAAGGCGAGATACTTGCCGAGCCCCGCCTGCTGCCCCGCTGCCATGATCCCCGCGCCCGCTTCGGCGCTGCCTGCCGCCATCGCGGCGATGCCGAGCACGAGCGACAGGAGCGTGATCCCCATCGCGGGCTTCAGCCCAGCATCGCCGAGGACGACATGGCCGTCGGCGATGTGACCGAGTTCGTGCGCGATCACCCCCTGAACCTCATTGGCGTTGTCGGCGGCCTGGAGCAGCCCCGCGTTGATGTAGACCGTCTGGCCGTCGATCACGAAGGCGTTGATCGAATCGTCGTTGACGAGGACGATGTCGACCGAGCGCGGCGACAGCCCCGCCGCGGTGATCAGCGGCGCGGCCATGTCACGGAACAGCGATTCGGTTTCGGCATCGCGCAGGATCGACTGCGCGGCGGCGGGTTGCGCCGACAGCAGGATCGTGGCGGTCGCGATGACGAGGAAACGCTTCATCGGGTGGTTATCGAGCAGTTGCGGAGCGCGCGCAATGCCGGGAAGCGGGTGAACGCGGGGTGAAGCGCCCTCACCCTTCCCATCATCGGTGGGAAGGGTGAGGGCGATCCGGGTTCCTAGGCGCCGAAGGTGCGCTGCCACCAGCCGCCACGACGCGGCACGGTGTCGGCGGTGTCGCCATCGGCATCGCCGGACTCATCGGGGGCGAGCGTGCCGTCCTGGCCGACCTCCATCGCTTCGGTCCGGTCGGGCACCGCCGCGGGGGCGGTGGGCTGTGCCGCGATCGCGTCTACCGCATCGGCGGCTGGCTTGCGCGACCGACGGCGCGGCTTGGGTGCGGCGTCCGCCTCGGGCGCGACCGCCGCTTCGGGCGCGTCGGTCGTGGTCGCCGCGGCCTTCTTGCGGGTGCGCTTGGGCTTGGCCGGGGGTTCGGCGACGACTTCGGCGCTGGGGTCGCTGGCGGCATCGGGCGCCGCACCGGTGGGGGCCGTGTCGGTCCCCAAGTCCTTGGTCTTGGCGCGCGCGCTAGGGCGACGCCGGGTCTTGGGCTTGGGTTCGTCGTCCTGCGCGACGGCGATGTCGAGCCCGGTGGTCACCGGGGCAGAATCGCCCTCGGCCACCGGCGCGTCGACCGCGGCGGTTTCCCCGCTGGCATCCGCCGTGCGCTCGGCGCCATCGCGGCGTCCGCCGCGGCGACCGCGACGACCGCGACGACGACGACCATCGCCGTTCGCCTGATCCGCCGTTGCATCCTCGGTGCGATCGGCTTCGGTGCGATCGGTGCCAGTGCGTTCGCTGTCGGCCGATTCCTCGGCGGCATCGGTGTCGGCGTCGTCCGCAGGGGCGTCGCCATTGTGCTGCGTCTCGCCCTCTTCGCGAGGATTGCGACCGCGGCCACGCCGACGGCGGCGGCGCTTGCCGCGGCCGCCTTCGCCATCCGCTTCGGCGCGATCGTCGCGCTGGCGTTCGCGACGCGGCGCGTCGGCCTCGGGTGCGTCTTCCTCCTCGACCTCATCCTCGATATCCTCGGGGATGTCGTCGTCCTCGTCTTCCTCGACGAGCGCCTCGAACTTGGGCGCATGCGCAGGCGGTGGCCCCGACGCATCGACCGACATCCGCGCGCCCTCTTCCTCGCGGTCGGCGAGGATGTCGACGTGGACGCCGTAGCGATCCTCGATCTCGGCGATGTCGGCGCGCTTCTTGTTTAGGACGTAGAAGGCGGCTTCCTGGCTGGCGCGGAGCGTCAGGACCGAGCCGCGACCCCGGGCGGCCTCATCCTCGATCAGGCGCAGCGCGCTGAGCCCCGCCGACGAGGCGGTGCGGACGAGCCCGGTGCCTTCGCAATGGGGGCAGGCGCGGGTCGAGGCTTCGAGCACGCCGGTGCGCAACCGCTGGCGGCTCATTTCCATGAGGCCGAACGACGAGATGCGCCCGACCTGGATGCGCGCGCGATCGTCCTTGAGCGCTTCCTTCATAGCCTTTTCGACTTTTCGCACGTTGGACCCGTTGTCCATGTCGATGAAGTCGATGACGACCAGGCCCGCCATGTCGCGCAGCCGGAGCTGGCGCGCGATTTCCTTGGCGGCTTCCAGATTGGTCTGGGTCGCGGTCTGTTCGATCGAATGTTCGCGGGTCGAGCGACCCGAGTTGATGTCGATCGAGACGAGCGCCTCGGTCGGGTTGATGACCAGATAGCCGCCCGATTTGAGCTGGACCACGGGGTGGTACATCGCGGCGAGCTGTTCCTCGACATGCGCGCGCTGATAGAGCGGGATCGCGTCGGCATATTGCTTCACGCGGCGGGCGTGGCTCGGCATCAGGAGCTTCATGAAGTCCTTGGCCTGGCGATAGCCCTCGTCGCCCTCGACGATGACCTCCTCGATATCCTTGTTGTAGATGTCGCGGATCGCGCGCTTGATCAGGTCGCTGTCGCCATAGACGACCGCGGGCGCGGCGGATTTCAGCGTCGTTTCGCGGATCCCGTCCCACAGCCGGGCGAGATAATCGAAATCGCGCTTGATCTCGACCTTGGTGCGTTGGAGCCCCGCGGTCCGCACGATGCAGCCCATCGACGGGGGCAGCTTCATGTCCGCCATGATCGATTTCAGCCGCTTGCGATCACCCGCATTGCTGATCTTGCGCGAGATCCCGCCGCCGTGCGAGGTGTTGGGCATCAGCACGCAATAGCGGCCCGCGAGCGACAGGTATGTCGTCAGCGCGGCACCCTTGTTGCCGCGTTCTTCCTTGACGACCTGGACCAATAGCACCTGGCGACGGTGGATCACGTCCTGGATCTTGTAGCGGCGGCGCAGGTTCAGGCGGCGCTGGCGGAGCGCTTCGACCTGGTCGTCCTTGGCACCGCGTGACCGTGCGGGCGCGGCCTCGCCATCTTCGTCGTCAAGATCGGCGTGATCCTCGTCGGGGCCGGACGAGGTGCCCTCGTCCTCGCCGCGCTCGACCACCTCGACACCGTCATCGGCATCGTCGTCATCGTCGAAATCGGCGCGTAGCGCGGCTTCCTCGGCGGCGTGTTCGGCCTCTTCGGCGAGCAGCGCGTCGCGATCTTCCTTGGGGATCTGATAGTAATCGGGGTGGATCTCGCTGAACGCGAGGAAGCCGTGGCGATTGCCGCCGTAATCGATGAACGCCGCCTGGAGCGACGGTTCGACCCGCGTGACCTTGGCTAGATAGATATTCCCTTTGAGCTGTTTGCGCTCGGCACTTTCGAAATCAAATTCCTCGATTCGATTTCCCTGGACGACGGCGACACGGGTTTCTTCCCGGTGGCGTGCGTCGATCAGCATACGCGTGGTCATGTGTTGGTCTCCACGCGCGTCCCACCCGGAGGGCCTGCGCCGGTCCGGGGGTCGCGCGACGATATGAGGCGCGGGGAAAGCCCGCGCGGTCTGGTGGCAAAGATGCGTCTGCTCGCGATGCATCGCGGACATCATGTCCGCCCCGATCGACCGCCCACCCGTCGGCCTGGGCCGATGGTTGGAGGGCGGTGAAGGAATGCATCATGCGAGCGTCAACCTGGTTCGAACCCGAACCCAGAAAGGGCCGGGGACCGGGGCGTCGCTGCGTATAAATCCGGGCGACGCACTGGTGCGTGGATGGGGGTAGCATCGCGCAACCCGTATCGCAACCGGCACGATCCTGCCGCACTACCGGCAAAACTATGCCGAACGGCAAATTAACCGGAACCCGCAACCACGCCTTGTCATCCGACGGCTACCCCTCTCCCCGGCGATCACGCTGATCGACCGGGGAAAAATACCGACAGACGTCGACGATCGAGCGTCGACCAAAGGGGGTGTGATGGCTTTTCACTGGACCTTCGCAGGGGTCGCGCGGCAAGGATGGCGGGTGTTTACGCTGATCGCCTTGATGCTGGGCTGGCTGGCGGGCGGACCCGCGTTGGCGGCGACCACGATCGAGAGCGTGGCGGCGGCGGGCGACCGGATCGTCATCCGCTTCGACGCGCCGGTCGACGATGCCACCGGTTATATGGTCAACGCGACCCGCCAGATCGTGGTCGATGTCGCGGGCGTCGTGCCGGGCGCGGCGGGGCGGATCGGGGGCGCGATCAGCGGCATCCGCCAGGTGCAGAGCGCGGCGGGAACCAAGCTGCTGTTCGACCTCGCCGACCCCGCGGTGATTCGCGACGGCCAGTTCGATTCGGACGGTCGTCGGCTGACGCTGTCGATCGCGCGCACCAATCCCGCGCAGTTCGCGGCGGCGAGCATGGCGGGCGTGATGGCGTTCTTCCCCGTCGACTTCGGCGACTGGGCGTCCAAGCCCGCGCCCAAGTACAAGATTGTCCAGGACGTCCCCCCCGCCACCAGGGGCGTGCCGCTGCCGCGGGTGAGCGGCGACGACGACCGCCCGCTGGTGGTGATCGATGCGGGGCATGGCGGGTTCGATCCGGGCGCGATCAATCCCCTGACCGGGCTGCGCGAAAAGGACGTGACGCTCAGGATCGCCAGGACGATCCGCGACGAACTGCTCGCCAGCGGGCGGGTGCGGGTGGCGCTGACCCGCGACACCGACAAATATCTGGTGCTGCGCGAACGCTACAACATCGCGCGGCGACTGCACGCGGACCTGTTCATCTCGA
This sequence comes from Sphingomonas oligophenolica, assembly GCF_006438955.1. GTDB lineage: Bacteria > Pseudomonadota > Alphaproteobacteria > Sphingomonadales > Sphingomonadaceae > Sphingomonas > Sphingomonas oligophenolica_A. The sequence goes on along the minus strand of NZ_RCZK01000008.1, from coordinate 89,675 downwards.
TCCATTGCGACAGCGTCGCATCGGACGATGCGACCGGCGCGTCGGTCTATACGCTGTCCGAGGTCTCGTCCGACAAGGAAGCCGCGCGGCTCGCGGCGCGCGAGAACAAGGCCGATGTCATCAACGGGGTGAACCTCGACAACGCCAACGCCGACGTGTCGTCAATCCTGATCGACCTGACCCAGCGCGAGACGATGAACGCGAGCGCGGGGTTCGCGCGGTTGCTCGGGCGCGAAGCCAAGCCGCTGATCCCGACCAAGGCCGTGTTCCACCGGATGGCATCGCTGATGGTACTGAAAGCCCCCGACACGCCGTCGATCCTGTTCGAGACGGGGTATATCTCGAACCCCAGCGACGCCGCGTTCCTCGATTCAAGCGAAGGCCGCGACCGGATCGCGCAAAGCGTGACGCGCGCGGTCGAGGTGCATTTCGCACGGCGATTCGCGGCGCGGTGACGCTGTCGCGGGATGGTTGCTGACAACACGCTGTCAGCAGGGGTATGGCAGAGGACGCTTGTTCACAGCGAAAGGAACAAGCCCATGACAACCGCCCAACACCGACAGATCGTCTTCACCGAAATCCCGGTCGTCGACCCCGGTCGAGCGCGCCAATTCTACGAATTGCTGTTGGAGGGGCCGCTGATCGAGGATAATGGTGGACCCAACCCGATTTGGGTATTTCCCCACGCGGAAGGCGTTTCCGCCGCCGCAGGTCATCTCTATCCGGGCAAGCCAGCGAAAGACGGAGAAGGCATGACCGCCCATTTCGCCGTGACCGAAGAGCTGACCGCGGTGATGGACCGCGTGAAATCCGCTGGCGGCGACGTCGTCTCCGACGTGCTCGACATTTACCCAGGCTCGTTCTTTTACGCCAAGGACACCGAGGGCGACTCGCTCGGCATCTTCAAATATAACCGCTGATGCGCCGTGCCGACCGCCTCTTTCAGATCGTGCAATATCTCAGGGGCGGTCGGCTTGTCACCGCGCGGGCGCTGGCCGAACGGCTGGAGGTGTCCGACCGGACGATCTATCGCGACATCGCCGACCTGCAATCCACCGGCGTCCCCATCGATGGGGAGGCCGGGGTCGGCTACATCATGCGCAGCGGCTATGACCTGCCACCATTGATGTTTACCCGCGAGGAGATTGTTGCGCTGGTCACGGGCATCCGCATGGTGAAATCCTGGGGCGGGATGGACATGGCGCGCGCCGCCGCCGAAGCATTAGTGAAGATCGAGCTTGTCTTGCCCGAAGCCGAGCGCGCCCGGGTCGCAAATGCAAACGTCTTTGCGCCGCCAATGGAATTGACCGACGAGGTGCGCGCACTGATCGACGTGGTTGAAACCGCGATCGAGTCGCGCGCCATCCTGCGGTTCGGCTATGCGGATCGACAGGGCGCGACGACGGAACGCCGTGTTCATCCGCTTGGCCTGTGGTTTTGGGGCAAGGTTTGGACTTTGGTGGCGTGGTGCGAAATGCGCCACGATTTCCGGATGTTTCGCCTCGATCGCACGACCGGGATGGCGATCACGGGTGAGCAGTTTCGTCCCGCCGCGGCTCGTTCGCTCGCCGAATGCCTGCGCCAATATGAGGAACGATACGGACCGCAGGATTGAGCGAAATCGTGCGTCCCGGCGAGCTCCGCGGCACTGAGCGAACCGACACGCTCGGTTTGACTTGCGGAGTAGCACGACGAATGCGGCGCATTTCACGCGGCGTTTTCGCGGCGCAGATGTGACGACAGCGGCGTCGCCGACGGCTCCACGCATTCCACCCCCAGCGCTTCGCCGCGAGAGTGACTGGCAAGCCGCGGCGAACCTGCTAAACGGCGCAGGTCCATGGCGTCCGATCCTCCCTCCACCACCACCCGCTTCAGGCTGACCCGCGATGGTGACGGGCTGCGGCGCGGCGCGGCGCGCGCGTGGGGGCGGTGGTGGGTCAAGGCGCTGGTCGCGCTCGCGGGGCTCGCGCTTATCGCTTATATCGTGCTGTGGTTCGCGATCATTCGCGGGCTACCCTCGGTCGATACGCTCAAGACCTATGAACCGCCGTTGCCGACCAATGTGCGCGGCAGCGATGGCGTACCGATCCAATCCTATGCGCGCGAACGCCGGGTCGAACTGAGCTACGCCGAATATCCCAAATTGCTCGTCGGCGCGTTCCTGTCGGCGGAGGACAAGACGTTCTTCGAACACCATGGGGTCGATTATCCCGGGCTCGCGGGCGCGGTGATCGACTATGCGCGCAAGTTCGGCACCGGGGTGCGCGCCAAGGGCGGATCGACGATCACGCAACAGGTCGCCAAGAACCTGCTGATCGGCAACGCCTATTCGCCGACCCGCAAGATCAAGGAGGCGATCCTCGCCTATCGGATCGAGGACGCGCTGACCAAGCCGCAGATCCTGGAACTGTACCTCAACCAGATCGCGCTGGGGCGCAACGCGTTCGGGGTCGAGGCGGCCAGCCATGCCTATTTCGACAAGGAGCTGACCGAGCTGACGCTGCCGCAGCTCGCCTATCTCGCGATCCTGCCCAAAGGGCCGTCGAACTACGATCCGGTACGCAACACCGACCGTGCGATGACGCGGCGCAACTATGTGCTCGGCGAAATGCTCAAGAACGAGTTCATCACCCAGGCGCAGCATGACGAGGCGGTCGTCGCGCCACTCGGCGCGGTGCTGCGGCGGACGCCGAAATACGAGGCGGTCGGCGGCTATTTCGTCGAGGAAGTGCGCCGCGAACTGATCGACCGGTTCGGCGAGACCGCGAGTGACGGGCCGTTCAGCGTCTATGAGGGCGGGCTGTGGGTGCGCAGCTCGCTCGACACCCGGCTGCAAGGGCTGGCGACCGAGGCGCTGCGCGACGGGCTGGTCCGGTTCGACGCGGGGCGCGGGTGGAACGGCGCGATGCGGCATGTCGATCTAGAGGCGAACGATGCGGGCGAGGTGAAGTGGCAACAGGCGTTGCTCAACACCAATGTCGCGCTCGATTACAAGGATTGGCGCGCGGCGATCGCGATCGCGTCGGACAGTGGCGACTGGTCGATTGGCTTCGCCGACGGATCGACCGGCACGTTGCCGCGGTCGGGCGCGGCGATGCCGGTGCGCGGCAAGGGTGGCAACGCGTACAGCGCGATCAAGCCCGGCGACATCATCGCGGTCGCGCCGAACGGGGCGAACTTCGCGTTGCGCGCGATGCCGAAGATTTCGGGTGGGTTCCTGGTCGAAGAACCCGCGACGGGCCGCATCCTGGCGATGCAGGGCGGGTTCGATGCGCGGGTCCAGTCGTTCAACCGCGCCACCCAGGCGATGCGCCAGCCGGGATCGACGATCAAGCCGATCGTCTATTCCGCCGCGCTGGAAAACGGGATGACCCCCGCAACGATCATCCAGGACGCGCCCTATTGCGTGTATCAGGGCGCGCGGCTGGGGCAGAAATGCTTTTCGAACTTCGCCCATGAAGGCGGATCGGGCGCGCACACGATGCGCTGGGGCATCGAACAGTCGCGCAACCTGATGACGGTGCGCGCCGCGGCGCAGACGGGGATGCCCCAGGTCGTCGGGATGATGAAGCGGATGGGGGTCGGCACCTATCCGCCCTATCTGTCGTTTGCGCTGGGCGCGGGCGAGACGACGGTCGAGCGGATGGTCAACGCCTATGCGACGCTGATCAACCACGGCCGCGCGCATGAGCCGACCGTCATCGATTTCGTCCAGGACCGCCACGGGAAGGTGATCTGGCCCGAGAATTGGCACGCCTGCGACGGCTGCAACGCGCCCGACTGGAACGGGAAGCCGATGCCGCGCCCGGGCGGTCGCGCGCGCCAGGTGCTCGACCCGCTGACCGCGTTTCAGATGGTCCACATCACCGAAGGCGTCGTCCAGCGCGGCACCGCGGTCGTGCTGCGCGACCTCGACCGGCCGATGATGGGCAAGACGGGGACGACGACCGGGCCGACCGACGTCTGGTTCATCGGCGGCACCCCGCAGTTCATCGGCGGGCTCTATCTCGGCTACGACACGCCGGTGAGCCTGGGCGGCTACGCGCAGGGCGGGCGGATCAGCGCGCCGATCTTCAAGGCATTCGCGCTGAAAGCCTATGAGGGCATGCCGAAGGAACTGTTCCGCGCGCCTGCCGGAATCCGGATGGTGCGGATCGATCGCTCGTCCGGTCGCCCGGTTTTTGGCGCGTGGCCGACCGACGACCCCAAGGCCTCGGTGATCTGGGAAGCGTTCAAGCCTGAAAGCGAACCACGCCGCACCGCGCGCACCAGCGCGCCGGCCGCGACCGCCAAGCCGACGACCGCCGCGCCGACCCAGGCCGCGCGCCCGCGCGACAGCGATTTCTTGCAAAGGGAAGGCGGAATCTACTAGCCGCCCTATATCGGCGGACGACCCCGCCCACAGAATACCGGAGAATCCCGATGCGCGCCGAAGCGCAGGCCCATGTCGACACCATCAACGAGGCGCTGGCGCTGCTCCGCCGCTTCCTCGACTGGGACCGTGCGCTCCGTCGGCTCGACGAGCTCAATGCGCGCGTCGAGGACCAGGATCTGTGGAACGACCCCAAGGCCGCACAGGTGGTGATGCGCGAGCGTCGCCGCCTCGACGAGGCGATCAGCGCGACGCGCGCGATCCAGAGCGAGGTCAGCGATACCGTCGAATTGATCGAGATGGCCGAGGCCGAGGGCGATACCGCGATGGAGGCCGACGGCGTCGAGGCGCTGGCCGCGCTCGCCAAGCGTGCCGACCGCGACAAGATCCAGGCATTGTTGGCGGGCGAGGCCGACGGCAACGACACCTATATCGAGGTGAACGCGGGCGCGGGGGGGACCGAGAGCCAGGATTGGGCGGGGATGCTCAGCCGGATGTACACCCGCTGGGCCGAACGCCGCGGCATGAAGGTCGAGCTGATCGACCAGCATTCGGGCGAACAGGCGGGGATCAAGTCCGCGACGCTGCTGCTCAAGGGCGAGAACGCCTACGGTTATGCCAAGACCGAAAGCGGGGTCCATCGGCTCGTGCGGATCAGCCCGTACGACAGCGCGGCGCGGCGGCACACGAGCTTTGCAAGCGTGTGGGTGTACCCGGTCGTCGACGATAATATCGAGGTCGAATATAGCGAGAGCGACCTGCGCATCGACACCTATCGCGCATCCGGCGCGGGCGGGCAGCACATCAACACCACCGATTCGGCGGTGCGGATCACGCATATCCCGACCGGAATCGTCGTCCAGTGCCAGAACCAGCGATCGCAGCACAAGAACAAGGCCGAAGCGTACAACCAGCTGCGCGCGCGGCTGTACGAACGCGAACTCCAGATCCGCGAGGCGGCGGCGAATGCGGAGAATGCGGGCAAGACCGACATCGGCTGGGGCCACCAGATCCGCAGCTATGTGCTCCAGCCGTACCAGATGGTGAAGGACCTGCGCACCGGGGTGGTCTCGACCGCGCCGTCGGATGTGCTCGACGGCGACCTCGACGATTTCATGGCGGCGGCGCTGTCGCAACGCGTGACGGGCGAGGCGGTCGAGGTGGAGGACGTCGATTGAGGCGCGCGGCGATCCACGGTGCCGCACTCTTGACGTTGCTGCTCGCGGCATGCGACGGATCGAAGCCGCTGATCCCGCACGCGGCCAAGCAACCTGGGCCGTTCCCCGCCGCGGATCGCCCGGTCGCGCGAATCGTGTCGCCGCGCTGGTCGAACGAGGAAGCGCGCGACCGGCTGAACGAGGCGGGCGAAGTGATGGACAAGGCGGGGATCGCGCCGGGGATGACCGTCGCCGACATCGGCGCGGGCGAGGGCTATTATACGGTCCGGCTGGCGCAACGGGTCGGCAAGACCGGGCGCGTCCTTGCCGAGGATATCGTCGCGAGCGTCCGTGATACGCTGGCCGACCGGGTCGCGCGCCAGCGGCTCGATAATGTCAGCGTCCGGCTGGGTGAACCCGCCGATGCCAAGCTGCCCCCGGCGAGTTTCGACCGGGTAATCATGGTCCACATGTATCACGAGATCGAGCAGCCGTATGAATTCCTGTGGCGGCTGCGTCCGTCGCTGAAGCCAGACGGGCTGGTCGTCGTCGTCGATGCGAACCGCCCGACGCAGAGTCACGGCACCCCGCCCGCATTGCTCAAATGCGAATTCGCCGCAGTGGGATACAGCCAGGTGTCGACCAGCGAGATGCCCTCCGCGGGTGGGTACCTCGCGACCTTCCGCGCGGTCGGGCCACGGCCCGAACCACAGGTGATCAAGCCCTGCCGATTGGGGTGAGCCTTCACGGCGCGCTCGAGTCCCCCCGGGGCTTACACACAGCCGTTCGTGCTGAACTTGTCGAAGCACGGAGAGTCCCACCGCCCTTCGACAAGCTCAGGGCGAACGGTTCGGGGTCTGGTCGACTGATCGCATCAAAACTTGCGCGTTCAGAGCAGCCCTCGCTGCTTGAACGACATCGTTGCCGTGCGGGTGACGATCAGGTGATCCGCCAGCGGCATTTCCAACAGCAGCAGCGTATCGGCGAGGCGGCGGGTGAAGATCAGGTCGGCGTCGCTCGGCTCTGGGTCGCCGCTTGGGTGGTTGTGCGCCATCACGACATAATGCGCGCCCGCCACGAACCCCGCCACGACGAGCTGACGGACAGGTAATGTGACTGCGTCGAGCCCGCCGACGAAGCGCTGCCGTCCACAAAGCCTCCATTTCGGATCAAGATAGAGCGCCTCCGCGATCTCGACCGGTTCGTCCGCGAGCCACGCGACGAGCGCGGGCGCGGCGGCGAGATCGGTGATCAAGGGGGCAGCGGGCGGCATCGGCCATCGTGCCGCCGCGATCCGCGCGACGCATCGTCAATCGCGTCCGCTTCGGCGGCTTGGCACGTCGCGAGCCGCGCGCTACGCCATTGCGATGCGCCAATATCTCGACCTGATGGACCGCGTGCTGACCACCGGCACCAAACAGGTGGACCGCACCGGCACCGGCACGCTGTCGGTGTTCGGTGAGCAGATGCGGTTCGATCTCGCACAGGGCTTCCCCGTCCTCACCACCAAGCAGCTCCACCTGCGCTCGATCATCGTTGAACTGCTGTGGTTCCTGCGCGGCGACACCAACGTCGCGTGGCTGCGCGACCGCAAGGTGAGCATCTGGGACGAATGGGCGGATGAGGCGGGCGATCTTGGCCCGGTGTACGGCAAGCAATGGCGTGATTGGGAAACCGCGGATGGGCGGCACATCGACCAGATCGCCGAGCTGATCGACCAGATCAAGACACAGCCCGCCAGCCGTCGCCAGATCGTGAGCGCGTGGAACCCGGGCGATTTGCACGCGATGGCGTTGGCGCCGTGCCACTGCCTGTTCCAGACGCATGTCGCCGACGGCAAGCTGTCGCTCCAGCTCTACCAGCGCTCGGCGGACATCTTCCTCGGCGTGCCGTTCAACATCGCGAGCTATGCGCTGCTGACGCATCTCTTGGCGCAGCAATGCGGCCTCGCGGTCGGCGACTTGGTGTGGACCGGGGGCGATTGCCATTTGTATGCGAATCATCTCGACCAGGCGCGCCTGCAGTTGACGCGCGATCCGGGGCCGTTGCCGCGGCTCGAGATCCTGCGCCAAGCGCCGTCGATCGACGCCTATGAATATGAGGATTTCGCGCTCCACGGGTACGAGGCGCAGCCGCACATCAAGGCGCCGGTCGCGGTCTGACGCGCGAGCGAATCGCAAGTGGAACCGCGGCGCGGCCCCGCGCGATTACGTCCAAGAACTCGCGAAAGGGCCATCATGGACATCACCCACCTCATCATGGACGAACACCAGCAACAGCGCCGGCTGTTCGCGCAGATCGACGACATCGATCCGGGCGACACCGAAGCGCTGTCGGCGCTGTGGACGCGGCTCAAGAACCTGCTCGACGCGCATGCCGAGGCGGAGGAGCAGTTCTTCTACCCACGGCTGATGGAGATCGGGAAGGGTGGCAACGACGCGCCATCGGCCGAGGAAGAGACCGAGGACGCGATCGACGACCATAATGACATCCGCGACACCGGCGAGGCGGTCGACAAGTGCGCGGTCGGATCGAAGCAGTGGTTCGCCGCGGTCGGCAAGTGCAACAAGGCCAACAGCGACCACATGGCCGAGGAGGAACGCCAGGGCCTGACCGATTTTCGCAAGCAGGCAACGCTCCAGGAACGGCACGACCTGGGCGTCAAGTTCGCCGCGTTCGAGGCGCAGCATCTCGACGGGGTGAAGGTCGTCGACAAGGATGTCGATGCGTATCTCGCGAACCCGCGCGGCTATATGAAGGAACATGCGTCGAGCTGACGCCCCTCGCGTTTCGGCGCGGGCGCGGGCAAGACGGCGCGATGATCACCTTCATCCTCGCGCGCGCCGACAACGGCGTCATTGGCGCCGACGGCCAACTGCCATGGCGGCTGCCCGCCGACCTCCGCCGGTTCAAGGCGCTGACGATGGGCAAGCCGATGGTGATGGGGCGCAAGACGTTCGAGAGTTTCCCCGCACCGCTGCCGGGGCGGCGGCATATCGTCCTGACCCGCGACCGCACCTGGGCGGCGGCGGGGGCGGAGGTGGTCCATTCGGTGGCCGAAGCGCTGGCGCTGGCGGGGAACGATGTCGCCGTCATCGGCGGCGCGGATATTTTTTCACTGTTCCTGGATCGCGCGGATCGGATCGAACTGACCGAGGTCCACGCCGCTCCCGTCGGCGACGCCGTGGTGCCGCCCTTCGTTGGCTGGGAGGAGGTAGCGCGCGAGGATCATGCGGCGGAGGGGGAGCGCCCTGCTCATAGCTTCGTGACGCTCGTGGCGGCGGCGTCCCGCGCGTGATCCGCGCGGGGATTGTCCCGGTGCGGGTGGCCCCGTAAGGCCAGCGCCATGCAGCGGCTCGACGGCGGCTCGCCGATTCCGCCGGAGTTCGCGCGGGGGATCGTCGCGCTCGGCAATTTTGACGGATTCCATCTCGGCCACCAGGCGGTGGTCGGGCGAGCGGTGGCACGCGCGCGGGCGGAGGGGCGGCCCGCGCTGGTCGCGACCTTCGATCCGCACCCGGTGCGGCTGTTCCGCCCCAAAACGCCGCCGTTCCGGCTGACGACACTCGACCAGCGCGAGGCGTTGTTTGGCGCGGCGGGGGTCGATGCGATGATCGTGTTCCATTTCGATCGCGCGCTAGCGGCGCTGACCGCGGAAGAATTCGTCGTGCAGCGATTGGTCGATGCGCTGCGCGTCGGCGGCGTGGTAACCGGCGAGGACTTCACCTTCGGCAAGGGCAAGAGCGGCGATGTCGCGACGCTGGCGCGCGCAGGGGCGGCACATGGCTTTTCGGCGGAAACGGTCGGGCCGGTGACGCTGGACGGCGAGACGGTGTCGTCGACGTCCATCCGCGCCGCGCTGCGCACCGGCGATACCGCGACCGCGACGCGGCTGTTGACGCGACCGTTCGCGATCCACGGCGTCGTCCAGCATGGCGACAAGGTGGGGCGGACGATCGGCTATCCGACCGCGAACATCGATCTCGGCAATTACCTGCGCCCGGCATACGGCATCTATGCGGTGTCCGGTCGGCTGGCGGACGGGCGGATGCTGAAAGGCGCGGCCAACCTCGGCGTCAGGCCGACCTTCGATCCGCCGAAGGAATTGCTCGAGCCGCATTTCTTCGATTTCGACGGCGATTTATATGGGCAGGAGATCGAGGTGGCGCTGGTCGCCTACCTGCGGCCCGAAGCGAAATTCAACAGCCTCGAGGCGCTGACCGCGCAGATGGACGCCGACTGCACGCGGGCGCGGGTGATCCTCGGCTAGAAGACTGGTTCGCGCAGAGGCGCAGAGGACGCAGAGGTTTTTGGGTGTATCGTCCGCGCCAGCGGAATGTATTCTCTGACGATCGTTTGGCATGAGGGCCGCTGCGCGGCAGGCGGGACACCTCTGCGTCCTCTGCGCCTCTGCGCGATCCATCTTCGCTATTTGTGTAACCCCGACACCGCCGCTACAGCGCGCGGACCTATGACCGACGCCACCGACTATAAAGACACCGTCTTCCTGCCGAAGACCGATTTCCCCATGAAGGCGGGGCTCGCCGCGAAGGAGCCGGCGATCCTGGAGCGCTGGGCGCGGCTCGGGATCTACGATCGGCTGCGCGAACAGCGTGCGGGGCGCGAGCGGTTCATCCTGCATGATGGCCCGCCCTACGCCAATGGCGACATCCACATGGGTCATGCCATGAACAAGGTGCTCAAGGACATCATCGTCCGCAGCCAGTCGCTGCTCGGCAAGGATGCGCCTTATGTGCCCGGGTGGGATTGCCACGGCCTGCCGATCGAGTGGAAGGTCGAGGAACAATATCGCGCCAAGAAGCTCAACAAGGACGAGGTGCCCGTCGCGCAATTCCGCGAGGAATGCCGCGCCTATGCGCAGAAATGGGTCGATATCCAGCGCCCGCAGTTCGAGCGGCTGGGGGTGATGGGCGACTGGGCCGACCCGTATCTGACGATGAAGTTCGAGGCCGAGGCCGCGATCGTCGGGGAACTGCTGAAGTTCGCCGAAAGCGGGCAGCTGTATCGCGGTGCCAAGCCGGTGATGTGGTCGCCGGTAGAGAAGACCGCGCTCGCCGAGGCCGAGGTCGAATATGAGGACGTGGTCTCGACGCAGATCGACGTCGCGTTCGAGATCACGGAAGCGCCGAACGCGCCCGAACTGGTCGGCGCGCATGCGGTGATCTGGACGACGACGCCGTGGACGATCCCGGTGAACCAGGCGCTGAGCTATGGGGAGCGGATCGCCTACTCGCGCCTGCTCGCGAGTGATGGTCGGAAGTACGTTGTCGCATTCGACCTCGTTGAAACGTTCCTCAAGCGCACTGGCCTGACCCTCCGGGACGAACTGGGAATGCCTGAGGATGGCGACGGACTTCTCCGTCGCGGTCTGGCAAATACTTTTATTGGCTCGCAACTCGAAGGTGCCGTCGCCCGTCACCCGATGCACCATCTCGGTGGGTTCTTCGCGAAACCCCGTCCGTTCCTCCCCGGCGATTTCGTCACCACCGATGCGGGCACCGGGCTCGTTCACATGGCGCCCGACCATGGCGAGGACGATTTCCTGCTGTGCAAGCAGTACGGCATTGATCCGGTGTTCGCGGTCGATGGCGCAGGGATGTATCGCGCCGATTGGGCGTGGCTCGGCGGGCAGGGCAGCGTGATCAACAAGAAGTTCGTCGCTGCCGACGGGCCGATCTGTTCGGACCTGAGCGACGCGGGGGCGCTGATCGCCGCGTCGGACGATTTCGCGCACAGTTATCCGCATTCGTGGCGGTCGAAGGCGAAGGTGATCTTCCGCGCGACCCCGCAGTGGTTCATTCCGATGGACCGGGCGGAAGGCCCCTCTCCCCTTGTGGGAGAGGGAGGGGCCCGCTCGGCGTCAGCCGAGTGGGAGCGTGAGGGGGACGACTCGAGCCTCACTCCCCCTCACCCTTCCGGCGCTTCGCGCCTCCCTCCCTCTCCCACAGGGGGAGAGGGAAACGGCGCAACGCTGCGCGAAATCGCGCTCGATTCGATCGCGCGGACGCGGTGGGTGCCGGCGCGCAGCGAAAACCGGATTCGGTCGATGGTCGAGGGGCGGCCCGATTGGGTGATCTCGCGCCAGCGCGCGTGGGGGGTGCCGATCGCGCTCTACGTCAACCGCGCGAGCGGTGCGTATCTCAACGATCCCGCGGTCAACCAGCGGATCATCGGTGCGTTCAAGAACGGCGGGGCGGATGCGTGGTTCACCGCGGATCATGCCGAGCTGCTCGGCCCCGACTACGATCTCGCCGACTGGGTGCCGCAGCAGGACATCCTCGACGTGTGGTTCGATTCGGGGTCGACCCACGTCTTCGTGATCGAGGCGCGGTACGGCGAGGGCGTGCGCGCCAACCTGTATCTGGAGGGCTCCGACCAGCATCGCGGGTGGTTCCAGTCGTCGCTGCTCGAATCGTCGGGCACGCGCGGGCGCGCGCCGTATGATGCGGTGCTGACGCATGGCTTCGCGCTCGACGGGCAGGGGCGCAAAATGTCGAAGTCGCTCGGCAACGTCGTCGATCCGCTGAAAGTCATCCAGGAATCGGGCGCGGATATCCTGCGGATGTGGGTCGCGTCGACCGATTATTTCGACGATGTGAAGATCGGCAAGGAGGTGCTCGGCACCGCCAGCGACGCCTATCGAAAGCTGCGCAACACCTTCCGTTATCTGCTCGGCGCGCTCGACGGGTTCAGCGACGACGAGAAGGTCGCGGTCGCCGACATGCCCGAGCTGGAGCGCTATGTGCTCCACCGCTTGGCGATGATCGATACCGAGCTGCAGCAGGCCGCGACGGGGTATGAGTTCAACAAATATATCCGCCTGCTGACCGATTTCGCGCAGGACGATTTGTCGGCGTTCTTCTTCGATATCCGCAAGGATTCGCTCTATTGCGACGCGCCGTCGGACATGAAGCGGCGCGCGTATCGGACGGTGCTCGACCTGCTGTTCCACGCGCTGGTGCGTTACGCCGCGCCGATCCTGTGCTTCACCGCCGAGGAAGTGTGGCAGGCGCGGTTCCCCAGCGAGGACGGGTCGGTGCATTATCTTGAATGGCCCGAGCTGCCCGAGGTTACGGGTGGCACCGCCGCGGACTGGTCCGCAGTGCGGCGGCTGCGCGAGACGGTGACCGAGGCGATCGAGCCGCTGCGCCGCGAGAAGACCGTGCGATCGAGCCTGGAGGCGGAGGTGACGGTGCCGTCGCTGCCGATGGTGGCAGACGCGCTGGCGGAGGTGTTCATCGTGGCGAAAATATCCGCGGGCGATACGTTGACCGTGACCCGGACCGATTATCATAAATGCGGGCGCTGCTGGCGGCTGCTACCCGAGGTGACCGAAGACGGCAGGTTGTGCGATCGGTGTACGGAGGTGCTGGCTCATGCGTAACACACCGATGGCCGGGTTCATCACCGCCGCGATCCTGTTCGTCGCCGACCAGGCGAGCAAGCTGGGGATCACCCAGGGGCTGAAGCTCAGCGACCTGACCGACGTCATCCGGATCACGCCGTTCTTCAACCTGCGCTTCGTCGCGAATCATGGCGTGTCGCTGGGGCTGCTCCACGCCGATTCAGACCCGATGCGCTGGGCGCTGGTCGCGCTGACCGCCGCGATCGCGGCGGGCGTCGCGGTGTGGATTACCCGCGAAACCAAGCGTGCGGACCAGATCGCGCTCGGCGCCATCCTGGGTGGCGCGATCGGGAATATCATCGATCGCGTCCGGCTGGGCTATGTCGTCGACTTCGCCGATCTGCATATCGGCGACTGGCGACCGTTTCTGGTCTTCAATGTCGCCGACGCAGCGATTACACTGGGGGTGCTCGTGCTGCTTGTCCGCGCGCTCCTGATACGCGACAAGCATGACGACCTCACGGAGAATTCCCATGCGTAAGATTGTACCAATCGCCCTCGGTCTCGCCACCGTCGCGCTGCTCTCCGGCTGCGGCAAGCGCGGCTATGACCGCGCGCGGCCCGACGAATTCGCGGTCGCGCGACAGGCGCCGCTGGTGATCCCGCCCGATTTTGCGCTGGTGCCACCGCAGCCCGGCGTCGCGCGGGTCCAGGATTCGACCAGCCAGCAGCAGACGCTCGAGGCGCTGTTCGGCAGCAATACCGCGCGTAGTGCGGTGGAGAACGCGACGATCAACCAGGCTGGGGGCGACGCCGCCGATCCCGGGATCCGGTCGCTGGTCGGCGATGCGGCGACGAACGTCGTCGACAAGGGCGCCACCACCCGCGACATCGTCGCCGCGCCGCAGGGTGATGGCCAGGACGTGCGCGTCGGCGCGCAGTAGCCGTCGCCGTCGGGATCGGGGAGCGCCCGTGCGGCACTCCCCGTGCGGATCAGAAGCTCGCGCCGATATAGCCTAGCACCGTCGATCCGCGGCCCAGCTCGGACGCGAAGCCGTTCCGGCCGAATCCGGGCAAGCGGGTGTTCGAGATGTCGGTGTCGATATAGCTGACGCCGAGCTTGAACGGGCCGCGGACGGCCTCTGCGGTGAGCGACCAGTCGTAGTAATTATTGTCGTTGGAGCCCGGCGCGTTGACCGAGCCGAGCGACCCGCTCGAATAGCCAAGGTGTGCCTTGAGCGTGACCGGCGTCGTCGGAATGCCGACCGAACCTTCGCCGAAGACATAGATGTTATCGTCGTTGCCGCCCTTGACATCGAACCCCGCCAGCCCGCTCTGGCCGCCCCAGGCATAGGCGGCGCCGAGCTTGGTCGCGACCGGGCCGATCGTGTAGGTGAACGAGGCATAGGGTTCGAAGAAGTCGGTGTGCTGGCCGTCCACCCCGCCCGGATAATAATAATAGAGCAGCCCGACATCGGTACCGATGCCGTTCGACAGCGCTTTGGTGAAGCCGCCGTACAGATCGACCTCGGCATCGCCGTACCCGGTCAGCGCGGGAGTGCGGCCCGACCCATCGATGTTGGAGATGAAGGTGCCGATGTAGAACCCCGATTTATGGTTGATGTTGATCGTCGACTCGACCGCGACGTCGCCATCGGTCTGGGTGAGGCCGCGGAACCGATAATCGGTGAGCAACGTGACGCTGCCCGTCGCGGTGATCGCCTTGGGCGGGGCGGTGTCGTCCTGCGCGAACGCGGGGGCGGCGGTGGCGAGCGCGAAGCCGCCAAGGAGGAGAGTGGTGAAGCGCATCGTATCCCTTTCGAATCGGAAGGCCGATGTCCCCGCCTGCATGTGAAGGTGACCCTGTCTGCGGGCGCGATGGCCCGTGCACGATCTTCGCTTCGACGGGGTCACCATGCCAGTTCCTGCTGCATTGCACAAGAATTTGTTGCGCATTCGTGACGATCGCCGACCGATTGTTGCTTTCGCGCCGCAGGCCGGCACGATCATTGGTCCGACGGCGTCACGCTCGATCGAATGTGGACGTCGCGCTGCGGGAACGGGATTTCGATGCCATGTTCCTTGAACATCCACCACAGCCGGTTGAGCACGTCGGAGCGAACGTTGCCGACGCCGCTTTCGGGATCGGTGATCCACGCCAGGATTTCATGGTCGACCGAACTGTCGCCGAATCCCGATAGCCAGACGTTGGGCTTGGGGGTGTCGAGCACGCGCGGGCTGTCACTCGCGGCCTTGAGCATGAGTTCCTGCGCGAGCTTGAGGTCGCAATCGTAGGACACGCCGACCGGGATGCGGACGCGGACGTTGCGATCCGAATAGGACCAGTTTTCCACCTCCTGCGTCATCAGATTCTCGTTCGGAATCAGATGCTCCTTGCCGTCGCGCGTGACGACCGAGACCGCGCGGACGCCGATCTTGTTGACCCAGCCGAAGCTGTCGCCGACGACGATGACGTCGCCCGGCTTGATCGACCGGTCCATCAGCAGGATGATCCCGGCGATCAGGTTGCCGACGGTCTTCTGGAGACCGAACCCGACCGCCAGCCCGAGCGCGCCACCGAAGACCGCGAACGCGGTCAGATCGATGTTTAGCATGTCGATGCCGATGAAGAACGCCGCGATGATGACCGCGATCGAGGCGAGTTTCTGCGCGAGCAGTTTCTGTGTCGGATCGAACGCCTTGGAGCGGGTAATCGAGTGGCTGACCACGCGATTCGCCAGCCGGACCACCGCGATCAGCGCGACCCCGGTGATCAGGATCGTGACCAGCCAGAGCAGCGACAGCCGACGCTTGCCGACGTTGAAGCCGACCATATCGAGCGTGTTGGTGATCGCGTCGAGCCCGCCGACCGACCGGCTGAACAGCGCGACGAAGATGATCGCGGCGATGATCCACGCCATCCACCGCGCGATGCCGAGACCACGCAGCACCTGTTGTGCGAAGAGTGCGGCTGCAACGCCGAGCGCCAGCCCGATCGGCGCGCCCGCGATCGGGGGCCAGGGATAAGCGTTGACGATGATCGCGAGCAGGATCGCGGCGACCCCGTGGCGCACGATCTGGGTCATCCGCGGCCCGAGTCCCTCGCCGTGGCTGGCGACATGGGTCGCCCATAGGTCGGTGAACCGGGGGCCGATCTTGCGCCCCGCGAACACGCCGATCGCGAGCGCCAGCAAGACCAGCCCGCCCGCGATCGCGAGTTCGATCATGTTCTGTTGCGACGGCACGGTGAGGCCGTTGGTGGCGAACCAGCGGGTGATGTTGTTCATGCCATCGTCCCGCGGAATGCGGCCAAGCCGCGCTCGAGATCGGCGATCAGGTCGTCGGGATCCTCGAGTCCGATCTGGAGCCGGACGAGCGGCCCGGCGTCATCGCGCGCGGTCGCGCTGCGGTGGCGCGCGGGGTCGACCGGCAGCGCGAGGCTTTCGAACCCGCCCCAGCTATAGCCGATTCCGAACAGGTCGAGCGTGTCGATGAACGCGGCGCGCGCCGCGTCGTCGCCGCCTTGGAACACGAACGAGAACAACCCGCTCGATCCGGTGAAGTCGCGGACGAAATGGTCATGCCCGGGACACGAGGCGAAGGCCGGGTGAAGGATGCGCGCGACCTCTGGCCGGGTATCGAGCCACGTCGCGATCCGGAGCGCGCTCGCCTGGTGCTGCGCGAGACGCACCGCCATCGTTCGCAAGCCCCGGCTGGCGAGCCAGGCGTCGTCGGGGCTGACGCACTGGCCGAGCTGGAAACTAGTGTCGCGCAATTGCGCAAAATAATCGTCGGTCGCGGTCACCGACCCCATCATGACGTCGGAATGGCCGACGACATATTTGGTGCAGGCAAGAATCGTCAGGTCGATGCCGTGGTCGATCGCGCGAAAATAGAGCGGGGTCGCCCAGGTGTTGTCGAGCAGCGTGACGAGGCCGCGCGTCTTCGCCACCGCGACGATCGCGGGGATGTCCTGCACCTCGAAGGTCAGGCTGCCGGGGCTTTCGAGGAAGATGGCGCGGGTGTTGTCGCCGATCAGGTCGGCGATCCCTGCGCCGACCAGCGGATCGTAGAATCGCGTCGTGACGCCGAAACGCTTGAGCAGCGACAGCGCCATCGACCGCGTCGGGTCATAGGCGCTGTCGACGAGCAACAGTTCGTCACCGGGCGACAGCACCGCCATCAGCGCCGCGGCGATCGCGGCGACGCCTGATGGGTAGAGAAACGTCCCCGCCGCGCCGGGTTCGAGCGCGGTCAGCGCATCGGCGAGCGACCATTGGGTCGGCGTCCCCTTGCGCCCGTAGAACAGCCGATGCGGTTCGCCCTGGCGCGCGCCCGCGCGCAACGATGCGACATCGTCGTAGAGGATCGTCGAGGCACGCCAGACGGGTGGGTTGACGATCCCGCGGCCCTGGCCGTCATGCGTCCATTCCGCACGCCGACCGGCGGTGACGACGCGGGTCGCGTCGGCGATGGCTCGTGGAGGAACGTCAGCCATGTCCTTATTTCACCGCTCGCCCTGAGCTTGTCGCAGGGCGTTGCGCGCCCCAGCGTGCTTCGACAGGCTCAGCACGAACAGAAAGCTGGGGCGGCGGCATCCTCTCATGCGGTGCCCGTCACCTTCGGCGTCGAACGATCGGCGCCCCATTCGGACCAACTGCCGTCGTACAGCGCAGCGTCGTTGCCGAGCAGGTGGAGCCCGAAGGCGAGCACCGACCCGGTGATTCCAGATCCACAGGTCGTTACAATCGGCTTTTCCATATCAACCCCCGCCTCGGCGAACGCCGACGCCAGCGCGTCGCCGGTCTTCCACGTGGCATCGGCGTTGAAGAGCCGATCATACGGGAGGTTCTTCGATCCCGGGATGTGGCCGGCGTGGGTCGCGGGGCGAGGGTCGGGCTCCTCGCCGGTGAAGCGCGCCGCCGAGCGCGCGTCGACGACCTGTTCGGCGCCGCTGCCGATGTTCGTCTTCATCTGGTCGAGCGTCCGGACGCCCTTGTCGTCGGCCCACACGGTGAAGTGACGGTGGCGCAGCTGCTCCTTGCCCGAAGCGGTGTCGCGCCCCTCCGCCTGCCATTTGGCGAGCCCGCCATCGAGGATCGCGACATCGTGCGCGCCGAAAGTGCGCAGCATCCACCACGCGCGCGCCGCAGTGTGCCAGGGCGAGCTGTCGTAGATGACGATGCGGCTGCCGTCGCCGAGCCCGAGGGTCTGCATCCGGCTCGCGAATTTCTCCGCGGTCGGCAGCATCATCGGCAGATCGCTGTCGGTGTCGCGCAATTCGGCGAGGTTCATGAATACCGCGCCGGGAATGTGCGCCGCCTCATAGTCCGCCGCCGGGTCGCGACCCAGCGCGGGGTCGAGATACGTCGCATCGACGATCCGCAAGTCGCTCGCCGCCAGTTCGCCTGCCAGCCATTCGGTCGTCACCAACGCGTCCATGACATCTTCCTCCTCGGGTTATGCCGCGTCCTAGCCAGCCGCGCCGTCGGCGTCGAGTGATGTCAGGAACGCCGCGGCCTGCGCGCGGGTTGCGCGGCGCTCCGCGTCCGGCTGCTTCGCCCAGTTGCGATAGGGCAGCGCGAGCCGCGGGTTGGCACCGAGCTTGTCCGCGTGCCGCGCAAGAAAATCCCAATACAGCGCGTTGAACGGGCAGGCGTTCTCACCGACCCGCTGTTTCACGTCGTAGCGGCAATGCCCGCAATAATCGGACATCCGGTTGATGTACGCGCCGGACGAGATGTACGGCTTGGTGCCGACGATGCCGCCGTCGCCGAACTGGCTCATCCCCAGCGTGTTGGGCAGTTCGACCCATTCATAGGCGTCGAGGTAGATTTCGAGATACCAGCGGTGGACCGCGGCGGGATCGGTGCCGATCAATAGCGCGAAATTGCCGGTGACCATCAGCCGCTGGATATGGTGAGCGTGCGCGGTCTCGAGCGTCTGGCCGATCGCCTGCGCCAGGCAATGCATATCGGTCTCGCCGGTCCAGTACCAGTCGGGGAGGGGGCGGTGATGATCGAGGAAGTTGCGCTCGACGTAAGCGGGGCCTTCGCGCCAATACACCCCGCGCATGAATTCGCGCCACCCGATGATCTGGCGGATATAACCCTCGACCGAATTGAGCGGCGCGCGCCCGGCGCTATATGCCGCCTCGGCGCGGCGACACAGGTCGAGCGGATCGAGCAGCCCCGAATTGAGATAGGGCGACAGGATCGAATGCCACAGATTCGGCTCGCCGGTGAGCATCGCGTCCTCGTACGCGCCGAAATCGGCGAGCGCGTGCGCGAAGAACGCGTCGGCCTGGCGTGCGGCATCGGCGGCGGTGACGCCCCAGGCGAAACCGTCGAGCGTGCCGGGGTGGTCCGCGAACCGATCGGCGACCAGCGCGAGCACGCCGCGCGTCGTATCGTCCGGATCGAAGCGAAGCGGGCGGGGCATCATCAGGTCGCGCTTGGCGGGCTTGCGGTTGTCCTTGTCGAAGTTCCAGCGCCCGCCGACCGGATCGTTGCCGTCCATCAACAGTCCGGTCTTGCGGCGCATGTCGCGGTAGAAAAATTCCATCGTCAGCGTCTTGCGCCCGTCCGCCCAGGCGTCGAATTCGGCGTGGTCGGCGACGAAGCGGCGATCGGCGCGAATGTCGACGGGGATCCCGAACAGCGTTTCCCACGCGTCGATCATCGCGGCGACGCGCCATTCGCCCGCTTCGGTCACCACGATGCGGTCGGGCAAGTGGCGTTCGATCGCGCGCCCGATCTCGCCGGTGAAGCTGCCGCTGTTGTCAACGTCGTCAAGCGCGACGTAATCGATCTTCCACCCCAGATCGCGCAGGTGCGCGGCATGATGGCGCATTGCCGAGAGAATATAGGCGAGCTTTTGCTGGTGGTGGCGGACATAGGTCGTCTCGTCGGCGACCTCCATCATCAGCACGATTGTATCCGCGTGGGCCGCGCCGTCGAGCGCGCTGATCGTCGGGGTGAGTTGATCGCCGAGAATGGGGACGAGCGTTTTCATTGCTGCACTGCCGTTATAAGGGACACGCCATGACCCCGAAATTTCTTGGCCAGTCGGCGCCCCTGCCTGCCTCTCCCGACGAAGCGACGCTCGATTATGTTCCCAATCCACGGATCGGGACCACGTATCTGGTGCGGTTCGCGGTGCCCGAATTCACCTCGCTCTGCCCGGTCACCGGCCAGCCCGATTTCGCGCATCTGGTGATCGATTACGTCCCCGGCGAGACGATCGTCGAATCGAAATCGCTCAAGCTGTTCCTGGGCAGTTTCCGCAACCATTGCGCGTTTCACGAGGATTGCACAGTCGGAATCGGGCAGCGGTTGGCGGCCGAGATGATGCCGGCGTGGCTGCGAATCGGCGGCTATTGGTATCCGCGCGGTGGCATCCCGATTGACGTGTTCTGGCAGTCGGGCGCGCCGCCTGAAGACCTGTGGTTGCCCGATCAGGGGGTGACCCCCTACCGCGGTCGCGGCTGAGGTCGGGACCGCCTCCGGCCACCGGGGGTTCGCCGTCGAGTTGATCTCGCTCAGCGCATTTTCTCTATTGCACTGCAGCATTCGCGCAACCATCTTGGCCATTATCGGTTCGTTCAGGTGTGGACAGCGGCCCGTCGTCGCTCCCGCACACGCGAAGGAACTCACATGGCGAAACCGCATACCCTGGCCCCCATCACGCATCTGGCGATGATCGGCAATTTCCTGCCCCGCCAGTGCGGCATCGCGACCTTCACGACCGACGTCTATCAGGCGATGCGCAATCGGTGCCCCGATATCCAGGTCGACGTCTATGCGATGGACGATCACCCCGGGCGCTATGACTATCCCGCGGCGGTCGTCGGCGCGATCCCGCAGGACGACCTGTCCGCCTATGTCGACACCGCGCGCACGATCGAGAACAGCGGCGCGCAGGCGATCTGGCTCCAGCACGAATATGGCATCTTCGGCGGCGCGGCGGGGGATCACATCCTGACGCTGCTCGATCGCACGACGCTGCCGCTGGTGGTGACGCTCCACACCGTGCTCGAAAAGCCGTCCGCCGACGAACGCCGCGTGCTGGAAGGGCTGTTGCGTCGCGCCGCGAAGATCGTCGTGATGGCGGAGCGTGGGCGCGAAATCCTGGCGCGGGTCTATGGGGCGAGCGGCAAGCAGATCGTGATGATCCCGCACGGCGTGCCCGATCGCGCGTTCGTCGATCCCGACACGTTGAAGGACCAGTTCGGCTGGGCCGGGCGCGAGGTGATCCTGACATTCGGCCTGCTCGCACCCGGCAAAGGCATCGAGACGATGATCGAGGCGCTGCCCACGGTGAAGGCGATGCACCCGACCCTGCTCTACGTCGTGCTCGGCGCGACCCACCCCAATCTGGTGGCGCAAGAGGGCGAGAAATATCGCGACCGGTTGAAGGCGCAGGCAGCCGAATTGGGGGTCGCGGACAATATCGAATTCATCGACGCCTTCGTCGAACACAACGAATTGCTCGACTACCTCCAGGCGTCGGACATCTACGCGACGCCGTATCTCAACCCCGCGCAGATCACGAGCGGGACGCTGTCGTACGCGGTCGGGGTCGGCAAGGCGGTGATCTCGACGCCGTATGTTCACGCGACCGAAATCCTCGCCGACGGGCATGGCGTTCTGGTGCCGTTCCGCGACAGCGCTGCGTTCGCGCGCGAGATCGAGACGCTGCTGTCGAGCCCGCGCGATCGTAAGCGGCTGTCGGAGCGCGCGTATGTGCGTGGCCGCACGATGATCTGGCCGCGGCTGGTCGAGGCGACGCTGGCCGAGACCAAGATCGCGGTCGCCGCCAAGCCGCGGCGAATCGCGCTGCCCGATGTCGCGCAGACCGTTCTTGCCCCTGATATCGCCGCGGTCGAGCGGATGAGCGACGCGACGGGCATGCTCCAGCATTCGATCTATTCGGTTCCCGACCGCCGTCACGGCTATTGCATCGACGATAATGCCCGCGCGCTGATGCTGATGAGCGCGGTGCCCGATCTCGATCCCGAGCGGCGCGACAAGTGGATGACGATCTATGCCTCGTTCGTCCAATATGCCTGGAATCCCGAGGCGCGGCGGTTCCGCAATTTCATGAATTTTGACCGGACCTGGTGTGAGGATGTTGGGTCCGAGGATTCGAACGGCCGCGCGATCTGGGCGTTGGGTGTGACCGCGCGCGATGCGCAGGACAAGAAACATCGCGACTGGGCGATGCGGTTCTTCGATGAAACTGCCAGCCTGGCGCTCGACCTGGGATCCCTGCGCGCGCAATCATTTGCGATGCTCGGCGCGGCGGCGATGCTGGAGGCGCGCCCCGGTCACGATCTGGCGCTATCGATCCTGAAGCGGTTTCCCGACGACCATCTCGCGTTGCTCGCCGAGGCGCGGCGTCCCGATTGGCACTGGTTCGAAATCGTGCTGGCGTATGACAATGCCCGGCTGCCCGAAGCCTTGATCCGCGCGGGCGGTGCGCTCGAACGGCAGGATTTGGTCGATTGCGGGCTGGCGACGCTGGGGTGGATCGTCGAGAAGCAGACCTCGCCGCACGGGCGGTTCCGGGCGGTCGGCACCGAGACCTTCCATCGGCCCTATGCCGAGCCGTTGAAGTTCGACCAGCAGCCGCTCGAAGCGCAGGCGACGGTCGACGCGTGCCTCGCGGCGTTTGCCGCTACCGGCGATCCGCACTGGTCGGTCGAGGCACAGCGCGCCTATGCCTGGTATCTCGGCGCGAACGACCTGGGGCTGCCGCTGGCGACCGCGACGGATGGTGGTTGTTTCGACGGTCTGATGCCGACCGGTTTGAACCGCAATCAGGGTGCCGAGTCGATTTTGGCGCTGCAATTGGCAAGCTGTGCCATTTCTGGGGTTTCAACTTCGGGTCAAGGCGTGGCAGGGACAGACCGCGCCGTCGCTTGAGAAGTTAACGGCGTCCGGACTCGAGCGACGAAACGGACCCGTTTGCGATGGAAGAATATACCCACCGGCTGAAGCTGCACGCCGATCCGTCGCGCGTCGTCGTGCGGCCGTTTCATCTCGCCTGGGTGAGCAACGGCAGCGGCCCGAGCCGTACCCAGCGGCTGGTCGCCGAGGTGATGGAGATGTCCGACGCGGAAGCGCGCGACGGGCTCGAGGACGTGCTCAAGGATTTCGAGGCCCGCCACTGGCAGACCCGGCGGGTGTTCATGACCCGGTACGACGAAATCGAGGATCTGCTGGCGCTCAATGGCGCCGATATCGGTGATGTGAAGCGCCAGTTGATCGGTGCCTATTTCTGCCACGAATATAGCTATGCCGCAGCCGCGCTGATGAACCCCAGCGCGGTCCCGCATTTCGATCAGTCGGGGATGCCTAAGGGATCGATGCGGATCCTGATGAGCCTGCGCGCGGTGGGGGAGGGGCACATCTCGTCGGTCGCGTTCCGCGAAGGCATCATCACCGACAAATCGCAGTTGAAGCTCGCCACCGAACCGCCGTTCGCGACCGCGACCGACGTCATCGGGCGCAGCGAGGATCATGTCCCGACCGGCGCGGTGACGGTCTATCGCCATCGCGATTCGACGCTATCGGGCACCGTGATCTTCCCGATCACCGAAGCGCAGTCGAAAGGGCTGGAGGATTTGCGCCTCGTCCAGTTCACGCATGACGACGGCACCGTCGAATGGATCGGCACCTACACCGCGTACAACGGATCGGTGATCCAGTCCGAGCTGATGCGGACCCGGGATTTCCGCGCGTTCGACCTGGTGCCGATGACCGGCGGCGCGGCGCGCAACAAGGGCATGGCGCTGTTCCCGCGCAAGGTCGGCGGGCAATATATGATGATCGGGCGATCGGACGGCGAGAACCTGTTCCTGCTCAAATCCGACAGCCTCGACCATTGGGAGGACGGCGAAAAGATCCTGACCCCGGTGTACCCGTGGGAGCTCGTCCAGATCGGCAATTGCGGGCCGCCGATCGAGCTCGACGAGGGCTGGCTGCTGCTGACCCACGGCGTCGGCGCGATGCGCAAATATTCGATCGGCGCGGTGCTGCTCGACAAGGACGATCCCTCGAAGGTGCTACGCCGTACCCGCGAACCGATCCTGTCGGCGAAGGATCAGGACCGCGAGGGCTATGTCCCCAACGTCGTCTATTCGTGCGGCGCGATCAAGCACGGCGACCTGTTGTTCCTGCCCTATGGCATCGCGGACAGTTCGGTCGGGTTCGCGTTCGTGCCGATCAGCGAGATGCTCGCCGCGATGGAGTGACGAGCGGTGGCGGGGAGACTTATCCCGCCATCACCGTGCGCCGGGTGAAGCGGTACAGCCCCCATAGCAGCGCGAGGAACGCGAGTGTCCCGCCGATCAGCGCGGGCGTCGCGAAGCCTTCACCGACCAGCGCGAGCGGGGCGTCGCTGCCCGAGAGATAGACGATCACCGCGAAGCCGACGCCCCACAGGCTTTCGCCGACGATCATGCCGGTCGCGGTCAGCACGCCCATCCGCCGGGCATATTCGGGGTCGCCGGTCCGATTGGCCCAGCGATCGTAGAACGACCCGATCACCGCGCCGATGACCACGGGCAGCGTCACCGCCATCGGCAGATAAACGCCGAGCCCGACGCCGAGCGGAGGCAGCCGGAGCTTGCCCGCCCGGCCCAGCGTTTCGTCGGTCGCGATCACGCCTGCGCCGATCAGCGCGCCGATGCCGATCATATTCCAGTTGAGATCGCCGCCGAGCACGCCCTTGGCCAGCGCGGAGATCAGCGCCGCCTGCGGTGCGGCGAGCGCGTTGGGGCCGGCGCCGGGGGCGCCCTGAAAACCCAGCGTGGTCGCGAGCAGCTGGAGAACGGGGGGTACGACAAGGCTGCCGAAGATCACGCCGAAGATCAGCGCGACCTGCTGTTTCCATGGCGTCGCACCGACCAACTGCCCGGTCTTGAGATCCTGGAGGTTGTCGTTCGAGATCGTCGCGACACCGAACACGATGCCGGTCACGATCAGCGCATAGGCGACCAGCGCCTGGGTCGTTTCAGGCGGGGTGCCGCGCCCGAACAATCCCACCAGCATCAGGCTGGCGGCGAGCACCGCAAGGATGCCGATCCCCGATACCGGGCTGTTCGATGCGCCGATCAGCCCCGCCATGTAGCCGCACACCGCCGCGATCACGAGCCCGAGGACGAGGACGAAGACGAGCGCCCCCGCGATCAGCGGGATCGCCATCGGCTGGAGCGGACCGCCCGCAATCTCCGCCCACAACAGGCCGGCGATCGGCACCAGGATCGCGAGGCTGACCGCGACGACGATGCCGATCGACAGGTCGCGTTCGCCGACCGCAACGATCGCGCCATCGCGCTTCGCCTGGCTCGCCGCGATCGAGGAGCGGATGCCGCCCATCACCGGGCCGATGATCTTGAGCAACGTCCAGATCGCGGCTACCCCGATCACGCCTGCACCGAGAAAGCGCACGTCGGTGCGGAAGACGCCAGATGCCCACGCCTCGACGCCGACGCCCGCCAGCGCAGGCGCGTGCGCAGTCAGGATCGGCAGCGCAATCCACCAGCCGATGACGACGCCCGCGAACATCGCGAGGCCGACCGACAGTCCGACCAGATGCCCCGCGCCGATCAGCGCGAACGACAACCCGCCCGAAATGCCGGTCGCGCCTGCACCGACGCGGAAATACTGCGCGGCCTCAGCGACGACGATCCGGGTCTGGGTCAGAATCGCGAACCCCATCGAGGCGACCGCGTTGACGACGATGAGCTTCAGCCCGCGCCCGCTCTCCGCCTCGCCCTCGCGGCTCCCCGCGCCGACCTTGAGCACCTCGGCAGCGGCGCGGCCTTCGGGATAGGGCAGGTCGGTGTCGACCACGAGCGCGCGGCGCAACGGAACCGAGAACATCACGCCGAGAATTCCGCCTGTCGCGGTGATCCCCGCGGTGAGCAGATAGGGGAACCCCTGCCACCACCCGATCATGACTAGTCCTGGCAGCACGAAGATGATCGCCGCCAGCGTTCCCGCGGCGCTCGCGACGGTCTGGACGATGTTGTTTTCGAGGATCGTCGCGCCCGGCAGGTAGCGCAGCACCGCCATCGAGATCACCGCCGCGGGGATCGAGGTCGCGAAGGTCAGCCCGACCTTGAGCCCCAGATACACGTTCGCCGCGGTGAACAGCAGCGTGATGAGACCGCCGAGAATGATACCGCGGACCGTGAGTTCGGCGATCGGGGCGAGGGGGGAAGCCGGGGGCGTATCGCGCGGCGCGGGGGTGGTTGCCATGCCCCGATGATGGCGCATCGCGCGCTGTCGTGACAGCGCAAATTTATACCGTTGCAGGCTCGTGATGCAGGCTTGGGAAAGTTCATGGCCGGGTGTAGCATCGCGCTACCCATCCAAAACCGAAGCGAGACGACGACCACAGCATCAGGAGACAACCGATGACCACCCAGAGTGCGGCGGCGATGCCGATCGCCAGTGAAGTGCCCGAAATCCGCCAGTTATCTTCTGCGGATCTCGATTGGGCGTTGCGACGGGGTTGGAAGGATTTCACCGAACGGCGCGGCGACCTGCTGTTCATCGGGCTGCTGTATTCGCTCGTCTGCCTGCTTGCGGTGTACGTCGCGCTCAACCAGCCGCTGTTGCCGCTGCTCTTCCCGCTCGTCGCGGGGCTCTCGATCGCGGGGCCTGCAGTGGCTTCGGGCTTCTACGAGATCGCGCGGCGTGCCGAGGAAGGACGCGAGGCGAACTGGTGGCATTTCATCGATCCGCTCAACGGGCGGTCGCGCACCCCGCTTGCGGCGCTGACGTCGGGACTGGCGCTGCTATTCCTCGGCTGGCTGCTGGTGGCGTATGTCATCTATGCCTCGACGCTGGGAACCGACGGCGCGCCCAACGTGAGCGATTTCTTGGCGCGGCTGTTTTCGACGCGCGAGGGCTGGACGATGATCATCCTCGGCAACCTCGCCGGGCTCGGCTTCGCGGTCGCGACCCTGGTCTTCACCTGGGTGTCGTTCCCGATGGTCGTCGATACCTCGGTCGATGCGGGGGTTGCGGTTCGGACCTCGGTGAAGGCGTTCCGCGCCAACCCGCACGCGGCGATCGGCTGGGGGCTGCGCGTCGCGGCGCTGCTGGCGCTCGGCACGCTGCCGTTAGGGATCGGCCTCGCGATCGTGCTGCCGTGGCTCGGCTATTCCACGTGGCATCTGTACACCGCGATGGTGGTGCGCTGAGGGCACCGCTCGCTCGACAGCCCGGGTCCGCGTCCGCTAGGCGGCGGCGATGACTAGCACCGAACCGTTGCGCGTGGCGCTTGCCGGCCTGGGGACCGTCGGGGGCGGGGTGATCCGCCTGCTCGACGCGAACCGCGACCTGATCACCCGGCGCGCGGGGCGCGAAATCGAGGTCGTCGCGGTCTCCGCGCGCGATCGGACCAAGGATCGCGGCTTTGACGCCACGCGCTTTGCCTGGGTGGACGACACGTCCGCGTTGGCGAACCACCAGGGCGCCGACGTGGTGGTCGAGCTGATCGGCGGGTCCGACGGCCCCGCGCTGACGCTGGCGCGCGCGACGCTGGGCGCGGGCAAGGGCTTCGTCACCGCGAACAAGGCGATGCTGGCGCACCACGGATTGGAACTCGCGCGCGCGGCCGAAGCCGCGGGGGTGCCGCTGAAGTTCGAGGCCGCGGTCGCAGGCGGCATCCCGGTCGTGAAGGGGCTGCGCGAGGGCGCGGCGGCGAACGAGATCGCGCGCGTCTATGGCATCCTCAACGGCACCTGCAATTTCATCCTGAGCAAGATGGAAATGCCCGATGAAAAAGGGAGGGCGCGCGATTTCGCCGACGTCCTCGCCGAAGCGCAGGCGCTGGGCTATGCCGAGGCAGATCCGACCTTCGACATCGACGGCATCGATGCCGCGCACAAGCTGTCGCTGCTCGCGAGCCTCGCGTTCGGAACGACGCCCGCGTTCGACGACGTCGACGCGCACGGTATCCGCCAGGTGATCGCCGCCGACATCGCCGAGGCGGCGGCGCTGGGTTACAAGGTGCGGCTGGTCGGGGTTGCCGAAGCGGGCGCGCACGGGTTGTTTCAGCGCGTCCACCCGCATCTGGTGCCGATCGACCATCCGCTCGCGCACGTCACCGGATCGCTCAACGCGGTCGTCGCCGAGGGCAATTTCGTCGGGCGGCTATTCTTCCAGGGCGCGGGCGCGGGTGACGGGCCGACCGCCAGCGCGGTGGTCGCCGACCTGATCGATATCGCGCGCGGCGAATTCGGCCCCGCGTTCGCGATGCCCGCCGATTCGCTCGATGTCGCCAGCAAAGCCGATAGCGGCGAGCGGCGGGGGCGCGCGTATCTGCGCTTCACGGTCGAGGACCGCGTTGGCGTGCTGGCCGAGATTGCCGCGGCGATGCGCGATGCGGGGGTGTCGATCGAATCGCTGATCCAGCGTGGGGGGCATGGCGACGACGCCGGCGCCGTGCTCGTCGCGATCGTGACGCACGACGGCCCCGAACGATGCGTTGCGCAGGCGCTGGAGAAACTGCGCGGGTCGTCGAGTCTCGCGGGCGCGCCGCTGTGGATGCACATCCTGGAGTAAGCGTCGCGCGGCTCAGGGCTGGAGCGGTGGCGGCGGCGGGTCGTCGAGCGGGATATCGATGCGGCCGGACTTGTCGGGTTTTTTGGCGAACATCGCCTTGATGCCGCGCACGCCATCGCGGGCGAGCGCCATCGGATCGGTCGCTTCACCGGGCGCGCAGCAATCGTTGTTGGGGTTGATCAGCTTGGTGAGCAACCGCACGAGCACCACCGGGGGGCCGAGCACGTTGACGCCGACCTCGCATCCGCCCTGCAGCGTCGCGCATGGCGCGCCCGTGGCGGCGAGCGCGCCGACGCCGGTTCGATGGGGATTGCTCGGCAAGCCGCGATCCGGCGGCCCGCGATCGTTGGACAGCGGCAGGCGCGCACTGCCCTCCCTGACGCCGCAGACGACAATATCGGATTCGGGTGCCGCTGGTGCACACTCGGGAAACAGGATTGAGAATTTTTCGGACCCCGGGGGTACGGCGGTCGGCGCAGCCTGAAGCAGCGCGATCAGCCCCAGCGCGATCACGGCGCTAGCTTCCGCATGCCATCCACCGACGTTTGTCCCGCCTGCGGGCCGCCGATCGTGACTGCGGCCGACACCCCCGCCATCCCGGTCTCGACGAGGAAGGCGCTCATGTCCTCGATGCGGTTGGTGCGGTGGAGCAGGCGCGTACGTTCCGCCCAAACGGCTTCATGGCGACGATCACCTGGGTCGTGGACGACGATGGGTACCCGGTAGCGATCCGCCTGGCGCAGCCCGCATACCGTAATGTCGGTCGAATCGGACGAGAGGGTGCACCGCTGTTCGGCGGTGGTCATGGAGCGTGCGTTCGCCATCAAGGCATCGGCGTCCTGGACCGCGATCATCATCAACAGCACCGGCAGCATCGGCCGACTCCCATCCCGAATCGCCCGATCATGCGCGCATCGCGGCGCGTCGTAAAGGCGTGAAATCAGCCGGTTGCGGCCACGATCCGGGCGACGCCGAGCCGCGGGATGTCGATCGCGGGGCAACGATCCATCACGACCTTCAGCCCTGCGGCCTCGGCGCGCGCGGCGGCTTGCGCGTTCACCACGCCGAGCTGCATCCACACCGCCTTCGCGCCGATCGTGATCGCCTGGTCGACCGCCTCGCCCGCTGCCTCCGGTCGGCGGAAGATGTCGACGATGTCGATCGGATCGCCGAGCTGGGCGAGCTCGCGGAACACGAATTCGCCATGGACATGTTCACCGGTGATCTGCGGATTGACCGGAATGACGCGATAGCCATGCGCCTGGAGCTTCGCCATGACGCCGTAGCTCGGGCGATCGGCGCGATCCGACGCGCCGACCATCGCGATCGTCCGCGCGCTCTCGAGCAGGTCCTTGATCTCGGCGTCGGTGGTCAGCGGCATCGGTCTTCCTCCGTTCGTGCTGAACTTGTCGGCGCACCGTTGCGCCTGATGCCGTTCGACAGGCTCAGGGCGAACAGACGACGCGTCAGCGTTCCTTGAGCCACGCGTCGACCCGCGCGGCTATGGCATGAAACGCCGCCGCATCGGCGCCGTTCCCCGCCGCGGGGGGCTCGCCCGCGTCCGAGGCGGTGCGGATCGCGATCGTCAGTGGGATGCGCCCGAGGAACGGAATGTTGAGGCGCGCCGCTGCGGCCTCCGCGCCGCCGTTGCCGAACGGGTCGGACGATTCGCCGCAATGCGGACAGACATAGCCCGCCATGTTCTCGACCAGACCGATGATCGGCACGCCCGCCTTGTCGAACAGGTCGATCGCGCGGGTCGCGTCGATCAGCGCGAGATCCTGCGGGGTCGACACGATCACCGCGCCGGCGGCTTTGTATTTCTGGACCATCGTCAGCTGGACGTCGCCGGTGCCCGGCGGCAGATCGAGCACCAGCGTATCGGTCGCGCCCCAATCCGCCTCGACAAGCTGGCCAAGCGCGCCCGCCGCCATCGGCCCTCGCCACGCGAGCGCGCGGCCCGGATCGACAAGCTGCCCCATCGACAGCAGCGGCACGCCATAGGGGGTGGGGACCGGGTCGAGCACCTTGTCGTTGGCGGTCGGGCGGGTGCCTTCGACCTGCATCAGTCGCGGTTGCGACGGGCCATAGATGTCGGCGTCGACCAGCCCGACGCGGCGACCCGCCTTGGCCAGCGCGATCGCGAGGTTGGCGGCGAGCGTCGATTTGCCGACCCCGCCCTTGCCGCTGGCGACCGCGACCAGCTGGCGCGCGACCCGCTCGGCGGTCACCACGACGCGCACCTCGTCGACGCCGGGCAGCGCCGCCGCGTCGCGCACCGCGGCCTCCAGCGCATCGCGCGCGGTGGGGGTCAAGCCGGTCGCGTCGAGCACGATCCCGGCACGTGCGCCCTCCATCCTGACGGTGGCGCGATTCCCCGCGACGGCAGCGACGGCGTCCTTCACTTTGTCGTTCATCGGGGCGAGATAGGGCTAGCGCGGGCGCTTGCCACTGTTTTTCCGCGGACGCGCTCCTATAAAGGACGTATGACGATCTTGCCGGCCTGGCTCCGACGCCCTCCCTTCCTTGCCATCGAACGACCCAAGGGCCCCTGGGGCGGGGGCGACGATTCGTCGGGCGAGCCGCGCAACCCCTGGGCGACGCCGTCGGGAGGCCGCAAGCCGACCGGCGCACCGAGCGCGCTCGACGATTTCCTGCGCAAGGCGCGGGGCGGTGGTGGCGGTGGTGGTGGCGGTGGCTTCAGCGGCTTGCCGACCGGGCCGAACGCGCGGCGGCTATGGATCATCGGCGCGGGGATTATCCTGCTAGTGTGGATCGCGTTCACCTCGATCCATCCGATCGCGCCGCAGCAGCGCGGCGTCGTCACCAATTTCGGGCGCTACACCGGCACGCTGCAGCCGGGCGTCCAGTTCACGCTGCCCGCGCCGTTCGCGACCGTGACCAAGGTCGACGTCCAGAACATCCGCACCGAGGATTTCCCCGACGGTGGCGGCGAGAATCTGATGCTGACCGGCGACCAGAATATCATCAACCTAGCCTATTCGGTGCGGTGGAAGATCGCGAGCCCCGAAGATTACGTCTTCCAGATCGACAAGCCGCGCGAGACCGTGCGTGCCACCGCCGAAGCGGCGATGCGCGAGGTGGTCGCCAATGTGTCGCTGGACCAAGCCCTGGGGCCTGGCCGCACGTTCATCGAGAACCAAGTCCAGGAGCGGATGGAGACGATCCTGCGCGATTATAATTCGGGCATCGTCGTCCAGGGCGTCGCGATCAAACAGGCCGATCCCCCCGAGCGCGTCAACGATGCGTTCAAGGATGTGACTGCGGCGCAGCAGGATTCGCAGGCGTATCGCAACCAGGCGCAATCCTATGCGCAGCAGGTGCTTGCAGCCGCGCAGGGCGAGGCCGCGCAGTTCGACAAGGTGTTCGAACAATATAAGCTCGCCCCCGAGGTGACGCGCCGCCGGATGTATTACGAGACGATGGAGGCGGTGCTGGCGAAATCCGATAAGACGGTCGTCGAGACCCCGGGCGTCGTGCCCTATCTGCCGCTCGATCGCGCGCGGCGGGTACCCGAAACCGTGTCACCCGCGACCACCGACGCGCCAGCGGCAGGGGGTGGCCAGTGAGCGCGACGTTATGGCGCAATCCGGTTGCGATCGGACTAGCGGTGCTGTTCGCGTTCGTGTTGATGGCCTCGACCTTCACGATCGTGCCCGAAA
Organism: Sphingomonas oligophenolica; assembly: GCF_006438955.1. Taxonomy (GTDB): domain Bacteria; phylum Pseudomonadota; class Alphaproteobacteria; order Sphingomonadales; family Sphingomonadaceae; genus Sphingomonas; species Sphingomonas oligophenolica_A. The sequence continues at coordinate 57,513 of NZ_RCZK01000008.1, read as the reverse complement.
CCGAACAGGTCGTCGTGCTGCGCTTCGAAAAGGTGGTGCGGACGGTCAACGCGTATAAGCCGAAGGAAGTGTTCGGGCGGACCGGCGCGGGGATGATCGCGAAGGTGCCGTTCGTCGATCGGCTGGTGTGGATCAACAAGCGCGTGCTCGATGTCGACTACGACAACCAGCAGGTGCTCTCGTCCGACCAGCTGCGGCTCGAGGTCGATGCCTATGCGCGGTTCCGGATCACCGATCCGCTAAAGGCGGTGAACGCGACCGGCAGCGTCGGATCGACCGAAGAGCGGGTGCGCGATGCGCTCCAGCCGCTGCTCGGCAGTTCGATCCGCGCCGAACTCGGCAACCAGCCGTTCGCGACGCTGCTCACCCCAGAACGTGACCGGGTGATGGACAATATCCAGCGGCGGCTCCAGCGGCTCGCGACGCAATATGGCGTCCAGATCGTCGATGTCCGGATCAAGCACGCTGACCTGCCCGACGGCAGCCCGCTCGACAGCGCCTTGAAGCGGATGCAAACTGCACGTCAACAACAGGCCGTGACGATTCGAGCACAGGGCCGCAAGGACGCGCAGATCGTCCGTGCCGATGCCGATGCCAATGCCGCGCGCATCTATGCCGAAAGCTTTTCGAAGGATGCCAGCTTCTACGATTTCTATCGCGCGATGCAGTCGTACCGGCACACCTTCGGCGCTGATGGCGGCGACACGCCGACCGGATCGACCTCGATCATCCTGTCGCCCAACAACAGCTATATGAAGCAGTTCGAGGGTGGTGGTCGGTGATGCGGCCGGGCCGTTCATATTCAAGCGGCGTTCAGCCGGTGTCGGGCATTGCGTCCGCAACCGCGAACGACCTATCTGAGAGGAAGAATAAATAGTGCGCTACGCCTATGCCATTACCGGTGCGCTGCTGCTCGGCGGCGCCACCGCCACCATCGCGCTCCAGCCGGGCCATGCCCAATCCGCGCAGAACGAACCCGGCGCGATCGAGGCCGTGATCCCCAAATCCGGCGCGCCGCTGAGCTTCGCCGACATGGTCGCCAAGCTCCAGCCCGCGGTCGTCAACATCTCGACCAAGCAGACCATCGTCCAGAAGCAGCAGGCTAATCCGTTCGCGGGCACGCCGTTCGGCGATCTATTCGGCGGTGGCGCGGCGCAGGGCGGCGCGCCGGTGAAGCGCGAGGGCCAGTCGCTGGGATCGGGCTTCCTGATCTCGCCCGACGGCTATGTCGTGACCAACAACCATGTGATCTCGCCGGGCGCGCAGGGCGCAACGGTCGATTCGATCGCGGTGACGCTGAGCAATCACAAGGAATATATCGCCAAGGTCATCGGCAAAGACCAGGATTCGGATCTGGCGCTGCTCAAGATTGATGCCACCAACCTGCCTTATGTGAAATTCGGTGATTCATCGCGCGCGCGCGTGGGGGATTGGGTGGTCGCGATCGGCGAACCATTCGGGCTGGGCGGCACCGTGACCGCGGGCATCATCTCGTCGATCAACCGCGTCACCGGTCAGGGCGGCGCATATGACCGCTTCATCCAGACCGATGCCTCGATCAACCAGGGCAATTCGGGCGGCCCGATGTTCGACATGAACGGCAACGTCATCGGCATCAATTCGCAGATATTCAGCCAGTCGGGCGGCAACATCGGGATCGGCTTCGCGATTCCCGCGGCGACCGCCAAGCCTATCATCCAGACCTTCATGAAGGGCGGGACGATCGAGCGCGGCTATATCGGCGTCCAGATCCAGCCGGGGACGATCGACGACGATACCGCCGCGGCACTGGGGATTCCCAAGAATCAGGGCGAGCTGATCGCGGATACCACCGCGGGCGGACCGGCTGCGAAGGGCGGGGTCCGCGCGGGCGATGTTGTCACGAAGGTGAATGGTCAGGCGGTGACTCCCGAACAGACATTGTCCTATCTCGTCTCGAACGTGGCTCCGGGCTCTACCGCGCGACTCGACATCCTGCGCAACGGCAAGCCCGCAATCGCGAACGTCACCGTCGCGACCCGTCCGAGCGCGGACAAGCTCGCCGAGATCGTCGGTGGCGATACCCAGGGGTTTGGCGGCACCGATAACGGCGATGATGATACGTCCTCGACCGCAGCACCCGCCGCGGGCGGCATGCTCGGCATGGCGGTGCAACCGCTCACCCCCGGCATCGCGCGCGCGATCGGGGTTGACGCGTCGACCCAAGGCGTTGTGATCGCCTCGGTCGACAACGCGAGCGACGCTTATGGCAAGTTGAAGCGCGGCGACGTGATCATCTCGGTCAATGCGACGCCGGTGAAGACCGCAGCGGACGTCGATCGGCTGGTCCAGTCGGCAAAGGCCGCAGGTCGACCTCAGGTGCTGCTCCAGGTCAAGCGCGGAAGCGGCCCGGCGCGATTCCTGCCCTTCAAGCTCAAGGGCTGATCCGCTACCGGATCGGTTGGTCAGGGGTCGCCGCTTCTCGGAGCGGCGGCCCTTTTCTTTTGCGCGGTCGGGAGCGTAGAAACGCGGCGGCGGGAACGAGGATAAGCAACATGGGCGAGGGCATCTATATCGGCTTTGGCGGGGGCAAGCCCCAAGCGCTCGACCTCAAGCGTGCCAACCGCCACGGGCTGATCGCGGGCGCGACCGGCACCGGCAAGACGGTGACGGTACAGGGCATCATCGAGGGGTTTTCGCGCGCCGGGGTGCCGTGTTTCGTCGCCGACGTGAAGGGTGATCTGTCGGGCCTTGCGCTGGCAGGATCGCCGCAGGGCAAAGCCCACGACATCTTCGCGGCGCGCGCGAAGGAGATCGGGCAGGACGATTGGGCCTATGCCGATACTCCGGTGCAGTTCTGGGACTTGTTCGGTGAACAAGGCCACCCGATCCGCACCACGATCAGCGAGATGGGGCCATTGCTGCTCAGTCGGCTGATGGACCTCAACGAGGTGCAGGAGGGCGTGCTGACGATCGCGTTCCACGTTGCCGACAAGGAAGGGCTGCTGCTGATCGACCTCGACGATCTCCAGGCGATGCTCGGCGAATGCGCCCATCGCGCGGACGAATTGACGACGACCTATGGCAATGTCTCGAAACAGTCGATCGGCGCGATCCAGCGCTCGCTGCTCCAGCTGCGGACGCAGGGCGCCGAGCATTTCTTCGGCGAACCCGCGCTAGAGATCGACGATTTCCTGACCCTCGACGACAAGGGGCGGGGGATCGTCAACATTCTCGCCGCCGACAAGTTGATGCAGAGCCCCAAGCTCTATTCGACCTTCCTGCTGTGGCTGATGAGCGAATTGTTCGAGCAGCTTCCCGAGGTGGGCGACCCCGACAAGCCCAAATTGTGCTTCTTCTTCGACGAGGCGCATCTGCTGTTCGACGATGTGCCCAAGGCGGTCGAGGAAAAGATCGAGCAGGTCGTCCGGCTGATCCGGTCGAAGGGGGTGGGGGTGTATTTCATCACCCAGAACCCGATCGACATCCCCGATACGGTCGCGGGCCAGCTCAACAACCGCATCCAGCACAAATTGAACGCCTTCACACCGCGCGACCAAGCGGCGGTGAAAGCCGCGGCGGACACGTTTCGCGCCAACCCCGGCGTCGATGTCGCGACCGTGATCACCGAACTCAAGATCGGCGAGGCGCTGGTCTCGCTGCTTCAGCCCGACGGATCGCCGACCCCGGTCGAGCAAACGCTGATCAAGGCACCGTCGAGTCGGGTTGGCCCCGTGACTCCGGTCGAGCGCGGCGTGCTGATCCAGACTGACGCGATCGGCGCAAAATACGATTCCCCGGTCGATCGCGAGAGTGCGGAGGAAATCCTCACCGCCAAGACCGCGCAGGCGACCGCGGCGGCGGCGGCGGCGCAGGCCTCGACCGATGCCGAAAAACAGGTCGCGGCGCAGGCAAAGGCGGACGCGATCGCGGCGAAGGAAGCCGCGCGCCAGCAGGCGACCGCGCTGAAGGAAGCCGACCGCGAGCAACGCGACGCGGCACGGGCATCGGCGAACAGTCCGTGGTCGAAGATCGCGACCAGCGCGACCCGCGCGGCAGGATCGTCGATCGGGCGTCAGGTCGCGAACGAACTCGGTAGGCAGGTGTTCGGGTCGTCGTCACGCGGGCGCTCATCGGGCGGCGGGATGGTAGGATCGGTTCTGCGCGGGGTGCTCGGAGGATTGCTCAGGGGGCGGTGACCTGAGACTTTGCGTCGATCCCGGCCGAGGAGTAGGGTCTGGGGCCCGCCTCAAGGAGAAGCCGCGATGACGCTCGACACGATCGATTCCACCGACTGGACCGCGGTCGGCGAAGCGGGGCTCGACGAGGCGATCGACCTGCGCCGCGCGATTCATCGCGAGCCCGAGATCGGGCTCCATTGTCCCAACACCACCGCGAAGATCAAGGCGGCGCTTGAGGGGTTGCCGCTCGAGATTCGCGAAGGATCGTCGACCACGGGGTTCGTCGCGATCCTGCGCGGGCAGCGCGGCGACAATGGCCGCACGGTGCTGCTGCGCGGCGACATGGATGCGCTGCCGATGCAGGAGGAGACGGGGCTCGATTACGCCTCGACGATCCCCGGCGCGATGCACGCATGCGGGCATGATTCGCACACCGCGATGCTGGTCGGTGCGGCGAAGGCGCTGAGCGCGAGGGCCGACTCGCTACCCGGCACCGTTGTCTTCATGTTCCAGCCCGGCGAGGAGGGGCATCACGGCGCGCGCCACATGATCGCCGACGGGCTGCTCGACGAACCGCGCCCCGATGCCGCCTTCGCGCTCCATATCACCCCCAACGCGCCGGCCGGCACGTTCGTCGGTCGGCCGGGGCCGCTGCTCGCCTCGACCGACACCGTCCACGCGCGGATCATCGGGCGCGGCGGGCATGCCGCGATGCCGCATGATTGCGCCGATCCGATTCCCGTCGCGTGCGAGATCGTCACCGCGCTCCAGACCTTCGTCGCGCGGCGCGTGCCGGTCGCGGACCCCGCGGTGCTGACGATCACGAAGATCAACGCCGGCTCGTCGCACAACATCATCCCCGCCGAGGTCGTGCTGATGGGCACGCTGCGGACGCTGTCCGAACGGACCCGCGAGATGATGCGCGCCGCGTTCGAGCGGATCGCGCAGGGGATCGCGGCGGCGCACGGGCTGACCGCCGAAACCTCGATCGAGGAAGGCTATCCGGTCACGATGAACGATGCGCGCGCGACCGCGCTGATCGAACGCGTCGCGGGCGAGATGGGGGGTGCCGACGGCTGGAACCTGATGCCCGCGCCGATGATGGGCGGCGAGGATTTCTCCTATGTCCTGCGTGATATCCCCGGCGCGATGGCGTTCATCGGGGTCGCACCCGACGGCACCGATCCACACACCAACCCGCCGCTCCACAACACCAAGATGACGATCAACGAACGCGTCATGGCCAAGGGGATTGCGATGCACTGCACCCTCGCGACGCGGTTCCTCGACCGGGGGTTCGACGAGGTTTGAGGCTTACAGGTTCGGCTGGCCGAGATGCTGGAGGAAATCCGGTTTCCCCAGCTCAACCCCATTGGCACGCAGGATCGCGTAGGCGGTGGTGACGTGGAAGAAGAAGTTGGGCAGCGCGAAGCCGGTCAGGAACTGGGTGCCGGTGAAGCCGTAACCCATCCCGTTCGGGAAGCGCAGCTCGACGCGGCGATCGGCGCTATCCGCTAGCGCGGCGGGGGCGATGCCCTCGATGAACCCGATTGTCTTCTCGCACCGCGCCTTGAGGTCGGCGAAGCTCGCCTCGGTATCGGGCATTGCGGGGGGCTCGACCCCGGTGAGCCGCGCCATCGCGCCCTTCGCCGAATCCGACGCCATCTGGAATTGCGCTGGCAGCGGCTTCATGTCGGGGGCGAGGCTGGCGGTCATCAGCGCGGCCTCGTGATCGCTCGCTTTGTCGAGCCACGCGTGCATGTTGCGCAGGCTGTTGACGAAGACCGGGGCGGAGGCGTCGTAGATCGAAAAGGTCATGCTGCTCATTTCTTGATCAGCCCGATTTCGACGAGCCGCTCGTACAGGTAGTCCTGCGCGGTGATCGGGGTGGGGTAGCGGTTGGGGTTCGCGGACGTGATCGTCTGCGGCAGCGTCTCGATCAGGAAATCGGGCGCGGGGTGGAGGAAGAACGGCATCGAATAGCGCGAATGGCCGCGGCGTTCGGGCGGCGGGTTGACGACGCGGTGGGTGGTCGACGGCAGGACGTTGTTGGTCAGCCGCTGGAGCATGTCGCCGACGTTGACGACCATCGCGCCCTCGGGCGGCTTGATCGCGAGCCACGTGTCGTTGGTGCGATCGTAGAGTTCGAGCCCCGCCTCCTCCGCGCCGAGCAGCAATGTGATGAGGTTGATGTCTTCATGCGCGCCCGCGCGGACGCCCTCGGCATCGGCGGGGATCGGGGGATAGTGGAGCAGCCTGAGCACGCTGTTGCCGTCGCCGACCGCGGCGTCGAACCAGTCGGGGGCGAGCCCCAGATGCCGCGCGATCGCGGACAGCAGCCGGTCGCCCGCGCGATCGAACGCGGCGAACAGTTCGAGGAACACCGGCTTGAATCCCGCGGGGCGCTCCGGCCAGATGTTGGGCGCCATGTCGTCGGCGAAGCGGTGCCCCGCGGGCAGTTCGCGCCCGACGTGCCAGAATTCTTTGAGGTCGACCGCGCTCGCGCCCTTGGCGATTTCGGTCTTGAACGGGGTATAGCCGCGCGCGCCGCCGCCGCCCTCGACGAAATAGCCGCGCTTTTCGGCATCGGGGAGCGCGAACAGTTTCTCGGTTTCCGCCCAGGCGCGCGCGATCAGGTCGGCGGGAATGCCGTGATCGGCGACGATCGCGAAACCATAGCGTTCGAACGACCCGCCGAACGCGGCAGCGAAGGCGACCGGATCGCGCTTCTGGTCGGCGAGACTGAGCGTCGGGACCTGCGCGGTCGCGGCGTCGGCGGTAGGGGTGTCGTGCATAGGGTCAGCGTCCGGTTGTGATGGAAACGACTATACCGCTGCGATCGCGCGGCGTCATGCTCCTTATCGGTCGATAGCGATCATCGTATCGCGCGCGAATCGAGCGTTTCGGGGCGGCATAATCCAGCTTTTCTGCGACGTTGCGGGCGCTGGTTCCCACATTTTCAACCACTCGCCGCACGCTTCCGTCGGTTGACCCCGAGATGACGTGCGCGCTCTTGCTCACCGTCGCGGCTTATCGTTCAACCATGATCGTGAGACGCGGAGGGGCTGCGATTTCACCGAACTTGAATGAAGTCGTGCCCGGATTGACCCGGATACGGCGCAATTTATGGGGCACGATGAGCCGTTTCATACGATCCGCCGGCGCTTTCGTTCAGCGCGCGCGTTCTTTTTTCACCCCCCGCGATTTCCTGTTTCACGACGGCAAGACGCTGCGGCGCCTGAGCGTCAGCGCGCGCAGCCAGGGGACGATCGCGCTGGTCGGTGCAGTCACGATCGGCTTTTCTGGCTATGGCGTCGCCCACGCGGCGTATGATGCCGCGGCGCTGACCGGGGTCGTCGCGCCCGCGACGTCCGCCGCCAGTCTCGATCGGATGCAGCATGAGGTCGCCTCGATGCAGCACCGCGTCTCGACGATCCGCCAGGTTGCTGCGGCGCATGCGCAGCGGATCGAACAGCGCCAGACGCTGATCGCCGCGGCGCTGACCGGATCGGGCACCGAACAGCGGATGGCACTCGCCACGCTGACGATCGATCCCGCCAAGGACCAACTGGCCGCGACTGCGATCGCGCCGCTCGCCAAGGTCGAGGCGCGTCAGGTCGGGTTCGCGAAGGTAGCGCAGAAGCTGCTCGACAAGCGCTACGCCGATACCGCCGCGGAAATCCGCAAGCTTGGGCTGGCGAGCCGGATCAGGACCACGCGCCGCGGCATGGGTGGCCCGATGATCGCCGCCGACAGCGCCGAAGCGGTCGCGGACCTCAAGGCCGATGCGCAGTTCCGCACGCTGTTCCAGACCTGGAAGAAGCTCGATACGCTGCAACAGGGGACGATCGCGATCCCGTCGGTCCATCCCGTAGCCGACCTGCAGTTCACCAGCAATTTCGGCATCCGGTCCGATCCGTTCCGTGGTACCGCGGCGATGCACGCCGGGGTCGACATTCCCGGCCCGGTCGGCACCCCGGTCTATGCGACCGCCGATGGCGTCGTCGACCGCGCCGAACGCGCAGGCGGCTATGGCAACCTCGTCGAGATCGATCATGGCAAGGGCATCCAAACCCGGTACGGCCATCTGTCGAGGATCCTCGTCAGCGACGGCACCCGCGTCCATCGCGGCCAGTTGATCGCGCTGATGGGATCGACCGGGCGGTCGACCGGCCCGCATCTCCATTACGAGGTCCGGATCGACGGGCATGCGGTGAACCCGGTGCCGTTCCTGACCACCGCCGACTATCTGCTCGCGGCGCAGGACCGGTCGGTCCATGCGATCCCGGTGTCGACCGGCCCCGCTCCGCAGGATTGAGCGCCGCCCGCCGTCTCGTCCGCCGCGGTTTCAGCCAGAGCCGTAAACCCGGACGTGTTCCTGGGTCCATCGGGCGGTTGGGTGGTGAACCGGGGGCGAGCGCATTGCTGGCGGCACAATAGGCGCCGGAACAAGGGCACCCGTCAAAGTAGTACTTTGACGGGACCCAAGTCCGGTGTGGCGTGTAGGGCAACGCTTGCCCCGCCTCCTACGACCCCTTATCTCCGACCCATGGCCACGCTCGCACCAGACATCGCCCTGACCCCCGCCGCGGCGGCGCGCGTCGCCGCGATCGCGGTCAAGCAGAACAAGCCCGCGATCTTGCGGCTGTCGGTCGACGGCGGCGGGTGTTCGGGGTTCCAGTATAAATTCGGGTTCGCCGATGCCGCGGAGGGCGACGACACGGTCGCGGTGACCGACGGGGTGCGGCTGGTGGTCGACAGCATCAGCCTCGACCTCGTCCGCGGCTGCCAGGTCGATTATGTCGAATCGCTCGGCGGCGCGGCGTTCAAGGTGGAAAATCCCAACGCCGCCAGCGGGTGCGGCTGCGGATCCAGTTTCGCCATCTGACGTGAAACCCGGCTGACATGAAAATCGTCACGTACAATGTCAACGGCATCAAGGCGCGGTTGCCGAGGCTGGTCGAATATCTGACCGAGGCGCAGCCCGATGTGGTGTGCCTGCAGGAACTGAAGTCGAGCGACGATACCTTCCCGGTCGCGGATATCGAGGCCGCGGGTTATGGCGCGGTATGGCATGGCCAGAAGAGCTGGAACGGCGTCGCGGTGCTGGCCAAGGGCGGGGTGCCGGTCGAGCGCCAGCGCGGGCTGGGGGGCGAGCCCGAGGACGAGCATAGCCGCTATCTAGAATGCGATATCGATGGCCTCGTCGTCGCGTCGATCTACCTGCCCAACGGCAATCCGCAACCCGGCCCCAAGTTCGATTACAAGTTGCGCTGGATCGACCGGCTCGCGGCACGCGCGCAAGAGATTCTGGCGGAAGAGGTGCCCGCGATCCTCGCGGGGGATTACAACGTCATTCCCAACGACGACGACACCTATTCGGTGCGTGCGATGCAGAACGATGCGCTGATGCAGCCCGAAAGCCGCGAGGGCTATCGCCGCCTCGTCGCGCAGGGGTGGACCGATGCGCTGCGGACGCGGCATCCCAAGGGCGGGGTGTGGACGTTTTGGGATTATCAGGCGGGCGCGTGGCAGCGCGACGCGGGGTTCCGGATCGACCATCTGCTGCTGAGCCCGGCGGTCGCGGATCGGTTGATCGAGGCGGGGGTCGACAAGGAGTATCGCGGTCGCGAAAAGGCGAGCGATCACGCCCCCACCTATGTGAGGATTCGATGAAACCGATCGCGGTGGCGCTTGCCACTGTGCTGGCCGCGCTCCCTGCGGCGGCAATGGCGCAAGACGACGCCTATTGTCCCGAGCGCCCTGGGATCAACACGCCGCCCTGCGTGACCCCACCCGGCCGGGTGTCGGTGGAAACCGCGATCGTCGACTGGACGCGCGACGACAGCGACGGCGCGCGCAACGATAGTGTGGCGATCGGCGACACGCTCGTTCGGGTCGGCCTGACCGACCGGGTCGAGGCGCGGGTCGGCTGGTTGCCGTTCGGCCATTCCTATGCGCGCGATGCGGGCAGCATCGCCACCGCGGATCGGGTCGGTGACGTGTCGCTGGGGGTAAAGGCGCTGCTGACCGATCCCGACGGCGGCGGCGCGCTCGCGGTGGCGGTGCTACCGTTCGCGACGCTGCCGGTCGGGCGCACGCCGATTGGCGCGGGGGATTGGGGCGCGGGCGTGCTGCTGCCGATCTCGTACAGCCTCACCGACAAGGTCGCGCTGGCGCTGACGCCCGAGGTCGACGCCGCGGTCGATGGCGACGGCGATGGCCGCCATTTGGCGTACAGCGCAGCGGCGGGGCTGTCCTACGCGCTGACCGACGCGCTGACCGCGACGGGCGAAGTCCAGGCGCTGCGTGACGACGATCCCGCCGGCCATGCGACCCAGACCGTCGCGGCGCTATCGTTCGCGTATCTCGCGACCCCCGACACGCAGTTCGATATCTTCGCCGCCGCCGGGCTCAATCGCAACACGCCCGATGCCGAACTGTACGCCGGGATTGCGCACCGTTTCTGATCGACTGGCGCCGCGTCGGCGGCGGGTGTAACGCTTGGGCGATACACTGGAGACTCAGCCCATGAAGCGCCTTGTTCTGCTCGCCGCCCTGCTTGCCTCGACCGCCATCGCGCAGGATGCGCCGATCGGCATCGATACCACCGCGATCGACCGGTCGGTCAAGCCCGGCGACGATTTCGATGCCTATGCCAGCGGCGCGTGGCGTGCGCGGACCGAAATTCCCGCGGACCGGTCGTCGACCGGCGTGTTCCTGACCGTCTTCAAGAAGGCGGAGGCCGCCAATGCTGCGATCATCAAGACCGCGGGTGCCGCCAACGCCGCGGCGGGCACCGACCAGCGCCGGATCGCGGATTACTACGCCGCGTTCATGGATACCGCGGGGATCGAGGCACGCGGGATGGCGCCGGTGCAGGCGGACCTCGCTGCGATCGCCGCGCTCAAGGACAAGCAGCAGTTGTCGGCGATGCTCGGCGCGAACCTGCGCGCCGACGAGGATCCGATCAACGCGACCAGCCTCGGCACCGAGAATCTGTTCGGGCTGTTCGTGACGCAGGCGCTGACCAAGCCTGACGAGACCGTCCCCTATGTCCTCCAGGGCGGGCTCGGCATGCCCGACCGCGACTATTATCTGTCGACCGCCGCCGACATGGTCGCGATCCGCACCGCGTATCGCGCCTATGTCGAGCAGCTGCTGACGCTGGCGGGCGTCAGCGATGCCGCTGCCCGAGCCGACCGGATCGTCGCGCTCGAAACCAAGATCGCGAAGGCGCATGCCGACGTCCTCACCACCAATCAGATGAGCCAGGGCCACGATCCGTGGAGCAAGGCCGATTTCGCCGCCAAGGCACCCGGAATCGATTGGGACGCCTATTGGCGCGCCGCCGGGCTTCCCGCGCAACGCGATTTCATCGCATGGCAGCCCGCCGCCGTGGCGGGAGAGGCGGCGCTGGTCGCGAGCGAACCGCTGGAGACGTGGCAGGACTGGCTGACCTTCCATCGGATCAACCAGGTGACATCGGTTTTGCCCAAGCGAATCGACGACGCGCACTTCGATTTCTACGGCAAGACGCTCAACGGCACCCCGCAACAGCGCCCGCGCGATCAACGCGCGATCGGCGCCACCGGTGGCGCGCTCGGCGATGCGGTCGGCAAGCTGTACGCCGCGCAATATTTCCCCGCCTCGTCGAAGGCGGACATCCAGCATATGGTGAAGGGCATCCTCGCCGCGTTCGACACCCGCGTTGCCGCGCTCACCTGGATGGCGCCCGCCACCAAGGCCGAGGCGCGGCGCAAGATCGAAACGATGCGCGTCGGAATCGGCTATCCCGAAACGTGGCGTAGTTATGCCGATTACACCGTCCGCGCGAATGATCCGGTCGCCAACCAGCGCGGCGCCGAACTCGCCGAATACCACCACCAGATCGCCAAGATCGGCCAGCCGGTCGATCGCGGCGAATGGTGGATGACGCCGCAGACGGTCAATGCGGTCAATCTGCCGCTTCAGAACGCGCTCAACTTCCCCGCCGCGATCCTCCAGGCGCCGTTCTACGATCCCAAGGCCGATGCGGCGTCGAACTACGGATCGATCGGCGCGGTGATCGGGCATGAAATCAGCCACAGCTTCGACAACAACGGCGCCGAATTCGACGCCTCGGGGCGGTTGCGCAATTGGTGGACCCCCGCCGATCTGGCGCATTTCAAGCAGCAGGGCGCGGCGCTCGCCGCACAGTATGGCGCGTACGAGCCGCTGCCGGGCGTTCACCTCAACGGCGAACAAGTGTTGGGCGAAAACATCGCCGACGTCGCGGGGCTGACCGCGGCGTATGAGGCGTATCACGCCTCGCTCGGCGGCAAGCCCGCGCCGGTGATCGACGGGATGACCGGGGACCAGCGCTTCTTCCTCGCCTTCGCGCAGAGTTGGCGGAGCAAGACCCGCGACAAGGCGCTCCGCGCGCAGATCGCGACCGACGGCCACGCGCCGGGCCGCTATCGCGCGCAGACCGTCCGCAACCTCGATCAATGGTATCCCGCGTTCACCGTGGTGCCCGGACAGGCGCTGTATCTGGCCCCGGCCAAGCGCGTTCACGTGTGGTGACCTGAGCCCCGCTTTGCCGCGGCGCGCCCGATTTGGTAGGGCCGCGGCAAAGGGGACATCATGAACAGTCTGTTTCGCCGTAAGATCATCACGCCGGTGGCGCCGAGCGACCAGCTCGCGCGGACCTTGTCGTGGCCGCATCTCCTCGCGTTGGGCGTCGGCGCGATCGTCGGCACCGGCATCCTGACGCTGATCGGGGTCGGCGCGGATCGCGCGGGACCCGCGGTGATCCTGAGCTTCGTGATCGCGGGTGCGATCTGTTCGTGCGCCGCGCTCTGCTATGCCGAAATGTCGACGATGATCCCCGCGTCGGGCAGCGCCTACACGTACAGCTACGTCGTGCTGGGGGAGATCATCGCCTGGGTGATCGGCTGGTCGTTGATGCTCGAATATTCGCTCGTCGTCTCGACCGTCGCGGTCGGCTGGTCAGGCTATGCCGCGCCGCTGCTCGAAGGGCTGGGCTTTCCGCACAGCTTGACGCAGGGGCCACCGCTCGGCGGGATCATCAACGCGCCCGCGATCTTCATCATCGCGGTCGTCGCGGGGCTGCTCAGCCTCGGAACCAAGGAAAGCGCGACGTTGAACGCCGTGCTCGTCGTCATCAAGATGCTCGCGCTTGCGTTGTTCGTCGTGGTGGCGCTGCCACATTTCGATGCCGCCAACCTCCATCCGTTCATGCCCTATGGCTTCGCCAAATCGGCGGAGGCCGGCCCCGACGGGGTCGTCGCCGCGCGCGGGGTGATGGCGGCCGCCGCGATCATCTTCTTCGCCTTCTACGGCTTCGACGCGATCTCGACCGCGGCGGAAGAGACCAAGAACCCCGGGCGCGACCTGGCGATCGGGATCGTCGGGTCGATGATCGCGTGCGTCATCATCTATATCCTGATCGGGGTCACCGCGGTCGGCGCGTTGCATTTCACCCGCTTCGCCAACAGCCCCGATCCGCTCGCGCTGATCCTGCGCGAGGTACATCAGCCGGTGGTCGCGACGATTCTGGCGGTGAGCGCGGTGATCGCGCTGCCGACGGTGCTGCTCGGCTTTCTGTTCGGGCAGAGCCGGATTTTCTTCACGATGGCGCGCGACGGCCTGCTCCCGGTCGGGCTGACCAAGGTGTCGAAGCGCGGGTCGCCGGTGCGGATCACGATGCTGACCGCGGTGCTGGTCGCCGCGATCGCGGGCTTCGCGCCGATCGACGCGATCGCCGCGCTCGCGAATGCGGGCACGCTCGCGGCGTTCACCGCGGTGTGCGTGTGCGTCCTCGTCATGCGCCGCCGCGCGCCCGACCATCAGCGGACGTTCCGCACCCCCTTCGCCTCGGTCATCGCGCCGCTCGGGATCGCGGGGTGCGCGTATTTGTTCTTCAGCCTGCCGACCCGAACCGAGCTGTATTTCCTCGGCTGGAATGCGTTCGGGCTGCTGATCTATTTCTTCTACGCGCGACCGCGGATGACGGGCGCAGATGGCTGACGCTTTGGGCTTCCGCAATAACGGGAGCCCAAACTTACAAGCGGCGTGTTGCTCACGGCTCAAGCTTTTAGATGAGCTGGCGACCATCGGCTCGCGGGGGAGCCCATCAGCGCAACGTCCGAGATTGGGTGGATTCCGGAAAGTCTGCATTTAGGCCACAAACCCGGTTTTCGGCCATCAATACCTTCCTGAGGCATCCCGAATGGGGGGCGATGCGGTGAATCGCTGTCTTACCAGCTCGCGCCGTCGACGAACTTGCGGGGTAACGCTTCCCATAGCCTCGGATCAAACAGCCTGAGGTTGATGCCCATCCGGTCGTAGTCCGGGTCGATTGTGCTCCAATGAGTAATCACACCGCAGGTTGGGCAATGAAACAGAGCCAGCATCTTGTCACCGTGGACGTAGCCGATGCCTTCGCCGGTCACTGCGACGCAAGCGGGCGGGGCATAAGTCCACAACGCACCGGTGCGGCGGCAGATCGAGCAATTGCACTCACTGACTTCAATCGGATCGTCCTCGATTGTGACGGTCATCGCGCCGCAGTGGCAGCTTCCCTGGTGGCTCATGCCAGCACTTCCTTTACACGTTCGGAGAGTTCTGTGCCGCCGGACGACGACACATCAAATAACGCCCGCACGCTCGCTTCGCTGGGTTTGCTTTCGAACGATACATTGCGCCAAAGGAATGTCTACTTTTGGGTCGATCTCAGCCATTTCAGCTGCTGAAGACCGACCGCTAGCGGCCCATCCTCGCATCGACGCTGTCCTACATGACTGCATCATGGCATGGTCGCCGCGCTCTTTCTCAAGACGATCGGTGCGACCACTATACGCGCTCTTGCCAGCATCGAACCCCGCACGATGCTCCCCGGCGTGACCTTATGTGAACTTCCGCCGTCAGAACTGCGGTTTGGCGTGACCTTGTGTGAACTCTGGCAGCTGAGGGGCTGATAAAAGGCGAATCGCCCTACTGCGCCGACCGTCTCCGCACCGCGATACCTGCCAGCGCCGCAACCCCGATCGCGCACCACGCCGCATCGAGCGCGGCGACCGGCACCGCGCCGTGCGCCCAGCCGTTGAGCGTCAATCCCGCGGCGCCGACGACATTCATCCCCTGGAACATCGCCGACTTGCCCGACAGTCGCCCGGTCGTGACCAGCGCATAAGCGGCGAGGATCAGCGCGCCGCCGATCCAGCCGCCAAATTCTATCACGGGCGCCTCGATCATCGCGTCAGGCGGCGAGCTTGCGCAGGACGTATTGCAGGATTCCGCCGTTGAGGAAATATTCGAGCTCGTTGACGGTGTCGATCCGGCACCGCGTCATGAACCGCTCGCTCGCGCCGTCGGCACGGGTCAGCATCACCTCGACCTCCTGGCGCGGGCGGATGTCGGCGACGCCGCGGATCGTGAAGGTTTCCGAGCCATCGAGCTCGAGCGTCTGGCGCGTTACCCCTTCGGCGAACTGGAGCGGCAACACGCCCATGCCGACGAGGTTCGAGCGGTGGATGCGTTCGAAGCTTTCGGTGATCACCGCGCGGACGCCGAGCAGGTTGGTGCCCTTCGCCGCCCAGTCGCGGCTCGATCCGGTGCCATATTCCTTGCCCGCGATCACCACGAGCGGGGTGCCATCGGCCTTGAAGCGCATCGCCGCGTCGTAGATCGGCATGACCTCGCCTTCGTATTTGGTCATCCCGCCCTCGACGCCGGGGACCATCTCGTTCTTGATGCGGATGTTGGCGAAGGTGCCGCGCATCATCACGTCATGGTTGCCGCGGCGCGCGCCATAGCTGTTGAAATCGGCCTTCGCGACCTGATGCTCCTGCAGATAGGTGCCCGCGGGGCTGTCCGCCTTGATGCTGCCCGCGGGGCTGATGTGATCGGTGGTGATCGAATCGCCCAGCACCGCAAGGGGCTTGGCCTCGATGATGTCCTGCACCGGCGCGGGGGTCATCCCCATCCCATCGAAATAGGGCGGGTTGGCGACATAGGTGGAGCCTGCGCGCCAGCCGTAGGTGTCCGACCCGGTTACATCGATCCCGCGCCACTGCGCGTCGCCCGCATAGACGTTGCCGTAGCGGTTGCGGAACATGCCGTCGTCGATATTGGCTTCCATGAGCTCGCGGACTTCGTCGTTGGTCGGCCAGATGTCCTTCAGGAACACATCGCCGCCGTCGCTGTCCTGGCCCAGTGGGCTCTCGACCATGTCGGTGGTAACGGTGCCCTTGATCGCATAGGCGACGACCAGCGGGGGGGAAGCGAGGAAGTTGGCGCGGACATCCTGGCTGACGCGGCCTTCGAAGTTGCGGTTGCCCGACAGCACCGACGCGGCGACGAGGTCGTTTTCGTTGATCGCCGCCGAGATTGCGGGCGCGAGCGGCCCCGAATTGCCGATGCAGGTGGTGCAGCCGTAGCCGACGAGGTTGAACCCCAGATAGTTGAGGTCGTCGGTCAGGCCCGCCTTGTCGAGATAGTCGGTGACGACCTGGCTGCCCGGTGCAAGGCTGGTCTTGACCCACGGCTTCGACTGGAGACCGAGCGCGCGCGCCTTGCGCGCGACGAGCCCGGCGGCGACGAGCACGCTGGGGTTCGAGGTGTTGGTGCAACTGGTGATCGCGGCGATCACGACGTCGCCGTCGCCGATGTCGTGGTCGCGCCCCGACACCGCGACGCGGGTCGGCGCATCCTTCTTGTAGACGGTCCTGAGATCGCGGTTGAATTCGTCGTCGACGTGATCGAGCGTCACCTTGTCCTGCGGGCGCTTGGGACCCGCGAGGCTGGGGACGACACTGCCCATGTCGAGCTCGAGTGTATCGGTGAAGATCGGATCGGGCATGTCGTCGAACCGCCAGAAGCCATTCTCCTTCGCATAGGCCTCGACCAGCGCGATGGTGTCCGCGGGACGCGCGGTGAGCCGCATGTAATCGAGCGTGCGATCGTCGATCGGAAAGAAACCGCAGGTCGCGCCATATTCGGGGGCCATGTTGGCGATCGTCGCGCGATCGGCGAGACTCATGCTGCCGAGCCCGGGGCCGAAGAATTCGACGAACCGCCCGACGACGCCCTTGGCGCGGAGCATCTGCGTCACGGTCAGCACGAGATCGGTCGCGGTGATCCCCTCGCCGAGCTTGCCGATGAGCTTGAACCCGACGACCTCGGGGATCAGCATCGATACCGGCTGACCGAGCATCGCCGCCTCCGCCTCGATCCCGCCGACGCCCCAGCCGAGTACGCCCAGGCCGTTGATCATCGTGGTGTGGCTGTCGGTGCCGACCAGCGTATCGGGATAGGCGATCGTCGCCTCGCCCGTCGTCTCCTTCGACGACCACACCGCCTGGCCGATATATTCGAGATTCACCTGGTGGCAGATGCCGGTGCCAGGGGGCACGACCGAGAAATTGTCGAGCGCCTTCGATCCCCATTTGAGGAATTCGTAGCGCTCCATGTTGCGCTGATATTCCAGCTCGACATTGTCCTCGAACGCCTGCGGGGTGCCGAATTCATCGACCATCACCGAATGGTCGATGACGAGGTGGACGGGCACCTGCGGATTGATCTTTTCAGGATCGCCGCCCAGCTTGGTCATCGCATCGCGCATCGCGGCGAGATCGACGACGCAGGGCACCCCGGTGAAATCCTGCATCAGCACGCGAGCGGGGCGATACTGGATCTCGCGGTCGCTGCGGCGTTCCTGCTGCCAGTCGACAATCGCCTGGACGTCGGCCTCGGTCACGGTCACGCCGTCCTCGAAGCGCAGCATGTTTTCGAGCAGCACCTTCATCGAGAAGGGCAGGCGGCTGACGTCGCCATATTTCGCGGCCGCCTTGGCGAGGCTGTAATAATCATACGCCTTGCCGCCGACCGTCAGAGTCGAGCGGGTGTTCAGCGTGTCTTGGCCGATCGCGGTCATAAATATCCCTTCGATTGCACGCTTGCGGCGCTCGGGGAGGCGGGAAAGACCCGCGCGGGCGCGACGTCAAGCGCTGGAAAGTGCGAATGTCCTGCTGGCCTTAGCAAGCGGTGCCGAGCGGGGGAAGCATGGTCTCGTCCGATACAGCCGCCGCATCCGGGTGTCCTGCGACCCGTGCCGCTTGCTTTGTCGGCTAAGACACCGGAAACCAGGAACTGTGAGCGACCAAACCCGATTCGACCGGCTGACCAAGCGGCACCGGGAGTGCCTGACAGGCGTGCGCGCGCTGCAGGGCTCGAAGGAGATCGCTGACTATCTCGGAATCGAAAAATCCACCGTCGACAGCTATCTGACCGAGGCGGTTCGCGTCCTCGGAGCGAAGAATCGGCGTCATGCTGCGCTCCTGCTGGCCGAACACGACGAAGCCACTGGCATCGACGCCCCCGATGATGCCCCCCATAAAATGGGGGCCGATTCTGCACGGCTAGTCCCACCCACCGATTCGCTGCCATCCGATGTGTCGCTGGGCGAACAGGTCGTCGGTCAGTCGGATTATCGAGAGCAGGCACTGCGCCATCGTTTCTCGTCGATCGGACTGCCCTACCGGCGGAAGGGACAAGCGGATAACGATCTTTCGGTCGGCGATCGATTGATCTGGATACAGGCTATCGCAGTGGGCAGCGCCATCGGTTTCGGCATGCTTGCGATGGGTCTCCAGGTCATCACCACGCTGGTCGAAACCGTCACCCACCACCTGTCCTGACCATCATGCGGAAGGCACCCAACCGGGTGAAGAGGTGGATATGTCCAACATCGATGCACGGACGGCCAACGATGCCGTCGCGGAACTGCTGTGGCGCCTCGAGGCGCAACTCGACGATGCCCTTGCGACCGGTGGCGAACTCATCGCCTCGCTGCCTAGGGCGCGCCGCGCCTCTAACCTGCCCGCAATCGCCGGGCAGGCCGCATTCGACCATTTCAGCCAGACCCTTCTCGCGATCAGCGAGGCTCGCGGCCATGTCGTCGCTGGCCACCGCGTGGTCGAGAGGGTCGGCAAGCAGATCGGTTATGAAACCAGCTACGGCGACGAAACGCCGAAAGAGGGGTTCATGCCGACGGGTGCCGACGCCAGTCATCTGCGCGTCGCTGCCTAGCGGTCATGGCCTGGTCTCCTGGTCGCTCCTTTGGCAGGCCAGGCCATGACCCACATATACGTGTTCAACATCGCGTTGTTTGCAGCCTGTGGCTACGCGTTTTGGTGTGGAGGCTCACCCGAGCGACTCACCGCGGCCGTCTTCTTGATCGCAGCGGCCGCGAGCTATGCGCGGCCCGATGGGGCCCTTGATCGCGTTCAGTTGAGCCTGCTGGCGATCGATGTCGCGACGCTCGCCGGGCTGGTCGTGATCGCGTTGATGTCTAATCGTTTCTGGCCACTATACGTTAGCGCGCTTCAACTGCTCACGCTAGCGATCCACGGTGTCAAAGCCTATGAGCCCGACTTGCCGTATTGGATGTATGTCAGCGCCAATGGCAAGCTGGCCTATCCCACACTCATCCTGCTGACGATTGGCGTGTTGCGACATCGCGAACGCGTCGCTCGATCCGGCGTCGATCGCGCGTGGTCCTCTGCCATTTCGCGCAATTGCCTGCCAGAACACCGAGGGCTAACCCTTAAGTTGTGATCTCGCGCGCGCTGTGGTCAGGTGTGGGTGAGAGGAACTTCATGGCCGATCCCCCTGCCGCGCCGTCGATCCCGAGCCCCAAGGGGCTGCCAGTGGTTGGCCACCTCCACCAGATCGCGCGCGCCGGACTGATCGGGCATCTGCTGACGGTCAGCAAGGAGTTCCCGGCGGGCATTTTCAAGCTCAAGTTCGGCAGCCGGGTCGGGGTGTTCGTCACCGATCCCGATATCGTCGCCGAGCTGAGCGACGAAACCCGGTTCCGCAAGATGCCCGGCCCAGGGCTGCGCGTGGTGCGGAAATTCGCGGGCGACGGGCTGTTCACCGCGTTCAGCGATGAGCCCAATTGGGGCAAGGCGCACCGCATCCTGCTCCCCGCGTTCAGCCAGCGCGCGATGCGCGGCTATTTCGACATGATCGTCGAGGTCTGCGACCAGCTCGTGACCAAATGGACCAGGGCGGCGGGCACCGACGTGCTCGTCGCCGACGACATGACGCGGCTGACGCTCGATTCGATCGCGATCGCCGGGTTCGGCCACCGCTTCAATTCGTTCGAGCGGGACGAGCTCGACAGCTTCCTCCTCGCGCTCGGCCGCGCGCTCAGCGAATCGATGTCGATGATCACGCGGCTGCCGGTCCAGAACCGATTCGCGAAACGCTCGCAGCGCCAGTTCGACGCCGACATCGCGGAGATGAACGCGCTGGTCGACGGGATCATCGCCGATCGCCGCGTCCATCCCACCGAGGGGAAGGATCTGCTCAACCTGATGCTGACGGCGGTCGACCCGGAGACCAGCGAGCGGCTCGACGACATCAACATCCGATATCAGGTGCTGACCTTCCTGATCGCGGGGCATGAGACGACGTCGGGCATGCTGACCTTCGCGTTCAGCTACCTTCTCCGCAATCCCGCGATCCTCGCGCAAGCCTATGCCGAGGTCGATCGCGTCCTGCCCGGCGATATCCGCCCCGATTACGCGCAGGTCGCCAAGCTGGAGGTGATCGAGCGTATCCTCAAGGAAGCGCTGCGCCTCTGGCCGACCGCGCCGGCGTTCAGCCTGGCGCCGTTCGAGGATACCGAGGTCGCGGGATACGTCCTCAAAAAGGATCGTCCGGTCAACGTCTTCACCCCCGGCGTCCAGCGCAATCCCAAGGCCTGGGACGATCCCGAGAGTTTCGACATCGACCGCTGGCTTCCGGAGAACGAGGCGCGGCATCACCCGCACGCCTACAAACCCTTCGGCAACGGCGAGCGCGCATGCATCGGACGGCAGTTCGCGATGGTCGAGGCGAAGATCGCGATGGCGATGCTGCTGCGCGCGTTTTCGATCAGCGACCCGCATTCGTACAAATTGCGGATCAAGGAAACGCTGTCGATCAAGCCCGACGATTTCTTCATGCGGATCAAGCGGCGTTGGCCGCACGAACGCCTCCAGCTCGCCCACAGCGCGCCCACCGCAACCGAAACCGTCGCCAGTGTCGCGGGAACCGGCCAGCAATTCGCGGTGCTCTACGGCTCATCGCTCGGCACCGCGCGCGACATCGCGGAGGAGATCGCCGAGCGCGCACGGGTCGACGGGTTCGACGTCGTCGTCCGCTCGATGGACGACAGCTTCAAGGGTGGCGCGTTACCCGAGGACAAGGTCATCGTCCTCGTCACCGCCACCTATAACGGCCGCGCCCCCGATACCGCGATCGAGGTCGAACGCGCGCTCGACGCAGGACTGTTTGAGGGCGCGGACTGGTCGGGAGCGATGTTCGCGGTGCTCGGCATCGGCAATTCGCAATGGCCCAATTTCCAGGTCTTCCCCAAACGCGTCGACGCCGCGATCGAGGCCGCGGGCGCGACCCGCCTGATCCCGCGCGCGGAGGCGGACGGGCAGGGCGATTTCGACGGCGCGGTTGCCGCCTTCGTCCGCGACCTGTGGAAGGCACTCGGTAGCGACACCGCGCCAAGCGAGACGAGCGCATCGCTGACCCTCCAGCCGGTCGACACCGCCGCCACCCGCGCGGCAGCCTTGCCCGAACATGCGCAGCGGCTGACCATCCTTGCTAATGACGAAATGGTGCGCCCCGCGGACGGGCTGTGGGATTTTGCGACCGAAGCGCCGCGCCCGTCGACCCGTGCGATCCGGATCGCGCTGCCCGACGGGCAGATCTATCATACCGGCGATCACCTCGCGGTCTATGCGCGCAACCGCCCCGATCTGGTCGAACGCGCGCTCGCGCGGCTGGATGTCGACGGCGCGAACCAACTCCGCGTCGACGGGCAGGGCGGCCGCTTCAAGCACTTGCCGCTCGGCCAGACCGTCACCGCGCGGCAATTGCTCACCGATTTCGTCGAACTCTCCGATCCGATGCCGCGCCGCGCGCTGGGCGTGATCGCCGCGCAGACTCGCTGTCCGGATACCAAGGCAAAGCTTGGCGCGCTGGAGCCTGACTTCGACGCCGCCGTCGCCGCAAAACGGATGACGCTGCTCGACCTGCTTGCCGCGCACCCCGCCGCCGAGCTGTCGCTGGCGAGCCTCGTCGAACTGTCCGCACCGATCGCGCCGCGCTTCTATTCGATCGCTTCCTCGCCGCTCACCTCGCCGGATGCGGTCGACCTGATCGTCGGTACGTCGGCGGCCCCCGCCTGGTCGGGCCTGGGCGAACATCGCGGCTTCGCGTCGAGCTACATGGCCGATGTCGGCGCAGGCGATCAGCTGTTCGGCTATATTCGCCGCCCCAACCCACCGTTCGCACCCCCCGCCGATCCCGCGGTGCCGATGATCCTGATCGGCCCCGGCACTGGCTTCGCGCCGCTGCGGGGGTTTCTACAGGAGCGCACGGTGCAGGAAGGCGCGGCGACCAGCCTGTTGTTCTTCGGGTGCCGCCACCCCGATCACGACTGGTTCTGCCGCGCCGAGATGGAGCAATGGCAAGCGGACGGCACTGTCGACCTCCACCTCGCCTTTTCCGCGGTGCAATCGCATCCGTGGCCATACGTCCAGGACGCGCTCTGGGCCGAACAGGACAAGGTCTGGGCCGCGATCGAGGCGGGCGCGGCGATCTATCTGTGCGGCGACGGACGCTTCATGGCCCCCGCGGTGCGGGACACGCTGATCCGCATCCGGATGCAGCAGGCGGGCGGTGAACACGCCGCGGGCTCCGAATGGCTCGAAGCGATGATCGAGGACGGGCGGTTCCATCAGGATGTGTTCGGGTTCGGGAAATAACCCGCAGCTGACGGCTTGCCCGAACCCGCTGCCCGGTCCACCATTCGTGTCGTGAGCGCAACAAGCGCCGGCAACGGAGAGGGCCATGCAGCAACTGTCCGCGCAGGATGCGTCGTTCGTCTATCTGGAGACCCCGCATACCCCGATGCATATCGGGTCGGTCGGGATCTACGATCCGTCGACCGCGCCGGGCGGGTTCGTTCGGTTCAAGGACATCCTCGACTTTATCGGCCAGCGGTTGCAGGGCGCGCGGTCGTTCCGCCAGCGGCTGGTGCGGGTGCCGTTCGATCTCGATCATCCCTATTGGATCGAGGACCCCGAATTCGACATCGAATTCCACGTCCGCCACATCGCGCTGCCCAAGCCCGGCGACTGGCGGCAATTGTGCATCCAGGTCGCGCGGCTCCATGCGCGCCCGATGGACCTGTCGAAGCCGTTGTGGGAATTCACCGTCGTCGAGGGGCTCGACGAGATCGAGGGGTTACCGCCCGGCTGTTTCGCGCTGGTCAGCAAGGTCCACCACGCCGCGATCGACGGGATGAGCGGGGTCGAGATGTCCGCCGCGGTCCATGATCTCGATGCGAACATGACCCCGCCCGACCGCGCCGACGCGTGGGAACCCGAAAACATGCCGCGCGTCGCCGAACTGCTGTCGCGCAGCTACGTCAACAGCCTGATCCAGCCGATGCGGGTGATGGAAACGATCGGGCGGTCGCTGCCCGGCATGGCGAAGCTGACCGCGCAGGTTAGCAAAGGCGACGTGTCGATTCGCAACGCGCGGCCCGCGCCGAAGACGCGGTTCAATGGCAAGGTATCGGCGCACCGGGTTTGGGACGCGGTGCCGTTCAAGCTCGCGGATATTCGCGCCATCAAGAATGCGGTGCCCGACGCCACGGTGAACGACGTGATCCTGTCGATCGTCGGCGGCGCGCTCAGAACGTATCTGAAGGACAGGGACGAACTGCCCAAGGACACGCTGACCGCGATGGCCCCGATCAGCGTGCGCGGCGAAGGCGAGAAGGCCGCGCTCGGCAACTTGGTCTCGGCGATGGTTGTCGGATTGGGCACGCAGATCGAAGACCCGCTCGAACGGCTCCGCTTCGTCCATGACGAGGCGGTGAATTCGAAAGCGATGACCAACGCGGTCGGCGCGAAGACGCTCGCCGATTACAGCAAGCTGGTGCCGTCCGGGCTCGCGGGTTTGGCGGCGCGGCTCTACACCCGCGTCGGCGCGGCGAACGCGCACGCGCCGCTCTACAATTGCGTCGTCACCAATGTGCCAGGCAGCCGCGTCCCGATGTATTTCTGCGGTGCCAAGATGATCGGGATGTATGGGACCGGACCGGTGTTCGACGGGATGGGGCTGATCAACCCGGTCTACAGCTATGGCGACACGATCGCAGTGTCGTTCACCTGCGATCGCGACAAGATGCCCGATCCGGATCGCTATGCCGAGGCGCTGCGATCGTCGTTCGCCGCGTTGAAGAATGCGGCGGCTACGCCTGCGGCGGCACCTCGGGCGGAGAAGAACGACAACAAACCCGCGCGGAAACGCGTAAAACGCAAAGGAGCGACATGATGCCCGACACCAAGAAGAACATCGACGAGGCTGCTGCCAAGACCAAATCGGCGACCGACAAGACCGCAACCGCCGCCAAGGCCGCGACCGACAAGCTGCGCGCGGCCGGCGACAAGGCGCGCGCCGACTTCACCGCTCGCATCGTCGACCCCGCCAAGCGTGCGGGCGAGGCGGTGAAGTCGTCGGGCAAAAAGGTCGCCGAGGGCGGTTCGACGATCAGCGCACGGCTGATCGATCAAGCCGAAACCAACGCCAAACAGGCGTTTGCGGCGATGCGCGAGGCGGCCAGGGCGAACGACATCAGCGAGGTGATGCGGGTACAGGGCGACTATATGCGCAACCAGGCGCAACGCAGTGTGGAACAAGCGCGCGAGATCGGCGAGTTGATCGTCCAGTTCGGCAAGGAAGCGGTCACGCCGTTGAAGGGCGACGCCAAGAAGTGATGGGCCGTATCGAGTGGCGCGACGACGTGAAAGTTATCAGACCGTCCACCGTTCGCCCTGAGCCTGCCGGGTTCCCGTGAAAGTAATACTTTCACGGGGCCGTCGAAGGGCGGTGAGTCTCACCGTGCTTCGACAGGCTCAGCACGAACGGGTCTAGGTGCAATTATCTCGCTAGCCCTCGGCCGACACGTTCACGCGTGGCCCGCCGCGGGATACACCAGCGATTTGACGCCGTGGCGGTCGAACGGATGCCAGTCGTCCTCCGCCTGCGCGAGCCGGTCAGCGACGGCGTAGAGCACTGCCGGGTTGACGCCGAGCCCGATGTGGCTGCCGTGGACCTCGATATTGTCGGTCGCGGGGCCGGGTTGCTCCCTGCAGATCTGCCATGCGACGACGCCGTCCTCGCGCGAATAGATCGCGGTTGACGGGACCGGGGGCGGGCTCGCGGCTTCGGCGAGCTGGCTCTTGGCGTTGTCGCTTTCGATATGGTGGCCGGTGAGGAGTTCGTACGCGCGCCAGACGTTGGTCGCCTTGGGGCTCCCCGCGAAGGGCGAGCCGAGCGTGATGACCTGGCGCACCGCGTCGGGCGCGCGGCACGCGACGATCCGCGCCATGATCCCGCCGAGGCTCCAGCCGACCAGGCTGACCTTCTGGCCGGTGAGATCGTGGATCGCGCGCAGCCGCGCGACGAGTTTCTCGCCCTCGGCACCGATCGCCTTGGGGCCGAGGTTGCGACCGAGTTCCCAGGCGTGCGCGTCATAGCCCATTTTCTTGAGGTAACGGCGCAGAACCAAGGTCGACGTGTCGCTTGCGATGAAGCCGGGCAGGACGAGTACCGGATGCCCGTCGCCCCGCGGCGCGCTGGCCAGCACGGGCGCGGCGAACGGCAGCGATCCGAGTTCGGCGAGCGCGCGCGGCAGCTCAGTTAGCGCCAGGAGCGCCGAGGGCGCGCGGATCGCGTCATGGTCGTGCGGGATGGTCATAGCGGCTGACGCCATCGGGATTCCTTTTCAGCAATGGCGGCATCAATGCGCCGGTTCGCGTTAAAGTTCATTCCAGGCCGAACGCGCTGTGCCGCGCGGTGACGCGCGCGACGTCGTAGCTGAGGATCGCGATGTCGTGGGGTCGCCCGTCGCGCCCGCGCACCTGCTCCTTCAGCATCGCTTCGGCGCGGAAGCCCAGATTTTCGAACAGCGCGATCGATCCCTGCTGGTCGGTCGTCATCGCCGCGGTCAGCTTGGCGAGCCCGTGGACATCGGCGATCGCGAAAATTCCCTCGAGCAGATCGCGCCCCAGCCCCGCGCCGCGGCGTTCGCTGGCGACGAGCAGCCGCACCTCGCCGACATGCGCGCTCCAGCTGAGCGGATCACGGACGAGCGCGGCCGAGCCGACGATCGCGCCGTCCTCCTCGGCGAGCAGGCTGTCGATCCAGCCTTCGTCGATCGCGCCGAGCCACGCCTCGATCACCCGCGGGTGGCGCAGATCGCGGCCCAGGAACAGCAGGTCGTGTTCGGGCAGGTCCTTGGCGAAGGCGATCATCGCCTCGCGGTCGTCGGGCTGAAACCGGCGGATACGGTGGCTCATGCTATCCTTTCAGGATTCAGGTCGACCGAACGCTCAGCCATTGCGCAAGCTTGGGCCACATCCGGCGGACCGCGTTGGCCCCCGCGACCAGGCTGACATGGCCGCCCTTGAGCACCACCTCCTCCTTGTCGTCGGACCCGACCATGCTGAGCAGCGGCGCGGAGGCGGCGGTGGGGACGATATGGTCGTGTTCGGCGGCGACGTGGAGGAACGGCGCGGTGATATGCTTGAGATCGATTACGCGATCGCCAATGGTCATCGACCCGTCGAGCAGGCGGTTGTCCCACATCAGCTGCTTGACGGTCTCACGGAAATACTCCCCCGCTAGCGGCAGGATGTCGGTCGACCAGCGATCGAACATCCGGAAGGATTTGACGAATTCGTCGTCGTGCAGGTTGTCGATCAGCCGGACGTTGCCCGCGACGCGTGCGCCGGGGCGGAGCATGTCGAACGCTGTATAGAGATAGTCGCCGGGGCAGTTGCCGAAGGTGTCGACCAGCTTGTCGACATCGAAGAACCGCCGGTCGGCCCAGGATTGGAACATGTCCATCGCGCTGAAATCGACCGGGGTCGTGAAGGTGGCGAGGTTGGCGAGCGGCGTGGGGTGCAGCGCCGCCCACAGCAGTGACAGCACGCCGCCGAAGCAATAGCCGACGATGCTGACATCGGGCTCGCCGGTTTCCGCGGCAACGCGCGCGACCGCCTGGGGCAGGAAATCGAGGACGTAGCTGTCGATCGTCAGCCGCTTTTCGTCGGCGCGCGGCGCCTCCCAATCGAGCATGAAGACGTCGAACCCGGCGAGCAGCAGATATTCGACCATGCTCTGGCCGGGGATCATGTCGAAGATATAGCCGCGGTTGGTCGTCGCCATCACCAGCAGCACGGGGACGCGGTACACGTCGTCGACGCGCGCGCGATAGTGATAGAGCCGCATCGTGCCGCGGTCGATCAGCACATCCTTGGGGCTGGCACCGAGCTTTGGCCCAGAGGTCGCGAAATAGTCGAGCCCCTTCAGGTTACGCCGCATCGCGCGGTCGAACTCGGTCTGCGCGACCGCAAAGATGTCGGGGACGCTCGCCATCGTCAGCGGGGCGTCACGCCTTGCCCTCGGGCGGTGTGCGTTTGCGGGTTGGCTTGGACGAGCCGGGCGGGCGGGTCTTGCCCGCGCCGAGCAGCGCCTCGATCCGCGCCAGGCTGTCCTCGATCCCGCCGATCCGCGCGGACAGATTCTCGAACTCGGTTCGGCTCGGCATGTTGGCGGCGGCGAGCGAGCGTTCCATGAAGGTCTTCATCGCGGCCTGGGCGTTGGTCGTCGCCGCGCTGGCGCCGTGCATGGTTCGCGCCCATTCTTCCGACTTCAGCATGTCGCCGCCGACGCTGTTGGTCATCTTCTCCCATTCGCCGAGCATCGTCCGGAAGAGCGCGGCTGGATCGGTGGTCGTCATGCTGCGCAGCATCGGCGCGCGCACGCACGGCGTCAAGCGGGCGGCGATCAGCGCGCCGGCGGGGTCGCTGCGGTCACCGGCTCGGGGCCGTTGGCGGTCGGTTCGAGCAGTGAATCGCCGCCGAGCACCTGATACAGCGTCACTTTGTTGGTCGCAGCGACAAGTTGGGTCGCGATCAGCGTGCGCTGCGCGGTATAATAGGAACGCTGCGCGTCGAGGCTGGTGAGGAAGGTGTCGATCCCGCCGCGGTAGCGCGCGGTGGTGAGCGTCAGCGTGTCCTGCGCGGCAGCGGCGAAGTTCCGGTTGGCGCGGAGCTGGTCCGCGATCGTGCCCTGCCGTGCGAGCGCGTCGGCGGTTTCGCGGAACGCGGTCTGGATCGAGCGTTCGTAGGTCGCGAGCGCGGCGTCGCGCTGCGCCTGGGTGTAGCGGACGTTGGCGACGCCCGCGCCCGCGCGGAACAGCGGATAGCTGATCGACGGCGCTACCGAATAGTTGAACGCGCCCCCGGTGAAGAGCGACGACAACGCGGTCGATGCGAAGCCGAGGATGCCGGTCAGCGAAATCCGCGGGAACAGCGCCGCGCGCGCCGCGCCAATTTCCGCATTGGTCGCGCGGAGTTCATATTCGGACTGGACCACGTCGGGGCGGCGCAACAGGACAGAACTGTCGAGCCCCGCGGGCAGCGTCGCGATCGTCGGCAGCGCCTGGTCTATCGACACGGGCAGCAGCGCGGGGTCGACCGGCGCGCCGACCAGCAACTGGAGCGCGTTGACGTCCTGCGCCAGCGCGGTGCGTTGCTGCGCGAGATCGGCATTCGCGGTTTCGAGCACCTGCTGCGCCTGACGCAGGTCGGTGCGCGGGGCGATCCCGCCTTGAAGCCGGGCGTTGGTCAACCGGACGCTCTTTTCGGCGCTGACCGCCGTGTCCTCGGCCACCTTGAGCAGGCTCTGGTCCGCGGCATAGCTGACCCAGGCGTTCGCGATCCCGCCGACCAGCGTCAGCCGGGTCGCGCGCGCGGCCGCTTCGGTCTCGAAATAGCGATCGAGCGCCGCGCCGGTCATCGAACGAATCCGCCCGAACAGGTCGAGTTCGAACGCGGTAGTGCCGACATCGGCGGTGAAAACGCTGCGCGATCCCCCGGTCGAGACGATCGATCCGGTCGTGCCGGTGCCGCCCGTCCCCGTTCCACCGGTCGTGTTCGATCCGTTGCCGCCGCCCGAATAGCGATAGCTGCTGCTCGCATC
Source organism: Sphingomonas oligophenolica (assembly GCF_006438955.1). Taxonomy (GTDB): domain Bacteria; phylum Pseudomonadota; class Alphaproteobacteria; order Sphingomonadales; family Sphingomonadaceae; genus Sphingomonas; species Sphingomonas oligophenolica_A. The sequence continues at coordinate 28,222 of NZ_RCZK01000008.1, read as the reverse complement.
GACCTGTGGCACGATGTCAGCGCGCTGAACGCTATATTGCGCGCGCGCGGCCTCGATGTTCGCCGCCGCGATGCGCAGGTCGCGGTTGTTGGCGAGCGCCTGGTCGATGATCGACTGGAGCCGCGCGTCCTTGAACACGTCGCGATAGGTGATCGCCGGCAATGTTGCTTCCGACTGGCGGAGGTACGCGTCGCCGACCGGCCATGAGGGCGGCACCGGCAGCGCGGGCTCGACATATGGTGGCGCGAGCGAACAGCCCGCAAGCGCGGTGCCGGCGACGAGCGACAGGAACGGATAGCGGCGCATCAGGCGGGCTCCGGCGCGGATGAATCGGCAAGCGTGGGCGGCATCGGCGGTGCGGGTGGCCGGTTCTCGTCCGCTGGATGATAGCCGGTCGGACGCCCGCGTACCTTGGCGATGCCGTCGCGGATGCCGCGGCGGACCATCACGAAGAAGAACGGGATATAGAACACCGCGAAGATCGTCGCGGTCAGCATCCCGCCGACCACCGCGGTGCCGATCGCGATCCGGCTGTTGGCGCCTGCACCGGTCGACACCGCGAGCGGCATCACGCCAAAAATGAACGCGAAGCTGGTCATCAGGATCGGGCGCAACCGGATCCGCGCGGCTTCCAGCGCGGCGTCGATGACGCGCGCACCCTTGCGCTCGGCCTGTTCGGCGAATTCGATCATCAGGATCGCGTTCTTCGACGCCAGCCCCATCGTCGTCAGCAGCCCGATCTGGAGATAGACGTCGTTGGTCAGCCCGCGCAGCGTCACGAACACGATCGCACCGACCAGTCCCAGCGGAATGATCAGCAGCACCGCGACCGGGATCGACCAGCTTTCGTAGAGCGCGGCGAGGCACAGGAACACGACGAGGATCGACAGGCCGTAGAGGAGCGGTGCCTGTCCCGAGGACAGCCGCTCCTGGAAGGTCAGCCCCGAATAGGCAACGCTGGTGCCCGGAATCTTCGATGCGAGCGCGGTCATCGCCGCGATCGCATCGCCCGAACTCTTTCCCGGCGCGGCGGAGCCCTGGAATTCGTAGCTCTGGATGCCGTTGAAGCGCGACAGCAGGACGGGGGCGACTTCCCAGCTCGTCTTCGCAAACGAGGAGAACGGCGCCATCTGCCCGCTTGAACCGCGCACATACCATTGATCGAGGTCGGACGGTTCGGACCGATAGGGCGCATCGCCCTGGACATAGACGCGCTTCACCCGGCCGCGGTCGGTGAAATCGTTGACATATTGCCCGCCCCACGCGGTCGACAGCGTCGAATTGACCGCCTGCTGGTTGAGCCCGAGCACCGCGAGTTTTTCGGGGTCGACATCGACGTGCACGGTTGGGACGTCGGGCAGTTCGGACAGCCGCACCCCGGCCATTGCCGGGTCCTTCATCGCTTCTGCGAGCAGCATGTCGCGCGCCGCCTGGAACTGCGCGAGCGGCATACCGCTGGTGTTCTGCAGTTCGATCGTGAACCCGTTCGACTGGCCGAGGCCGCGCACCGCGGGCGGCACCAGCGCATAGACCCGCGCATCGCGGATGTTGGCGAACGCGCCCGATGCGCGCTGGGTGATCGCGTCGGCGGTGTTCTCCTTGCCCTGGCGGTTCGACCAGTCGTTCATCGCGATGAAGCCGAGCCCGGTATTCTGACCACCCGGCGCGCCCCCGCCGCCGATGCCGCTGACCGAGAACATCGTCTTCACATTGTCGGCTTCCTTGGTCAGGAAATAATGTTCGACCTGTTGCTGGACCTGCGCGGTGCGATTCTGGGTCGCGCCGGGGGGCAGCTGGAACTGGACGATCGCGATGCCCTGATCCTCGGTCGGCAGGAAGCCGGTTGGCAGCCGCACGAACAGGATCGCGAGCAATGCGACGATGCCTAGATAGATCAGCCCGAACAGCCATTTACGGTCGACGACGGTACGCACCCCCCGCGCGTATTTCTCGACCCCCGCGTCGAACATGTCGTTGAATTTGGTCGCGGCGGACGAAAACCATCCTGCGACCCGCGGTAACCGGCGCTCTAGCCACGTCCCTTCCCTCGCCTCCTTCGATTTCTGTTTCAGCAGCGTCGCCGTCAGCGCGGGCGACAGGATCAGCGCGACCAGCACCGACAGCACCATCGCCGAGATGATCGTCAGCGCGAACTGGCGATAGATCACCCCGGTCGATCCGCCGAAAAACGCCATCGGCAGGAACACCGCCGACAGGACGAGCGCGATCGCGATCAGCGCGACCGTGATCTCGTCCATCGATTGGATCGTGGCCTCGCGCGGCGTCATCTCCGGATTTTCATCCATCAGCCGTTCGACGTTCTCGACCACGACGATCGCGTCATCGACCAGCAACCCGATCGCGAGCACCAGCCCGAACAACGTCAACGTGTTGATCGAAAACCCTGCGAAGTAGAAAATTCCAAAGGTGCCGAGCAGCACGACGGGCACCGCGATCGTCGGGATCAGCGTCGCGCGCCAGCTTTGCAGGAACACGAACATCACGATGACGACGAGGATCACTGCCTCGATCAGCGTCTTGACGACCTCGTCGATCGACAGCTTGATGAACGCGGTCGAATCATTGGCATACGAGATCTTGTACCCGGCGGGCAGGCCCGCGGTCTGCTCGCTGACGAACTGCTTGACCAGCTCGGCAGTCTTGAGCGCGTCGGCGCCCGGCGCCAGCAGCACCGCGATGCCCGCGCCTGGATGCCCGTTGACCCGGCTGCGCGCGGCATAGCTTTCGGCGCCGAGTTCGACGCGCGCAACATCCTTCATCCGAACGGTGGCGCCGCTGTTCTGCGTCTTGAGGATGATGTTGGCGAATTGTTCGGGGGTCTGGAGCCGCGATTGCGCGGTGACAGTAGCGTTAAGATACTGGCTGGGCGGCGACGGTTGCCCGCCGATTTCGCCCGCCGCGACCTCGGTATTCTGGTTCTGGATCGCAGTGATGACGTCGCTCGGCATGAGCTGGAAACTGGCGAGCCGCTGCGGATCGAGCCAGATCCGCATCGCATATTGCGCGCCGAACACGTTGGTATCGCCGACCCCCTTGATCCGCCCGAGCGGGTCCTGGAAATTCGAGACCAGATAGTCCGACACATCCTGGTTGGTCGATTTGTCGGTCGCGTCATAGACCCCGATCACCAGCAGGAAATCGGGGTTCGATTTGCGGACCTGGAGCCCCTGTTGCTGGACCTGCTGTGGCAACCGGGGCAGCGCTTGCTGAACCTGGTTCTGGACTTGGACCTGCGCGATGTCGGGGTTGGTGCCCTTGGCGAAGGTGACGCTGATCGACACCGATCCGCGCGACGAGGACGACGAGCTGAAATACAGCAACCCGTCGATCCCGGTCAGCTGCTGCTCGATCACCTGGGTCACGCTGTTCTGGAGCGTTTCGGCGTTGGCGCCGGGATAGTTGGCGCGGATCGACACCTGCGGCGGCGCGACATCGGGATATTGCGCGATCGGCAGCGACATGATCGCGCCGACGCCGCCCAGCATGACGATGATCGCGAGCACCCACGCAAAGATGGGGCGATCGATGAAGATCCGGCTCAGCATGGGGGCGTCAGCCGGCCTTGCCCGCAGCCTGCGGTGGCTGGATGCGCTCGGGCGTATCGGCGGCGACCGGTTTGATCGGCTGGCCCTGCTGGAGCTTGGACAGGCCCTGGGTGATCACCTTTTCGCCAGGAACGAGGCCCTCGGTCACGACCCAATAGCCGCCCTGCGCGCGATCGGCCTTGACCGTCTTCTGGATCGCCTTGTTGCCCGGCCCGACGACGATGACCGTCGCATTGCCCTTGGGATCGCGGCTGACCGCCTGCTGCGGCACCAGAATCGCGCGTCGATTGATCGATTGCGCAAGGTGCGCGCGGACGAACATCCCCGGCAGCAGCAGCCCTTCTGGGTTGGGGAAGCGCGCGCGCAGCGTCACCGTCCCGGTCTGGGGATCGACGATTGCTTCAGAGAATTCGAGCGTGCCGGTGTAGCCATAATCGCTGCCGTCCTCGAGCGTCAGCCGGACCTTGGCGGTGGCGGGGACGGTGCCCCCCTGCGCTAGACTGCGGCGCAGCGCGAGGATGTCGGCAGAGGATTGCTGGATGTCGACGAACATCGGGTCGAGCCGCTGGATCTGCGCCAGCGGCTCGGTCTGGCTCGCGGAGACCAGCGCGCCGACGGTGAAGAGCGAGCGTCCAATCCGCCCGCTGATCGGCGCGGGGACAGTGGTGAAGCTGAGCGTGACCCGCGCGCTGTCGAGCGCCGCCTTGGTCTGGCCGACCGAGGCCTGTGCCTGTCGCGCCTGCGCGACCGAATTGGTGTAATCCTGTTTCGACACCGCCTCGATATCGGCGAGCGGCTTGTAGCGTTGCGCCTGGATCCGTGTCGCTTCGGCGTTCGCTTGCGCGCTGGCCAGATTCGCCTGCGCCTGGTTCAGCGCCGCGCGATACGGGCGCGGATCGATTTCGTAGAGCTTCTGGCCCTGCTTGACGAGCCCGCCTTCGGTAAAGAAGCGGCGGCGGATGATGCCGTTCACCTGCGGACGGACGTCGGAGCTTTCGAACGCGGCGGTGCGGCCCGACAATTCAGTGACGACCGCGGCATCGGTCGCCGCGACGGTGACATAGCCGACCGTCGGTGGCCCCATGTCGCCCTTGCCTTTGCCCTTGGCGTCGGAACCGCCGCCGCACCCGGCCAGCGCCACTGCGCTGGCGACCGCGACGAAGGCAACGGCGCGCCGCCGGCTCGACGGAATAGCTACCACTGGACTTACCTGCTGCTGTTGGTCCGAACGAACGCCCGGTCGAGGCGCTCAATGCACGACCCCGGCGCCAGTTGCGCGCTGCGCCGAAAATTGTGCATCTGCGAGCGGCCTTGCAACAACCCCCGCGACAAATCTAGACCGAATGGTAAAGAAATACATGGCTGACCTAAATTTCGATGCCGACAAGCGGGCCGCCGCGATCGCCGCGGTGGCGGAGGTACGCGCCGACATGCTGGTTGGACTGGGGACCGGAACGACCGCAGCGTTCGCGATCCGCGCGCTCGGCGAACGGGTCGCGGCGGGCTTGGCGATCCGGGCGGTCGCGACGTCGCAGAACAGCGCAGCGCTGGCGCGCGAGTGCGGGATCGCGGTCATCGACTTCGCCGACGTGGCGCACGTCGACCTGACGATCGACGGCGCGGACGCGATCGATCCGCACTGCCGCGCGATCAAGGGCGCGGGCGGCGCGATGCTGCGCGAAAAGGTGGTCGCGACGGCATCGCGGCGGATGATCGTGATCGCCGATGGGTCGAAACAGGTCCAGACGCTCGGCACCGCGCGGGTCCCGGTCGAGGTGCTTCCCTTCGCGCGATCATCGGTGCTCGCGGTACTGGGCGAAAGCGCGACCCTGCGGATGGGGACGGACGGACTCTATCGCACCGATAGCGGCAACCTGATCGCGGATTGCCGGTTCGACCTGTCGGACCTCGAAGCGACCGCGCGATGGCTCGAATCGATCCCCGGCGTTCTCGGGCATGGCCTATTTCTGGACGAGGTCGATGCCGCCTATATCGCGACCGCTGGCGTCGTTACGCGACTGGAACGGGACGCCGCATCGCGGTAGGGGCGACAAACTTGGCAACCGGATCGGACGCGGGACGTTCGACCTGTGAATGAGCGAGGCCCTTTCCATGTCCGATACCACCACCGCCGACCCCATCACGGCGGACCCGCACCTGCACGAAGACGGCAGCCTGTCGCGGTTGACGATCGATACGATCCGCACGCTGTCGATGGACGCGGTGCAGAAAGCGAACTCTGGCCACCCGGGGACGCCGATGGCGCTCGCCCCGGTCGGTTACACCTTGTGGTCGCAATTCCTTCGCTACGATCCGTCGACGCCCGACTGGCCCAATCGCGACCGGTTCGTGCTGTCGGTGGGCCATGCGTCGATGCTGCTCTATTCGCTGATCCACCTCGCAGGGATCGAGGAAATCGATGCCGAGGGCCACAAGACGGGCAACGAGGCGGTCAGCCTGACCGACATCGAACAATTCCGCCAATTGAATTCGAAGACGCCCGGCCACCCCGAATATCGCCACACCACCGGGGTCGAGACGACCACCGGGCCGTTGGGACAGGGCTGCGGCAATTCGGTCGGCATGGCGATCGCCGAGCGCTGGCTTGCGGCGCGCTATAACAAGGATGAGTTCGCGCTGTTCGACCATGATGTCTACGCACTGTGCGGTGACGGCGACATGATGGAGGGTGTGTCCGCCGAGGCCGCGAGCCTGGCCGGGCATTTGAAACTGAGCAACCTGTGCTGGATCTACGACAGCAACCACATTTCGATCGAGGGGGGCACCGACCTCGCGTTCGACGAGGACACCGGGCTGCGCTTCGCGGCCTATGGCTGGAACGTCATCCATATCGACGACGCCAACGACACCGCCGCGCTCGCCAAGGCGATCGAGACGTTCCAGGCGACCGACGACCGACCGACCTTCATCGTGGTCCATTCGGTGATCGGCTATGGCAGCCCCAAGGCGGGCAGCGAAAAGGCGCATGGCGAGCCGCTCGGCGAGGAGAATATCCGCATCACCAAGCGCGCCTATGGTTGGCCCGAGGACAAGAGCTTCTACGTTCCCGACGGCGTGGCCGCGCATTTCCACGATGCGATCGCGGATCGCGGTGGCGCGCTCCGCGACGAGTGGGAGGCGAATTTCGCTAAGTATAAGACCGCACATCCGGACTTGGGCACCGAACTCGACCTGATGCTGGCCGACAAGCTGCCCGACGGCTGGGATGCCGACATCCCGGTCTTTCCCGCCGACCCAAAGGGGCTCGCGAGCCGCGATTCGGGGGGCAAGGTGTTGAACGCGATCGTCGGCAAGGTGCCGTGGCTGATCGGCGGTTCCGCCGACCTTGCGCCCTCGACCAAGACCGACATCAAGGGTGCAGCCTCGTTCGAGCCGACCAATTACGGCGGGACCAATTTCCACTTCGGCGTGCGCGAACATGGCATGGGCGCGGTGGTGAACGGCATGGCGCTCAGCCACCTCAAATCCTACGGCTCCACCTTCTTCGTGTTCCTCGATTACATGCGCCCGCCGGTACGGCTGTCGGCGATCATGGAACTGGGCGCGGTGTGGGTGTTCACGCATGATTCGATCGGGGTCGGCGAGGATGGCCCGACCCACCAGCCGATCGAACAGCTCGCGATCATGCGGTCGACGCCGGGAATCGATACCTTCCGCCCTGGCGACGCCAACGAGGTCGCCTATGCATGGCGCGCCGCGATGGAGAATAGCGGCACGCCGACCGCGCTCGTACTGTCGCGCCAGGCGCTGCCGACGCTCGATCGCGACAAATATGCGAGCGCCGAGGGCGTGCTGAAGGGCGGCTATGTGCTCGCCGACAGCGATGGTACCCCCGACGTGATCCTGATCGCGACGGGCAGCGAGGTAAGCCTCGCGGTCGAGGCGCACGAGAAGCTGGCCGCCGACGGCGTGAAGAGCCGGGTCGTGTCGTTGCCGAGCTGGCATCGCTACGAACTCCAGTCCGATGCATATAAGGAAAGCGTTCTCCCGAAGGCGGTCAGCGCACGGCTCGCGATCGAGATGGCGGGCGAACTCGGCTGGGACCGCTATGTCGGGCTGCAGGGCAAGACGATCACTATGTCGACCTACGGCGCGTCGGCCCCGCTCGCCAAGCTTGCCGACAAGTTCGGCTTCACGGTCGACAACGTCTTCGCGACCGCCACATCGATGCTGGAGAACAAGTGATGGGTAAGCTCAACGATCTCGCCGCGCAGGGGCAGGCGGTGTGGCTCGACTTCGTCGACCGCAAGTTCCTGGCCGACGGCGGCTTGCAGAAACTCGTCGACGAGGACGGGCTGACCGGGGTGACCTCCAACCCGTCGATCTTCGAAAAGGCGATGGGGCATGGCGACGCCTATGACGCCGCACTCGCCGAATTCGACCAGGCGAACCCCGGTGCCTCGACGATGGCACGGTACGAACATCTCGCGATCCAGGATATCCAGACCGCCGCCGATACGCTGCGCCCGGTCTATGACAAGCTCGACGCCAAGGACGGCTATGTCAGCCTCGAAGTGTCGCCCTATCTCGCCAACGATACCGATGCCACCATCGCCGAGGCGGCGAAGCTGTGGGCGGCGGTCGATCGACCCAACCTGATGATCAAGATCCCCGGCACCATGGCTGGCGTGCCCGCGATCGCCGCGACGATCGATGCGGGGATCAATGTCAACGTCACGCTGCTGTTCGCGGTCGAGGCGTACAAGGCGGTCGCGATGGCCTATGTCGCGGGGCTCGAGAAGCGCGCGGCCCGCGGTGAGCCGATCGATCGGATCGCCAGCGTCGCGAGCTTCTTCGTCAGCCGGATCGACGGCAAGATCGACGACAAGATCACCGAGTTCAAGAAGCGCAGCGCCGATGAGGCCGATGCGCTCGATGCGTTGCGCGGCAAGGTTGCGATCGCCAACGCCAAGGTCGCCTATGCCTGGTATGAGGATTTCGCGAAGTCGGATCGGTGGCAGGCGCTCGCGGCCAAGGGCGCGATGCCGCAGCGGCTGTTGTGGGCGTCGACCAGCACCAAGGATCCGAGCTATCCCGACACGCTCTACGTCGACACGCTGATCGGCAAGGACACGGTCAACACGATCCCGCCCAAGACGATGGACGCCTTTCGCGATCACGGCACCCCTGCCGAGACCTTGACCAAGGATGTCGATGCCGCGCGGCACGTGCTGTCTGAAGCCGAGCGGCTTGGCCTCGATCTGGGCGGCGTCACCGATATGTTGGTGGTCGAGGGCGTGGCATCGTTCGGCAAGTCGTTCGACGACCTGCTCGGCGCGATCGCGGCCAAGCACCCGGCGACCGCGTAACCGACCGGAACGCGCCGCCGAACCGTCGGTGGGGCCAGACCATAAGGAATATCCACCAATGAAGATCGGTATCGTCGGCCTCGGCCGGATGGGCGCCAATATCGGGCGTCGCCTGATGAACAACGGCCACGAGGTCGTCGGCTACGATCGCGACGAGCAGGCGGTGAAGGATCTGGTCGCCGACGGTGCGATCGGGGCGTCGTCGATCGACGACATGCGCGGCAAGCTCGCCGATCCCGCGATCTGGTGGGTGATGCTCCCCGCCGGTCCCCCGACCGAAAGCACCGTCGCGGAAATCTGCAAGACCGCGGCCAAGGGCAGCGTCGTCATCGATGGCGGCAATAGCTTCTACAAGGACGACATCCGTCGCGCGAAAACGCTCAAGGAGCATGACTGTCATTATGTCGATGTCGGGACGTCGGGGGGCGTCTGGGGTCTTGAACGCGGGTTCTGCATGATGATCGGCGGCGAGGACGAGATTGTCCGGATGCTCGACCCGATCTTCGACGCGCTCGCGCCGGGCTATGGCACGATCACGCGGACCCCGGGCCGCGACGAGGCCGATGGCGAGGATCCCCGCGCGGAGAAGGGCTATATCCACGCTGGTCCGGCGGGCGCGGGCCATTTCGTCAAGATGGTCCACAACGGCATCGAATACGGGCTGATGGAGGCCTATGCCGAGGGCTTCGACATCCTGAAGGGCAAGAATTCCGACAAGCTGCCCGAAGATCAGCGGTTCGACATCAACCTGGCGGATGTCGCCGAGGTATGGCGCCGCGGCAGCGTGATTTCGTCATGGCTGCTCGATCTGTCCGCGATCGCGCTCGCCAAGGACAACGCGCTCGAACAATTCACCGGCAAGGTCGCCGATTCGGGTGAGGGCCAGTGGACGATCGATGCCGCGATGGAAGAGGCGGTGCCCGCCAATGTGCTGACCGCGGCGCTGTTCGCGCGCTATCGCAGCCGCGTCGACCATACCTTCGGCGACAAGCTGCTCTCCGCGATGCGGTTCGGCTTCGGTGGCCACGTCGAGATGCCCCAGTGAGGGCGCAATCGTGAACCCCGTCAAACTGGTGGTCTCCGATGTCGACGGCACACTCGTCGACAAACAAAAGCAGCTGACGGTAGCGACGACCGACGCGGTGGCTCGTCTCGACGCGGCGGGGGTGGCGTTCACGATCATTAGCGCCCGCCCGCGATCGGGGATGATGCCGATCGCCGACACGCTCGGGATCGACCAGCCGATGGGGGCCTTCAACGGCGGCACCATCTTCACCCGCGACGGCACGGTGACCGAGCATCACGTCATCGACGCCAATGTCGCGCGGGGCATGATGGCGCTGGCGGAGGGCGCGGCGGTCGATCGCTGGGTGTTCGCCGACGACAAATGGTATTCGACGACCGACCGAGGCGTCCATGTTGAGCATGAACGCGTCGCGTCGAACCAGGAACCGATCGTCACCGACGACTTCGCCGACCTGCTGACCCGTGCCGACAAGATCACTTTCGTCAGCGACGACGAACCCGTGCTGGTCGCGCTCCACGAACAGGCGGCGCGGTTCGACGCCGATGCGACGATCGTCCAGAGCCAGACCTATTATCTCGACGTGACCGCGCTCGCCGCCAACAAAGGCGACGGCGTCGCCGCGCTCGCCAAGGCAATCGGGGTCGACCTCGCCGAGACCGCGGCGATCGGCGACCAGTTTAACGACGCGCCGATGCTCGAAGTCGCTGGCTATGCGGTCGCGATGGGCAACGCGCCCGCCAAGGTGCAGGCGCTCGCCGATGACGTTACGCTCGGCAACGACGCCGATGGCGTCGCGCACGCGATCGACACGCTGATCCTTCCCCGTATCGGAGTCCCTGTATGAAAGACCTCGTCGCCTTCGATCTCGACGGCACCCTCGCCGAGAGCAAGCAGCCGCTGAAGGCGTCGATGGGCGAGGCGCTCGCCGATTTGCTCGGGGTCGCCAACGTCGCGGTGATCTCGGGCGGCGACTGGCCGCAGTTCGACAAGCAGGTCGCGAGCCAATTGCCCGCGCGTGCCGATCTCAAGAAACTGTGGCTGATGCCGACCACCGGCACCAAGCTCTACACCCACATGGGTGATGTCTGGACCGCGGTCTACGCCGAGCTGTTCGACGACGATACCCGCAAGAATATCATCGATTCGTTCAACGCGTCGCTCGAGGCGACCGGCTTCAAGCCCGAACAGACGTGGGGCGAACGGATCGAGGATCGCGGGTCGCAGATCACCTTCTCCGCGCTCGGCCAGGAAGCGCCGCTCGACGCCAAGGAGAAATGGGATCCCGATTTCGCCAAGCGCAAGGTGATCCAGGCGGATCTCAAGACGCGGCTGCCCGGCCTGTCGATCAACATGGGCGGGTCGACCTCTATCGACATCACCCGCGAGGGCGTCGACAAGGCCTATGGCCTCAAGAAACTCCGCGATCACAGTGGCATCGCGCTCGACAAGATGATGTTCGTCGGCGACGCGATCTTCCCCGGCGGCAACGACTATCCTGCCAAGCAACTAGGGTTAGACACCGTGAAGGTGCGCGATCCCGACGAAACGCTGTCGGTGATCGCCGCGATCGTGGCGTGCCAGCAATGATCGGCGCGCTGGTACTCGCGCTCGCGCTGCAATCCGACAAGCTGCCGCCCGCGACGCCACTGCCGCCGCCGCAGACCGAGGAAGCCGGCGTGATGCGCCCGATCACCGCGATGTTCGCAGGTCTCGCGGCGCGTGACCCCGCCGCGATCCTCGCCGAAGTGCGCCCTGAGGGCGGCGCGACCGTCGCGCTGGAGAATGCCGATGGCACGCGGACCATCCGCCACATGGGATGGGCGGACTTCGCCGCCGGCGTGAAGCCCGGCCCCGAACGCTATGAGGAACGATTGACCGATGTCGCGATCGATATCGACGGCGACATCGCGATGGTATGGGCGCCCTACGTCTTCCTGATCGACGGCAAGCCGCACCACTGCGGCACCGATCACTTCGATCTGGTCCGCGAGAATGCGCGGTGGAAGGTGCAGAATGTGACGTGGTCGCAACGCACGACAGGGTGTTCGACCGGCGGGTAACGCGACGCGGCTACCCCGGATACGGCGTGCCCTTGAGCAGCCCGGCCAGGTGCGCGGCGTTGCTCGCGACCATCTTGGCGGTCTTGGTCACCTTGTCGGGGGTCTTGGCGAGATCCTTGAAGTCGACCGAACCCATCGCCTCGCCGACCCAGTAGCAGGCGGCGACCGCGGGGATCGTCCAGCCCACGTCATTGAGCGACTGGAAGATCTGCGCCGACGAGAAATGCGCGCCGTCCTCGTTCCCGACGATCGCGGCGACCGCGACCTTGCCATAGCTCGGCATCCGACCCTGATCGTCGGTTTCGGCAATGAACGCGTCCATTCGTTCGAGCACGCGCTTGCCGACACTGCCGAGCTGCCCCATCCAGATCGGCCCGCCAAAGATCAGGATGTCCGCGCTAAGAATCTTGGTGCGGATCGCGGGCCAGTCGTCGCCATCGCCCTCGTCGCTGCTGACGCCGGGCTTCACATGATGTGCCGCGATGCGGATCGTGTCGGTCAGCGTGACGTCGCAATCGGCGAATGCGTCCTTCAACACCGCGATCATCGCGTCGGTCGACGACGCCTCGGTCTGGTCCGATTTCAGCGTGCAGTTAATCGCGATCGCGGTGAGGGGGGTCGGCATGTCGATGATGTCCTTCGCAGCAGGCGCCAGGCATGGCGGGTCGTGCTCATCAACGCATCAGCCACCGAACGGTGCCGAGGCCGCGCCCGCTAGCGGCAGCCAGCGGATCAGCAACCCGTTACGCCGCGACGCCCTCCAGCGCCTCGCTCGCCTTCAGCCAGCGCGCTTCGGTGTGTTCGAGCCGCGCCTGCACCTCGGCGCGGCGGATCGCGAGGTCGCTCATCGACATCGTGGCATAGCGCGGCTCGGCGCCCGAGGGATCGAACATCGCGCGATCGATCGCGCTGCGTTCGGCGTGGAGCTTGGCGGTTTCGCCCTCCAGATCGCGGACGGTCTTGCGCAATTCCTGGTCGCGTTCGCGCGCGGCGGCGCTCGCCTTCTTGTCCGCCTTCTTGGCCTTGGCTTCCTTGGGGCCGTCGCCCTTCAGGACGAAGGCGATGTAATCGTCGAGGCTGCCGTCGAATTCGCGCGCGGTGCCCTCGTCGACCAGCACGAGGCGATCGGCGGTGAGTTCGACCATGTGGCGATCGTGGCTGACCAGGATGACCGCGCCGGTATAGGCGTTCAATGCCTGCACCAGCGCCTCGCGCGCATCGACGTCGAGGTGGTTGGTAGGCTCGTCGAGGATCAGCATGTGCGGCGCGTCGCGGGTGATAAGCGCAAGGGCGAGACGTGCGCGCTCGCCGCCCGACAGCTTGCCGACCTTGGTCGTCGCCTTGTCGCCCGAAAAGCCGAACCGCCCCAATTGCGCGCGCACCGCGGCGGGGCTCGCGCCCTTCATGACATGGGTCATGTGTTCGAGCGGCGAATCGTCGGTGTCGAGCTCCTCGACCTGATATTGGGTGAAATACCCCACCTTCATCTTGCCCGACGAGGTCATGTCGCCGTCCATCGGCGCGAGCTGCGCCGCGAGCAGCCGCGCGAGCGTGGTCTTGCCGTTGCCGTTGCGCCCCAGCATCGCGATCCGGTCGTCGGGGTCGAGCCGCAGGTTGAGCCGCTTGAGGATCGGGGTGTCGCCATAGCCGACGCTCGCCATGTCGAGCGTGATCAGCGGCGGGCGCAATTCGGTGGGATCGGGGAAGTCGAAGCTCAGCGAGGGATCATTGTAGCTTTCCGCGATCGGCTGCATCTTGGCGAGCATCTTCTGGCGCGACTGCGCCTGCTTGGCGGTCGAGGCGCGCGCGCTGTTCTTGGCGATGTACGATTGCAACTTCTCGCGCTGCACCGCCTGGTTGGCGCGCGCCGCCTCGATCTGCGCCAAGCGCTCGGCGCGCTGGCGCTCGAACGCGTCATAGCCGCCGGGATAGAGCGTGATCTTGCCGCCCTGCAGGTGCAGGATGTGATCGACGACGTTGTTGAGGAAGTCACGCTCATGGCTCACCACCACGATCGTCGCCTTGTAGGTCTTGAGGAAATCCTCGAGCCACATCACCGCTTCGAGATCGAGGTGGTTCGACGGCTCGTCGAGCAGCAGCAGGTCGGGCTGCGAGAACAGCAGCGCGGCGAGCGCGACGCGCATCTTCCACCCGCCCGAGAAACTGTCGAGCGGCTGCTGCTGCATATGCTCGTCGAAGCCGAGGCCAAGCAGGATCTGCGCGGCGCGCGCGGGCGCGGTGTACGCGTCGATCGCGATCAGCCGCTCGTAGACGTCGCCAAGGCGGTCGGTATCCTCGGTCGTCTCGCTTTCGTGCATCAGCGCGGCGCGTTCGACATCGGCGGCAAGCACGGTGTCGAACGGGGTCATCTCGCCCGACGGCGCCTCCTGCGCGATATAGCCGATCCGCGCGCCCTTGGGCATGTCGGCGCTGCCGTCGTCGGGTTCGAGCAACCCCGCAACGACGCGCACCATCGTCGACTTGCCCGCGCCGTTGCGCCCGATCAGCCCGACGCGGCTGCCCGGCGGCAACGCCGCGGTCGCGCCGTCAAGGATGACGCGCCCGCCAAGGCGCACCGTGATGCCATTCAGATTGAGCATGCGCGCGCCGTTAGCAGATGCAGCATGATTGCGCGAGGGGGTGACGCGCGTGCGGTTGGGGGGATCGCGGGGGGCAAAGGTAACGAAGGTAACGTGACGTCATAGGCGAAAACGCGACGAATGGAGTGAGGTGGGGGAGGGTGCCGCAGGATCGCGGCGGGCGAGTAAGTGGACGTTCTGAACCTGCACCGGGAGAGGATGGCGCAATCGGGGCGTGTAGGACAGCGATGATTTTGGGCTGCTGGGTCACTTGGTTGTCGGTTTGGGTTGCCCGATAGCCTCCCTTCGTTCAGCTTCAGTTTCCTGAGAGCCAAGAGGGAATCCGACGGAGTATGAGGTCGTCAAAAAATTGGGGCAGGGCGGATTTGGGATCGTTGAAGAGGTTATCGGGGAGGACGGCCTCCGTTATGCCCGTAAGACTTTGGTTGTTCCACCAAATCTCGAAGTCGACCAAGTAAAACCGCGCTTTGAACGGGAAGTGAAATACCAAAGTGCTATATCGCATAATCATGTAGTCCATATATTTCACCACGATCTCACGGCAAATCCGCCTTGGTTCACCATGCCCCTGGCGCAATGTAGCCTGCTTGACGAGATGATGATTGACCGGACGTTCAGCGGCGATCCGCGCTTAGCATTGTTCAGCATTCTAGCCGGCCTGGAGGAGATACATCGCCTGGGTTATTGTCATCGTGATCTTAAGCCGCACAATGTTCTGAAGTTCGAGGGACCGGACGGCGGAATAATCTATGCGCTGTCGGACTTTGGATTGATGGCTGTGGGCGAAGAGGCTTCGTCTACCCTGACACCCAGCGGTGTCGGAGGAGGTACACCGGCTTATCAAGCACCAGAGTGCGCGGTAAATTTCAAGCGAGCAACGGCACGCTCCGACATATATTCGTTCGGCGCGCTCCTCCACGATATCTTCGCCGTAAACCCCAAGCGGCTCCCGCACGAGCAGCTTACCGCGCCCGGTGACATTGGACCGGTCATCGAACGCTGCACCAAAAGGAACGCCCACCGGCGTTACAAGGATGTAGCTCAGTTGCGCGAAGCCCTGTTCGATGCACTGAACAATTACCGATTCGTCTATCAATCCGGCGAGGAACAAAAGGTCGTCGAACTTCTCTCGCGGGACAACCTGCTGCCAACGGAAGACGAATGGGACGAAGTCTTTGACTTTCTCGATGCGACTCCCGACACGGGCCAGCCAACTATGAATGTGTTCCAGGCCCTTCGACGGGAGCACATTGATCAACTAAGCCAAGATGATCCAGACCTGATGGCTGCTCTAGGACAAATGTTCTCAGATCATTGCCGAAAGCGATCTTTCAACTTCGATTACTGCGACGTTCTTGCGGGCAAAGCCCAGTTATTTTACGAGCATGGTGATATTGGTTTGAAGGCAAGCATGGCCATTGGTATGCTTGTGCTCGGCCTCGATCATAATAGGTGGTTCGTAGAGCGTGTCTTTCTCTTCATGGCTGGACCCGCGGCTGCGGATCCTGTCGTGCAGCGGATGATCGTCGAAATGAGTGTCTTACAAATCGACTTTAATGAGCAATTTTGGAGGATGACACATTCCATTTCGGTCAGCAAAGAGGCATTGCACCCCGCCCTCCAGGCCCTCGTGACAGATGAACCTTGAATTTGCCTCTTTCTCTAACGTCGGCCCACGTAAGGCCAATGAAGATCGTCTGCTCAGCCCTACCGGGTCGTGCCTTGATGCTGTGCTGGTCGCCATCGCGGACGGCATTGGAGGAGCCAAGGGGGGGGCTGAGGCTGCTTCCATAGCGATTGAAGCAGCCTCGGCGGTCGGGCCTGACCCCGGGCACCTTGAAGACATTTTCCGCGCCGCCGCTCGTACAATCGCCGATCTCGGTCGCGCCGACCCGGAAAAGATAAAAGCGGGCACGACACTGAGCGTGGCAACTATCATCAATGGCAGGGTTGACGTCGCTCACGTCGGCGACACTCGAATATATCACCTTCGGGGCAGAGGCTTGAACGCTCTCACGCAAGATCAGACAGAGATAGCCGAGTTAGTAAGGCGTGGTGTGTTCACAGAGAGCCAAGCCCGCCGCTATCCAAGAAGAAACGTCTTATTGTCTGCTCTGACGGCAAGTAGAGAGTATGAGATATACCGTAGTTATGCCAACATTGAACCCGGCGATCGACTACTCCTCCTGTCCGACGGCGTTCACGGGAGGGTAAAGCGAGGCGCTATCCTCAATTTATCGCTTAAAAATACAAGTGTTAGCGGTTGGCTAAACGATATTGAGCAACGCGTTGAGGCGGCAAAGCCAAGTGATAACTATACCGCTCTCGGTATTCAAATAAAATCCATATGAAAAAGGAACCTACCGAAAAGCTATCTATCGTCTGGTTCAGCCAATTTTCATGGCGTTGATTTACGGATGAAGAAATGTCGGCATTGCTGAGCCGAAGTTAGAAGGCGGACGAGCCTCTTTCCACAACGTGAGGCCCCCGCCAATCGGGGTTGAGCCGTAACCAGGCCGACCGCGAGTCTGCTCCCATCCCTTGCGGAGAGAGTTGGAATAAACTCACCCGCCGCCAGGCGACTTCGCGCGCTCGGGATGTACCTTCACCGGCGGTGCGCCCTCGGGGTGTTGGGTCCAGTCGATGCGGTATAGATCGAACCGGCGGTCGGCGAGATTCCGCACCGTGCCTTCCGCGCGCGCCCAGGTCAGGTCGGCGAGGTTGACGTCGGCGATCGTCAGCGTTTCGATATTCTCGCTCGCCTCCGCGGCGATGCCGTCGCGGGCGAAGGGGAAGTCGCAGGGGGTGAGGATGCAGCTCTGCGCATATTGGATGTCCATGTTGTCGACCCCGGGCAAATTGCCGACATTGCCGCTCATCACGACGAAACACTGGTTCTCGATCGCGCGCGCCTGGCTGCAATAGCGCACCCGCATATAGCCCTGGCGGCTGTCGGTGCAGAACGGGACGAACAGGATGCGCGCGCCTTCGTCGACCAGGCGCCGCGCGAGTTCGGGGAATTCGCTGTCGTAGCAGATCAGCACGCCGATCGGGCCGCAGTCGGTCTGGATCACGTCGACCGAATCGCCGCCCTTGATCTTCCACCAATAGGCTTCGTTTGGGGTGGGGTGGATCTTTTCCTGCGCATGGATCGAGCCGTCGCGCAGGCAGACATAGGCGACGTTCTGGATGTCGCCGTCGTCGGCCACGGTCGGGTGCGAACCGCCGATGATGTTGATGTTGTAGCGCAGCGCCATCCGCGACAGCTCGTCGACGAGCGGCTGGCGGTGTTCGGTCAGGCGATCGATCGCCTCCATCGGGGTCAGCGTCGCCTTTTCGAACGACAGCAGCGGCAGCGAGAACAATTCGGGGAAGACGACGAAATCGGAGCGGTAATCGGCGGCGACGTCGACGAAATATTCGACCTGTTTGATGAACGCGGCGAAATTCTTCACCGCACGCGCCTGGAATTGCACGGTGGCGAGGCGGACGCTTTCGATCCCGCGGGGGACGCGGAATTCGGATGCCTCGTCGGGATCGACATAGGCGTTGCGCCAGACCATGTGCGCGGCGTTGCCCTTCGACGCCTTGTCCTCGGGCAAATAACCCTTGAGGACGCCGATCGGGGCGAAGCCGTTGGCGAGCTGGAAGGTGATGACCGGATCGCGGATTTCGCCCTCGACGACCTGGTTCAGATAGTCGTCGGCGGTCCCCACCTTGCGCGCGACGCGGGCATAGCCGGGCATCCGGCCGCCGAAGACGATGCCCTTCAGCTCGAGTTGTTCGACCAGCGACCGCCGCGCTTCGTAGAGGCGCTTGCCGATGCGCAGGCCGCGCTGTTCGGCGTCGACCGCGAGTTCGAAGCCGTAGAGCCAGTCGCCGGTCGGATCGTGGCGGCTGCCAAAGCCGTTGCCGGTGATCGTCTCCCAATCGTGCGGCGCCATCACCAGCGCCTCGTCGATCCGCGACGAGGCGCAATAACCGACGACCGCGTCCTCGAAGATCGCGATGAACTGGCCTTCGGGGAAATTGTTGATCTGCCCCCGGATCATCCCCGCGCTGTAGCTGACGAAGCCGGGATAGACGCGGTCGATCAGCCCCAGGATCGCGGGGACGTCGGCCGGGGTGGCGGGCCGGATGTTGAGGCGGGCCTTGGATTTACGGGACAAACGGGATTCCTGATTGGTTCTGGCAATGGAACGTGATCATAGCACCGTCATCCCGGGCTTGTCCCGGGATCCAGGGTAAGGGATGCAGCAACTTTGGCTCTGGATCCCGGGACAAGCCCGGGATGACGATGTTAATGAACGAACCGAGCGACCACGTCGCGGTAGGACCGGCTGACCTTCACGTTCGCGCCCGAATTGAGCACCAGGAAACATTCGCCGTTGGTGTGCGGCTTGACCTGCTTGACGAGATCTAGGTTGACGATCGTCGAGCGGTGGACACGCTGGAAGCGGCGCGGGTCGAGGCGCTTTTCGAGGTCCTTCATCGTTTCACGCAGGATCAGCGTGTTGTCGCCGGTGTAGATGCACATGTAATCGCCCGCGGCATCGATCCGCTCGATTGAATCGACGTCGACGCGGAAGATCTGGCCGCGATCCTTGATGTTGATCAGCTTTTCGAAGCGGTTGGCGGCGACCGCATCGCCGCCCGCGCCGCCGCTTTCGGCGGCCATGTCGGCGGCGGTTTCGGGGGCGACCTCGGCGAGCACCTCCATCAGCTTCTCGACCTCCTCGACGCCGCGCTTTTCGCTGAGGCGCTGGCGGACGCGGTCGAGGGTGTCGGCGAGCCGCGATTCGTCGACCGGCTTCATCAGATAATCGACCGCCTGCGCCTCGAACGCGCGCAGCGCGTGGTCGCTGTAGGCGGTGACGAACACGAACAGCGGGGGTTCGACCTCCATCAAACCCTGGACCACCGAAAAGCCGTCGAACCCCGGCATCTGGATATCGAGGAAGACGAGGTCGGGCTTGTGGGTCTTGATACTCCGGATCGCCTCGCGCCCGTTCGAGCATTTCTCGATGATCTCGACGTCGTCATGCGCTTGCAGCCGGAGCTCGAGCCCCTGGATCGCGAGCGGCTCGTCGTCGACGAGGATGGTGCGGATGGTCATGCAACCTCTCTATTCATGTCTTCGAGCTGGAACGGGATTTCGATATCCACCGAAAAGCCGCCAGCCGGCGTCGATCGGGTCTCGAACCGTTGATCCGGGCCGTATGCCTGGAACAGCCGGTCCCTTATATTGGCAAGCCCGACCCCGGTTGAAAGGCTTGCGCCCATTCGCGTCTCGTTCAACCCCGGCCCGGTGTCGGATACGGCGATCTGCACGCGTTCCCCGGCGAGCCGCACGCGGACGCAGATTTCGGCACCTTCTTCCTGCGTCGTGACCGCATATTTGATCGCGTTTTCGACCAGTGGCTGGAGCAGCAGCGAGGGCAGCCGCGCGCGTTCGGCGGCGGCGTCGATCTCGAACACCGGGCGCAACCGCTCCTCGAACCGCATCTTCTCGATCTCGAGATAGAGTTTGAGCGTCTCGATCTCCTGCGCGACGGTGACGTGTGCGGTGGGTTCGTTCGCCAGCGTGTAGCGCAGGAACGACGACAGCCGGTTGAGCATCGCGTTGGCGCGCTCGGTCTGTTTCAGCAACACCAGCGTCGAGATCGAATTGAGCGTGTTAAACAGGAAATGCGGGTTCAACTGATAGCGCAGCATCGCAAGCTGCGCGGTCGAGGCCTGGGTCGTCAGGTCCTGCATCTGATCGATCTGTTCCTCGACGATCAGGTAGAAATTGATCCCGAAATACAGCGCCGACCAGCCCGCGAGCACGGTGAAGGTGACGTAGAACGCGCCCAATACGCGCGAAATCGTGATTCCGGGCGTCGCGTTCTGCTGGACCAAGCTGAACGCGAAGGCGAGAATCACCGCATAGACCAGCACGGACATCAGTAGGGTCAGCGCGGTGAGGACGACCCCCAGCAGCCGCGGCAACGTGCGGCAATAGCCGTACAGCGCGGACAGCAGCAGCGTAATGCAATAGCCGACGATCGCTTCGATGATCAGCGGGATGATCGCCTGCCACGTCAGCCCGTTGCCGATCGACGACGCGCTGCGCAGCACCAGATAGCCGGTCCAGCCGACCGCCTGGAGCGTCCAGAAGGCGCGGGTCTTGTTCTCGAAGAACGGGCGGACGTTGAGCGCGGGGCGCGGCGGGAGCGGGGCGGTCGCCATCGCTAGCGGCTCTACACGCGCGGGGGTGCCGACAAAAGGGGGCGCGGCGCGCGCCATGTCGTGGGGCCACGAAAAAGGGCCGCCGGATCGCGCCGGCGGCCCCCTTCAGGCCCGATCGGGACGCGTTCCCCTTAGAAGGTGAAGCGCGCGCCGATGCGGATCGTGTAGAGCGACTGGGTTACGTTCAGCGCGCTCTCGTTCGGCGATTTGAAGCTCGAATAGCGATACTGCGCACACGCCTGCGAGGTGTTGTTGGCGGTAACGCCCGCCGCCGAGGTACCCGTGGGCACCGCCGACGTCAGACACTGGACCTCGACGACGCCTGCGGATGCCGGGAAGCCGAGCTGGCGCAGGCCACCCCATTTGCTGTTGAGCAGATTGGTGAGGTTGTTGATGTCGCCGAACAAGGTGATCCGCGATCCGCCGATGAAGGTCGGGATTTCCTGTTCGAGATGCAGATCGATCCGGGTGTAGGCGCGGTTGCGGGCGATGTTCTTCGCCGCCACCCGGCCACGGTAGTTCTTGAGTGCGGTGTTGTTGATCAGCGTGTCGAGCGCGTTCTGGGTCGCAGTCGAGTCGTAGCTGACGATCGGATCGGTCGTGCTGGTCGGCACGTACAGCAGGTTGGTCGACTGGTTCGGCGTCAGGACGGTGCCGAAGATCGCCGACCGGTTCGACTGATTGTCGAGCATGCCAAAGCTGTAGGGCTTGCCCGCGCGGGTTTCACCGAACAGCTGGAACACCGTCTTGTAATCGCCGAAGAACGCATGGTCGTAGCCGACGCTGTATTTGAACTGCCACTTGGTCTGGTTGTCCGAAATGCCATAGGCCGGATTGTTCGGGTCGCCAAAGATCTGAAAGCGATAGTTCGAATTGATCGTCGACGAGGTCGCGTCGCCGACGTCCTTGACGTCCTGGAGCGTGTAGCTGCCCGCCAGCGACAGACCCCAGTCGAAGTCCTTGTTGACGCGAACCACGCCGATATTGCTGCGGCCCTTCGACGTATTGCGGACAATGATGTCGTAATTATTGTCGCCGAAGCCGTAATAAGGGTTGCCGTAGCGTGGGCGACCATCGGGCAGCGTGCCCAGCTGGACCGACCGTTGATCGACGAAGATGATCCCGTCGATCGTGTTCGAATAATAATAGTCGAGCCCGACGTTGAAGCCGTAGAACGAATAGTCCGCCGACAATGTCGCCTTGAGCGAGCGCGGCAGGCGGAAATCCGAATCGAGCGCGCCGGTGTTGGTGCGGGCGAGCGAGGGATTGGCGGTCGGGCTCGACGCCGCAGTTACCAGCGCGGCGGGGACCTGACCCGTCACGTTGTTGAGCGCCAGATCGCAGAGGCTGCCCGCGGTGTTGCAGCTGGCGTCGCGGTTGATCGTCAGCGAGTTCGTCGTCAGCGTGTTCGAGAAGCTGTTCGACAGATAGATGTCGGGCGATCCACCGCCGAAGATGCCGGCCCCGCCGCGCAGCTTCAGCCCGGGCAGAAATCCGCTCGGCCGGTAGTTGAAGCTGAACCGCGGCTCGAACAGGTCGAGCCCCTTGTACGTCTGGGTGTTGGTGAAGCCATAGCGCTGGTTGAAGAACGAATTGTACACCGGCGCGTCGCGCATCGCGAACAGGCTCATCCGCGCGCCATAGGTGATCGACAGGTCGTCGGTGACCTTCCAATCGTCCTGCAGGCCGAACGCGAACTGGGTGTAGTTGAAATCGGCGGCGGCACCGTTGGCCACGCCGCCGATGGTGGCGGCATATTGCACCTGGTTAGCGCGCCGGTTCTGATAGTCGGCGAGCGAATCATAATACCACGACCCCAGGCTGTTGGGGACGAAGTTGTTGAAGGTGTGGTTACGGGTCACGTCGACCAACAACTTCACCTCATGCGCGCCGGCGTGGACGCGGCCGAGGAACGAGCCCTCGTAAGTATCGAAGTTGAGTTCATTGGTTTGACGGAAGTTGTCGGGGCCGAGCGTCACGCTCGGGACGCCCGACGAGCAGCCGGTCGCCGAACCCGCGGACGCGGCGTCGGTGCAAATCTGGAATTGCCCGGTGTTGCGCCCCTGCAGCGGCTCCTGGCCGCGGACTGTCCGCTTGTAGATACCGCGAATTTCGGTCGAAATCTTGTCGCTCCAGTCCGAATTCAACTGGACGATCCCCGCGCGCAACAACTCGGTCAGCGCATAGGCGTTTGAGCTGAGGCCGTATCGCGGGGTCGACGACGAGGTCGACGTATTGTTCTGGCTGACCAGCGAATCATAGGCGTTGATGTAGGACAGCGACAGCTTCTGGCGATCGGTGATGTTCCAATCGATCTGGCCGACGATCTTTTCGTCCTTGCGCGGATTGATCACCAGCGAATTGCCCGGCTGAACCGCGGGAAAGCGGCTCGACGTGATGCCGAGGACATTGTTGATGATCCCCTGCGACAGCCCCGGCACCTGCGCGACCTGGGTGCTGAACGGGCGCGGATCGGTGTTCCGCTCCGCGGCGACCATGAAGAACAGCTTATCCTTGATCAACGGCCCGCGGAACATCGCGCCATAGGTTTCGCTCTTGTACTTCGGGTTGACGATCTTGGTCGACCCGATCCGGTCACCCGACAGGCCATCGGTGTTCTGCGAATAGAAGCCGGTGCCGTGGAATTCGTTGGTGCCCTTCAGCAACGTCACGTCGACCGCGCCGCCCTGGAACCCGCTCTGGCGGAAATCATAGGGCGCGACCGAGGTCGAGACCTGGCCGATCGCGTCAAAGGGGATCGGGCCGCGATTGGTCGGGCTGGCGTCCTGGTTGAGCCCGAAGGTGTCGCCGACCTGGACGCCGTTGATCGTGAAGCGGTTGAAGCGCGGGTTGACGCCCGCGAACGCCACCGCGCCGCCGCGGTCGCCCGCGTTCGACAGATCGATCGTCGCGAACGGATCGCGGCGTTCGATGTCGCGGATGTCGCGGTTGACCGATGCGACCTTGGCCACGTCCGCCTGGGTGAGGACGGTCTGCGGGCCGTCGGACCGCACGCCTGCCCCAGCGACCCTGGAGGCGGTGATGATGATGTCCCCGCCCGTGCCGGTGCCCGCCGCCGACCCGGCCGCGGCGGTGTCGGACAGTTCGATCGGCAGGCTATAGACCTGCTGGACCACGGTGTAGATGTCGGTGACGGTCTGGTTGCCGTCGGCGCTCGTTACGGTGACCGTGTACGGCCCGCCGGGGCGCAGCCCGTTGAAGCTGAAGCTGCCGTCGGCCCCGGTGGTCGCGCTCGACCGGGTTCCCGAGTTGACGTCGAGCACCGCGACGTCCGCGCCAGCGACCGGCGCACCGCCGTTGCTGACCGAACCGCGAATCTGACTGGTGGTCTCCTGCGCGGATACCGCGGCTGGAACGATCAGCGCGACTGCCGCCACGCCCAGGAACAGGTTGTTTCGCATTGGTAATTTCCCCTTTGAGCATTTTGCTCTGGATTCGCGGTCGGACACCGGATGCCGCAGCCCCTGCGCCCCGATTATTTCGCTTCCATGACAAAGGCGAGTCGTATCATCGCGCGGTTCGACTCAATGATGGTGCGTTGCAAAAAAGCCACGCGGGGGCCGCCTATACGAGTGGCTTTCCGCGTGGCGATCAGTCCATCGTACAAACATGTTTTGGCCCAGCACGACCCCATTACAACCAAATTCCCTACAAGCTAACCCGGCCCATTCCGCGGGACGTGCAAGGAATGACGGCCCAGCCTCTCGCGACATGACCGGCATCGGTGGCTCGCAATCAAGGCGCATGCCCTCCGGTGTCGCCGATGCAGCCGCTTAGGCGTTAGTCTTGGTCCGCTCGGGTCAGGAGGTCAGCAGGCCACTGCCTTCGATCACTTCCCTTTTCCATCCCGTCGCCGTCCGTGCATCGGCGAACTTCAGAACCTGGCCCTTCAGGCGTCGCGGGCTCCACTGGTTGTGTTCGCAGATCTCGGCGACCGAGATCGAGCGTTGCGCCTCTTCTAGAACCACCGATAGGCCGATGGCCTTCTCGGGCCCGAACTGAGGACGCGACGCGATGTCGCCGGCGAATAGCTTTTGCAGGTTGCAGCTCGGGATACCGCCGAGGTTGAGAATCTCTCGAGCGCCGGTGATGTTCGTCGTCTCGGAGAAACGGAGGAGAGCATAGCCTTCCGGATCGAACGCGACGTCGTCGAAGCGCTTGAGGTCTTCCGAGATCACTTGGATGCGCCGCGTCCAAGCGGCGGCGTTATCAGTCGAAATCCAGAACCGCATGGGGGAGGGCTGCAACGCTGATCCTGACAGGGCGTCGAATATGGCGCCCCAAGGCTTCAACCGTCCGCCGATCCGCCGAACCGCGGTTCCGAGCGGCGTGGCACCGCGCGGCGGGATACCTTGTGTTGCGTTCTGCTCGATATCGTCCCAGAGGGTATCTCGGGAGGCGGTCGTTACGCCCCAGGCGCCCCTGAGATACTGCGCCGCGGCGTTCATCTCGCGATCTATTTTCTCCATGCAGTGGAGCTGTTCCATGCCGTAGAGCGGGATGCCGATGGACCGCGCAATTTCGGCCCAGGTCCTCGATTCTATCTGCGCGCGCCGGATTTCCACGAGTTCCGCCATGGAATAGCGTACATGGTCGCGCGTCCGACCGGGAACCGTCGGGCAGGGCGAGATACGCCTCGATGGCGGCGACGCGCCGGCGCGCCTCGGGCACGCGCAGCGGGTCGATGCCCGAGAAGTCGGGTTCGCTCATTTTTCCACTCCATTTGTTGTGTCGCTATCCGACCACGGTCATTTGGCGGCGGGCCTCGCCGCGCATCGATAAACCCACGCCAGGGCCCTCGATCCCGCCGCCCGGGCATGAGCGCCGGTGCGACGGGGCGGTCTTCTCGTGCAGGCGGGATGACTTGGCCTGGTGGTCCGGGTTCTTCCTTTTCCGCTCCCCTGACCGTCGCGGATCCGGCGTCGCATTGGTCCGGCAGGATCGGCACCGGGCGCCAAGCGGTAGCAGCTCGTGCTGCAGCCCGGCGGGGTTAAGGCCGGGGCCGTTTGGTCATCGCCCTACTGGCGGTGCACCGATCTGTTCGGGTGTCGGATCGCACGGCAGACGGCACCGGCGGTCGGAAGGCGGTCCGCCCGCAGGCTTTTACCGGGGAAGCGGTCCGTCGGCAGTCGCCCCACTAGCGGACATTGCGCGCGGTCCGGATTAGCCGCATTCTCTCCACCATGAGCGAAACGGTGACTCTGGCGCTACTCGCGTGCTAATGGTCGTGATGCTGGCGAGCGCGCTTGTGTCAGGCAAGGTGATCGGCACCGGGTTCTCGTTCGCGCGGAATACCGAGCCAGTGGGGTTTTGGGTAGGATGCGCGACCTACGCGGCGTGCTTCGTTGCGCTCGTATACGGAGCGGCGTTGAACTAGCGGACGACAGCTAACCACCATCGTTCGCCGCTCCCGCGCCGTCGATCGAGCGACCCGCTTGAAAGCCGACCGACAGGTCTGGGCGCGGAAACCTGCCCGGCGGCTATCGCCCAGTAGGGGACGTGCCCTGCTTGCCTTTCAATGCCGCTGAGGCGACAAAGGCGAATAAACATGAATGGCATGGGAGAACTTTATGTCTGCCGATAACGTCGCCGTCATCAAGGGGTTATATGACGCTTTCGGCGTGGGTGATGTGCCGGGAGTGCTTGGACGAATGAGCCCTGACATCGTCTGGAACGAAGCCGAGAATTTTCCCTATTCCGATCATAATCCCTATCGCGGCCCGGAAGCGGTAGCTGCAGGGGTGTTCGCCCGCTGTATCGGCGAGTGGAACGGATTTGCGGTGGCGATGGAAGATCTTATCGACGGCGGCGACCGGGTTGTAGCATTGGGCCGGTATCGCGGTTCCGCTAAAACGACCGGCCGGAGCATGAACCCGCAAGCTGTCCATGTTTGGACGTTACAGGACGGTAAGGTGATCGCGTTTCAGCAATATATCGACACTCTCGATGTCGCACGAGCGACTGGGGAAGTTTGAAGGCATACGGCAGCTAGCCTCCACTGACGGACATTAGGCGCGCGTGGGAAACACTGGGCCGCGTTCCGTCATCAGATCGGCGGGATAAGGCTGCTGCAACGCGACCGCATCACGATAGCCGCCGCGTAGCCATCGGTCCCAATTCTGTTCGGCAAGGACCGTGATCATCGCCTTGGGATGGATCGGTGCGACCAGCTCGTTCGGATCGCACGTCACCATTGCGAACCCGGCGCCTTCCTTCGTGTGCTGCCAGAAACCAGCGACCGCGAAGATCGGCTGATCGGTTACCGCGAACCACATCTCACCCTTGAGCGGCGGCTTGCCATCCCCGAGGTCGTGTTTGTCGGGCGTCCATTCGCAAAATTCGGTGAGCGGGATCAGGCATCGGTTGGCCGGGTTCTCGGCCAGTCGCTGCCACTGCTTCAGCCCTAGGTTACGGACGTTGGTCATTGGCCATGCCGCGCCGCCGCTAAGCACGTCCCAGCCCATCACATCGAGTCCGCGCTGACCGGCTTGTTCGCGGATCACATAGGCGCGCCCCTTCGGGCGGAGCTCGACCGGGTCGAACCGGTTGTCCATCGGCTTGGGGTTTAACCAGTCGCCGCCGAAGCGCTCGAACAACGTTTCAGGCTCGCCTCGATTACGGGCGCGATTGCACATCGGTCGCCCCTCAGATGTCTAGGTTGCGTCGCTGTATTTCGGCGAAGATGGATTCGGCTTCGGAGCCGTCTCCTTTCGTGCGCTGATACTCCGTGAGCAGGTCCGCGTCGGACACTTCGACCGGTTCGTCGTTCAATTCGGGCGGGTCGGGTTCAGCCACAGCGCCAGCCGAAAAATCCGCGCGCGCCTCGGCAAGTAGATCGATGAGTTGGCGGTTGATAGCCGCGCCATGCAGATGCTGGTGGACAGCGTCGTAACCCTCCCGTCGCAACGCCTGGCGAACATCGTTGACGGACTTGCACTGCCCTCCACGTGCGAGTTGAAGCGCGCGTTCCAACGTCGATAAGGCTTGGTCCATGGAGCAGGCCTAGCCGCGAAGGCATCTGCGCGCCAGACCACCTGCTATTCCTGCTAGCGTTGCCCGGTAGGCGAGGTCGAGCATGTGCGACCCAAAATGAGAGGTGGCTCGGGAAATCTGAACAGCGGGGATAAGTGGATTGCCGATCTGACCGCGGCCATGTTGGCCGCCCCAGGAGGCAAGATGAGCAAGCGACCCCGCCGGAATCACAGCCCGGCGTTTAAGGCCAAGGTAGCTCTGGCTGCCGTGAAGGGTGAGAAGACGCTGGCCGAGTTGGCGCAGCAGTATGACGTGCATCCAAACCTCATCAACCAGTGGCGATCCCGGCTGCTGGAGGGCGCGGCGGACGTATTCGGATCGGAGCCGGCCGCGAGCGAACCGGCGATCGACGTGA
>NZ_RCZK01000007.1 GCF_006438955.1 Sphingomonas oligophenolica | reverse complement strand
CCGATTAGCTTGCGGATGACGTCGCCAKCGCCGGCTTCTTCGAAATTGGCATGGACCACCGCCTTAGAATAGGCGTCCGCCTCCTCGGGGGTCAGCTTCATCAGCGCCGCGGCCCATTCGCCGACGAGCCGGTTGCGCCGGGCGACGATCCGGAACGCCATTTCCTCATCGCGCGCATACTTCGTCTCGAAAGCACGTTCGCGGTCGTCGAAGGTCGTCATGCAGCGCTCCCGAATTGCTTGGCGTGAGAGATAGGGCGGCACGGGGGCAGGCGCAACCGATTCACCCCCGTCACCCCGGACTTGTTCCGGGGTCCATGGTGCCGCAGGCGCGTCGTATCGAATTCGAATGTCCCGGCTCGCTGCCAGATGGACCCCGGAACAAGTCCGGGGTGACGGTGCGGATCACCCCACCTCGACCACCAATTTCCCGATCGCTCCGCGCGCCGCCATCTTCGCGATCGCGTCGCCGCCCCGCGCGAACGGAAACACCTCGGTAACCCGCGGCGCGATCTTGCCATCGCGCCACAGTGTGAAGAGGTGCTCGACATGCGCCTCATTGGCCTTGGGATCGCGCGCCGCGAACGCGCCCCAGAACACCCCGCACACGTCGCAACTCTTGAGCAATGTCAGGTTGAGCGGCAGCCGGGGGATCCCCGCGGGGAAGCCGACGACCAGATACCGCCCCTCCCAACCGATCGATNTCACCCCACCTCGACCACCAATTTCCCGATCGCTCCGCGCGCCGCCATCTTCGCGATCGCGTCGCCGCCCCGCGCGAACGGAAACACCTCGGTAACCCGCGGCGCGATCTTGCCATCGCGCCACAGTGTGAAGAGGTGCTCGACATGCGCCTCATTGGCCTTGGGATCGCGCGCCGCGAACGCGCCCCAGAACACCCCGCACACGTCGCAACTCTTGAGCAATGTCAGGTTGAGCGGCAGCCGGGGGATCCCCGCGGGGAAGCCGACGACCAGATACCGCCCCTCCCAACCGATCGATCGCAGCGCGGGCTCGGCATAATCCCCGCCGACCGGATCGTAGATCACGTCATAGCCAGCCTTGCCGCCCGCCGCCTTGAACTGTTCGGCGAGCGCCTTGGACGCGTCCTTCTCGAACGGCGCGCGGCCATAGATGATCGTCTCGTCGGCACCCGCGTCGCGCGCCGCCGCCGCTTTCTCCTCGGACGACACCGCCGCGACGACCCGCGCGCCGAACGCCTTGCCCAGCTCGACCGCGGCAAGCCCGACACCCCCCGCCGCGCCGAGCACCAGCATCGTTTGCCCGTCCTTCAGGTGCCCGCGATCGAGCAGGGCGTGGATCGTCGTGCCATAGGTCAGGATCAGCGCCGCGCCCTCGGCAAAACTACGCTCTTCGGGCAATCGGTACAGCCGCGTCGGATCGACCGCGATCTTCTCGACCAGCCCGCCGTTGCCGATCGTCCCCATGATCCGGTCGCCGACCTGCCAGTCGGTCACGCCCTCCCCCACGCTGTCGACGACACCGGCGATCTCGCCCCCCGGCGCGAACGGGCGGGCTGGCTTGAACTGGTATTTATCCTCGATGATCAGCACGTCGGGATAGTTGATCGCGCACGCCTTCACCGCGACCACCACCTGCCCCGGTCCGGCCACCGGGTCGGGCAGCTCGGTCATTTCCAGTGTTTCAGGTCCGCCGATCGCCGTCGATAGCAATGCCCGCATAACCGCTTCTCCCCTCGATCCATGGTCGCGAAGCGTGCATCGCGCCTTCGAATTTCGAAATCGCGGTATCCCTTGCCAGCGTCAGCCCGATCTCGTCCAGTCCCTCCATCAGGCATTGGCGACGAAACGCGTCGAGCGCGAAGACGAAGCGGTCCTGGAACGCGGTCGTCACCGTCATCGTCTCGAGCTCGATCGTGACGATATCGGTCTTCGTCACCTCGATCAGCCGGTCGATCGCCTCTTGGGGCAGCACGACGGGGATGATCCCGTTCTTGAACGCGTTGCCGGAAAATATATCCGAAAAGCTCGGCGCGATCACCGCCGCGATCCCCATGTCGACGAGCGCCCAGGCGGCATGTTCGCGGCTCGATCCACAGCCGAAATTGTC
Organism: Sphingomonas oligophenolica; assembly: GCF_006438955.1. Taxonomy (GTDB): domain Bacteria; phylum Pseudomonadota; class Alphaproteobacteria; order Sphingomonadales; family Sphingomonadaceae; genus Sphingomonas; species Sphingomonas oligophenolica_A. Next base: position 143,321 of record NZ_RCZK01000007.1, on the reverse strand, counting down.
GCCCGCGATCAAAATCGGGCTGCCCGCATAGGCAGGGTCGTCGAAGATATTGCCGGGTTGTGCGCGCACGGTCTCGAACGCGCCCTTGCCCAGCCCCTCACGCGAAATCGTCTTCAGCCAGTGCGCGGGGATGATGACGTCGGTGTCGATATTCTTCGCGCCCCACGGATAGGCGCGGCCCGACACCTGCGTCACCGGCTCCATCAGTCCGCCGCCTTAGGAAAGGCGGGAAGCAGCGCGACATCGCGCGGATCGTGCTGGATCACCATCACCGCGCGGAGCGCTGCGCCCAGCTTGCGATACCGATCCATCGACGCGAGGCTGTCGGCGCGTTCGGTGTTGAACGGCGGCACCCCGTCGCCGTCGAGATTCTCGTGGAAATGCGCGACGTCGCCCGACAGCAGCACCGGCCCGGTTTTCGCCAGCTTCACGAGCAGGCCGTGATGCCCTGGCGTATGTCCGGGCAAGTCGATCATCGTCACGCTGCCGTCGCCGAACACGTCCTTGTCGCCGCTGACCGGGGTCAGTTTGGCGCCGCCGCCAAACCATGGCGCGAGCGGCTTGGCGTCGACGTTTCCCTCTCCCTTGGCCAGCGCATCGGCGTCGCCCTTGCCGATCAGCAGCTCCGCCTGCGGGAACGCCGCGGCCTGGCCAATATGGTCGAAATGATAATGGCTGATCCCGACGCGGGTGATCTGCGCTGGCGTGACCCCGATCGTGGCGAGTTGGGCGACGATCGTCTTGGCCAGCGTCGGCGACATCGCGCTGGTCTTGTCCTGCGGCTTGCCGAGCAGCCCCGCGGGCAGCCCGGTATCCCACAGCATGTAATCGGTGCCGTGGCGGATCAGGTAACAGCTTGCGACCAGATCGCGCGATTGGCCGGGATAGGCGCGCGTGTCCGAAAAGGCGTTGAGGTCATTGACGCGTACCGCGCCGCACTCAAGCCGCCACAGCTCGACCTCAGGCGTCGCCGTGGCGGGCGGGGCTGCCTGCGCGGATAGCGCCAGCACCGCGGCGGCGGCGAACGCGAACGTCGCGACGATCCGCATCAGCGAATCTGCGCCGCAGGTGTCGCTGGCTTCGCCTCGACCTGCTGCGTCGCCAGATAGGCGGCGATTCCGCTCACGATCGTCCCCGCGATCAGCATCAGGAACACTCGTCTCATACGCTCACTCTCCTAAAATCCGTGATCACAATCCGCGTCATGATGTCATCAAGTCACGCACATCGGCAAGCCTGCCGGTCACCGCCGCCGCCGCCGCCATCGCGGGGCTGAGCAGATGCGTCCGCGCCCCCGGCCCCTGTCGCCCCACGAAATTGCGGTTGCTGGTCGACGCGCAGCGCTCCCCCGGCGGCACCTTGTCGGGGTTCATCGCCAGGCACATCGAACACCCCGGCTCGCGCCATTCGAACCCGGCCGCCACGAAGATCCGGTCGAGCCCCTCGGCCTCGGCCTGACGCTTGACCTGCCCCGATCCGGGAACGACCAGCGCGCGCACGCCCTTGGCCACCGTCCGCCCGTCGGCGACCGCGGCGGCGGCGCGCAAATCCTCGATCCGGCTGTTGGTGCAGCTGCCGATGAAGACATGCTGGACCGCGACGTCGCGCATCGCGGTGCCCGCCGTCAGCCCCATGTAATCGAGCGATTTCTGCGCCGCTGCGCGCTTGGCGGGATCGGCGAAGCTGTCGGGCGCGGGCACCACACCGGTGATCGGGACGACGTCCTCGGGGCTCGTCCCCCAGGTCAGCGACGGCGCGATCGCGGTCGCGTCGATCCGGAATACCTTGTCGTAGCGCGCGCCCGCGTCGCTCGGCAGCGTCCGCCACCACGCCACCGCGCGCTCCCATTCCGCTCCCATCGGCGCCATCGGACGGCCCTGAAGGTACGCGAAGGTCGTCTCGTCGGGCGCGATCAGCCCGGCGCGCGCGCCCGCCTCGATCGACATATTCGCGATCGTCAGCCGCCCCTCGATCGACAGGCCCCGGATGACCTTCCCGGTGAATTCGATGACATGCCCGCTGCCACCCGCCGCGCCGATCGTGCCGATGATCGCCAAAATCACGTCCTTTGCGCTCACCCCAAAGCCGAGCGTGCCGTCGACCCGGACCTCCATCGTCTTGGCTTGACCGAGCAGCAACGTCTGCGTCGCGAGCACATGCTCGACCTCGCTCGTCCCGATCCCGAACGCCAGCGCCCCCAGCGCACCGTGCGCCGAGGTATGGCTGTCACCGCAGACCAGCGTGGTTCCGGGCAGCGTGAAACCGAGTTCGGGGCCGATGACGTGGACGATCCCCTGTTCGACTGCAGTCGCGTCGATATAGTCGATCCCGAACTCCGCGGTGTTCCGGCGCAGCGCGTCCAATTGCTGCGCGCTCTCGGCGTCCGCGATCGGCAGCACCCTGCCCGCCGCATCGACCCGCGGCGTCGTCGGCAGATTATGGTCGGGCACCGCCAGCGTCAGTTCGGGCCGCCGCACCGGGCGACCCGCGATGCGCAAGCCCTCAAACGCCTGTGGGCTGGTCACTTCATGCACCAGATGCCGGTCGATATAGATCAGGCACGTTCCGTCGTCGCGGCGCTCGACGAGGTGCGCGTTCCAGATCTTTTCGTACAGCGTCAGCGGGCGCGCGCTCATGTCGCGACGGTTAACCGAAAACTGCGCCATAACCAAGATATTCTATCGGGAAGTTGCGCCCAACATCGTTGTATCGAGCAGCAGCTTCGCGTTGAGGACGATGATGATCGCCGCGATCCCCCACGCCGCGACCTTTAGCCATGTCGGGCTGACGAGATTCCCCATCTTGGTCTTGTCCGACGTGAATCGAACGAGCGGCACGATCGCGAACGGCAATTGCATCGACAGCACGACCTGACTCAGGATCAGCAATCGCGCCGTCCCGCTCTCGCCATAAAGCGCCGCGACGATCACGGTCGGCACGATCGCGATCCCGCGCGTCACCAACCGCCGCAGCCACGGCGCGAGCCTCAACCGGACGAAGCCTTCCATCACGATCTGCCCCGCCAGCGTCGCGGTGATCGTCGAATTCTGCCCCGACGCCAGCAGTGCCACCGCGAATATCGTGCTCGCCGCCGCCGCGCCCAGCGTCGGCGACAGCAGTTGGTACGCGTCCTGGATTTCCGCGACGTCGGTACGCCCGATGGTGTGGAACGCCGACGCCGCGAGGATCAGGATCGCGGCGTTGACGAACAGCGCCAGGCTCAGCGCCACCGTGCTGTCGATCGTCGCCCATTTGGCGGCATCGCGTTTGCCCGTAGGGGTCCGCTCGAACGCCCGCGTCTGCACCGTGGCGGAATGGAGGTACAGGTTGTGCGGCATCACCGTCGCGCCGAGAATTCCGATCGCGAGGTAGAGCATCGTCGGATTGGTGATCACCTCGGACCGCGGCACGAACCCCGCCAGCAACGGCCCGATCTCGGGGCGCGACGCGATCAGTTCATAGAGAAAACACAGCGCAATGATTGCGATCAGCGCCATGATGAACGCCTCGAGCCGCCTGAAGCCGTGGCGCTGCAGCATCAGGATCAGCAGTACGTCGAGTCCGGTCAGGCAGACACCCCAGACGAGCGGGATGCCGAACAGCAAGTTGAGCCCGATCGCTGTGCCGATCACCTCGGCCAGGTCGCACGCGACGATCGCGACCTCGCACAGCAGCCACAGCATGATCGCGGTCGGCCTACTGTACGCGTCGCGGCAGGCGGAGGCGAGGTCGCGCCCGGTCGCGATCCCCAGCCGCGCGCTCAGCGCCTGCAGGATGATCGCCATCACGTTCGACAGCAGGATGACCGAAAGCAAAGTATAGCCGAACGCCGATCCCCCCGCGAGATCGGTCGCCCAGTTGCCGGGGTCCATATAGCCGACCGCGACGAGGAACCCCGGCCCGGTGAACGCCGCCAGCTTACGCCACCAATTCGCCCCTTCGGGCACCGCGATCGATCGGAACGCCTCGGGCAGCGACACACTACCCCCGCCCCGCCAGCCGGGGTGGTCGGTGTCGGGCTCGTGCGCCTGGGTTCCCGTCATCGATGCCTTCATGTCCGCGAAATCATCCTCTTCCCGCAGCAGATACGCGCGGGTGGGGCAAAAGATTAGCTAAGGCTTACTTTTTTAGCGCTTGCTGTTCAAGCGTCGCGCTGAGTTGGGCCAGCGCGGCGAGCGTTCGATCGCTGACATGGTGTTCGATTCCTTCCGAATCGGCATCGACCGTCGCCTCGTCGACCCCTAATGCGCGCAGGAAGCGCGCGACGATCGCATGCTTGCGCCGCGCCTCCGCCGCCATCGCCGCTCCCGCCTCGGTCAGGAAGATCGATCGATAGGGACGCGACACCACCAGTCCCTCGCGCCGCAGCCGCGCGACGATCTTCGACACCGTCGGCTGGCTCACCGCCATATTCTCGGCGATATCGCTTAGCCGCGCCTCGCCCTGCTGGTGGATCAGGTCGCCGATCAACTCGACATAATCCTCCGCGACCTCGGTCAGATGCGCCGCGCGGGTCTGGCGAAAGGCAGCGGCGCGGCGTGCGGTGTCGGATCGGTCGGTCATCGGCCCTCGCAGCATGTGAAGCGATGTGCCGATTGTATAGCCGCTGCTATAAACCGCAACCGGACGCTATTTCAGCACGCGCTTCAGGAACGATACGCTATCCGACAGCGCCGGCGCCTTGCCGCGGAACGGGACCGACAGCGCCATTGCGACGTCCTCGTGGCTCAGCCCCTGATATTCGCGAAATTCGACCGGCGACCCCGCCTTCTTCAGCGCTTTGGTCAGGTTCACCGCATTGTACGGGCGCACCTGCGTGTCGTTGCTCGCGGTCACCAGCATCATCGGCGCCAGCCCCGCCCGCGCGTAGTGGATCGGCTGGGTTGCGGGGCCATCGACGACGCCCTTGAACGCATCGATCGATCGCTTCTTGTCGTACGGGAAGAAGTCGTACGGCCCGCACAGCCCGACCGCGGCTTTGATGATATGCGGATCGACCCCGATCGCGGTGAGCCAGTGCGGGTCCATCGGCAGCATGATCGCGGCATAGCCGCCCGCCGAATGGCCCGCGGTCGCGATCCGCGTCGGATCGCCGCCATAGCCTGCGATATTGTCGCGGGTCCATTTCACCGCCTCGGCGGCGTCTTGCAGGAAAGCCGGGAAGCGAACGCTCGGCACCTTGCGGTAATCGGGCACGACGACGACGAATCCCGCCTTGGCATAAGCGCGCGCCGCAAAGGCATAGGCCCCGCGGTCGCCATGCACCCAACCGCCGCCATAATAGAAGATCAGCACCGGGCGCGACGTCGTCGGATGGTCGCCCGCGGGTCGCCAGACGTCGAGCGTCTGCCCGGTCGTCCCGAACGGCACCGCAGTCGCGACCTCCTCGGTTCCGCGCCCACCGCCTGCTACCGCATCGACCCAGCTCAATATCCGCGGCGGTTCGACGAAATAATACATCCCCACCGCACCCGCGATCAGGATCGCCAGAACCGCGAGCGCGATCCGCCAGATCACGAATCGTACCGTGCGGTCGTCTTGGCGGCGACCTCGTCCGCGGTCACCCCGGGCGCAAGCTCGATCAGCGTGAAACGGCTATTATGGTCGGCGCGCCGGAACACGCACAGGTCGGTCACGATCATGTCGACGACGTTCTTGCCGGTCAGCGGCAGCGTGCAGTCGGGGATGAACTTGGGCTCGCCATGCTTGCTGCTATGCTCCATCACCACGATGATCTGCTTGACGCCCGCGACCAGGTCCATCGCGCCGCCCATGCCCTTGATCATCTTGCCGGGGATCATCCAGTTGGCGATGTCGCCATTCTCCGCGACCTCCATCGCACCGAGCACGGTCAAGTCGATATGCCCGCCGCGGATCATCGCGAAGCTGTCGGCGCTGCTGAAATACACCGACGAGGGCAGTTCGCTGATCGTCTGCTTGCCCGCATTGATCAGGTCGGCATCCTCCTCGCCCTCGAACGGGAACGGCCCAATCCCGAGCATCCCGTTCTCCGACTGCAACGTCACCGTCATTCCCGCAGGGATGTTGTTGGCAACCAGCGTCGGAATGCCGATGCCCAGGTTCACGTAATAGCCGTCGCGCAGCTCCTGTGCAGCGCGCGCGGCCATCTGGTTGCGGTCCCACGGCATCTACTTCTCCTTGATTTCGGGTGCCGGGGCAGTCGTGGCTGGCGACCCAGCGGCGGGCGGCGTCCATCGCTTGTCGAGCGGGAACACCTCGCCCATCGCGCCCTTCAGCGCACTGCCGTACACGGGGTTGGGCAGAATAAACCAGCCATGCCCCCACAACACGCTCGTATAGCGCCCGCCGACCGACGCACGACGCGCCTCGAACGCCTGCGCGCTCGCGTTGAACAGATCGGTGAAGTCACCCAGCTGATCGCCCGCCATCGCGATGACGCAATATTTCTTTGCGATCGCCCACCGCCGCGCGTCCTTGCCGCTGCCGGTGCTGGCCGCATCGCCCTGCAACCACAATGTATCGCCGTGGACCACCGGCGCGAAGCCCAGCCCGGCGAGCATCGCCGCGGTTTTATCGGCGTTAACGGTCGAGCGGTTCGAATTGAACACCACCGCGACATTCTCGGCCTTCGCCGCCTTGACCATGTCGAGCGCGCCCGGCACCGCCGTGACGTCGCCCCCCCCGGTCCGCTCCCACGCGTCCCAGCGCGCCTGATCGTACGGCACGCCGCTCGCCGCGTCGGCCTCGAACCCCAGGTTGAGCACCGCGGTCTCGTCGATATCGAGCACCACCGCGAGCGGCTTGTCGCCGCACGGCTCGAAGATCGGCGCGTCGAGCGTCGAGCCCGGTGACATCACCACCGAGCGCAAATCATGCCCCACCGCGCGATCCGACGCCATCGAGATGATGTAGTTGGCGAGTCCGAAAAACGCCTGATAGCTCAGCGCCGCCGCCTCGCCAGAGCCGTACAGGAACTGCATTGCGGGCGGCGCGGGTGCGGCTGGCCCGACGCCATCGACGCCGTCCGGCGGCGGCAGGGCGCCCGCATAGACCTGCCCCGCCTTCGCGCCGGTGGCGGGCAGGCCGGGGATCGCCGCGGCGGGCGGCGGGGCCTTTGCCGCATTGATCCGGTCAAGGAACCGCTGCCGGGCTGCACATCCTGTTACCGCGGGCGCGAGCGCGACGAACAGCAGCGCGGTCGCCACGGTCTTCATGGCGCCGCGCGCTCGCGCACGGTACGGAACTCGATCTTCTTGTCGTATGGAGCCCCCAGGATCATCCGGTTGACGTAAATCCCGGGCAAGTGGACCGCGTCGGCATCGAGCGATCCCACCGGCACGATCTCCTCGACCTCGGCGATACAGATCTTCCCCGCGGTCGCCATCGGCTGGTTGAAGTTGCGTGCGGTCTTGCGAAACATCAGATTCCCCGCCTCGTCCGCCTTCCAGCCCTTGATGATCGCCAGGTCGGCGCGGATGCCGCGTTCGAGGATATAGTCCTTGGGACCATTGGGGCCATCGAAGGTCTTCACCTCCTTGCCCTCGGCGACCTGCGTGCCGACCCCGGTCTTGGTATAAAAACCCGGAATCCCCGCGCCTCCCGCACGACACCGTTCGGCGAGCGTCCCCTGCGGACAGAACTCGACCTCGAGCTCGCCGCTCAGAAACTGCCGCTCGAACTCCTTGTTCTCGCCGACATAGCTGGAGATCATCTTCTTCACCTGCCGCGTCCGCAGCAGCTTGCCGAGCCCTTCGCCGTCGATCCCGGCGTTGTTGCTCGCGATCGTCAGATCCTTGGTCCCCGCCTCGCGGATCGCATCGATCAGCCGTTCGGGAATCCCGCACAGGCCAAAGCCGCCCGCGCAGATCGTCATACCGTCGAACAGCACGCCGTCGAGCGCTGCCGCCGCATCGGGATAGATTTTCTGCGCCATGCCGTCTCCGTCGATTGGGTTGCGCTCGCATAGAAGCGCAGGCCGATACCCGCAACCGAACTTCCCCGTTCGCCCTGAGCTTGTCGAAGGGCGGTGATTGCCAGGTGCTTCGACAGGCTCAGCACGAACGGCAGGAAACAACAAAGCGTGACAGGTTAGAAAGCGCCGTGCTCGATCCCCAACGCATCCGCCAGATCGCGCAGCGCCTGCTCCTCCCCCGCAACCTTGATCGCCGCCATCCCCATCGCGGCGGCAGGCTTGCAGTTGATCCCAAGGTCATCGAGATACACGCACTCGGCAGGAGCAACACCAAGCGCCTCGCACGCCATCCGATAGATCGCCGGATCGGGCTTTCGCACCCCGACCTTCGAACTCTCGACGACATGGTCGAACCGCGCCAGGATCGCCGCAACCGCCGCAGCCTTCTCCGCGGTCTGCGCCATCCCCGCGCCCGTGCCCGTCGGCACGTTGTTGGTAATGCACCCCAGCGCGTAGCCATGCGCCTTCAGCCAATCGAGCGCCGCCACCATCCGCGGCCGGATATCCCCTGCCAGCACCGCCAGCACATCCGCGCCGCGCAGCTCATGCCCCAGCGCGCGCGCCTCCGCTGCAAAGATCGCATCGAACGCCGCGCCATCGATCTCCGCCCGCTCGAACCGCGCCCAGGCATTGCCGTCGCGCTCCAGCGCATTGACCCGCCGAATGAAGTCGCGCGGCAATCCGCGCTCCGCCTCCAGCCGGTTGAACGCCTCGAACGGCGACGAGGTGATGACCCCGCCGAAATCGAAGATGACGGTGGTCAGCGTTATCAATGCGCGAGCTTCAGCCCGGGGCGCGCCCAGCGGGTCTTCACCAGCCGCCCAGTGCCCGAACAAGTGATATACGCGTCCATCATGTCCTCACCGCCCCAGCAGATGTTGGTGGTGAAGATGTCATCGGTCGCGACGAATTCGACCAGCTCTCCGGTGGGCGAAATCACGCTGATCCCGCATTCGCCGATCGTGGCGACGCAAATGTTGCCCCCCGCCTCCATCCCCAGCGAATCGAAGAATTTGTACCCCGCAGGGCGATAGAGCGGAATCCCCGGCCCGCCCGGCCCCGCGTCGGGGGCGACCTTGCCCGGCGCGGTCACGGTGAACTTCATCAGCCGGCAGGTGTAGGTTTCCGCCGCATACAGGCTCTTGCCGTCGGGCGAGAGGCCGATGCCATTGGGGTTGTTACTCGGGAAAATCACTTCCTCGATGAAGCTGCCGTCCGCTCTCGCGTAAAAGATACCGACGATGTCGTGGCAGCGCTTGGCGTAATCGACCTTGCCGTGATCGGTGAACCAGAACCCGCCATGCGCGTCGAACACGATGTCGTTCGGCCCGCGCAGCACGCAGCCGTGATCGCCCGATTTGTAGAGCACCTCGACCGCGCCGGTATCGAGGTCGATCCGCTCGATCCGCCCGCCCGAATAATCCTTCGCGATCCCATGCGGCGCGAGCATCCCGTTCGATTCGAGATACTCGAACCCGCCGTTGTTGCAGCAATACAGCTTGCCGTCCGGCCCGATCGCGAGCCCGTTGGGGCCGCCGCCCGGCGTCGCGACGGTCTCCTTCGATCCATCGGGGCGAACCCGCGTGATCTTCCCGTCGGCGATCTCGACCAGGATGATGCTGCCATCGGACATCCACACCGGCCCCTCGGGAAAGCGTAGGCCATCGGCGACGGTCTCGAAATTAGCCATCATCATCTCCTAGGTCGGATGGGCTCATCCCACCTCCGTTCGTTGCGAACGTAGTCGAGAAACACCCCCCATATGCAACCCCGTTTCTCGACTTCGCTCGAAACGAACGGCACAAGGCGCATCATGACCAATCAGCGCACTGGCGGCCGCATCCTCGTCGACAACCTCGTCGCCCAAGGCTGCGACCGCATCTTCACCGTCCCCGGCGAAAGCTTCCTCGCCGTCCTCGACGCGCTCCACGACACGCCCGCGATCGACGTGGTGACGTGCCGACAGGAGGGCGGGGTCGCGTTCATGGCGTGCGCCGACGGCACGCTGACCCACCGCCCCGGGATCGCCTTCGTCACCCGCGGCCCCGGCGCGACCAACGCCAGCATCGGGGTCCATGTCGCGATGCAGGACAGCCAGCCGATGATCCTCTTCATCGGCGACGTCGACCGCGGCACGAAGGATCGCGAAGCATTCCAGGAAATCGATTTTCCCGCGATGTTTGCGCCGATCGCCAAATGGGCCGCGAAGATCGACGACGCGCGCCGCATCCCCGAATATGTCGCCCGCGCCTACGCCACCGCGATGAACGGGCGGCCCGGACCGGTCGTGCTCGCGCTGCCCGAGGATATGCTGCTCGACGTGGTCGAGGCGGTGGATCGGCCACGGATCGAGCGGGCGGTCCAGGCGTGCGATCCGGTCGTGGCGGCCACCCTCGCGGGCGCGATCGGCGCCGCGGAACGTCCTATGCTGATCGTCGGCGGCGCGGGCTGGGACGACGGCGCCGCGCGCAACCTCGCCGCCTGGGGGGAACGCAGCGGCGTCCCCATCGCCTCCGCATTCCGGCGGCAGGATGCAATCCCCAACGAATCCCCGGTCTGGGCGGGCAATCTCGGTTACGGTCCCAATCCCAAGCTCGTCGCCCGGATCAAGGCGGCCGATCTGTTGATCGTCGTCGGTGCGCGGCTGGGGGAGGCAACCACCGACGGCTATGCGCTCGTCACCCCCGATCATCCCGGCCAGCAGCTGGTCCACGTCCATCCCGACCCCGATGAACTTGGCCGCACCTATCGCGCCGATCTCGCGATCTGCGCAGGGATGGCTGAATTCGGCGACGCCCTGCTGTCGATCGATTGCGCGCCGTTCGAATCGGGCGCCGAAGCCCACGCCGAGTACCTCGCTTGGTCCACGCCCGCCCCAAGGGCAAACATCGCGATGGACCTCGGCCCTTGCGTCGCCACGATGCGCGACACGCTCCCCGCCGACACGATCATCTGCAACGGCGCGGGCAACTACTCGGGCTGGTGGCACCGCTACTGGCGCTACGCCGGGCCGGGCTGCCAACTCGCGCCGACCGCGGGCGCGATGGGCTATGGCGTCCCCGCCGCGGTCGCTGCGAGCTTGCGCCATCCGGGGCGCAGCGTCGTCGCGCTCGCGGGCGACGGCTGTTTCCTGATGAACGGCCAGGAACTCGCCACCGCGGTCCAGCACGGCGCCGATATGCTCGTGCTCGTCATCGACAACAGCACCTACGGCACGATCCGCATGCATCAGGCGCGCGAATTCCCCGGTCGCCCGATCGCCACCCGCCTCGCCAACCCCGATTTCGCCGCACTCGCCCGCGCCTATGGCTGCTGGGCGGAGACGGTCGAACGAACCGAAGACTTCGCCCCCGCCCTCGCCCGAGCGACCGCACAGTCGGGGGTTCGTCTGCTCCACCTCAAGACCGACATCGAAGTGATCACCGCGGGAACGACGCTGAGCGCGCTCCAGCCCGGCTGACACGAAAAAACCGCCCCGGTTTTCCGAGGCGGCCCATTTCGTTCAGCGCAAGCGCTTAGATGTCGTCGCCGAGCGCGCCCTTGACCTTGCCCACGGCCTCTTGTGCCTTGCCCTTGGTCTCCTGGGCGGCACCTTCGGCCTGGGTATCGGGGTTGTCGCTCTGCTGCTTGACCTTGCCGATCGCTTCGTTGGCATTGCCTTTGATCTTGTCGGTTAGCTCGCCCATGTCAGGCTCCCTCATCTCTTGTGCGACACCGCCGTCGGCATCTGGAAGTCACGATAAGAGAACGATTGTTTGCGGTTCGGGTTCCGCGCGTCAGCCAACGGTTCGGCGCAGAAACCCCACCACCGCCCGCCAGTTTACTGCCGCCCCCGCCGGGTTCCTCGCCGCAATCAGCGTCGACGATCCATGGACCCCGCTCGCGGGGATATAGAAGGTCTTATCGCCGGTCAGCGCCGCGACGATCGGCTTGGCCGCCGGCGCCTCCGCACCCCCATTCGCGACGGCCACGAACACCGGCATGGTGAGGCTTGCGGCGGCGCGCGCCACCGCGCCCTTGTCGTCGAGATACTCGCCCGGCGAAAACGCGAGCATCGCCTTGATCCGCCGGGGATTGGCCGCCGCGACCGGAAACGCGAGCGCCGCCGAATAGCTGCTGCCCCACAGCACGATCGGCACATCCTGCATCGATGCCCAGTCGACCGCCGCCTGCATGTCCTTCTGCACCGCCGCATAGCCCGGGTCGCGCGACAGCACGGCGGCGGTGCGGTTGGGGCCGAACATCGTGCCCCCCGATCGCTGGTCGATCGCGAGCGCGCTATACCCCATCGCCGCTAGCTTCGGCGCGATCGTCGCATATTCATCCATGCTCGACCCCGCCTGGTGGAACAGCAGGATCATCGCCTTCGGCCGGGCCACGCGATAATAGCGACCATAGACCGTGATCCCGTCCGCCGCCTTCAGTGTCACCGGCTCGACGATCGTCTTGTTCGACGCGGCGGTCCGGGTCGCGTCGTCGGGAGCCTGCTGGATCCCGCACCCCGTCAGCAGGATCGCGATAGCCAGCCAGCACCCCCGCATCAGATCAACCCGGCAAGCGGGCTCGAGGGATCGGCGTACAGCCGCCGCCCCATCCGCCCCGCGCGATACGACAGCCGCCCGGCCTCGACCGCGGCCTTCATCGCGCGCGCCATCATCACCGGGTCCTTCGCCTCCGCGATCGCGGTGTTCATCAGTACGCCGTCGCAACCGAGCTCCATCGCCACCGCCGCGTCCGACGCGCTGCCGACGCCCGCATCGACCAGCACCGGCACGCTGGCACCCTCGACGATCAACCGGATCGTCACCCGATTCTGGATGCCGAGCCCCGATCCGATCGGCGCGCCCAGCGGCATGATCGCGACCGCACCGACATTCTCCAGCCGCTTCGCCGCGATCGGATCGTCGACGCAATAGACCATCGGCTTGAAGCCTTCGTTGGCCAGGATCTCTGTCGCGCGCAGCGTTTCGACCATGTCGGGGTACAGCGTCTTCGCCTCGCCGAGCACCTCGAGCTTCACCAGCTCCCAACCCCCCGCCTCGCGCGCCAGCCGCAGCGTGCGGATCGCATCCTCGGCGGTGAAACAACCCGCGGTGTTGGGCAGATAGGTCACTTTCTTGGGATCGATATAGTCCATCAACACCGGCTGGTTGCGATCGGAAATGTTCACGCGCCGCACTGCGACGGTGACGATCTCCGCCCCGCTCGCGGCGAGCGCGGCGGCGTTCTGCGCGAAATCCTTGTATTTGCCGGTGCCGACGATCAGCCGCGACCCGAACGTCTGCCCCGCGACCGTCCAGCTATCGGTATCGATGGGTTGGGCGTGGTCGCCACCCCCCACAAAAGTCACGATCTCCAGATCATCGCCATCCTCGACGCACACGTCCGCCAGCGTCGATCGCGGCACGATCTCCAGGTTCCGTTCCACCGCGACCTTGTCGGGGATCAGCCCCAGTTCGGCGGCCAGGTCGGCGATGCTCAGCCCCGCCACGACTCGCTTGTGCTCGCCGTTGACCGTGATCGACACCGTTCCGTCGCTATGGGGCATGCGCGCATCGTGAGGAAATCCTCACCCTTCCGTTCGGGCTGAGCTTGTCGAAGCCCCGACACCACGTCGGCCCGACACGTGGTGAACCGCCCTTCGACAAGCTCAGGGCGAACGGGCTAAGAGGGAGCGTCCAACTAGGCTCGCGCCTCTGCGCGTTCAACCGAAAGCCGCCTGATGACCGCAACAATCTTCGTCCTCAACGGCCCCAACCTCAACCTGCTCGGCACCCGCGAGCCCGATATCTACGGGTCCGACACGCTCGACGACATCGCGGGCCAGCTCGAAGACCGCGCCCGCACGCTCGATCTCGACATCGACATGCGCCAGTCGAATCATGAAGGACACCTGGTCGATTGGCTCCACGAAGCGCAGGCGCGCAAGGCGAAGGCGGTGCTGCTCAATGCGGGCGCGTTCACGCACACAAGTGTTGCGCTCCACGATGCGATCAAAGGGATCGTCACCCCGGTGATCGAGGTCCATCTGTCGAACCCGCATACCCGCGAATCGTTCAGGCACGTCAGCCTCGTCGGGCAGGTGGCAAAGGGCACGATCGCGGGCTTCGGCACGCTGTCGTACATCCTCGCGCTTGAAGCCGCCGCGCGGTTCTGACAGGAGGCCAGCCATGACCGAACCATCCGCCAATTCCGATCAAGCCCGGGGCGCCATGCAGGTCGATGTCGACCTGGTCCGCCAGCTCGCCGACATGCTCGATGCGACCAACCTCACCGAGATTGAGGTGGAGCACGGGGATCGCCGCATCCGCGTCGCGCGCAAGGCCGCTCCGGTCGCTGCGCCCGTCCACTATGCCCCCGCGCCCCCCGTACCGTCGGCTACGCCACCGCTCGCGACCGCGATGAGTCCTGCGACCGACACCGGCGCAAGCACCCCCGCCGCCAGCGCGAACGCGGTGAAATCGCCGATGGTCGGCACCGTCTATCTCGCCGGCGAACCCGGTGCTGCGCCTTTCTCGGTGGTCGGCAAGAGGATCGCGGCGGGCGACACGCTGCTGATCGTCGAGGCGATGAAGGTCATGAATCCGATCCTCGCGCCGTCGGCGGGCACGATCACCGCGGTGCTCGTCGAAAACGGCCAGCCGGTCGAATTCGACCAGCCTCTCGTCGTCGTCGAGTAACATGCCAGAGATCAAGAAACTCCTCATCGCCAATCGCGGCGAGATCGCGCTGCGCATCCACCGCGCGTGTCACGAAATGGGGATCAAGACCGTCGCGGTGCATTCGACCGCCGACGCCGATGCGATGCACGTCCGCCTCGCCGACGAGGCGATCTGCATCGGTCCACCCGCCGCGGCCGACAGCTACCTCAACATTCCCAACATCATCTCCGCCGCGGAAATCTCGGGCGCCGACGCGATCCACCCCGGCTATGGCTTCCTCAGCGAGAACGCTCGTTTCGCGGACATCGTCGAGCTCCACGGGATCATCTTCGTCGGGCCCAAGCCCGAACATATTCGCACGATGGGCGACAAGATCGAGGCGAAGCGCACCGCGGGCGCGCTCGGCCTGCCGCTCGTCCCCGGCTCCGACGGCGCGGTCAGCGACGTGGTTGAAGCCAAGGCGATCGCCGAGAAGGCGGGCTATCCCGTCATCATCAAGGCGGCGAGCGGCGGCGGCGGCCGCGGCATGAAGGTCGTGAATTCGCCCCAAGAGCTCGAAACCCAGATGCAGCAGGCCGGGACCGAGGCGAAGGCCGCATTCGGCGATGCGACCGTCTATCTCGAAAAATATCTCGGCAATCCACGTCACATCGAATTTCAGATCTTCGGCGACGGCAACGGCAACGCGATTCACCTCGGAGAACGAGACTGTTCGCTCCAGCGCCGGCACCAGAAGGTGCTCGAAGAGGCGCCCTCGCCGGTCATCACGCCGGAAGAGCGCGATCGGATGGGCGGCATCGTCGCCAAGGCGATGGCGGACATGGGCTATCGCGGCGCGGGGACGATCGAATTCCTGTGGGAAGACGGAGACTTCTACTTCATCGAAATGAATACCCGGCTCCAGGTCGAACATCCCGTGACCGAGATGATTACCGGGCTCGATCTGGTCCGCGAACAGATCCGCATCGCCGAGGGCCATCCGCTGACACTCCGCCAGCAGGACGTCCAGTTCCGAGGCCACGCGATCGAATGCCGGATCAATGCCGAACACCCGCGCACTTTCGCGCCCTCTCCCGGCCTCGTGACGATGTTCCACGCACCCGGCGGGATGCACGTCCGCGTCGATAGCGGGCTCTACGCGGGCTATAAGGTGCCGCCCTATTACGACAGCATGATCGCCAAGCTGATCGTCTATGGCACCACCCGCAACGGCGCGCTCCGCCGCCTGCGCCGCGCGCTCGAGGAATTCGTGATCGAGGGGCCGGTGACGACGATCCCGCTCCATCAGGCGTTGCTCGACGACCCGGAATTCCAGCAGGGCGACTACACGATCAAATGGCTCGAGCAATGGCTCGCGAAACAGGACGCATGAGGGCCACGATCTACCATAACCCGCGCTGTTCGACATCGCGCCAGACGCTCGCGCTGCTCGAAGCGGCGGGGGTGGAGGTCACGATCGTCGACTATCTCAAGACCCCGCTCGATCGCGATGATCTGAAGCGCCTCTACACCCGCGCCGGAATCACGCCACGCGATGGGTTACGCGTCCGCGAGGACGCGGCCAAGCCACTGGTCGACGCCGACGACGACGCGGTGCTCGATGCGATGGTCCGCGACCCGATCCTGATCCAGCGTCCACTCGTCGAGACCACCAAGGGCGTCCGGCTCGCGCGCCCACCCGAATCGGTCCACGACATCCTCTGACGATCCGCTCGCGGGGATGACGCACGCGCGTCAGGCGTCGATCGCCTCCTCGTCGAACCGCGCAGCATTTTCCTGGATGAACGCGAACCGGTGCGCGGGGTTGGTCCCCATCAGCCGGTCGACCAGATCCTTAACCCCTGCCCTCTCCTCATATTCCTGCGGCAGCGTGATCCGGATCATCGCGCGGGTCTTGGGGTCCATCGTCGTTTCGCGCAGCTGCCCCGGGTTCATTTCGCCCAGCCCCTTGAACCGCGCGACCTCGACCTTCTTGCCCTTGAACACACCCTGTTCGATCTTGGCGCGCGCCACCTCGTCCATCGCATAGAGTGATTTCGCCCCCGACGTGATCCGATAGAGCGGCGGCTGCGCAAGGTATAAATGCCCCCGCCGCACCAGCTCGGGCATTTCCTGGAAAAAGAACGTCATCAGCAGCGTCGCGATATGCGCCCCATCGACATCCGCGTCGGTCATGATGACGATGCGTTCGTAGCGCAGGTTATCGGGCTCGCAGTCCTTGCGCGTCCCGCAGCCCAGCGCCTGGATCAGATCCGCGATCTCCTGGTTGGCGAAGATCTTGGCGCTCGTCGCCGACGCCACGTTCAATATCTTGCCGCGGATCGGCAGGATCGCCTGGGTCTTGCGGTCACGCGCCTGCTTGGCGCTGCCACCCGCGCTGTCGCCCTCGACGATGAAGATTTCGGTCCCCTCGGGGCTGTTCGCCGAACAATCAGTCAGCTTGCCCGGCAGCCGCAATTTCCGCGCCGACGTCGCGGTCTTGCGCTTGACGTCGCGCTCCTGCTTGCGCCGCAGCCGGTCGTCCATTCGTTCCAGGACATAGCCGAGCAGCGCCTTGCCGCGATCCATGTTGTGGCTGAGGAAATGATCGAAATGGTCGCGCACCGCTTTTTCGACGAGCCCCGCGGCCTCGGGGCTGGTCAGCCGATCCTTGGTCTGGCTCTGGAATTGCGGCTCGCGGATGAACACCGACAGCATCAGCTCCGATCCGGTCATCACGTCGTCGGCGGTCAGATCCTTTGCCTTCTTCTGTCCGATCAGGTCACCGAACGCCCGCAATCCCCGCGTCAGCGCGGTGCGCAGCCCCTGTTCGTGGGTGCCGCCGTCGGGGGTCGGGATGGTGTTGCAATACCAGCTGTACGACCCGTCGCTCCACAGCGGCCACGCTACCGCCCATTCGACCTTGCCCTGATCGTCCGGGAAGTCCTGGCTGCCCGCGAAGAAATCCGCGGTCGCGCATTCGCGTGGCCCGACCTGTTCCTTCAAGTGATCGGCGAGCCCGCCGGGAAACTGGAACACCGCCTCGGCGGGGGTATCGTCGGCGACGAGTTCGGGCGCGCACTTCCAGCGTATCTCTACCCCAGCGAACAGATACGCCTTCGATCGCGCCAGCTTGTACAGCCGCGCCGGTTTGAAATGGAGTTCGGGGCCGAAAATCTCGGTATCGGGGGTGAACGCGACCGAGGTGCCGCGCCGGTTGGGTGTTCCGCCCAGCTGTTCCAACGGCCCCAGCGTGATCCCCTTGGAAAACCGCTGGCGATAGAGTTGCCGGTCGCGCGCCACCTCGATCACGGTGTCGCTCGACAGCGCGTTGACCACCGACACCCCGACGCCGTGGAGCCCGCCGCTGGTCGCATAGGCTTTGCCCGCGAACTTGCCGCCCGAATGCAGCATCGACAGAATCACCTCGAGCGCCGACTTGTCGGGAAACTTCGGGTGCGGATCGACCGGCATGCCGCGGCCATTGTCGACGATCGTCAGCCGGTTGCCCGGTTCCAGCGTCACCTCGATCCGCGTCGCATGCCCCGCGACCGCTTCGTCCATCGCGTTGTCGAGCACTTCGGCGGCCAGATGGTGCAACGCGCGCTCGTCAGTGCCGCCGACATACATGCCGGGGCGACGCCGGACCGGCTCGAGCCCCTCGAGCACCTCGATCGAGGACGCATCATAGACGACGGCGGGGGAGGGAGTGCTAGCGAACAGGTCTTCTGCCATCGCGAACGTATGGAGTACGCCCGCGGCGGGAGCAAGCCGTCCGCCAACGTCGATGCCGACCGCGGATTCGGATGCGATTGTTATAGGTAGTCGTCGGCGGAAGGATTATTGTGCCGGAGACAAGCGGGGAGACCGTTCGTGGCGCAAGACTGGCAGATCGCAGGGACGGTGGCCGACGCCCCGTTTACGCTGAAACTCCATCGTGGCGAAGGGATGGTGTTGCTGGCGATGGACTGGCGCGGCGGCCCACCCCCGCGTGACTTCGTCGGCTTCGCGATCGAGTTCCAACCGCCAGGCTATGATCGCTTCTTCCCGGTCAAGAACCGCCTGGCCTTTCCCGGCCAGGCCATGCCCTTGCAGCCGGGTAAGCCCCCCGAACAATATCCCAGCCCACAAGCCCCGTTCCAGACGTTTCGCTGGACGCATTTTCCGCGCGTCGCCAACACGCCGGGCGACTTCGTCTATCGGGTCACGCCGATGTTCATGAACAGCGAAGACGTGCTCGCCGCCGGGATCGCGCAACTAGCGACGATCGTCCTGAGCGCGGAAACGATGCCCGGGGCGCTCAACATCGCGTTCACCCGCGGCTATGTCTCCTCCCAAGCGTTCGTCGACAAATTCGGCGGGGCGGCGGGATTTGCGACGTTGATCCCGCCGAAGGCCGACGAGGGTAACGATTTCGTGCCGACCAACCCCCAAGCCGACGCTGCGTATGAATGGATGGGGTTCGAGGCACGTCGGGCGATCCTCGACGTGCTCGACGCGGCGATCGCCGATCACGCGACGGTCGAAATCGTCGCCTTCGAACTCAACCTGCCCGAGATCATCACCCGGCTCACGGCGATCGCGGCGAACTTGCGGATCATCATCGACGACAGCGGCGACAAGGGTGCGCCAGGCTCCGCCGAAAGCCGCGCCGCTGCGATGCTGGTCGCGACCGGTGCGCAGATCGTTCGCCAGTCGATGGCATCGCTTCAGCACAACAAGATGATCATCGTCGATGGTGCCACCGTGAAGCGCGTGGTGTTCGGATCGACCAACTTCTCGTGGCGCGGGTTCTTCGTCCAGGCCAACAATGCGGTGATCGTTACCGGCCCGGCGATCGTCGCACAGCAACACAACGCGTTCGAATCATACTGGACGGGGAACGCGCCGAGTTTCCGCAAGAGCGCCTCGGCCGATTGGCTCCCGCTCCACGTCGCCAGGGTCGATGCGCAAGTGTCGATGAGCCCTCATGCGATCCAGCACCGGGCGCAACGGGGAATTGCTGAGGCGATCGACGCGGCGGCGTCGAGCGTCTTCTATTCGCTCGCATTTTTGTCGCAGACCAAGGGCGATGTCCGCGACGCGATCGAGCGCGCCACCAACCGGGACGACGTGTTCGTCTATGGCATCTCCGACAGGGCGGCTGGACTGGTGCTGACGCAACCCGACGGCAACCCCGCGCCGGTCTCCGCGGCCAGTCTCAACGAAGGCATGCCCGAACCGTTCCGCAGTGAATCGTCAGGCGGCGCGGGAGTGCGAATGCACCACAAATTCGTCGTGATCGATTTCAACACATCTGCCGCACGGGTCTATACCGGCAGCTATAATTTCTCGAACCCCGCCGACACCAAAAATGGCGAAAACTTGCTCGTCATCCGCAACGAAAAGGTCGCGACCGCCTATATGGTCGAAGCACTGCGCATCTTCGACAGCTATGCGTTCAGGTTGGCGGTAGCCAAGGCGAAGCAGGCGGGATCGCCCAAGGTGCTTCAGCTCCCCCCAACCGACGCCGCCACACCCTGCTGGTTCGACAAATTCTATGCGGTGCCGATCCGGATTCGCGACCGCATATTGTTCGCCTGACCGCCCAACGGCCCGCTCAGCGGACCCGTGGGCCACCAAACGGCAACGGCGGCGGCGGACGCCGATCGCGCCGTGGCAGCTGCGCCTGATACGCATGGCCGCAATGCGCGACGCAATAGGGGAAGCCAGGGTTCACCTTGTCGCCGCAAAAGTGGAAATCGGGCTCGCCAGGATGGCCGAGCGGCCATTTGCAGATCCGGTCGTTGAGATCGAGCAGCGTCGTCTTGCCCGCGATCTCCGCCGATGGCTTGGCGGGAACCAGCCGCCGCGGCGGCGCGGGCGTGCTCGGGGGCGCCTGTTCGCCGGGCGACTGGCGCAGGAAACCGCCGGGGCCGATCGACCGCAGGATCGGGGCGGCGGGCTTGGCCACGGGCTCGGCGGCGATAGGCTCCCCGTCGTCACCGTCATCCGCATCGACTTCAGCCGCAGCGCCTACCGGTTCGGGCGCCGCCACCGGCGGTGCGGCCTCGGGCTCGGGCGCGGCGGCCTTCGGGGTCGGCTTGGCCGCAGGGGCGGGGGCCGCTACCGGCGCAGGTGCAGCGGTCGCAGCCTTCGCGTCGGGTTCGTTGGGCTTCACCGGCGACGGGCGGGCCTGCAATGCCAGCCGGTGCGCCTTGCCGATCACCGCGTTGCGGCTCACCCCGCCCAACGCTTCGGCGATCTGGCTCGCGGTCTGGCCGCCTTCCCACATCGTCTTGAGCGTCTGGATTCGCTCCTCGGTCCACGACATTCTTTATATTCCCTCGTGTCGACGCCGGGTTGCGGGCGGTTGCCGGTGCGGTTACCCGCAAGCCATGAACAGCCAGCCGCCGATCGGCGAAATCAGTCAAATCCGGTCCGAGCCCGGCGTCCCGGTGATCCGGAACGTCAATTGGGGTGGCCTGAAGACCCTCTATGTGAAGGAGGTCAAGCGGTTCTTCAAGGTGCAGCTCCAGACTGTCTGGGCACCCGCGATCACGACGCTCCTGTTTCTCGTCATCTTCACCATCTCCACCGGCGCGCGCCGCCCGGTCGCGGTCGGCGGCGAGACCGTCGCGTTCGCCGATTTCATCGCGCCGGGACTCATCATCATGGGGATGATGCAGAACGCCTATGCCAATTCGAGTTTCTCGCTGCTGGTCGGCAAAATCCAGGGCACGATCGTCGA
This sequence comes from Sphingomonas oligophenolica, assembly GCF_006438955.1. Classification (GTDB taxonomy): domain Bacteria; phylum Pseudomonadota; class Alphaproteobacteria; order Sphingomonadales; family Sphingomonadaceae; genus Sphingomonas; species Sphingomonas oligophenolica_A. The sequence goes on along the minus strand of NZ_RCZK01000007.1, from coordinate 121,996 downwards.
TTATCTGATGCCGCCGCTATCGGTGACCGAGTTGCTCGTCGCGATCGTCGGCGGCGCGGTGACCCGCGCGATCTGCGTCGGCGGTGCAGTGTGGCTGGCGATGGCGCTATGGCCGGGGGTTCACGTCACCCCGCACGCCCCGCTCGCGATCCTATGGTTCGGGCTACTTGGTGCGGTCTTCCTCGCACTGGTCGGCATCCTGACTTCGATCTGGGCGGAGAAGTTCGACCACGCCGCCGCGATCCAGAATTTCGTCGTCGCGCCGCTGACCCTGCTCTCGGGCACCTTCTATTCGGTCGACCACCTCGCGCCCGCGTTCCGCGCATTCAGCCACGCCAACCCGTTCTTCTATATCATTTCGGGGTTTCGATACGGCTTCCTCGGGATCGCCGATTCGCCGGTCACGATTGGCGCAATCGCGGTCCTCGTCGTCGATCTCGTGCTGGCCACGCTGTGCTACCAGCTGCTCAAGCGCGGGTGGAAGCTGAAGAACTAGCCCACTCATCCTTCAACAGTCCGAGGATCAGCGCATCGCGGACCCCGATATGGGTTTCCCATTCGGCCCGCAGCACCCCCTCGCGGCGGAACCCCAATCGTTCGAGCAGCGCGATCGACGCCGCATTGTCGGGATCGGTATCGGCAAAGACGCGCCGCGTCCCTTCATCGAACAAGAGGTCTATCAATCCCGCCACCGCCTCGCGCGCATAGCCCCGCCCCCACACGCTACGGACGAGCAGATACCCGATCTCGCTCACCCCCGGCCGGCGCTGAGTCGTGAACAGCGTCCCGATCGCGCGATCGTCGCCCTTCACCGTGATCGCCCAGCCGCGTGAGTCGGGGCCATCAAGCCGGGGGATCAAATAATCGATCGTCTCGGCGAGCGTGGTCTTGGGCGCGCTCGACCAATAGGTCATCAGCGCTTCGTCGCTATACCCTGCGTGCAGCGCATCGGCATCCGCGATCCGCATCGCCCGCATCACGAGCCGCTCAGTCGAGAAGGGCTCGCTCTGCATCCGGCCTAACCTGCCAGTGCCTCGACCAGCGCCTTCACCTTCGCCTGCCGCCATTGTGGCGTCGGCGCGACCAGCCAATACCCCAATCGCGATGGCTGCGCGTCGCCCAATACGATCACGCGTCCCGCCGCGATGTCGTTCGCCGCGAGCAGTTGGGACACCGTCGCGCGCCCCATTCCCGCCGCCGCCGCGTCGATCGCAAGCCCCGCATCGCCGACCCTGACGAGCGCCACGCCATCGCCGCCCGGGCTACCCGGCCACGCAATCTCCGCGCTCGATGCGGTGGCGCCATCGGCCACCGGGGCCGCGACCGTAACCATCCCCTCCGATTCGAGCGCCTCGCCCTCATGCTCGCCGGGACCCTCGCCCCAGCGGATCGCGAGATCGAGATTCGCCTCGGTGAAATCGACCACATCGTCCGCCGCGATCAGCACGAAGCGCAGGTCGCGGTCCGCCGCGGAGACCTCGGCGAGCCGCGTCATCAGCCATTTTTCAGTGAGGTCGCGCGGTGCCGCGATCGTCAGCGATTTGGAGGTCTGCCCCGCCTGCATCGCGCGCACCGCTTCCTCGAACTGGAGGAACCCCGCCCGCAGCGCGGGCAGCGCGCCCTCGGCCTCGGGGGTCAGTTCCAGCCCCTTCGTGGTCCGCCGGAACAAGACGACGCCCAGCGTGTCTTCGAGCGCGCGAATCTGCTGCCCGACCGCCGCCGGGGTCACCGCCAGTTCGTCGGCCGCCCGCGTGAACGACAGGTGCCGCGCCGCCGCGTCGAACACCCGCATCCCGTTCAGCGGCAGGTGCGTTCGCTTCACGACATCGTCCTCACTGCGCGACCGCGGGCGCGAGCAGTTCGAATCGCGGGATCGTGACCTCGAAACTCGATCCGTCCGCGCCGACCATCTGATAGCTACCCTGCATCGCCCCCGTCGGGGTCGCAAGCGGGCAACCCGACACATAATCATAGCTCGCGCCCGGCTCGATCAGCGGTTGTTCGCCGACGACGCCCTCGCCCTCCACCGAATGCCGCGCGCCGCGCCCGTCGGTAATGGTCCAGCGCCGGTTGAGCAGTTGCACCGCGCGTGCGCCATCATTCTCGATCCGGATGTGATACGCCCAGAACCATCGCCCCCGCCGTGGTTCGGATTGTTCGGCAAGATAGCTGACCGAGACGCGCACCGTCACGCCCTCGGTTGTCTCGGCATAGGGGAAGAATTGCTTCACAGGCCCACCGTCACCAGCGCACGGTCGAGATCGTCGATCACGTCGCGCGGATCTTCCAAGCCGACGTTCAGCCGCAGCATCCCCTCGGTCACCCCCATCTCGGCGCGCTTCTCCGCGGTGACGCTGGCGTGGGTGGTCGAGGCGGGGTGCGTCATTAGCGAGCGCGAATCGCCGATGTTGTTCGAAATGTCGATCAGTTCGAGCGCGTCGAGCAGGCCGTGCGCCTGCGCGCGATCCACGACTTCGAACGCGAAGATCGGCCCGCACGCGTCCATCTGGCTCATCGCGAGATTGTGCTGCGGGTGGCTCGGGAGCCCCGGATGGAGCATCTTCGACACACGTCCCTCCAGGAACTCGCCGACCGCCACGCTATGCTCGGACTGGCGGTTGATCCTGAGGTCGAGCGTCTCCAGCCCCTTCAGCACCACCCAGGCGTTGAACGGTGACAGGTTCGGCCCCGTGTTGCGCGTGAACGGCAACAGCGTGTTGGTGATGAAATCCTCGGTCCCACACACCGCGCCCGCGAGCACGCGGCCCTGCCCGTCCATCATCTTGGTCGCCGAATAGGCGGTGATGTCCGCGCCGAACTCCATCGGTCGCTGCAACGCAGGCGTCGCGAACGCGTTGTCGACCACGGTCAGGATGCCCCGCGCGCGCGCGATATCGCACACCGCCTTCAAGTCGACGATATCCATCGTCGGATTCGCAGGAGTTTCGAAGAAGAACAGCTTGGTGTTGTCCCGCGCCGCATCGACGAACTGTTGCGGATCGCGCGCATCGATGATCGTCGTCTGGATGCCGAACTTGGGCAGCAGCGTATCGGTCAACCACCGGCACGACCCGAACGCCGCCCGCCCCGCGACGACGTGATCACCCGTCTCGAGCTGGCAGAGCAGCGCCGCGGTCATTGCCGCCATGCCCGTCGCCATCGTCCGGCACGCTTCGGCGCCCTCCATCAGCGCGATCCGCTGTTCGAGCATCTCGACCGTCGGGTTCTGGAGACGCGAATAGGTCATCCCGGCCTGCTCGCCCGCGAACCGCGCGGCGGCATCCCCCGCCTTGTCGTAGCTATAGCCCGAGGTAAGGAACAACGCCTCTGACGTCTCGCCCCATTCGGAGCGCGCGGTCCCCCCCCGGATCGCGCGCGTCGCGGGACGCCATGTGTCGGTGATCGAACGATCCTGGCCGGTCTTGCGCTTCATGCAGCCGCTTTGCCCGCGCAGCAGCCGGGTTTCAAGCGACGGGACGCCGAACCGGGCGACTGACCTAGTCGGCCGACCCGGCTCCACCAGCGTCGCGCGCGGCGACGCCGGTCGGTACAATGTCGAGCACCTCGCGCACCCGCGCGGCCAGTTCGTCGACCGTGAACGGCTTGCCGATCAGGTTCACGCCCGCGTCGAGCACGCCGTTATGGACCACCGCGTTGCGGGTATAGCCGGTCGTGAACAAGATCTTCAGGTCGGGGCGGCGCACCCGCACCTCCTCGGCCAGCTTTGCCCCGTTCATCTCGGGCATCACGACATCGGTGAACAGCAGGTCGATCTCGGGATGCGCGTCGAGCAGCCGCAGCGCGGCACCCGCGCCATCGGCTTCCAGCACGCGATACCCCAGCTCGGTCAACGCATCGACGCTGAACGCGCGCACCGACGGTTCGTCCTCGACCACCAGCACCACCTCGCGCCCGTCGCCGAGCGGCACATCCTGCGAAAACACATCAGGCGCCGCTTCCTCGGTGTCGCCGATCAGCCGCGGCAGATAGATTTTGATCGTCGTGCCGTGGTCGATCTCCGAATAGATCTTCACATGACCGCCCGATTGTTTGACGAAGCCATAGACCTGCGACAGCCCAAGCCCGGTGCCCTTCCCGACCTCCTTGGTCGTGAAGAACGGGTCGAACGCCTTGGCGATGACGTCGTCGGGCATTCCCGCGCCGGTGTCGGTCACCGCGATCAGCGCATATTGGCCCGGGGTCAGACCGGGGTGGTGCGCGACATAGCGCGCATCGAGGTGCGCGTTCTGCGTCTCGATCGTCAGCCGGCCGCCCTCAGGCATCGCGTCGCGCGCGTTCACCGCGAGATTCAGGATCACGTTTTCGAGCTGATTGGGGTCGGCATGGACCGGCCACGCGCCCGCCGCGAGCACCGTTTCGAGCAACACGTCGCTACCCAACGATCGGCGCAACAGGTCAGACATCCCGCTCACCAGTTGGTTGACCCGGATCGCTTCGGGCTTGAGCGGCTGCTGGCGCGAAAATGCGAGCAGTCGCTGGGTCAGCAGCGCGGCACGGCGCGCGCCATCGGCGGCGGCGTCGATATAACGGCGCTGGCGCGCATCGCCGTCCCCGATCCGTCGCCCGAGCAAATCGAGCGATCCGATCACCACCGCGAGCATATTGTTGAAATCATGCGCGATGCCGCCGGTCAATTGGCCGACCGCCTCCATCTTCTGCGATTGCCGCAGCGCTTCCTGCGCCTGCTCGAGTTCGGCGGTCCGCTCCCTCACCCGCTCCTCGAGCGTGTCGTTCAGCCGCTGGGTCGACTGGAACAGCCGCGCATTGTCGACCCCGATCGCGGCCTGCCCCGCGATCCCCGCGATCAGCTGTTCATGGCGTTCCGCGAAGACGGCGGGGTCCTCATGGCCATAGAACAGCCCGCCGATCACCTCGCCCGAGCGCGAGATCACCGGCACCGCGAGATAGCTGCGCACCGGCAAATGCCCCTTGGGCATCCCGAAATGCGGCGCGGTCTTGCCGTAACGTGCGTCGGTCATGATGTCGTCGGATCGTATGATGCCGTTACCCTGGAAAGTCGGCTGGAATATCGCGGTGGCGCGGGGCATGCCGAATCCATCGAACGCCGCACGCTCCGCCCCCGACAGCGCGTACAGCATGTAGCTCTCACCTTCGCTATCGAGCACATTGTAGAAGAACGCGCCGAACTGCGCGCCAGTCAGCTCCAACCCCGCGTCGGTCACGCGCTTGATCAGGCGATCCAGGTCGAGCTCGCCCGCCAGCGCCGCCCCCGTCCGGTTGAGCGTTTCCAGCACCCGTGCCTGCTGCGCCAAGTCTGCCTGCGCCTGTTCGCGCTCGCTGGTGTCGACGAACGTACAGATCGCGCCGACGACCTCGCCGTGGCGCATCACCGGCTCGGCACGATAATCGACCGGAAACGACGACCCATCCAGCCGGAAGAACCGCTCGCCGGATACGAACGCGGGCGTACCGGCCGAGGCCGCCAAATAGATCGGGCAGTCGCTGGCCGCGTAGGTCGATCCGTCCGGATGAGAATGGTGGACGATGTCGTGCAATTTGCGACCGATAGCTTCGTCCTTACTCGCAAATCCCAGCATGCTGATGAACGCGTCATTACACAGCGTGGTGACCCCATCACGGTCAACCGCGTAGAACCCCTCGGCGGTCGAATCGAGCAGCAGTCGGGTGTACGCCTCGCTATCGCGCACCGCGCGCTCGGCCCGCAATCGCTCGGTCACATCGTAACCGCTGACGAAGATTCCGGTGATCGCGCCGTCGTCGTGGCCGACCATCGGCGCACACAGGAAATCGATGAACCGCGGCTCGTCTTCGTGAGCGAACCACACCGGCGCGGCGTGCTCAACCTGGCGTTCGCCGTTGGCGTAGACGCGATCGACCAGCTCGAAAAGGCCCTGGTCCGCCAGTTCGGGCAACACATCGCGGATCGGTCGGCCGATATAATCGCGTGATCCCGTAATCGCGACATAAGCGTCGTTGACGTAAGCGAAACGATGCTCCGGCCCCGTCATCACTGCGATGAACGCGGGCATTTCCTGCATCAGGTCACGCAGCCGCCGCGAATCCGCCGCACGCCGCTTCTCCGCGATCACCTGCCCGGTCGTCTCGGTACAGACGCAATACATCCCCGCAATCGCGCCATCGTGGCCGACCACCGGCGAATAGGAAAAGGTGAACCAGGTCGGCTCGTCATACCCTTTGCGGTGCATGACCAGCGGCAGGTTCTCGCGATAGCTCGCTTCGCCTGCCAGTGCGGCATCGATCAATGGCGAGATGTCGGACCAGATTTCGTGCCAGATGTCCGCGAACCGCCCACCCAGCGCATCGGGATGCTTCGCGCCCAGGATGTCCGCATAGGCATCGTTGTACAGGAACGACAGTTCGTCGCCCCATGCCACGAACATCGGAAACCGCGACGACAGCATCAGCGCGACGATCGTGCGCAGCGATGGCGGCCAGCCGCCAAGATCGCCGAGCGGATGCGAGGACCAGTCGCGCGACCGCATCAGCGCGCCAATCTCGCCGCCACCGGCCAGGAAAGGAGCCACCGTCGTCATGGTCGTATCGTTGCCCAACCGGCTCGTCCTTCCCTTGACGGTGTCCGGACGCCCTCACGGCGCGCCACCGACCGCGGGTGCCTAACGCGGCAATCCCGTAGAATCTACCTCGATTCTGCGATCGGGAGCGTCGGCTAAGATCATCAAACCCGTAACTTTTCGGCAAGCTCTGCCAGCGTCGCCACCGACACATCGGCGTGGCCGTCATCGATCGCGAGTTCGGCGTTGCCCGATCGACACACGAAGCCGGTCTGGCATCCCGCTGCGCGCGCGCCGACGATGTCCCAGGCGTGACAGGCGACCAGCATCGTCGCGCCGATCTCGACCCCTAGTGCATCGGCGACATGCTCATAGGTCGCCCGCGCGGGCTTGAACGCACGCACCGCCTCGACGCTGAACTGCGCCTCGAACAGATGGTCGATTCCTGCGTGTTCGAGCTGCCGCCGCTGGGTCGCCGCGCCGCTGTTGGTCAGCGTGACGATCCTGAACCCCGCGGATTTGAGCCGTTCGAGCCCCTCGACGACATCGCCGTGCGCGGGCAGCGCCCCGATCGTCGTCGCCAGCCGATCCGCAGCGTCACCGGGCAGCTCGCACCCCCGAATCTGCGCTACCATCCCGAGCACCGCCGCCCCGATTGCGCCGAAGTCGACATAGCGTCCCGCCAGCGTCAGCGACTGCGAATACAGCACCAGCTGCGCGAACCACTGCCGCATCGTCGCGGCATCGCCGAACCATTCGTCGAACAGCGGCTCCAGCGGCGCGATGTCGAGCAGCGTCTCGTTGACGTCGAAGATGATGACCGCTGGCCGTGAGCGCATGGTTGTTCTCCCTGACCTCGCCCGTTGCGGGTCGCCGCACGCCAACGCGACGCGGCGGAAAATCGACGCATCGGGCTGCCGCTAAACGCTGCCCCGCCCCATCGGCGCTGCTTACCGTCCTAACCGGAGGGATGTTCCGCGCCATCGCCACTCGCGGTGTCGGAATCGAAATCTTCGCCACTCTCGCCGCCGCCCGCGCCGACGCCGCTCCCGTGAACTTCACCAGTCTTGGGGTCGAACCATGCGCGTTGGCCATTATCGGGCGGGATGTCGCGACCGCGATCCGAATCGAACGCGTTCTTGGGGTGCTGCCGTTCCGGATCGGTGTCGGGGTGCCCATCGGCAAAGGGTTCGGTGATCGGCATGGGAGTTTCCTCGGGTCTGCGCTTGCACATGGCTCAACGGACGGCCCGCATCGAAGTTGCCTCGTCGCCGCACGGTCAGCGCTGCCGTTCGCTGCGGTCATGCCGCGCCTTGTCGAGGTCGGTGACCGCCTTGCCGATCGCCCCCAACAACATGCCGAGCGATCCGACGATGAAGATCACCACCGCCACATGATGCCACGCCGAAAACCGCTCGAGGAACAGGATCGATCCGATCACGAACAGCGTGTTGCCGATCAAACCCAGGCCGAGATGGATATAAGGATAGTCCTTCACGAACGTCTTGATCATCGGCTTCGGCTCCAGCGTGGGTTACGCTTCAGCCCAGCGCCGTAGCAGGTTGTGATAGACCCCGGTCAAGCGCACCGATTCGGGATGTTCCTGTCCCATTGCCGCCGCGGCGGCCTGCACCCCCTGGTCGAGCTCGAACAGCAACGCGCGCGCGCCGTCGTCACGGACCATCGACTGGATCCAAAAGAACGACGCGGCCCGCACCCCCCGCGTCACCGGGGTCACGCGATGCACGCTCGACGCGGGGTAGAGCACCATATGCCCCGCGGGCAGCTTCACCCGCTGCTCGCCGAACGCGCCTTCGATCACGAGTTCGCCGCCGTCATAGCCGTCGGGATCGTCGAGGAAGAGCGTCGCCGACAGATCGCTCCGGATCCGGAAATCGCTCCCCCGGCGGATCCGGATGGCGGTGTCGACATGTGCGCCGAATTCCTGCCCGCCCGCATAGCGGTTGAACAGCGGCGGATAGACCTTGCGCGGCAGCGCGGCGGCGACGAACCGCGGCGTCGCCGCCAGCGCATCGAGCACCATCGCACCCGCCGCCTGCCCCGCCGCGCTATCCTCAGGCAGTTGCGCGTTGCGCTTGGCGAGCGCCGACTGCGTGCCCGACGTCGCGTTGCCGTCGACCCAGTCGGCGGGGTCGATCAGCGCACGCAGCCGCGCGACGCCGTCGGCATCGAGCACATCGGGGATCGCGATCAACATGCCAGGCTCGCCTGGCCTTGGCGCAACGCGGCGAGCCCCTGGGTACGGAACGCCGGAATTGTGCTGGCGGCGAGATAGACACACGCCTGCGCAATGAACCGCGCATGTCCCAACGCCCCCGCGCGAGTCAGCCACGGCAACGCTGCGGTGACCTCACCTGCGTCGCCCAGCATCCGCGCGTGATTGAAACACCCCCGGAAATCGCCCCCCGCCGCCGCGCGCGCATAGTAGCGCCGCGCCTTGGTAAGAGCGCGCGGCCCCGCCCAGCCATCCTCGGCAAAGCTCCCGACGAAGTTCGCTGCCTTCGCCTGCGCCAACCCGGATCCCTCCGCCACCGCGCGTTCGAGCCACGTCAGCGCCGCCGCCTTGTCCTCGGCAACACCCTCGCCTAGCGCCAGCAGCGTCGCATAATTATACATCGCCCAATCGAGGCCGCGCCCCGCCGCGACGCGGAAACACGCCGCCGCGCGCGTCTTGTCGACGCTCACACCCCAGCCGAGATCGTAGCACCGCCCGACCATGTTGAGCGCCATGACATGATCCTGCGCCGCGGCCTTCAGGAACCAGCCGAACCCCGCGCGCGCCTCGCCCCGGTCGAGCAACACCTGTCCCCACAACGCCTGCGCGTGGGCGACCCCCGCTTCCGCCGCTTCGAGGATGAACGCGTCGCGATCGACCTCCAGCCGCGCCGCGATCTGATCGTCCGACAGCGCCGCGACATGATCGGGCAGGAGCGCGCTCAAAACGACACCCCGATCGTCCCGAACACCGTCCGCCCCGCGGCGATACTCGCATAGTGGTTGGTGTAGGTCTGGGTAAAATAGGTCTCGTCGGTCAGGTTTTGCGCGTTGACGCTCAGGCTGACACGATCGGTCAGCGCATAGCTCGCGCGCGCGTCGAACCGCCAATAGCCGGGGATTTCGCGATACAGCGTCTTGGTCGCGGGGATCACGGTCACCACGCCTGCCGCAGTCTGCACCGCGCGGCGGTCTTCGGCATAGCCGCCATATTGCCGCGACAGATAATAGGCACCGCCCCCGATCTGGAGCCGCTTGGTCAGCGCAAGGTTGGTCGACAGGCTGATCGCGTTGCGCGCGGTCTGCGGCACGCGCTTGCCCGTGTTTACCGACCGCACCGTCACCGCCTGCGCCGCTTGACCGCCCACCGCCGCCGCGGTCAGCGCGGTAAAACCGCCATCGACGATCACCGCGTCGAGGAACGTATAGCCTCCGAACACTGTCCACCCCGGCAGGATCGTGCCGTTGACACTAAGTTCGACGCCCCTGATCCGCGTTACGCCGATGAACGATACAGTGTTGTCCGCATCGGTGACCCGCGCATTGCGGATGTCGGTCTGGAATCCCGCCAGCCCCAGCGCCAGCCGCTCGCCGAACAGGTTCGCCTTCGCGCCGATCTCGTACGACCGCGTCTTCTGCACCTTCAACGACTCAACCGTCAGCGTCGCGGGATCGTTGCGTCCTGGAATCGTCGCATTGTCCTCGCGCCCTTCGCCCAACAGGCTGTTGGGCGGGGTCGCCGCGGTCGCATAGCTCGCATAGACGCTCGTCGCTGCGGTCGGCTTGAAAACCACGCCTGCCTGCCAATTGAACAAATTGTCGGTACGCGCGATCCGCGTCCGCGGTGTATCCCCGGTCGCGACCCCCGGCTGCGTCACCGACGTGAACCGGTCGTAGCGCACGCCGAGGTTCACGATCAGCCGCGGCGTCAGCGTGATCGAATCGAAGCCATAGACCGACTGGGTCCGCGCATCGTTCAGGATGTCGGTATAGGAGGGCGCGCGCACGATCGGCGTCGCCACGCCCGACGTATCGCTGGCATAGTTCACCCAGGGATCGGACGGATCGGGCGCGAAAAGGCTGGTGCAATAATAGCGCGCTACCGACGCGGTCGTGCAGCGCGGGCTCAACGCGAAACCGCTCGCGCTCACCAGCGTGCCCCGCCGCGCTTTCTCCCACGACAGTTCGGCGCCGATCGCGATGCTGTGCTCGATCCCCCCGGTCGTGACCTTGCCGAACAGATCGGTCTGGTCGACGATGCTCTCGCTGTTGCTGTCGCGGGTGTTGCCGCGCCGCCAGACATAACCCCCGCTCGTCAGCCGCCAGCCGCTGTTGGTCGCGGTGGTGCCATAGACATTGCCCTGGCTGTCGTCGGGCAGCGTGAAGATATAGCGCTGGTCGTTGTGCGTGAACCGCGCGGTATTGCGCAGCGTCACCCCCCCGAAGTCATGCTCGACGCGCAGCTGCGCCTGATCGGTCGTCGCGTCGCGGAAATCGCGTGTAATCAGGCCGTAGAAATTCGCCCGGTCGACATAGCCGGTCTGCCCGCCCGCGGTCGTCACCGTGCCGATCGCGGGGCGGGTGTGGATCGCGCCCGTCCCCGGCGCATTGGCGATGGTGTAGAGATAGGGAATCCCGCTGTCGGGCAGCTCGTGGCTTTCGAGATGATAATAGCTCGCGGTCAGCCGGGTCGGCGTCCCCAGCCCGATCGTCACCGACGGCGCGACACCCCAGCGGCGGGCATAGACCGCGTCGCGTCCCGCCACGTCCTGGTCGTGCCACACCCCCGCGACGCGGAACGCCGCGGTGTCGGACAGCGCCACATTCAGGTCGGCGGTGACGCGCTTGTAATCGGCGTTGCCATAGCTCGCCTGCACCGATCCAACATCGTCGAGCTGGGGCTGTTTGGTCACGATATTGATCGTGCCGCCGGCGCTCCCGCGCCCGCCCAGCGTCGAATCCGATCCGTGCACGACCTGGATCGAATCGATCGTGAACACCTCGCGGGTCTGCGATGCCAGATCGCGGACCCCGTCGACATAGATGCTGCCCTGGCTGTCGAAACCGCGGATGAAGGGGCGGTCGCCGATCGGATTGCCCCCCTCCGCCGCGCCGAAGGTGATCCCCGGCACGGTGCGCAGCGCGTCTTGCAGCGTCGTCGACCCGGTTTGCTCGATCACCGCGCGCGGCAGCACGATCACCGATCGCGGGGTGTTGACCAGCGGCGCGACCGCCTTGGCGTCGTCCCCACGGTGCTCGCGGTCGCCGACGACGACGATATCGCCGCGCCGCTGCGCCTCGTCGGCACCGCCTTCATCGGAGGCGAGCGGCGGGGTGGTGCCCCTAGGCTCGTCCGCGCCCCAGGCGGGCGCGGTGGCGAAGGCGCCGATACAGGACAGGGCCAGGAACGGGACGTCAGATGTGGACAAACGAACTCCCCTTTCGATGGGAGCTCGCTATTGCGAGTTAATCGCATAGTCAATGCTAATGAGAACAATTCTCACATTATCGAACGAACAACCACGTCCGAATCGCGCTCGCCAGATTGGGTGGATCGGCTACGGTGATCCGCACCGCATCGATCTGTGCGACGAGGGCGCTGAGCGGCAGCCCATGCGCGACCGCCGCCGCGTCGAGCGCGGACCAGAATACAGGTTCAAGGCTGATGGACGTCTGATGCCCCGCAATCGTGATCGATCGCTTGACGGGGCCGACGAAGGGAGTTGGCGTGAGGATCGGCGATACGGGCGGCATGGGCTTGGCGTATCGACGGGCGACCCCAATGTCGAACATCGCTTGCATCGCAGTTCCCGCGTTCCCGCGCGTGCCGCCGCGCAACTATACGATTTCCCAATGTTGTCGTGCAGGCGGAACGATCGGAACCCGGCGGCGCTTGGGACATCACGCATGTCGCAACCGACGCCGCGCTGGGCGATCCCTCGTCATCGTTGACGGCGTGGCCGCTATCCACCCATGAAAGGTGACGGGATGACCGACCGACCGATGACCGACCAACGGGCGCAGATGCTCAACAAGGTCCCCTACGTCACCGTCTTCTTCTGGATCATCAAGATTCTCGCGACCACGGTGGGGGAAACCGGTGCGGATTTCCTCAACGTGCGGCTGGGATTGGGGCTGAACGGCACCTCGGTCGTCATGACCGTGCTGCTTGTGGCCGTCCTGGCGATCCAGATGCGCAGCGATCGCTACGTGCCGTGGAAATACTGGCTCGTCGTGGTGTTCCTGAGCGTCGTCGGCACGTTGTTGACCGATACCTTGACCGACGAACTTGGGTTGAGCCTCTATATCTCGACCGCCGCGTTCACAATTGCGCTGATCGCGACCTTCTTCGTCTGGTATCGCCGCGAGCATACACTCTCGATCCACGAGATCGACTCCCCCACACGCGAGGCATTCTACTGGGCGGCGATCCTCTTCACCTTCGCGCTGGGGACTGCGGGCGGCGACTTGGTCTCCGAAACGTCGGGGCTCGGCTATCTCACCGCCGCGCTGATCTTCGGCGGGTCGATCGCGGCGATCACGGTCGGCTATTACGCGGGGCTGCTCGGCCCCGTCCTCGCGTTCTGGCTCGCGTATATTCTGACGCGTCCGCTGGGGGCCTCGATCGGCGATCTGCTGACCCAGGCCAAGACCGACGGCGGCCTCGGGCTGGGGACAATGCCGGTCAGCGGGGTGTTTCTGGTCGTTATCGTCGGGCTGGTGACCTACCTCAGCATCACCAAGGTCGACGCACCCGCGGACGCCCCGGATTCGCCCAGCGCGTCGGCGTAACCCGCCCCGGCGGCGCTATTCGCTGTCGAACAGTGCCGCGAGCTGTTCGATAATCGTGCCGCCGAGCTGATCGGCATCCATGATCGTCACCGCGCGCTGGTAATAGCGTGTCACGTCATGCCCGATCCCGATCGCAACCAGCTCGACCGGGCTCTTGCCCTCGATCCACCCGATCACCTGGCGTAGGTGCCGTTCCAGATAGCTCCCCGAATTGACGCTGAGCGTCGAATCGTCAACCGGCGCGCCGTCGCTGATCACCATCAGGATGCGCCGCTCCTCGGGCCGCGCGATCAGCCGCGCGTGCGCCCACAGCAGCGCCTCGCCGTCGATATTCTCCTTCAGCAACCCCTCGCGCATCATCAACCCCAGGTTGTTGCGCGCGCGCCGCCACGGCTCGTCGGCTTTCTTGTAGACGATATGGCGGATGTCGTTGAGCCGCCCCGGCTGCGGCGGACGTCCCGCGCCGAGCCACGCCTCGCGACTCTGCCCGCCCTTCCACGCCCGCGTCGTGAAGCCCAGGATCTCGGTCTTGACCCCACACCGCTCGAGCGTCCGCGCGAGGATATCCGCGCTGATCGCCGCGATGCTGATCGGGCGCCCGCGCATCGACCCCGAATTGTCGATCAGCAGCGTCACCACGGTGTCGCGAAAATCGGTCTCGCGCTCGATCTTGTAGCTTAGCGACTGGGTCGGATTCACCACCACCCGCGCGAGCCGCGCGGCGTCGAGCAGCCCCTCGTCCTGATCGAAATCCCACGATCGCGACTGCTGCGCCATCAACCGCCGCTGGAGCCGGTTGGCGAGCTTCGACACCACCGCCTGCAGGTGCACCAACTGTTGGTCGAGATACCCGCGCAGCCGCGTCAACTCCTCGGCATCGCACAATTCGGTCGCCGCGATCACCTCGTCGAATTGCGTCGTCCACGGCTTGTAATCGAACTGCGCGTTGATGTCGCCGAACGGCCGATTGGGGCGCACCGGCTGCATCCCCTCCTCGCCCTCGTCGCCCGGCTCGCCGTCGGCGTCGTCGAACGAATCCTCGCCCATCTCCTCGCCGTCGCCGTCCTCGCTGTCGGATTCGCTCTGTTCGCCGCGCGCCTCGACCTCGCCTTCGCCCTGGCCGCCGTCCTCGTCATCGCTGTCCTCGCCCTCGTCCTGCTGCTGCTCGTCGGTCCCTTCCTCATCGGCCCCGCCCTCGTCGCTGTCCTCGGGGACCTGGTCGCCCTCGACGAGTTCGAGCTGTTCGAGCATTTTCATTGTCAGCGACTGGAACGCGCGCTGGTCGTCGAGCGCGAGGTTCAACGCGTCGAGGTCGGTCTTCTCCTCGATCCAGTCGCGCACCAGCGCCAGCCCCTTGTCGGCGGCGGCGGGCGGTGCCTGCCCGGTCAGTCGTTCGCGGACCAGCAGCGCCAGCGCGGTCGACAGTGGCACCTCGTCGCGGGTGCGCGCGCGCGTGATCGGATCGGCGCGCAGCCGGACGTCGAGCGCGTGCGCCAGATTGTCGGTGATCCCCGCATAGCCGCGCGACCCCAACGCTTCGACTCGCGCTCCCTCGACCGCGTCGAACACCGCGCGCGCCACCGCATCCCCCGGCGCCGCCTTGGCGTGAAGCGCCGGATTGTGATGCTTCAGCCGCAGCGCGAAGCCGTCGGCGAACCCGCGCACCTCGGCGACCTGATCGGCGGGCAACGCGCGCGCTGGCATTGGCACCTTGATGTGCTTGCCCGATTGGGTCGGCGCATCCGCGGTATAGGCGAGCTCGACCTCGGGTTCGTCCGCCAACGCCCGCGCCGTGCCGCCGAGCACGGCCTTGAAGCGATCGAGCGGGGTTTCGTTGGCCATTAGCTGGCCAGCGCTGCCGCACAGGCCGCACGAAGCCGTGGTAGCTCGTCGACCACGACGTTGTAGATCAGGCCCTCGTCGATCTCTTCATAGGCGTGGCGCAACATATTCCCCAATCCGCGGGCACGCTCGACCGGAAACGCTGGGTCGACGACCGACATCTGCTCGTTGCCGATCTTCACGACGGCCTCGATGATCCGTTCAAGACAGCGTTCTGTTGCATCCTTGCGCAACCGGTCGGCGGCGTAGTCCTCGAAGGTCGACGTGCCGATGTACCTGGCGATCGCATCGATATTGTCGATGACATCGGTAAGCCGGTCTGCCACGCGCCTAGAAGACATGGACGCGATCCCGATCGATTTCAGCCTGCAATCCCGGTTTGCGCGCGGGTTCGCTGACGAGATCCACCTTGATGCCGAGAATATCCGCTGCCGCCATTTGAATGCCGACGAAGTCGAACGCGTTGAGCCGATGACCCTCCACCAGTGTGGCGGCGAGATCCACATCCGAATCCGCCCTCTGGTCACCCCGGGCGGTCGATCCGAACAGCGAAAGCCGCGCAACGCCCATGTCGCGCAAATCCGCTTCATGCGCGCGCAACCGGGCCAGTGCTTCCATTTTGTCCATCGACTTAGCTCCAGTTCCTCGATGGGAAGGGCTTCAAGCCTTCCCCACCACGCTCTCGGGCAGATCCTTCCCGAACACACGCTGGTAATATTCCGCCACCAGCGGCCGCTCCGCCTCGTCGCATTTGTTCAGGAACGACAGCCGGAACGCGAAGCCGACATCGCCGAAGATCAGCGCGTTCTGCGCCCAGGTGATCACCGTGCGCGGACTCATCACCGTCGAGATGTCGCCGTTGATAAACCCGCGCCGCGTCAGGTCGGCGACGCGGACCATGTCGTCGACGGTCTTCTTGCCATCGGGCTTGTCATATTCGCCCGACTTGGCGAGCACGATCTGCGCCTCGACCGCGGCAGGCAAATAGTTCAGCGTGACGACGATGTTCCACCGGTCCATCTGGCCCTGGTTGATCTGCTGCGTGCCGTGATACAGCCCGCTGGTATCGCCCAGCCCTACCGTATTGGCGGTCGCGAACAGCCGGAACCACGGGTTCGGGCGGATCACGCGATTCTGGTCGAGCAAGGTCAGCTTGCCCTCGGTCTCGAGCACGCGCTGGATCACGAACATGACGTCGGGACGCCCTGCGTCATATTCGTCGAACACCAGCGCGGTCGGGGTCTGCAGCGCCCACGGAAGCAATCCCTCGCGGAATTCGGTGACCTGCTGACCGTCCTTGAGTACGATCGCGTCGCGCCCGACCAGGTCGATCCGGCTGATATGCGCGTCCAGGTTGATCCGGATGCACGGCCAGTTGAGCCGTGCGGCGACCTGCTCGATATGCGTCGACTTGCCGGTGCCGTGATAGCCTTGCACCATGACGCGGCGGTTATGCGCGAACCCCGCGAGCACCGCATGCGTCGTGTCGGCGTCGAACACATAGGCGGGATCGAGATCGGGGACGCGTTCGTCCGCCTCGCTGAACGCGGGGCATTCCATGTCGAGGTCGAGCCCGAACACGTCGCGCACGCTCACCATCTTGTCGGGGGCGTCCATGATCGTGGTTTCGCGGCTGTCGGGTTGGGTGTTGGGAATATTGGTCATCGCGGGAATGCGCCTTTCGTGGCGTGTCCCCTAACGCGTGCCGACCGCACAAGTCGAGATGTCTTCGCGCCATTACGCAATATCGGGTAAAGTCTCGCCGCGCCGACTCGCGCGCGATGCGCGAAGAGGCCGAGGAGAATCGCGATGCCCGAAGCACCTCGGGGCCCGGCGACCGGGCTGACCCCGCATCTGACGATCCGCGACAATCGCGCCGTCGAGGCGATCGATTTCTACACCGCCGCATTCGGCGCCGAGGAACAGCGCCGGATGCTCGCCGACGACGGCAAGCGCCTGATGCACGCGCACCTTCTTCTCAATGGCGCCTCGCTGATGCTCAACGACGAATTCCCCGAATATCAAGGCCCCGGCGATACCGGCTCGGTGTCGCCATCGGGCTTAGTCCTCCATCTCCAGGTCGATGATGCCGACGCGTGGTTCGATCGCGCGGTGAAGGCGGGGGCGAGCGCGCGGATGCCACTCGAGAACATGTTCTGGGGCGACCGCTATGGCCAGATCGACGATCCGTTCGGCTACACCTGGTCGATCGGCGCTCCGGTCAGCCAGTAGCCGCAGCGTCGGCTTTTTCGGGCAGCGCGAACAGATCGACGAACGCCTGCGCGATGGCCGGGTCGCCGGAGAGAGCGAGCGTTCCCTCGCGATCGAATCCTTCCTTGCCGTAGATCGTCCGCCGCATTGCCATCGTGTCGCCGGTAAAGGCGACGTCGGCGCGATCCTCCGCACCGCGGACCACCGTTACGCCATCGCGCCCGGTGCGCACCACGAAGTGGTCGGCGGGCATTGCGAACGCGACGGTCATCTCGGCATCGGTCACGCGCGCCGGATCGACCAGCGTCTGCAGCGACATCATCGCCGAAGCGCCTGACATGAACGCCATCGGGTCGTGCCGCGGCGACCGCGCCGCCCAGCGCCCAAGGTCGCGCATCAACGGCGCCGCCTCATGGCCCCACCGCGTGAGGTCATAAACCTGGACGTTTGCGGGCGACGGCAGCCGCCGCCGCACGAGAATCCCCGCCGTCTCGAGGCTCTCAAGCCGCTGGGTCAGCACGTTGGCGCTGATCCCGGGCAAATTCGTCTTGATCTCACCGAACCGTCGCGGCCCGAAGACCAGCTCGCGCATCACCAGCAGGGACCAGCGCTCCCCAACGAACTCGAGCGCGAGTGCGGTGCCGCACGCATCGTCATACCACCGTTTCGTCGTGGACTCTGCTCCTCTTGTTACTTTTCCTGACTTCATGGTTGCTTTTAATAACCAGCGGGGGCAGAAAATGCAAATGCCGACTCGCAAGGGAGTGATATTCAGATGTCCAAGATGATCTTCGTGAACCTGCCCGTCGCGGATGTCGCCCGGTCGACCGCCTTCTATCAAGCGATCGGGATGATGAAGAACGACAGCTTCTCCAACGAACAAGGTTCGGCGATGACCTGGTCGGACACCATCAGCTTCATGCTGCTGAACCACGCCTTCTATTCGACCTTCACGCCCAAGCGGATCATCGATGCGACCACGACGAGCGGCATGCTGCTCGCGCTGGGACTGGACAGCCGCGCCGACGTCGATGCGATCACCGAAGCGGCGATCGCCGCCGGGGGCACCGAGTTGCACGGCCCCGAAGACGAAGGCTTCATGTATTCGCGCGCGTTCGCCGATCCCGATGGCCACGGCTTCGGGCCGTTCTGGATGGACCCCGTCGCCGCCGCCAACGGCCCCGAGCACATGGCGGACGCAACCGCCTGACCGAACTCCGCGATCAGCGAGCAGCGAGGAACCGCGATGAATCCCACGATTACTACTTTTGCCTGGGTGCCCGAATTCGCCCGCGGCTTCGTCCGCGATCTGCGTCCGCGCTGGGCGTTCGAGGAAGTCCGCCAGCCGTATGAGGTGACGCTGATCACCGACGCCAAAACCCCGGCGCACCGCTGTTATCAGCCGTTCGGCCAGGTCCCGACCTATCGCGACGACGACGTCGAAATCTTCGAATCGGGCGCGATCGTCCTCCACATCGCCGAGCGTGCGGGCCGGTTGATCCCAGCCGATCCCGCAGGCCGCGCGCGGATGATGCAATGGCTCATCTCTGCGCTCAATTCGGTCGAGCCATACGTCATGGCGCTCGCCATCAACGACGTGTTCGAGGCGGATCGCGACTGGTCCGGGGCGCGCCATGCCAAGGTTGTCGAAGACCTCCACCGTCGTCTCGCCGATCTCGAGACCGCATTCGGCGACCGCGACTGGATCGACGGCGACGACTTCACCGCCGCGGACCTGATGATGATCTCCGTCCTCGGCGGCCTGCGCGGTTCGGGTCAGCTCGACGGCTTTCCCAAGCTCGCCGCTTATGTCGCCCGCGGCGAAGCGCGCCCCGCCCACCGCAAGGCGATGGCCGATCACATCGCCACCTTCGACAACGTGGCGGCCTGAGCGCATTCCCACAAACAGGAGCAAACCCATGATCTATGTCGATGGCTTGGTTCTCCCCGTCCTCGCGAGCAGTTCGCAAGAAGCCTATCTCGCCTTTGCCGAAAAGGCCGCGCCGATCTTCAAGGATTACGGCGCGACGCGCGTGGTCGAATGCTGGGCGGACGACGTTCCAGACGGCAAGGTTACCGACTTCCGCCGCGCGGTCCTGGCAACCGAGGACGAGACGGTGGTCTTCAGCTGGATCGAATGGCCCGACAAGGCGACCCGCGACGCGGGGATGAAGAAGGTGATGGAAGATTTGCGGATGCAACCCGGCGATCCGATGCCGCTCGACGGCAAGCGCATGATCTTCGGCGGCTTCCAGGCGATCCTTGATCAGTAATCCAGGCAGGAGACACGACATGGCCAATCCCCACGGCACCCCGATCTGGTACGAACTCATGACCGCCGACCCCGATGCGTCGAAGGCGTTCTACGATCTCGTCATCGGCTGGAGCGTGGAAGCCCAGCCTGCGGGCGACATGGATTATCGGATGATCGCAACCGTCGGCGGCGATCAGGTCGGCGGGGTGATGCGACTGACTGACGACATGGCTGCGAACGGTGCAAAGTCGACCTGGCTGTTCTACATCGGGGTCGACGACGTCGACGCCTCCGCCACAAAAATCCAGGCGGCGGGCGGCGCGTTGATCGTACCCCCTACAGACATCCCCGATGTCGGCCGCTTTGCCTTCGCGACCGATCCGCAGGGCATCCCCTTCTACATCATGCGCGGATCGAGCCCCGACGCCAGCGGCGCCTATGATCGCAATGGGATGGGCAAGTGCAACTGGAACGAGCTGATCACCCCCGATCAGCGCGCGGCCAACGCCTTCTACGCCGAGGTGTTCGGGTGGACCTACCCCGACAAAATGGAAATGCCCGGCGACATGGGCGATTATATCTTCATCGACATCGCGGGGCAGCAGATCGGCGCGACGATGCAGTATCCCGGCGAAGGCCCCGACCCCGGCTGGCGATTCTATTTCCGCACCCCGGATATCGACGCCAGCGCGCAGAAAGTCGCCGACGTGGGCGGCACCGTGATGATGGGCCCCCACGACGTTCCTGGTGGCGGGCGGATCATCGTCGCGACTGATCCGCATGGCGTGGTGTTTGGCGCGGTCGGCGCCGGCGCCGCGTAAAGCACGGAGACCATGATGGACACCAAGATCGCACCCTGCCTGTGGTTCGACGGCAACGCCCGCGAGGCCGCCGAATTCTACGCCGCCACCTTCCCCTACAGCCACGTCGACGCGCGCCACGCCGCGCCGGCCGACTACCCCTCGGGCCGGGCGGGCAACGAGCTGACCGTCGAGTTCGCGGTCCTCGGCATGCGCTTCCTCGGGCTCAACGGCGGGCCGCACTTCACGTTCGACGAGGCGATCTCGTTCCAGGTGTACACCGACGATCAGGAAGAGACCGATCGTTATTGGAACGCGATCGTCGACAATGGCGGCAAAGCGAGCGATTGTGGTTGGTGCAAGGATCGCTTCGGCCTGTCGTGGCAGATCACCCCGCGCGCGCTGATGCGGATGATGACCGACACCAGCAATCCCGCCGCGGCCAAACGCGCGATGGAGGCGATGATGACGATAAAGAAGATCGATATCGCCACGCTCGAGACCGCCTGGACCGCAGGCGCCGAGGCATGAACGGCGAGACCTTCGAACTCTCGATCGAACGCTTGATCGACGCCCCCGTCGCCGCGGTGTGGAGGGCTTATACAGACCATCTCGCAGAATGGTTCTGCCCTGCACCATGGCGCGCCGAGGTGGTCGCGATGGACCTGCGCGTCGGCGGTCGCTCGGCCATCACGATGTACGGCCCCCACGACGAGGTGCAGCCCAACGAGGGTGTCTATCTCGAGGTCCTCCCCGAACGCCGCATCGTCTTCACCGACGCGTTCCGCGACGGCTGGTATCCGCAAGGGCCGTTCATCGTCGGATTCATGGATTTCGCGCCGGAGGGCGACCAGACCCGCTACCGCGGCGGCGCACGCCACTGGACGCGGGAAGCGATGGAGCAACATCAGGCGATGGGGTTCGAGACGGGCTGGACCAAGGTCGCCGAACAGCTCGAAACCGTCGCGAAGCGGATCGCGGAATCATGATCGAGCTCTTCGCCCACCCTTTCTCCTCCTATTGCTGGAAGGCGGAAATCGCCTTCTACGAAAACGCCATTCCCTATACGCTGCGGTCGCTCGATCAGGACGCGGCAATGATGGCTGAACTCGCGTCGATCTGGCCGCTCAAGCGCTTCCCGGTGTTGCGCGAGGGCGATCGGGTGATCCCCGAAGCGACGAGCATCATCGAGTATCTTGGCATCCATCACCCCGGCCCGGTCGCGCTGATTCCCGCCGACCCCGATGCCGCGATCGAGGTGCGGCTGTGGGATCGGTTCTTCGACAATTACGTGATGACGCCGATGACCAGCATCGTCGCCAACGCGATGCGCACACCCGGCGACCGCGACCCGATCGGCGACGACAAGGCACGCGCGTTGCTCGACACCGCCTATGCGATTCTCGACGACCGGATGGTGAGCCGCGAGTGGGCCTCGGGCGATTTCAGCCTGGCCGATTGCGCCGCCGCGCCTGCCTTGTTCTACGCCGACTGGACCCACCCGGTCGGCGACCGCTTCCCCCACGTCACCGCGTATCGCCAACGCCTCCTTGCGCGCCCCAGCGTCGCGCGCGCGGTCGACGAGGCGCGCCCGTATCGCGCTTATTTCCCGCTTGGCGCGCCCGACCGCGACTGATCACATGAACGCAGGCGCCTGGCGCAGTTGTTGATACGCCGCGATCACCTTTTGCAGGATCGCCTCATGGCTGCGATCCCCGCCGTTGCGGTCGGGATGATAGCGCCGCACCAAATCCGAATAGCGCTTGCGCAACCCCGTCCGGTCCGCATCCGCCGCGAGACCCAGCACGCGCAGGCTCTCGCGGTCCTGCCCCGACAGCGGCTTGCCGTCGCTGCGCTCGGGCGCGACCTCCCGCCTGAACCGCGCCGCGATCGCGTCGAGCGGGTCGCTGAAGTCGCTCCACCGCGGCGCCCGATCGCCCCCCGCGGTCGCGAACGCGCGCGTTTCGCGCTCCCACCCTGCCAGCGGGCGCTGGGCGTGGTGGATTTCATCCGCGGTCATCCCGTTGAAATAATTGTAGCGCGCATTGAACGCCCGGACATGGTCGAGGCAGTACCAGCGAAAGTTGGGTGGTCCCCCGTCACTCGCGCCTTCGAGCGGCGGCGCGCGGAATTCGCCCGGCTCCACGCAGCCCGGCTCCATGCACGCCCGCCCCGCGCCCTCGACGCGCCCGTGAAAGCGCGGGCTTGGTCGTGCCTTCCGCTCGCCGTCCGCCAAATTCCACACCCCGCATTTCCGCGAAAACGCGCTATATAGGATCGATGAACCAGCCTGCCACCGCACCCTCCACCGCCGTCACCGACCAAATTTTGTCCCGTCTCAACGCGATGCTCGCGCCCACCGCGCTCGTCGTCGTCAACGAAAGCGACCAGCACGCCGGGCATATGGGCGACGACGGCACCGGCGAATCGCATTTCCGCGTCGAGATCGAGAGCTCGGCATTCGTTGGGCTCACCCGGGTCGCGCGCCAGCGGCTGGTGAACAACGCGCTCGCCGAATTGTTGAAGACCCGGATCCACGCGCTGGCCATCAAGACCCGCGCGTCCGGGGAAAGCTGATCGCCTACAAACTCTGGTATTGGCCGACAATCCAGGGCCGCGGCGAATTCATCCGCCTGCCGCTCGAAGCCGCCGAAATCCCCTATGCCGATTGCGCGCGCGAACAGGGGGCCGACGCGCTGGTCGAAGAGATGAAGCGCCGCGACGAAACCGGCCAAGGCCCATTCGCGCCGCCGTTTCTGGGCATCGACGGCACCGGCATTGCGCAGGTCGCCAACATCCTGATGTTCCTCGGCGAGCGCCACCAGCTCGCGCCGTCGGGGATGGCGGACCGATACTGGCTCCACCAGCTCCAGCTGACGATCGCGGACATCGTCGCAGAGGTCCACAACGTCCACCACCCGCTCGCGATGATGGACTATTACGAGGATCAGAGGCCGGAGGCGGCGCGCGCCGCCCAGCAGTTCCGAGACGAGCGGACGCCAAAATTCCTCCGTCATTTCGAACAGGCGGCCAACGCCAACGTCGGCGATTGCCTGATCGGCAATCGCTGGACCTATGCCGATTGCTCGCTGTTCCAGCTCGTCGAGGGGCTGCGTTACATGTTCCCGCGGCGGATGAAGACGCTCGAACCCGATTACCCCGCGCTGATCCACCTCCACGATTGCGTCGCCGAACTCCCCGCCCTCGCCGCCTATCTCAAGAGCGACCGCCGCCTCCCGTTCAACGAACAGGGCATCTTCCGCCACTATCCCGAGCTCGACGGCGAATGAGGACGCCCCGCCCCGCCGCGCGCATCCTGCTCGTCGACGGCGCGGGGCGAGTCCTGCTGTTTCGCTTCACCCCCGGCGATGGCCGCGCGCCGTTCTGGTGCACCCCCGGCGGCGCGCTCGACCCCGGCGAAACCTATCCCCAGGCGGCGCGCCGCGAACTCCGCGAAGAGGTCGGAATCGATCACGATTGCGGCCCCGAAATTGCGCGGCGCACCGTCGACTTTCTCACCATCGAACGCGTCGAGGTCACCGCCGACGAACGCTGGTTCCGCGTCGATATCGACGCATGCGATGTCGATCCGTCGGGCCACACCCCGCTCGAACGCCGCGTCATGCAGACGTGGCGCTGGTTCACCCGCGCCGATCTCGCCACCGATTCCGACCCGATCTACCCTGCCGATATCCTCGAATTGCTTGCCGCCACGGAGCCTGCCGATGCTCGATGATTTCATCCTCCAGACGATCTTGCCCTCCACCCATGATCTGGGCGGGTTCAAGGTCCACCGCACCTTGCCTAACAAGCAACGCACGATGGTCGGCCCGTTCCTGTTCTTCGACCAGATGGGTCCCGCGCACCTGCCCCAGGGCCAGGGCATCGATGTCCGCCCCCACCCGCACATCAACCTGTCGACCGTCACCTATCTGTTCGACGGCGCGATCGACCACCGCGATTCGCTCGGCACCCAGGCGCGGATCGAACCCGGCGCGGTCAACCTGATGACCGCAGGGCGCGGCATCGTCCATTCCGAACGCTCGCCGGGCGACGAGCGCGCCGACGGCCCGATGCTCTCCGGCATCCAGACCTGGCTCGCGCTGCCCGAAGCCGCCGAAGAGATGAACCCCGCGTTCGAACATGTCACCAAGGCCGAACTGCCGTTGATCGAGACCGCCGATTCTTGCGCGCGCGTCATCATGGGCAGCCTGTGGGGGCAGCGCGCACCGACCACCACCTATGCCGGGACGGTCTACGCCGACCTGCTGCTCGATCCCGGTGCCAGCGTACCGATCGACGACTGCGCCGAGGAACGCGCGATCTATCTCGCGATCGGCGAAGCGACCCTGGAGGGAATCCCGCTCGAACCCCAGACGCTCTACGTGCTGCGCCCCGGCATCGCCGCGACGCTGCGCTCGGCCAGGGGCGGCCGCGCGATGCTGTGCGGCGGCGACGCCTTCACCACCCCGCGCCACGTCTGGTGGAATTTCGTCAGTTCGCGCCGCGACCGCATCGAACAAGCCAAGCGCGACTGGCGCGCGGGGAATTTCCCGACCGTACCCGGCGACGATCAGGACTATATCCCGATCCCCGACGTGCCCCTGACGGTGAGTTATCCGTGAATCCATCCCCCTCCCGCTTGCGGGAGGGGTTAGGGGAGGGCATGTCCGCTAGCTCACCCGCGCGGATTGGTCAGGCCCTCACTCGACCCCTCCCGCAAGCAGGAGGGGAGACGATATGACCGACGACCTACAACGCATTCCCGTCTCCACCGGCGTCACCCTCGACGTCCAGGTCGCGGGCGACCCCGCCAACCCGCCGCTGATCCTCCTCCACGGCTTTCCCGAATCGCACCGCACCTGGCGCGACGTCATCCCCGATCTCGCGCGCGATCACTTCGTCCTCGCCCCCGACCAACGCGGCTATGCGCGCTCGTCGAAGCCCGCGGGCGTCGAGGAATACACCCCCGACAAGATCGTCGCCGACCTGATCGCGCTCGCCGATCATTTCGGCCTCGCGACCTTCACCCTCGTCGGCCACGACTGGGGTGGCGCGGTATCGTGGATGGCGGCGCTGCGGCATCCCGATCGCATCGCCCGGCTCGTGATCGTCAACGCCCCGCATCCGTTCATCATGCAAAAGACGCTGTTCGACGACCCCGATCAGCGCGCCGCGAGCCAATATATCACTGCGTTCCGCAACCCCGATCTCGAAGCGCATATCGCCAAGATCGGGCTCAGCTCCTTCTTTGACGGCAGCTTCCTCCAGCACACAGATTTCGACAAGATCGCCGACGAAAAGCCGGTCTATCTCGATCAATGGGGCCAGCCCGGCGCGATGACCGCGATGCTCAACTGGTATCGCGCCAGCGCGATCGTCGTGCCCGCGATCGGCGAAACCCCCGAACGCCCCGCCTATCTCGACGGCCCCTTCCCGCCGGTGACCCAGCCGACGCTGGTCATCTGGGGCATGAACGACGCCGCGCTGCGCCCCAGCCAGATCGAAGGTCTCGGCGACTACGTCCCCGACCTCACGTTGACCAAGGTCGACGCCGGGCATTTCGTGCCGTGGGAGAACCCGCAGGCGGTGATCGCCGCGATCCGCGCCTGGGAGGGCTGAGCCCGGCACGATGCTCAGCCTTGCTGGTTGCTGACCGGCGCATTCGCACCGCGTTCAGCGACGCTGGCCTAGTCCTTGGTTATGCCGCATCCCCCGCGGTATCGAAGACAGGAGCATAGTCATGCGAAAACTGATGATTGCGTCGCTCGCCGCCACCCTGCTTACCCCGACGCTGGCGATTACCGCCGTCAGCGCGCAGAGCCGCGGCGAGGTCCGCCGCGATACGCGCGAAATCCGCCAGGACCGCCGCGACGTCCAACGTGCGCGCGCCTATGGCGACCGCGGCGATGTCCGCGATGCGCGTCGGGAACTGCGCGAGGATCGCCAGGAGCGCCGCGAGGATTGGCGCGACTATCGCCGGTCGCACGCCAACGTCTATCGGCGCGGCGGGTACAACGGCCCGCGCGACTATCGCTATCGTCCGGTGAGCGTCGGCTACCGGTTCGCGCCGAGCTATTACGCGCGCAACTACTGGATCAACGACTATGCGACTTATCGCCTGCCGCGCCCTGCCTACGGCTATCAGCGTTGGGTTCGCTACGGCAACGACGTCGTCCTGATCGACGTCCGCAACGGGCGAACCGTCCAGGTCTACAACCGCTTCTTCTATTGAGGAGGCACCACTTCGCCGGCGGAGGCCGGGGTCCAGTTGGTGTGGTCAGCGTAACGGAGCACGTC
This sequence comes from Sphingomonas oligophenolica, assembly GCF_006438955.1. Lineage (GTDB taxonomy): Bacteria > Pseudomonadota > Alphaproteobacteria > Sphingomonadales > Sphingomonadaceae > Sphingomonas > Sphingomonas oligophenolica_A. The sequence continues at coordinate 95,246 of NZ_RCZK01000007.1, read as the reverse complement.
GCGCGGTTATCACTGTCACCCAACTGGGCCGCGGCTTTCGCCGAGGTGGTGGGGCGGAACTTCACCCCGGCGACAGCTTCGCCGAATCGGGCAGTTCGATCCCGTCGGACGCATCGAGCGCGCCCGGCTTGATCCAGCGCCCATGTGCATGCGACGATCCGACGACGCGCCACGCCTCGCCGTCGGGCCAGTGCCGCACCCGGATCACCTGATAGCCCAGCGCCCGGTCGGACTCCATCATCACCCAAGCGAGCGGCCTCTCGGGCGTGGCCCGCGCGCCCGCCGCCGCCATCGCCGCGCGAATCCGATCGGCGACCGGCTCGGGCAGATATTGCCACACCACCGAATGCATCAGCACCCGCGTCACCCCGTGCGCCTGCGGTTCGGCGAGTCGCGCCTCCACCCAGTCCGCCGCATCCGCCTCGACCAGATTGACCCCGCGCTTCCGCATCATGGCGATCGCGGCGCGCACCCGCGTCAGCCGTTCGGGCTCTTCGGCCCACACATATGCCGCCAGCCGCGCCTCGACCGCGGGATCGGTCGCATCCATCGGCGCTACGTCGCAGCCCTTGACCGACACGATCTCGATGGCCGGTACATCGGGCGCCGCGCCGCGCCAGTCGGGCACGATCGTCACCGCCGCATCGCGCGGCCCGATCACCGTACCCCCCAGATCGATCCGATAGCGATCGATCAGCAGGTTTAGCCCCGCGCTCGACCCGATCTCGAGGAGTTCGAGTTTCGGCCCGAACCGCCTCGCGACCTCGATCAGCCCGGTCATCAAAGCAGCCGATCGCCCCGGCTCGTTGGTCTGCGGCGGCCCGTCGAGCCACGGCAGCACCGCCTCGTCATGGCGCACAAGCGCGTCATTCAGGATCGTCGTCACCTGCGCTGCGTCGGTGATCTCACCGCGAAACACCGCCGCCAGCGCCGCATCCTTTCCCGCGAGCACCAGCGCGTGCAACCCGCCGATCAGCCGGAGCGGCAACGCATCGAGGGTCGGCTCGCCCGGCCAATCAAGCACCCGCCGCCCCACCGCGCTGTCGCGGGTCAGCCCCTCGGCGAGCGCGGTCGCGACCCGCGCATAGACCGGCGAGGCGTTGCTCTCGCAGTAAAACGCCTGAATCCGAAACGCGCCTCGATTATTCTCCTCGCCCGCCATCATCAGCCTCCTATTGCGCGACGTTGTTGCACCCGCGAACACCCCCTCGTAAAGCCCGCCTCGTGGCCACCCCTCTGATCATCGCGGTCCCTAAGGGACGAATCCTCGCCGAGGCGTTACCGCTGCTCGCGCGCGCCGGGATTCGCCCCGAACCCGCCTTCGCCGACGAGGACAGCCGCGCGCTCCGCTTCGCTACTGACGTCGTGCATATCGAGCTGATCCGGGTCCGCGCGTTTGACGTCGCGACCTTCGTCGCGCACGGTGCCGCGCAGCTCGGCATCGTCGGGTCCGACGTCATCGCCGAATTCGCCTATTCGGAGCTCTACGCCCCGGTCGACCTCGGCATCGGCCACTGCCGCCTCTCGGTCGCCGAGCCCGCCGCGATGGCCGCGACCGACGATCCGCGCGGCTGGAGCCACGTCCGCGTCGCGACCAAATATCCGCATGTCACCGCCGCGCATTTCGCCGCACGCGGGGTCCAGGCCGAATGCGTCAAGCTGAACGGCGCGATGGAGCTCGCCCCCACGCTGGGCCTCGCGCCGCGGATCGTCGATCTGGTCAGCTCGGGCCGCACGCTCAAGGAAAACGGCCTCGTCGAGGTCGAACGGATCATGGATGTCACCAGCCGGCTGATCGTCAACCGCGCCGCGATGAAGACCCGCGCCGAGGTCGTGCCGCTGGTCGAGGCATTCCGCCGCGCGGTCGCCGAATCGCGATGATCATCCTCGACACCACCGCCGCCGATTTCGCCGACCGCTTTACCGCGCTCGTGGAGGGCCGTCGCGAATCCGCGACCGACGTGACCAAAGGCGTCACCGCGATCATCGCCCGCGTCCGCGCCGAAGGCGAAGCCGCGCTTGCCGACCTCACCCGCACCCTCGACCGCCACGACCTCGCCACCACCGGCTGGCGGATCGACCCCGCCGAGTGCGCCGCCGCCTACGCAGCGCTCGACCCCGATCTGCGGACCGCGCTCGATCTCGCCGCGACCCGCATCCGCGCCTATCACGAGCGCCAGAAACCCACTGACACCGACTATACCGACGCCGCAGGCGTCCGCCTCGGTGCCCGCTGGCGCGCGGTCGATGCCGCCGGAATCTACGTCCCCGGCGGGCGCGCCGCCTATCCCTCGTCGCTGCTGATGAACGCGATCCCCGCGCGGGTCGCGGGCGTCGAACGCCTCGTGATGGTCACCCCCACCCCCGATGGCCAGATCAACCCGCTGGTCCTCGCCGCGGCGCACCTGGCCGGGATCGACGAGATCTGGCGCGTCGGCGGCGCGCAGGCGATCGCCGCACTCGCCTATGGCGCGGGACGGATCGCGGCGGTTGACGTCGTCACCGGCCCCGGCAACGCCTGGGTCGCGGAGGCCAAGCGCCAGGTCTACGGCGTCGTCGGGATCGACATGGTCGCAGGCCCTTCCGAAATCGTCGTCGTCGCGGACGCGCTGAACGACCCCGACTGGACCGCCGCCGACCTGCTTAGCCAGGCCGAACACGACACCACGACGCAATCGATCCTGTTCACCGACGACGCCGATTACGCGAACAAGGTCGCCGCCGCGGTCGAAACCCAGCTCAAGACTCTAGCCACCGCCGTCACCGCGCGCATCGCGTGGGACACCAATGGCGCGATCATCGTCGTCGAATCCCTTGCCGACGCCGCCCCCTTGATCGACCGGCTCGCCCCCGAACATCTCCAACTCGCGATCGATGAGCCGCAAGCCTTCTTCGACCGCATCCGCCACGCTGGCAGCGTCTTCATGGGCCGCCACACCCCCGAAGCGATCGGCGATTACGTCGCGGGGCCTAACCACGTCCTCCCCACGGGCCGCCGCGCGCGCTTCGCGAGCGGCCTCTCGGTGCTCGATTTCATGAAGCGCACCAGCTTCCTCCAGCTCGACGAAGACGCGTTGCGCGAACTCGGCCCTGCCACCGTAAAACTCGCCGACGCCGAAGGCCTCCCCGCCCACGCCAAATCCGTCGCGCTGCGGCTGCGCCTCAACCGCTGACGTTATTCGCGCAGAGGCGCAGAGGACGCAGAGAAGACCCGCGACAACGCCGCTCCAAAAACCCACCCGAGCCGCGAAGATCGGGATGAATAATCCGCTATGCGGCAAGCGCGACAGCCTCTGCGTCCTCTGCGCCTCTGCGCGAACCAAACTCCTTCGCGTCTTAGCGTCATCGCGCGAATCCATCACAAGGGCTGACACGAACGCTCCCCGCGATTAAGGCCCATGAATGTCCCGCACCGCCACCCGCTCAAAGGCGCGCGCCGCCGCCCGCCTTGCCGCCGTCCAGGCGCTCTATCAGCACGACATGGAAGCAACCCCCGTCCCCGCACTCATCAACGAGTTCCACAACCACCGGCTCGGCGCGACGATCGAGGACGCCGAATATGCCGAAGCCGACACCGACTTCTTCGACGACATCGTCAAGGGCGCAACCGGGCGGCGCGGCGAGATCGACCTCGCGATCGAGGGCAAGCTCGCTAGCGGCTGGACCCTCGCGCGGCTCGACAAGCCGATGAAGGCGATTTTGCGTGCCGGGACGTATGAACTGATGGCGCGCGCGGACGTACCGGTCGGCGCGGTGATCACCGAATATGTCGATGTCGCCGATGCCTTTTACGACAAGCGCGAAAAGGGCTTCGTCAACGGCCTGCTCGATGCGATCGCCAAGGACGTCCGCGCCTGACGTTGCAACGGCGGTGTCACCGGATCAGGCGACGACGGTGATCCGCTCGCCGGGCAGCGTGAACGTCGGCAGCGTCCTGAACCCGGGCCGTGCCAACAGATAGCCCTGAATACAGCGCACGCCGGTCGCCAGCACCGCGTCATATTCGGCGACGGTCTCGATCCCCTCGGCGATCACCGCGATCCCCAGCGATTCGGCCATCCGGACGACCCCCTGAACGATCAGCCGCCGCGGCAGGCTGGTGTCGATCCCACGGATCAGCTCCATATCGAGCTTGATAAAATCGGTCTGGAATTTGGCGAGCAACCCCAGCCCCGCATGCCCCGCCCCGAAATCGTCGATCGCGGTTGCGAACCCCATCTGCCGATAGGATTCGACGATCGTCTTCACGTGATCGGTGTCGGCCATCTCCTCGTTCTCGGTGAATTCGAAAATCAGCCGATCGGTCGGAAACCCGGTCGCACGCGCGGTCTTCAACGTCAGCTGGATGCACGCGACCGGCGAATAGACCGCGTTGGGCAGGAAATTGATCGACAGCCGCGCGCCGGTCTCGACGATCCCCGCCGCGACCGCGCCCTCGATCGCGGCGACCCGGCATTGCTGGTCGAACGCATAGCGATTGTCGGGGGTGACGCTGGCGAGCACCTCGGCGGCCCCCTCGCCGTGCGGCCCACGCACCAGCGCTTCGAACGCGAATGGGCGCGCGGTCACGACATCGACGATCGGCTGGAACGCCATCGCGATGTCAAACCGCTGGTTCGCCGCCGTGCATCCCTGACACCCTGCCCGCATAGTTTCTCGCGCCAATCCTGGCCAAATCGCTAGCGTGCGGAAGCTAACAGCTCGTGAAAGCGGCAAAAAAATGGCTGATCCAGATCAGCTGAACCCAACCACCGCGTGCGGCACATAAGGCTCTTCAAGCCGCGCCACCTCGGCCTCGGTCAGTCCCAGTTCCAGCGCGGCGATCGCATCGTCGAGGTGCGCTGGCTTCGATGCGCCGACGATCGGCGCCGACACCTCGGGCTTGGCCAGCACCCAGGCAAGTGCCACCTGCGCGCGCGGTACCCCGCGCTCTTTGGCGATCGCGGCGACCGCCTGGACCACCTTGCGATCCGCATCGGCGCTATGCTGGTACAGCGTCTTGCCGAATTTGTCGGTCTGCGATCGTTCGGTCTGGTCGTCCCAGTCGCGCGTCAGCCGCCCCCGCGCCAGCGGGCTCCACGGGATCACGCCGATCCCTTCCGCCTCGCACAGCGGCAGCATCTCGCGCTCTTCCTCGCGGTAGAGCAGGTTGACGTAATCCTGCATCGTCACGAACCGCGTCCAGCCGTTCGCCTCGGCGACATGCAGCATCGTCGCGAATTGCCACGCGTACATCGACGACGCGCCGATATACCGCGCCTTGCCCGCCTTCACGACGTCGTGCAGCGCCTCCAGCGTCTCTTCGATCGGCGTGTCGTAATCGTAGCGATGGATCTGATAGAGATCGACATAGTCGGTGCCGAGCCGGGTCAGGCTGGCATCGATTTCCTGCATGATCGCCTTGCGGCTCAGCCCCGCGCCGTTGGCGCCGACGCGCATCCGCCCGTTTACCTTGGTGGCGATGACCAGTTCTTCGCGCGGCGCGAATTCCTTCAGCGCGCGCCCGACGATCTCTTCCGACGTGCCATCCGAATAGACGTTGGCGGTGTCGAAGAAGTTGATCCCCGCCTCCACCGCCTTGCGGAGGATCGGGCGGCTCGCCGCTTCGTCGAGCGTCCATTCGTGGTTGCCGCGATCCGCGACCCCAAACGTCATGCAGCCCAGGCACAGGCGCGAAACGTCGAGGCCGGTCTGGCCGAGCTTGATGAATTTCATGATGGTCTCCCGGGGGGGTGTTCCCAATAATTACGATCGGCAGCGACCGAGCGTTCCGCGCGAATCGCCCGCGCTGCCGTAGCGCACACTCACCAGAACCGGCTGCCCGGAATGCCCTTGAACGGCCCTGCCAGATCCGGCGTGATCCACCCGCCATAAAAACCACCGGGTTGCGGCGTCACCTGTGCGCCATCGACCAGACAGGCATCGAGCGGGGTCGCATAGAAGGCAAGGTGGTCGGCAAGCGCTGCGAAATCGCGCGTCGGAGCGGGATAGCTCCACGCGACATCGGCCAGCACGTCCCCGCCAACGATCAGATCCCAATACACCGCCTCCCCCTTCCATTCGCACCATGATCGCCGCGCCGACGCGCGCAGTAAGTCCCTCGCGATATCGCGCTGCGGCAGGTAATACGTCGGGGGGTGGCTGGTCTCGAGCGTTCGGATCGCGGCGTGCGTATCGGCGACCACGATATCGCGGTGGACGATCCGCAGATGCCGCGCCGATACTTCGGCGATCGGTGGCCGCGGGTAACGCCAGACACTCTCCTGTCCTGGCAGCACGGGGTCGGGCGTCACCGTTGGCCTCGTCGGCGCGGCGCGATCAGGCCGCGTGTTCGGCGAGATAATGTTCGACCGCATCGCTGCCGCCGATCCGCTCGCCATCGATGAACACCTGCGGCGTTGTCTTCACGTCGTGTTTCTGTTCGAATGCATCGGTCTCTTCGCGGGTACGCAGGATCTGGTCGTCGACGGTATAGCCCGCGTGCTCCAGCATCTGCTTGGCGCGGACCCCGAACGGGCAGGTGTGGTCGGGCAGCACCATGCGATACAGCGTCGCGGTCTTGGTCGTGGCATCGGTCATCGTGGTTCCTTTGGTCATGCCGACACAGCGCGCGTCCCCCCGGGTTGTTCCGCCAGCCGCGCGGTCGCCATCTCGCGCACCGGCACCCGCGCCTTCAGCCGCGCGGCGAGCAGCGCGGTGCCGCTGATCTTGCGCTGGACGAACAGCGTGTCGACCGGCGGCACATGCCAGGTGCTGCGATCCTGCGCGATCCCCATCCCTTCGTTGCGCAGGTCAGCGACGAAGCCGCGATCCCCGAAATCGAACGGTCCATCGCGCGCCATTTCGCGGATCACGACATCGATCATCCGGTCGATCGGCGCCTGGTGCCGCGCCACCGCCGTATCGCCCAGGAACCCTGCATCGAGCGCCGCGCGCCGCGCCGCTGCGCGATCCCCCGCGAGCCCCGCCGCCAGCAACTCGCGATACGCCGCCTGCGTCGCCGCCGCGACCGCGCGCGTCGCGCCGAAATCGAGCAACACCAGCCGCCCGCTCTCGGGCTGCCAGCGATAATTCGCGAAATTGGGGTCGGTCTGCATCACGCCCCAGTCGAACAGTTCGGCGAGGACAAGATCGATCAGCGCGGTCATCATCGCATCGCGGGTCGGCTGATCGGCCTCGACCAGCCGTTCGACCGGCACGCCCTCGACGAAATCCATCGCGAGGACATTGTCGGTGCTGAATTCAGCATCGAGCGCGGGGACGACGAACCGCGGATCGTCCCCGACCAGCGCGGCATAGCGCGTCATCATCACGCCCTCACGGCGATAATCCGCCTCCTCGTGCAACTGGCGCTTCGCCTCGGCGAGCAGCGGCGCGAGGTCGAGCCCCGCGGGCAACAGCCGCGACACGCGTAGCAGCGTGGCGACATTGTCGACATCGGCGTCGATGCTGCGCTCGATCCCCGGAAACTGGACCTTGATCGCGAGGTCACGACCGTCGCGCGTCTGCGCCCGATGAACCTGCCCGATCGACGCCGCCGCGATCGGATGCGCCTGGAACCGTGCGAACCGCCGCCGCCAGTCCTTGCCCCATTCGCGGATCAACAGCTTGTCGAGCTGCGCGGGCGGCATCGCGTGCGCATTGTCGCGCAACCGCGACAGGATCGCGGCAAGCTCGGCGGGCAGCATGTCGCCTGCGTCCATCGAGATCATCTGCCCCATCTTCATCGCCGCACCACGCAGGTTCGACAATTGATCGGCGACGCGCGTCGCGTTCCCCGGTGTCAGGATCAGGTCGGACAGCTGCGGCCGCTCTCCCGCCGCCAGCCGCCGCGCGCCCTCCGCGACCACGCCACCCGCAACGCCCCCCACGAGCCGTCCGAACGCCCCCAATCGCGCCAATCGCCCGCTCGGGACCGCGCGCCCGCGGCGACGATCACGCCCTGGATCATCCCCCCGATCGTTGTCATCCATCGTCAGCGCCCGACCAGCAACGCGGCCCGGATCGCGTCGATCGCGTCACCCGACATGCCAAGCCGATCGACCACATAGCGCTCGACCGATCCGTACCGCGTCTCGACCGCCGCGAACATCGCGTCGAGATAGGATGCCTCCGCGCGTGCGACCGGCGCGACCATCGCGCGCTGGAGCGTATCATTGTGGCGCCGCAGCGATTCATGCGCATGCGCCGCAGCCTGCTCGGTCACCCGGTTGGTCAGCAGGTAATCCGCGACCACGGTCGCGCGTGGCACCCCCAACAGATCGAGGATCAGCGCGGCGGCGACCCCGGTCCGGTCCTTGCCTACCGCGCAATGGAACAGCAGCGGCAGGTCATCCGCCGCGATCCGCCGGACCAGCGCGGCATAGGCGTCGGCCTGTTCCTCGGGCAGCGCCCGATACGTCGCGCGCATCGCGTCGCTGACGGTATCGAGCGTCAGCGCGGGATCGGCGATCGCGCGGTGAAGGTCGGCGGTGCTGGTATCATAATCGCGCGACCACGTGGCCCACGCGCCGCGACTGGGTTTTAGACCCCGCTCACGATTGGTCCGCAGGTCGACCACCAGCCGAATGCCGAGCGCGTCGATCGCGGCGATATCCGCATCGGTCAGCGCGTGCAGCGCGGCCGACCGGAACAGCCTCCCCCTCGCCACACGGCGCCCGTCGCGCGTCGGATAGCCGCCGAGATCGCGCAGATTATACCCGCCCTCCAGCGCGACATCGCGCGCGACCGCGATCGTGTCGGCGGCGGTCAGACCATCTCCCCGATCAGCTTGTCGAGCGTCAGCGGGTAATCGCGGATGCGGACTCCGCACGCGTTGTAGACCGCGTTCGCGACCGCCGCCGCGACGCCACAGATGCCGAGTTCGCCGACCCCCTTGGCCTTCATCGGCGATGATTTGTCGTCGACCTCGGGCATGAAATACACGTCCTGATGCGGGATGTCGGCATGGACCGGGACATGATATTCGGCGAGATCGTGGTTGACGAAATAGCCGAACCGCTGATCGACCACCGCGTCTTCCATCAACGCCGCGCCGGTTCCCATCGTCATCGCGCCGATCACCTGGCTGCGCGCCGACTTGGGGTTCAGGATCCGCCCAGCCGCGAACGCGCCGCCCATCCGGCGCACGCGCACCTCACCGGTCGCGGTATCGACGCCGACTTCGGCGAAATGTCCGCCGAAGGTCGCCTGCGCATATTTCTCGCCCAGGTCGCCGAACTCGATCGAATCCTCCGCCGACAGTCCCTCGATACCCGCGATGTCGGACAGCTTCACGCCACGGTTGCCGCTCGTCACCTTGCCGTCGGCGAAGTCGACCTCGGCGGTGTTGAACCCCGCCTTTTGTGCGATCCGGTCGCGCAGCGCGACGCACGCGGCATAGACCCCCGCGGTCGAACTGTTGCCGCCCCACTGCCCGCCCGATCCCGACGACACCGGGAAGCTCGAATCGCCCAGCAGCACGACGACCTTGTCCATGTCGACACCCATCATCTCGGCGGCGGTCTGCGCGATGATCGTATAGCTGCCGGTGCCGATATCGGTCATGTCGGTCGCGACCGTCACCACGCCCTTCTTGTCGATGCCGACCCGCGCGCCCGACTTCATCGTGATGTTGCCACGGAACGCCGCCGCCATCCCCATGCCGACCAGCCAGCGCCCGTCGCGTGTCGCGCCCGGCTTGGCGTGGCGCTTGTCCCAGCCAAATCGCTCGGCCCCGGTGCGCAGGCACCCGATCAGGTCGCGGTGCGAAAATGGCTTGTCGGGATTCTCCGGATCGACCTGTGTATCGTTGACGATGCGGAATTCGACCGGGTCCATCCCCAGTTTCTCCGCCATCTCGTCCATCGCGATCTCGAGCGCCATCAGCCCCGGCGCTTCGCCCGGCGCGCGCATCGCATTGCCCTCGGGCAGGTTGAGCACCGCGAGCCGCGTCGCGGTCATGCGGTTCTTACCCGCGTAGAGCAGACGCGTCTGGTTCGCCGCGGTCTCGGGTTGTCCGCCGGGGAGGTCGCCCGACCAGCTTTCGTGCCCGATCGCGGTGATATGCCCCGCCTTGTCCGCACCGATCCGGATCCGTTGGATCGTCGCGGGGCGGTGCGTGGTGTTGTTGTACATCATCGGCCGGGTCAGCGTGACCCGTACCGGGCGCCCACACGCGCGCGACGCGACCGCCGCCATGATCGCATCGCTTCTGATCCACAGCTTCGATCCGAACCCGCCGCCGATATAGGGTGACATGACATGGACCGATTCCTGCGGAATACCGAAGGCTTCGGCTAGGTCGCGCTTGGCCCATTGGATCATCTGGTTCGACGTCCATACGGTCAGCTTGCCGTCGTCCCAGTGAGCGATCGTCGCGTGCGGTTCCATCGGCGAATGGCATTGGTCGGGGGTGGTATAGGTCGCATCGAGCGTCACCGGCGCCTTGGCAAACGCCCCCGCGAAATCGCCGACTGCCGTATCGGGGTCTCCCGCATATCCGGGCTGGGGCTTGATCGCCGACGATTTGGCGGCCTTCAGGTCATACGCCCCCTTCTCGCGCGCGTAATCGACCACGATCAGCTTCGCGGCGGCGCGCGCCTGTTCGAAACTGTCGGCGACGACGATCGCGATCGCCTGATCGTAATGCTCGATCTCCGGCCCGCCGAGCAGCTTGGCGGTCACCGCATCGGGTTTTTTGACCGCCCCCGCATTCTGCCAGGTGACGACCTTGACCACCCCCGGCGCGGCGGCGGCGGCGCTAGTGTCGATGCTCTTGATCCGCCCGGTCGCGATCGCGGAGCCCAGGATATAGCCATAGGCCTGATTGGGCACGACATCATGGCGTTCGTATGCATAGGGCGCGGTGCCGGTCGTCTTATACGGTCCGTCGATCCGGTCATGCGGCTTGCCGACGACCTTCATCTGGTCGATCGGGTTTGTCGTGGCGGGGGTATCGAATTTCATGGGAATCAGCCCTTCGCTTCGGCGAGGACGGCGCCGAGGGTCCGTTCGACCAGGGGCACCTTGAAAGCATTTTGCGGCGTCGTCTTGGCGCCTGCGAGCACGGTGCCCGCGATCTCCTTGGCACCCGACAGTCGCTCGGCGGCCTCAACCCGCCACGGCTTGTGCGCCAGGCCGCCGAACGCGAACCGCCCCCGCCCATCGGGCTGAACGACCGCGGCGACCGAGATCAGCGCGAACGCATAAGACGCGCGGTCGCGCACCTTTTGATAGATGTGCGTGCCGCCGATCGGCTTGGGCAGCGTTACCGCGGTGATGAATTCGCCGGGGATCAAATTGGTCTCGATGTTCGGCGTATCACCGGGCAGCCGGTGGAAATCAGCGATCGGGATCGTCCGCGTCGTTCCATCGGGCTTGACCGTCTCGACGCCCGCGTCGAGCACCCGCATCGCCACCGCCATGTCGCTCGGCTGCGTCGCGATACACGCCTCGCTCGTCCCCATGATCGCCAGATTGCGGTTGAACCCGCCGATCGCGGCACAGCCCGATCCGGGCTTGCGCTTGTTGCACGCCTGGTTGGTGTCGTAGAAATACGGACACCGCGTCCGCTGGAGCAAATTGCCCGCGGTCGTCGCCTTGTTGCGCAGCTGTCCCGATGCACCCGCGAGCAGCGCGCGGCTCAGCACGCCATAATCCTTGCGAACCCGCGCATCGGCGGCGAGATCGGTGTTGCGCACCAGCGCGCCGATCCTGACGCCCCCGCCATCGACGCCCTCGATCTTGTCGAGCCCCAGCCGGTTGACGTCGATCAGATGACGCGGCGTCTCGATCTGGAGTTTCATCAGATCGAGCAGGTTGGTGCCGCCAGCGATGAACGTCGATCCAGGGGTCGCGACCGCCTTGGCCGCCGCATCGGCGGGCGAATGGGCGCGCTCGAACGTAAACGCCTTCATGCGTCGACTCCCCCCTGATCGATCCCGGCGACTTCGGACATCGCGTCGATGATGTTGGAATACGCGCCGCAGCGGCAGATATTGCCGCTCATCCGCTCGCGCATCTCGGTCACGGTCATCTGCGGCTTCACGGTCAGGTCGCCGCTGACGTGGCTCGGAATCCCCTCCTTGATCTCCGCGATCGTCGACACCGCCGAACAGATCTGCCCCGGGGTGCAGTAACCGCATTGATAGCCGTCATGCTTGACGAACGCCGCCTGCATCGGATGGAGCTTGTCGGGGGTGCCGAGCCCCTCGATCGTCGTCACCGCGTCGCCGTCGTGCATCGCCGCCAGCGTCAGGCAGCTGTTGATCCGCCGTCCGTTGACGATCACCGTACACGCCCCGCACTGGCCGTGGTCGCAGCCCTTCTTGGTCCCGGTCAGCGACAGATGCTCGCGCAGCGCGTCGAGCAGCGTCACCCGCGGATCGAGCTCGAGCTCGCGGGTCCGTCCGTTGACCTTCAGCGTTACCGGCATCGTCGGCACGCTGCGCGCCGGTTCGGGCTTGCCCGCCGCCAGCACGGGTGCGGGCAGCGCCGCCGCCGCCGCGCCGACCGCGCTCGTCGTCAACACGCCGCGGCGCGTCACTGTGGATGCCGTCTCCGGCGTTCGATCGTTCATATCATGCTCCCGTCGGCGGCGTTTCCCACCGCGCACTCGTCGGTATAACCTCCGTCGAGCCAATCCGTTCACTTTTGCAACCAACTTGTACCCACAGCCATCGCGTGCTTACAAGAGCGCCAAAGCGACGGGAGAGAAAACCATGACCATACCGACCTCGGGCCACCAGCTGCAATCGCGCGTCAGCTCGGCGGGTAAGCTCGAACTCTGGATCGAGGACGTCCCGGTAGCGGCTCCCGGCGACGGCGAAATCGTGGTGCGGATGGAAGCGACCCCGATCAACCCGTCCGACCTCGGCCTGCTGCTCGGCCCCGCCGATCCCGCGAGCTTCCGCGTCGAGGGCGGCAAGACCGTCGCTGACATCCCGCCTGCCCGCCTCGCCTCGATGGCGGCGCGGATGGATCAGGCATTGCCGGTCGGCAACGAGGGCGCGGGCACCGTCGTCGCGGCGGGTGCGGGTGCCGAGGACATGGTCGGCAAGACCGTCTCGCTAGTCGGCGGCGCGATGTACGCCGAGTATCGCACCGTCCGCGCCAAGGACGCGGTCCCCGTCCCCGCCGGCGCGACCGCGGCGGATGGCGCGTCGGTGTTCGTCAACCCGCTCACCGCGCTCGGCATGACCGAAACGATGAAACTGGAGGGCCACACCGCGCTCGTCCACACCGCCGCCGCCTCTAACCTCGGGCAGATGCTCAACAAGATCTGCGTCGCCGACGGAATCGCGTTGGTCAACATCGTCCGCAGCGACGCCCAGGCCGCGATCCTGCGCGCGCTCGGCGCAACGCATATCGTCGATTCGAGCAAGTACGATTTCGAAGCCACGCTGGTCGATGCGCTCGCCGACACCGGCGCGACGCTGGCGTTCGACGCGATCGGCGGCGGCGACCTCGCGGGCCGCATCCTCGTCGCGATGGAGGCCGCCGCGAACCGCAAGGCCGACGGCTACAGCCGCTACGGTTCGACCACCCACAAACAGGTCTATATCTACGGCCGCCTGGACATGCGCCCGACGACGATCGGCGCGGGGGTCGGCATGGCGTGGGGCGTCGGCGGCTGGCTGCTGACCCCGTTCCTCGGGCGGATCGGCGGCGAGGGCATGATGCGCCTTCGCCAGCGCGTGTCCGACGAACTGAAAACCACCTTCGCGAGCCACTATACTGCGACGATCAGCCTGGCCGACGCGCTGAAACCCGACGTCATCGCCGCCTACGCCAAGCGCGCCACCGGCGAGAAATACCTGATCGACCCGTCGCGATAATAGGGTTCGCGCAGAGCCCCCTCCACGCGCTGATAAAAATCCTTCCCCGCTAGGGAGAGGTGGCCCGCAAAGCGGGTCGGAGGGGGAGGGAAGCGACCAATCATCGTTCCGTGTCCGTCCCCTCCGGCAGCCGAATGGCTGCCACCTCCCCCTGGCGGGGGAGGACTCGTTATTACACGTTGCGATTGCATCGCCGCTACCGCCCCGCCTAGGCGCTACCGATGCCCTATTCGCTCGCCGTCACCACGATCGCCGAAACGATCCAGCTGTCGCTCAGCCCCGTGTTCATGCTCGCCGGGATCGGCGCGCTGCTCAACGTGCTGGCGGGGCGACTGTCGCGCGTGATCGACCGCGCCCGCGCGCTGGAGGCGTTGCACCCCCGCACCCAGGGGCCCGAACACGATCGCCACGTCTGGGAATTGCGGCTGCTCGACCGGCGGATGTCGATCATCAACGCCGCGCTGTTCCTCGCGGTATCGAGCGCGGTGATGACGTGCCTCGTCGTTGCGCTGCTGTTCGTCGCCGAACTCGCCAAGCTCCATTTCGGCACCTTCGTGGCGCTCGCGTTCATCCTGGCGATGATGCTGCTGATCGCGGCGCTGGTCTCGTTCATGATCGAGGTGCGCGTCTCGCTCAACGCGATCCACATCCGCCCCGAACTGCTCGAACGCGGGCGCTAGCGCGCGCCCTCCAGCCCCGCCCCCTCCAGCCCAGCACCGACATCCGCGCTCGGCAGATATCGCGGCGCGACCCGCGCATGGCTGCGCTGTTCATAGGCATAACCCGCGCCCAGCACCGTCGCCTCGCCATTCTTGCCGGTGATGAACGACAGCCCGACCGGCAGCCCACCGACCAGCCCCATCGGCACCGTCAAATTCGGATAGCCTGCGATCGCGGGCAGTTCGCTCGAACTCGGCCCGTCATATTGGTCGCCATAGACCGGATCGCTCAGCCACGCCGCGCCATAGCTCGGCTCGACCAGGATCGCCGCGTTCGCGGTCTTGAGCATCGCGTCGATCCCCTCCACCCCCGCCAGCCGCAACGACTTGGCGCGCGCCGCCCTGTACGCGGGATCGTCGAGCCCCTTGGTCGTCGCCGCGTCGTCGAAAATCTCCTGCGCGAAGAACGGCATCTCGGTCGCGGCATGCGCGGTGTCGAACGCGATCACGTCGTCCAGCGTCCGCGTCGTCACGCTCGCGGGCGTCGTCGCGAGATAGGCGTTCAGATCCGCCTTCAGCTCGGTCTTGAGCACCATGAACTCGGCGTCGCCCAGCCCGTCGAGCTTCGGCGGCGTGACTTCGACCAGCACCGCGCGCGCGTCCTTCAGCACGCCCAGCGCGGCCTCGAACCGCGCCACCAGCGCCTTGCTCATCGCCTTGGGCCGGATCACCCCGACCCGCATCCCCGACAGCGCGCTCGTCGACAGCCCAGCAGCATAATCCTTCGTCACCGCCCCCATCGTCACCGCGTCGGCGGGATCGGGCGCGACCATCGCCGACAACAGCGTCGCGACATCGCGGACGCTCCGCCCCATCGGCCCCGGCGTATCCTGGCTGTGGCTGATCGGCACGACATGCGTCCGGCTGACCATCCCGATCGACGGCTTCAGCCCGACCAGCCCGTTGAGCGACGACGGACACACCACCGATCCATCGGTTTCGGTCCCGAGCGCCGCCGCCGCGAAGCTCGCCGCGACCGCCGCACCCGATCCGCTCGACGATCCGCACGCGGTGCGATCGAGCGCATAGGGATTCTTCACCAATCCGCCGACCCCGCTCCACCCGCTCATCGAATGCGTCGATCGGATGTTGGCCCATTCGCTAAGGTTGGTCTTGCCCAGGATCACCGCGCCCTGCGCCCGCAACGCCGCGATTACCGGGGCATCGCGGCGCGTAAAATTGTCCTTGAGCGCCAGGCTGCCCGCGGTGGTCGGCATCGCGTCGGCGGTCTCGATATTGTCCTTGATCAGGATCGGCACGCCATGAAGCGGCCCGCGCACCCGCCCCGCCTTGCGCTCGGCATCGAGCGCCTTGGCCTGCGCCAGCGCATCGGGGTTGATCGCGATCACTGCGCGCAATGCCGGTCCCTTGCGGTCCATCGCCGCGATCCGCGCCAGATACGCCTTCACGATGTCGACGCTCGACGTCTTGCCCGCGGTCATCATCGCCTGCAGATCGGTGAGCGACACCTCCTCGACCTTGACGTCCTTCGCAGCAGCGAGGCTCGGGAATGAAACAGCCAACAGCAAGGCAATGGCGAAACGGCGCATCGCGAACCCCCGAAAAAATACGTCACCCCGGACTTGTTCCGGGGTCCATGGCGCGCCAAGAAAAGCGCTGGACTACTTGTGCGGCCCAATGGACCCCGGAACAAGTCCGGGGTGACGAAAAAACGGATCATCCTCATCGGCACCACCTGAACCGATCCCTCCGCGCCGCGTTAGCCACCAACCCAACCCAAGGATCACCGTGACCACAGCCTTCAAGATCGTCGGTGGCGCGTTGCTGCTGCTGATCATCCTCTTCGGCCTGGCGGTGACGATCGTCCCGCGCTTCCTCGACCGGATCTATTACCGTGGCCCGGTTAGCGATCATTTCGATGGCGCGCATTTCTTCAACCCCGGCGGCGACCAGAACACCTTCCGGATGCCCGGCGGCGGCAGCCGCGCGGGTTTCATCTGGCGCTACCTGACGGGCAATGACGGTCGCCCGACCTGGCCCGAGCGCGTCCCCGTCACCCCGTCCAAACCTGCCCCGCGCGTCGAGGGCGACCGGATGGTCGCGACCTGGGTGGGCCACGCCACCGTCCTGATCCAGACCCACGGGCTCAACATCCTCACCGATCCGGTGTGGAGCGAGAAGGCGGGGCCGTTCGACCTGATCGGCCCGCGCCGCGTCACCGCACCCGGCATCCGCTTCGACGACCTGCCCCCAATCGATCTCGTCCTCGTCAGCCACAATCACTACGACCATCTCGACAAGACGACGCTGGCGAAACTGTGGAAACGCGACCGCCCGCGGATCGTCACCAGCCTCGGCAACGACAGCGTCATCGCGCAGGTCGGCGCACGGGCGACCGCGCTCGACTGGGGCCAACGCCTCGCGATCCGCCCCGGCATCGACGTCGTCGTCACCCGCAACCATCATTGGGGCAGCCGCTGGGGCACCGATCGCAACCGCGCGCTCTGGTCCAGCTTTGTCGTGACGTTCCCCACCGGCGGCAATCTGTTCTTCGCGGGCGACACCGGGCTCGGCGACGGCCAATGGCCCGCCGAAGCCGCCGCGCTCGGCCCGATCCGCCTCGCGCTGATCCCGATCGGCGCGTTCCGCTTCGCGCCCGGCCAGATGGATTCGGGCAGCCACATCGGCCCGATGAACGCGGTGCGCGTCTTCGCGCGACTGGATGCGGCGAAAGCGATCCCGATCCACTGGGGCACCTTCCGCCTCAGCTACGAGGCCTATGACACCCCGCCGAAAATGCTCGACACGCTGATGCGCTGCACCGGCGGCGACCCCGCCAGCTTCACCGCCGCGACGATCGGCCAGCCACTCGACATCGCCCCCTACACCGCGCCGAAGCGCCCCGACGAAGCCAAGATCGCGGCTTGCATGACGACGCCGGAGGTTACGACATTGGGTTAATCGGCTGGCGTGAACTGGTCGAAACGTCGGTGCCTTTGCCGCAGTGGACCGGGGCGTCAGACGATCGAGGCGCGTTGACAGTCTTGGACCCTTCAGTGATCGGGCTACCCTGCCACCCCGAGCAAAAATCGCATCGATGCCGCCAATCGCAACCGGTGAGTTACCCGTGACTACTGACTACTGAGTCGGCTTCCGGCAGACCGGTCCATAGGCAACTTTGTACGGCTTACCGAAGCAAGCAGTCAAACCATCGACAACATTCAGATTTGGTGGCCACTTGCGTTCCGCGGGGTATCCGCTCGGCCTGGCTACGCTCGCGAGCCGAATCCGGGCATTTTCCAACGCATTCCTGTCATTCGTGAGGAAGGCGATAGTTGCGTCAGCGTAGTCGTTCCAACCGAAGATATCGTGATCCTTCGGTTTTTTGGATTTTCTTATCAAGGGAATAGCTGATGCGTAATCCCCGATCGATGCGCGGAGCTGAGCCTCATGCCAGAACAGTAGCGGGATCAAGTTTTCATAATTCAAGCGGTACGCACGAACCATGTTCGCGGCAGCCTCCTCGCAGCCCGCTTTTTGCGACAGCGCGCGCCACCCGCCAGTCAGGTCTTGGTCAAAAGCGTCGAAACCCAGATCGAGCAATTTACGATCATAGTCGCAATGCTCTGTAATAGACGGTGTCTGGCTTGGGGACGAGGTAGGAGCTTGCACAGAAGAGAGCAGAAAAATCACCATTGGGGTCACCGCTTCTCTCCGTATCAAGTTCAGCCATTTGAACCGGCTGCGATCAAGCCGATCACTCTACCTGATAGTGGAAACGCTCCCGTCGTGTCCATCAGTTACACCTGACAGCAGGTAGGCAGTATCGGCCATGACCGAAGCATGTACTCTGGGTATCGCAACTGCGTCGGTCGTTATATCAAACATTGCAATGAGGCTGACAATTCAGCCAGCCGTTCACCCAAATCGATCTTTGATCCGCCCGTTCAACGGGCCGACCGCGGCGTTCAACCATTTTGCGCAGGATGCACATTTCAACATGGGAGGGTATCGTCAGCTAGAAGGTCGGATCGCAAAATTGGTGCGGCAAGGCCGGAAGGTCGATATCATCTTCACACCGCACTATCCGAACTACTCGCTGCGCCCCGATACGATTACCGTTGAATATCGCAGTACGGGACACTCCGAAAAGAAGAACTTCGCTAATCGAAAGGGTGGCAAATGACCGATACTGAGCCATTTGAAAAGATTTTGTCCGATATTGCGGGAATGACGGCAGTGGATATCGAGGCCGGACCCGATGGGGCGTTTCTCTATGCCGAGGCCGAGAGTATGGTGGTCACGGCGGCGATCTTCAAGGAATTGCCGGACAAGGTCATCTACAACGGCGGCAGCGTCGAGCTTGCTTTGCGGATCCTGGACGCATGGGATGCCGCGCCTGACGACAGAAAATGGAACGCGTTGTTCATGACCATCGAAGGTGACCGGTTCGACGCACGCTTCCAATATGACGAGGGTTGGAACCCCGACGAATATAGCTCCGATCGGCGTGATCGCGTTCTGACCGCGAAATATGGCGACAAGCCGGTCGATTGGTCCGAATCGTCCGCGCACCCGCGCGATGACGGCACCTCGTTCGGCTGGTCCGGAACGGTCGGGCCCGACATCGCGAACTGACCGGAATGATCAGGGAACGACAGTCACGTCGCATTGCCGCGGTCTTCCGCTCTATCGCACCCCCGCGAACGTCTTCGACAGTCCGTGGTACAGTTTCTCGCGGCACACCCCCTGGCTCGCCCAATCCGCGATGAACGCGGTCGCGAACATCGGCAGCAGCAGCCCGCGGCTCGCGGTCGTTTCCGACAGGATGATCACCGCGGTCAGCGGCGCGCGCACGACGCCCGCGAAATACGCCACCATCCCCAGGATCACGACCGCGCCCGCGGGCTCGCCCGGGAACACCGCGTGCAGCATGTTGCCGACCCCTGCGCCCACCGCGAGGCTCGGCGCGAAGATCCCGCCGGGCAGCCCCGCGACCGCGGTCGCGACCGTGCTCGCGAACTTGGCGGGGCCGAACCACAGCGGCGCATCGGTGCCAATGATCATCGCGCGCGCCGCGCCATAACCCGTGCCCCAGGTCAGCCCGCTCGCTACCCCCAAGGCGGCGACGACGACGCCGCAGATCCCCGCGAACAGCACCGCATTCGCCTTCGACCAATCGGTCAGCCAATGCCGCCCGCTCGCCAGCGCCAGCACGATCCGCGAAAAGAACCCGCCGAACGCGCCGCCCGCGATCCCCGCGACCGGCACGACGAACAGCGCGGTCGCGATCGGCATGTGTGCCCCGATCGCGCCGAAATAGACGTAATCGCCCGACAGCGACTGCGCGACCATCCCCGCGATGACGATCGACGACAGCACCAGCAGCGTCACGCGTTGCTCATACGCCGCCGACAATTCCTCGATCGCGAACAGCACCCCCGCCAGCGGGGTGTTGAACGCCGCCGCGACCCCCGCCGCACCGCCCGCGATGACCACCGAACTGCGCAGCGGCACCCGCATGATCCGGTGCGCGATCCCCATCACCGATGCCGCGAGCTGCACCGTCGGCCCCTCACGCCCGACGCTGGCACCGCACATGATCGCGCCCAGCGTCAGCGCCGATTTCGCGGTCACCGTCTTTACCGAAATCAGGTCGCTCGTCGCCGCATCGGGGTCGTCGCGCGCCGCGATCACCTGCGGAATCCCCGATCCGCGCGCCAGCGGCGCATACCGCCGCGTCAGCCACACCAGCACCATGAACCCCAGCGGCGTCGTCAGCAGCGGCAGCCAGTGCCAGGTGTCGGCATAGCCGTTGAAGATGCCGCCCACCCAGTCCGCAATCTCGGCGAACAGCACCGCGACGATCCCCACCGCGATCGCCCCGGTCAGGATCGCGATCCGCCGCCGAAACCGGATCGACGTCGGCCCCTGCGCTCGCAGCAACGCGCGGAACCGCGCGGGCGTCCAGCGCTTGATCGCTCGGGGCATCGACACGGGGGTGAGCATAGCGAACCCCTAGCAACTACCGCAGCGCAGCGTAACCCGAACACAACGTGATTTCTGGCGTCGACGTTTGCGGCCGCGGAGCGAACGGCGGCGATTGTGTCCCGCGCGCCGCGCCCCCATATCCTGTCGCGATGGCCATCCAGATCCGCACCAGCCTCGCCGAGCCCGAGACCGGCCCGGCGTTCGTCCCCCACCGCCCCGCACGCCCTGCCAAGGTCGAGGGCGGCCGCGCGTTCAAGCTCGTCAGCGAGTACGAACCGTCGGGCGACCAGCCGACCGCGATTCGGGAACTCGTCGACAGCGCGGTGGCGGGCGAGAAGGACCAGGTGCTGCTCGGCGTCACCGGATCGGGCAAGACCTTCACGATGGCCAAGGTCATCGAGGCGGTCCAGCGGCCTGCGCTGATTCTCGCCCCCAACAAGATCCTCGCCGCGCAATTATACGGTGAATTCAAGAGCTTCTTCCCCGATAATGCGGTCGAATATTTCGTCAGCTATTACGATTACTACCAGCCCGAAGCTTATGTCGCGCGGTCCGATACCTATATCGAGAAGGAATCCTCGACCAACGAATCGATCGACCGGATGCGGCATTCGGCGACCCGCTCGCTGCTCGAACGCGACGATTGCATCATCGTCGCCTCGGTCTCCTGCCTCTACGGCATCGGCTCGGTCGAGACCTACAGCGCGATGATCTTCGATCTGAAAAAGGGCACGAGCGTCGACCAGCGCGAGATCGTCCGCAAGCTCGTCGCGCTGCAATACAAGCGCAACGACGCCGCGTTCCAGCGCGGCAATTTTCGCGTCAAGGGCGACACGCTCGAACTTTTCCCGTCGCATTACGAAGACAGCGCGTGGCGGATCAGCTTCTTCGGCGACGATATCGAGGACATCACCGAATTCGATCCGCTGACCGGCAAGAAGATTGCGTCGCTCAACTCGATCCGGATCTACGCCAACAGCCATTATGTCACCCCCGGTCCGACGCTCAAACAGGCGGGCGCGGCGATCAAGCACGAGCTTGCCGAACGGCTCAAGGAACTGGTCACCGAGGGTAAGCTGCTCGAGGCGCAGCGGCTCGAACAACGGACCAACTTCGACCTTGAAATGATTGCAGCGACAGGATCTTGTGCGGGGATCGAGAATTACAGCCGCTTCCTCACCGGCCGCCTGCCCGGCGAGCCGCCCCCCACCTTATTCGAATATCTCCCCGAAAATGCGCTGCTCTTCGTCGACGAAAGCCACCAGACCGTGCCGCAGATCGGCGCGATGGCGCGTGGCGATCACCGCCGGAAAATCACGCTCGCCGAATATGGCTTCCGCCTGCCGAGCTGCATCGACAACCGCCCGCTGCGCTTCAACGAATGGGATGCGATGCGCCCGCAGACCGTCTCGGTCAGCGCGACGCCGGGCGGCTGGGAAATGGAACAGACCGGCGGCGTCTTCGCCGAACAGGTCATCCGCCCGACCGGACTGATCGACCCCCCGGTCGAGATCAAGCCCGTCGAGGAACAGGTCCAGGACCTGATCGTCGAATGCCGCAAGACCACCGCCTTGGGCTATCGCACGCTGGTGACGACGCTCACCAAGCGCATGTCCGAAGATCTCACCGAATATATGCACGAGGCGGGGATCAAGGTCCGCTACATGCACAGCGACGTCGAAACGCTCGAGAGAATCGAATTGATCCGTGATCTTAGGCTCGGAGTCTATGACGTCCTGATAGGGATCAACCTGCTCCGCGAAGGCCTCGACATCCCCGAATGCGGGCTCGTCGCGATTCTCGATGCCGACAAGGAAGGCTTCCTGCGCAGCGAAACCTCGCTGATCCAGACCATCGGTCGCGCGGCGCGCAACGTCGACGGCCGCGTCATCCTCTACGCCGACCGGATCACCGGCAGCATGGAGCGCGCGATGAACGAAACCTCGCGCCGCCGCGAAAAGCAGGAGGAATATAACACCCTCCACGGCATCACCCCCACCACGATCAAACGCAACATCGGCGATATCATCGCGCATGTGTCGTCACGCGATCAGGTCACCGTCCCGATCGACGACGCCAATGGGTTCGGGCGCCCCCACATGGTCGGCCACAATCTGCGCGCCTATATCGAGGACCTCGAAAAGCAGATGCGCAAGGCCGCCAGCGACCTCGAATTCGAAACCGCCGGCCGCCTCCGCGACGAAATCCGCGCGCTGGAGAACGAGGAACTCGGCCTCCCCGCCGGCGAGCACAAAGCGCCGATCATGGGCCGCAGCAACGAAGGCAAGCCGGGGACGCGCAAGACGCGGTACGGCAAGAGCCAGAAGCTGCGGATGGGGAAACGGGGGGGGTAAAGCGGTGGATAACTCTGCGAACATATTGCGCGAGGCCGTAATCTGTTCAAATTGTGCTAAGCTCAAGCCAACTAATGTTGCAGAGAGGTCAGCGCCTTGGTTGGAACGTCCCGCAATACCAAAGCCGCACGCGTTTGGCGCGACCAACGCAGCCGTAAATCGCGAGTAACGTTCCGGGCGATACAAGGAACGCTCGCATGACTCGCATCGCCAAACTGTACGCCGCCGTCCTTGCCAACCCTAAAACGGCCATCACCTTCGCCGAATTCGAACGGTTGCTGCGCGCCACCGGCTTTGTGCTCGTTCGGATCAAGGGAAGCCATCGACACTATGACGTACCGCAGGTTTTTACGGTATTGCCGGATGGCAAGGCGGTGAAGGTCTATCTGGTACGGCGATTCCTTGAAATCGTCGACGAACATGGCCTACATGTCGAGATATGACCGCGCCACGCTATCACATCAACCTGTTCTGGTCGCAGGATGACGACTGCTGGATCGCGGACGTACCCGACCTGCGCTATTGTTCGACCCACGGGGACACGCCGGACCAGGCGTTGGCGAACGTCCACGATGCTGTTCTGGGCTGGTTGGAAGCCGCTCGTTCGGCGGGCAAGCCGATTCCCGAACCGCATTACCGACCTGCGATATACGCCGCGCGTTTCGCCGCCTGACGATTGTGGCCGCCTAGACGCTCGCCACCCACGCATCGCCGATCTGCTGCAACACATCCAGCGGCACCCGGCCATAGCGCAGCACCGCGTTGTGATACGCCTTCAGGTCGAACGCTGACCCCTGCTTCGCCTTCGCCTTGTCGCGAATCCCCACGAACACCGAATGGCCGAGCTTGTAGCTCGCCGCCTGCCCTGGGTTGACGCAATAGCGGTCGACCTCGCGCGCCGCGAAGCCCGGCGTCTCGCCCTCCTGCTCGACGAAGCGCTGGATCGCCTGTTCGCGGCTCCAGCGGAAATGGTGCATCCCGGTATCGACGACGCACCGGTTCGCGCGGAACAGCATGAACTTGAGATACCCCAGCCGCCCGAGCGGGTCCTCGTCGTACATCCCGATCTCGTCGGCGAGCTGTTCGGCATAGAGCGCCCAGCCCTCGCCATAGCCCGAAAACCCCGAAATCTTGCGGATCAACGGCAAGTCCTTGTTCGACAGCGCCAGCCCGCCCTCGAGCTGATGCCCGGGCAATCCCTCGTGATACACCGTCGTCGCGAGGCAGAATTTGGGCCAGTCACCCGAATCCTTAAGGTTGAAATAGACCAGCCCCGGGCGCGATCCGTCGATCGCAGGCGATTGACTGAACGCCGCCGCCGCCCCCGCTTCGGTCTGCGCAGGCACCCGCCGCACCTCGAAACTATACGGTGGCAACCGGTCGAACACCGTTGGCAGCTTCGCCCGGATCGCGGCGAGCCGCGCATTGCAATACGCGATCGCCTGCGCCTTGCCCGCATCGGTATCGGGATAGAGCTGGTTGGCGTTCTTGTAGAGCGCCGCCATCCGCTCGCCGACCGATCCTCGCGTAAACCCCTGTTTCTTGAGCTCACCGTCGAGCCGTGCGGACAGCAACTCGGCCTGATCGAGGCCGAACTTGTGGACCTCTTCGGGCGACAGGCTGCTCGTCGTCGTCGCCTTCAGCGCAACCGGATAGAATTCGGCGCCCCGCGGCAGCTTCCACACCCCCGCGTCATGCGTCGCGGTCTGGCGCAGCGTCTTGGCATAGGTGAGCTGGCGCTCGAGCGCGGGCAGCACGTTCGCG
Source organism: Sphingomonas oligophenolica (assembly GCF_006438955.1). Lineage (GTDB taxonomy): Bacteria > Pseudomonadota > Alphaproteobacteria > Sphingomonadales > Sphingomonadaceae > Sphingomonas > Sphingomonas oligophenolica_A. Next base: position 70,640 of record NZ_RCZK01000007.1, on the reverse strand, counting down.
GCATAGATCGCCGCGGCCTGGCGCCCGTAATCGTCGCCCAGCCCCTTGTCGGCGGCGCGCCGCGCGATCGATCGGACGACCAGCGCATCGGCGGCGGGCACCGCGGTCTTGCCCATCTGCTCGATCGCTAAGTCGAGGATGAAATCGGGCGGCACCACGCCGACCCCCGCATCGTGGCGCATCCGCTGGGTCTGGTCGTCGATCTGAGTCCCGAACGCCTGCAGACGCTGAAGATACGCGTCGGCGTCGCCCTTGGTCGCGATCTGATGCTTGGTGTCGAGGAAATCGGGGACCGACTGATACGCCCCCGACAGTTGCGACACGACATAGGGGCTCGGGCCATAGCTCGATCCGCCGAAATCGAACGCCTGCACCGCCACCGCGGAACGCCGGGTGTAGAGCACGCAATCGAGATCGATCTGCTGCTCGCGCGCCAACGCGCTGCGGTCGACCGCTTCGAGCCGCTTGAGCTGTGCGCGGGTCAGCGCCTGTTCGGACGCGATTCCCGCGGCGGATTGATCCGACAGTTTCGCGCGCAAATCCGCGTTCGGTCCCTTGTCGAGCCCCAGCTGGGTCGCGCCTTCGGGACTGCGGCGCAGCTGTTCCTGAACGAGTTGGTCGAACAATTGCGACAGCGGCGGCGCGGCGGTCGCGCCACGAAGCGGGGTAGCGGCGAGCGCGGCGGTGGCGGCGGTCCCGGCGAGAAAGCGGCGGCGGTTGGTGTGCATGACGGTGGGTGTCCGCCGGATGCGGATCGCCTGTCAAGCCGGACTGGGCTGAACCAAGCTTCCGCGACTAATCGACGTCCTCGCTCGCCACCTCGTAATAGCGCGCGACCCGGTCGGCGTAAGCCTGGTCGAACGCGGGCGCGTTGTTGGCCCAGCTCGGCCCGCCCTCCAGCATCCGGCGGTCGATCGTCACGACGTACAGGTCGCGCACCGCATCGAACTGGATCAGCCCGAACGGCAGCGGATAGAAGCTCTTGCCCATCCCCAGGAACCCGCCGAGGCTCAGCACCGCGTGCGTCACCCGCCCGGTCCCCTTGTGGACCATGAACGCATAGACCGTCCCCACGGTATCGCCATCGCGGCTCTCGACCTTGATCGTCGCGGCGGTGTTGGCCTGGCTCAGCAACTGGGTCGGCGTCTTGGTCTCGGTCATGGAAGCTCCTCGTGTGTCGCATCAACCGGCGGTCCCACCCACCGGTTCCCATGCCCGCTCCGGCGCTAGCCGGTTGAGCGCGGCGACGCCATCGGCCATAGCATCGCGGATGCGTCTCCCGGTCCCCCCCCTCGCTAGCCCCGCCCGCCTCGCCGCGCTCACCGCGCTCGCGCTGGTGGTCGGCTGCGTCCCCCAACCGCCCGCGCCGCCGCCTCCCGCGCGCCAGCCGACCGCGGCACCCTCACCCCCCGCGCCAATGCCGAGCCCCGCGCTCGCGGCGGACTGGCGCGATTGGCCGATGACGCCGGGAACCTGGGTCTATCGCCGCGACCCGCGCGGCAGCATCGCCTTGTTCGGCCCCGCCAACGCCGACGCGCTCGTCACGCTGCGCTGCGATACCGCCGCCAAGCGGATCTACCTGTCGAAGGCAGGCACGCTCGCGACGCCGATGACGGTGCGCACCACCAGCATCGCGCGCACGCTCCAGGTCCAGCCGACCGGCGGCACCCCGCCCTATGTCGCGACCGCGCTCACCCCGCGCGATGCGCTGCTCGATGCGATCGGATTCAGCCGCGGCCGCTTCACGCTCGAACAATCGGGCGCGACCCCGCTCGTCCTCCCGCCCTGGGCAGAGGTCGAGCGTGTGACCGAGGATTGTCGGGGATAAGCGCGAACCCAACACCACAATCGTCGACCGACTAAAGGTGCCGGCCGCATCCGGCGCGCGACGGAAGATGATCGGCCAAAAATTTGCGCAATTCAAGACTTGTATCGTCGCCCGATCTGACTCACATTCGCAATCGTGGTCGATGCCGATCACGACGTTTCAACTAGCGAAAGGAGGTGATCCGATGTCTCATGGTTCAGCAGTGAGTTCGGTTCGGTTCGTTCGGGGGACGCGCCGCTGATCCGCCGGTCGCTTGCGGGGAGTATCCTCTCCCAGTCAACGTAGGCGATCACAGGAAATGCGGTTCGCATGGTCCTCCGGGCTGGAGCTCTCCGGCCGCTGACCATGTCAGGGGGTTGTCGGGTCGTCGAGAGACGCCCGGCAACCTCTTTTCATATCTGCGCCCGTCGCTGCGCGCGCAACTCCATCCACACCGGGAGCATCGCCATCACCCATCCGATCCCCGCGTGAAGACGCTCGCCGATCCCCAACACGCGCTCGCCGACGGCCTCGATGCGATCCGCGCCGAATTCCAGGTGCCCGACGGCTTCCCGCCCGCGGTCCTCGCCGCCGCCGCCGAGGCCGCGAAGCGCCAGCCGACCGATCACGTCGATCGCACCAATCGCGCCTTCGTCACGCTCGATCCCGCCACCTCGACCGATCTCGACCAGGCGTTCGCGATCGAGGCTGCGGGTGCCGATCTCCTCCTTCATTATGCGATCGCCGACGTCGCCTGGTTCGTCGACGACGATGGCGTCATCGACCGCGAGGCGTGGACCCGCGGCGAGACGCTGTATTTGCCCGATCGCAAGGCCGGGCTTTATCCCCCGATCCTTGCCGAGGGCGCCGCCAGCCTGCTCCCCGACGGCCCGCGCCCCGCGATCGTCTTCACCGTCCGCATCGATCCGTCGGGCGCGGTGGCACTCGACGGCGTCGAACGCGCGCTGATCCGCAGCCGCGCGAAGCTCGCCTACGCCACCGCCATCGATGCCGATCTGCCCGCCGGGTTCGCCGATCTCGCGACCCGGATCCAGCGCGACGAGCGCCGCCGCGGTGCGTCCCGCGTCGATCCCCCCGAACAGGAGGTCGAGCGTGTCGACGGCGCACTCGCGCTCCGCTTCCGCCCGCGCCTCGTCGCGGAGGACCGCAACGCTGCGCTGTCGCTCGCGACCAACATGGCGGTAGGCCAGGCGCTGCTCGCGCACCATACCGGGCTGTTCCGCGTCATGGCCGCACCCGACGACGCCGCGAAGCTGCGCCTCCGCAACACCGCCAAGGCGTTCGCGCTGGCATGGCCCGACGCGCAACCACTGGCAGATTTCACCCGCACGCTCGACGCCGCGCAGCCCCGCGCCGCCGCCTTCATGCTCGCGGTCCGCCGCGCCGGCCACGGCGCCTCCTACGCGCCCTGGCACGATGGCGAGACGCCCTGGCACGCCGCGGTCGCCGCGACGTACGCACAGGCCACCGCGCCCTTGCGCCGTCTCGCGGACCGCTACGTCATCCGCGCCGCGGTCGCGGTCGCCAACGGCCAGCCCGTCCCCGCCGTCGTCACCGCCGCCTTCGACCGCCTCCCCAAGGTCATAGCGCGCGCCGACGCCACCGCGGGCCGGATCGACCGCGCGGTGATCGACCTCGCCGAAGCGATCATGCTGCGCAGTCGCGTCGGCGACAGCTTCGCCGCTGTCGTCACCGACACCGACGATCGCGGTGCGCGGATTCAGCTCAGCGATTACCCCATCATCGCACGGGTCGACACGACGGCGATGCCCGGCGACGCGCTAATCGTTCGGCTAGCGGCGATCGACATGCAAAGGCGCACGATCGAATTCAAACGCGTCCATTGACGCAGGCCGACACAGCCATGGCGTGAATCGGTGAGAAGCGAGCGGTCGGCACCGCCGGCATCATGGTCGAGGGCGCGCACCTAATTCAAGGTGCCAGAGGGTCTGTAAGCCGGGTTCTGTCCATCCCCGCCGAAACGGGAACTGGGCGATCATTCCTCTCGGACGACATTTGCATGCCGCCTCCAGCAACCAACCCGGGCGACGAGTTGCAACAAACCCATTTGCCACCCCTATTCGGTCTTGCTCCCGGTGGGGTTTGCCGTGCCGTTGCCGTTACCGGCCCCGCGGTGCGCTCTTACCGCACCCTTTCACCCTTACCCCGGCGTGCGCCGGGGCGGTCTGCTCTCTGTGGCACTGTCCCTGGGGTCACCCCCGCCGGGCGTTACCCGGCACCGTCGTTACGTGGAGCCCGGACTTTCCTCGACATGTTTGCACATGACGCGATCGCCCAACCCTCTGGCGTTGCGGGCAGTAGCGCACTTGCGTGCGCGGCGGAAGCGGTGACGCAGCGTGCGCCGACTGCCGTCGGTTCCAAGGCTGATCGGGGTTGTTATGCGAGCAAGCGGCGATGATTGGTGGATTCCGGAAAGTCTGCATTTAGGCCACAAACCCGGTTTTCGGCCATCAATACCTTCCTGAGGCATCCCGAATGGGGGGCGATGCGGTGGATCGCTGTCTTACCAGCTCGCGCCGTCGACGAACTTGCGGGGTAACGCTTCCCACAGCCTCGGATCAAACAGCCTGAGGTTGATGCCCATCCGGTCGTAGTCCGGGTCGATTGTGCTCCAATGAGTAATCACACCGCAGGTTGGGCAATGAAACAGAGCCAGCATCTTGTCACCGTGGACGTAGCCGATGCCTTCGCCGGTCACTGCGACGCAAGCGGGCGGGGCATAAGTCCACAGCGCACCGGTGCGGCGGCAGATCGAGCAATTGCACTAACTGACTTCAATCGGATCGTCCTCGATTGTGACGGTCATCGCGCCGCAGTGGCAGCTTCCCTGGTGGCTCATGCCAGCACTTCCTTTACACGTTCGGAGAGTTCTGTGCCGCCGGACGACGACACATCAAATAACGCCCGCACGCTCGCTTCGCTGGGTTTGCTTTCGAACGATACATTGCGCCAAAGGAATGTCTACTTTTGGGTCGCAAGCGGTCGTTGAGCTGGCGCTGCGGAATGACGACGGCATGCGCCCAGCTCCGACCGGAAAGGCCGGCGGAATCACGCCCCAGGAGCATACTTTCCCCCAAGGCGAGTTTCCCGACCCGCGCTACTCGCCTATGCCGGACAGCAATTCGTCGAGCTGATCCAGCTGCTCCGGCAACCCGGCCGCCGAACCCTGGAGCGCTTCCTCAAGCGCCTCCTTGGACGGATAGACTTCGTGGAAAGTCAGTAGTGTCCTCCCGCCCTGATCCTCGAAGGTCACTGTCGTGATCGCGCCCTCTTCGTCCTCGTCGTTGGTCCAGACGATGCGCTCGTCCGGCACCACCTCGAGATACTTGCCATGGAAGGCCATGGTGCCCGAACCGCCCGCGCCGAATTCCAGCCGATATTTGCCGCCGGTACGGACGTCCATATCGCACGAAACGAGCGAAACGCCGGATAGCGATTTCGGTATCCACCAGCGCTGGAACAGCTCGGGCTGGCTCCACGCAGTGTATACCGTGCTGGGCGGCGCATCGAACGTGCGCGTTACGATGAGTTCACGATCCCCCCTGCGCTCGACTGACGTGCGGTTCTGCGCACCACCGGCGCTGCTAACTTGCTGATTCATCGCTTTCCTCCAGTTTCATTTCGCTGATGATTTCGTCCAATGCGTCGAAGCGGGCCTCGAAGAGCTTCCGGTGCGCCTCGATCCATTCCGCCTCGGCCCTGAGGCCGCTTCTTCCGAGCCTGCAGGTTCTCACCCGTCCGACCTTCTGCGTGACGACGAGCCCCGCCCGCTCCAGAACCTGGACATGTTTTTTCATGCCGGTCAGCGTCATCTGGAATTTATCCGCCAGACTGGTGATCGACGCGTCCGCCCGGCCAAGCTGATCGATGACCCCGCGGCGGGTCGCATCGGACAGCGCTGCAAACGATAGGTCGAGGGGAGGGCTTAAATGCTGAACCATGTAGTTCAGTGTCTAAGCTGCTCGTGCGGGGAACGCAAGCGTCATGCATCGCGGCGGCGGCAGCGAAAAACGTCTGCTGCGAGTCAGAAGCGGCCCTTGGAGCCGCTGATGAACGAATGTCAGCTTTCAGCGCCTGCTCTCCGACGGCAGTCCGCCGGCTAACGGCCCAGATCGCGCCGAAAAGCGTCTGCTCAGCGAATGGCGTGTTTCAGGCAATCGAAATTCTGTGCTGACCGGCAGAGATCGGGTCGATTGCAGCCGTCTCACCATCTCCCATCCCCCGTCGTTCCGGCAGAATCGCTTCACCGCAAGCCCCAACCGTCACTCATCCCCCTGGGGTTTGGGCAGCAGCAGCGCGAGCAGGATCATCCGGCATTCGGCGTCGATCTCGCCATCGATCAACTCGGGGCGAAAGCGGCGCTGAAACGCCATGATCGCCGCCATCGGGCTTTCGACGTCGTAGCCGAACCGATCGAGCGCGAGCAGAAATCCGGCCTCGCTCCACATCGGGTCCATCAAATTGCGCGTCGGTCGCGGCAGCGCCAGCCGCAATTTGGCCAGCTTGCTCCACGGAAACAGCTCGCCCGGATCGCGCTTGCGCCGCGGCGCGATGTCGGAATGGCCGACGACATTGCCGCGCCCGATCGCGTGGCGACGCTTGATGTCGGCGACCAGCGGGATCAGCGCCGCGATCTGTTCGGGCGCGAACGGGCGATAGCCGAATTCATGCCCCGGGTTGACGATCTCGATCCCGACGCTCGCCGAATTGATGTCGGTGATGCCGCGCCAGTGCGATTGTCCTGCGTGCCAGGCACGCTTGGCCTCGTCGATCATGCGGATCACTGTGCCGTCCTCCTCGACGACGTAATGCGCCGAGACCTTCGCCGCGGGATCGCGCAGCCGCGCCACCGCGGCGGGCCCGTCCACCATGCCGGTATAGTGGAGCACGATCATCGTGATCGGCAGCATCCGCTCGTCGAAGTTCGGCGAAGGCGTGTCGATGATCGTCATGGCTCCACCTCTAGGCGAGAAGCGGCGGCGGCGTACAGATGCTCTGCGTCAGCTCGCGGCCTCGCCCCCAGCCCGCCCAACCACTTCATACAGACCGCGATAGGATTTCGACGGCTCGAACATCCGGGTCTGGCCGATCACCGTCTCCCCCGCGCCGAGCGCCAGGATGCCGCCGGGCTCTAGCGCTGCGGCAAAGTTCGCGAAGATCGCGGCCTTCGGCTCCGCTGCCAGATACAGCATGACGTTGCGGCACAGGATAATGTCGAACCGCCCCGGTGGCGATTGATCGCCGAGCAGGTTCAGCTTGCGGAATGCCACCATCCGCCGCAGCTCGGCGCGCGCGACCCATTCGTCGCCATTCGCCTCGAACCAGTTGATCATCCGCCGCACCGGGAGGCCACGCTGAATCTCGAACTGGGTATATCTTCCCTCGCGTGCCCGCCCGATCGCGGCGTCGGATACGTCGGTCGCGACGATGTCGGGTGCGATCCACCCCGCGCCATCACGCTCGGCGAACAGCATCGCGAGCGAATAGGGTTCCTGCCCCGTCGAACAGCCCGCGCACCAGATCCGCGCCCGGCGTCCGCGCGCCTCGATCTGCGCAACCGCGTCGATGACCATGTCGAACACCGGCGCATCGCGAAAGAACGACGTCTCCTGGTTTACTAGCAGGTCGATGATCTGGTCGGCGATTCGTCGATCGCTTCCCTCCATCAACATGCCCACCAGCTGGTCGAGCGTGGTCAGCCCGCGATCGCGGAGCAGGGGTTTCAACGCGATGTCGATCCGCCACGACCGATAGGCCGAAATCTGTTGTCCGGTGCGCGCTTCGAGCAACGCGGCAAGAACGCCCAGCGCGCTCTGCGACGCGCCGTTCGCGGGAGAAATAGTCTGATGAATCATGGATGTCGTCCCGACGCGATAAGATGGCCCAGTGCTTCCGGGTCGAGCACGGCGGCGGCAATGCCGGTCGCGGCGATCGCACCCGGCATACCCCATACGACCGAGCTCGCCTCGTTCTGGACGATGACGCAGCCGCCCGCGCGCTGGACCGCAACCGCGCCGTCCACGCCGTCGCGCCCCATGCCGCTGAGCACGACCGCGAGCAGCGCGGGGCCATAAACCGCGGCGAGCGAGGCGAACATCGGATCGACCGACGGCAAGCATCCGTTCGCGACCCGCTCGCCGGTCAGTCTGACCGCGGCACCCCCATCGGGCAGCGCGACCCCGCGGATATGCGCGTCGCCCGGTGCCAGCACGATCCGGCCCGGCCGGATGCGCAGCCGATCAACCGCGACATCGCAGGGTCGCCCCGACAGCAGCGCCAGCTGCGCCGCGAAATAGGGCATGAACGATCCCGGCAGATGCTGGGTGATGACGATCGGGGTCACGAACGACCGGGGCAACGCGCGCAGCAACAGGCTCAGCGCGTGGATGCCGCCGGTCGACGCGCCGATCGCGACGATCTCGAACCGCTGCAATGGTGCGGGCGCTGACACCGGTGTGCTGACTGGGCGGGGTGCGATCCGGGGCGCGATGTCGACCCGCGGCCGGGGTTCGACCAACCGCCGCATTTTCTTCAGCAGGCCGATGCCGAACGCGCTCGTCGAATCGCCCGTGGCGGGCTTTAACACCGTTTCGGCCGCGCCGAGCGCCAGCGCCTGGATCGTTACCGCGGCACCCTCGATCGCGGTCGAGGACACGACGACGACGCGCGCACCGCGCGCCGCGGCCACCAGATCGGGCAGCGCGGTAAGGCCGTCGACCCCGGGCAATGCCAGATCGAGCAGGATAAAGTCGACCCGGTGATCGCCGAGCACGTGCAGCGCGGCGGCAACCGTGCCGACGCTATGTGCGACGCGGAATTCCGCGCTCTGATCGATGACTTTGGCGATCACCGCGCGCGCCACCGCCGAATCGTCGACGATCAGCACCGACAGCGGCATCGCGGGTCGATCGGTTCGCGCGTCCGCGTCCGCGGCGGCGCCGACCCGATACGGCAGGACTGACGTCACCGTCCCCCTCCGTCAGGCCATGCCCACGATCTGCAGTTTCGATTCCAGCGTGTCGCGATCGAACGGCTTCATGACATATTCGTCGGCGCCCGCTTCGATTGCGGCACGGATATAGGCCATCCCGTTCTCGGTCGTGCAGAACACCACCTTGGGCCGCGTCGCCAGGTTCGCCTCACGCAGCGCACGCAGGAAATCCATCCCGCTCATCACCGGCATGTTCCAGTCCAGCAGGACGACATCGGGCACCGATGCCAGGCACGCATCGAGCGCCTCGCGCCCGTCGCACGCTTCGGAAACCGTGAATTCCAACGTCTCGAGAATATGACGCGCGACCTTTCGGATCACCTTCGAATCGTCGACGACAAGGCAGGTCTTCATGAATGGCCCTTTGCAAGGAAGTGCGCGTGCAGCAACTGTGGCAGGAAAGTCTGAGCAGGCGGTTAAGCCGCGAGTGCCGCGGCGGGAATCCAGGCGGATAGATCGAGCACCAGCATCGGCTCGCCGCCATGTTCGACAATGCCCGTCGCACAGTCGCGCCAGCCGTCGCCCAGCACCAGGCCCGACGACAGCGGCTGCGCCACCAGCGTCTCGACCTCGTCCAGGCTCTCGACCAGGATCGCATAATGATGCCCGTCGACCGCGGTGATCACCGCGCGCCGCCGGTCGTGGACCGATCGCGGCAAACCCAGCGCGACCTCGGTATCGATCACGGTTACCACCCGGCTGCGAATCGCGACCAGCCCGCGCACCTGCGGCGGCGCGAGCGGCGCGGGCAGGATGTCGCCGAGATCGATCACCGATTCGACCTGCGCGGTGGGAATCGCGACCGGGCGATCCGCGATCCGCGCCATCAGATATTGTTCGCTCATACCATCGCCTCCCGGCTGCGCATCAGCGCGGCCTGCAACGCCTCGCGATCGTATCGATAGATGCTCTCATCACGTGGCCCGGTCGGCTCGCGCTCCGCACGCAGCGTGACCAGCGGCGCGGCGGAGCCGGTTCGATCCGCCCCCCCGTCGCTCATCGCCAGCGCGACTGCGGCGGTTTCGCCGGGCGCGAGCCGCGTGACGCAGCGATAGCCCGATGCCTCGATCACGGGCTTCAGGAAATTGGTCATCCACCCGCCAGCATCGGCGTGGAGCAGGCACAACGGCTGCGCGCCCGACGACGGCCCCGCAGTCGCCGCGAACAGCGCATGGACATCGATGACCTCGACCTGTTCGTCCGCGATCATCACCACCCCGGCGATCACCCCCGCCCCCTGCGCGGGCGCGATATCGCGGGGCAGCGCGACGATCTCGATCGCATCACCGATCGCATAGGCGATATCGACCGCGCCATCGGTCAGCCGCAGCAGCGACACGGTAGTGTCGGGCGCCATCGCCGCGGTCGCATGGACCGGCACCAGCGCATCGCCGCTCGCCAGCCGCAATCGACCCGCGGTAAAGCGGATCGCGGCGACCGGCACGGTTTCGACCCGGTCGATCACCGCCAGCGGCACGACCCGTCGATGCCCGTCGAGGTCGTCGAACAGCAGCCCGCGTTTTTCGTCCGCCGCAGCCTCGGTCTCGTCGGGCGCGATCGCCGCGATCCGATCGAATACCAATCCCGCACGCGTCGCGACGCCCGCGCCGTCGAGCAGCAACATCGGGCGGCCATTGTCGGGCAAGGTCTGCCCCGCATAGACCCCGGTCGCCATTACCGCCGGCGCAGCGGGCTTGATGACCAGTTCCTCGCTGTCGATCACCTCGTCGACCGCCAGCGCATAACTGCCGTCGCGGGTCGACACGAGGACAAGCGTGTCGATTGCCGCCACCCCCAGCCCGAGCAACTCGCTCAGCCCCACCACCGGCAACCGTTCGCCACGCACTGTCGCCATGGTGACGCCACCGATCCGATCGATCCGCACCTGGTTGCTGCGAACCTTGACGATCTCGTCGACCGATTGCCTCGCCAGCGCGAACTGCTGCCCGCCTGCCGCAACGATGATCGTCGTCAGGATCGACAGCGTCAGTGGCACCCGTAGCGTCACCGCCAGTCCCTTGCCTGGGCGGTTCGACAGGATCACCCGGCCACCGATATGCTCGACGTTGGCGCGGACGATGTCCATGCCCACGCCCCGCCCCGATGTCGCGGTCACCGTATCGCGGCTCGATAAGCCGGGATGAAAGACCAGCTCGCACCGCGCATCTTCGGACAGCGCGCGCAACGCTTCCTCTGGCATCAGCCGCTGGTCGCGCGCCTTCGCCACCAGCCGGTCGGTGTCGATGCCGCGACCGTCGTCGGTGATATCGATGAGGATCTGGTTGCCCGATTGGCGCGCACTGACCGTCATCAGCCCCGCCATAGGCTTGCCCGCCGCCGCGCGGTCCGCGGGCGCTTCGATGCCATGGTCGATCGAATTGCGGATCACATGGACCAGCGGATCGCGCATCAGCTCGATCATTTCGCGGTCGAGTTCGACGTCGCCGCCCTCGATACTGAGCACCACCGTCTTGCCGAGTTCGGCGGCGGTATCGCGCACCAGCCGCGGCACCGCCGAAAACAGCGTGTCGATCGTCTGCATCCGCGTCCGCGTCACCGTCTCGCGCATGTCGGCGACGGTCAGCGACAGTCGCTCCAGCGCCGCCTCCATCCGCGGATCGCAGTCCCCCTCGCGCAGTCGCCGCGCCAAGTCGTTGCGCGCCAGCACCATCTCCGACATCCCGCTCATCATTCGATCGAGCAGGTCGACGCCCAGCCGCACGCTGCGGCTGTGCGATCGGGCTTGCGGCGCGGTGGCAGTGACCGCGACGGGTGCGGCATTTTCGGCGAGCGCGGCGATCAGCAGGTCTTCGGACGAATCCTCCAGCGAAACCCCCGCGTCGATCGCCTCGACCAGTTCGCCGATCCGGTCGATGATCGCGAGCACCGCGTTGACCAGTGCGGTATCGGGAATTCGCCCGCCGTCGCGCACCGCAGCGAGCACATCCTCGGCGGCATGGCTCAGCCGCGCGAGCCGTGGCAGGTCGAGGAAACCGCAACTCCCCTTGACGGTGTGGACGAAGCGGAAGATCGAATCGAGCCGCGCGCGATCGGTCGGGTCCGCTTCCCACGCCACGACCTCCCCCGACAGCGCGTCGAGCGTTTCGCGCGTTTCCGCGATGAATTCCTGCAGCAGCTCGTCCATGGGTCCCCAGGCGCGTGTTCGGACCAGCGTCTTGCCCCGGAAAGGCTTAAGACCGCGTTTACCGCGCCAGGAACGAGCGCCCCGCCCCGTTACCGGGCGTTGAACACCGCGCCGAAGATCATCACCGCGTCCGCCGGTTCGGACACCAGCACGCGCCCCCCGGCATCGCGGACGATCTCGTGGACCAGATACGCCGCCGCGGTGCGCGGGGTCACGCCTTCGGCCCGCGCGCCATCGGTCAGCGTCGCGCGCAGTTCGGGATCGAGCACGATCCGCGGGCCTTCGATCTGGACAACCACCTCGATATGCCCGTCGGTCTCCTCGCCGCCGACCGCGAGCGTCCCCCCGCGGACCAGCGCCTCGCTCGCGATCATCGCCAGGTTCAGCACGACCTTGATCGCGGCCTTGGGCAGTTTTTCGGCCTCGACGATCCAGTCGAACTGGATCCGCTTGTTGTCCGCGACCAGCCCCTCGATCGCCAGCTTGGCCTCGCGCGAATCGACCGCCTCGCCGAATCCGCCCGCCGCGCCGAACGCCAGCCGAAAGAATTTGAGCTTGTTGGCCGATGTCCGCGCGCTTTCGTTGAGCAGCTCGAACACCCGCGCGCGCATCGCCTCGTCGGTCTCGTCGTTAAGCAGTTCGAGCCCGTTGTTCAACGCCCCCACCGGCGACAACAGATCGTGGCACAGCTTCGAACAGAGCAGGCTGGCGAAATCGACCGGATTGACGGTCATGCAATAGGTACTGAAATCATGCCGCCTTCTGACCGACCCGACCCCCCGACGCAAGCGCAGCACGCCACGCGACGGTTAGATCGCATTCGGTGCCAACATGACCGAGCCCGCATTTCTTGAGTATGGCACACCCGCCTGTCGAAAGAGCTTCTCGATGGCTTCGGCAGGGTCGGGTACGCCCGCGTCCAGCATGGACGTCATGATGTGCACCGCGGGTCCCTCTCCGCTGACGGCAGCGAAGTGACGTACCCAGTCTATGCTTCCCAAAAGACGATCTGACCGATGGTCCTCTAACAGAGGTTGGATGAAATCGAAGTAATCGCGCCCTCCATCCCGGCGCACAGCGCTTGCGGCAGCGAGCGCAAAAGTCGCGCCGCAGGCGTAAAAGGCGCGGCTTTCGTGCCGATCACCGGCGCCAGCGATAGGCTTGATCGCGAACTTGATGCAGTCCTCCACCGCACGCTGGAGCTCGGATAATGCATAGTCATGATCCGAAGCTGCGAGCAACGTGAACGCCATCATCTCGGCGCCACCTTCGGTGATCCAGGCTTCTGAAGGCATGCGATAGCCGATACCGGAGGTGCCCAACCAGAAGTGCGCCATCTCATGCGCGATGAACCACCTCGTTCGTCGCGCCGCGCGCTCATTGGGTTCGATTAGCCCTTCGCCCTCGAAGTTAAACAGGATTTGACCGGGGCGGACGCCACCGTCGTTGATGACCTTTCCCGCTGTCGGCCCCCGCCAGCCCATCAACAACAAAGGTAAACTCGGGTCCGTGCGCCTGCCTAGCCGGGCCGCATATGTTGCCGCAACCTGAGGCGCAAATCCGGCGACCTCAGCCTTGAGCCATTCTGGTAGCGCTGGATCGGCAAGCATCGCAAGACCGTTTCGTTCCTCGATCTTGCTCGTGCCGAAAACAACGTAGGTCTCGGCCCCGGTCAGGATCGGATTACGTTGCCGATATCCCTGGACGAACACGGGACCCTTGGCGTCGTGAAATCGAACCGGCGTATGCGTGCCGCCCAATTCTTCGACGGAGAGACCCGCTTGCTTGAGCCCAATGGCATCGAGATCAGCGATGGGAACGACATCGAACTGATCCGAATAGAGCGCCGTCGCCCCATTGCTGAACGTAACGGCCGGATCATATTCACGATCAAGCGTCGCACTTGTCGGGGTAAATGCGATACGGATTTTCAGCGGAACGGAAGCGTCGCCCGTTGATACGAGAACGTCATACGCGCCGCGACGCTCGATCCTAACTCCGGGCGTCACGACCCGCCACTCTTCTTCCCGCCAAGGGTTATGATCGGCCTGCCGGGGCTGGGAAACCGGAAACACCCACGCGCTGCTCTTCTTGGTCAAACGATACTCGATCTGCCATTTGTCCCGCGCGCGGGTTACGGTGGCGGTCGCTGGCAGCGGCGGTTGCCTGGCACCAATGGCCGACACTTGCGCCGCAATTGCAATGATCAGCACCAGCATCGTCGATCCTCCAGCCTACGGTATTCAAGGAGATGGGGTGCTGTACGCCTGATGAACGATGAATGGCCGTAACGACCCACGGCAGGTTTGCGCCGAGCGAGTGGAGCGCCGGCGACATTGCCCTGCTTCATCGATAATCGCAGCCATTCGCCTTCGCCATCGCTCGCCGTTGCCAACTCCATCGGGGAAACCGTCAAATATCGTCGTACACACCCTCCCGTCGGCGATCCACATTTCCCTCCACGGCGCAGGTCGCCAATGTCCTACTCCATCGCGCTCTGTCATGGTCTAGCGATGATCGCTTGCCCGCCTTCCGCACCGTCCACGCCCTCCGCCTTGCCCAGCGCAGGGGGCCGCGCCAAAACACCGATTCCGTGTAAAAGTCGTCCACTTCACCCCGCCATCCGGAGTCCGACCGGCTCGAACCGCCCCTCAACCGCGCCGCCGCGGATCGCGCGCCAGGCCCGCACCTCCGCCGCGCCGACGATCAACCACAGCGCGCCCTCCTCGATCGCGTCCGCCGCGTCACGCGGCGACGGCGCCGAACTGCCACCGGGGTGCGAATGATAATGGCCGATCGGTTGCGGCCCGCCGCCACGCGCCGCGCGGTGCGCCTCGATCAGCGCGCGCGGGTCGATCGCGAACCGCCGCGCCGGATCGGCCGCGACATTGAAGCAGCGCGTCACCGCGCTGACCCGCTGACGGTCGCCGAACACCAGCCCGCACACCTCGTCCGCGCACCCCGCGGCATGGTCGGTGATTTGTGCCAGCAACACACTTGAAATCGCGATCTCCACCGCCATTTTCCTACGACATGAACCGGGGGGTTTCCATCATCGAGGCAAGGATCGGCGACGCGGCGGACGGCTGGCGGCTCGACCGCGCGCTCGCCGATGCGGTGCCGACGCTGTCGCGCGAACGGCTCAAGGTGCTGATTAACAGCGGCGCGGTGTCGCGCGACGGCACGCTGCATCGCGATCCCGCCAAGCGCGCCGCCGGTGGGGATATCTTCGCGGTCGCGGTGCCCGATCCCGCCGTGGCGCATAACGAGCCGCAGGATATCCCGCTCGTCGTCGCGTATGAGGACGAGCATCTGATCGTGATCGACAAGCCCGCCGGGCTCGTCGTTCACCCCGCCGCGGGCAATCTCGACGGCACGCTCGTCAACGCGCTGCTCCACCATTGCCGCGGCTCGTTGTCGGGGATCGGCGGGGTCGCGCGCCCCGGGATCGTCCACCGGATCGACAAGGATACCAGCGGGCTGATGATCGCGGCCAAGACCGATCGCGCGCATGTCGGGCTGGCACGCCAGTTTCACGATCATTCGATCGATCGCCGGTATAAGGCGATCGTCGGCGGCATTCCGCGTCCCGCCACCGGGACGATCGACGCGCCGTTGGCGCGGTCCCCGAGTAACCGAAAGAAGATCGCGATCGTATCAGGCGGTAAGCGCGCGGTGACTCATTACACGACCATCGAGAAACTCGATGGCGCCGCGCTCGTCGCCTGTCGGCTCGAAACCGGGCGGACACATCAGGTCCGCGTCCACATGGCGTCGATCGGCCACGCCTTGCTCGGAGACCCGGTCTATGGTAGAACAAAAGGGAACCAGAAGCTGATGCTCGATACGCTCGGGTTTCACCGACAGGCGTTGCACGCAGCGCATCTGGGCTTCATTCATCCGATCAATAGCCTCGCTTTGGCGTTTGAAAGCGCAATGCCTGCAGACATGCAGGAACTGTTCAGTCAGCTTCACGTATAGACATTCAAGCGCTTCGCCGCACCGCGGCATACGCGCCTCCAGGGAAGGGAGAATTATCATGGCAGGCCGCAGCAACGTCCCCGCGACCATCCCTGCGCTCGGCAGCGAGGCGGGGCTCAACCGTTATCTCGCCGAGATCAAGAAATTTCCGCTGCTCCAGCCCGAGCAGGAATATATGCTCGCCAAGCGCTTCCAGGAACATGGCGATACCGAGGCGGCGGCGCAGCTCGTCACCAGCCACCTTCGCCTCGTCGCCAAGATCGCAATGGGCTATCGCGGCTATGGCCTGCCGACGTCCGAGCTGATCAGCGAAGGCAACATCGGGCTGATGCAGGGCGTCAAGAAGTTCGAGCCCGATCGCGGCTTCCGCCTCGCGACCTATGCGATGTGGTGGATTCGCGCGTCGATCCAGGAATATATCCTGCGTTCGTGGAGCCTCGTGAAAATGGGCACCACCGCCGCGCAGAAGAAGCTGTTCTTCAATCTGCGCCGGATGAAGTCGAAGCTCGACGCGTTCGAGGATGGCGACCTGAAGCCCGAGGACGTGACCAAGATCGCGACCGATCTCGGCGTCGCCGAGCATGACGTCGTGAGCATGAATCGCCGGATGGCGATGGGCGGCGACACGTCGCTCAACGTGCCGATGCGCGAGGATGGCGAGGGTCAGTGGCAGGATTGGCTGCAGGACGACGCGCCGTTGCAGGACAAGATCGTCGCCGACGCGCAGGAAGCCGACGTCCGCCACACCATGCTCGTCGACGCGATGGACGACCTCAACGACCGCGAAAAGCACATCCTCACCGAACGCCGCCTGACCGACGACCCCAAGACGCTCGAGGAATTGAGCCAGGTTTACGGCGTCAGCCGCGAACGCGTCCGCCAGATCGAGGTTCGCGCGTTCGAGAAGCTGCAAAAGGCGATGATGCGGCTGGCGGGAGAAAAGCGGCTGCTCGCGGCGTAGGCCGAAAACACGACACCACCCCGGCCTTTGCCGGGGTGGTACGTTCTTCGGTGGGCGGCCTTTCAACCGGCTTGAAGCCAACGCGCCGCAGCCTATGGTCGCGCGCGATGATTACCCTCCTCCGCATTCTCTTCAAATCCGCCCTCATCTTCGTCGTCGTCACGGTGGCGTGGGTGGGTGTGTACCGCTTCGTCCCGGTCCCCTTCACCTGGACAATGATGGGCGATGTTCTCAACTTCAACGGCGTCACCAAACAATGGCTGCCGCTCTCCCGCATGGACCCCGATATGCCCCGCGCCGCGATCGCGGGCGAGGACTCGCGATTCTGCGCGCATCACGGGTTCGACTTCGACGCGATGGCCAGCGCCGCCTATCGCAACGCCCGCGGCGGCCGGATCCGCGGCGGATCGACGATCAGCCAGCAGACCGCGAAGAACGCGTTTCTGTTCCAGGGCGGCGGCTATGTCCGCAAGGCGTTCGAGGCCTATTTCACCGTCCTGATCGAAACGCTGTGGGGCAAGCGGCGGATCATGGAGGTCTATCTCAATATCGCCGAAACCGGGATCGGAACGTACGGCGCGGATGCCGCCGCGCTGCGCTATTTCAACCACGACGCGACCCGGCTCAGCCCGACCGAGGCGGGCCGGATCGCCGCGGTGTTACCGCTGCCTAAGAAACGCGCCGCGATCGATCCGCGCGGCTTCGTGCGGCGGCACGGCAACAGCCTCGCCCGCTACGTCGGCACGGTGCGACGCAGCGGGCTGGACGACTGCCTGAAATAGGCGATTCCGCTCGGCCGGATTATTTGCCCGGCGTGACCGCGCTGCCGACCTTTTCGGCGGTATCCCCGACGCTCTCGGCCGCCGAGGTTACCGCGGCGGTCTTCGCATTGTCGTTCCGGCTCTGGTTGAGCAGGAAGAAACCACCGATCACGACCGCCGCGAGCAGAATGATCGCGATCAGCCACCCGGCCCCGCCGCCGCCGCTGCGCTCGACCACGGTGGTGTGGGTCGCGGGGGTCTCGACGATACGTTCTTCGGTCATGTTACGCTCCTCACTGTTGTGGGCCAAAAACGCCGTCGCCGATGGGATTGTTCCTTAACCGTAACGGTAGCGCGGTCAGAACGGCAACTTGAACCCCGGCGGTAACGACAACCCGCTCGTCATCTTGGACATTTCGGCACCCGACACCGCGTCCGCCTTGGTCCGCGCGTCATTGAACGCCGCGGTCAGCAGGTCTTCGAGCATCTGCTTCTCGCTGACCTGGATCAGCGAATCGTCGATCTCGATGCCGATGATCCGGCCCTTGGCCGACGCCTTGACCTTGACGAGGCCAACGCCGCTCGCGCCCTCGACCTCGATCGTGTCGAGCGTGTCCTGCGCCTTCTGCAGCTCGCTCTGGACGTTCTGCGCCATCGCGAGGATTTCATCGAGATTCTTCATGCACTGCTCCGTTGGCCTGGCCATTGTTCGAGTTCCGCATCGGGAAACGCGTTGAGCGCCGCTTTGATCATCGGCGATTCGAGGATTGCCGCCTTCGCCATGGCTTCCGCCGATTTCTCGGCTTCGTTGATCGTCGGATCGCCGGGCGAATCCGCGATCGAAACGCGCCATCCCTGCCCGGTCGCCGCCTTCAGCGTGGCGTTGAGATCGGCGAGCGTATCGGCGGAGATCGGGCGGCTCCCGCTCAGCACCAGCGCAAGCGGCTCGTAGCTCACGACCCGCGCGCCATGCCGCATCTTCGCCGCCAACGCGATCGCGCCGTGCTCTTCGAGCCGATCGACCAGCGATTGGAACGTGGCGGGCAACGTCGCATGGGCGACCGGCGTTGGCTCGGACGCGGCAATGGGCGTCGGTGCTGACATCGGAGCGGCGCTCGTCGCCGGCTTCGTCACCTTGCCGCCGACGATCTGCCGCGCCAGCTCGCCCGGATCGGGCAGCGTCGAGGCATGGATCGCACGCAGCAGCGCCATCTCCGCTGCCTCGATCGGCAACGCCGCCTTGGCGATCTCGTCATGCCCCCGCAGGAACAATTGCCACAGCCGATGGAGCGTCGGAAACGACAGCGCCGCCGCCCACTCGCGCCGCGCTTCGCGCTCTTCGAGCGGCTGCGCGATATCGTCGGGCGTGCCCACTTTCGCCAGCGTCACGCCATGCACCGTCTCGAGCAACGACCGGAACACCGACAGCGGATCGACGCCGTAATCATATTGACGTCGCAGCGACGCGAGCGTGCCCGCGCCATCGCCCGCCAGGATCAGCCCGAGCAGGTCACGCACCGCACCGCGATCGGACAGCCCCAGCATCTGGCGCACCGCGTCTGCGCTTACCCCACCCCCTTCGAGACCGGCGTGCGCGATCGCCTGGTCGAGGATCGACAGCCCGTCGCGCGCGCTGCCCTCCGCCGCGCGCGCGATTAGCATCAACGCTTCGGGATCGGCGACGACGCCCTCCTGCGTCGCGACCATGAGGAAATGCTCGGCAAGCTTGTCCGCGGTGATCCGGCGCAGGTCGAACCGCTGGCAGCGCGACAGCACCGTCACCGGCACCTTGTTCACCTCGGTCGTCGCGAACAGGAATTTAACGTGCGCGGGCGGCTCCTCGAGCGTCTTGAGCAACGCGTTGAACGCGTTCTTCGAAAGCATGTGGACTTCGTCGATAATGTAGATCTTGAACCGCGCCGAGACCGCGGCGTAGCGCGACGCGTCGATGATCTCGCGGACGTCGTCGACCCCGGTATGGCTCGCGGCGTCCATCTCGATCACGTCGATATGCCGCCCCTCGGCGATCGCGCGGCACGGTTCGCATAGCCCGCACGGATCGATCGTCGGCCCGCCGGTGCCATCGGGGCCGATGCAGTTCAATGCCTTGGCGATCAGCCGCGCGGTGCTGGTCTTGCCCACCCCGCGCACGCCGGTCATCAGGAACGCATGTGCCAGCCGGTCGCGCCGAATCGCGTTGCCCAGCGTCTGGACCATCGCATCCTGCCCGATCAACTGGTCGAACGTCTGCGGGCGGTATTTGCGCGCGAGGACGCGATACGCCTCGGGCTTGGCAGGCTGGGACGGTTCCCCGAGATCGAAGGAGTCGGACATCGACCCACCATGTAGAATGTCGCGCGCGGGGATGTAAGCGAAAGCTTGGGTGGGGCACGTCACGGCCAAGCCGTGACGTCAGACGGCGCGGTGCGCCGCTGGCCGCGCTTGCGCGCGGAACGCACGCTTCGCGGTGGGAGCCGGGACGACCCGCGGCGAAATCGTTGCGGCTGCTTCCTTCCGGACCTGACCGGGTTGGCGACGACCACGTCCGCCCGACTCCCGCCGCGCATATGGCGGAGCCGGACGGCGGGTTCAAGTCACCCGTGTCGCATCAATAGCGAACGCGATACCGCACGTTACGGCACACCCGCACGAGATGGTGATGACGCCAATGGGTGCGGCACACGTGGCGGGTCCGATAGCGGTAATGGCCCGCGGGACCGGTATGGGTCACCACGCGGGTGCGGGTCACCACGCGATGCTGGGCGGCGGTCGCGGGGGCGGCGAGCGCCACAGGCGCGAGCCCGGTCATCGCGATCGACGCGGCGGCGAGAACAAATATTTTCATCATTCTTCTCCTGTGATCTCCCGGACTAACGACGGATCGGCGGGCTGATCAGCGATAGATGCGGTAGCAACGCCGGACGGGGCCGTAATATCCGCGCTGAACGCGGCAGACGACCCGCGAGCGAACATTCGACCGATAGCCATAGGCATAGCCGCGTCTGTGATTGCGCTGGCCGTAGTGATGACCCCGATCGTTGTGACCGCGGTTGTAATTGTCGCGATCGTGGTGACCACGGTCGTAATTGCCGTCGCCGTGGCGCTGCGCCGCGGCAGGCGCGGCGGTGACGACCAGCGATCCGATCGCGAGCGCGCCCGCGCCGAGAATGGCGGTGATCTTCATGCGAATTCTCCTCTCATCGCCCATTATCGGGCATGAAACGACAGTCGCACACCCGCCGTGCACCAAGGCTGAACCCGTCGTTGCGCAACTGACAGTTTGGTATGCGCCGGGTCAGCGCTCGCGGGCGCCCGGTATCCGCACGGTCAACCCATCGAGCGCCTCGGTCAGCGCGATCTGGCACGACAACCGGCTGGTTCGCGTCGCGGCGTGGGCGAGGTCGAGCATATCCTCTTCCTCTTCGCTCGCGCGCGGCAGCCGGTCGAAGTCGGCGGCGGCGACGATGACGTGGCAGGTCGCGCACGCCATCTGCCCTTCGCACGTCCCTTCGAGCGGCTGGCCATAGGCCTGCGCGATCTCGAGCAGGGTGGACCCGACCGGCGCGTCGGCCTCGCACAGCCCGCCATCGCGATCGATAAAGCGTATCTTCACGCCGCGATCCGTTGGCGCGCCGCGGCGGCCGCGATCCGGTCGATCGCGGCGACGAACGCGGTCTCGTCGGTATAGCGCCCGAACCCCAGCCGGATCGACGACCGCGCTTCCGCCTCGGACAGCCCGATCGCGCGCAGCACGTGGCTCGACCGCCCCGACCCGCTGGCGCACGCCGACCCCGCCGACACCGCGATGTCGCGAAGCTCCGACATCAGCCGATTGACGTCGAGCCCGTCGCGGCGGACATTGATATTACCATGATAGCGGTGCTCGATCGATCCGTTGACCGTCCACCCCGCCAGCCGTTCGCGCGCCCCATCGAACAGTCGTGCGACCAGTACCGCATCCTCTTGATGACACGCCGTCATCAGTTGCGCCGCGACCCCGAACCCCGCACACAGCGCGGGCGACAGCGTTCCCGAACGTCCGCCTTCCTGGTCGCCGCCGTGGAGCAGCGGTTCGGGCTTCACCCCGTCACGCAGCCACAACGCGCCAACCCCCTTCGGGCCGTAGATCTTGTGCGCCGAGATCGCGACGAGGTCGCACGCGCCGGGAATCGGCACCCGGCCATAGCCCTGCACTGCATCGCACAGCATCAGCGCCCCCACATCGTGTGCCAATGCGGCGACCGCCTCGATCGGCTGGATCACCGCGATCTCGTTGTTGATCAGCATCGCCGCGACCAGCCCCGTCCCCGGCGTAATCGCAGCGCGCGCCGCGTCGAGATCGACCAGGCCATCCGCACCCACCGATAACACCGTGACCGCTCGTCCCCGCGCCCGTTCCGCCGCGACGGTGTCGAGCACCGCGGCGTGTTCGGTCGCGATCGTGACGATTCCGCCAGTCGTGCCGCGGATCGCCCAGTTGAGCGACTCGGTCGCCCCGCTCGTGAACGCGACGCGTCCCCCCGCGGGCAGCAACGCCGCGATCCGATCGCGCGCCACCGCTACCGCCGCCTTTGCAGCGCGACCTTCGCGATGCGCCGAATGCGGGTTGGCATACTGGGTTTCGAGCCACGGCAGCATCGCCGCCAGCGCTTCGGGCGCGAGTGGGGTCGTCGCCTGGTAATCGAGATAGGTCATGCCGCGAATGCCTGCGTCGCGCGCGCCACCGCACGCCACGCCGCGATGAACGCGTCGATATCCGTATCTTGTGTCGTCCGCCCGAAGCTGACGCGGACGACCTCGCGCGACGCCGCCTCGCTCCAGCCCATTGCGCCGAGCACATGGCTCGGCTTCATGCTGCCAGACGAACACGCGCTCCCCGCCGATACCGCGAACCCCGCCGCATCGAGCCGGATCAATTGTGCCGCCGCCGCTACTCCGGGCAAGTGATACGAGGCGATCGCAGAATGGCGCAGGCTCGCATCGGCGACCACCGTTCCCCCCGACCGTCGGATCGCATCATCGAGCCGCGCGCGCATCGTCGTCCAGCGCGCAATCGGCTCCGGCTCGCCGAGCGCCGCCGCATAGCCGAGCGCAGCAGGCAAATTCTCGGTGCCCGCGCGATACCCCCGCTCCTGCCCGCCACTCGGCTGGAGCGTTGCGAGATCGCGCACCAGCAACGCCCCCATCCCTGGCGGCCCGCCGCGCTTGTGCGCCGACAGCGCGACGAAGTCGGCGTGGGGCGCGAGCGCTTCGCTCGCGGGCATCTGCGCCGCATCGACGAGCAACAGCGCGCCCGCGGCGTGAACGATGTCGGCAATCGCAGGAATCGGCTGGCTGACCCCAGTCTCGCTATTCGCCCATTGCACCGCGACGAGCGCGTGGTCCCCATTTCCGAGCAAGGATTGCAGCGCGTCGAGGTCGACCAACCCATCCGCACCGACCGGCAACAGCGTTGCCTCCCCGCCCGCGCGCATCGCCGCGTCATGCTCGACCGACGACACGAATCGCCGCGTCGCCACCGATCGCCCCAGCGCGATATCCAGCGATTCGCTCGCCCCGCTCGTCAGCAGCGTCTCGCCGGTCCAGCCATAGGCCGCCGCGATATCCCGCCGCGCCTGTTCGAGCGCCGCGCGCGCCGCGCGCCCTTCGGCGTGCGGTGACGACGGGTTCGCCCATCGTGCCATCCCATCGGCCACCGCGGCGATCGCGGCGGGGGTCATCGCGGTGGTCGCAGCATGGTCGAGGTAGATGCGGGTCGGGGCGGCGGGACGGGTCAGCACGGGTTCCAATTGCGAAAAGTCGGTCCGCACCTATATAGGCGCGCATTCCCGCACGCTCCACCGGCGCGCGCCACCAGATCCGCGAGAGCCCGTTTAGCCCCATGCCAGAAGTCATTTTTCCCGGCCCCGAAGGCCGTCTCGAAGGGCGTTTCGCCCCCGCTCCCCGCCCGCGCGCGCCGGTTGCGATGATTCTCCACCCGCATCCGTCGTCGGGCGGCACGATGAACAACAGGATCGTGCAGGAACTCTACAAGACCTTCCAGCGCCGCGGCTTCGCGACGCTGCGCTTCAATTTCCGCGGCGTCGGCAAGAGCCAGGGCGTGTTCGACAACGGCATCGGCGAATTGTCCGACGCTGCGAGCGCGCTCGATTGGGTCCAGAGTTTCCACCCCGAGGCCTCGACCACCTGGGTCGCCGGGTTCGGCTTCGGCGCGTGGATCGGGATGCAACTGCTGATGCGCCGCCCCGAGATTCGCGGCTTCATCTCGATCGCGCCACCCGCCAACATGTTCGATTTCACCTTCCTCGCCCCCTGCCCCGCGAGCGGCATCATCATCCAGGGCGAGCATGACGAGGTCGTGACCCCCGGCGCGGTGCAGAAACTCGTCGACAAGCTGCGCACCCAGCGCCACATCACGATTCACCACGACACGATCCCCAAGGCGAACCATTTCTTCGAACATGAAATGGGCCTGCTGATGGGCAGCATCGACAATTATCTCGACATGCGGCTGGCCCCGGATTCGCCGATCAGGTGAAGCGCGGTAGATCGTTTCGCCGCCGCTGTCGCGGCGCGAGACGGTCGGCAGAAACGACCGATATTATTTCTGCACCATCCATGTCACTGTCGCTCTCTTCGAGCCAGCCCCGTCCCTCAATCCGGCGGAAGTAACAACCTCAACAAAAAGGGGCGATCGCGTTGCCACAACCGCCCCTCATTTGGTCGATACTGATCGCCCGGGTCAGCCCACGGATTTACTGTTGAGCGCGACCTTCCAAAACCCCGCGATCGCGGCGCGCGGCTGGCCGGTAACCTTATCAAACGAGGCCATTGCCCCCGCCTTGTCGCCACTGCGCGCCTGCGCGATACCGAGGTGGAGATTAACCTCGTCAGTCGTCACCCCACCCTTGGTGAGCGCCAGATTGTAGAGTTCGATCGCCTTGGCGTTGTTGCCATCGCCCAGATACGCATCAGCGGTCTGCGCCGCGACCTTGCCGTCCTTCGAAGCCTTGGCCTTCGTCTCGCTCGACGACAGCGCACCTTCGTTGCGGATCGCGGTCGCCGAGTCCGCTACCAACTGCTTGGACACCGAGCTACTCGCGGGGATCTTGCCCGATGCCAGGCCCGCCTTCACCACCGATTGTGCTTCGGTCGGCAGGCCGCGGGTGTAGGCAAGGTTGCCATATTCCTCGTAATCATACTGATCCGCGAGCGCGTTGGTCTGGCGCATCAGCCGGAACGCGTCGAGCCGCTGGTTCTGATCCAACTGCGCCGCCGAATCTTTCTGCAGGCCATAGGTAAACAAGACCTCGCGCCAATTCTTGGGCGTCGGATAGGCCGCAATATAGCGCTGAAGCAAATCGACAGTTAGAGCCACGTTCTTTTGCTGGTTCGACTTGGCAATAGCGTAGCGATAATATTCCTCGGTCGGCTTCTGGCCTGCCGCCTCCTGCGCCTTCAGCGTGGCGTTGAGATCGGCAAGCCCCTCGGTAGGATTGCCGCCCTGCAGCTTCGCCTTGATAATCAGCGGGTCAAGATTGGGATCGGTATAGCCCGCCTGCTTGGCCTGCGTCAGATACTGGATCGCGACCGGATACTGGCCACCGTTGAATGCCAATATACCGCGGCGATAGATATATTTGGCCTTATCCGCCTGCGGCGTGCTCGCTGACGCAATCAGCGCGTCGAGCGGCTTGGCCAGCACCGTCTCGTCGATCGGCGCCTTGGGATTGACCGCCTGCGCCACCGCCAGCTTCAAATTCTCGAAATCATAGCGCAACGCCGCGGCCACATATTTGTCGTCGTCGGTGGTCGCCGCGGCCTCGACCTGGCCGACCAGTGGCTCGGCGGTGGCGATATTCTGCTGCGCCGTCGCGATCGCGGTCTGCTTTGCCGCGGGATCGGTCGCCTGCTGCGCCGCGATGGCGCTCGTCGAGGCGGCGCGGATCGCGGTCTGCGCGGGCGCGGCGACGGCAACGACCGGCTTGCTCAGCTTGAACCCGGGCTTGTCGTCCTTCTTATTCTTCTGTGCCGTGGCGG
Source organism: Sphingomonas oligophenolica (assembly GCF_006438955.1). Taxonomy (GTDB): domain Bacteria; phylum Pseudomonadota; class Alphaproteobacteria; order Sphingomonadales; family Sphingomonadaceae; genus Sphingomonas; species Sphingomonas oligophenolica_A. Next base: position 44,912 of record NZ_RCZK01000007.1, on the reverse strand, counting down.
GCGCGGCGATCATCAGGCCGCTGGCGCTCGTGGCGAGCAGCGCTGCCATCGCGAGCGTGGAAAACTTCAACATGCGCATATATCTCCTAAGGGGCATTTCCGTCCCAACGACCGGGCCGCTGTAATGCTCCGTCTCCGGCGGTTCAAGCGAGGCGGGCGACGGGCTACACCGCGCCGTAATGCCCACCAGCGCGTGAACCGGGATTGAACGCGCGCCGTTGAACCCCAGCGGCCGTCCGGCTAATCGCGGCCCCATGATCGCGACCCTTTCCCCCGCCAAGACGCTCGATTACGAGACCCCGCTGCCCGATGTCGCCGCCACCGTGCCGCGCTTCGCGGACGAGGCCACGCGACTCGCCGCCGCAGCCGCCAACCTGACCCAGAAGCGCCTGCGCGAACTGATGCACATCTCGCCCGCACTGGCGAAGCTCAACGCCGATCGCTTCGCTGCTTTTTCCGATGCACCGGAGCGGCCCGCGCTCTTCGCGTTCGCGGGCGACGTCTATACCGGGCTCGACGCGCCGACGCTGGAAGACCCGGCGATCGATTTCGCGCAAGATCATGTGAGAATGTTGTCGGGGCTCTACGGCCTGCTCCGTCCGCTCGACGCGATGAAGCCCTATCGCTTGGAAATGGGCACCCGCTGGGCACCGCGTCGCAAGGCGTTGACCGACTGGTGGGGCGACCGCATCGCCACGATGCTGTCCGCCGATGTCGAAGCGGAGGGCTCGGGCGCCGTGCTCAACCTCGCCAGCCAGGAATATTGGGCCGCGGTCGATGGTCGCCTCCCCGCCTCGGTCCGCGTGATCGACGTCGACTTCCACGACGGCGGCAAGTTCGTCAGTTTCTACGCCAAGAAGGCACGCGGAATGATGGCACGCTGGCTGGTGGAACATCGCATCGACGCGATCGAGGCGATGAAGGGTTTCGATACTGGCGGCTACCGGTTCGATGCCACGACGAGCGACCCGAACCGCTGGCGCTTCGCCCGATGACCGCGCCGCGCCATGCGCTGGTCATCGGCGCGTCGGGCGGGATCGGCGCGGCGCTGGTCGAGGCATTGCAGGACGAGGATGTCGCGGTCACCGCGCTGGCCCGATCCTTCGCGGGCGACCGGCATATTGATATCGAGAACGAAGCCAGCATCGCCGCCGCCGCGGCCCGTCTGACACACGCACCCGATCTGGTCATCGTCGCCACCGGCCTGCTCCAGGCGGGCGCGAACACGCCTGAGAAAACCTATCGTGATCTCCACGCCGCAACACTGGCGCGAGTGATCGCGGTCAACGCGATCGGCCCCGCGCTCGTCGCCAAACATATCCTGCCGCTGATGCCGAAAACGGGCCGCACCGTCTTCGCGGCGCTGTCGGCACGGGTCGGCAGCATCGGCGACAATCGCATGGGCGGCTGGTACGGGTATCGCGCCGCCAAGGCCGCGCTCAACCAGCTGATCCGCACGCTCGCGATCGAAGAAAAGCGGCGCAACGATCGCAGCATCGTCGTCGCGCTCCACCCAGGTACGGTCGACACCGCGTTGTCGCGCCCGTTCCAGGGTAACGTCCGCCCAGGCGCCCTGTTTACCCCGGCGCGCGCCGCGGTCCAACTGCTCGATGTCGTCGATGCACTGAAGCCGCCCGACAGCGGCAAGGTGTTGGATTGGGACGGCAAGGAGGTCACGCCCTAACCCGTCCACGCCAGCCTTATTTACCCCCCGTCGCGCGCGCGGATGCGCGGACGCGCGCGTGACATCGGGACCGGAGCGTTCTAGAAGGATGTGACTTCTCTGTAACAATCTGAAAGCGTCATATTTTGGCCGACGAGACCGCCCTCGCCGAACCCTCATCCAATCCCGAGGACATCTCGACGATCTCGATCGTCGATGAAATGAAGTCGAGTTATCTCGACTATGCGATGTCCGTCATCGTGGCGCGCGCGCTGCCCGATATCCGCGACGGGTTGAAGCCGGTGCATCGCCGGATTTTGTTCTCGGCGCAAGAATCGGGCTTCCTCTATAACCGCCCCTACCGCAAATCGGCGCGCATCGTCGGCGACGTGATCGGTAAATACCATCCGCACGGCGACAGCTCGATCTACGAAGCGCTGGCGCGCATGACCCAGGATTGGGCGATGCGGCTGCCGTTGATCGACGGCCAGGGGAACTTCGGGTCGATGGATCCCGATCCCGCCGCCGCGATGCGCTACACCGAGGCGCGGCTCGCGCGCTCGGCCAATTATCTGATGGAGGATCTCGACAAGGACACCGTCGATTTTCAGCCCAATTACGATGGGTCGGAGCATGAGCCGACCGTCCTGCCCGCGCGCTTCCCCAATCTGCTCGTCAACGGTGCAGGCGGGATCGCGGTCGGAATGGCGACCAACATCCCGCCGCACAACCTCGGCGAAGTGATCGACGCGTGCCTGGCGTACCTCGACAATGGCGCGATCACGACCGCGGAACTGATGGCGATCGTCCCCGGCCCCGATTTCCCGACCGGCGCGATCATCATCGGTCGTGCGGGCGCGCGTTCGGCGTATGAGACGGGGCGCGGCTCGGTGATCCTGCGCTCGCGCCACAAGGTCGAAACGAGCCGCGGCGACCGCCAGGCGATCATCCTCACCGAAATTCCCTATCAGCAGGGCAAGAACGCGCTCGTCGAGAAGATCGCCGACGCCGCCAAGGACAAGCGGATCGAGGGCGTCAGCGACATCCGTGACGAATCGAACCGCGAAGGCGTGCGGATCGTCATCGAATTGAAGCGCGATGCGACCCCCGAGGTCGTCCTCAACCAGCTGTGGCGACACACCCCGGCGCAAGGGTCGTTCGCGGCGAACATGCTCGCAATCCGCGGTGGGCGTCCCGAACTTCTCAACCTCAAGGATTTCATCGAGGCGTTCATCCAGTTCCGCGAACAGGTCATCACGCGGCGCTCGAAGTTCGAACTCGCCAAGGCCCGCGACCGTGCGCACATCTTGCTCGGCCTCGTCATCGCGGTCACCAACCTGGACGAGGTGGTGAAGATGATTCGCGGGTCGGCCAGCCCCGCCGAGGCGCGCACCAAACTGTCGTCGCGCGAATGGCCGATCGACCAGATCGCGCCCTATCTCCGTCTCGTCGAGGCGGTCGAGGGTGCGCAGGTCGGCGAAGGCTATCGCCTGTCGGATATCCAGGTCCGCGCGATCCTCGATCTGCGGCTCCATCGCCTCACCGCGCTCGGCCGCGACGAGATCGGCGACGAGCTGCAGGGCCTCGCGACGACGATCGCCGAACTACTCGATATCCTCGGCAATCGCGCGCGGCTATACGAAGTGATGCGCGAGGAACTGATCGACGTCCGCGCGATGTTCGCGACCCCGCGCCGCACCGAGATCGCCGATTTCGCCGCGGGAATCGATGACGAAGACCTGATCGAGCGCGAGGACATGGTCGTCACCGTGACGATGCAGGGCTATATTAAACGCACCCCGCTCGACACCTTCCGCGCCCAGGCGCGCGGCGGCAAGGGCCGCAGCGGCATGGCGACCAAGGAAGAGGATGTCGTCACCGAACTTTTCGTGACTTCGACCCACACCCCCGTCCTGTTCTTCTCGACGCTCGGCAAAGTGTATCGGATGAAGGTGTGGAAGCTGCCCGAGGGCGGCCCAACCACGCGCGGACGCCCGATGGTGAACCTGTTACCGCTGGGACCGAACGAGACGATCTCGACCGTGTTGCCGCTGCCCGAAGACGAGTCCGAATGGGGCGCGCTTCACGTCATGTTCGGCACCGCAAAGGGCAGCGTCCGCCGCAATTCGATGGATGCGTTCACCAACGTGCCCAGCAACGGCAAGATCGCGATGAAGTTCGAAGGCGACGACGAGGACGATCGGCTGATCGGGGTCGCGCTGCTCGACGCCAGCGACGACGTGCTGCTCGCCACCCGACAGGGCAAGGCGATCCGCTTTGCCGCAGAAGACGTCCGCGAATTCCAGAGTCGCAATTCGACCGGGGTGCGCGGCATCAGCCTCAAGCCCGACGATGCGGTGATGTCGCTGTCGATCCTGAAAGCGCTGCCCGACAGCGTGAAGGACACCACCGAGAACCGCGACGCCTATCTCCGCGCCGCGCCGTGGAAGGACAATGACGCCGAATCCTTGCTGTCGAGTGAGAACATGGCGGCGTTCGCGGAGCGCGAACAGTTCATCCTCACCGTCTGCGCCAACGGCTATGGCAAATTGTCGAGCGCCTATGACTATCGCCGCACCAACCGGGGGGGCCAGGGCATCACGAACATCGACAATATCGCGCGCAACGGCCCCGTCGTCGCGAGCTTCGCGGCGGCGAAGGGGCACCAGCTGATGCTCGTGACCGACCAGGCGAAGCTGATCCGCACCACGCTGGCATCGATGCGCGTCATCAGCCGCAATTCGGCGGGCGTAAAACTGTTCGACGTCGCCAAGGACGAACATGTCGTCTCGGCCGCGCGGATCGAGGAAACCGAAGAAGAGGCCGAGGTCGATCTCGGCGACGGCACTCAGGAGCTTGCGCCCGATACCGGCGCGACGATCGGCGAGGATGCGGCCGAGGGGCCGGAGGACGGCGAATGACCGCGCACCCCTTGACCGCGTACAAGGTGCTGACCGCGGATCAACTCGCGCAACTCGAGCGCGACGGGCGGTTCGAGGGCTCCCCGGTCGATCGTGCCGACGGCTTCATTCACCTGTCGACCGAGGCGCAGCTGCCGGGCACGCTCGACAAACATTATGCCGGCCAGACGGGGCTGTCGATCGCGGCGGTCGACCTGGGGTCGTTCGGCGATGCGTTGAAATGGGAGGCCGCGCGTGGCGGCGATCTGTTCCCGCATCTGTACACCCCGCTACTCCTCGAAACCGTGACGGCGTACGGCCCGCTCCAGCATGATGACAGCGGCAGACCGAGGCTCCCCATCGCCGGATGACCGCCTCGGGAGGGAACCCGTTCCGGCCCCTCAACGTTTAATCAAGGACAATTCAGGAGATTATGATGATTTCGCGATTCACGCTCATTGCCGGTGGCCTATCGCTGCTTCCCGCAGCGGCCCTCGCGCAGACCGCTCCCCCGGCAGCTGCCCCGTCCGCCGCTGCTAAGACGCCGACGGTAGGCGCGACGGTACTCGATTCGGCTGGCACGCCGATCGGCACGATTGCCAGCATCACCGCGCAGGCCATCGTGCTCGACATGGACGGCACTAAGGTCGCGGTGCCCCCCGCCTCGGTCGGTGCGACCGCCAAGGGTCTCGCGATGGCGATGACCAAGGCGAGCCTCCAGGCCGCGCAGGCGCAGCAGCAGGCACAGGCGCAAGCCGCGCTCCAGTCGCGCCTCGTCGCCGGCACCGCGGTCAGCGGCATCAACGGCGCGCCGATCGGCACGGTCAAGGCCAACGACGGTAGCCTCGTCACGTTGAGCACGAGCAAGGGAGACGTGAAGCTGCCGACCAACGGTTTCACGATGAACCAGACGGGTCAGGTGATGATCGCGATGACCGAGGCGCAGTTCGACGCCGCGGTCAGCGGAGCCTCCGGCGGGACCACCGGTGCGGACGCAACCACCGGCGCTGCGGCGACCACCACGTCGCCGGGAGTGAGCGGCACCACCGGCACGACCGGGACCGACACGATGGCACCGCCGGAAGCGCCCGCGACCACCACCGCCCCCGCGCCGTCCGCCACGCCGACCGCAGGAGCGAAGGCGACGATGAGCGGCAAATCGAAGGCCAAGGCGACGACGCCGCACTGAGTGTCGACGCTTATCCATACTAAAGAGCCCTCGTCACATGATGACGGGGGTTTTTTTGTGGCTGGACGAATAGACCGCGAAGACCTCAGGTTGATCAAGCGATGAACCGTTCGCCCTGAGCTTGTCGAAGGGCCTGAGACTCACCGTGCCTCGACAAGCTCAGCACGAACGGTTTTGGGTAAAACCAGCGCGCGTCGCTAGTCCGCCAACGCAGCCCGGATCGCGATAAGCGCCGCCGCCGCCTGGTCGCCGTCGGGGCCGCCGCCCTGCGCCATGTCGGGACGACCACCACCGCCCTTGCCGCCGAGCACATCGACCGCGATCCTCAGCAGGTCGACCGCGTTGCGGGTCGCCACCAGATCGTCGGTCACCCCGACCGCGATCGACGCGCGGCCGTCGTTGACCGCGACGATCGCGGCGACGCCCGATCCCATCCGCTGCTTCGCGTCGTCGACCGCGCCACGCAGCCCCTTGGCGTCGAACCCGTCGAGCACCTGACCCACGAACTGGATATCGCCGATCCGTTCCGGCCCGACAGCCTCGACGCCCGCGCCGCCACCCAGCGCCAGCGCCTTCTTCGCCTCGGCCAGTTCACGCTCGAGCCGCTTGCGGTCGTCGATCAGCGCCGCGACGCGCGCGGGCACCTCGTCGGGGGTGGTCTTGAGCGTTGCGGCGGCCTCGCGCAGCGTCGCGTCGCGCCCGGTCAGGTACGCGCGCGCCGCCTCGCCGGTCAGCGCCTCGATGCGGCGGATGCCCGACGACACCGCGCTCTCACCGACGACCTTCATCAGCCCGATGTCGCCCAGCGCAGTGACGTGGGTGCCACCGCACAATTCGATCGAATAGGTCCGGCCGCCCTCATGGCCCATCGACACGACCCGGACCTCGTCACCGTATTTCTCGCCGAACAGCGCCATCGCGCCCATCGCGATCGCCTCGTCGGGGGTCATGATCCGCGTCTCGACCGCGCCGTTTCCACGGATCTGCGCGTTGACCGCGGCCTCGACCGCGGCGAGTTCGTCGGCGCTCATCGCGACGGGGTGCGACACGTCGAAGCGCAGCCGATCGGGCGCGACCAACGACCCCTTCTGCGCGACATGCTTGCCCAGCCTGACCCGCAGCGCCTCATGCAGCAGATGCGTCGCCGAATGGTTGGCGCGAATCTGGCGCCGCCGCGCGACGTCGATCTGCAGCTTGACCGGATCGCCCGGCTTGATCGTGCCGCCGTCGACGACGGCGTGATGAACGAACAATTTGCCGAGCTGCTTCGAGGTATCGTGCACCGTCGCGCCAAACCCCGCCTCCCCGGTCAGCGTGCCCGCATCGCCAACCTGACCGCCGCTTTCGCCATAGAAGGGCGTCTGGTTGACGATGACGTCGACCGCGTCGCCCTCGCCCGCCCTGTCGACGCGCGCGCCATCCTTGACCAGCGCGACGACGACGCCTTCACCAATGTCCGCGCCATAGCCCAGGAATTCGGTCGCACCGCTTTCCTCGACGATGTCGAACCACAGATCGTCCGAGGCCTTTGCCCCCGATCCCTTCCACGCGGCGCGCGCGGCGCGCTTCTGTTCCGCCATCGCGGCGTCGAAGCCCGCGCGGTCGACGTGGAGACCCTGCGACCGCAACGCGTCCTCGGTCAGGTCATAGGGAAAGCCAAACGTATCGTAGAGCTTGAACGCGGTTTCACCCGCCAGCGTCGATCCCGCCGTCATCCCCGCGGTCGCCTCGTCGAGCAGCTTCAATCCCTTGTCGAGCGTCTGGCGGAACCGCGTTTCTTCCTCCACCAGCGTCGCCTCGATCATCGGCTGCGCACGGACCAGTTCGGGATAGGCCGCGCCCATCTCCGCGACGAGCGCGGGGACGAGTCGGTGCATCAACGGGTCCTTGGCGCCGAGCAGATGCGCGTGACGCATCGCACGCCGCATGATCCGGCGCAGCACATAGCCGCGGCCTTCGTTGGCGGGCAGCACGCCGTCCGCGACGAGGAAGCCGCTGGTCCGCAAATGGTCCGCGATCACCCGGTGACTCGCCTGGTTGTCGCCCGTGGTCGCGGTCTGCGTCAGCGCGCCCGACGCCGCGATCAGCGCCTTGAAGGTGTCGGTATCATAATTGTCATGGACCCCCTGCAGCACCGCGGCGATCCGCTCGAGTCCCATCCCTGTGTCGATCGATGGCTTGGGCAGATCACCGACGATCTCGTTCGCCTCCTGCTCATATTGCATGAACACCAGGTTCCAGATCTCGACGAAGCGATCGCCGTCCTCGTCGGGGCTGCCGGGAGGGCCGCCGGGAATATGGTCGCCATGATCGTAAAAGATTTCGGAGCATGGCCCGCACGGCCCGCTGTCACCCATCGCCCAGAAATTGTCCTTGGTCGCGATGCGGATGATCCGGCGCTCGGGGAGCAGCCGGGTCCACAGCCGATACGCCTCGTCGTCGGTGTGATAGACCGTCGCGGTCAGGCGGTTGGGGTCGATCCCCCAGATCTTCGTCAGCAGCGTCCAGGCGTGGTCGATCGCCCGTTCCTTGAAATAATCGCCGAACGAAAAATTGCCGAGCATTTCGAAGAAGGTGTGATGTCGCGCGGTATAGCCGACATTGTCGAGATCATTGTGCTTGCCGCCCGCCCGCACACATTTTTGGCTGCTCGTCGCGGTGACATAGGGGCGCGTCTCCAACCCCGTGAACACGTTCTTGAACGGCACCATCCCGGCATTGACGAACATCAGCGTCGGGTCGTTCTGCGGGACCAGCGGGGCGGAGGGCACGATCTGGTGCCCCGCGCTGCCGAAATAGTCGAGGAAGCCGCGGCGAATGTCGTTGGTCGAGATCATGACGGCGACTTAGGCGACCGCGGCCCGTCGCTCAAGCGGGGCGGTCGACCGGCGCGACGACACGCAGCGCGTCGGGTTCGCTTTGAAAGGTGATCGGCATCGTCATCGTCACGACCTCGCCGTCGAGCGCGATGTCGACATCGTGCGACCGCCCCTCCACGGTCAGCGTGGGGCAATCGCCGATCGCCGCGAAATCGTCGCCGCGATCGACCCGTCCGACCAGCATCCGGAGCGCGAACCCGACCAGCGCCAGCCGTCGCCGCGACGCGACCGCGAACACCGACAACGTACCCGCGTCGAGCACCGCGCGCTGCCCCAGCCGCCCCGCCCCCAACGCATACCGATTATTGCCGACGAACAGCATCGGGGTGACGATGTCGCGCGACGAATCGGGCAGGTCGAGCCGCAGGCGGTGATGCCGGATCCGCTTGAGCGCGGCAAAGCTCGCGGGCAGCGCGGCAAGCCATTTGGGAATCGCAAGCCGCTTGCGCTCGGCATCGCGAGCGATGACGAGCGAGGGATAGAGCCCGATCGATGCGTTGTTGATGAACGCCTCGCCATTCGCGCGCGCCAAGTCGATCGGCCGGATCGCGCCGCTTGCGATCAGCGCCGCCGCGCCGGGCAGGTCGAGCGGCACGCCGAGATCGCGCGCCAGATGGTTGCGCGTCCCCACCGGCAGGATACCCAGCGCCGTCTCGGTCCCCGCCAGGATATCGGCGGCACATCCCAAGGTGCCATCGCCACCCCCGACCACGACGATCGCCGCCCCGAGCGCATCGTGCACCGCGGTCTTGACGTCGCAGCCTGCCACCAGCCGCAGGTCGATCGCGACGCCGGCCTCCGCAAACGCCGCCGCGATCGAATCCGCCAGCGCCTCCCCCAGTGCCGCCGCCGTGCCACCGTCGCGATTGACGATCACCGGAACCCGCAACCCGCTCATTCGATCGGGTGGTCGATCGACATCGGCGGCGTGCTGAACCACCGGGGGCCGCGCGGCGTCATGTGGAAACAATCCTCCAGCCGCACCCCGAACTTGCCCGGCAAATACAATCCCGGTTCGTCGGAGAAGCACATCCCCGCCGCGAGTGGCGTGGCTTCGCCATGGACCAGGTTGACCGGCTCATGGCCATCCATCCCGATGCCGTGACCCGTGCGATGCGACAACCCGGGCAGCTTGTACCCCGGCCCATAGCCCAGCGACGCGTAGTAGCCGCGCACCGCATCATCGACGCTCCCCGCCGGCGCGCCGATCGTCGCAGCGGCGAACGCCACCTGCTGTCCCTTGGCGACCTGATCCCAGACCGTGCGCTGCGCCGTCGACGCCGCGCCGTGGACCCAGGTGCGCGACACGTCGGACTGATAGCCTTGTACGGTGCACCCGCAATCCATCAGCAATATCTCGCCATCGACGACGCGGTGGACCTCGCGGCTACCGTGGGGCAGCGCCGCGGCGGGGCCGATCAGCGCCAGCGCGAATTCGGGGTCGCCCCCCAGCTTGCGGGTTGCCGCATTCATCAGCGCGCCGACCTCGCCCCCGGTCATCCCCGCCTCAACCCGCGGGTAGGTCCAGTGATACGCCGCGATCGTGACGTCGGTTGCGCGCTGGATCAGCGCGATCTCGGGCGCGGTCTTGATCATCCGGCATCCGCGAACGACCGGGTTGGCGCTGACGATCGGCGTATCGGGCAGCACGCGTTTCAGCCCGTCGAACGCGAAGAAGCGCACTGTCTCCTCGATCCCGACCGCCCGCCCCGCGAGCTTACGCTCCTTCAGGAACCCCGCGATCACCGCAAGCGGGTTCTCGTCCTCCTGCCACACCCGGACATCGGCCCGCACGCCGAGCGATTCGCGGATCGATGGCTCTTCGAAGAACGGCGTGACGATACACGGCTCGCCCTCGACCGGGATCACCGCCGCGGTCAGCCGCTCGCTCCGGCTCCACCGCACCCCAGTGAAATAAACCAAGCTCGATCCCGATTCGACCACGATCGCAGCCATGCCGTTCGTCTTCATCAGCGCTTGCGCGTGCTGCAACCGCGCGGCGCGTTCCGCCGGGCCGATCGGCACCGCATCGCGGGTGATGTCCGACAACGCCGATAAGTCGGGCTCGGCAGCGCGCAGGACACCCGATCGAGCGATCAGCGGCACCGCGAGCGTCGCGGCGATCAACGAACGGCGGGTGGGGGCAAAAACCATCGACGATCGATACGGCGCTTGACCCGGCGGCGGCAATCCCCTTCCCTCATGCGCACGTACAGGGGAGTATCGAATGGGCAAGCGCCTGACATTCTGGATCATGATCGCGCTCGTCGCCGGGCTCGTCGTCGGTTGGGGCCTGCATATAGCGATCGACGACGGATCGCCTGCCTCCGCGGCTCGGCTGACCGAGATCGCGGGCTATTTCTCGATCCTGACGACGCTGTTCCTGCGACTGATCAAGATGATCATCGCGCCGCTCGTCTTCTCGACGCTGGTGATCGGCGTCGCGCACATGGGGGATACCTCGGCGCTGGGCCGCGTGGGGCTCAAGGCGGTCGGCTGGTTCGTCTGCGCCAGCCTGTTCTCGCTGCTGCTCGGCCTACTGCTCGTCAACGTGCTCCAGCCGGGCGTCGGGTTGAACCTGCCACTGCCGCCGGTGACCGCAGCCAGCGGAGTAGAGCGTGCGGCGTTCAACCTCAGCGATTTCGTCAGCCACATTGTGCCAGCCTCGATGATCGATGCGATGGCGACCAACGAAATCCTCCAGATCGTCGTGTTCTCGCTGTTCATCGGCGTCGCGATCACCGCGGTCGGCGACAAGGCCGCACCGCTGGTCAAGGCGGTCGAGGCGCTGGTCGCGGTGATGCTCCAGATCACCAACTACGTCATGCGCTTCGCCCCGATCGCGGTATTCGCGGCGGTCACCTCGACGCTCGCCGAACGCGGGCCGAGCGTGATCGGCGATCTCGCCTATTTCATGGGCACCTTCTATCTCGGGCTGATCCTGCTGTGGCTCAGCCTGATCGGGGTCGCCTTCGTGCTGCTCGGGCGGCGCACCAGCCACCTCGTCCGTTATATCCGCGATCCGCTGATCCTCGCCTTCTCGACCGCGTCGTCGGAAGCCGCCTATCCGCGGACGCTGGAGGCGCTCGACAAATTCGGGGTGCCGCCGCGGATCGCAAGCTTTGTCCTGCCGCTCGGCTATTCGTTCAATCTCGACGGGTCGATGATGTACATGACCTTCGCGTCGCTGTTCATCGCGCAGGCCTACGGCATGCATCTCGGGATCGGCGAGCAGGTGACGATGCTGCTGGTGCTGATGGTGACGTCGAAGGGGATCGCCGGGGTCCCCCGCGCGTCGCTGGTCGTGATCGCGGCGACGCTATCGATGTTCCGGATCCCCGAAGCGGGGCTGCTCCTGATCCTTGCGGTCGACCATTTCCTCGACATGGGCCGATCGGCGACCAACGTGATCGGCAACGCGGTCGCGGCCTCGGTCGTCGCGAAATGGGAGGGCGGGCTCGACCCGCGCGAGGACGCCGACATCGTCGCGATCCCCGCGCCCAGCGGCCACGGCCCCGCGGTGGCGGTGCAATCGTTCGACCAGATCGGGCCGACCGCCTAACCGTTACGCAACGGGCGGATCACGCGTAAGCGTACGGTCCGCCCTTCGCCAGTCCCGCCTGGTACGCCGGTCGCGCGTGGACCTTGTCGAGCCACGCGATCGTGTGCGGTCGCGATCCATCGAGACCCCCGCGACTGCGCGCCGCCTCAAGCGGGAAACTCATCATGATGTCCGCCGCAGTCATCTCGTCACCCGCGAACCAGGGCCGCTGCGCGAGTTCGCGTTCGACATAATCGAGATGGACGTCGATCATCGGTTGAATCCGCCTGGTCGCGCGCTTGCCGAACAACGGGATCCGCCCGAGCACCAGCTTCAGCAGCAACGGCGGCATCATCGATCCTTCGGCATAATGGAGCCAGAACCGGTACCGCAGCGCCGCGTCGCGGTTGGCTGGCGCGCCCAGCTTGCCATCGGCCTTGTCGACCAGATATTCGACGATCGCGCCGGTCTCCGCGATCACGCGCCCGTCGCTCCCGCTGTCCTCGATCACCGGCGATTTGCCGAGCGGATGGATCCGCTTGAGTTCGGGCGGCGCCAGCATCGTCTCCGGGTTTCGCTCATACCGCTTGATCTCGTAGGGCAGCGCCAATTCCTCGAGCATCCACAAAATCCGCTGCGAACGCGAATTTTCCAGATGGTGGACGATGATGGTCAACGCTGATCTCCCGGTGCGCGAGCCCGCCAGATCCAGGCGGCTGCCGGGAAGACGATCTCGTCATGCTCGCGATGCTTGTGAAGCGCGTCACGCAGCTTGTCGAGCATCGCCGCACGCGCGGTCTCGGGCGCATCGCGCAGCGCGCCCGCGATCGACCCGATCCGCCGGAAGAACGATACCGCGTCCTCGACCGGATCGTCACCCGCTCCCGCGACATAGCGATAATCGACCGGTTCGCCCGTCACGCCCTGCCATCCGGCGTCGGCGAGCATCGTCTCCACCCAGCGTTCATCGGCAAAGCCGAATGGCCCGGGCGCATAACAAGTCGCAGGTGTCGGCGTCTCGCCGGTCACCACCGCCACCAGCGCCGATGCCCAGGGATTGAGCGCGGCGGCGCGAAAGCACGAGAACACCAGCGGCGCGCCGGGACTGGCGGCCCGGCAGAACGCCGCAAAGGTCGCGGCAGAATCGGCGAAGAACATGACGCCATGCCGCGAACAGATCAGCGAGGGCGACGGCAGATCGTCGAGCGCCCCGCCACCGTCCCCGACGACGAAGCGGACGTTCGCGATGCCTGCCGCGCGGGTTCGGGCGACGCCGACCAGCTCGGCCGACAGATCGACGCCCACGACATCGAGGTCGGGGCGGGCGGAGGCCAGCGCGATGCTCGTTCCCCCCGCGCCGCAGCCGATATCGAGCGCGACCCCATGCGCAGGCGCCGCGGCGAGGATCGCGGCGTCGAGCTGGCGGGACAGCGTGGCGAAGCTGCGGTCGGTGCGGCGCCATTCGGCCGCCCAGACGTCGCCGACCTTGCCCGACCAGTCGCTCGCGGTCGTCACGCCGATGGTGCTTCGGTCCACGGGTGAGCATCCGCCGCGCTGATCGGCGGCAACCGCGCGCCCAGCCCGCCGAGCGTTCCGACCACGAGCCGTCGGATCGGATGCCAGAACGCCGACAGGCATAGCAGCGCCGACCCGATGACGAACGCGGTGAACGCCGCGCTGAGTTCGATCGCTCCCGCGCTGCGGAAGAGCGCGTACATCGCGTAGAGAACATAGGCGAGGCTGGAGACGAGGAGCGCGCGCCGGTCGATCGCCAGCGCGACGAACCCGAACGCGACGTAGAGCGCGAGCACGACGATCGCGACGCCGACGCCGATCTCGGCACCGAACACGCCGATCAGGTTGAACAAGGCATGCGCGATCATCGGCGCCGCGACGAGGTGGAGCCAGAACGCGACGTCGGCGCGGCGCGTCACCCGCGCACGATCCGACAGGTCCCACCGCATCGCGACCGCAAACACCGCCAGCCCGCCGATCAACAGCAACGGATAGATCGCATCGCGCATCGCGGGGATCGCCGCCAACGCGAGCGCGATCACGGTTGCGACGACTGCGGCTGCCCCCGCCGCAACAGTGATCGGCACCATAAACCGCCGCCAGTGCAGCAGTGCCGCCAACGCCGCCGCCAACGCTACGCCCGCGCCCGCGAGTGCCCCGAGCCGGTCCGACACATGAGGTGCGACCGTCTCGATCAGCCCCGCACAAGCCCCGGCCACGCCACCGACAAAGGCGAGCAGCAGCAGGATGCTCGGCAGCGCCATCCGGCGGCGCGCGGTAAAGAATTCGGCCAGCGCCCACGCGGCCCCCGCGACCAGAACGCCGCCCAACGCCGGCGTGATCCTCATCCCGATCTGCGCCACCGCGACCAGCAACAGCACGACCGCGATCGACACGAAGATGTCGTTGAACCCCGTCAACAGCCGGAAATGCTCCTCGTCGACCGCGGGCTCGCCATGCCCCGCCGCGACATGCGCCCGAAGCGCCGCCGCCGCCTCGACCGATAACGCCCCCGCCGTGATCGCCCCGTCGATATCGCTCTCGCTATACATCAGCATTCCTCCCATTGTGGAGGAATGCTGTCAGATGCGTGTTACCAGGTCAATACACCGTAGCTCCCCTCGTCAGCCCCCCTGCAGCGCTTTGCCGATCAACATCGACTGCTCCGCCCCGGTCTGCGGCACGATTTCGCCGTGACGATCGGTGATCGCGTCCCAGTTCGCCGCAACGCCATCGACCGACAAATCGTCGCCGGTCAGCAGCTTGCCCGGGGTCAGGGTCACGTAGGATGACTGGAACACGCCCGCCCCCGCGCCGACGATCGCGTTGGTCGGCGCGTCGTCGCTGACCAGGAACAGCGCGGCGGGGGCGACCTTGTCGGGGGCGAAGGCTTCGAACGCCGCCTCGGGGAACAGGTCCGCGGTCATCCGCGTCCCCGCGACCGGGGCGATCGTGTTGCACTTGATATTGTTCTTGGCGCCCTCGATCGCGAGCGTCTTGGTGAGCCCGGCGAGGCCCAGCTTCGCCGCGCCGTAATTCGCCTGGCCGAAATTGCCGAACAGGCCGGTCGACGAGGCGGTCATCAGGATGCGCCCGTAATTCTGCTCGCGCATCGTGTCCCAGCACGCCTTGGTCGCGAACGCCGATCCGATCAGGTGGACGCGCACGACGAATTCGAAATCGGCGGGCTCCATCTTGGCGAAGCTCTTGTCGCGCAGCACGCCCGCATTGTTGATCAGGATGTGGACCCCGCCCCAGCGTTCCTTGGCCTTGGCGACCATGTCGACCATCTGGTCATATTCGGCGACGTTGCCGCCGTTCGACATCGCGACGCCGCCCGCGGTTTCAATCTCTTCAACGACCTTGAGCGCCGCATCGGAATGCCCGGTGCCGTCGCGCGACGCGCCCAGATCGTTGACCACCACCTTGGCGCCACGGCGCGCGAGTTCCAGCGCGTAGCCGCGACCCAGACCGCCGCCCGCGCCGGTCACGATGGCTACCTTGTCGTCGAATCGGATGGTCATGGGAAAAGGCGCTCCTTCACGCGAAGATGGAGCGCCTTCCCTAGATAGTATCCGGCGGCGTGCAACCGCCCGGTCACGTCAATTGGGGTCGATCAGCGTCCGCCCGGCTGCATGCACTTGTCGTACTGGCCCTTTTTGCAGAGCGGATATTTGGCGAGCGGCGCAGGGGCCGGATAGGCCTGATCCGGGGTCGGCGCAGGACGATAGACGGGCGTCACGCCGGGGGTCATCGTGCCGCTCATTGCTGGCGCACTGGGCTGATAGCCGCCCGGCGTCATCGTCGAACCCTGCATCGAACCCGAGGTCGGCTCTGACGCCATCGAGCTCGGCGCCATCGAATTGTTCTGCATCGCCTGGTTCTGCGCCGGCGTTGGATCGGACGATCCGGGCATCGGATCGGTCGTCGGCTGCTGGGCGGGCATGGTCGACTGATCGGGTGTCGTCGGCATGGTCTGCGCCGCGAGCGGGGCAGCAAACAGCGCGGTGGCTGCCAAGAGAATGAACTTCATCGACTGTCTCCTAGATCTGAACGCGACTTACGCGTTCACGCTCCACCCCAACGCACCACCCGCGCTGTGGGTCCATCGTTTCGCAGGCGATTCGGTCGCCACGCCCGACGCGTGCGTCAAATTCCTGAATCGAGCGCATACCCTGCGGAGCGGACGGTCCGGATGATGTCGGGCAGGTCGCCGACATTGATCGCCTTGCGCAGCCGCCGGATATGGACGTCGACCGTCCGGCTTTCGATATCGCTGTCGTGACCCCACACCGCGTCGAGCAATCGTTCGCGGCTGAAGACCCAGCCGGGATGTTCGAGGAAATGCTTGAGCAGCCGGAATTCGGTAGGGCCGAGCGATACGACCTCGCCGCCGCGGCGGACCTTGTGGCCCACCGTATCCATTTCGATATCGGCATAGGTGAGCGCCTCGCCCGCCAGCGCGGGGCGCACGCGGCGCAGGACCGCCCCGACCCGCGCGACGAGTTCGCGCGGCGAAAACGGCTTGGTGACGTAATCGTCCGCGCCGGTTTCGAGGCCGCGGACGCGATCCTCCTCCTCGCCGCGCGCGGTAAGCATGATGATCGGTACGTTGGCGGTTTCAGGCATCCGGCGCAGGCGACGGCATACCTCGATTCCCGACAGTCCCTCGACCATCCAGTCGAGCAGGACGATGTCGGGCGCCTTTTCCTTGGCGAGCAACAACGCTTCCTCGCCATCGGGGGTCTGGGTGACCTCGAAATCCTCGCGCTTGAAATGATAGACGAGCAACTCGGCGAGCGCCGCGTCATCTTCGACCAGCAGCATCTTGACGTGGGCCATCAGCGGGGCTCCTGTTGGGTGGCTTGGCCACCGCGATCGCGATCGGCCATCTGCGTGCCGGTTGCGGCAAAATAGACCATCTCGGCGACATTGGTCGCATGATCGCCGATCCGTTCAAGATTCTTGGCAACGAACAGCAGGTGCGCGACCTGCCCGATCGTCTTCGGATTTTCGACCATATGGGTAACGAGCGTGCGAAAGATGCTGTCGTAGAAATCGTCGAGCGCGGCATCGCTTTCGACGACCCGTAGCGCCGCTTCTGCATCGCGCGCGGCAAACGCATCCAGCGCGTTGCGAACCATTTCGCCCGCCATCCGCGCCATCGCGGGCAGGATCGAGACCGGCTCGATCCGCTGCTTGCTTTCGATCAGCGGCACGCGTTTGGCGATGTTCTTGGCATAATCGCCGATCCGTTCGACCACCGCGGCGATCTTGAGCGCGGCGACGACCTCGCGCAGGTCGTTCGCCATCGGTGCGCGCAGCGCGATGATCTGAACCGCAAGCCGCTCGACCTCCGCCTCGATCGCGTCGATCGACTTGTCTGCGGCGCGCACCTGTGCCGCAAGGGCCGGATCGGAGCGTTGCAGCGCCTGCATTGCCTGACCGATCGCGCTTTCCGCCAGCCCGCCCATCTGGCTGATGAGCCCACGGAGGCGACCGATGTCGCTGTCGAATGCCTTGACGGTGTGTTCCATGATGCGATCCCTCAGCCGTACCGGCCGGTGATGTAATCCTTGGTCCGCTCGGCGCGGGGATTGGTGAAGATGTCGGACGTCGCGCCGAATTCGACGAGATGGCCAAGATGGAAGAAGGCGGTACGTTGAGACACGCGCGCCGCCTGCTGCATATTGTGGGTTACGATGACGATCGCGTAACGGCCCTTTAGTTCGTGGATCAGCTCCTCGATCTTGGCGGTCGCGATCGGGTCGAGCGCGCTGCACGGTTCGTCCATCAGGATCACCTCGGGATCGACCGCGATCGCGCGCGCGATGCAGAGCCGCTGCTGCTGGCCCCCCGACAGCGCGGTGCCGCTGTCCGTCAGCCGATCCTTGACCTCGTCCCACAGGCCCGCGCGGCGCAGCGACCCTTCGACGATGTCGTCGAGTTCGCCCTTGGCGTGAGTAAGGCCGTGGATCCGCGGGCCGTAGGCGACGTTTTCGTAGATCGATTTGGGAAAGGGGTTCGGCTTCTGGAATACCATGCCCACGCGCGCGCGCAGTTGGACGACGTCCATGCTCGGCGCGTAGATATCCTCCCCATCGAGATAGATTTCGCCCTCGACCCGCGCCGACGGCACGGTGTCGTTCATCCGGTTGAGCGTGCGAAGGAAGGTCGACTTACCGCAGCCCGATGGGCCGATGAACGCGACCACCTCGTCTTGCGTCACGTCGATTGACACGTCGTCGATCGCACGCGTCGCGCCATAATAGACGCTGACGTTGCGGGCCGTGATTTTAGGCGTGGTCACCAGCGGGTCTCGAATCGGTTGCGGAGGTAAATAGCAAAGCCGTTCATCGCGAGCAGGAACAGCAACAGCACGATGATCGCGGCACTGGTCTTTTCGACGAAGCCGCGATTGACCTCGTCCGACCAGAGGAAAATCTGGACCGGCAGGACGGTGGCGGGATCGGTGATCCGGTCGGGCGGTGCGGCGATGAAGGCGCGCATGCCGATCATCAGCAGCGGCGCGGTTTCTCCGAGCGCGCGCGCCATGCCGATGATCGTGCCGGTCAGGATCCCCGGCAGCGCAAGCGGCAGGACATGATGAAATACAACCTGGACCGGCGACGCCCCGACCGCGAGCGCGGCATCGCGGATCGACGGCGGCACCCCCTTGATCGCGTTGCGCCCCGCGATGACGATCACGGGCATCGTCATCAGCGCCAACGTCAACCCGCCGACCAGCGGCGCGGATCGTGGCAGGTGAAACGTACCGAGAAACACCGCGAGTCCCAGCAGACCGAAGATGATCGATGGGACCGCGGCGAGATTGTTGATCGACACCTCGATCAGGTCGGTCCACCGGTTCTTGGGCGCATATTCTTCGAGATACAGCGCCGCGAAGACGCCGACCGGGAACGCCAGCGCGAGCGTGACGATCATCGTCATCAGCGATCCCTTGAAGGCACCCCAAATCCCGACGCGCGTCGAATCGGTCGAATCGGCGTCGGTCAGGAATTTCAGGTTGAACCCGCGCGATAACGCGCCCGCGGCAGCGAGCTTGGCGACCTGCGCTTCGGCGGCGGGGGTCCCCTCCCCCTTGGCGGCGACGTCGATATCGGCGGCGGCGGAGACGTCGATCATGGCGCGCCTGTTGAGCAGCGTCGGATCGGCCTCCACCGCATCGCGCACATGGAGCCAGGCGCCATCCGACAGCAGTTCGGCGCCGCCCGCGCCATAGGCGGCGGTCGCGGCGGCATCGACCGCACCCTCGATCCCCGCGCCCGCCAGCGCCAGATCCGCTCCCCGAACAACGACGCGATCCGGGGTGATATCGAGCTGGAGCGCGATCGGCAGCGTGATCCGCGTCTCGACGAAGCCGCTCGCACCCTGCCACAGCATGGACATAAGCAGGAAGGCGAGGAAGCCGACCGACAGCCATACCGCGGCGAGCCCCATCAGCCGGAACCGACGCTCGGCGGCGTAGCGCCGCCGCGTCCGCCGCCGCGACGCGCCGGTCGTCCAGTCGGTCGGGCGACGCTGGTCCGGTTCGGAATTGCCGGTCGGCGCTTCAGGGACGAGCGCACTATTCATACGCTTCGCGATACCGTTTCACGACCGTCAGCGCGACGATGTTGAGCAGCAGCGTAATCACGAACAGCGTCAGCCCCAGCGCGAACGCGGCGAGCGTCTTGGCGCTGTCGAATTCCGCCTCCCCGGTCAGCAGGTCGACGATCTGTTTCGTCACCGTCGTCGTGCTGGCGAACGGATTGGCGGTCAGCGTCGCTACCCCGCTCGCCGCCATCACGACGATCATCGTTTCGCCGATCGCGCGGCTGACCGCGAGCAGCACTCCGCCGACCACACCGGGCAGCGCGGCGGGCACCAGCACCTTGCGGATCGTCTCCGAACTGGTCGCCCCCATCGCCAGGCTGCCGTCGCGCATCGCGGCGGGCACCGCGGACAGCGAATCGTCCGCCATCGACGACACGAACGGGATGATCATGATCCCCATCACCAGTCCCGCCGCCAGCGCGCTTTCCGACGACGCATCGGCGATCCCGATCGACACGCCGAGCTGGCGCACCGCGGGCGCGACGGTCAGCGCCGCGAAATAGCCGTACACCACGGTCGGCACCCCAGCGAGCATCTCCAGCGTCGGCTTGATCCACCGCCGGGTCGAGGCGCGCGCATATTGCGTCAGGTAGATCGCGCTCATCAGCCCGAACGGGATCGCGACGACCATCGCGATCACCGCGCCGATGAAGAACGTCCCCCAGAACAGCGGTACCGCGCCCAGGCTTGCACCGGGATCGCGGGCACTGATCACCTGCGGGCTCCAATGCGTGCCGAACAGGAATTCCCACGCCGGCACGATTCGGAAGAACCGCCCCGCCTCCCACAGCAGCGACGCGACGATCCCCATGGTCGTCAGAATCGCGATCAGCGACGCGGTGAGCAGCAGGATCATCACCACGCGCTCGACCTGGGTTCGCGCCGCGAAGCCGGGTCCGACGCGGGTGAAGGTAAATGCGCCCCCCGCGAAAGCGAGGAGCAACGCGATCCCGCTTGCGATCCAGTCGAATCGCGACTGCGCCGCGGCATAGACCGGCGCCAGCGTGCGCGCGAGTTCGTGGAACGCGCCATAGCTGCGCCCCTGCGCCAGGCTGCGCGCCTCCGACAGGATCGAGGCGCGATCGAAGCCGGGCGGTGGCAACTGGCTCGCGGCGGGGTTTGCCAGCACCGCATCGGTAACGAGCGCCGGCGAGGTCAGCGCCCAGATCGCGAGAAAGACGAGCGGCGGCCCCACCGTCCACAGCGCGACGAACCAGCCGTGATGGACAGGCTGCGAGCTGAAGCGCCGCGTCGAGCCGCGCCGAAACGCCGCGGCGCGCATCCGGCCCGCCAGCCACCCGATGAGCGCGAGCCCGATCACCAGAATAACGAGCGACAGCCCGCTCACGACAGCGCGCCCGGATCGAGCGGGGTCTCCTGCGCGATAATCGCAGCGGATCGGGCCTGGATCGCGGGCGGCGCGGCGATCAGTCCGCGGCGGACCAGCGGACCATCCTTGCCCCAATTGGCGGCATAGCGTTTCAGGAAATCGCGCAGCCCCGGCACCGCGTCGAGATGCGCTTTTTTTACATAGAGGTAGAGCGGGCGCGACCCCGGATAGTCGCCCGATGCGATCGCGGCATAGGTCGGGGCGACGCCGTTGATAGGCACGCCCCTGACCGTCCCCGCATTCTCTTCGAGATAACTGTAGCCGAACACCCCGATCGCGGTCGGATCGGCGGCGAGCTTCTGGACGATCAGATTGTCGTTCTCCCCCGCATCGACATACGCGCCGTCCTCTCGGATTCGGGTGCAGCGTGCCTTGTGCGCATCGGGGTCGGTCTTGGCGAGCTGCGCTGCCCCCGGATCGGTCTCCTCGCAACCCCGCGTCAGGATCAGTTCGGCAAGCGCATCGCGGGTGCCGCTGGTCGACGGCGGGCCGAAGACCTTTATCGCGGTCGCGGGTAACGCCGGATTCACATCGGCCCAGGTCTTGGCACGGTTGGGCCGCCCCCCGGGAGCGGCCGCGAGCGCACGATAAATGTCGGCAGGGGTCAGCGCCATCGCCGGGCCTTTGATCGATTCGGCGAACGCGATGCCGTCAATCCCGACCTGGATTTCCATGATGTCGCGCGCGCCATTCGCGGCGCACGTTGCATATTCGCTCGCTTTCATCCGGCGCGATGCGTCCTCAAGATCGGGGTGCGCCGCGCCGATGCCGGCGCAGAATAATTTCATCCCCGCACCGGTGCCGGTCGATTCGATCACCGGCGCACGTGCGTCGGGGTTGTTGGCGACGAATCGTTCCGCGATCAGCGTCGTGAACGGATAGACGGTCGACGAACCGACCGCGGTGATCTGCGCCCGTGCGCCCGCCCCCCCGCCATTGGCCTGGTCGGCACAGCCAGCAAGCGCCGCGAGCGCGCCGAGACAGAGATAACGGTACATCGATTCCTCAAACGCCACGTCAGAACCGCTAGCGCCGTTGCACTGGTCCTTTGTGACATTGACGTTACCCTTTGATGACACCCGCTTCGACGGTGGCCACGTTGTCGGCCGGGGGCAGCACGATCAGCACCGTGGTGCCGACCCCCACCCGGCTCGAGATATCGAGCCTTCCGCGATGCCGTTCGACGATATGCTTGACGATCGCGAGCCCCAGCCCGGTCCCGCCGAGCGATCGGCTGCGACCCGCGTCGACCCGATAGAATCGCTCGGTCAGCCGTGGGATATGTTCGGGCGCGATGCCCTCCCCTTCGTCCACGATCGACAGGCGCACCATGCCCGATGGCTCCGCGGCCAGGCGGATGGTGACCGGGGTCTGCGACCGTCCATATTTCATCGCGTTGCCAACCAGATTGTGGATCAACTGCGACAATTGCGCGCGATCGCCGGTGATCCGCGGCGTTGCGTCATCGATGTCGAGTTCGACGTCGCTCGCCCGCGCATGCCCCGAATCCTCGATTTCGTCGCGCACCTCGCGAATCATCGCAGCCAGATCGACCGCATCCGGGGGAAGCCGGTATTTCTCGGCCTCGATCCGGCTCAGCGAGATGAGGTCTTCCACCAGCCGCTGCATCCGCCTGGCCTCGTCGAACATCACCTTCAGGAACCGGGTCCGGATCGCGGGATCGGCGCCCGCCTCTTCGCCCAACGTCTCGATGAACCCCAGGATTGAGGCGAGCGGGGTCCGCAGTTCGTGGCTGGCGTTGGCGACGAAATCGACCCGCATCCGTTCGGCGGCGTAATTGCCGGTCTGGTCGATCAGATGGACGATCCGGGCGCAATCGGTGGTTTCCCCGGTTCGCATTTCCCAACGCTGATCGGGGCTTCCCAATCCCACCAGCTCCACCGGGCGGTCGGATACCCCGCCAACCCCGCCCGCAACCCCGCCGCCCAGCCGGTGCGCCGCTGCGGGATGGCGGATCGCGACCCGCACGTGCTCGCCAAGGATGTGCCGACCGAGCAGTGCATAGGCCGCACGGTTGGCGAAGGTGACAACCCCGGCCCGCACCAGCATTACCGGCTCGACGATCGCATCCAGCACCTCGCGGACGAGCCCTTCGGCATCCGCATCGGGTGCAGGCGCGGCGGGACTACCGTCTTCCCGCGTGCCGATCGCCATCAGCACTGCCGCGATGCCCCCGACCAGCGAGATCAGCGCCTCATCGATCCGTCCGCCCACCAACAACACCATCGCCGCGGCGATCACGACCACGATGGTCGCGCCCGTCAGGCGCTGCGCGAATCGGGTCATCATGACCGTGGTCTTAGACCGCGCAGCACCCGGAGTCAGCGTCCCGGAACGGCACGCTGACCTGCTTGCCAGCACTAACGCTTTGTGAAAGGTCGCCTGCTATAGATGCGACGATGACCGACCAGAATCATTCCGATCAGAACGTGACCGGCGGCAGTGACGATCCGCCTGACAGCGTGCCGACCCGCCGTCGGCTGCTCCAACTCGGCGCGATCGGCGCAGGCGCGGTCGTGTCGATCCGTCCGGCGTTGGCACAGACTGCGGGATCGGTGCTTAATTGCGAGATCCCGGTACCTGATGCGGGTCATGCGGGCGGATTCATCGCCGACGATGGCAGCGTCGTCGCTGCGGGCACCAAAGGCGCGTTCGCGCCGCCCGGACGCCCATTCAAGGGTGAAGAGGTCAAACGCGCGATGGCAGGGAACCAGCTTCCCGGCACGAGCTATGAGAGCAACCGCGCCTACACCAACTATATCCGCCGGTTGCAGCGCGGCCAGGGCGGCTTCACCTGCTTCGCCTCGTTGCAGATGCCGCGCGGCTGATTTCGGTGCGGTACCGCGCGCCCGGCGCCGATGCGCTGATCGCGACCGACCTCGATCACTTCACCGCGCTATTTCATCGCACCTCGGGGATCACCCACCTTCTCGCCTCCCCCGCGCCCGAAATCCTCGCGACGCTAACCACGCCGATGACGCTGGACGAGCTGATGGCTGCGCTGGTGCGTGACTATGCACTCGCGGACCCTGATCGCGCTGCGCTCAGCGCTCGACTTGACGAACTGATCGCATCCGGGCTCGTCTCGCCTGCATGAAGCACGCGCTGTCCGTCCGCATCGGGCCGGTGGGATTCCGCATCGGATCGGACTGGCGCGCGCCGATCGAGCAGCTGACTGATCTTTACCGCGATTATCCGACCGCTCCCATCGCGGACTACACCGTCCGCCTGTTTGCCAGTCGCGCGTGGCGGCGCTGGGTGCGCCCCTCGGTAACGATCGGCGGCGATTACATGCTGCCCGAGGCCGCGCCGCTGCCGCTATCGCAAGGGCTGCTTGCCGCGGAAATGGCAATGAACCTCCAACTCGCGCTCGGGCATCGACGCCATCTGTTGCTCCACGCCTCGGTCGTCGAGCGCGACGGGCGCGCGCTGCTGATGACCGGCGAATCCGGGGCGGGGAAATCGACGCTTGCCACGCTGCTCGCCGCCCACGGCTGGCGCTTCATGGGCGACGAATTCGCGCTACTCGATGGCGAGACCGGGCAAATCCACGCGTTTCCGCGGCTCATCAGCCTGAAAGGCACCAGCGTCGCCGCCGCGACTTCTGCGTGGCCCGATGGCCGATTCGGGCCGTTGCTCGCTGGTACGCCGAAAGGCGACATTCGCCACCTGGTACCCCCCGTGGATGCGATCGCGCGGATGGACGAACCCGCGATCCCGGCGTTGCTGCTCTTCCCCCGCCATGGTTTCGCCGCCGACACGCGCGAGGTGCCCGCGAGCGAAGCGTTCGTGCGGTTGACCCAGGCATCGACCAACTATGTCGCGCTGGGCGAGGCGGGGTTCGCCGCACTGACCGGGCTCGTCCGCGCGATCCCGGCGCGCGCGATCGACTATCCCGACGGCGCGACCGCGATCCGTCAGGTCGAAGAACTGTGGGCGCGAACATGACCGATGCGTCGATCCTGGTGGCCGCGCTGCGCGATCCGCAATCGCTGCCGCTGGAGACCGACTGGACCGCGCTGATCGCCATGGCGCGCGCCGAACAGTTGCTGGGCACGCTCGCCTACCGACTCGACGGATTGCCCGTTCCCGAAATCGTCGCGCGACTGTTCGACGACGCGCGTAGTTCCGCCGAACAGGGCCGCCGCATCGCGCTGTGGGAGGCGGAGATGGCGCGCCGCACGCTCACGCCGCTCGGCTGTCCTGTCGTGCTGCTCAAGGGCACCGCCTATGTCGCGGCGGGGCTGTCCGCGGGGCGCGGGCGATCGATCGGCGACCTCGACATCCTGGTGCCCCGCGCCTCGCTCGACGCGGTCGAGGCCGCGCTGCTCGCGGCGGGATGGGAATGGGTAAAGCCCGATCCGTATGACGACGTCTATTACCGCCGTTGGATGCATGAACTGCCCCCGCTGATCCATCGCGAGCGCGACCGGATGATCGACGTCCATCATACGATCCTTCCGCCGACCGCGCGCTCGTCCCCCGACGCGGCAGCGCTGATCGCGGACGCGGTGCCGCTGGGCAACGGGCTGTCGATGTTATCGCCCACCGACATGATCGTTCATGCCGCGACGCATCTGTTGGCCGACGGCGACCTCTCCGGGGGGCTGCGCAACCTGTGGGACATCCACTGCCTGATCGACGAATTCGGCACCGCAGGGCTCGACGCGAGGGCGCGCCATCACGGCCTGTCGCCCGCGGTCCTGCGTGGCGGACGGCAAGCGCACGCGTTGTTCGGAACCGAAATACCCGCAAGTTGGCGCGGATGGGATCCGCTCGACCCCTGGTTCCAGCGCCGCCTGCTCGCGCGCGACGGCTGGGGTCGCGCGACCCGGCCCGCGACACGATTCGGCTTCTACGTCCGCTCGCACTGGCTGAGGATGCCCCCCGCGATGCTGGCGCGTCACCTGTGGACGAAGTGGCGCAGAAGCTAGCGCGCCGCCAGCCGCTTCAGCGTCGGCACCAGCTCGGCATACCCGTCGATGATCGCATCCGCGCCCAGGTCGGCGACCGGACGATCGAGGAAACCGAAGCTGCACGCCACGACGGGCACCCCCGCGGCCTTTGCCGCCTCCACATCGTAAATCGAATCGCCCACGAACGCCGCGGTGCCGCCGCCCAGCCGCGCGATCATTTCGTGGATCGGCGCGGGCGAGGGCTTGCCCCGCCCGTGCCCCAGCGTATCGCCGCCGATGATCGTCACGAACCGCTCGCTCAGACCCAGGGCGGCGATCAGCTTTTTCGCGAGCGCCTCGGTCTTGTTGGTGACCACCGCGAGCCGCACGCCGCACGCCGCCAAGCTATCGAGCGCGGCGAGGCAATCGGGGAATGGCGCGGTCTCGACCGCGATATGATCGGCATAATACTCCAGCAATCGTCGTTGGAGCATGTCGAGTTCGTCGGTGGTACAGCCGCCGGTCGCCGCCAACCCCTGCGCGAGCATGTGGCGCGAACCACCCCCGATCATCGTCCGCACCCGCTCGACCGGTAGCGTGTCGCGTCCGGCGCTCGCCAACGCGTGGTTGACCGCGGCGGTGATGTCGCCGCTGGTGTCGAGCAATGTCCCGTCGAGGTCGAACCCGACGATGTCGAAGGGCGTGCGAGCAGATGAATGTGGCGCCATGGCCGACGCGCCTGCCAGCCTGGCTATGGAAATGGCAACTCTTTCGTGGCAGTCGCCCCAGGTATGACGACACCACTCGCCGCGATCATCCTCGCCGCCGGCATGGGCAAGCGGATGAAATCCGACCTGCACAAGGTCCTCCATCCGATCGCGGGGCGTCCGATGCTGCTCCACCTGATCGACAGCTTTGCCGTCGCGGGCGCGACGCATCAGGTCGTTGTCGTCGGCGCACGACGCGATCAGGTCGAGGCGGCGGTGGTGCCGTTCGGCGGGATCATTGCGGCGCAGGACGACCAGCTCGGCACCGCCCACGCCGCGCTGATGGCCAAGGACGCGCTGGCCGATTTCGATGGCATCGCGATCGTCGCGTTCGGTGACACCCCGCTGCTCCGCCCCGAGACGATCGCGGCGATGGCCGCGCGGCTCGACGCGCCGGGCGCCCCAAGGGTCGCGGTGCTCGGCTTTCGCCCCGACGACGTCAAGGCCTATGGCCGGATCGTCGCGGATCGGGACGGCACGATCGCGAAGATGGTCGAGTTCAAGGATGCGTCGACTGAAGAACGAGGGGTAAACCTCTGCAATTCCGGCGTCACCGCGGTCCGCGCGCGCGATCTATGGTCCCTGCTCGAACGCGTCGGCAACGATAATGCGGTGGGCGAATATTACCTGCCCGACATCGTCATGCTCGCGATCGCGGACGGCGACCGCGCGGTGGTGGTCGAAACCGACCCCGATGAGGTGATCGGGATCAACAGTCGCGCCGAACTCGCTTATGCCGAAGAACGCTGGCAGGCCGCGCGGCGAACCCAGGCGATGGCTGACGGCGTGACGCTGATCGCCCCTGCTACGGTCTGGTTCGCGTACGACACGCGGATCGGACGCGACGTAATGATCGCCCCCAACGTGGTCTTCGGACCCGGCACCACGATCGCGGACGGCGCGACGATCCACGCCTTCAGCCATATCGAAGGCGCGACGATCGGTCGTCGCGCGGAAGTCGGCCCCTATGCCCGCCTGCGCCCAGGCGCGGTGATGGGGATCGGATCGAAGGTCGGCAACTTCGTTGAGATGAAGAAAACCGTGCTCGGCGATGGCGCCAAGGCCAACCATCTCAGCTATCTCGGCGACGCTGAGGTCGGCGCAGGCGCGAACATCGGGGCGGGCACGATTACCTGCAATTATGACGGATTCTTCAAATATTGTACGAGCATTGGTGAGGGCGCATTCATCGGCTCCAACTCCGCCCTCGTCGCCCCGGTTTCGATCGGCGCGGGTGCGATCGTCGCCGCGGGATCGGTGGTGACCCAGGACGTCGCCGCCGATGCCCTCGCGCTCGTCAGGCCCGCGCAAAGCGAGAAGCCCGGCTGGGCCAAACGATTTCGCGACAGGATGACCGCGAAAAAGACCGCCCGTTGACGCGATATACGGCTGTGATATCATCGCTGCCATGACGCGCATTCTCGCCGACCTTCCAGATGAGGATATCAAGTGGCTGGATGCGCGCGCCGCCGAACAGGGCAAGTCGCGTGCGTCGGTGCTGCGCGAGGCGGTGTCGTCGTATCGCGCCGAAGCGCCGACGGATTGGCTCGATGCGGGGTTCGGCTTGTGGAAAGACCGCACCGATATCGGCGAGGCGGTCGAATGGCAGCGGCGAGAACGCGCATCGTGGACGCGCGCATGGGATGCCGATTACGCGGACGTGAAGGCAGAATTTCCGGATTTGTTCGATGCCGAGGATGATCGACAACGCCAGATTTATCTCGACATGGTGGCAGGGAAATATCCCGATCCCAAGATTCCAGAAGCCCGGTGACCAGCTACAGTTTCGATGCGAACATCCTGATCGATGCGCTCATGGGGTTCGAGCCGGCGCGGGAGGAAATTCGGCGTGGATTGCAGAACGGCGCTCGGGTCTGGGTCAGCCGAATGGTGTGGATCGAGGTCATGTCCAAGGGTTCGGTCGGTCAGCTAAGGAGCGCCGAAACATTCCTGTCGGGGTTTGGCGTCGACGAGCTCGATGCGGAAGTCGCGGCACGGGCCGCGACGCTGCGGCGCGATCGACAGCGGCTGCGATCACCCGATGCGATTATTCTCGCATCGGCTCAACTACGCGGACACATTCTCGTCACGCGCAATACCAAGGATTTCCCGGTTGGTATGCCGGGAATTCGCGTCCCTTACACCCTTTAGTTCACGAGACATCTCATGTGTGGAATTGTTGGCATCCTGGGCAACGACGACGTGGCGGAGCGGTTGCTCGACGGGCTGCGGCGGCTCGAATATCGCGGCTATGATTCGGCCGGGATCGCGACCGTCGTCGGTGGCGCGATCGAGCGGCGGCGCGCGTCGGGCAAGCTCAACAACCTTGCCAGGGAACTCGGCGAGCATCCGTTACCCGGCAACGTCGGGATCGCGCACACCCGCTGGGCGACCCACGGCGGCCCGACCACGAGCAACGCCCACCCCCATGCCACCGACCATGTCGCGGTGGTTCACAACGGCATCATCGAAAACTTCAAACCACTCCGCGACGAACTGATCGCGCGCGGTCGGGTGTTTACGAGCGAAACCGACACCGAAGTGGTCGCGCACCTGGTCAGCGAGCAGGTCGAGGCGGGCAAATCCCCTGAAGAGGCGGTGCGCGCCGTCCTGCCACGGCTCCACGGCGCGTTCGCGCTCGCGATCCTGTTCCGCGAATATCCCGACCGGCTGATCGGCGCGCGCCTTGGCTCGCCGCTCGTCGTCGGCTACGGCGCTGAATCGGACGATGGCGCTGAGATCTATCTCGGTTCCGACGCGCTTGCGCTGGCCCCGCTGACGCAGCGGATCGCGTATCTCGACGAGGGCGATTGGGTCGTGTGCACGCGCGACGGGCCACAGGTCTATAATCAGGCGAACGAGCCGGTCGAGCGTGCGATCACCATCTCGGGCATCACCGGCGAGCTCGTGTCGAAAGGCAATCATCGGCACTATATGCTCAAGGAAATCTACGAACAGCCGATCGTCGTCGCGCAGACGCTCCGCTCGTATCTCCAGCAGCTTGAAGGCCGCGTCTCGCTGCCGATCCCCGAATTCAGCCTGAACGCGATCAAGCGCGTCACTATCGTCGCCTGCGGGACCAGCTATTACGCGGGGATGGTCGCCAAATACTGGTTCGAGCAATTCGCGCGAGTGCCCGTCGACATCGATGTCGCATCCGAATTCCGCTACCGCGCGCCGGTGATGGAGCCGGGTGGATTGGCGCTCTTCATCAGCCAGTCGGGCGAGACCGCCGATACGCTCGCCGCGCTCCGCCACGCCAAGGCCGAAGGCCAGACGATCGCGGTCGTCGTCAACGTGCCGACCAGCACGATGGCGCGTGAGGCCGACCTGCTGCTGCCGACCCACGCCGGCCCCGAGATCGGCGTCGCCTCGACCAAGGCCTTCACCTGCCAGCTTGCGGTCCTCGCCGCGCTCGCGACCAATCTGGCGCAGGCCAAGGGCCTGCTGACTCCCGAGGACGAACGCGCGATCGTTCGCCATCTCGCCGAGGCTCCCGCTTCGTTGAACGCCGCGCTCGCCTATGATGAATCGATTGCCGCGATGGCGCACACCATCGCGGGCGCGCGCGACGTCCTGTATCTGGGACGCGGCACCGATTATCCGTTGGCGCTCGAGGGCGCACTGAAGCTCAAGGAAATCAGCTACATCCACGCCGAAGGCTACGCCGCAGGTGAAATGAAGCACGGGCCGATCGCGCTGATCGACGAGAACGTCCCCGTCATCGTCATCGCGCCGTCGGGGCCACTGTTCGACAAGACGGTGAGCAACATGCAGGAGGTCCAGGCACGCGGCGGCAAGGTCGTGTTGATCAGCGATTACGACGGTATCCAGGCCGCGGGCGAAAACTGCATGGCGACGATCACCATGCCCAAGGTCCATCCGCTGATCGCGCCGCTGGTCTATGCGGTGCCGGTTCAGCTGCTCGCCTATCACGTTGCGGTCGCCAAGGGCACCGATGTCGACCAGCCGCGCAACCTCGCCAAGAGCGTGACGGTCGAGTAGCGTCGCTGGCGATCACGAGGGAAAGGGCACGCCGATGGCCGACGCACCGCTGGTAGCGGGAATCGAATTGGGCGGCACCAAGTGCAATTGCATCCTGGCGCGTGGCCCCGACTCGATCGAGGACGAAGTCCGCATCCCCACCACCGCGCCCGCTGAAACACTGGCCGCGATCGAGCAGGTTCTGGCGGGATGGAGCGGCTTTGCCAGCATCGGCATCGCCAGCTTCGGGCCGATCTCGATCGATCGCGACGCGGGCGATTACGGCAGCATCACCGCGACTCCCAAGCCGGGCTGGTCGCGGACCGATATCGTCCGCCGGATCGAGCGCCGGTTCGGGGTGCCGGTCGGGTTTCACACCGATGTCGTCGGCGCCGCGCTGGCAGAGGCGAAATGGGGTGCGGCCAAGGGCCTTGCCGACATCGCCTATGTGACCGTCGGTACCGGAATCGGGGTCGGGCTGATCGCGGGTGGCAAGCCGGTCGACGGCCTGACCCATGCCGAACTCGGTCATATTCGCCCCGTTCGTATCGATGGGGACGACTGGATCGGCAATTGCCCGTTCCACGGCGGCTGCGTCGAGGGGCTCTGCGCCGGCCCAGCCATCGCCGCGCGCACCGGGACCAGGGCCGAACATCTGCCCGCCGACCACCCCGCCTGGGATCTCGTGGCGCACGGTCTCGGGCAGCTTCTCCATACGCTGGTGCTCACCGGTATCCCGCGCCGGATCGTGATGGGTGGCGGGGTGATGGTCGGGACCAGTCATCTGTTTCCCCGCGTCCGCGCCGCGATGATCGACAGTCTCGCCGGTTATGTGCCGCTGCCCGAAGTCGGGTTGTCGCGCTACGTCGTGCCCCCCGCGCTCGGCAACAACGCCGGGCCGCTCGGCGCGATCCTGCTCGGGGCGCAGGCGCTCGAGCGCGGATAGCGCACGTCGTTAACGGGCTTTTAACCGCACTCGCTTACGCCCTCGCAATGATATCCGAGGGGAAGATGTGTTCATGAGCGGTTTCGATGACGCCAAGCGTATCCTGATCGTCGACGACGAACCGGCGATGCACGACAGCTATAAGCGCAGCTTCGCCCCCCAGCGTGGCGAGAGCGAGGACGCGCTCGACACGATGGCCGCCGAATTGTTCGGCGACGACGCCCCCGATTCGGTCGAGCAGACCGCCGAATTCGCGCTGACACATATGCTCCAGGGCCTCGACGCGGTTGCCGCGGTCGAAGCCGCGCTGGCCGCGGGGACACCCTATTCGGTCGCCTTCATCGACGTCCGCATGCCCCCCGGCATCGATGGGCGTGAAACCGCGATGCGGATCCGCGCACTCGATCCCGAGATCAACCTCGTCATCGTCACCGGCTATTCCGATTTTTCGCCAATCGAGATCAGCAAGGTCGCAGGACCAGCCGACAAGATCTTCTACATCGCCAAACCGTTCGAGGTGGCGGAGATCGTCCAGACCGCGACTGCACTGGCGAAGCGGTGGGAGGTCGACCGCGAACTCGCCGCCACGCGCGCGATGCTCGATCGCCAGGTCATCCAGCTCCAGGAACAGGGAGCCGAACTCGCCGCGAACGAGAGCCTCGCGATCCACATGGCGACGCATGATTCGTTGACCGATGCGCCCAACCGCCTCGCCTTCCTCCGCGCGCTCGCGGATCGAGTGAAGCGCGAGGGCATGTTCGCGACCGCGATGATCGATCTCGACCGGTTCAAGACCGTCAACGACACGCTC
This sequence comes from Sphingomonas oligophenolica, assembly GCF_006438955.1. Taxonomy (GTDB): domain Bacteria; phylum Pseudomonadota; class Alphaproteobacteria; order Sphingomonadales; family Sphingomonadaceae; genus Sphingomonas; species Sphingomonas oligophenolica_A. The sequence continues at coordinate 12,294 of NZ_RCZK01000007.1, read as the reverse complement.
GGCCACCTCGCCGGCGACGCGCTGATCCGCGATATCTGCGCGACGCTTCAGGCGACCGCCCCCGACGGCGCGGTCGTCGCGCGGCTCGGCGGCGACGAATTCGGCATCCTCTTCGACACCCCCGGCGACCAGGCGGCGGTGATGGCCTGCGACCGCATCGTCGCGGCGTGCGCGGGGACGCGCCAGGTGTTCGGCAATTCGGTTCAGAGCGGTGCGTCCGCCGGGGTCGTCGTCGTCGAAGGCGGCTGCGATCCGATCGATGCGATGCGTCGCGCCGATCTGGCGCTGAACGATGCCAAGCGCAACGGGCGCGGCATCGCCCGCCTGTTCGACGAAAGCATGGACGAGGGCATCCGCTTTCGCCGCCGGATCGAAAACGGCCTCGGCGGTGCGATCGAGAAGGGCGAACTCAGTCTAGTGTATCAGCCGATCGTGTCGCGCGATTCGATCGAAATCGTTGGATTCGAGGCGCTGGTGCGCTGGAACACGCAGGAATACGGCCCGATCAGCCCCGCGGTCTTCATCCCGATCGCGGAAGAATCGAACATCATTCACGAACTGGGCGACTGGATCCTTGCCCAGGCGCTCGAGGTGCTGAAGCAATGGCCGGGGCAATATGTCTCGGTCAACTTCAGCCCGCGCCAGTTTCGTCGGCACAATTTCGTCGGGCACATCATGCAGAGCGTCCAGCATGCGGGCATCGAACCCGCGCGGCTGCAGATCGAGATTACCGAAACCGCGATCTTCGATGACGCCGATCGTGCTGCCGACACGCTCTACAAGCTGCGCCAGATGGGTTTCCGGATCGCGCTCGACGATTTCGGGACCGGCTATTCCTCGCTCTACAACATCCGCAAGTTCGCGCTCGACAGCCTGAAGATCGACCGCAGCTTCATCGACGGCATGGGCCGCGAGCGCGAGAGCGCGGCGATCGTCCATTCGATCATCCATCTGGGGCACGCACTGGGGCTCGAGGTGATCGCCGAGGGCGTCGAGACCGAGGCGCAGGTTCAATCGCTCCGGATCGCGGGCGCAAGCCACCTCCAGGGCTATTTCTTCTCGCGTCCCGTACCCGCCGAACAAGCACTCGCGCTGGCAACGCAGCGTTTCATCGGCGGCGAGGAAATCGCGATCGTGCCGGAGGCCGCGACCGGAACGGAAGGCTGATCGTGGCGCGCACCCGGGGCCGGGGATTGCAGCCGACATCGCTCGGGGGCAAGCTCGTCGCGATCCTAACCGCGGTCGGCGTCGCTGGCGCACTCGGCATCACGTTGCTGCTGGCGTTCGTTATCACCCCCAACTTCAATGCATTGGAGGCAAATGCGAACGCCGGGCATATCGATCGCACCCGCGCCACGCTGACCGATTACGCCAACAAGCTCGAAAGCGCAGTCCGCGATTACGGCGATTGGACGCAGAGCTACGCGTACATGGCAGCGCCTACCACGGCGTTCGAACAGGAAAGCTTCTCGCCGCTCGCGATGTCGAACCTGGCGGTCCAAGGGATGGCCTATGTTCGCCCCGATGGCAGCATCCAGATCGCGCGCTGGTACGATCCCGCGACTGGCGGTGAGCGCGCCGATCTGCGCGCGGCGCTGATCGACACGATCGCGCGAACCGATCTCGCGAAGGTCGTCGGAACCGACAATTCGGGGCGCTTTTACGCGCGACTGGGATCGGTCGTTGCCGCGATCGGCGTCGCACAGGTCCGTCGATCGGACGGCACCGGTCGACCGCGCGGCTATGTGCTGATGGCGCGCGAATTCACCTCGAAGCAGATTTCGGCGCTGCTCCAGCTGGACGCGACGATCGACCGATCGCGCGTTACCGATACGGAGATCGTCGACAAGGGTCGCCTGACCACCGCGATCGCGGTCCCGATCTTGGGTGCGGACGGCCATGCGGTCGCCGCGGCGCGGTTCACCGTCCCGCGCGACATATCGTTGCTCGGGCGCCGGATGCTGATGCTCGCGGTCGCGGGATCGACGCTGCTACTGCTGATCGTGCTGCTGGTGCTGCGGCGGACGCTGGGGTGGCTGGTGATCGCACCGCTGCTGTCGGTCGAACAGCATATGCAAAAGGTCAGGGTTTCGGGTTCGCTGGCGCTGCTCGATGACGAGGGGCGCAGCGATGAATTCGGCTCGCTCGGACGCAGTTTCAACGCGATGCTGTCGCAGTTGAAGGATTTGCGCGAACAGATCGAGGTACAGAGCTTCGCGCTCGGGCGCAGCGAAAGCGCGGTCGCGGTGATGCACAATGTCCGCAATGCCTTGAACCCGATCTCGACGATCCTCAGCCAAGGGATCGCACAGCCCCCCCCGATCGATCGCGTCACCGTCGAGCGCGCCGTGATCGAACTCGGCAAAGCCGACATGCCCGCTGCGCGCCGCGAAAAGCTCGCGGCGTTCGTCGCCGCGGCCGTCGCCGCCGAGGTGGCGGGGCGCGAGGCGATGCGCGGCGAACTCCACGTCGGGCGCGAAGCGATGGCGCATGTCCTCGAAATCATCGGCCAGCAACAGGCCAGCGCGCATGAACGCCCCCCGCTCGATCTGGTCGACGTCAGCGAAATCGTCGCACGCAACGCGTCGATCGCGCGCTATTCCCAAGGCGCGTCGATCGCGTTCAGTTTCCCGGGCCTGCCCCACCGCGCGCTCGCCAACCGCGTGATCCTGAGCCAGGTGATCGGCAACCTGCTCGGCAACGCTGCCGAAGCGATCGGCGCAACGGGGTCCGACAGCGGCTCGATCGACGTCACGATCCGCGAAACCGACACCGCGGTCGAAATCACGCTCCGCGACAACGGCGAAGGGTTCGATGCCGATGTCGGCGCGACGCTGTTCCAGCGTGGCTTTTCGACCCGTCAGCACAAGTCCGGTGGGCTCGGCCTCCATTGGTGCGCCAATTCGATGACCGCGATGGAGGGATCGCTCAGGCTGGAAAGCGAAGGCAAGGGCCGCGGCGCGATCGCGGTGCTGACGCTCAAGGCACCGATCGCGGACGCGCTCGCGGCCTGATCACCCCGCGACGTTCAGTTCTCGACGATCTTCATCAATCGCCGCTCGACCGGCGCGAGGACCGGGCCGAGGTCGTGCCCCCGCTTCAACACCATCCCCTGTTCACCGGTCAGCGACCACATCCCCTGCCGGTTACGCAGCGCCGGGCGTTTCTCGATCCGTACTTCGGGGCGCTCGGACGCACGGCGGAACGCGGCGAAGATCGCGGCGTCCGCCCCAAGCTCGATCGCATAGTCACGCCAATGCCCGGCGGCGACCATGCGGCCATAGAGGTCGAGAATACGGGTGAGTTCGGCGCGGTCGAAGCCAATCTGCAACGGCTGGCCGCGGGCGGCGGGAAACGGCGTAACGGTCCCCATCAGGCGCGATATTGCTCGTCGTCGCCCTCGGCGCCGCGTTGCTCTTCCAGCAGCGCATCGAGCCGCTTGCGCATCGTTTCGAGCTCGCACCGCAGCAGTTCGACCTTCTGCGTGGCGGGATCGAACATCTCGCTGCACGGCGTACCATAGGGAACGAAGCGCGTTGGTGGCGCGATGCCGCCGTCCACCGTGGTCGCGCGCGCAGGGATGCCGACCATCGTCGCGCCTTCGGGCACGTCGCGGGTCACCACCGCATTGGCGCCGACCCGCGCCCGCCGGCCGACCGTGATCGGCCCAAGCACCTGCGCGCCCGACCCGATGATGACGCCGTCCGCCAGCGTTGGATGCCGCTTGCCCGCGATGCCGTTGTCGGGGCTGGTGCCACCCAGCGTCACGCACTGATAAATCGTCACGTCATCGCCGATATGGGCAGTCTCGCCGATGACGACGAAACCGTGGTCGATAAAGAAATTGCGGCCGATCGTCGCACCGGGATGAATATCGATCGCGGTCGTCGCGCGCGCGAAATGATTCACGATCCGCGCGAGCAGGAACAGTCGCCTCCGGTACAGCCGGTGCGCGATCCGGTGCCAGCCCAATGCCCAGACGCCGGGATAGGTGAGCACCTCCGCGCGCGAATGCGGGGCCGGATCGCGTGCGCGAATCGAATCGAGATAGGTAATCAACCGGCTTGCCATGTGGCATTCCCCTCGTACGAAACGACGATCTAGGAATTCAGTTTGGCGAATTCTAGGAGCACTCGGTCGCAAAACCGGCTCGGTAAAGTCTATCTATCTTGTAGGAATTAGCGCGGCGCGTCAGCATCTGGATGGATAGCGGAGACGATCCATGCCCGATCTCGCCAGTTTCGATCTATCGAGCCTGCTCCCGTTCGTCGCCGTCGGCTTCGCCGCGCAGGTCGTCGACGGCGCGTTGGGAATGGCGTTCGGAGTCATCTCGAACACCATGCTGCTATGGATCGGGGTTCCCCCGGCTGCTGCTTCGGCGGGAGTCCACACGGTCGAGACGTTCACGACCGCAATCTCCGGGATCAGCCACACGCTGCACCGCAACGTCAACTGGCAACTGTTCATGCGGCTGGTGATCCCCGGCGTCGTCGGTGGAGTGCTCGGTGCCTATGTCCTGTCGAACATCGACGCCAGTATCGCCAAGCCTTTTATCCTCGCCTATCTCGCCGCCATAGGGCTGTACCTTCTCTGGCGCGCATGGCGCTATCCGCCGCAGGCGCGCGAGCCGAGTGTCGTCGAGCCGCTCGGGTTTATCGGCGGCTTCCTCGACGCCGCGGGGGGCGGCGGCTGGGGGGCGGTGGTCACCAGCAATCTACTATTCCAGGGTGCCTCGCCGCGAACCACCATCGGCACGGTCAACACCGCGGAATTCTTCCTGACCGCCACGATCTCGATTACCTTCATCACCCAATTGGGGTGGCGGGCGTTCACCATCGCGACGGTGGGGCTGCTAATAGGCGGGGTCGTCGCCGCGCCGTTCGGGGCGATGCTGGCAAAGCGCGTGCGGCCCAAACGGCTGTTGCTAATGGTAGGCACGGTCCTGACCATCACCAGCCTGTTCGGCCTATACCGCGCGGTGTTTTGATCAACCGAATTACAATATCAACATCTACAAATCGACTTTACCGATTACGAGTCCATATGGCCGCAACCTATCTGCCCACGCTGAAACAGCTCCACTATCTCGTCGCGCTGCGCGAACACGGTCATTTCGGGCGGGCGGCGGAGGCGTGTTTCGTGACCCAGTCGACGCTTTCGGCGGGGCTGCGCGAACTCGAAACGCTGGTCGGCGTGGTGCTGGTCGAACGGACCCGCCGCGTCGTACGGTTCACCCCGCTCGGCGACCGGATCGCGGACAAGGCGCGCCGGGTGCTGCGCGAAGCGGAAGAACTCGGCGACATGGCGCGCGCCGCGGGGCGCCCGCTATCGGGGGAAATGCGGATGAGCGTGATCCCGACGATCGCGCCGTTCATGCTACCGCGCATCCTGCCCCGACTACGGCAGGATTATCCCGATCTTCGCCTGTTCCTGCGCGAAGAGCCGAGCGCCGCGGCGTGCGACGGCCTGCACAGCGGGCGAACCGATTGCGTGCTGCTCGCGCTCCCCTATTCCTGCGGCGACATCGCGAGCGCGACATTGTTCGAGGACCGGTTGTTCGTCGCCTACCTGCCCGCCGACATGGCGAACCCCGCGCCGATGATCCCTGCAGCGGCGATCGACGAGAGTCGGCTGCTGCTACTCGAGGATGGGCATTGCCTCAAGGATCATGCGCTGGCCGCGTGCAACCGACCCGAATTGCGCGCCGAGGCGACGATGATGGGCACCTCGCTCCATACCATCGTCCAGATGGTCGACAATGGATTGGGCATGACGATGCTGCCCGAAATGGCAATCGAGGCGGGCATCCTCGATCATACCGGGATCGAGGCGCGCCCGCTCGACGCCGCCAACGCGGTGCGCCGGATCGCGCTGGTATGGCGGCGTGCAAGCCCGCGCGAACGCGATTTCCAGCTGCTCGCCACCGCGCTGGCGGCAGCGCGCTGATCTCGGCGACGGCACCGCGACAAGGGCCGAACTGAAACTATTCCGGGTGTGAACCGTATCTCCCGCAAGACCCGAACCACCACCAGGAGATATTCGATGACTCGCGCGCCCTTTTTGATCACGACCGCCGCTGCCGCGCTCGCGCTGGCTGGCTGCAGCACGATGAACGACGACATGGCCGCGCCTGCGTCGATGTCGAGCAACACGAGTGCCAGCACCAAGGCGTCGACGATGACCCCCGCGGGCAACCCCACCGTCGGGGGTGCCGCGATGATCCAGACCAAGACGATCGTCGAGAACGCTTCCGCCGCGCCGAATCTCACGACGCTGGTCGCCGCGGTGAAGGCCGCGGGGCTCGTCGACACGCTGTCCGGGCCTGGCCCCTTCACCGTCTTCGCCCCGACCAACGACGCGTTCGGCCTGCTCGCCCCCGGTACGGTCGACACGCTGTTGAAGCCCGAGAACAAGGCGTCGCTGGTCAAGGTCCTGACCTATCACGTCGTTCCCGGCACGATCACGTCGGCGATGCTGATGAAGATGATCAAGGATGGCGGCGGTTCCGCGACGCTGACGACCGTGGCGGGCCAGCCGATCACCGCCACGATGGAAGGCAGCGCGGTCAAACTGACCAGCGCGACCGGCAATGTCAGTTTCATCCAGACCGCCGACGTGCGCCAGTCGAACGGCATGGTCCACGTCGTCAACGGCGTGCTGATCCCGACGCTCGGCTAATCGACACTCCAGCGCGCCGCGGCCTGATCGTCCGCGGCGCGCGCTTCCACCCACCGCGGCTCGGCTCCGCGCGTTTCGCGCTTCCAGAACGGCGCGTCGGTTTTGAGCCGATCGATAAGATAGGCACACGCGTCCAGCGCGGCGCCGCGATGCGCCGCGGCGGTCGCGACGAACACGATCCGCTCGCCCGGGCGCATGGGGCCGACCCGATGGACGATCGTCGCCGCTGCCAGCGACCATCGCTCGGTTGCCGCCGCCGCTACCTCCGCCAGCGCGGCCTCGGTCGCACCCGGATAATGCTCTAGCTCCAGCGTCGAAACCCCGTCGTCGCTGCGCACCAACCCGGTAAACGTCGCGACCGCGCCGTTCTCCCCGGCCTCGACCAGTTCCATTTCCGCGGCAATGTCGATCGGCTCCGGCCCGACCGCGATCCGGATCATCCGCCCGTTACCGGCGGAAAGAGCGCGATCTCGCGCGCAGCGCCAATCGCCGCGGTCAGCGGCACAAACCGCTGGTCGACCGCGGCGCGCAACCGATGGCGATCCCCGAATGCCTCGGCATAACCCGCGCCGCGCGTCGTCGCAAGCCAATCGACCAAATCCGCGACGCTGGCGAGCGACGCGGGTGGATCGACGTCCTCCTCGCCCCGTCCGATCCGTTCGCGCACCCAGGCGAAATAGAGCAATCGTACCCGCATCGCGTCAATCCATGTGCCGCAGACCGGCGCGGAGATAATCCCAGCCGGTGATCAACGTCAGCACCGCCGCGCCCCACAGGCAGACGAGTCCGACCGACTTGACCCACCAAATCGCGGGCAATGCGCCCGCCAGGATCAACGCCCCGAACGCGACGAGCTGCAACGTCGTCTTCCATTTGGCGAGCTTCGACACCGGCAGCGACACCTGCAGCCCGGCGAGGAATTCGCGCAACCCCGACACCGCGATCTCGCGGAGCAGGATGATCAGCGCCGCGATCAGGTTGACCCCGGTAATCAGCGCCAGATCGTCGTGGCGGGTGCCGACCAGCATCAGGATGACCGCCGCGATCATGATCTTGTCCGCGATCGGATCGAGGAACTGGCCGAGCTTCGACACCGTGCCGCGCGCGCGCGCGACATAGCCATCGAAATAATCGGTCAGCCCCATCAGGCAATAGAGCGCAAAGGCGATTCCGAATCCCGCCTCCCACCGCGGCCACCATAGCAGCGCGACGAGCAGCGGTACCGCAACGATCCGCGAAAGCGTCAACAGGTTGGGAAGCGTCAGCATCGCCTTCCCCTACTCCCGACCATCGCGCGGTGGAACCGGCTTTGTCATTGGCGCTGTCCGCGCCACTCGGCTATGCCGCCGCGTCACTGCCACGATCGAGGCCGTTTGCGATCATGTTGAATGCGTTGGGGTTGCTGAAGCAACGCCGGTTCCTGCCCCTGTTCACGACGCAATTTCTCGGTGCGTTCAACGACAATCTGTTCAAACAGGCGATGGTGCTGTTCGCGACCTACCGCATCTTCAACGACCCCGCGACCGAACAGGTGTTCAACGGCGTCGCGACCGTCCTGTCGACGCTGCCCTTCATTCTGTTCTCCGCGCTCGCGGGGCAACTCGCCGACAGCCACGACAAGGCGCGGATCATCCGCATCGTGAAAACGGCGGAGATCGGCATCATGCTCGTCGGCGCGGGCGGGCTGATGCTCGCGCAGTCCGGGCACAGCTATGCCGGAATCGTGATGATGTTCGGCTGCGTGTTCCTGCTGGGTATGCATTCTACGTTCTTCGGGCCGATCAAATACGCGATCCTGCCGCAGCATCTGCCCAATCGCGACGTGCTGGGTGCGACCGGACTGGTCGAGGCGGGCACCTATATCGCGATCCTGTTCGGGACGATCCTAGCCGGATATATTTCGGTCGAGGCGGCCGCGATCGGGGTGCTCCTCGTCGCGGGGATCGGCTGGTTCAGCGGCCGCGAGGTCGCCCCCGCCCCGCGCGAAGGCCCCCATCTGACGATCAACTGGAACCCGTTCACCGCCTCGTGGCGGTTGATCAGCGCGACGATGCACATCCCGCGGCTATTCCTCGCCATCCTCTCGATCAGCTTCTTCTGGACGATCGGCGCGGTGCTGATCATCATCTTCCCGCCGCTCGTGAAGAACGTGCTCACGACGACGCAGGAGGTCGCGAGCCTGTTCACGGCGACGCTGTCGATCGGGATTGCGATCGGCTCGGTCGTCATCAACACGCTGCTGCGCGGCAAGATATCTGCTAAATATGCCCCCGCCTCGGTGATCGCGATGGGGATCAGCGTCGTGCTGTTCTCGCTCTTGGTACGGCTGTGGATTCCCGCCGAACCCGGGCATTTGTACGACTGGACCGAATTCGTCGCGCAGCCACGCGCGATTCCGATCATGCTGTCGCTATTGGCGATCGCGGTAACCGGCGGCATGTTCGTGGTGCCGCTCTACGCCTTCCTGACGACGACGGTGACCCGCGATCACACCGCGCGGACGGTCGCTGCGAACAATGTCGTCAATTCAGGCGCGATGGTCGTCGGCGCGCTCGCGGTGATTGGGATCACCGCGCTTGGCGTCTCCCCAGAAAACATGCTGTTCGTCGTTGCCGGTATGTGCCTGATCGCGGCTTGGCTGGCGCAGCGCCTTCACCTGGCCTGCGACTAGCAGATGAACGTATAGAAGCAGGTGAAGAAGGCCGCGAAGCTCAGCGCGAAGAGCTTCCAGTCGTTGTCGTCGCTGGCGTGCGCGCGCGCCACGATCGGCGGGGGCAGCGTCACGCGGAAAGGATGGCGGGCGGCTTCGTTGGTAAGAACTAATCGTCTGGTCATGATGGAGCTTAACGATTTGTTGACGATTTCGACCAGCGACAAAGAAGGTTAAGCCGCGCCTGTCCGGCTCTGGCACAGTTTTGAAGGTAGCGATGATGAGCGTGGCGTTTCGCCGGGATAGCGATGAAGAGCATCTCGAGCCCAAATTCGAAATCCCGATCCCGACCGGTCCCAATCTGGTCACCGCGCACGGTCGGGCGTTGATCGACGCGCGGATCGCCGCACTCGAATCAGCATTGGCCGGATTGGACGATGACGGCGCGAAGCCGATCCAGCGCGATCTACGCTATTGGAAGACCCGGCGCGCGACGGCGGCCGAGACTCTCGCGCCCGCCGACGGCAGCATCGGATTCGGCTCGATCGTCGACATCCGGCTGATGGGCAAGCCGCGCGTGATCCACATCGTCGGCGACGACGAGGCTGATCCCAAGGCGGACCGGATCGCCTTTTCCGCCCCGCTGGCGCGTGCACTGATCGGAGCGGAGGTCGGGGACGCCATGCCCTTCAACGGTCGCGACGACGCGATCGAGATCGTCGCCATCCGTGCGTAACCATCGCGGCGCCTCGATCGTACAGTGATCGAGCTGGCGCGCCCGCCCCAGGAGAAAAGCATGCCAATCGGCACCGACATCATGACCCACTCCGCGCTGATCCTCCGCCCCGATGCGGCACGGACGGTGATTCGCCCGTTCGATCTTTCCGACCCCGATGGATTCGACGACCAGGTCAAGTCTCGCCCCGAACGGATCGCCGACCGGATCAAATCGCTCGACGACGATGCGCTATACGCCGAACTCGCCCGGATCATGGCCAACTTGCGCGATCGCCACCACGACGCCGACGACACCGTGTTGCGACGCTTCGCCGAGATCAAGGACACCGGCGATTGCGCCTCGGTCGATCTCGACCGCGCCATGTTGATCGGCGCGTATTTCTCCGAAGAATATGCATTTGAGTCCGCTGCACTGTTCAATCCCAGCATGATCGCACACCCCGATCAGGACGGCGTACCGGACGGCGGCATCCGCTTCATCCTGTCGCTCCGCGGGATCGGCGAGGGCCATTTGTCCTCGGTCACGTTCCGCACCGGACTGTGGGATCCCGCGGGGGGGTTCGTGGTCGATGAACCAAGCCCGATCGCGGTCGGACCGCGGATCGAGCGCCACGACGACTTCGAGGATGGCGTGATCCGCGTGAACTGCGAAGCCAGTCGCGACATCTCCGAATCGATCCTGTTCCCCATCACCGCCAGCCAGGCGCGCGGAGTCGAGGATGTCCGCCTCTGCCGTTTCGTCGATGACGACGGGCGCGTATCCCACCTTGGCACCTACACCGCGTACGACGGATCGACCGCGCGCAGCGAGTTGCTCGAGGCGGACGGGTTCCGATCGATGACGTTGCGCCGAATGACCGGCGACGCCGCTGCGGGCAAGGGCATGGCGCTCTTCCCGCGCAAGATCGACGGTCGCTATGCGATGCTCGGGCGACAGGACAACGAGAACCTGCGGCTGCTCTATTCGGACAGTCTCACCCATTGGGAGGGCGGCGATGTGATCCTCGCACCCGAATATTTCTGGGAGTTCATCCAGATTGGCAATTGCGGATCACCGATCGAAATCGACGAAGGCTGGCTGGTGCTGACCCACGGCGTCGGGTCGGTCCGCAACTATTGCATCGGCGCCGCGCTGCTCGACAAGCGCGACCCGGCAAAGGTGCTCGGCCGGATGGCGCTGCCGTTGGTCCATCCCAGCCCCAAGGAGCGCGACGGCTATGTCCCCAACGTTGTCTACAGCTGCGGCGGCCTGGTTCAGGACCGCACACTCCTGCTGCCCTACGGCGTCGCCGACAGTTTCACGACGTTCGCGCACGTCGCCGTCGACGATCTGCTGGCGGCGCTGAAGTAGAGGAGTCTGGTGGCACTTCGGCGCCCGGCGATGGCCACGACGGGGTTCGACCACCCAAGAAAACCGATGGTGCGGGCGGTGGGAATCGAACCCACACTCCTCTCGGAACCGGATTTTGAGTAGGTCGAGACTACCTTAAGTGTTTGATATTAAGCGATTTATTCTAAAAAATGGATTTTTGTGTAAGGTTTTGTGTAAGTGTGTAAGACATGTGTAAGGCTTTCCTACAAAAAGTCGGACGTGCCTTAGACTGTTGTTGCCCCCTAAAGGCCTGACAGAGCCTCGCAGGTTTTCGCGATGAACTCGCGGGGTGATCGGTAGCGCAAAGCGCGGTGCGGATGCACGTCGTTATAATGGGCGAACCAGCCGGGCAGCTGCTCGATGACGGTCCTGGCATCCGGTCTTGGGTTCACGCGGACGTAATCGCGCTTCAGCGTGCGGACGAACGCCTCCGCCATGCCGTTCGACGGCGGGCTGCTGACCGGCGTGGTGCGCGGGATCAGCCCGATGTCGCGGGCGAACGCGCGGGTATCGCGTGCGGTGTAACAGCTCCCGTTATCGGTGAGCCACTCGATCGGCTCGGAGAGGTGGCTCCGGTCGTCTGCACAGGCTCGCGGCTTGGATAAGTGGATCGCCGCTGGTTGATCATGCCGCTGCGAGAAGCGGCTGGTCGAAGTATATCTGGTCGGGCGTGCGGCCGCCAAGAGCTGAGTGCGGCCGGATGCCATTATAAAATGCGAAGTATCGGCCGATGCCGGCGCGGGCCTCGGGGACCGATGCGTAGGCGTGCAGATATACCTCCTCGTATTTCACCGAGCGCCAAAGGCGCTCAACGAACACGTTGTCGCGCCAGCAGCCCTTGCCGTCCATACTGATG
>NZ_RCZK01000006.1 GCF_006438955.1 Sphingomonas oligophenolica | reverse complement strand
CGCCATCAGTATGGACGGCAAGGGCTGCTGGCGCGACAACGTGTTCGTTGAGCGCCTTTGGCGCTCGGTGAAATACGAGGAGGTATATCTGCACGCCTACGCATCGGTCCCCGAGGCCCGCGCCGGCATCGGCCGATACTTCGCATTTTATAATGGCATCCGGCCGCACTCAGCTCTTGGCGGCCGCACGCCCGACCAGATATACTTCGACCAGCCGCTTCTCGCAGCGGCATGATCAACCAGCGGCGATCCACTTATCCAAGCCGCGAGCCTGTGCAGACGACCGGAGCCACCTCTCACACCGTGCGTCCATCCAGCAGGAAGCTTATGTGGCGTAGCGTTTCAGTGACCGTCAACTGTGACGATGTCGCAACGGTTGACGTGTGACCGTATCGTCACGACTGGCGCAACCACCGTGCCGGTATCAAGACGGTCTCGCGCGCGTGCGCGATGGTGAGGGAAACTAGCGCGCGCGTAACTGCGACATTGGACGCTCGGCTATTCGGTCAGGGACCGCACCAGCGCCCGGATCATTGCCATCTCACCAGATCGCGCCCCGTGCTTCCACGCGTTCCTATTACCCATCGGTGCCCCGCTCGCCTTTCCCCTATGTAGCCTGCACCGCGCTCGCCCCTTCATCGCCGGGGATTGGCACGCCGTTCCCGCCCTTGTTTTGGCTAAGCAGCGTGGAGCCGCGTGCGCCTTGTTCATGGGGTTGAGTGGCGAAAGGTCCGTCCCGGACCCCCCGTGGTGGTGGAACTGCTCTGCGACAATGGCTTACCCTCTTTCGGCAACATAGACGTGGCGATGCTCGACGACCTGCTTGCCGCTGCTGCGTAGCTTGGTGAGTGCGTCGACCTGCGCCGTGAACGTGCGGTTGGCCTGGGGTGACGGTCCGTGATCGTTTCGCGGGCGGAACCAAGCCGGCACGAGGTTGTTGGGCTTATATGAGCGGGAATGTCGTTGCATCGCTGTCGGGCGGTCAGGGTGGCGCCGGAACAGCCGAGACCGACCTGATCACTTATCGGTTCCTGGCTGGCCGCGGGCGAGATCGCATGTCTCGAGCTGAATTGGTCACGCTGGATTCGGCCATGAGCAGGACTCGCACGGTGGACCCGCGCACGGCGATCGTTCGGCGCGGCGAATACATCAATGTCAGCACCTATCTGATCTCGGGCTACATCTGCCGATACATGGATGATCGCGAGGGCCACCGGCAGTTGGTCGCGCTCCATGTCCCGGGCGATTTCGTCGATCTTCATGCGTTTCCGATGAAGCGGCTCGATCATGATGTCGCCTCGTTGGGACCCGTCGAGATCGGCACCTACGAGCATGAGACGCTGGCGCGGATTGGCACGGACAGCCCGCATCTGACGCGCATGCTCTGGTACTCCACGTTGCTCGACGCCGCGATGCATCGCGAGTGGATATTCCGGCTGGGTCGGCTGGGGGCGGTGGGCCGCGTCGCGCATTTCTTCTGCGAAATCGACGCTCGTCTGGCGATGGTGGGGCTGTCCGAGGATCATCGGTTCACGCTCCCGCTGACGCAAGCGGACCTGGCGGAGGCCACCGGGCTCACCGGCGTCCACGTCAATCGCACGCTGCGGCGGTTGCGCGAGGATGGGTTGATGTCGTTTCGCCATGGGGCGGTGGAGATCGCCGACCCGGTGCGGCTGGCGCGGCTCGCCGAATTCGACCCCGATTATCTGTACGGTGACCCCCCCGCGGCACAGGAGCGCTGACGTGTCCGACCCTATCAAGCCGATCGTGCCCGAGACGATGCCGGGTGTCGCCGTCGCCGAATCCGGGACGGTGATGCTCGATGGTCCCGACGGCGTCGCGATCGCGATGACCAGCGACGCGGCGATCGAAACCGGGCGGCGGCTGATCGCGGCGGGGGAACAGGCGGCCCGACAGCGCGGACGGCGCGCCGATTAACCTGACTGGCGCGCGCGCGGGAGCGTGATCGTCGCGATCAGTCCGCCAGCGGGCGCGTTGGCGAGATGAACGTCGCCCCCGGCTTCCCGAACGATCGCGCGCGCGAGTGCCAGCCCGAGGCCGATTCCGCCGGTCTCTCGATTGCGCGATGTCTCCAGCCGGGTGAACGCGTCGAACACCGCCGCCATCTTGTCTTCGGGAATTCCCGGACCCCGATCGGTCACGCTGATTTCGATCCGGTCCGCGAACGACGTGACCTGTACCACCGCCGATTTGCCATATTTGATCGCGTTTTCGATCAGGTTGCGCACCGCGCGCCGCATGAGTGACGGGCGCAGCCGGATCGGCAATCGTTCGCCATCGACGAAGGTGACATCGGCATCGAGATCGCGGAAATCCTCGACCACCGCGTCGACCAGCGCGGCAAGGTCTGTCTCGATCAGCGCCTCGCTCGGGCGGCCCAGCCGGGCGAGCGACAGGATGTCGTCGAGCGTCCGGTTCATCTCCGCGATCGTGTCCGCCATCCGGGCGCGGTCGGTCTCGTCCTCCACCGATTCGATCCGGACGCGCAGCGCCGCGAGCGGAGTCCGGAGGTCGTGCCCGATCGCGCCGAGCATGCGGTCCTTTTCGTCGAGCATCGCGACGACGCGCAGCCGCAGCGCGTTGTATGCCGCGATCAGCCGGACGACGTCGTGCGGGCCGCTTTCAGAAACGGGCTCGCCGCCATCGCCCGGACCGAAGCGTTCGGCGGCCAGCGTCAATTCGGCGAGGGGTCGCGAGATGCGCCGCCCGATCCACAATACCGGGAGGAGCACGATGCCGTAGAGGATCAGCGTTTGGCCGATCAGCCGCCAGATCAGCGACAGGTCGCGGCGCGGCCATGGCGAGCGGACGACCAGCCAACCTTGCCCCGGCTGTTCGACCGCGATCAGCAGCTCGTCGGTCACCCGCGCGAACCGTTCCGCACGACGACCGCGCAGGCCACGAAACGGCCGGTGGCGCGGGTCCATCGGATGGACGCCGGCGGCGATCCGCCCGACCGCGACGCCGCTGTCAACGAGCCCCTCGCGCAGCGCCGCCTCGATCGACGGTTGCGCGCGCATCGCTGGCGTCACCGGGTTGACGGGGAGGCGGCGGACGCGGCCGCGGTCGGCCACCGGCCCGCGGCCCTGCGCGGTGCGCTCGATCGCGTCGATGACGCGGGTGATCGCGGGGCCGGTCACCTGTTCGAGCAGGAACGCGCGGCGTTCGCGGAGCAGCAGCCCGAAATTGATCGCCTGCGCGACGAACAGCGCGAGCGCGACGAGCAGCGCCATCTGTCCCGCGAGGCTGCGCGGCCAGAGCCTCACGGTACGACGCTCATGGGGCGAAGCTCACAAGCGCGTCACTTCGGCGGCCAGCGTATAGCCGCCGCCCCAGACGGTCTTGATGATATCGGGGTTGCGGACGTCGAGTTCGATCTTCTTGCGCAGGCGGCTGACCTGGTTGTCGATTGCGCGATCGAACGCCGCGGCCTCGCGTCCCTGGGTCAGGTCGAGCAGTTGATCGCGCGTCAGCACCTGGCGGGGCCTGGTCACCAGCGCGAGCAGCAAATTATACTCGCCGCTCGACAGCGGCACCGACACGCCGTCGCGATCGATCAGCGCGCGCTCGCCGGTCTTGAGGACCCAGCCCGCAAAGGCGTAGCTGCCGCTTTCGGGCGCATGCTGGCGCGCGCCGCCCGCGGTCAGGCGGCGCAGCACCACCTTGACGCGGGTGGCAAGTTCGCGCGGCGAAAACGGCTTCACGACATAATCGTCGGCGCCCATTTCGAGCCCGACGATCCGGTCGGTCTCCTCCGCTTTGGCGGTGAGCAAGATCACCGGAGTGTCGCTGGTCGCGGCGATGTGGCGGCACAGGCTGAGGCCGTCTTCGCCGGGCATCATGATGTCGACGATGGCGAGGTCGATCGCATAGGCGGCGAGCCGCGTCCGCGCGCTTTCGGCGTCGCCCGCCTGGGTGATGCGAAAACCCTGTTTGGTCAGATACTGCGCCAGCGGCTCGCGGATCGAACGCTCGTCGTCGACGAGCAGCAGGTGCGGCTGATCTCCCATGGCGTCTGGCTGTAGCATGGCGGGGCCTGGTGAGAAGAGGCGGGGGTGCCGGGCGGGGTAGGGGTATCCCGCCCGGCGTGGCGGTCACTGATTGTCGGTGGGTTGCGGCGGGGGCATGTCGCCGCCGCGCATCTTGTCGTGGCGAAGGTGGCGCATTTCCCTGAGGTTGGCGAGTTCGGTCTTGTCGAGCTTGCCGTCGTGGTTGGCGTCCATCCGGTCGAAGCGGGTGGCGGCGTGCGCCTCCGCCTCCGCTTTGGTCATGATGCCATCACCATCGCGATCGCGGTGACGACCCATGCCCCGCGTCGCGCCGTCGGGCAGGGTCATGCCGCGCGCCGCCATCCGTTCGCGCATCGCAGCGCGTCGCGCTGCCATCTCGTCGGCGGTGACCGTTCCATCATGGTTGGTGTCGAGCTTATCGAGGCGCGCATCGGCTGCGGCGATCGCCTCGGCGCGGGTGATGACGCCGTCGCGGTTGGTATCGGCGCGCATCATCATCGCGCCGCGATGGCCATGGCCGTGCTCGGCGGTATCGGCCTGGTTGGTCTGGTTGGTCTGGGTCGCCTGCGCGCTGCACGCCGTAGCGCCGAGCGCGGAGGCGGCAAGCGACAGGATCAAAATGGTCTTACGCATGGAAACAGTCTCCGTGACGGCAGGGGACATCCCGACCGGACGATGACGGTTATGACCGCGCGCTGTCGCCGATCTATGTCAGCCACGCACAGAAATGTCGCAACATGTCGCAGACGGTCAGGCGAAGATCGCGACGCTCTGAATCTGCTCCGCGATCGGCGTGCCATCGGTATTCCAGATCGCCATCGTCTGGCTGGAGCTGCCATCCTTGGCATAGTCGGTGGCGGCGCGCAGCAGCCACCAGCCGTCGGTCGTGACCGGCGCTGGGCCGAGCAGGTTGAGCTGCCACGTCATCGAGCTGACGGGGGCGGGGCCGCCAACGAGCTTCAGCGCGGCAGGGGGCAGGCAGTCGGCAATCGCGACCAGCTCGACCATCCGATCGAGCCCGTCGCGGTCGGACAGACGGACCCAGCGGAGCCATTCGGTCGGGCCGAGCTCGTCGCGTCGGTCGAGCAAGTCGAAATTGCGGGTGAAGGAGACGCCGGGGAAACCGTTATAGATCTTCGTGTCCGGGGCAGGCGGCGGAAAATCGGGTGCCGCGCCGACCTGATGATCGACCGCGGACGCCACCGCGCCCATGAAGACGAACGTCGCGCGCAGCCCGAGCCCTGCCTCGCTTGCGACATCGGCCTGGACCCAGGCGGCATTGCGCCCGCGCCGCAGCCGCGTCGCGCGGATCGTGACGTCGCCTGACAGCGGCCCGATGAACGCGACTTGCGCCGACCGCAGCGGGGGCAGATCCGCGTCGGAATGCTGCGCAGCATGAAGCGCGAGCGCGGTCGACAATCCGCCATAGGCCGTGCGCCCCTGAAGCCAGCCGTCGGGGATCGATCCGCGCCATCCGCCGTCGATCGGTTCGAGCGCATCGAGGGCGGCTTTGAGGCTGGTCATGCCACCATTCCTGCCAGCGAATCGCGCAGTTCGCGTTTGAGGATCTTGCCGATCGCGCTGCGCGGCATCTCGTCGATGCGGTGGAGCTGCGCCAGCCGCTGAGTCTTGCCCAGCCGCGCGTTGGCCCACGCCATGATCGCGCCGGCATCTTCATGTTCGAAGCCGGGGCGGACCACGTAGAAGCCGGCCGGGGTCTCGCCCCATGCTTCGCTCGGTACCCCCACGACCGCGCAATCGCCGACCGCCTCATGCCCTGCCAGGACCGATTCGAGATCGGTGGGGTAGATGTTGAACCCGCCCGAGATGATCAGATCCTTCTTGCGGTCCATCAGGATCAGGAAGCCATCGTCGTCGAACCGCCCGACGTCTCCATGACGGATATAGCGGTTGCCGTCGGCGTCGTGCCATTCGGCGTCACGGGTCGCCTCCGCGCGGCCATGATAGCCCGTCATCATCGTCGGTCCCCGCCCGACGACCTCGCCCATTTCGCCGGGTGTGACCTCGTTGCCATCGTCGTCGATCAGCCGCATCTCGTGCCCGGGCAACGGCACGCCGACGGTGTGGAGCTTGTCCGGGTGTTCGGTGGCGTTGAGCCCGGTCGACGCGCCGCCTTCGGTCATGCCGTAATATTCGATCAGCACGCCGGGCCAGCGCTTTAGCACATCCGCCTTGAGCGCCGCCGAAAACGGTGCGCTGGTGCTGGTCTTGAGGCGGAAGCTCGACAGGGCGAATGTGTCGAAATCGGCGAGTGCCATGATCCGTTGATATTGCACGGGGACGAGCATCGTGTGCGTCGCGCGATGGCGCTCTGCGAGCGCCAGATAGCGGTGCGCATCGAATTTCTTCATCAGCACCACGGTGCCGCCCCACCCCAAGGTCGGCAGGAAGCTGACTAGCGTCGTGTTCGAATAGAGCGGGGTTGCGATCATCGTCACCGCCTCGCCGAACCCCGCCGCGGCGTTGCGCGATATGTGCGACCAGCGCATCGCGTGGCTCTGGATGATTCCCTTGGGGGTGCCGGTGGTGCCCGAGCTGTAAATGATGTTGAAGCCGTCCGCGGGATCGATCGCGACCGCCGCCGGGGTCGCGCCTTCTGGGGCGATCCAGTCGGCGAAGGTCCGGTCGAATTCGACGATACGCGCCGCGATGTCCTGTCCGGCCAGCGCGGCGGCATTGGCGGCGTCGACGAACACGATCGGCGCGCCGCAATCCGCGATAATCGCGGCGATCGACGCGGGCGTCGCCGAGGGTGCGATCGGCGCGGCGACGCCCCCCGCGCGCAACGCCCCGAGAAAGACGATGGCATAGTCGATCGATGGCGCCGCGACGATGGCAATCGCCGCGCCGGGCGCGATTCCGTCGCGCTGTAGCGCCGCGGCGATACGGTCCATCGCGGCGTCGAGATCGGCATAGCTGATGCTACCGTCCTCGTCCGCAACCGCGGTTTTCGCGCCGAGGTCGCGGGCGTGGGTGGCGATCAGGTCGGGCAGGGTCGCGAAATCGCGCGCGAGCATATCGGTGGCGGTCGTCATGCCGACAGCGCTAGGCGAACGTCCCGGCGAATGCCATACGCAACATTCGAAAAACCAAAAGGCGGAGAGCCCGATGCTGTTCTACGATAGTGCGATGCCCGCACCCAATCCGCGCCGGGTGCGCATCTTCCTCGCCGAAAAAGGAATCCGCGTGCCGATGGCGCAGGTCTCGATCCCCGCGGGCGAGCACAAGGGCGATGCGTACCTCGCGGTCAATCCGCTGGGGCAGACTCCCGCGCTCGCGCTCGACGACCAGAGCGTGCTGACCGAAAGCGTCGCGATCTGTCGGTATTTCGAAGCGCTGCACCCCGATCCCCCGCTATTCGGGTTCGGCGCGCAGAATATCGCGGCGGTCGATATGTGGACCCGCCGGATCGAATTGCGGCTGATGACGCCACTCGCGATGGTGTGGGTCCACACCCATCCGTACACGGCGCGCGTCGTCGCGCATCAGTACAAGGATTTCGGCGAGAGCCAGCGCCCGCGTGTCGTCGCGGCGATGCGCGAATTCGATGCTGCGCTCGACCACCGCAACTGGCTGGATGGCGAACGCTACACCATCGCCGACATCGTGCTGCTGACGACGATCGACTTCGCCGCCTTCGTCGGCGTTCCGATGCCCGACGGCGCGCCGCACCTGAAGGCGTGGCATGATCGCGCCACCGCCCGTCCGAGCGCGCAGTCATGACCGTGGACCGGATGACCGGCGCGGTCGCCATCGTCACCGGCGGCGGCACCGGGATCGGCGCCGCGGTAGTGCGCAGGCTCGCCGCGCGGGGCGTGCATTGCGTGATCAACTACGCATCGAGCAAGGACGATGCCGAAGCGCTCGCCGCCGAGGTCGGACAGGGCGCGATCGCGGTACAGGCGGACATCGTCGAGGATTCGGCGTGCCGCGCGCTGGCGAAGACAGCGGCCGAGGCGTTCGGACGGATCGATTTCCTAGTCAACAATGCCGGGCGCACCAAATTCGCCAATCACGAGGATCTCGACGCGCTCGACGCCGAGGATTTCATCGACATCTATCGACTCAACACGATCGCGCCGTTCCAGATGATCCGTGGCTGCGCCGACGCATTGCGCGCGAGCGACATGGGCGCGGTCGTCAACGTCGCGAGCGTCGCGGGCGAATTCGGGATCGGATCGTCGGTCGCCTACGCCGTGTCGAAGGGTGCGCTCGCGACGATGACCAAGAGCCTCGCCCGGGTGCTGGCACCCGCGATCCGGGTCAATGCGGTCGCGCCGGGCTATGTCGGCACCGGCTGGTTCGAAAAGCGATTGGGAGAGGAAGGCTTCGCCAAGCTCAACGAGCGGATCGCGAGCCGGGTGCCGATGGGGTTCGCGACCAGCCCCGACGACATCGCGGCGCCGATCGAGATGCTGCTCGATCCGGTCAGTCGCGTGATCACGGGCGAGATTCTCGTGCTCGACGCGGGGTCGCACCTCGACGTCGGCATGTCGCGGCGACCGGGGCATGAGCACTAGCGGCCGGTCCCGTTCACCCACCAACCGATCCAGGCCAACCGGATCGCGAGCGGCCCTTTGCAGCGCGGCCGAATCGTGGCAAGGCTGGTAGCCATACCGGAAATTCAGATTCGAGATTGCAGGAGAACCCCCCATGGCGACCGCCGCCGAACTCGATGCGCCGACCAAACCGCTCGATACCTTCCGTCATGAAGCGCGTGATTGGATCGAGGCCAATTTTCCTCCCGCGCTGAAACATGCGGGCAACGCGATGGCGACGATCGAGGGCCCGGCCGACGAGAGCGCCGATGAAACTGCTTGGCGCACTGCGATGGGTAAAAAGGGATGGGGCGTCCCGACTTGGCCGCAGCAATATGGCGGCGGCGGATTGACCTCGGCGGAAGCGCGCGTGCTGAACGAGGAACTGGGCAGGGCCGGTGCGTTCAATCCGATCGGCGGGATGGGCGTGATGATGTTCGGCCCGACGCTGCTCGAATATGGCACCGATGCGCAGAAGCAGAAATATATCCCCGACATCGCGATGGGGAACGTGCGCTGGTGCCAGGGCTATTCGGAGCCCAATGCGGGGTCCGATCTCGCCAACATCCAGACTTTCGCCGAGGACAAGGGCGATCATTACCTCGTCAACGGTCAGAAGACGTGGACCAGCGGCGGGCAATGGGCGGACAAATGCTTCGCGCTGGTCCGCACCGACAAATCGCAGAAGCACGCCGGGATCAGTTTCCTGCTGATCGACGACATGCACGCCGAGGGGGTTGAGGTCAGGCCGATCAACCTCATCTCGGGCTTTTCGCCGTTCTGCGAGACGTTCTTCACCAATGTGAAAGTGCCCAAGGAAAATTTGGTCGGACAGGAGGGGCAGGGCTGGACGATCGGCACGCGTCTGCTCCAACACGAACGCAACAGCCTGTCGGGCGGCGGTGGCAGCGCCGCGCGGATGAACGCGGGCAACGGGATCACCGCGCTCGCCAAGCAATACCGCGGCGCCGATGAGCACGGTCGGATCAAGGATGCCGACCTGCGCAGCCGGATCATCCGTCACGAAATGGACCAGCGCGCGTTCGCGCTGACGCTGCGGCGCGCGGCGCTCGACGCCAAGTCGAACCAGGGGCCATCCGCCGCGACCTCGATCATGAAGAACGTCGGCGCGCGGATCACGCAGGATCGCGCCGAACTGGGGGTCGAGATCATGGGGATGAACGGGCTCGGCTGGGAAGGCGAGGGTTTCAGTTCCGAAGAGATCAACCAGACCCGGGTCTGGCTGTGGGGCAAGGCGGTGTCGATCTATGGCGGGTCGACCGAAATCCAGAACAACGTGATCGCCAAGCGCATCCTCGGGATGCTCGATCACCAATAGAGGTTGGAGAGAGGGAAGAGGCGGGGGCCGGCAGTGACGGACCCCCGCCCGCCTTTTTCGATGAGGAAACAAGATAGATGGCCGTCCTGAACGAAGAACAGACGATGCTCCGCGACATGGCGCGCGAATGGGCCGACAATGAATCGCCGGTCACCGCGTTCCGCAATATGCGCAACGCTGCGCCTGCCGAGGGTTATGACAGCGCGGCGTGGAGCGAGATCGGCCAGATGGGCTGGGGCGGGATCGTCGTGCCGGAAGCCTATGGCGGATCGGATTTCGGTTATCTGTCGCTCGGCCTCGTCGTCGAGCAGCTCGGGCGCAACCTTGCCGCCTCGCCGTTGGCGTCGGTCGGCCCCGCGGCAACCGCGATCGCGATGGGATCGTCGGACGCGGCGAAGAACGACTGGCTCGGCAAGATCGCGACCGGCGACGCGGTCGCGACGCTGGCGATCGACGAAGGTCCGGTCCACGATCCCGCCACGATTGCAACCGCGGTCGCCGATGGGAAGCTCAGCGGGACCAAGGAGTTTGTCGCCGAGGGCGACAGCGCCGACCTGTTCGTTGTTGCGGCTGCTGATGGGCTCTACCTCGTTGCAGGCGACGAGGGCGTCACCCGCCACAGCCGCACGATGGCCGACGCGCGCAGCCACGCGCAGATCGTGTTCGACCACGCGCCCGCGACGAGGCTGGGCGGGACTGACCTGACCCAGAAGATAGTTGACCGCGCGACCGCGGTGCTAGCTGCCGAGATGCTCGGCATGGCCGAACAGGCGTTCGCGGTGACCAACGATTACCTCAAGACCCGCGTTCAATTCGGGCAACCGCTGTCGACCTTCCAGGCGTTGCAACACCGCATGGCCAAGCAGTTCACGGAACTCGAACTGATGCGATCGGTCGTCGAGGCGGCGCTGGAGGCGATCGATGCCGGGCGGTCCGACATCGACCAGGCGGTCAGTCTCGCCAAGGCGGTCGGCGGGGAGACGCTGAAGCTCGTCAGCCGCGAGATGGTCCAGCTCCACGGCGGCATCGGGATGACCGATGAATATGACGCGGGCCTCTACCTCAAGCGCGCCGCGGTGCTCGAGGCGATGTGGGGGAACGCCGCCTATCATCGCGAGCGCTTCGCGCGGCTCAACGACTATTGAGCCTGCGGCCGACTGAGTCATTTTTCGAATGATCGTTTAGGACCGAAGCGTAATAAAATTACCTGCGGCCAATTCGCCACACCCACGTGTCCGTGGCGTTTTGCTACGGTTTTGTTGCTTGACTGCAACGCCCGCTCCGGCTCTATTCGAGCCAAGGGTACGGAATCGCACAGTGTTCCGGCCCAACAGGGAGAGGGTGATGTCCAAGCAACGCTATCTGGTCGCATGCGCGTTTTCGGTGCTGGCCTGCGGGATCGCGGCACCCGCCGCGGCGCAGGTCGGTGGCAACACGACCCCAACCCAAGCCGAACTGCCCGCCGACCAGGGGGATGTCATCACAACCCCGGCGGGCCCCGATATCATCGTGACCGGATCGCTGATCCGCGGATCGCGTGAGGACGGCGCCGCGCCGGTCGACGTCATCTCGGGCGACGAACTCGCCAAGCAGGGGGCGCCGTCGGTGGTCGACCTGCTCAAGAACCTGCCGACCTCCAACGGCGTCATCGGCGATGCCAACCAGTTCGACAGCCGCAGCCAGGGCAATGAGGGCGTCGCCTCGGTCAACCTGCGCGGGCTCGGGCCGCAGCGGACACTGGTGCTGCTTAACGGGCGGCGGATCGTGCCGATCGGCGGCGGCATTCCGATCGTCGACGTCAACCTGATCCCGACCGGTGCGATCGGCCGCGTCGAAGTGTTGAAGGATGGCGCGGCGGCGACCTATGGTTCCGATGCGATCGCGGGTGTCGTCAACTTCATCACGCGGACCGATCAGGAAGGCTTCATCGCCAGCGGCGATTATCGCTATATCCGCGGCTCCCAGGGCGATTACGGCGGCGCGGTCAGCTATGGCCATGTCGGCAACGGGTTCAGGATGCTCGCCTCATTCGGGTATCAGCATCGTTCCGAGCTGCGGACGACCGACCGCGATTTCGTGGTTCAGCCCTATGCCAACAACCCGCAGGGCGGGTATACCGGTGGCGGCAATCCGGGGAACTTTGGGTTCGGCGGCACCGGCAATTTCGTTCGCGATCTTGGGTGCACGGGGCTTGGCGGGTTCCGAAGCCTGCCAGGGTCGACTGCCGCTGGCCCAGGGACCGCGACCGTTGATCGGTGTTTCGACAATTATGGACAGTTCGGCAATCTGGTCGAACCCGAGGATCGCTACCAGGCGTATCTCGATTTCTCGGCGGACCTGACCGACAAGTTGAAGTTCACCGCGACCGCGCTGTACGGGCATAGTTCGACGCGAATCACGACATCGCCGACGTATTTGCCGACGCTGCCGCCATCCGCCAACGCCGCAAGCGGGGGCGCAGGGCTCTTCGTCATCCCGACCTATTCGCCCGCGCTCCGCGACTATTGCCAACTCTACGGTGCGGCATCCGGCTGCGTGCAGGCAAACGGCGTACCGCTCGCGCCCGCGATCGCCTTTCCGGTGCTGTTCCGGCCGGCGCTGCTGGGCGGCAACCCAGTGTTTGCGCAGGTTCCCGGCAACGATCGTGGATCGGCGTTTTCGAAGCGTGAATCCGATTCGATTCGGTTTACCGGCGAGCTTCGCTATGCGGTCACCAGTGGCATCGACCTGACCGCGAGCGGCACCTATTCGCAATATTATCGCGACAGCGAGGGGACCGATACGTTCGGTGATTTGCTCCAGAACGCGTTGGCGGGCTTTGGCGGGCCGAATTGCGCCTACGCCTCGACCGCGTCCCGCGCGGGGCTCAGCGCTGCACAGCTCGCCACGCTCGCTGGCACCAACGGCTGTACCTTCTTCAACCCGTTCTCGACCGCAGTTCCGGCCAACGGGGCCACTAAGGTGGCCAACCCAAATTACGCGGGGACCCGCAATCCTGCGGGTTTTAACCTCACCCCAGGGGCGGGGCTGATCAACGACATCGCTACAATCGACAATTTCTTCCAGACGCCGCGGGTGAGTTACGACACGAAACTCTACGTTGGCGAGCTGGTGCTGAGCGGCAAGACGGGAATCCGCCTGCCCGGCGGCGATCTCGCCTTTGCGATCGGCGCGCAATATCGACGGAACGATTATACGGTCGTATACAACGCGACGAGCAACCTTGCGCAGAACCCGTGCCCAGGTTCACCGCTCAATCCCAACGCGACGTGCGCGCCGCAGACGGGTGCGCTGGGTTTCCTGGGCACCAATCGCAACAATTCGGTATCCGGCGACGTCAAGGCGCTGTTCGGCGAGTTGCAGGTGCCGATCTTCGACGCGCTCAACCTACAGCTGTCGGCGCGGTATGAGGATTATGGCGGCAATGTCGGATCGACCTTCAACCCGCAGGCGCGTGCTCGATTCCAGGTGACGCCGTGGTTGGCGCTGCGCGGGGGCGCGGGTTCGACCTTCCGCGGGCCACCAGCGCAACAGCTGTCGGGGAACCTCACCGCGCTCCAGATCATCGGCTCGTCGTTCCGCGCGGTCGATATCAACGGCAACCCCAGCCTCCAACCCGAAAAGGCCGACACGTACAGTGGCGGCGTGATCGTCCAGACCGGCGGATTCTTCGCCAGCCTCGACTATTTCAAGTACAAGCTGAAGGGACCGATCGAGGGAGAACCGATCCAGGGTATCGTCAGTGCGTTGTTCGGCGCGTCGGGTTCCCAGAACTGCAACAATCCGGCTTACGCCGGGCTTGTTAGTCGCTTCACCTTCAGCGGCGGGGTGTGCAGCATTGGCGGCGTGCAGCGTTTGCGCACTAATGTGTTCAACAGCGCTGATGTCACGACCTCCGGGCTCGATCTGCAAGTCAGCCTGCGCGGCGATGTCGGGCCGGGGGCGATCACCGTCGGTGCCAATGGCACCTACGTCATCGATTACAAGACCAAGGACATCACGGTCGAAGGGATCGTCGTGCAACCCGCGTTCGATGCGGTCGGTCTTCTGAACTACCAGACCACCGCCTATCCGCTGCCCGAGATCAAGGGCAATTGGTATGCGCAGGCCGACTACGGGATCGCGAGCCTTCGCCTGCAGTTCAACTACATCGATGGCTATACCGACCAGCGCGGCGCGGCGATCTTCGGGCCGAACTTCGGTGCACTCGCCGGCGCATCGGTCACCGCGGGCAAGAACATCGACGCCTACAAGACGATGGACGCCACGTTCCGCCTGGCACTCAAGACCGGGACTACCCTGTCGATCTCCGCGCTCAACATCTTCGATCGTAATCCGCCGTTCGCGCGGCTCGACCAGAATTACGATCCGTTCACCGGATCGCCGCTGGGCTTCACGCTGAAGGGCGCACTCACCCAGAAATTCTGACGATCGACGCGGTGGTGCCAACAATTGGTTGACCGAGTCTGGCCCCGCTGCGAGGTTGCTCGCGGCGGGGCCTTTGTTTTCGAAAAGCGAGTATGGGTATGAATGGTATCGCCGACAGCCATCCCGAAATCGGCGAGACATTGGCGGCACGGCGCCGCACGCTCACTCTGTTGCTGCTGACGCTGGTGTATTTCTTCAGCTACATGGATCGCTACATTCTCGCGATCCTGCTCGAGCTGATTAAGGCGGATCTGCATCTGTCGGACGCGCAGCTCGGCATGCTGTCGGGGCTCGCATTCGCGGTTTTCTATGCCGGGCTCGGGATACCTGTCGCGCGGCTCGCGGATCGGACCAACCGCCGCAACATCATCGCGATCGCGCTCGCGATCTGGAGCGGAATGACCGCGTTGTGCGGTTTGGCGCAGAATTTCGTCCAGCTGCTCGCGTTCCGGATCGGGGTGGGGGTCGGCGAGGCGGGGTCGAGCCCGCCGAGCCATTCGATCATCGCCGATCTCTACCCGCCCGAAAAGCGCGCCAGCGCGATGGCGATCTACGCGACCGGGGTCGTGCTGGGGGGCGGGTTCGGCACGATGCTGGGCGGTACGATCGCGCACTATTTCGGCTGGCGCTGGGCGATGATCCTGGTCGGCATTCCGGGGATTATCCTCGCCGTCGTCGTTCGCCTGTTCGTCGTCGAGCCCAAGCGCGGTATGTCCGATGCGCAGATCGCCGCCGACCAGAGCCCGATGCCGGGTGCCTGGTCCGCGTTCGTCGGAATGTGGCGCAACCGGGCCGCGTTCCATCTGGTGATGGCCGTCACGATCACGTCGTTGATCGGCTATGCGCTGACCGCGTTCGGACCGAGCTATCTGCAGCGCTCGCTCGGCTTCTCGATTCAACGGGTCGCGTTGGTGGTGGCACCGATGGCGGCGATCATCGGGGGGTTTTCGGGTATTATGGGCGGGCGGCTCGCCGACTGGGTGTCGAAGCGCTACGGCCTTCATGCGCAAAGCTGGATGGTGGCGATCCTTAAATGCTGCGCGCTGCCGTTCACGCTGATCTTCTTCCTGACCGATTCGCCGACGGTCGCGATCGTCGCCTACGGGTTCCAGTATTTGTTCGCGTCGAGCTATCTCGGGCCGACCTTCGCGTTGATTCAGGGGCTGGCCCCGATCCGCGTGCGCGCGATGTGGGCGGCGGTCACCTTGTTGGTGATCAACCTGATCGGATTAGGGCTCGGCCCACTCGCGATCGGCGTCATCAGCGATGCGTTGCGTCCGTCGCTGGGCGCGGAATCGCTGCGGTGGGCGATGGTGCTGATGGCCGGGGTAACGCCCTGGGCGATCTTCCATTACTGGCGTGCGGGCGTGCTGCTCAAGCGTGCCGCAGCCTAGCCGCGGCGGCCACCCACCAAGGGGTCGCCGCTCCGGGTGAAGTCGAAGCGAATCTTGACCCAGGCGCCGATCACCGGTTTGCCCCCGATCCGCGGGGGCCGAATCCGGAACTGCCACGCCGCCTCGCGCAGCCCGCGCGAAATGCCCGAACCCAGCGGGCTTTCGCTGAGCGACCGGCAATTGTCGACGCGATTGTCGGGGATCGTCTTGCAGGCGATCATCCCCCAGCTGCCCTGTTCGATCGTGGCGGGCAGATAGGGCGCGGTCTGGCTGCGGGCCGGTTCGGTCAGCCATTCGGCGTTGTAGAGCCGCGCGCCGCCCGGGCCTTCGCCGGGGCCATAGGCCGATCCGCTATCCTTGCCGGCGCTGCTGCCGTCTCCTGCATCGGCGCCCGCACGATCCCCAGGGTGCGAGGGAAGCTTCGAAATATCGCCCGCTTCGAACAGTGAGAGCATGTGCGGCAGGACGATCGGCGGCGGTGGGGGTGGCGGGGTGCTGGCGGCGGGGGGCTGGACCGACGGCGCGGTCTTGCGCGGTGCACCGCCGCTGGCGCGCTTGACCGCTGGCTTCTTCGCGCCGCGTGGCTGCCGGGTTGGGGCGGGGATCACATCGAAGGTCGACAAGGGGTGGGCTTCGGGTCGGGTGAAATCGGGCAACGCCGGGCCGAGCCGCAACAATAGCAGCAGAATCAGGATATGCGCCGCGATCGTCAACGCCAGCGACAGTGCGCGTCGGCGGTCTGATCCAGACTGGTAGGACGCCGACCGCATTGTTGCGCCGCCTAGACCCCGGCGCGTCTCGCCGCAAGATCAGCCAAGCACGCGATCGTCGAACAGGCCGAACAACAGGGTCGAGGCGTACATCGCGATCGCGCGGTCACGTGGCATCGTGCTCGCCCATTTGCGCATGTCGAACGCCGCGTTCTGGAGCGCCATCAGCGCTTGCGCGGCGATCAGCGCATCGACCGGCCGGCACGATCCTTCGGCGATGCCATCCATGATCGTACCCGCGAACCGGCGCGCGATGCGGTTCGACCGATCGACCATCGCGGCGCGTTCACGGTGGGGTAGTCCGCTCAGCGCGGTCGTCCGCAGCAACGGCGCACGCTCCGCGAACTGGATCTCGAGCAGCGTCGCGATCGTGCTCGACAACCTGTGCCAATAGCTTGCCGCCGATTCGTCGGCGCGCTGTTGCGCTGCGGTGATCGTGTCGAAGCTGCGGCGATAACAGGCGAGGACCAGATCGTCCTTCGCGTCGAGATGGTGATAGAAGCTGCCCTTGGTCACGTTGAGCTCGGACGCGATCCGCTGAACGCTGGCGCCGCGATAGCCCAGTTCGTTGATCAGCCGCGTGGCCGCGAGCAAGAACGCCGACCGGCTCGGCTCGGTCTCTTCATGATCGAGATCGAGCATGGTCGGTGCCCAATTCGATCCGGTGGCGGCGATGCCGTGCGCGAACACGCCCATCAGCCGCGCCTCGCACCGCGCGTGCTGATCAGGTTCGTAGCGCTGGAGCCAGGCCGACATCCAGAACGTGTTTTCGAGGAGCACGTGCGCGCGCGCGCCGTACAGATCGGTGTGCGCGCGGGTCGGCGCGTCGCCCCACAAATTGCGGGTGCGGCGGAATACCTCGCGCCATCCACTCATCAACCGGGTGCGATTGGGCTCGACCGTGGCGCGAAGGTCCGACAGCACCGCCATCGCGCGTTCCTCGCCGCGCTCGACGCGCGCGAGCCGGGCGAAGTTCAGCGCGAGAAAGCGCGCGACGCGATCGTGCGGGGTCGGTGCTTCCATCGCGGCGTCGAGCATGACGAGCAGATAGTCGAGCGTGTGTTCGAACGCCGCGGCCGCGAGGTCTTCCTTGCGCTTGAAATAATAGGTGACGCTGGTGGTGTTCAGGCCGACGCGGCGCGCGACGTCAGCGAAGGTCATGCCCTTCGCGCTCTGTTCGTTGATCGCGTCCGCCGCAGCCGCCAGAATCGCGTCGCGCTTCGCGCGAAACCGCTTGGTACCAGCCCCGTCGTCGCGATCGGCCCCCTCGATCGCTGCCCCCGCATCGTTCATGCGCAAAGCTTAGCACTACTATTTCGAACAAACAGTGTTTTTTCACTAACCTCGATATGCGCCGGAAAAAGCCTCCATCTTGGATTGCGCAGCGCTTTACCGAAAAGTCGGTACGGTCTAGACCGGCCCCCGAAACGAGCACACGGAGACGCCCGATGGATTTTACGCTGAGCGACCGCGAGACCTATTTTCGGGACCGCGTCAGGACCTTCATCGATCAACAGATCCGTCCGCGGCAAGCCGAATATGACGACCAGCACCATGATGGCGAGCGCTGGAAAGTGCTGCAGGTGATCGAGGACGTCAAGGAAATCGCCAAGGCGCAGGGGCTGTGGAACTTCTTCATGCCGCCGCACTCCGGGCAGACCCATGTCGACGACAGTTTCGAGTTCGAAGGAACGCAGCTCACCAACCTCGAATATGCGTTGTGTGCGGAGGAGATGGGCAAGGTCGGCTGGGCGTCTGAATGCTTCAACTGCTCGGCGCCCGACACCGGCAACATGGAGGTGTTTCACCGCTACGGTACGCGCGAGCAAAAGGATCGGTGGCTGAAGCCATTGATGGAAGGCACGATTCGCTCCGCCTTCCTGATGACCGAACCCGCGGTCGCCTCGTCGGATGCGACCAACATCGAAACCCGCATGGTCCGCGACGGCGACGATTACGTGATAAACGGCACCAAATGGTGGTCGAGCGGCGTCGGCGATCCGCGCTGTGCGGTCGCGATTGTGATGGGCAAGACCAACCCCGATGCCAAGCGCCACGCGCAGCAGAGCCAGATCCTGGTGCCGATGGATGCGCCCGGGGTCACGATCAAACGAATGTTGAGCGTCTATGGCTATGACCACGCGCCGCACGGGCATGGCGAGGTCGAGCTCAAGAATGTTCGCGTCCCGGTCGAGAATGTATTGCTCGGCGAGGGCCGGGGCTTTGAGATCGCGCAGGGTCGCCTGGGGCCGGGACGCATCCACCATTGCATGCGCACGATCGGCGTCGCCGAGACTGCAATCGAGGCGATGGCCAAACGGCTGCTGAGCCGGGTCGCGTTCGGCAAGCGGATCGCCGAATTCTCGGTCTGGGAGGAGCGGATCGCGCGCGCACGGATCGATATCGAGATGACGCGGCTGCTGTGCCTGAAGGCGGCCAACATGATGGACCGTGCCGGCAACAAATCGGCGCAGCAGGAGATCGCGATGATCAAGGTCCAGGCGCCCAATATGGCGCTGTCGATCCTCGACGATGCGATTCAGGCGCATGGCGGGGGTGGCGTATCGGGTGATTTCGGCCTCGCGCACGCCTGGGCCGCGATGCGCACGCTGCGCTTTGCGGACGGCCCCGACGAGGTCCACAATCGCGCAATCGCGCGCAATGAGTTCGGGAAGTACGCCGACTACAAGGCCGATACCGCGTCCAGCGGGGATGTCGGCGTGTCGCGCTGAACCTCTACCCGTCACCCCGGACTCGATCCGGGGTCCATCTCTCCACCATCACCAAGCCGCGTGATGGACCCCGGACCGAGCCCGGGGTGACGAAAGAAGCGATTACATGAAGGCCGCCGTCCTTTTCGAAGCCAAGACGCCCCTCAGCATCGAGGATGTCACCATCGACAAGCCCCGTGCGCACGAGGTGTTGATCCGCACCGTTGCCTGCGGAGTGTGCCGCAGCGATCTCCACTTCGTCGATGGCGCCTATCCGCACCCGCTGCCGGGAATCCCGGGGCATGAGGCGGCGGGCGTCGTCGAGGCGGTGGGCGACGAGGTCCGCAGCGTCAAGGTCGGCGACCATGTAGTCACGTGCCTCAGCGCATTTTGCGGCCATTGCGAATTCTGCGTCACCGGTCACATGTCGCTGTGTCTCGGCGCCGATACCAAGCGCCCCAAGGGCGCGCCGCCGCGATTGATGCTCGGCGACACGCCGATCGCGCAGATGCTCAACCTGAGCGCCTACGCGGAGATGATGCTCGTCCACGAGCACGCCTGCGTCGCGATCGATCGCGAGATGCCGATGGACCGCGCCGCGCTGCTCGGTTGCGCGGTGACGACGGGGGCAGGGGCGATCTTCAACGCCGCCGCGGTGGTGCCGGGCGAAACGGTGTGCGTGGTCGGTTGCGGCGGAATCGGGTTGGCCGCGATCAATGCGGCGAAAATTGCGGGGGCGGGGAAAATCATCGCGCTCGATCCGGTCGCGGAGAAGCGCGCGGTCGCCGAAAAGCTGGGAGCGACGCACAGCATCGACGCGCTGAGCGACACGGCAGCCGATCAGGTCGTCGAGATTTCGAAGGGCGGCGTCCATCACGCGATCGAGGCGGTCGGGCGCCCGCAATCCGCCGCGACCGCGGTCAAGGTGCTGCGCCGTGGCGGCACTGCGACGATCCTGGGGATGATGCCGCTGGGCGAAAAGGTCGGGCTGTCGGCGCTCGATCTGCTCGCCGACAAGAAGGTCCAGGGAGCGCTGATGGGGCGCAACCATTTCCCGGTGGATATCCCAAGGTTGGTCGATTTCTATCAGCGTGGATTGCTCGATCTCGACACGATCATCGCCGACCGGATGCCGCTCGAGCGGATCAACGACGCGTTCGACGAGCTGCGGCAGGGCGATACCACCCGCAGCGTCATCACCTTCAACTGAGGAGGCGCGCATGACCGGCGAGATCAAGACCATCGCGGCCGAGGGCAAGGACAAGCTCGACGAGGTGAAGCTGACCGCGTGGATGGAGGCGAACGTCGCGGGGTTCGAAGGCCCGCTGACCCACGCCAAGTTCGCGGGCGGGCAATCGAACCCCACATTCCGGATCGACAGCCCGTCGGGTCCGTACGTGCTGCGCCGCAAGCCGTTCGGGCCGCTGCTGCCGTCCGCGCATGCGGTCGATCGCGAATATCGGCTGATCGACGGACTGTATCCGACCGGCTTTCCCGTCGCGAAACCCTATGGCCTGTGTCTCGACGAAAGCGTCCTCGGCGCGATCTTCTACGTCATGGGGTTCGCCGATGGGCGCAACCTGTGGGACGGGACGCTGCCCGATTACGATCCCGCGACGCGAACCGGCATCTACAACGCGATGTGCGACACGCTCGCCGCGTTGCACAATGTCGATTACACCGCCGCGGGGCTCGGCGCTTATGGCAAGCCCGGCAATTATTTCGAACGCCAGGTCGCGCGCTGGACCAAGCAATATCGCGCGAGCGAAACCGAGCATATGCCCGCGGTCGAGAAGCTAATCGAGTTTCTGCCGCGCACGATCCCCGACCAGACCCGCACGTCGATCGTCCATGGCGACTACCGGATCGACAACATGATCTTTCACCCCAGCGAACCGCGCGTGATCGCGGTGCTCGACTGGGAGTTGTCGACGCTGGGCGATCCGCTCGCCGATTTCAGTTATTTTTTGATGAGTTGGGTGACCCAGCCGGAGGGGCGATCGGGCGTGCTCGGCATTGCGGGGGGCGATAGCGGCATTCCGACGATCGAGGACATGACGCAACGTTATTGCTCTGCGACCGGGCGCGATGGGGTGCCCGATCTGAACTGGTTCTTCGCGTACAATCTGTTTCGGCTCACCGGGATCGTTCAGGGAATCAAGAAGCGCATCGTCGAGGGGACGGCGTCGAGCGCCAACGCCGAGAAGTCCGCGGCGGGCGTGTACCGGCTGGCCGAGGCGAGCTGGGAGTTCGCACAGAAGGCCGGGGCTTAAATTCCCCTCCCGCTTGCGGGAGGGGAGCACGATAGGAGGAATTGACGTGTCGCTATTCGATCTGACCGGAAAAATCGTCGTCATCACCGGATCATCGCGCGGGATCGGTAAGGCGTCCGCGTTCGAGTGTGCCGAGCATGGCGCGAAGGTGGTGATCTCGAGCCGCAAGCAGGATGCGTGCGATGCGGTGGCCGCCGAGATCAACGATAAATATGGCGATGGCACCGCGATCGCGGTCGCGGCCAACATCTCCGACAAGGCCGGACTCCAGAACCTTGTCGATGAGACCCGCAAGGCCTTCGGCCAGATCGACGTGCTCGTCTGCAACGCCGCGTCGAACCCCTATTACGGGCCGCAGGCGGGGATCACCGACGATCAGTTCCGCAAGGTGCTCGACAACAACATCGTCTCCAACCACTGGCTGATCGCGATGGTCGCGCCCGAGATGTGCGCGCGCCGATCGGGATCGATCGTGATCGTGTCGTCGATCGGCGGCTTGCGCGGTACCCCGGTCATCGGCGCCTATGCGATCTCGAAAGCCGCCGACATGCAGCTCGCGCGCAATCTCGCGCATGAATTCGGTCCCGATAATGTCCGCGTCAACTGCATCGCGCCGGGCCTCATCAAGACCGATTTCGCACAGGCCTTGTGGGAGGATGAAAAGGCGCTCACCCGCCGCAACGCAACCACGCCGCTGCGCCGCATCGGCGAACCGGACGAGATCGCGGGTGCGGTCGTCTATCTCGCGTCGCAGGCCAGCAGTTTCATGACCGGGCAGACACTGGTCGTCGACGGCGGCGTCACGATCTGATCACAGGAGAAGTTATGCGGTTCGAGAACAAATCGATCATCGTTACCGGCGCAGGATCGGGGATCGGGCGCGCCGCGGCGCTGCAGTTCGCCAGCGAGGGCGGCAGCGTGATCTGCGCCGACAAGACCGAAGGGGCCGACCAGACCGCGCGGATGATCGCGGACGCGGGCGGCACCGCCAAGGCGATCCGGATCGACGCGGGTAACGAAGACGATGTCATTAAGACCGTCGCACTGGCGTGTGCCGAATTCGGCGGGCTCGATGTGATGTTTGCCAATGCGGGCATTTCGGGGGGCATGGCCAATATCTTCGACACCGATGTGTCGCTCATCACCGAAGTGCTGCGCGTGAATTTGATCGGGCCGTACCTCGCGATCAAGCATGCTGCGCCGAAAATTGCAGAGAGAGCCGCCCAGAACCAGACGGGAGGCGCGATCGTCCTCACCGCCAGCGTCGCGGGGATCCGCTCGGGGGCGGGGTCGCCGGCCTATTCGGCGTCGAAGGCCGGCGTCATCAACCTCGCCAAGACCGCTGCGCAGCAATTGGCGGGCAGCAACGTGCGCGTCAACGCGATTTGCCCCGGGCTGACCGAGACCGGGATGACCAAGCCGACCTTCGATTATGCGCGGGAGGCGGGGAAGATCGACCGGGTCGGGCGGCTCAATCCGCTGCGGCGCGGGGCGCAGCCGGAGGAACTCGCGAAGGTGGCGCTGTTCCTCGCCTCCGACGACGCCAGCTACGTCAATGGCCAGGCGATCGCGGTCGATGGCGGGCTATCGTCGAGCCACCCGGTCACCAAGCAGGAATATGGTCGGACAGCGGTATGACGAGCGGTCCTATGCGGCGGCGTGGAGTTCCGCGAAGCCAGTGAAATAGGCGCGCAGCGACGGATCTTCGATCGGGGCGATCAACGCCGCGAGCACGTTGGCGATCGAGGTGCCGGGAAGCACGTCACCACCTGCCTGATGGCCCATCGACCAGTTCGGAAACGCGCGCTCGGTGATCGGTCCGCTTGCCAGGGTCGCGATCCCGATATGGCGCGGATCGAGCCGGATGCGCTCGACGACCGTCCTGACCGCTTCTTCTTCGCCCTCGAGCGCTTGGAGGAATCGTTTGCCACCCGCGACGAGCAGGCCCGTGACCCCGACCGCCGCGTTGTTGCGCCGCGAGACGCTTAGGATAGCGCCGAGTTGGGTGGTCGTGATGATCTGACGGGCAGTGCTGATGTAGAGCAGGCGGTACACGGTTGGTCTCCGAAGGCCGATGCGCCGGGCGTATCCGACAAGCGCGAACATCCGGTAAACGCGTGCTTAACCCAGATTATCGATGCTCACTCCGCATCCGGATCAGCCCTTCCTGCGCGACGCTGGCGACCAGACGGCCGTCGCGGGTATAGATGCTCCCCCGGTTCATCCCGCGGCCATGCCCCGCCCACGGGCTGTCGGTGGCATAAAGTAGCCATTCGTCGGCGCGCACCGGCTCATGGAGCCACAGCGCATGATCGAGGCTGGCGCTCTGCATCCCCGGGGTCATCCAGTTAACGCCGTGCGGCATCATGCTCGTCGCCATCAACGCCATGTCGCTGGCATAGGCCAGCACCGCGCGGTGGGTCGCGGGATCGTCGCCGATCGGCGCGACGCAGCGGAACCAGCTATAGTTTACCGGATCGCGCTTGACCGGGGTAAACCAGCTGCGCGGATAGAGCGGGCGAATATCGATCGGGCTGCGCCGACGCAGGAACATCTCGCGGAATTTCTCGGGGATTTCGTGCGCCTGTTCGCGGCGCAATTCGCTTTCGGATGTCAGGTTTTCGGGCGGCGGGATGTCGGCGGGCATGGCGTCATGATGATGGAGTCCGTCCTCCTCGACCTGAAACGACGCCGCCAGGTTGAGGATCGGCTGTCCCTTTTGCAGCGCGACGACGCGGCGCGTGGCGAAGCTCTTGCCCTCGAAATCGCGGACGACGCGAAACACGATCGGATGCTGTTCATCACCCGCGCGCATGAAATAAGCGTGGATCGAATGCGCTGCCTTGCCCTCGGTCGAACGCTGCGCGGCCTGCAGCGCTTGTGCGATCACCTGGCCGCCGAACACCCGGCCCTTGCCGCCGGGATTGCGCGCGCCGCGATACAGGTCGGTATCGATCTCCTCGACGTCGAGCAGGTCGACGAGCGCCGCGGCGAGCGTCTCGGGAGAGGGCGGGGTCCAGGTGTCGTCGGTCATCAATATCCCGCCGCTTTGGCCAGTGCATCGGCGTGGAAGTTGGCGTCGCCGAACATCTCGGCGAGCACCCTCCCGCGCTTCATATAGAAGCCGATATCATATTCGTCGGTCATCCCGATGCCGCCATGCATCTGGATGCCTTCCTGGACGCTGAGCGTCGTGGCGAGGCTCGTCATCGCCTTCGCGACCGATACTGCGGCGTCGGCCTGGTCGGAACCGGTGTCGAGCAATTGCTGTGCCTTGAGTACTGCCGCGCGCGCAACCTCCATCTCGCTGTAGAGATGCGCGGCGCGATGCTGTAGCGCCTGGAAGCTGCCGATTAGCTGCCCGAACTGCTTGCGCTCCTTGAGGTAGTTGACGGTGAGGTCCATCGCGCCGCCGCCGACCCCGAGCAACTCCGCCGATGCGCCGGAACGCCCTGCGCGGAGCAACCGCCCGAGCGGATCGCGGCCCGCGTCGACTTCACCGATCACCGCGTCGGCATCGACCGCGACTCCATCGAACGATACGCGCGCCGCGAGGCTCGAATCGGCGAGGCGTTCGGGCGTGATGTCGAGCCCCGCCGCGCCCTTCTCGACCGCGAACAGTGTTACGCCCTCTGCGTCGTCTGCGCTGCCCGCGGTGCGCGCGGCGACGATCAGCAGGTCCGCGACATGGCCGTGGGTGACGAATTGCTTGCTGCCGGTGAGTTTGAAACCATTGCCCGCGCGTTCGGCCTTGAGCCCCACCGCGCTGCGGTGTTTCGCGCCCTCGTCGATCGCGAGCGCGGCGACGGTGTTCCCGGCGACGATCCCGGGAAACCAGCGGTTCGCCTGCGCGCTGCCCTTGAGCGCCGCGACCGCGGCGACCGCGGTGGTAAGGAAGGGCGAGGGCGACAGATTGCGCCCGATCTCCTCGAGCACCACGCCCGCCTCGACATGGCCGAGGCCTAGGCCGCCCTGGTCTTCGCCGATCAGGATGCCGGTGAAGCCCATTTCGGCGAACTGCTTCCACAGATCACGGGAGAAGCCGGTCGGATCGTCGTCGTCGCGCAACTTGCGCAGGTGTGCGACGGGGGCGTGTTCGCTCACGTAATCGCGCGCGGTGTCGCGGAGCATCTGTTGTTCATCGTTGAGATAGAGTGGCATCGATCTTCTCTCTTCCTTAGCGCTCTCCCGCTATTCGCGGGGGAGGGTGGGGTGAGGGTCTTCTTCTTGTCGACGGTTGCGACGCAGAAGACCCTCACCGCTGCGACTAGGTCATCATGGAGCATGCCGACCAAGTCTCGCTCCTCTCCCGTGAAAGCGGGAGAGGGCTAAAAAACGGCTACGCCCCCGGCAGTTCCAGGATCCGCTTGGCGATGATGTTGAGCTGGACCTCGCTCGTTCCGCCCTCGATCGAATTGGCCTTGGTGCGGAGCCACGCGCGGGGGGCGGCACCGCCGTTCGAGGCGTCGCTCTCCCATTCCAGCGCGTCTGACCCGCCCGCGGCCATCACCAGTTCGTGGCGCGCCTTGTTCAGCTCGGTGCCGAAATATTTCATCATGCTCGGCTGCGCGGGGTGTGCCTTCCCCGCCTTCAATTCGTCGATAAAGCGTTCGGACTGCGCCGTGAATGCCTTCGCGCGCACCTCGAACAGCGCGATCTGCGCGCGCAGCAACGGATCGGCGAGACGGCCGTCATGGTCGAGCCCGATGGTGGCGATCGCGCCCTCGATCAACGGATTGCCGCCGGTGCCGCCGAGGCCCATCCCGCTGATCATCTCGCGTTCGTGACCGAGTAGATATTTGGCGACGTCCCAGCCCTTGTTCTCGTCATGGACGCGGTTCTTCTTGGGCACCTTCACATCGTCCATGAAGGTTTCGCAGAACGGCGAATAGCCGCTGATGAGGAGGATCGGCTTGGTCGAAACCCCCTCGCTCGCCATGTCGAACAGGACGAAGCTGATCCCGCCCTGCTTCGATTCCTTGCTCGTGCGCACCAGGCAGAAGATCCAGTCGGCCTTGTCGGCATAGCTGGTCCACACCTTCTGTCCGTTGACGACATAATCGTCGCCCGCGTCCTCGGCGCTGGCGGCGAGGCTGGCGAGGTCAGACCCTGCATTGGGTTCGGAATAGCCCTGGCACCAGCGGATCTCGCCACGCGCGATCTTGGGCAGATGGTCGAGCTTCTGTTCCTCGGTGCCGTATTTCAGCAACGCCGGGCCGAGCATCGAAATGCCGAACGAGTTCAGCGGACTGCGCGCGCGGATCGCGGCCATCTCCTCGCGCAGCGCCTTGGTTTCGGCTGGCGACAGCCCGCCGCCGCCATATGCCTTGGGCCAATCGGGGACGGTCCAGCCGCATTCTCCCATCACCTTCAGCCACTGTGCCTGCGCGGGATTGGTGGCGGGATCGTAGTTGCGCCCGCCCCAGCACACGTCGGCGTCGCTCCGCACCGGCTCGCGCATTTCCGGAGGGCAATTTTCCGCGAGCCACGCCCGGGTTTCGGTGCGGAATTGATCAAGCGTTTCCATAAATAGCTCCGTTCGCCCTGAGCTTGTCGAAGGGCGGATGATGGGGCGCATGTGCTTCGACAGGCTCAGCACGAGCGGGGAAAGGGTCGGTCATCGCAGCAATTCATGCGCGTGCTTGGCGATCGCGATGGCGGTGTGGTCCTGATGGAAATCGGTGATGACCTGGCAACCCACGGGAAGGTCGTTGGCGCGGCCGACCGGCATCGCGGTCGCGGGCAGACCGGGGTAGGTGGCGAGCCCCGGAAACGCGAACTGGAGCCCGAACGGCGAGGTTTCGCCGTTGATCGTCAGCGTGCGCTCGCGGATCGTCAGGTCGCTGTGCGGATAGGCCTGGGTGCCGAGCGCGGGCGCGATGACCGCGTCATAGTCGGCGAACAGCCGCCGCCAACTTCGGGCGTTGCGCGCCTGATCGTCGAGCATCGCGAGCCAGTCGGGCAGCGTCGCGACGACACCTTCGTCGGACGGGGCACCGCGCGCGAGCGTGATCGAAAGCAGCCGCATGTACTGCGCGAATTGCTGCGCCAGATCAGGAAGCAGCGCGCTCACGCGGTTGACGGTGGCGCCCGCGTCGGACAGCGCGCGGGCGACTTCGTCGATTCCGTCACTGATCGCGCTGGCGACCGGGGCGACGGGGTGGCTGGTGAGAACGAGGATGCGCAGCGCCGCGGGATCGATCGCGCGCGCGCGCGGCAATGGAATGTCCGCCATCACGTCGAGCACCGCGGCCAGATCGTCGGCATCGCGCGCCATCGGGCCGATTACCGACATCGCGATCGCCGCGCCATCGGTGCCGGGCAGGATCTGCCCCTCGATCGACAGCGTGCCGTAAGTCGATTTGTGACCCCAGATGCCGCAGAAGCTGGCGGGCACCCGAATCGATCCGCCGATGTCGGACCCGATCTCGATCGGCACCATCCCGCTTGCCACCGCCGCGGCGCTGCCTCCCGACGATCCGCCCGGCGTCAGCGCGTCGTCGTCGGGGTGGTTGGTGCGGCCGTAGACTGGGTTGGTCGACTGCAGGTCGGCGAGGCTGGGCGGCACGTTGGTCTTGCCCAGGAGCACCGCGCCCGCCGCTTTCAGCCGCTTTACCGCGACTGCATCGGTGTCGGGGATGAAATCGCGATGCTCTTCAAGGCCCCAGGTCGTCGGAAGTCCCGCGACGTCGTAGCTTTCTTTCACCGTCATCGGCACGCCGATGAGCGGCGCGTCGAAGCCATGGGCGCGGCGCTGGTCAATCTCCACCGCGGCGCGCCGCGCGCGATCGAAGTCGCGGACGACGACCGCGTTGATCGCACCGTCGCACGCCTCGATCCGCGCGATTGCGGCATCGCATTCGGCGAGTGCGGTGGTCTCGCCCGATCGGATCGCGGCGGCGGTGGCGAGGGCGGAGCGTTCGGTCACGACACTTTCTCCCTGTCCTCACCCTTCCGCGGCTTCGCCGCGCCCCCCCTCACCCATTGGGAGAGGGAAGAGGCGCGGGGTTCCCATGACAGTAGTACTTTCATGGGGCCTTGAAGCGCGGAAGGGTGAGCGACGTCGGTCATGCTCAGAACGTTTCGCCCGCCGCCGCCTTGCGCTTCAGCAACGGCGCCACTTCGATGCCGTGCTTCTCCAGCCCCGCGACGACGTTGTCCAACCCGACGCTGTTCGCCCAGAACATCGGGCCGCCGGTGTAGACCGGCCAGCCATAGCCATAAATCCAGACGACATCGATGTCCGACGCGCGCTGCGCCATGCCTTCATCGAGGATTTTCGCGCCCTCGTTGACCATCGGGTACAGCGTGCGCTCCACGATTTCCTCGTCGCTGATGTCGCGCTTGTCTTTTCCCGCCTTGGCGCGGAAATCGTCGATGATTTCCACGACGCGGGGGGAGGGCGAGGGGGTGCGCTTCTCGTCATAATCGTAGAACCCAGCCTGCTTTTTCTGCCCCCAACGGCCTTCGGCGGCGAGCGCGTCGCGGATGCTCTCGATCCGCGTCGGGTCGCGATGCCAGCCGATGTCGAGCCCGGCCAGGTCGCTCATCTGGAACGGCCCCATCGGCATCCCGAACCCGGTGTGGACCGCATCGACCTGTTCGGGGCGCGCGCCCTCCATCAGCATCTCGGTCGCGGGGCGCTGGCGCTGCGAGAGCATGCGGTTGCCGATAAAGCCGTCGCACACCCCGCTGACGACCGCGACCTTGCCGATCGGTTTCGCCAGCGCCATCACTGTTGCCAGCACGTCGGGCGCGGTCTTGGCGCCGCGGACCACCTCGAGCAGCTTCATCACGTTGGCGGGCGAGAAGAAGTGCATCCCGATCACGTCCTGCGGCCGCGTGGTCGAGGCCGCGATCTCGTCGACGTTGAGATACGACGTGTTCGATGCCAGGATCGCGCCGGGCTTGCAGATCGCGTCGAGCTTGCCGAACACCTCCTTCTTGACGTCCATATTCTCGTAGATCGCCTCGATCACGAGGTCGCAATCCTTAAGGTCGTCGAGGCGTAGCGTGGGGGTGAGCAGCCCCATCATCTGTTCGACCTTGTCCATCGTGAAACGGCCCTTCTTGGCCGAATTGTCGTAATTCTTGCGGATCGTCGCGACGCCGCGGTCGAGCGCGTCCTGCGCGGTCTCGACGATCGTCACCGGGATCCCCGCGGACAGGAAGTTCATCGAAATGCCGCCACCCATCGTGCCGGCGCCGATGACGCCGACCTGCTTGATGTCGCGCTTCTTGGTGTCGGCGGGGACGTCGTCGATCTTGGCAGCCTGGCGCTCGGCAAAGAACAAATGGCGCTGTGCGGCGGATTGGGTGCCGCCCATCAGCTTCATGAATTCCTCGCGCTCGGTCTTGATGCCGTCGGCGAACGATCCGGTGGTCGATGCCTCGACGCAGCGGATGTTGGCGGCGGGGGCGTCGAAGCCCTTGAACTTGCGCGCGTTGGCCGTCTTGAATGCCTCGACCGCCTCCGGGTCGGCGGTGGCGGTCTTTTCGGAGGCACGGGGCAGGGGGCGCTGGCTCGCGATCTCGCGCGCAAAGGCGATCACGTCGGCCTCAAGACTGTCCTCACCGACGATCTTGTCGATCAGTCCGGCGTCGAGCGCCCTCTTGGCGGAGATCGGGTTGCCGATCGCGGTCATCTCGAGCGCCAAGGGCACGCCCGCGATCCGCGGGATGCGCTGGGTGCCGCCCGCGCCGGGGAGCAGGCCGAGCTTGACCTCGGGGGTGCCGATCTTGGCACTCGGCACCGCGACGCGATAATGGCAGCCGAGCGTCACCTCGCACCCGCCGCCGAGCGCGGTGCCGTGGATCGCGGCGACGACCGGCTTGTCGCTTGCCTCGATCATGTCGATC
This sequence comes from Sphingomonas oligophenolica, assembly GCF_006438955.1. Classification (GTDB taxonomy): domain Bacteria; phylum Pseudomonadota; class Alphaproteobacteria; order Sphingomonadales; family Sphingomonadaceae; genus Sphingomonas; species Sphingomonas oligophenolica_A. The sequence continues at coordinate 216,828 of NZ_RCZK01000006.1, read as the reverse complement.
ACGGTGCCCAGCCCCGGCTCCTGCATCGGCTTGCCGAATTCGGTGATGTCCGCGCCCGCAAAGAAGGTGCGCCCATCGCAGCGGATCACGATCGCCTTGATGCTCGCATCGGCGACGCCTTGCTTGATGCCCGCCTCGAGACCCTGCCGTACTGCCGCGCCCAATGCGTTCACGGGCGGGTTGTTCGAGATGATGACGAGGATGTCGTCATGGCGTTCGGTGCGGATCGGGCTGGTCATATCTTCTTCTCCTTGTTCCCCCGCAGAGGCGGGGGTCCAGAGCCGCGGGCGCGGCGTTTGAAACTCTGGGCTCCCGCCTTCGCGGGAGCACATGCTAGGTCAGCGCGGAATAGATCATCGTCTTCAACTCGCGCCGGATCGGGTAGACGTTGCTCGGGCTCATCTGGGTCATGAACACCATCGTGATGCGCTCGACGGGATCGACGAAGAAGGCGGTCGAAAACATCCCGCCCCAATAATATTCGCCCGCTGACCCCGGCACCATTGATTTGGCGACGTCCATGTTGACCGCGAAGCCGAGCCCGAAGCCGGTCCCGGCGTTCGCCGCCTCGCTGAACAAGGATTGCGACATCGTCGCTAGGTCTGAATTGCCGGGCAGATGGTTCTTCGTCATCAACTCGATCGTCTTCCTACCGACGATCCGCGCGCCGTCGAGTTCCCCGCCGCCCAGCAGCATCGAACAGAACCGGTGGTAATCGAGTGCGGTCGAGACGAGCCCGCCGCCGCCCGAGAGCAGCTTGGGCATCCGGCTCCACGCGCTCTTATCGCCGCGATCGTACATGATGCGGCCCGTTCCGGCCACGAAGGTGTAGCAATCGGTGAGGCGATCGATCTTGTCGGCGGGGACGTGGAAGAAGGTGTCGTCCATCTTGAGCGGCGCAAAGATATGGTCGTGGAAAAAGGCGTCGAGCGTCTGGCCCGACACGCGCTCGACGACCGCGCCAAGGACGTCGGTCGACACCGAATAATTCCAGCCCTCGCCCGGCGAGAATTCGAGCGGCAGTTTGCCGAGCGCCGCCACGAAGCCCTGGAGATCGTGGCCGCCGTGCCAATTTTCCATCTTGGCCTCGCGATACGCGGCGTCGATGTTGCTGCGATTCTGGAAGCCATAGGTGAGGCCCGAGGTGTGGCGGAGCAGATCGACCATCCGCATCGGCTCACTGGTCGGCTTGGTCTGAAACGGCACGCCCGCGCCGCCGCCGTTGTAGACTCCCAGTCCCTTGAATTCGGGGAGGACGTGATGGACCGGGGTGTCGACCGCGACCTTGCCCTGTTCGACCAGCATCATGAACGCGATCGAGGTGATCGGCTTGGTCATGCTGGCGATCCGGAACAGCGATCCCTCGTCGATCGCGGTGCCATCCTCTCGTGCCGCGCCCTGGCTCGCGAAATGGACGACCTTGCCCTCGTGCGCGACCAGCAGCTGGGTGTTGGGGAGCTTGCCCGAATCGAGATAGCGCTCCTTCAGGAAGCCGTCGATCGCCGCCAGCCGATCAGCGTCGAAACCGTGGTTGGCGGGCTTGGATATCTTCATGCGGCGGTCCATACCTCTAATTCGAATGCGGACGTCCTATTGCCTTGAGCGGCCCGTGAATCAACACTAACCTCGCAACGCGCGGACGTGAAGCCAAACCCGAGTTTCAAGTCGGCGTGATGACAGGTAGAAGAGAGGTAGCGTTTTGGCCAGTGAACCGTTGATCGCGTTGTCCCCCGAATGGCCGGTCGTCTCGCTGCCCCAGGCGCAGGCAATGCTGACCCCGCCGGGGTCGAAGTTCGAGATGGACACGGTCGACATCGGGGGCATCCCGACGCGGGTGTGGAAAAACGCCCCGGCTTCGCTGCGCGCGCTGATCACCGCGGCGCGTGCGCATGGCAGTCGGACGTTCACGATCCATGAGGACGAGCGCGTCACTTATGAGGCGACATGGCGCGCGATCACCGCGCTGGCGGCGCGGCTCGTCGAACTGGGGGTCGGCAAGGGCGACCGGGTCGCGCTGGCGATGCGCAACCTTCCAGAATGGCCCGTGGCGTTCTTTGCCGCGACGAGCATCGGCGCGATCATGGTGCCGCTGAACGCGTGGTGGACCGGGGGCGAGCTGGAATACGGGCTGGCCGATTCGGGCGCGAAACTGCTGATCGTCGACGATGAGCGCCATCATCGGATCGCGGGCTATTACGACGCGCTGCCGGCGTTGGACCATGTGCTGGTGGCGCGCGCAGCCGAACCGTTGGCGGGCAAGGCGGCGCGGCTGGAAGATGCGATCGGTACTCCGCACGATTGGGCGACGCTTGCCGATATCGCGTTGCCCTCGGCCGACATCGCGCCCGATGACGACGCGACGATCTTCTACACTAGTGGCACCACCGGCGCCCCCAAGGGCGCGCTGGGCACGCATCGCAACCTGATGACCAACATCCTGTCAGGAGGCTATGCCGCGGCGCGGTCGCTGCTGCGGCGCGGCGATCCGATTCCGGAGCCCACCCCGCGCACATCGCTGACGGTGATTCCGCTGTTCCACGTTACCGCCTGTTCGGCGGGGATGATGGGCGCGGTCGCGTCCGGCAGCACGCTGATTTTCATGCGTAAATGGGATCCGGTCCGCGCGATGGAGATCATCGAGCGCGAGAAGGTGCATGTCACCGGTGGCGTGCCGACGATCGCGTGGCAGTTGCTCGAACATCCCGATCGCGACAAGTACGACCTCTCGAGTATCGAGGCGATCGCCTATGGCGGCGCGCCTGCGGCGCCCGAGCTGGTCAAGCGCATCTACACCGAATTCGGCGCGCTACCCGGCAATGGCTGGGGGATGACCGAAACGATGGCGACGGTGACGAGCCATTCGAGCGAGGATTATCTCAATCGCCCGACCAGCGCGGGGCCACCCGTTCCAGTGGCCGACCTCGAGATACGCGCCGAGGACGGCGTCAAGGTATTGGCGACGGGTGAGGTCGGCGAGCTTTGGGCGCGCGGGCCGATGATCGTGAAGGGATATTGGCATAAGCCCGAAGCGACCGCCGAGACCTTCGTCGATGGCTGGGTGCGCACCGGCGACCTCGCCCGGCTCGACGACGAGGGGTTCTGCTACATCGTCGATCGCGCCAAGGACATGGTGATCCGCGGCGGTGAGAACATTTATTCGACCGAGGTCGAGAATGTTCTATACGCGCATCCCGCGGTGACCGACTGCGCGCTGATCGGCATCCCGCACCGGACCTTGGGCGAAGAGCCAGCGGCGGTCGTCCACCTCGCGCCCGGCGAGAGTGCGACGGAGGCGGAGCTCCAGGCGTGGGTCCGCGAACGGCTGGCGGTGTTCAAGACGCCGGTCGCGGTGCGGTTCGTTGACGAGACGCTGCCGCGCAACGCGAACGGCAAGATATTGAAGAAGGATCTGAAGGCGTTGTTCGCGGATCGGGTGGCGGCGACCTGATCGTGGCGAACACGGTAGGTCCACGTGCGCGACTCACCGATCATCGGGTTTTCCACAGCTGGGCGCCGGCTTCGCCTGTTCGAATCACGGATCGTCGGTTAGGGTCGCGCCCATGCCCCATGCCGGCTTCGTGCCTCTCCGTATCTTTTCCAGCTACACCATGCTCGACGGCGCGATCGAGCCGAAGGCGATCGCCAAACAGGCCAAGGCGCTGGGCTTTCCCGCCGCCGCGCTGACCGATCGGAACGGGCTCTACGCCGCGATGGCGTTCAGCGATGCCGCCAAGAAAGACGGCGTGCAGCCGATCATCGGTACGATGCTGGGGGTCGCGCGCGCCGACATGCCCGAGGGCGCGGCACCGGTGCTCGACTGGATCGCACTCTATGCGCAGGACACGACCGGCTACGACAATCTGTGTGCGCTGGTGTCGATGGCGCACCTCGAACGCCCGATCGAGCAGGCCGCGCATGTCGATCTGGCGGCATTGGAGGGACGCACCGACGGGTTGATCGCACTGACCGCCGGGGGCGAGGGCGGACTTGCTCGACTGTTCGCGGAGGATCAGTCGGCCCGCGCCGACGCGTATGCGGATCGGTTGCAGGCGCTGTTCCCCGATCGGCTCTACATCGAGATCGCGCGCCGCGGCGATGCGACCGAGGCGGCGGCGGAAGCAGCGTTGATCGACCTCGCCTACAACCGCGACCTGCCCTTGGTCGCGACCAACCCGTGCTGTTTCGCCGAATCCGCGTTCGGCGACGCGCACGATGCCATGCTGTGCATCGCGCATTCGACCTATGTCGAAAGCGAGGATCGCACCCGCAGTTGCCCCGAAGCGTGGCTGAAGCCGGCACCGGTGATGATCGAGCTGTTCGCCGATTTGCCCGAGGCGATCGCGAACACGCTGGTCGTCGCGCAGCGGTGCGCGGTGGCGGCGCCGTATCGCAAGCCGATCCTGCCGACGCTGGCAGGCGATCTGGAGGGCGAGGCGGCGAAGTTGCGCGACGACGCGCGCGCGGGGCTGGAGGCGCGGCTCGACCGGATCGCCGCACTCCATGGCGGGGGCGAGCCGGGGTGGCGCGAGGTGTATCGCCAGCGGCTGGCGTTCGAGGTCGACGTCATCGTCCAGATGGGGTTTCCCGGCTATTTCCTGATCGTCGCCGACTTCATCAAATGGGCGAAAGACCACGACATCCCGGTCGGGCCGGGTCGCGGATCGGGCGCGGGGTCGGTTGTCGCGTGGTCACTGACGATCACCGATCTCGATCCCATGAAGCTGGGGCTGTTGTTCGAACGATTCCTCAACCCCGAACGCGTGTCGATGCCCGATTTCGACATCGATTTCTGCGAAACCCGGCGGGTCGAGGTGATCCGTTACGTCCAGGAGAAATACGGGCGCGACCAGGTCGCGCAGATCATCACCTTCGGAAAATTGAAGGCGCGCGCGGTGCTGAAGGATACCGGGCGCGTGCTCCAGATGAGCTATGGTCAGGTCGATCGGCTCGCCAAGCTGATCCCCAATCACCCGACCGATCCGTGGACGCTGGAGCGCACGCTGAACGGCGTCGGCGAGTTCGCCAAGGAATATGCCAACGACAACCAAGTCCGCCGGCTGATCGACCTGGCGATGAAGCTCGAGGGGTTGCCGCGGCACGCATCGACGCACGCCGCGGGCGTCGTGATCGGGGACCGGCCGCTCAGCCAGCTCGTGCCGCTGTATCGCGATCCGCGATCGGACATGCCGGTGACGCAGTTCGACATGAAATATGTCGAGGGCGCCGGACTGGTGAAGTTCGATTTTCTCGGCCTCAAGACATTATCGGTTCTCAAGAAGGCGGTGCAGCTGCTGCAGAAGCGCGGGGTCGAACTCGATCTCGACGCGCTCGAATGGGACGACGAGGCGGTCTACAAGCTGCTCCAGAAGGGCGATACCGTCGGGGTCTTCCAGCTCGAATCGGAGGGGATGCGGCGGACGCTGTCGGCGGTGCGGCCATCCAATTTCGGCGACATCATCGCGCTCGTCGCGCTGTATCGGCCCGGCCCGATGGACAATATCCCGCTCTTCGGCCGCCGCAAGAACGGGCAGGAGCCGATCGCCTATCCGCACCACCTGCTCGAAGGGATCCTGGCCGAAACCTACGGCATCTTCGTCTATCAGGAACAGGTGATGCAGGCGGCGCAGATTCTGGCGGGGTATAGCCTGGGTCAAGCCGATCTGTTGCGCCGCGCGATGGGCAAGAAGATCAAGGCGGAGATGGACGCGCAGCGCGCGGGCTTCGTCGATGGCTGCGCAAGCGTCAACGGGATCGGCAAGCGACAGGCGAACGAGCTGTTCGACCTGATCGACAAGTTCGCGGGCTATGGCTTCAACAAATCGCACGCCGCGGCCTATGCGCTGCTGGCGTATCAGACCGCATGGCTCAAGGCGCACCACCCGGCGGAGTTCTTCGCCGCGTCGATGTGCTACGACCTGCATCTGACCGACAAGCTGGCGATCTTCGTCGACGACATGCGGCGGATGGGGGTCGGGCTGGCCGGCCCCGATATCAATCGCAGTGCCGCCGAATTCGATGTCGAGGATGCTGGCGACGGACTGGTCGTCCGCTATGCGCTCGCGGCGCTGAAATCGGTCGGCGAGGGTGCGATGGAGCGGCTGGTCGAGGAGCGCGACGCCAACGGCGCGTTCAAGAGCATCGACGACCTCGCCATCCGGGTCGACCCGCGGCTGGTCAACAAGCGCCAGCTCGAAACGCTCGCGGCTGGGGGCGCGTTCGACAGCCTCGACACCAACCGCGCCGGGATCCATGCGGTCGCCGAAACGATCCTGGCGGTCGCGGCGCGGACGCATGAGCAAAAGACCAGCGGGCAGGGTGGTCTGTTCGGCGGCGAAGCGGTCGCGGGCGACGATATCAAGCTGCCGCGCACCGCTAATTGGACGCTGGCGGAACGGATGGAGCAGGAAAAGGAGGCGTTCGGCTTCTATTTCTCGGCGCACCCGGTCGACCGCCATGCGCATATCGCCCGGATGCATGGCGCGCGCGCGTTCGTCGCGCTGAGCGAACTCAACATCCCCGACGACGGCAGCCGCGCGGGCGCGTCGATGGCGGTGCTGGTCGAGGATGCGCGCTGGCGCACCTCGGCAAGGGGCAAGCGCTACATGATGGCGACGCTATCGGATGCGAGCGGGCAGTTTGTCGCGACGTGTTTCGACGACAGCGTCGCCAACGATCTGGAGGAGGCGGCGCGCAACGGCGGCTGCGGGCTCGCGACGGTCGAGCTCGATCGGCGCCCTGGCGAGGAAGCGCCGCGGGTGACGGTGAAGCGCATTCAGCCGTTCGAGGGGCTCGCCTCGACCGCGCGGTTCGTCGTCGAGATCGCGGTGAACGAGGCGGTTGCGTTTGGTGCGCTCGCGGCGATGCTCGGCGATCACCGCGGGGGACGGGGCGAGATCCGCGTGACCGCGTCGGTTCCGGAAGGTGAGGCGAGGATGCTGCTCGGGCGGGATTTCCTGCTCGATGGCGAACTCGTGGCGCGGCTGGAGACCCTACCGGGGGTGGCGAGCGTCGCGATGAAATCCTCCGAAACGAGACTGGCGCTGGTCGGATAACCGCCCGACGACCGGCGCATGGCGATCGTTTGTCACGGCGCGGCGCTATTGCCCCCGTCGCACCACCCCTTATGCTGGCTTTCGATAAAACGAGAGGATTACGATGCTGGGCGGGATGCAGGATTTCGAACTTCGGGTACCCAGGCTGATCGACCACGTCGCGCGCGAGGCGGGGACGCGCGAAATCGTCAGCCACTGGGCGGACGGGAGCGAGACGCGGACCGACTGGGCGGGGATCGCGCGCGATGCCAGGAAGCTTTCGCAGGCGCTCGAACGGCTCGGGGTGAAGCCCGGCGAGCGGGTCGCGACGCTGGCGATGAACCATTCGCATCACCTGGTCGCCTGGTATGGCACGATCGGGATGGGGGGTGTGATCCACACCATCAACCCGCGATTGTTTGAGGATCAGCTGGCCTATATCGCCAACCACGCCGAGGACCGAGTGCTGCTGTACGATGCGGCGTTCCAGCCGATCGTCGACAAGCTCAAGAGCCAATGGACCAGCATCGACCATTATGTCGTCATCGACGGAACGGGCGAGGGGAGTTTTGCGGCGCTGATCGACGCCGAGGATGGCGATTATGCCTGGGTCGAGGGCGACGAGCGCGCGCCGTGCATGCTGTGCTATACCAGCGGCACGACGGGCAATCCCAAGGGCGTGCTCTACACGCATCGCTCGACCATCCTGCACGCGATGATGGTGGTCGCGCCGTCGGTGCTGGCGATGTCGTCGCGATCGGTGCTCCTACCCGTCGTACCGATGTTCCACGCCGCCGCGTGGGGGACGCCGTTCGCGGCGGCGATCGCCGGGGCGAAGCTGGTATTCTCCGCGGTCAACGATCCGGCGGTGCTGTGCGACCTGATGAACCGCGAACGCGTGACGATATCGTCGGGCGTCCCCACCGTCTGGCTCGCGCTGTTCGCGCATATCGATGCGACCGGTGACGCGCCGCGGTTTCTGGAACTTGCGACGGTGGGCGGATCGGCGGCACCCCGCGCGATGATCGACCGGCTGATGGCGATGGGGGTCGAGGTGAAGCACCTGTGGGGGATGACCGAAACCTCGCCTGTCGCGACCGCGGGTTCGCCGCCCGAGGAGTGGGCAGACTGGAGCCATGAGCGGCGGCTCGATTTCCTGACCAAGCAAGGGCAGATTCCGTTCGGGGTCGAGCTGCGCGTCACCGACGACGCGGGCGCCGAACTGCCGCGTGACGGCGAATCGTCGGGGCGGCTCCATGTCCGCGGGCCCTGGGTCGTGAAGCGCTATTTCGGGGCGGACGCGGACGCGATCGACGCCGATGGCTGGTTCGACACCGGCGATGTCGCGGTGATCCACCCCGACGGAACGATGCAGATCACCGATCGATCGAAGGACGTGATCAAGTCGGGCGGCGAATGGATCAGTTCGGTCGAGCTCGAAAACGCGGCGGTCGGCTGTCCGGGGGTCGCCGAGGCGGCGGCGATCGGGGTCTATCATCCGCGCTGGGACGAGCGGCCGTTGTTGCTGGTGGTGCGCAAGGTGGGGAGCACGGTGACGCCCGCCGAGATCGTCGCGCATTTGACCGATCACGTCGCCAAATGGTGGCTGCCCGACGCGATCGAGTTCGTCGAGGAACTGCCGCACACCGCGACGGGCAAGCTGCTCAAGACCGCGCTGCGCGAACGCTTCAAGGATTATCGGCTGGTCGCCGCTTGAGCGCATAGACGGTGGCGCCGAGCGCGGTCCCGACGGGGCGATAGTCGCGTGCAAGCACCGCGGCGGTCGCGGCGTAGACCGCGGGGTCAAACGGCCCGATCGCGCGCCCCGCGACGATCACCGGCGGGCGCACGGCCAGCACGCGCGCGACTTCCGCGCGCGGATTGACCCCGATCGCCGGCGCTTCGGCCAGCAGGGTCAGATGCGTTTCGAACGGCCATCGCGTGGGCAGGCACGAATCGCTTGCTTCGTAGAGCACCGGCGGTGCCGAGAACGCGAACAGGCACCCCGCGCCGCGATACCGGTTAACGAGCGCCACCGCGGCCGCGACCTGTCGCCGCGCGCGCGGGGTTTCGCCAAGATGCGGGTAGCCCGAAAAGAGCAGCATGCCCGCCCCCGCCGCCGCGACCAGCCAAGTGAGTGGTCGGCTGGCCGCCATCGCGACGCCCGCGAGCACCGCGATCGGGACGACCAGCGGGAGCGCATAGTGATTGAAATAGGGCGGGATCGCGAGCAAGCCCGCGATGGCGGCGATGAGCCACCCGGCGATCAGCCACCGCCCCTGCGCCGCGCGCGCCAGCCCGACGACCGCCACGGTGAACGGCACCAGCAGCACGAGCGTGATCCCGCCGAGCCGCATCGCCGCATGCTCGCCCGGCGTCGTCGCACGCAGGAAGATCGAGCGGACGTTCGCGAACCACCACGCATCGGCGTGACCGATCGCAGCGTACACGCCGAATGCGAGCAGCGTCGGAAGGAGCGCCGCCGCGACGAGCGAGCCCGCATAGAGTGGCATGGCCCGCCGCTCGCCAGTGCGCCATGCCGCAACGAGCAGCGCGATGCCGAACCAGACCCCCTCGAACACCGCGGCGGGCTTCACCTGCAGCGCCAGTCCCGCTAGCAGCATCGCGGCGATGCCCCACCGCCGCTGGTGCGCTTCCGCCGTCGTCGCCCGCCATGTCAGCCACGCCGCGCCCGCCATCATCGGGTTGTAGAAGACCGGTGACTGTCCGCCGCGCCCGCCCAGCAGCGCGATCCACACGAGATAGACCGCGCCAGCGGCAATGCCGACGCGCAGGGACGACGCCGATCCGGCAGCGCGCTGCGCGAGTAGGCCGACCAGCGACGCGGTGCCCGCCGCCACCGCGAGCGCGAGCAGCTGATACACCTGCCACTTGTCGCCGCCGAGCGAGCGCGCCATCCAGTAGATGACGAACAGTCCAACCGGCTTCCTGTCCCAGATATCGACATAGGGGATCGCGCCCGCGCGCATCCGGTCGCCGACGAGCAGGTAGAGTTGATCATCGAGGTCGATCAGCGGGTTGCCGATATCGGGCAGCCGCAACAGCAGCGCGAGCATGGCGAGCGCCGCGAACAGCCACCAGCCCGAACGGCGCGTCGACATCCAGTCCCCCATGACGATGCCATAGCCCGCATGCGCGCGCTAGAACAACTCGCCTTGCGGGCCGCGGGGCGGGCGGAAGAGATCGGTGCGGAGCGTGATCCGTTCGCGGTTGAGGCCGTGCCTGCGGCACGCGATCTGGAAGCGGGTGCGGAGCAGGTCGGCCCACGGGCCGCTGCCCTTCATCCGCGACCCGAAATCGGGATCGTTGTCGCGCCCGCCGCGGAGCGAGCGGATCGTCGCCATCACCTTGGCGGCGCGATCTGGGAAATGGGTGTCGAGCCAGGCACGGAACAGCGGCGCGACCTCGTGCGGCAGGCGGACGGGGAGGAAGAACGCGGCCTTCGCGCCCGCTTCGGCGGCGCGCTCGATCAGATGTTCGATCTCGTGATCGGTGATCGCGGGGATGACCGGGGCGATCGAGACATAGACCGGCACCCCCGCATCGGCGAGGCGGCGAACCGCGGTGAGCCGCCGTTCGGGGTGCGGCGCGCGCGGCTCGACGGTCAGCGCGACCTTGGGATCGAGCGAGGTGATCGACACTGCGACCGCGGCGAGCCCCTTCGACGCCATGGGGCCGAGCAGGTCGAGATCGCGGAGCACGCGATCGGATTTGGTCGTGATCGTCAGCGGGTGGTCGGTTTCGCACAGCACCTCGATCACGCCGCGGGTAATCCGCCAGGTCGCCTCGATCGGCTGATAAGGATCGGTGTTGGTGCCGAGCGCCATCGGTTGCGCGGTATAGCCGGGCCGCGACAGTTCCGCACGGAGCAGTGCCGCCGCCTGCGGCTTGGCGAAGAGGCGGGTTTCGAAATCGAGTCCAGGCGACAGATCGTGATAGGCATGGGTGGGCCGCGCGAAACAATAGATGCAGCCATGTTCGCAGCCCCGATAGGGGTTGATCGAGCGATCGAACGGGATGTCCGGGGACTGGTTGCGGCTGATGATCGTGCGCGGGTGTTCGACCGTCACCGTGGTCCGCAGCGGCGGCGGTGCGCCGTCGATCGCCTCGACCGCATCGAGCCAGTCGCCATCCGCCAGCGTCTGCGACAGGTTGAAGCGGCGGCTGGCCGCGTTGAGCGTCGCGCCGCGATGAGGCCGGGGACTCGCCATCCCCGAGGACTACCTCAACGCATGGAACATAGCAAGAACATCAGCGTTCGGTGAGGCGCGGCATCAGCTCGACGAAATTGCACGGGCGGTGGCGGCTATCGAGCTGGTCGCGCAGGACCAGGTCCCAGCCATCCTTGACCGCGCCGGTCGAGCCTGGGAGCGCGAAGACATAGGTGCCGCGCGCGACGCACGCGCACGCGCGGCTCTGGATCGTCGAGCTGCCGATCGAGGCGATGCTGACGTAGCGGAAATATTCGCCGAAGCCGGGGATCATCCGGGTCGCGACCTGTTCGATCGCTTCGGGCGTCACGTCGCGCCCGGTGACTCCGGTGCCGCCGGTGGTGATGACGACATCGATCGCGGGGTCGTCGATCCACGAGTCGAGCTGCGCGACGATGGCGTCGGCGTCGTCGGTGACGATCGCGCGGGCGGCGAGGAGGTGGCCCGCCTGGGTCAGCCGGTCGACCAGCGCGTCGCCCGAACGATCGTCGGCGGCGGTGCGGGTGTCGGACACGGTGAGGACCGCGATCGCGACGGGGAGGAAGGTGAGCGCAGGATCGATCGGCATCGCGCCGCTATGCCGGATCGCGGCGCGACGGGGAAGGTGGGTGGAAGGTCACGAATGGTCACGACAGCGCGCGGTGCGATCGGGGGGCAAAGGTAACGAAGGTAACGCGACGTACGGTCGGAAAATGCGACGAACCGAGTGCGCGGGACGCGGTGTATCGCCGGGTGAGGACGGGTGGATCGAGGCTAAGAATGAGCGATCGGAACGATGACATGGTTCGCGCGTGTAGGACAGCGACGCCGACACCATTGCTTTCATGGGGCCGGGTCGAAGGGCGTGAGTCTCACCGTGCTTCGACAAGCTCAGCACGAACGGATTTTAGGTGAGGTCATCGCCTGCTAGCCGAGTTCGTGCTGCAGGCTGCCCGCAATCATCGACAACAAATCGAGCGAGGCGCGCATCCGTCGTTGCGATTCGCCCGCGAGTTGCGCGAATTCGACCTTGATCTCCTGCGCGGTGGCGACGACCGACAGCGCCTGTTCGAGGGTGAAGGTGCGCGTTTCGATCAGCGCGTGCAGGATGCTTTCGGCCAGCATCAGTGCCGCCTGGCCGTGTGCATCGGGCTCGATGATGGGGGGGGTGGCGCCGCGCTCTTCGTGGTCGTTGGGGTTCTGGAACATGCGATCCGCCTGTCGTCATCAGGCGGGAGCATGTTTCTCTCTGCCGACGGCGCCTGGTTCGATTGCCGTCGATCCGCCGATCATGGGCGCGATGCGGATCGCCCGCCACAACCCTAATCTATGCGCCGGTGCGATTTCGACGGTTTGCCTTGATTACAATCAACTAGGGGGTCGGCGCGGCTGTTATTGTCGAGGAGCGTTGCGTCAGTAATCGACCGTTCTTGGGAATTCCACATGACCAGCTACGCCCAGATTCCAACACCCACGCCGGTCGGTGTGGAGACACTGCTGCTCGACCTGTTCGCGCCGCCAGGGGCCGATCGCCAGCGGGGCGGTGACGACCACGCGCGCGACTTGGCGATGCTGTGGCGCGTCGACGCGGTGCATCGCGCCAAGAATCTGGCGCAGCTGTCGCTATCGCTGGCGCATGTCGTCGCCGATCCGGCGAATCGCTGGAACGTCGCGGCGTCGGCGGCGCCGGCCCGGTCGCTGGCGCGCACCTATGAGCTGCTGGGTCGCGATGGCGATCATCCCGCCCCGGTGCCGTGTTTCGCGCTGGTGAGCGAGATCGCGGTGCGGCTGGCGCAAATGTTCGGTCGCGCCCGCGGGATCGCGGTGGAGGTGGTCGGCGAAGAGGTGTTCGCGCCGCCCGAGCACCGGCGTGCGCTGGCGCTGATGTGCAGCGAGCTCGTGATCAACGCGCTGAAATATGCGTTTCCGGCGGGCGGGCCGGGAACGATCACGGTCTCGCTGGAGCATCGGGACGACGGAATTGCGCTGATGGTTGCCGACGACGGCGTCGGCGTCCCCAATAGCCACGGGTTGGGGCAAGGCTTCGGGCTGCTCGACCGGCTGGCTCATGTGCTGGACGCGACCGTGGTGCGCTCGACGAACGTCAACGGCGCAGGCTGGTGCGTAACGGTCGGCGTACCGGCGATCGTAATCGCCGAGGAAGCCTGGGTTGATTAGCGCTGCGCGCGGTGCGGTCGCGCGGGAACGACCGGGCGATGACGGACGATTCGCGGCTACGATCGAGCTGGCGGACGCGTTGCAGCGAACGGGGGAGCGCGATCGACACGCGCTGCGCGAGCTGTACGCGATGACCTCGGCCAGATTGTTCGGCATCTGCCTGCGGGTGTGCGGCGAGCGGCAGGCGGCGGAAGACGTGCTGCACGACGTGTATCAGACGATCTGGCAGCGCGCCGGGGCGTGGGATCCTGCCGGAGGCTCCGCGATGACATGGCTCGCGTCGATCGCGCGCGACCACGCGATCGCCTGGCGGCGAGCGAGCGAAGCGGCGTCCCGGGCGCTGCCGATCGATGATGCCGTCCGGATCGTCGACCGATGCATCAGTACAAAACCGGCGCAGCCACTGGAACAGTGTCTCGCCAAGCTCGATCCCCGGCAGCGCCATGCGATCTGCGCGGCATTTTTCGACGGCGCGACCTATCCTGAGCTGGCGGGACGCCAGGGAATCTCGATCGACGCGATGAAGCGCCGGATCCGGGAAGGGCCCACGGTGATGCGTCACGATTTTTTCGCTGCCGAAACGGATGAACGCGCGCTTGTGTGACGGCATATTCCTGATCTATATTAATTTCAGGCCGCCGTGGTGATCGCGACGACGTCAGGGGCCGTCATGACCAATCCGTTTGTCGACAAGATCCGCGGCTACGCTCCGCTCTCTCGCGACGACGAGCAACTGCTCGATGATGCCTGTCACCAGTCGCGCAGCCTTCCCCCCGGCCACGACCTGATCCGCGAGGGCGCGCCGAGTGCGGTGTTCGTCGTGCTGGCGGGCTGGGCGTGCCGGTACAAGATGCTCCCCGACGGCGGGCGTCAGATCATCGCGTTCATGATGCCGGGCGACTTTTGCGACCTTCACGCCGGGGTCCTGGCTGAAATGGATCACAGCATCGCGACTCTGACCAAGGCGCGGATCGCGACCATCCCGCGCGCGCGCATGGAGGCGCTGATCGATGCGCGGCCCAGCCTGTCCAAGGCGTTCTGGTGGACCCAGCTGGTCGACGAGGGGGTGCTTCGCGCGACGATCGTGAGCATGGGTCGCCGTACCACGATGGAGCGCGTCGCGCATCTGTTGTGCGAACTGTGCTTTCGGATGCGTAACATCGGCCTGACTGGCGATGGCCCATATGAAATGCCGTTTTCGCAGATTGTGCTGGCCGATGCGGTCGGGCTGACGCCGGTTCATACCAACCGGGTCGTCAAGAAACTCCGCGAGGCGGGCGCGCTCGAGATGCGGCCCGGCTCGGTGATCGTGTCCGATCTGGCGCGGTTGGCGAAAATCGCGGGATTCGACGACAATTATCTGCATGGGCGGTTGAACCATCGCAGCGGGTGAGGCGGTCGGGTGGAGGCTGGGGTGGCGGCTAGAAGGTTGGTCCGGACCACGACGAATTTACCAAGCACCGTTCGTGCTGAGCTTGTCGAAGCACGGTGAGTCTCAGGCTCCCTTCGGCGAAGCTCAGGACAGGCTTCGACAAGCTCAGGGCGAACGGATCAGATTCTGATCATCTCACGCCAGTCCCCAGCCACCCGGGAATCAGTTCGCGCTAACCGTCGTCGATTGCGGCGAGACGTTAGCATTCACCGCGATCGCGGTGGTGGAGGCGCGCGCGTTCATCCGGATCGCGGTGGCGCCGGGGAGGCCGGGGAAGCGCGGCCACATGCCCTGCGCGAGCGCGGCGCGGCTGGGCATCGCAGTCTTGCCGTTCTGCGCCTCGTACATCCAATAGTTGCGCATCACCGTGACGACATAGCCGCGGGTTTCCCAATAGGGGATGCTTTCGATGTAAAGCAGCGGGTCGCCGTTATCGCGGACGATGGCGTTCCAGTCGCCGACCGGCTTCGGCCCCGCATTATACGCCGCGATCACCTTGGGGAGCAGCCCGCCGGTGACGCTGGCCATGTCGCGGAGGCGTTCGAGGTGGCGCTGGCCGATGTCCATGTTGGTCGAGGGATTGGTGAGTTCGGCCTTGTCGATCGCGCCGCGACCCTGTTCGCGCGCGAAATCGGTCGCGGCGGCGGGCATGATCTGCATCAGCCCATAGGCGCCCGCGGGGCTGACGACCTTGTTGCGGAAGCCCGATTCCTGGAGCGTGTGCGCGTAGACCAGCGACTTGTCGACGCGCCAGCCGCTGTCGGGGGTCCAGTTGGGGGTCGGGTAACGCGCCTCGGCGGTGGTGGTGACCCCCTGCGGACAATTGTGCGCGAGCCAGACGGTGGTTGCGGGCAGGTTCAACGCCTCGGCAACGCGGACCAGCGAGGAAAATTCGCCCGGGTTCCCGATCTTCGCCTGCTGGCGGACGACGTCGTCGGCGAGGTCGGTCTCGCCGATCTCGGCGAGCGCGGCGGCGACGCGGACGTTGGGGCGGTTGTCGAGCAGTTTCCAGTCGGCGGCGACGCGACCGGGGATTGGCGCGGCCTTGTCGGCGAGGCCGAGCGCCTGGCGCGCGAGCTGGCCGTAGAAGCTTTCGGTGAACTGCGCCGCGGCCTGTAGCCGGGGCTGGACCTTGTCGGGGCGCCCGCACGCCATGTCGGCGCGTGCGGCCCAGTACATCCCAGCGGCGCGCAGGTCGACATCGCCCGCGCGGGCGGCGACGCCTTCGAACCCGGACTCCGACGCAGCACAATCATTCTGGCGCCACGCCGAGAGCGCGGCGGTCCAGCGACCCTGGATCGCCCAGTCGCCTTCGCCGTTGGCGGCCTTCATCCCCATCGCGCGCGCATTGGTGTCGTCGGCGGAGAGGAAATACATCCACGCGGTCTTGGCCTGCCATTCGGTCAGCGCTTCGGGGGACAGACCCTCGGTCGCGTCGAGCAAGCCCTGTGCCGAGGCGCCGTCATCGACCTTGATGAACGGCACCATCTGGGTCGCGAGGGCCGCGGCGATCTCGTCGCTACGGACGCTCTTGGCGCGGATCCGGGTGGGCGCGCCGTCGCGCCAGACCAGGCGCTGCGCCGCGGGCAGCGGGGGCAGGTCGGTCGCGCCGCGCAAGCGGGCGAGGCGCGCGATCTGGTCCGCCTCGGGGAGTTCGGGGGCCTGGTTGAGGAGCGCGACGAGCGGCTCCATCTCGACGCGGGGCGAGCCCTTGGCGGTGTAGAGTTCGGCACGGGCGATGGCGTGCAAGGGACCGGGCTTCATCGCGTCGAGCCCGATCTGCGCGTTCTGCCACTGGCCGTCGCGGATCGCGGCGAACACCGCGCGATAGCCGTCGCGTTGCGCGGCATCGAGCTGGTCGGGGATGCGATCCGCCTTGATTGCGGGCTGGCGGGTGGTGATCGCAGGCGCGCCGTCGGCGGGGGCGGCGAGCGCGGGCAGAGGGGCGATCGCGAGTGGGAGGATCGTGAGCTTCAGGGCCAGTGCCAGCGTGCGGTTCACGTCAAATTCCCCATCAGCAATTGCAGATCCTTCCAGGCCTCCGCCTTCAGCGCCGGCTTTTCGAGCAGCAGGCGCGGGTGAAAGCTGGCGACCACCCCGATGTTTCCACCTCTATGGTTAAAGCCGTGTAAAAGTCCGCGACTGGCGGGCATTTCCGTCCCGGTGATCGCACGACTCGCCGCATTGCCGAGGCAGAGCACGCGTTTGGGGGTCGCGAGGCGGACGTGATGGCGCGCGATGTCACCCAATCGCGCCTCGACCTCGCGCGGCATCCGCCCCGCGATCGGGCGCTTGGCGCAGACGGGGACGAGGTACACCGCGTCGCGCGCCAGCCCGATCGCGGCAAGCATCCGGTCGAACAGTTTGCCGACCGATCCCGAGAGCAAGTGTCCGCCGTGCGCGTCGTCGGGATCGGGGCAGTCGACGACGATCATGATCGCCGCGTCGGCGGGGCCGGTCGGGCCAAGGAACGGGCCGCGCCAGGCGGATTCGGGGGCGTCGGCGGAGCTGCGCCAGGCGGCGAACGCCTCGAGGGTGTCGGGGAGGGTTGCGGGGACGGTGTCGGGGAGGGCGCCGGTCGCGATCGCGGAGGCGTCGGCGCGAGGCGGGGTGTGTCCGCCCGCGGCGGGAACGGCGGCGGGTTCGGGCGGGGCGAGCCAGTCGCGCGGGGCGTCGTCGACCAGCATGTCGACGCCCGCGTCCGCCCACCAATCGAGCGCGCTGGCGGCGTGGCCTAGAAAATCGAAATGCTGGTCTGCCCCCATCGCTTCCATAGGCGCGCGGTTGACGTGGCGGTCAACTTGTCGGATCGGCTTTGCGAGACAAGACGTTGCCGGCCCGCGCCCGTTCGATGCCGTGATCGACACGCTGCCCGCGCCGATGCTGGAGAAGACCATGAGCGACCGTGAATCGATGCCGTATGACGTGGTGATCGTCGGCGCTGGCCCCGCCGGGCTGAGCGCCGCGATCCGGCTGAAACAGCGCGCGACCGAAGCGGGGGCCGACCTGTCGGTGTGCATTCTGGAAAAGGGGTCGGAGGTCGGCGCGCACATTCTGTCGGGCGCGGTGGTCGATCCGCGCAGCCTCGACGAGCTGATCCCCGACTGGAAGGAACAGGGCTGCCCGCTCGCCGAGACGCCGGTGACCGAGAACCACCATTGGGTGCTGTCGGCGTCGAAGAAGACCGACCTGCCCGATTTCCTCACCCCGCCGTTCATGCACAACAAGGGCACCTACACGGGCAGCCTGGGCAACACGTGCCGGTGGCTTGCCGAACAGGCCGAGGCGCTGGGCGTCGAGATATTCCCCGGCTTCGCAGCAGCGGAAATCCTGTTCGATGACGATGGCCGCGTGAAGGGCGTCGCGACCGGCGACATGGGGGTGGCGCGCGACGGCACGCACAAGCCCGACTATACGCCGGGGCTCGAAATCCACGCCAAATATACGCTGTTCGGCGAGGGTTGCCGGGGAAGCCTGTCGAAGGAGATCATCCGGACGTTCGACCTGGCGAAGGACGCCAGCCCGCAGATCTATGGCCTGGGCATCAAGGAGTTGTGGGACATCGATCCAGCGCTCCACGTGCCGGGGCGGGTGATCCATACCCAGGGCTGGCCGCTGGGAGAGGATGCCAATGGCGGCGGATGGATCTATCATCAGGCCAACGGACAGGTCTCGATCGGGTTCGTGACGTGGCTCAACTATACCAACCCCTATCTCTCGCCGTTCAGCGAGATGCAGAAGTGGAAGACCCACCCCGAGATCGCGGCGCTGCTGAAGGGTGGCAAGCGCGTCAGCTATGGCGCGCGGGCGATCAGCGACGGGGGGCTGCAGGCGATCCCCAAGCTGGTGTTCCCCGGCGGCGCGCTGATTGGTGACAGCGCGGGGTTCCTCAACGTGCCGCGGATCAAGGGCACGCACACCGCGATGAAGAGCGGGATGATGGCCGCCGAGGCCGCGTTCGACGCGATCCAGGCGGGCCGCGCGCACGACGAATTGACCGCCTATCCCGCGGCGTTCGAGGCGAGCTGGGTGAAAAAGGAACTGTCGGTCGTCCGCAACGTCGCGCCGCTGGTGAAGAAGTTCGGCGATTTCCTGGGATCGGGGCTCGCGGGCGTGACGATGTGGGCGGAGCATATCGGGATCAAGATGCCGTTCACGATGACGCACAAGCCCGATCACGCCACGCTGTGGCGCAAGGATCTGGTCAAGCCGCCGGTCTATCCCAAGCCCGATGGGGTGCTGACGTTCGATCGGCTGTCGTCGGTGTTCGTGTCGAACACCAACCACGAGGAGGACCAGCCGGTCCACCTGACGCTGAAAGATGCCAGCGTCCCGATCGACTATAACCTGCCGGTCTATGACGAGCCCGCGCAACGCTATTGCCCCGCGGGGGTGTATGAGGTGGTCGGCGAGGATACCGGCAACCCGACCTTCGTGATCAACGCGCAGAACTGCGTCCACTGCAAGACCTGCGACATCAAGGACCCGACCCAGAACATCAACTGGGTGGTGCCCGAGGGCGGGGGAGGCCCCAATTATCCCAACATGTAAGCGCCGGTTCCTAGCACTCCTGCTTACATCGGTTCCCGCGTCCGGGGCGCTGGCGGCGGGCGCGGACCTGGGCGACCTGGCCGCGTATATGCGTGCGCGGGTGGCGGATGCCGACGGGCAAGTGAGGACCGCGGCCGCGGACTATGCCGCCGCGCTCGCCGACACGCCGGGCAATGAGGTCGTCGCCGCGCCCGCGTATCGCGCGGCGCTGGCGGCGGGAGATCTCGCGCTCGCCGACCGCGCCGCCGCGGCGCTGCGCAGGTCCGCGACACCCCCGGTCGACCTCGCGCTGCTGCCGCTCGCCGAGGCGGCGCGGCGCGACGATGCCGCCGCCGCGGATGCCGCGATCACCGATCTCGACAAGGGGACACTCGGCATCCTGGCACCCGCGTTGCGTGGCTGGACCGCGTTCGCGCGGGGGAGTGATTTTACGCGTGCGCTCGATGCCGCGAGCACGACCCGCGATCCGCTCGCGACCCGGCTCGCGCTCGAACAACGCGCGGTGCTGCAACTCGCGGCGGGCGCTACCGCGACCGGACTAGCGACGTTGCGCGCGACGCTGGCCGCAGGAGCGCCCGGCGACGTGCGGATCGAGGCGGCGATGGTGCTGCTGGGAACCGGCCGGCGCGACGCGGGGCGCGCGCTTCTGATCGGCGACGATGCGGTGATCGTCGCGTTGCGCGACGGGGCGGGGGCCAAGCCGACGCTCGGCTTCGGCGTGTCGCGGTTGCTGTCGCGCGTTGCCGCCGATCTCACCAGCGCGCGTGCGGGCGACTTGGCGATCGCGCTGTCGCGGACCGCGCTGATCGCGGACCCGGCGAACGATCGCGCGCGGTTGCTGCTCGCCAACGCGCTGGCGCGCGACGGCGCAACCGATGGCGCGCTCGCCGCGCTGGCCGCGATCCCTACCGACAGCGCATTTGCACGCGCTGCCGCGGACGCGCGGATCGCGGTGCTGGCGGAGGGGGGGCGCGACGCGGAGGCGATCGCGGCGGCGAAGGCGCGTGTGGAAACGCCGGATGCGGGACGCGACGATTTCCAAGTCTATGGCGACCAGCTCGTCTCGTCGCGGCGCTATGCCGAGGGCGCGGGCTATTATCGCCGCGTGCTCGATGCGGGCGCGCAGGGCAATTGGGCGGCGTGGCTGCAATATGGCGGTGCGCTCGACGAGGCAGGGGATTGGGCGGCGGCCCGCCCCGCGCTTGAAAAGGCGGTGGCGCTGGCGCCGACCGAGCCGCTCGCGCTCAATTACCTGGGCTATGCGATGGCCGAGCGTGGCGGCGACATCGCCGCGGCGACCAAGTTGCTCGAGCGCGCGCACGCGCTGAAGCCCGCCGATCTGTCGATCGTCGATTCGCTCGGCTGGGCCTATTATCTGGGCGGGGACGAGGCGCGCGCGCTGCCGCTGATCGAGCGCGCCGCGCGCGGCGACCCCGCCAATGCCGAGATCGGCGAGCATCTGGGCGATGTCTATTGGGCGATCGGACGCCGGTACGAGGCGCGCTATGCGTGGCGCGCGGCGGCGCTGACCGCGGCGGCAATCGACGCGCCGCGGCTCGCGGGCAAGATCGTGCGCGGGCTGCCGGCGCGTTGATGATTCGCGAGATCGCGCCCGCGAAAATCAACCTGGCGCTTCACGTCCGGCGACGGCGCGATGACGGGTATCACGACATCGAGACGCTGTTTGCGTTCGCGCGCGACGGCGATGTGGTGCGCGTGGCGGTGGCGCAGGCGGAGGCGGAGGCCGGCAGCTTGGTCATCACCGGCCCCTTCGCGGCGGGACTGACCGCGACGGGCGACAATCTGGTCGCGCGGGCGGCCCGCGCCTTCGCGGACAGCTTCGGCATCGGTGACGGCCACGCCATCACGCTCGAAAAGCATTTGCCGGTCGCCTCCGGCGTCGGCGGCGGTTCGGCCGACGCTGCCGCAACGCTGCGCGCGCTCGCCCGCCTTCACGCCATTCCCTTGATCGATCCCCGCCTGCACATCATCGCCGCCGCACTCGGCGCCGACGTTCCCGCCTGCTTGCTTGGTCGCACGACGCTCGGCACCGGCAAGGGCGATGCGCTCGTCGAGATCATGGGCGCACCCGGTACCCCGCTGCTGCTGGTAAACCCGCTGGTCCCCGTCTCCACCGCCGCGGTCTTCGCCGCCTGGGATGGCAAGGATCGAGGACCGATTCCCGATGGTGCGCTGCTTGATCGCGCGAGAGCCGGCCGCAACGACCTCGAACCCTCCGCCACCACGCTCGCCCCCGTCATTGCGGACGTTCGCGCGATGCTGAACGATAGCCCCGGCGTCACCCTCGCACGCATGTCCGGCTCGGGTGCGACCTGTTTCGCGCTGTTCGACACCATCGGCGAGCGTGAGGCGGCTGCCGTGCTGGCACAGCGGCGGGGCTGGTGGACGCTGGGGACATCGCTCGCCTGATTTTTTCGCGCGAACCCCTTCATCGGCAACGAAAGTTCTCCTCTTGTTCCTGAAGAACAAATGCGATACATCGCTGTCAACGCGTTGATCCGTTCGCGCGCTTGCTCTAGCGAGGGAGGCATCTGATGGCCGCGAATCTGAAAGTGATCGACTCCGGTATGGCAACTGCAACCACCGACCGTCAGAAGGCGCTCGACGCCGCGCTGGCGCAGATCGACCGCGCGTTCGGCAAGGGCTCGGCGATGAAGCTGGGCTCGAAGCAATCGATGGAGGTCGAGACGATCTCGACCGGCAGCCTCGGGCTCGACATCGCGCTGGGCGTCGGCGGGTTGCCGCGCGGGCGGGTGATCGAAATCTACGGTCCCGAATCGTCGGGCAAGACGACGCTGGCGCTCCACGTCATCGCGGAGGCGCAGAAGGGCGGCGGCACCGCGGCGTTCGTCGACGCCGAACACGCGCTCGATCCGGTCTATGCCAAGAAGCTGGGCGTCGACATCGACGAACTGATCGTGTCGCAGCCCGATACCGGCGAACAGGCGCTCGAGATCGTCGATACGCTGGTCCGCTCGAACGCGATCGACGTGCTGGTGATCGATTCGGTCGCCGCGCTGGTGCCGCGTGCGGAAATCGAGGGCGAGATGGGCGACAGCCACGTCGGGCTTCAGGCACGGCTGATGTCGCAGAGCCTGCGCAAGCTGACCGGTTCGATCAGCCGTTCGCGCTGCATGGTGATCTTCATCAACCAGCTGCGGATGAAGATCGGCGTGATGTACGGCAACCCCGAAACCACGACCGGCGGCAATGCGCTTAAATTCTACGCCAGCGTCCGGCTCGACATCCGCCGCACGGGTGCGATCAAGTCGGGCGACGACGTCACCGGCAACGCCACCCGCGTCAAGGTCGTCAAGAACAAGGTCGCACCACCGTTCAAGCAGGTCGAATTCGACATCATGTACGGCCAGGGAATCTCGAAGATCGGCGAGATTCTCGACCTTGGCGTCAAGGCCGGGATCGTCGAGAAATCGGGGGCGTGGTTCAGCTATGACAGCGTCCGGATCGGGCAGGGCCGCGAGAATTCGAAGACCTATCTCAAGGAAAATCCGGAGATGGCCGACCGCCTCGAAAAGGCGATCCGCAGCCGCACCGACAAGGTCGCCGAGGAAATGATGGTCGGCCCCGACGAGGACGACGGCTGATCGCACGGCGGGGTTGATCGAGCGGGCCGCCCGGATGGTGCGGGCGCCTAGGCGGTCGGCTGCAAGAGGCGCCGCGGGCTTTTTGTGGCGAGGCGGGACCTTGAGCCGGGTCGACGAGCCTGAGTATCATCGTGCTTCGACAGGCTCAGCACGAACGGGATGCTGTAAGTTTGCTTCTCGCTGACTGGTGATGAGGTAAGATCAATCAGCCCCTGAACCATTCGACCTGAGCTTGTCGAAGGGCCTCATTCTCACGTGGCCGGGCTAGTTTTACGCGGCGCGTTCGCGGGCGTCGTGATCGTGGGTGTCGAGGACGTAGGGGGCGACCACGCCGCGGTCGATGTACCAGCGGCGGCGATCGGCGGGCAGCGCGGCGAAATTGCCGATCGTGCCGCGGCACTCCGAGCTGCCGCACGCGCACGCCATCGCCCAGGTCGATCCTGCGAGCGTCGTCGAATAATCCCACGCGACTTCTTCACCCGCCGCGATGGCGCGCAATGCGACGAGCACGACCCCGCGATCGGTGAAGCGCAGCCCCGCATTGGGTGAACAACTATGGTTGATCAGGTCGTCGATCCGCCCCGACGGGCCGAGATATTCGTCGCGCCCGATCTGGACGAAGCGATCGTCCGGCCCCGCGATCCCGCCGGGGACGCGCGCCGCGGCGATGCGGGGGCCCGAGAAGCGGACGATCGTCTCGTGCGCGGCGAAGCCATCGGCCGCGAACACCGCCTTGCCGAGATGGGTTTCGCGCACCGCGAACGGGTTGGCGGCGTAATAGGTGTCGAGCACGCGCAAGCCGCCGCGGCGCTGCCCGAACGAGCGCATCGGGTTGATCGTCGCGAGCCCGACCATGAACCAGACGCTGGCGTGGCAGAGCAGTTCGACGAAGATATACGCATATTCGCCGACCCCGAAGCCGTGGGTGCGGGTTGCGAGGAGCAGCGTCGCGCAATCGCCGAGCGTCCACAGCCCCCAGGCGGGCGAACGTTCGCGTGCGCGATCCTCGAACACGCTCGCCCAGGTCGGCCAGAACCCGAGCGGGACCGCGGCGACGACGAGCATGTGCGCCCAGAAGGTTTCCTTGAGCGGCAACCACAGGATGATCGCGGCGAGACTCGCGCCCATGCACACCGATTCGGTTGGCGACGGGCGGTTCCAGCGCGACCGCCGCCACATCGACAACGTCACGATCAGGCACGCAATCGCGGACAGCGCAAAGATCAGCCCCTGCGATTGCCCGGGATTGACCGCGAGATAGGTCGCCGCCTCGACCCCGGTCGCGACCGACCAGATCAGCCACGACGCGCGGCTCGGCTCGACGAGGTGGCGGCGCAATCCCGCGAGATAGACGCCATAGCCCGCCAGGCTGAATACCATCGCCACGATGAACCAGGGTTCGATCGTCATGCCCCCGCCCGACCAACAAGACCCTCGTGGTAAACGAACGCGGTGAATCCGTCCATCGAAAGCTAGGGATTGCGGCGAGTCGCGGGGTTGGGGGCCAACGACTTCTAAGGAGGCCGTTCGTGCTGAGCCTGTCGAAGCACGGCTAGCCTAAGGCCCTTCGACAAGCTCAGGGCGAACGGGTGTGAATCAGAACGATCTTGCGTTCGCACGCCCGGAGAGCCCGATCAAAGCGGCAGCGTAGGTTGGTCGTCCACCTCCTCGTCAGCGACGATTCCCGACAGCGTCAGGCCGAGTAGGCGGATGCCGTCGGGTACGGGGAGCTGCTGGGCGAGCAGGTCGCGGCCGAGCGCGAGGAAGGCGGGGTGATCGGTGACGCTGGTGGACACCGATCGGGCGCGGGTGATCGTGTGAAAATCGGCGTAGCGCAGCTTCAGCGTTACCGTGCGCCCGCGCGTGCCGCTGCGGTCGATCCGCACCCATGCCGCCTCGGCGACGCGGACCAGCGCGGCGTCGAGATCGGCGGGGTCGACGAGGTTGACCTCGAAGGTCCGCTCGGCGCCGACCGATTTGGTGGCGCGGTCGACCCTAACCGGGCGGTGGTCCTCCCCGCGCGCGGCGGCAAAGAGATAATCGGCGTAACTGCCGAAATGCTGTGCCAGCGTGGCGAGCGATCGGTCGCGCAGGTCAGCGCCGGTCAGGATGCCGAGCGCGGCCATCTTCTTCGCGGTGACCGGGCCGACGCCGTGGAAGCGCTTGACCGGGAGCGAGGCGACGAACGCCGCGCCCTTGGTCGGCGGGATGACGCAGATTCCGTCGGGCTTGTTCTGGTCGGACGCGAGCTTGGCGATGAACTTGTTGTAGCTGACCCCGGCGGACGCGGTGAGCCCGGTCTCGGTGTGAATTCGCGCGCGGATCGCCTCCGCGATCGCGCGGGCGCTGCCGAGCGCGTGGCGATCCTCGGTCACGTCGAGATACGCCTCGTCGAGCGAGAGCGGTTCGATCAGCGCGGTATAATCGGCGAAGATGCCGCGAATCTGCTGGCTGATCGCGCGATAGACGTCGAACCGGGGTGGCACGAAGACGAGGTCGGGGCAGCGCCGCAGCGCGGTGACCGACGGCATCGCGCTGCGCACCCCGAACGCGCGCGCCTCATAGCTCGCCGCTGCGACGACGCCGCGCGCACGCGACCCCCCGACTGCGACCGGGCGGCCCTTGAGCGTGGGATCGTCGCGCTGTTCGACCGAGGCGTAGAAGGCGTCCATGTCGACATGGATGATCTTGCGCTGCGGGGGGATGTCGTCGGGGGGAAGCATCGCGAGAGCGACCGAAGGGCGTGGGGGCAGCCAAGTCAAGCGAGGTTTCGGCGCGCGATCGCCTCCCGTCGCGCTCCCTCAGCCGGGGGACGCGGCGGAGCCGGCGAGCAGCCCGCCGTCGATGGTGATTTCGGTCCCCGTCACATAGGTCGCCTCGTCGGACGCCAGCGTCAGCGCGATCGCCGCGACCTCTTCGGGCATCCCGAACCGCCGCAGCGGCGTGTCGGCGACGAGCGCCTGCATCCTGGCGTCGCGGTCGGGACCGGTCCCCAGCATCGGTTCCCAGATCGGCGTCAGAATCGCGGCGGGGTGGATCGAATTGCATCGGATCTGCCACCCCTGTTGCGCGCAATAGAGCGCGACCGTCTTGCTATGGTTGCGGATCGCCGCCTTGGACGAGGCATAGGCCGCGGCGAGCGGAATGCCGACCAGCCCCGACCGCGACGAGAGGTTGATGATCGACCCCGTGCCCCGCCGCTTCATCGCGCCGATCGCATAGCGACAGCCCAGGAAGGTCCCATCCAGATTGACGCGGTGAACGGCGCGCCAATCCGCCAGGCTGGCGTGTTCGGGATCATGGGGCACCATGCCGTGTTCGAACCCGGTCACCCCGGCATTGTTGACCACGACATCGGCGACGGGAACGATGTCGGCCAACCGCCGCCAGTCACGCTCTTCGCGCACGTCGAGCTTTTCGAATCGGCATCCAATCGCGGCCGCGGTTGCCGCTCCTGTCGTTTCGTCCAAGTCGGTGACGATAACGGTAGCGCCCTCAGCATGAAAACAGGCCGCGATCGCGCGGCCGATGCCACGCGCCGCGCCGGTGACGACGCACGTCTTGTCGGTCAATCGTTGCATGATATTCTCGCTGTAAAGTCGACAGGTGATCGATCACGAACTTTCCGATGGCGCGATTGGTTGAACCGTCCAGCCGGGCTGGGTCACCCCGTTTGTCAGCGTGCGGCAGCAATGACCGATCGAACCGCGCGCTGCCATCCCGCGAGCCGCGTGTCCCGCGCGGCGGGGTCGGTACGGGGCGCGAACGTCTCGACCGCGCCGCGCATCGCGCTCGCGGCGGCAAGGTCCGCGAACAGTCCCGCGCCGACCCCGGCCAGCATCGCCGCCCCGAGCGCAGTGGTTTCGGCGAACGCGGGGCGCTCGACGGGGAGCGCGAGCATGTCGGCCAGGTCCTGCGCGATCCAGTCGTTGGCGACCATGCCGCCGTCGATCTTGAGGCTCGCCCAGTCCTGACCGTCGGCGGCGAACGCGGTCTTGAGGTCGTGGGTCTGGTGCGCCATCGCCTCCAATGCAGCGCGCGCGACATGCGCCTTGCCGCTCGCGAAACTTAAGCCAGACAACGCCGCGCGGGTGTCAGGCTCCCACCACGGCGCGCCCAGCCCGCTCAGCGCGGGCACCAGATACACCCCGCCATTGTCCGCGACCCCGCGCGCCAGCGTCTCGGTTTCAGCCGCGGTGGCGATCAGCCCGAGCGAATCGCGGAGCCACTGGATCAGGCTGCCCGCGACGAACACCGATCCTTCGAGCGCATAGGCGCGCTCGCCCGCCAGCTGCCACGCAATCGTCGAGAGCAGTCGGTGGTCGGAGTTCGGCTGCGTCGCGCCCGCGTGGGTGAGGATGAACGCGCCGGTGCCATAGGTCGCCTTGGTGTCGCCGGGCGACAGGCACGCCTGGCCGATTGAGGCGGCCTGCTGGTCGCCCGCGACGCCGGTGATCGGGATGCTGCCGCCGAACGCGCTCGTCGTGCCGATCATCCCGGCGCAGTCGACGATGTCGGGTAGCGCGGCGCGCGGCGCGCCGAACAACGCGATCAGGTCGTCGTCCCAGCCGCCCGCCGCGATCCGCATCAGCGCGGTGCGGCTGGCGTTGGTCGCGTCGGTGACGTGGAGCCCGCCGGTCAGATTCCAGATCAGCCACGAATCGATCGTGCCGATCGCGAGCCGGTCGCCCGCGGCGGCGAGGGCGGGCCATTCGCGCATCGCCCAGCCGATCTTCGACCCCGAGAAATAGGGATCGAGCAACAGCCCGGTACGCGCCTGGACCAGCGCCTCGTGCCCCGCCTCGCGGTGCGCGGCACACCAGTCGGCGGTGCGGCGATCCTGCCACACGATCGCGGGGGCGAGCGGCGCGCCGGTGGTCTTGTCCCAGAACACGATCGTTTCGCGCTGGTTGGTGATGCCGATTCCCGCGATCCGGTCCGCCCCCCCCGCCTGCGCCACCATCGCGGCGGTAACGCGCAGCGTCTTGCGCCAGATCTCCGCCGCGTCGTGTTCGACCCAGCCGGGGCGCGGGTAATGCTGGTCGAGCGCCGCCGCCTCGCTTGCGATGCACGCACCTTCGGGCGCGAACAGCATCGCGCGGGTCGAGGTCGTGCCTTCGTCGATGACCAGCAGATACTTTCCCATGGCAGTGTGATTAGCGTTGATTACACGCCGAGGGAAAGCCGTTACCGTGGCGTGATGGCAGACCTGGGCATCGACTCGACCGACTTACCGCCGCCGGACGCGCGCGACGACGCGCTGGCGCGCGATGTGGCCGCGCGCGCGAGCGGCGCGGGCGGATTGTCCCCCGCGGAGGCATTCCGCGTCGCGGGGCGCCGCGATCGGTTGCTGGCGGCGTTGACGCTGATCGCGGGTGCGGGGTTGGTGCTGGCAACGCCGTTCGCGCTGAAATCGGGGGCGGAATTCTTTCTGCCGGTGACGATCGCGCTGGTGATCGCAGTGGCGCTGGTGCCGGTGTTGCAATGGCTTGAGCGGCGCCGCGTGCCGTCCCCGATCGCCGCGATCCTGTGCATCCTGGCGTTCCTGTTGCTCGCCAACATCGCGATCGCCGCGATCGTCGTGCCCGCGACCGATTTCTTCCGCCTGCTGCCGACTCGCATCCCGCGAATCCAGCAGAATTTGTCGCCGCTGCTCGATCTGTATTCGACGCTCGAAAAATCGGTCAACAAGATGCTCCGCCAGGTCGCGGCGGCGCCGGTCCATGCGCAGACCCAAAGCGCAGTGGCACCGCCCAATTCGATTCTGGAACTCGCCGCGACCTCCGCGCCGACGGTGGTGGTCCAGTTCGTCTTCAGCATCCTGACGGTATTCTTCTTCCTCGCCGGGTGGACGCGGATGCGCCAGCAGACGATCACCGGGCGGAGCAGCTTCGACGGCGCGATGGCGACCGCGCGGGTGATCCAGGATGTGGTCGATGACGTCTCCGCCTATCTCGGCACGATTACCCTCATCAACATCGTGCTGGGGCTCAGCGTGGCGCTGGCGCTGTATCTGATCGGGATGCCCTATCCGCTGATGTGGGGCGGGATCGTCGCGTTGCTCAACTACATCCCCTATTTCGGGCCGGTGATCGCGGCGTTCCTGCTGGCGCTGGGCGGGCTGATGACGTTCAGCGACGTGTGGGTCGCGATGCTGCCACCCGCGGTGATGTATGGACTGCACCTGATCGAGGCGAATGCGATCACTCCTGTGGTCGTCGGGCATCGGCTGACGATCAACCCGATCATGATCCTCATCTCGCTCAGCTTCTGGAGCTGGGTCTGGGGGACCGCGGGCGCGCTGCTCGCGGTGCCGCTGCTGATCATTATCCAGACCGTGATCCGCGCCGCGGGCAAGCCCGATATTGCGGGCTTCCTGTTCGAACACGGCACCCTGGTCGATGGCCCCCGGACCCGCGCCGCCGCGGCGGACGACGCGAACGGCGGGATCGACCCGTCGGGCGGTTGACAGGGTAGGGTGGGTCGCCTAGTGGCCGCGCCTCACGCTTTCCAAGCGGGTGTAGCTCAGTTGGTTAGAGCGCCGGCCTGTCACGCCGGAGGTCGCGGGTTCGAGTCCCGTCACTCGCGCCATCCCTCCGCCGGGATGCCTAGCGAAATCGTCCCGTTTCCATCCACGACAGCATCCGCCGCATCGGCAGTAGCCACAGCCATGCGATGCCGGCGGCGATGTAGAACGCCAGTTGCAGCGCCCAGTGCCAGCGGCCCACCAGCCCCGACAGGCTGACGATCGCGACGCACCACAGCAGTAGCAGCGTGAGGATGATGAGCATCCCCGCCGGCTTGCGCCAGCTCGGGGTCACGATACGGTCCATCGGGGCACGATCCATTCCTTGTCGGTGGCAATCGCGTGGAGCGGCATGTCCCACGCGTCGATGGGGAGCAATTCGACCTCCTGACCCGCGAACGCAACCCCGACCCGCCAGGCATCGGGATAGGCAAGGAAGGCGCGGTCGTAATGGCCCGCGCCCTGGCCGAGTCTGGCGCCGCGGCGATCGAAGCCGACCAGCGGGGTAAGGATGATGTCGGGGGCGAGTTCGGGGGCATCGGCGGCGGGTTGTCGCAACCCGAACGGCCCCGTCACCAGCGCCGCGCCGGTCGCCCACGCCAGAAACCGCAACGGCGTTGCGTGATCGACCACATGGGGGAGCGCGATCCTGCACCCTGCGGCGGTCGCAGCTTGCGCAAACGGTGCGGGATCGGCCTCGCTGCCGACCGGAATATAGGAGGCGATGATGAGGCGGGGGGACAATCTGGCGCGGAAGCTGTCGGGCACGAGGATCGCGACGGGGGCATAGGCGCGACGCGCGGCGCGCAATCGCGCGCGCAGGTCCGGCTTGCTCGATCCCGTCATGGCCGGTGGGTGGCGGGCCCACCATGGTCGTTTGCCGGGTTATCCTCTGACGCACGGTACGTCAGGTGGGAACCATGTGCGTCGGACCAGGGCCCGGGCAGGGACAGTCCCCTAGGAAGATGAATAGCCTCAGGGATAATAAAGGCTCGTACCGGGCAGAACCCGCCGCCTTTCATTTAGGCGCTTTGCGGGGAATGCTCAAGGGCTTCGGCAAGCGCCTCAAGCCGATCCGCGATCCGCGCGAGCGCGGACTCGCTGACCGCGGCGCCGACGGGGGCGCGATTGGCCGCCTCGTCCAGATCGTCGGCGAGCATCAGCGCCACGAACAGCATCGCGCGTTCGGATCCGGCGGCCCCCGCGGCGCGCGACGCCATCGCCCAGCGATCCTCGATCATCTGCCCCAGCAGCGTGACCCGCGCCTCTTCGCCATCGCGGCACGCGACGGTGTGCGGACGGCCACCGATGGTGAGCGTGACGTCGGCCATCAGGACGCGCTTTCGCGTGCGATGACCTCGTCGAGCGCGGCGACCGCTTCGGCCATCCGCGCCTTCAGCGCGGCATGGCGGTGCGACAGGCGTTCGGCGGCGGTCGCGCGGGTATCGATCGCGGCCTCGATTCGCGCGATCGCGTCGTCGATCCGGTCGGTAGCGGGATGGGTAGCGGCCATGACTCTCGGGATAGCACGCCATGACGGCGCGACAACCCGATTTTGCCGCGGGCGGGTCGGCGTGCGACGGGGCGTTTCACCATCGCGTGCGGTTGACAGCAGGGCGCGCCCCCGCAAAGGCACCGCCATTCAGGCGGGCTCGATACCGCCAAGCCAAGCCAGGGAGTTCGACATGACGGTGAAGGTTGCGATCAACGGCTTCGGTCGGATCGGGCGCTTGGTGGCGCGCGCGATGATGGAGCGTGGCGGCGATCTCGAACTCGTCACGATCAACGACCTCGCCGATGCCAAATCGAACGCATGGCTGTTCAGCCGCGACAGCGTCCACGGCAAATATCCCGGCGCGGTGTCGGCCGAGGGCGACGACCTGGTCATCGACGGCAAGCGCATCCGCGTCACCGCCGAGCGCGATCCCGCCAATTTGCCGCACCGGGAACTCGGCGTCGATCTCGTCCTCGAATGCACCGGCTTCTTCACCGACCAGACGTCGTGCCAGAAACATATCGATGCGGGCGCGAAGAAGGTGCTGATTTCGGCCCCCGGCAAGGGCGTCGACCTGACCGTCGTCTATGGCGTCAACCACGACAAGCTGACCGCCGACCACAATATCGTCTCGAACGCGTCGTGCACCACCAACTGCCTGGCGCCCGTCGCGAAGGTGCTCAACGATTCGATCGGGATCGAGCGTGGGCTGATGACGACGATCCACGCCTATACCAACGACCAGAAGATCCTCGACCAGATACACCCCGACCTGCGCCGCGCGCGCGCCGCGGGGATGAGCATGATCCCGACCACCACCGGCGCGGCGCGCGCGGTGGGCGAGGTGCTGCCCGAACTCAAGGGGCGGCTCGACGGCTCCGCGGT
Source organism: Sphingomonas oligophenolica (assembly GCF_006438955.1). Classification (GTDB taxonomy): domain Bacteria; phylum Pseudomonadota; class Alphaproteobacteria; order Sphingomonadales; family Sphingomonadaceae; genus Sphingomonas; species Sphingomonas oligophenolica_A. The sequence continues at coordinate 184,893 of NZ_RCZK01000006.1, read as the reverse complement.
GCGCGTGCCCGTGCCCGACGGCAGCCTGGTCGACCTGACCTTCACCCCCAAGCGCGACACGACGCGCGACGAGGTCAATGCGATCCTGAAGGCGGCGTCGGAAAGCGGGCCGCTCAAGGGCGTGCTCGTCTATTCGGACGAGCCGCTGGTCTCGATCGACATCGTTCACACCCCGGCTTCCTCGACGGTCGACAGCCTCGAGACCGCGGTGCTCGACGGCAAGCTGGTCCGCGTGGTCAGCTGGTACGACAACGAATGGGGCTTTTCGAACCGGATGGTCGACACCGCCACCGCGATGGCGGCGTTCCTCTAAATCCCGTGACGCGCCGCGGCACGATCGCGGGGATTGCCCGCCACGCCTTTCCCAAGGCGCCGATGGAGGTGATCGACCAGGTCGACATCACCGTCGAGGGCGGCGTCCACGGCGACTTCCGCGGTACCGTGAAACCGGGCGGGCGCGGGCGGCGGCAGGTGACGCTGATCGAGCGGGGCGATTGGGACGCGGCGATGGCCGAGGTCGGGCACAATATCGCCTGGCAGGAACGCCGCGCCAACCTGCTGGTCGACGGGCTCGACCTGCCGCAGGTGCCGGGCACGTTGCTCCGCATCGGCGACGTGATCCTTGAAATTACGCGCCAGACCGACCCTTGCGAACGGATGGAAATGCTCGCGACGGGGCTGACGGCCGCGTTGTCGGTCGATTGGCGCGGCGGCGTGTGTACGCGGGTAAAGGCGGGCGGCGACATCGCGGTCGGCGATGAGATCGGAATCGAGGAACCATGACCAAGCTGTTCAAGACGCTCGACGACATGGGCGACATCACGGGCAAACGCGTGCTGGTCCGCGAGGATCTGAACGTACCGATGGCAGATGGCGCGGTGACCGACGATACCCGGCTCCGCGCGACGATCCCGACCGTGACCGAGCTCGCCGACCGCGGCGCGATCGTCCTGATCCTGGCTCATTTCGGTCGCCCCAAGGGCGAGCGGCATCCTGACCTGTCGCTCGCGATGGTGGTGCGGCCGTACAGCCAGGTGCTCGGGCGCGAGGTTCGGTTCGTCGATTGGGACGGCGCGACTGAGGCGGTCGCGATGATGCAGCCGGGCGACATCGCGGTGTTCGAGAATACCCGGTTCTTCGCAGGCGAAGAGCGCAACGATCCGCAGGTCGTCGATCGCTTCGCCGCGCTCGGCGATCTCTACGTCAACGACGCCTTTTCCGCGGCGCACCGCGCACATGCTTCCACGGAAGGTGTCGCGCACAAGCTTCCGGCGTTCGCGGGGCGCGCGATGGAGGCCGAACTCGACGCGCTCGAGAAAGCGCTGGGCCATCCCGAACACCCCGTCGCGGCGGTCGTCGGCGGCGCGAAAGTGTCGTCGAAGCTCGATGTGCTGCGCCACCTCGTCGACCAGGTCGATCACCTGATCATCGGCGGCGGGATGGCGAACACCTTCCTCGCCGCGCGCGGCGTCGATGTCGGCACATCGCTGTGCGAACATGACCTCGCCGCCACCGCCGACGCGATCTTGGCGGCGGCCGAGGCGGCGAACTGCACCGTTCACCTGCCGTACGATGTCGTCGTCGCGAAGGAGTTCAAGCCCAACCCGGCGACGCGGACGGTCAACGTCCATGAGGTCGCCGCCGACGAGATGATCCTCGATATCGGTCCCGCCGCGACCGAGGCGCTGGCCGATGTGCTCAAGAACTGCCGGACATTGGTGTGGAACGGCCCGCTCGGCGCGTTCGAGACCCCGCCGTTCGATGTCGCCACCGTCAGCCTCGCCAAGACCGCCGCGGCGCTGACCGGCGACGGCAGCCTGGTGTCGGTCGCGGGCGGCGGCGATACCGTCGCGGCGCTCAACCAGGCCGGCGTCGCGGACGATTTCAGCTTCGTGTCGACCGCAGGCGGCGCGTTCCTGGAATGGATGGAGGGTAAGGAATTGCCCGGAGTCGCCGCGCTGCGGGATTGATTCGTGGCCCGGCGCAGCCTATGTTTAACATGTTAAACGGAGGCTCCGATGCTGGGTGTCAGGCTGGATACTGATCTTGAGGAAAGGCTGGCTGCGGTTGCTCGCACCCAAGGACGAAGCAAGAGCGATATCGCGCGCGAAGCAGTGCGGCGTTATGTCGAACGACACGACGAGGCATTCCTGGCCGAGGCGAAGCGACAATCATTAAAAGCGGCGGCGGAAGATCGCGCCGATGATTGGGAATTTCTCGAAGCGATCGAGGCTGAGGACGGACGTTGGAAATAAAGCGGGGTGATTTGGTGCTGGCGGCCGGACCGGGTGAATTCTCGGGCAAGCCTCGCCCCTTCGTGATCGTTCAGTCGGATAGCTTCAACGAACTACATGCCTCGTTTGCGATGTGCCCGGTTACAAGCACAACCAATGGCGCACATCTTTTCCGTATCGCGATCGATGCGTCGATTGACACTGTGCTCGATCGCAACAGCGAGATCCAGATCGACAAGATCCAATCGCTCCGCAGACAGCGGGTCGTGCGCGTGATTGGCGCGGTGCCTGCCAACATCATGACCATGGTCGACGACGCGCTGCGTCGCTGGCTCCAACTCTAGCTACCAAGGAATTCCCATGACGCCGACCGTAAAGGCCATTCTCGACAAGTATGAAGGCACGAGTGCCGCGGTGAAGGGCAACCTGTCACGCATCCTGATGCAGGGGCGGCTCGGCGGCACCGGCAAGCTGATCATCCTGCCGGTCGATCAGGGCTTCGAACATGGCCCCGCGCGCAGCTTCGCGGTCAATCCCGCCGCGTACGACCCGCATTATCACTATCAGCTCGCGGTCGATGCGGGGCTCAGCGCCTATGCCGCGCCGCTCGGGCCGCTCGAGGCGGGGGCGGATAGCTTCGCCGGGCAGATGCCGACGATCCTTAAGCTCAACAGTTCGAACAGCTGGGCGACGACGATCGACCAGGCGGTGACCGGCAGCGTCAAGGATGCGGTGCGGCTCGGCTGCGCGGCGATCGGGTTCACCATCTATCCCGGCGCGGACAAAATTTTCGACATGATCGAGGAAATCCGCGCGCTGCGCGAGGAAGCGGAAGCCGCGGGACTCGCGACCGTGATCTGGAGCTATCCCCGCGGTGGCGATCTCAGCAAGGACGGCGAACTCGCGCTCGATGTCGGCGCCTATGCCGCATACATGGCGGCGGGGCTCGGCGCGCATATCATCAAGACCAAGCTACCGACCGATCATATCGAGCAGAAGGATGCCGTCGCCGCGTACAAGGATGGCGACTGGTCGACGATGGCCAAGCGGGTTGCGCACGTCCGCCAGGCGAGCTTCGCGGGGCGGCGGATCAACGTTTTCTCGGGCGGCGCGGCCAAGGGCACCGATGCGGTGTACCAGGATGCGCGCGACATCCGCGACGGCGGCGGTAACGGGTCGATCATCGGACGGAACACCTTCCAGCGCCCGCGCGATGAAGCGCTGGCGATGCTCGACAAGCTCGTGAAGATCTACAAGAACGAGGAATAACGGAAATGACTGTTCGACGATAACGGGAACAATCCTAGCGGCCTGGGGCGATGGATTGTCGCTGAGGGCAGCGGTCGCTGCCCGAGGCGGGAAGCAAGATCGGCGGGATGAGAATCTTGTTCGCTCGCTTCTTATCCGTCGGGATTACAACAAACGTAAAGGGGTGCTGAGCGGTAGTGGTTGCAATTACGATGTAAAAATTAATGCGAGTTTGACTCGCTTCACTTCTTCGCTTATTCTCTTTTGGTAATGTTACTTTGGTTTTTAACTGAAGGAGGCAAGGTGATGGGAACGTTAGCAAATATTGGCTTGGTGGTGATCGCATCCATGTCAGGCTTGGGTACGTTGTCAATTGCAGCGCACCCGGTCAATGCGCCGCAGACGGATCAGCAAAAGTTCGATAACAAGTCCGATACCGCGAAGGGCGTCGATCAGCTAAAAGCGCAAACCCAAGGCAGGCCGTACGCTAATCCTGGTCGTCAGAAGGCTCTTGATGAAGCGATGAATGACGGCTCGTCTTCGCCGACGCCCAAGCCGCGGCCCACCGGGAGTGCGAGTCCTCAGGCAACTCCTCGATAGCGCGTCAACCATTCAATCCGGTGGGCTGAGCGCATGAGCGATCGAGGCGGGATCCTACATTAATCCATGCTTTCGCGAATGGCTTTCACGCCTTAGTGGAGCGAAATGGATATCGAAGACCCGCTCGGCCCGCTCGACCCCGATTTCGCCGCCAGGTTCCGCCGCGACAATCGTCGCCCCCCGTGTCAGCTGTACCTGGTGTCGCCGCTCGACGTCGGTGGCGGCTTTCCCGATCGGCTGGCGCGCGCGCTCGATGCGGGCGCGGTCGCGGCATTCCAGTTCCGGGTCAAGGACATCGACCAGCACGCCGCGGCGGCGCTGGCGGAACCGCTGCAGCGGGTGTGCGAGGCACGCGAGGTGGCGTTCATCGTCAACGACAGCGTCAGCCTCGCCAAGCGATTGGGTGCCGACGGCGTCCATCTGGGGCAGGACGACGGCGACCCGCGCGACGCGCGCGCCGAGCTCGGTCCCGAGGCGCAGATCGGGGTGACCTGCCACGACAGCCGCCATCTCGCGATGGAGGCGGGCGAGGCGGGTGCGGATTATGTCGCGTTCGGTGCCTTTTATCCGACGACCACCAAGGTCACGACGCATCGCCCCGATCCGTCGATCCTGGCGTGGTGGGCGACGATGTTCGAGATCCCCGCGGTCGCGATCGGCGGGATCACGCTGGACAACGCTGCGCCGTTGGTCGCCGCGGGGGCCGATTTCCTGGCGGTGTCGAACGCAGTGTGGGGCGGCGACGAAGCGGCGGCGGTGAAAGCGTTGACGGAGTTACTGGCCGGGTGAACGCGGGCGTTCAGAACACGCCCGGCACGAACCGCTTCACCCGCGCCGCATAGGCGTCGTAGCGCTCGCCGAACATCGTGCGGAGCAGCCGTTCCTCCTCGCTGATCCGCAGCCACGTGCCGAGCGCGTAGAGCGGGATCGCGAGCAACAACCGCGGGGTGTGGCCATAGGCGATGGCGAACGCGATCATCAACAGGAACAGCGCGGTGTAGATCGGGTGACGCAGATACGCGAACGGGCCGGTGTCGACGAGTTGATGGTCGTCGCGGGTTCGTGCGACGATGCTCCAGTTGCGCCCCATCGCCCGGCTCGCCCAGACGAACAGCCCCACCGTGACCACCATCAGCGCCGCGCTTACCCCCGCCTCGATCAGCGCCTTGGGCGAGAGCGGGTCGAGCGTCACGCGGATCGGGCCGAACGCCGCGGCCATGATCGCGACCCCCTGGACCGCGATTCCGACCATCGAGCGACGCGACCGCGTGGCATTGCCGCGCTGCTCACCCCCGGATCGGCGTCTGGCGGCGAGCAGCGCGACGAGAAAGGCGAGCAGGCCCACTGCAATGACGGCAAGGCCGGGCAGCGCGACCGGATCGCCGCTCATCGCGCGCGTTGCCGACTGGCGAGCGCCAACCCCGCCGCGATCTGGATGAGCGCATAAGCGCGGCGGCGACCGGGCCGATCGACGAACGGTGCGACCGCCTTTTCCGCGCCGAGCGCGCGATCCTTCCACAGGTCGACGTGGCGGCGCGGCTCGATCAGCCCGACCACACCGTCGCCGACCATGAAGATCGCCGCCATCTCGGCGACACGCGCGATCAGGCGGTCGTTCATGAGGCACGCCCATGCTGGCTCGTGCGCCATGTCTTGACCGCGTCGAGCGCCGCGCTGTGCTTCAGGATGCGCGACCACGGATCGATGACAATGTGCTCGCCAGCGGGGACCACCAACGTGCCCTTCCCATCGGTCATCGCGACGGTCGCGATCCGGTCACCGACCTTGACCTCGACCGGCATCGGGAACGCGCCGCCTCCCGGCACTTTCCACGCCAGCGATAGCGTGTCGCCGGTGCGGGTCTCGACGAGGTCAGGGAGCGCTGCCTGACGCAGATAGACGTCGAAGAACCAGCGATAATCCCTGCCCGTCACCTGGCGGACGAAGCGCTCGTACTCCGCGGTCGAGCCGTAGCGCGTCGTGAAATTGCCGGGCTTCGGATCGGTGCGGCCATAGACCGCGAGGCGGGCGACGTCGAAGAACGCCTGGTCGCCGATCAGGTAGCGCAGCGTGTGGAGCATCCACGACGCCTTGTAATAAATGTCCTGGCCGGGGCCGCCCTTGGTCGGCTCGTAGACCTCTTCCTCGGTGATTTCGCGGCCGCGGACCATCGGCACCAGATCGGCGATCTTGTCGCGCTCGGTGTCCATCATCGTGGCATAGCGCGCGTCGCCGTCGCGCCACTGGCCGTAAAGCGGCTGCATATAGGTGCCATAGCCTTCGTGGAGCCAGTAATCGTCCCAATTGGCGGCGGTCAGCTGATTGCCGAACCATTCGTGCGCGAATTCATGCTGGAACAGCCAGTCGAACCCCTCGGGTGCCTTGGCATAGCCATTGCCATAGGCGTTGATCGTCTGGTGCTCCATGCCCTTGTGCGGGGTTTCGACGACACCGACCTTCTCGTCGCCGAACGGGTAGGGACCGATCATGGTCTCGAAAAAATCGAGCGTCGGCGCGAATTCGGCGAACAACCCCTCGGCTTGGCGCTTCTCGCCGGGAAGATACCAATAATACATCGGAATCGTGTTGCCGTAGCGGCTCTGGTACGTCCCGCTGATCTCCTCATACGGCCCGACATTCAGCGCGATCGCATAGGTATTGGGGTGCTTGACCTGCCAGTTCCAGCGCGTCCGCCCGTCGGGAAGCTGGTCGACACCGAGCAGCTTGCCGTTGCTCGGCGCCTTCAATCCTTTGGGCACGGTGATGTGGAGCGTGACCAGCGCGGGCTCGCCGGTGGGAAAATCGAGGCACGGCCAGAACAGGTCGCAGCCATAGCCCTCCGCGGTGGTCGCGAACCAGGTACGGCCGTCGGGGGTTTTCGACCAGACCATGCCATCGTCCCACGGCGCGTTGACCGCGACGTGCGGGGTGCCGCCATAGCTGATCCGCGCGCTGACCGTCGCGCCGGCCGCGAGCCGATGGGGGAGGGTGATCGCGAGCTGCCCGGCGGGGTTGGTCCACGCCGATCGCGGTAGCGCGACGCCGTCGATCGCGATCGCGGTCACGGGGAGGTTGCGGTCGAGGTCGATCAGCAGGCGGGTCAGCGGCGCCTTGGCGGTGAAGACCAGCGTCGCGATGCCGTCGAGCCGCTCCTGGTCGGGCAGCACCTCGAACGAGAGATCGGCGGTGTCGAACCGGAGCGCGCGCTGTTCGGCTGGGCGCACCCCACCCGATTTCTGCGTCTGTTCGGTGATCGCGGGCTCACCCTTTTTGGGGAGCGGCGCGGCGGTGGCACTCGACGCGGCCAGAAGCGCGACGAACAGCAGGTGGGGCATGGGTATCCTATCGGTCGGCATCGCTTCCGGGTGTCGCGCGCGTGCTGACGGATGACAAGCCCGCGGTTGCGGATTGATGGATGCTTCATCCTCCCCATATATGGCAGCGAAGGGGTGCCCGGTTCCGCGCCCCGCCGGAGTATCCATGACTAGCTATCCCGTTCTTCCGCTTCGTGACATCGTCGTCTTTCCGCACATGATCGTGCCGCTGTTCGTGGGGCGCGACAAATCGGTCGCCGCGCTCGAAGCCGCGATGGCGGCGGACAAGGAAATCTTCCTCGTCGCGCAGCTCGACCCCGCCGAGGACGATCCCGCGCGCGAGGATCTCTATGAGGTCGGCGTCACCGCGACGGTGTTGCAGCTGCTCAAGCTGCCCGACGGCACCGTGCGCGTGCTCGTCGAAGGGGTCGCACGCGGGCGACTCGACGAGTTGACCGAATCGGGCGATTTCCTGACCGCGACGATCGAGATGATCGACGACGCCGCGGCCGAGGGCACCGAGGTCGAGGCGCTGATGCGATCGGTTGTGTCGCAGTTCGAAAATTACGCGAAACTCAATCGCAAGCTGCCGTCGGAAACTGCGGTACAGCTATCGGAACTCGTCGAGGCGGCGAAGCTGAGCGACGCGGTCATGGCGAATATCCAGGTCAAGGTCGCCGACAAACAGGCGCTGCTGGTCGAGACCGATCCCGCCAAGAGGCTCGAGATGGCCTATGCTCTGATGGAGGGCGAACTCGGCGTCCTGCAGGTCGAGAAGAAGATCAAGAGCCGGGTCAAACGCCAGATGGAAAAGACCCAGCGCGAATATTATCTCAATGAACAGCTCAAGGCGATCCAGCGCGAACTCGGCAACGAGGGCGAGGAAGGCGATGGCGACGAAATCGCCGAGCTGACGCAGAAGATCGCGACGCTGAAGCTGTCGAAGGAAGCGCGCAGCAAGGCGACCGCCGAGCTAAAGAAACTGAAGACGATGGCGCCGATGAGCGCCGAGGCGACCGTCGTGCGCAATTATCTCGACGTGTTGCTCGGGCTGCCGTGGGGCAAGAAATCGAAGATCAAGAAGGATATCGCAGCGGCGCAGGCGGTGCTCGACGAGGATCATTATGCGCTTGAAAAGGTCAAGGACCGGATCATCGAGTATCTCGGCGTCCAGGCGCGGACCAACAAGTTGAAGGGGCCGATCCTGTGCCTCGTCGGCCCTCCCGGCGTCGGCAAGACGTCGCTGGGCAAGAGCATCGCCAAGGCGACCGGGCGGGAGTTCATCCGCCAGTCGCTCGGCGGCGTTCGCGACGAGGCGGAGATCCGCGGGCATCGGCGGACCTATATCGGCTCGCTGCCAGGCAAGATCGTTACCAATCTCAAGAAGGCGGGGGCGAGCAATCCGCTGTTCCTGCTCGACGAGATCGACAAGCTCGGTCAGGATTTCCGCGGCGACCCCGCGTCGGCGCTGTTGGAAGTGCTCGATCCCGAACAGAATTCGAAGTTCCAGGATCATTATCTCGAGATCGACATCGACCTCAGCGACGTGATGTTCGTGACCACCGCGAACACGCTCAACCTGCCCCAGGCGCTGCTCGACCGGATGGAGATAATCCGCCTCGAAGGCTATACCGAGGACGAAAAGGTCGAGATCGCCGAGCGCCACCTGCTCGCCAAGCAGATCGAGGCGCACGGTTTGAAGGACGGCGAGTTCACGCTGACGCAAGAGGGGCTGCGCGCGCTGATCCAGATGTACACCCGCGAGGCCGGGGTCCGCACGCTCGAGCGCGAGATCGCCAAGCTGTGCCGCAAGGCGCTGCGCCAGATCCTAGAGGGGAAGAAGACGAGCGTCACGATCACGCCAGAAAATATCGGCGAATATGCGGGCGTGCAGAAATACCGCCATGGCCTTTCCGAAACCGAGGATCAGATCGGCGCGGTCACCGGGCTTGCGTGGACCGAAGTCGGCGGCGAGTTGCTGACGATCGAGAGCGTCACCGTCGCGGGCAAGGGCCAGGCCAAGCTCACCGGCAAGCTCGGCGATGTCATGAAGGAATCGATCGAGACCGCGTTCAGCTTCGTCAAGGCGCGCGCGCCGAGTTACGGCATCAAGCCGAGCCTGTTCGCGCGCAAGGACATCCACATCCATCTGCCCGAAGGCGCGGTGCCCAAGGACGGCCCGTCGGCGGGTGTCGGCATGGTCACCTCGATCGTCTCGACGCTGACCGGGGTGCCGATTCGCCGCGAGATCGCGATGACCGGCGAGGTGACGCTGCGCGGCCGGGTGTTGCCGATCGGCGGGCTCAAGGAAAAGCTGCTCGCGGCGTTGCGCGGGGGGATCGAAACGGTACTGATCCCCGCGGAGAACGAGAAGGATCTCGCCGAGATTCCGCAGAACATCAAGGACGGGCTGAAGATCATTCCGGTCAGCCATGTCGACGAAGTGCTGCGGCTGGCGCTGACCAAACCGCTCGAGGCGATCGACTGGACCGACGCGGACGAACTCGCCGCGTTGCCGCCCCCGCAGATCCCGCCGGTCGGCGGCGAATTGCATCACTGATCGGGGCGCGTGATCGGGGCGGGGCGGCGATCCGTTTCATTTGTGGACGGTAGTTTTGTTTGACTCGTCGGCGTGCCCACGCCTTATTGCCGGTTTCGGCTTTGCGACGATTCTCTGGCTCATAGCGTATCGAAAACGGGGGAAGACTACATGAATAAACAGGAACTGATCGCGACCGTCGCGGATCATTCGGGGCTCGCCAAGAGCGATGCGTCCAAGGCGGTCGAATCGGTGTTCGACGCAATCTCCGCGAGCCTGAAGAAGGGCGACGAAGTCCGCCTGGTCGGGTTCGGCACCTTTTCGGTATCCAAGCGCAAGGCATCCACCGGCCGCAATCCGCGGACCGGCGAACCGATGACGATCAAGGCATCGACCCAGCCCAAGTTCAAGGCCGGCAAAGGCCTGAAGGACGCGGTCAACTGAGAACCACCACCCCCGGTGCGCCGGGGGTGGACAGGTCTGGCGGGCTTGCGTAGAGGCCCGCTTCCGACGCCGCTCCAATGGCGATGCGGGCGCGTAGCTCAGCGGTAGAGCACACCCTTCACACGGGTGGGGTCACAGGTTCAATCCCTGTCGCGCCCACCATTATCCGATCGGTTATTATCGATCGGCCATTGTCCGATCCGATGGCGCGCGCAAAGCGCTTGTCGGGACGCCGCGATTCTATAGAGGCCGCTCCCCGACAGCATCGGAGATCCCATCATGCGCCGTTCGATCCTCTTCGCCCTGTTGGCGACCGCCGCCTGCTCGCGGAGCCATTCCGGGTCGGACCAGGGCGCGAACGCGGCGACCGTCGCCAGTTCGAATGTGCGCGGTCCCGAGGCCAGCACGTCGGCGAGCGCGCGTGAAGCACGGTCGGTGGTCGTGCGTTATTTCGATCTGATCGAGCACCATGACTATGCCGGGGCGCGCAAACTGTGGGGCCACGGCGGCGCCGATAGCGGCGGCGATGCCAAGGCTTTCGCCGCGATCTTTGCGCCCTATGCGATGTATGAACCGACGGTCGGCGAACCGACCGACGTCCATGTCGCCGACGGCATGCAATATGTGAATATCGGCACGACCGTTCACGCCAAACAGGCCAAGACCGGCAAGATCCTCGACCAGCAAGGGCCGGTCATGCTCCGGCGCTCGATCGACCCCGACTCGGCGGATACCGGTGACCGCGACTGGACCATCTGGGGCGTCGACATCCGCACGGCACATTGAAGAGATGTGACAGTTTGAAGTATAACTCACGGTCGAAACGATGACCGTTCAGTTACGGATTTGCTACAAAGCCTATAATTTCTCCTTTCCTAGCATCGATCGCTCGTTTTGTGGCGGGGGTGTCATCAAACTATCATGTGGCCAGCCTACCCGGCCTATCGAACCGTTCGGCGATAAGCGCGCCGTCGGTCGAAATTCAGCCGACGATTCGCACCGCGGATCGATCTTGCAAGGGGGCCGACGATGAAAATTCTGCGTAACGTTCTGATGGCGAGTGCTTCTGCCATGATCCTGAGCGCCTGTGGCGCGACCGACATCGCCTCGCCGGGTGCGGGCGGCAACGTCAGCATCGTCACCAACAATCCCGCGCCGACGCCGACGCCGACGCCGACGGCGACGCCGACTCCCTCCGCCCCGCTGGTGACCGCAGCCTCGGCCTGCCCCGTGATCGGCGATTCGCAGGGCCTGACCGATCGCGGCATCCTGACGGGGACGACCGGCACCTATCGGGTCTGCGCGCTGCCCGCGCGGATCAACACCAGCTCAATCCTGCCGAAGGTGACCGGGGTGCTCTACAATCTGGCGTCGCGCGTCGACGTCGGCACCGACCAGGGGCCGACGCCCAAGTCCGGCGAGCCGAGCGTCACGCTGACCATCCAGCCGGGCGTCACCGTCATCGCCGACAATGGCCCGACGTGGATCAACATCAACCGCGGCAACAAGATCATGGCGGTCGGCAGCAAGACGCAGCCGATCATCTTCACCAGTCGCGCGAATGCCGAAGGGTCGACCACCGATAGCTCTTCGGGTCAGTGGGGTGGCATCGTGCTGTCGGGGCGCGCGCAGATCACCGATTGCGCAGCACCGACGGCGACGCCGGGGACCGTCGCCTGCGAGCGGCAGACCGAAGGCGCGGTCGACCCCGCGCTCTATGGTGGCGCCACCAACACCGATAACAGCGGGCAGTTGAGCTACGTCCAGATCCGCTATTCGGGCTATATCCTGTCCGCCAACAGCGAACTCCAGTCGCTGACCACGCAGGGCGTCGGCAGTGGCACCGTGCTCGACCACATCATGTCGTACAACAGCTCGGACGACGGCGCCGAATTCTTCGGTGGCCACGTCAACATGAAATATTACATCTCGGTCGGCGCGGAAGACGACAACCTCGACACCGACACCGGGCTCAAGGGCAACTTCCAATATGTGATCGTGGCGCAGCGATTGAACGCCACGCCACAGCTGGCGGATTCGATCATCGAAGCCGATTCGGACAATGGGGTCGATGGCGACAACCCGCGCCAGAACACCACCGTCTCCAACTTCACCTTCATCGACCGCGTCGCCGGCAACTCCGATGCCGCCTCGATCCTGTTGCGTGGCGGTACCGACTACACGCTCGCCAATGGCGTCCTGGTCAACACCGTCTCCAACCCCTGCCTGAACGTCAGCCGGGCGCAGACCGCATCGACCACCGCGAACCCGGCGATCGACGAAGTCGGCGCGCCGCAGTTCTTCTCGGTGGCGTTCAGCGGCTGCGCGACCCGGACTTTTATCGGGTCGAACGGTCCGACCGATGCCGACGTGATGGCGCTGTTCACGCGGTCGGGCTCGACCTCCAACACCAATGCGAGCTTCACCTCGACGCTGACCAACCTCTATGTCGACGGCGCCAACGAAGCCGCCGTTCCTGCCTATGACGCGACGCAATTCAATGGCCGGACCATCAACGGCAATCTGATCACGCCGGCCGGGTTTTTCGACAAGACGACCTATATCGGCGCGGTCAAGGATGCGTCCGACACCTGGTACCAGGGCTGGACCTGCAACAGCGCGTCGGCCGGTTTCGGTACCGGGAACAGCGGTGCCTGCACCACGCTCCCGACGGCCTGATCGACGGTGAATGAACGGGGGCGGGGCGTTGCGACATGCAGCGCGCCGCCCCTGTCGGAATGAACAAGGGGGTTGATATGTCCAGGCTGTCCCAGGTCGCGAGCCTGTTGCTGTTGTCATCGGCGCTGATGGTGCCATCGGTCGCGGTAGCGCAGAGTAGTTCATCGAGCCCGGTGCCGCCGACCGGCGATCAGGTTCAGGCCGGTGCCCAGACCGTGACGCCGGGTCAGATCACGACCCCGGCGGAAACGACGATCGAAGAGCAGGAAGTGCCCGATGTCTCAATTCCGGGCGGTGGCGGCGACATCGTCGTCGTCGGTCAGCGCAATACCAACGTCGCGCGCTCGACCGCACAGGTCGTGTCGATCCTGTCCAGCGCCGACATCGCGCGGACCGGCGAAGGCGACATCGCCGGCGCGCTCGGGCGCATTACCGGCCTTAGCGTCGTGGGCAACGGCTTCGTCTACGTGCGGGGCCTCGGCGATCGTTATTCCTCGGCGCTGCTCAACGGTTCGCCCTTGCCCAGTCCCGAACCGCTGCGCCGCGTCGTGCCGCTCGATCTGTTCCCGAGCAGCATCATCGCATCCTCGCTGGTCCAGAAAAGCTATTCGGTGAACTTTCCCGGCGAATTCGGCGGCGGTCTCATCAACCTCACGACCAAGTCGGCCCCCAAGGAGCCGTTTCTGTCGGTGGGCGGCAGCTTCGGAATCGATACCGAAACGACCGGTCGGCTAGGCTACACCTATTACGGCACCAAGAGCGACTGGACCGGATTCGGCAATGGCGTCCGCCGGGTTCCGCCGCTGCTGCAGTCGTTCTTCGACAGCGGCAAGCGGATCAGCGATCCGGGGGTCGATCAGCAGGCGATCGCCAGCCAGCTGATCACCGGCAACAATTCGCTCATCCAGCGCAACAATCAGATCCCCGCGAACGCCGCAGCGCTGCTTAGCGGGGGCGCGTCCTTCGATGCCGGCGGCGCGACGCTCGGCGTGATCGCGACCGCAGGGTATAGCAACAAGTGGCGTACCCGCGACATCATCCAGCAGACCGCGAACGCGCTCGACCTGTCGTCGACCAACCGCGATTTCCGTCGCGTCGTCACCGACGACCGGATCGTCGTCAACGGCTTGCTCGGGCTGTCCGCGGAATTCGGGCGCAACAAGGTCCGCGCCACCGGCCTGTACATCCGCGATACGCTGAAACAGGCCCGGCTCGGGCTGGGCAGCCTGAATTCGGACAGCCCCGGCGTCAGCTTCCTCGAACAGGATTCGGTCTGGTTCGCGCGGCAGCTGATCGATGGCCAATTGGTTGGGGAATTCCACCTGAGCGACGCGCTGTCGCTCGACGTGCGCGGCGGGTACGCGAATTCGCAGCGTGACGCGCCCGATGAGATCAGCTTCACCTATGCGCGCAGCAACAAATCCGCCGACCCTTATGGCCAGTATTTCCTCGATACGCTCAACGTCGGCGGCAACGCCGGCACCGCGTCGATCGCGTTTTCGAAACTGAACGAGGATTTGTGGTCGGGCGGTGCGGATCTGAGCTACAAATTGTTCCCCGACCTGACGCTGACCTTCGGCTATGCCTATTCGGACACGAATCGCCGGACCGATCGGCGATCGTTCCTGTTTCAGGGCAACAGCAACGTGCCGCTCGGCGTCTCGCTGTTCCGTCCCGACTTTCTGCTGCAATCCTCGGTCATCAACGCGTTCGGCATCGGCCTGGTCAATAACGAGGGCGGCAATCCTTCGTACCGGGCAAAGCTGCGCAATCACGCGGGCTATGCGCAGTTCCAGGCGCAGATCACCGATGCGCTGAGCGTCAACGGCGGGGTCCGCTACGAGACCGCCAAACAGACCGTGGCGCCGATCCAGGTGTTCACGGTCAATCCCACGCTACCGCCCGCGACGAACCTGAACCGCGACTATTTCCTGCCGGCGCTGACGCTGACCTATCAGCTCAACCCCGAAATGCAGTTCCGGCTCAGCGGATCGAAGACGATCGCGCGCCCGCAGTTTCGCGAGCTGGTGTTCCAGACCTATTATGATCCGGAAACCAACGCATCGTTCCGCGGTAACCCGCAGCTGACCGACAGCCAGCTCTATAATGCGGAGGCGCGCTACGAATATTATTTCGCGCGCGACCAGCGCATCTCGCTTGCCGGGTTCTTCAAGCGGATCGATCATCCAATCGAAACCTATGCCAGCTTCGACGGCAACAACGTCACCACCAGCTTCGCCAACGCGCCGCGCGCGAACCTGTATGGCGCGGAGGTCGAAACCCAGAAATATTTCGACCTGTCGTCGTTACCGGGCGAGTTCTTCGCGTCGCGCCGGGCGGTGGTCGTCGCTAACTACACCTACACCCATTCGCGGATCAAAGTCGGCCCCGACGATCCGGTGGCGGCGTTCCCGCTGTCGGTGACGCTGGCCAACCAGCTGTTCCGTGACGGCACGCCGTTGACCGGCCAGTCGAACCACATTGCCAATATCGAGCTGGGGCTGGAGGATCAGGATAACCTGTCGCAGCAGACGCTGCTGCTATCCTATGCGAGCATGCGGACGACGCGGCGCGGGCCGTCGGGCCAGCCCGACATTCGCGAACAGCCCGGATTTCACCTCGATTTCATCGCGCGCGAAGGCGTGGAGTTCGAGGGCGTGCCCGCCGAAATCAAGTTCGAGGTGCGCAACATCACCGGGACCAAATATCAGGAATATCAGCAGAGCGGCGACAACCGCATCTATTACAACCTCTACAACGTCGGCACGACCGCGACGCTGGGGGTAGCGGTAAACTTCTGATCGTCGTTGGGTAGGAGGCGCGCGCGACGGGTCATCCCCACGGCCGCTCGCGATACCATTTGGTGATTACGTATTTGACCCCGCTGCGCACCTTCATCCCATGGTGGAGCGTGGCGGGGTTCAACGACTGGTCCGGGCGGCGGTTGTTCCAAGCGAGCAGCTTGCCGGTTTCGGGCTGGACGATCCGGTCGATCGCCTTGAACCGGGTGGCCCCGCCTGCTTCGGGTTGGTTGAGATAGACCATCACCGTCCAGGTGCGGTTGCCCGCGACACTGCAATAGCGGTCGTAATCGGCATTGCCGGGCTCGAAATAATCGGTGTGCGGCTTGAATTCCTGCCCGACCGCATAGCGCTGGCCCTGGAGCGGCTCGCCGAATTCGGGCGCAAGGCCGGTGAACGCGGCGAGCGCGCGTTCGACCGCGATCACCGCGGGATCGTCGGGGGCGAGATCGCCGGTCTCACTCGTCCGGTAGGCCGCATCGCCATTGCTGTCCGCGATCGTCGAAGGGCGGCGCACCGCGTCGATCCGGTCGATGATCGTCGCGCACAGCTCGGGGGCGAGGAAGCCGCGCTTGAGAAACAAGGTCAGTTTCGCGCCGGCGGCCTTTTGGACGCCAGGCTGGGTCATGATGTGATCGACGACGGGTGCGGCATCGAGGCCGCTGCCAAGCTTCGGCATATCGGTATCGTTCGCGGTCATGTCGTCTGGTCTATCGCGATCGGGTGTCTCGGCGCCAGCCCCGAGGCGCTGCACCGCACCGCGAGCGATTGACGCAGGATTGTAACATGCCATGCGTAGGCGCAGGCACGCGGGATCAGGAATCGCCATGCAGTTGAAATTCGACGCACGCGCGCGCCGCATCTTGCGGCGACTGCCCGTCGTCAACGTCTATAGCCTGACCGAACTGGTGCTGATCGCAGCGCTGGCGGCGCAGGCCTCGCGCCTGGTGTGGACGATCGTGACGCCGATCGCGCCGCTCGGCGACTGGCGCCCCCCCGCGTTGATCGTGCCGGGCAACCCGGCCGAGATCCTGGCCGGGTTCGACCCCTTCTTCCGCCTGGATGCCGATCGACCGCCGGGCGCGGCGTCGACCTTGGCGCTCACGCTGTTCGGCATTCGCGTCGAAAGCGGCGCGCTACCCGGATCGGCGATCGTCGCGGGGCCGGACGGGGTCCAGACGAGCGTCGCGGTCGGCGAGGAGATCCAGCCCGGCGTCGTGCTGAAAGCGGTCGCGTTCGATCATGTCACGATCGCGCGCGGCGGCCTCGATGAGGATCTGTTCATGCCCACCACCAGCGGCACCCCGGCGTCGCCCGAGGCCATGGCGCCACCGGGAGGCGCGGCGACCGTTCCCACCTCACCGGCGGATCGCGGCGCGATCCAGATCGGCCAGTTGAAGAGCCAGATCGGCTTTATCGCGCGGATCGATGCGGGTCGAATCAGCGGGCTGGTCGTCCGGCCCCAGGGATCGGGTGCCGCGTTCCGCGCAGCGGGGTTCCAGGAGGGCGATGTCGTGACCTCGATCGGCGGTCGACCCGTGACCGGACCCGGCGACCTCGATCGGATCGAGACCGATTTCGCCCAAGGCGGGAATATTCCCGTGACCGTCGAACGGGGTAGTCAGACGCTGCCGCTCGCCATAACCATCGCACCACCGAAATGAGCATCATGTCCAAGTTCTTGATCGCGCGCGCCCTCGTCCCCGGTCTGGCGTTCGCGCTCGTCGCCCAGTTGCCGGTGGCGGCAATGGCGCAGACGACGCTGAACGTCCGCGACGCCGACATTCGCGCGTTCATCGCGGATGCCGCGAAGGTGACGGGGCGGACCTTCATCATCGACAATCGCGTCCAGGGTAAGGTGACCGTGGTCACCGATCATCCGCTCAGCCGATCGGAATATTTCGAGATATTCCTTTCGACGCTGCGCGCCAATGGGCTCGTCGCGGTGCCGACCGGCAATGGCGCGCTGCGGGTCCAGCCGATCGACAACGCGGTGTCGCAGCCCAGCCGGGTCGGAATTGCGGGCGCAAACCGCAACAGCTATGTGACCGAGATCGTCCGCTTGCGATCGATCGACGCCCAAAGCGCGCTCGACACCGTCCGACCGCTGGTCAGCGCGCAAGGCTCGGTCACCGCCAACCGCGCGGGCAACAGCCTGGTCATCGTCGATTTCGCGGACAATATCCGGCGGATCCGCCAGGTGCTGGCGCGAATCGACAATGACAGCGCAGCGACCCGCGTCGTCACCCTGAAGAATGCCAATGCGCGCGAAATTGCAGCCGCGCTGTCGGGGCTGGGGGCGAGCAGCGCGCCCGCGGGCGGCGCGCAGGGCGCGGCGGCGAGCGGGCCGGGGGCGAGCGTCGTCGCGGTCGAGAGTTCCAACTCGATCGTGATCCGCGGGGATGCTCCCAGCGTCGCGCGGCTGGCGCAGGTCGCGCTCGATCTAGACCAAAAGGCGCGCAACGGCACCGAGATCAAGGTGGTATTCCTCGAGAATGCCGACGCCGAACAGCTGCTGCCGGTGCTCCAGCAACTCGTCGGGCAGACCCCCGATATGCCGCAACAAAACCAGCTGTCGCGATCGAGGTTCGGAGCGACCGCCAACGGTAGCGGCACGACTCCCGCGCCGGTCGTCCAGCAACAGGCACCCGCGGGGCAGGCGAGAGGTAGCGGTGCCGGGCAGCCAGCGATTACCACCCAGGGTGGGCGCACCGCCGCGGTCGTGACGCGCTTCCTGGGGGCGAACGCGATCGTGATCGCCGCACCCGCCGACATCCAGCGCCAGCTGACGGCGGTGATCCAGCAGCTCGATACGCGCCGCGAACAGGTGCTGGTCGAAGCGATTGTCGCCGAAGTTTCCGACGCCACGGTCAACCGGCTGGGGGCTCAGTTCCTGCTTGCCAACCCCAGCGGCGGCGCGTTCGCGGCGTCGACGTTCCAGAATTCGGCGCCGAACATCCTCCAGATCGCAGGCGCGATCGGCGCGCGGTCGATCGCGACGACGACGACCACGATCAACGGCCAGAACGTCGTCACCGGGACCGATACGACGGTAAGCAATCAACTGGCGCAATCCGCGATCACCTCGATCCTGGGGGCGTCGGGAGGGCTCGGGGGGTTTGGCGGCAAGATCGGCAACACGATCTTCGGCGCGATCATCAACGCGGTGAAGAGCGACACGACCTCCAATCTGCTCCAGGTGCCGCATCTCGTCACGCTCGACAATCAGGAGGCGCACAGCCTGGTCGGGCAGGAAATCCCGATTACGACGGGGCAGGCGCTGTCGTCCAATTTCGACAACGCGTTTCGCACGACGCAGCGCGAGAATGTCGGGATCGAGCTGACGGTGCGGCCACAGGTGAATTCGAGCGGAACCGTCAAGCTGAACCTGCGATTGGAAGTCAGTTCCATCGCGGGACCGGTGTCGAGCGACAACAGCGACCTGATTCTCAACAAGCGCGAGGTCGAAACGACGCGAACCGTCGACGACGGCCAGATCGCGGTGATCAGCGGCTTGCTCAGCGACGACGAGCGCCGCACGATCGAGAAGATTCCGTTTCTCGGTGATATCCCGGTGATCGGCAATCTGTTCAAATCGAAGGCGAAGCAGCGCACCAAGACGAATTTGATGATCTTCATCCGCCCGACGATCCTGCGCAATGCGGAGGACAGCGAGAAGCTGACCGAACAACGCTATGGTTACCTCCGCCTCCAGCAGGGGCTGCAGTCGCCCAACGAGGAACCATCGATCGACCAGTTGGTGCGCGACTATATGGCCGCGGCGGCTCCGATCCCGTCGGCCCCCGTGCCCGGCAATATCGAAGATCCGCGGATTGGGGTGCCGATCGAACGCAACACGACGAGCGTGATCCGCCCGGAGAACCGGCGGTGATCATCCGCCGCGGCAACGACGTCGAGACCGGCGGCGAGATCGTTGTCGACGAGGTGATCGACCTTGCCAGCGGCGCGATCGTCGGGGAACATGTCGAGGGACTCGTTCCCGATCCCGCCGCCGCGACCGAGATGCCGATGGGAGCGGTCACGATCCCCTATGCGTTCGCGCGCCGGTTCGGCGTCGTGGTCGAACATTCGGACGCTGACACCCATCTGACCGTCGCGATGCGTGAGGGCGCGGAGCCCACGGTGCTGATCGAACTCCGGCGCTATCTGGGACGACCGTTCGACGTCAGCTTCGTTGAACCCGCCGCGTTCGACCGGTTGTTGAGCGACAATTACGCGATGGATGGGCAGGCCAACGCGCTCGCCGCGGTCGGGATGGGCGACGAACTCGACAGCCTCGCGGGCGACCTGCCGACCGCCGAGGATCTGCTCGACACCGCCGACGATGCCCCCGCGATCCGGCTGATCAACGGGATCATCGCCGATGCCGCGCGCAACGGCGTGTCCGACATCCATATCGAGCCGTATGAGTCGGGACTCGTCGTTCGGATGCGGATCGACGGCGTGCTGCGCGAAACGTTGCGGATGCCGCCGCATGTCGCGCCCGTCGTCGTCAGCCGCGTCAAGGTGATGGCGCGGCTCGACATCGCCGAGCGCCGCGTGCCGCAGGACGGGCGGATGGGGCTGACGCTCGGCGGCAAGCTGCTCGACGTGCGCGTCTCGACGCTGCCGTCGCGGGCGGGCGAGCGCGTGGTGCTGCGGATCCTCGACAAGGAGAATGCGGGGATCGATCTGCCCGCGCTCGGGCTCGATCCCGCGATGTACGCGCTGCTGACCGGCGCGCTGACCGAACCCAATGGCATCATCCTTGTCACCGGGCCGACCGGGTCGGGCAAGACGACGACGCTATATGCCGCGCTCCGGTTACTCAACGACGGCAGCCGCAATATTCTGACGGTCGAGGACCCGGTCGAATATGCGGTCGATGGGGTGGGACAGACCCAGGTTAATCCGAAGGTCGGGCTGACCTTCGCGGCGGGCTTGCGCGCGATCCTGCGGCAGGACCCCGATGTCGTCATGGTCGGCGAAATCCGCGATCGCGAGACCGCGGAGATCGCGGTGCAAGCGTCGTTGACCGGGCATCTGGTGCTCTCGACGGTTCACACCAACGACGCGATCGGCGCGATCACGCGAATGCGCGACATGAAGGTCGAGCCGTTCCTGCTCGCCTCGACGTTGCGCGCGGTGATCGCGCAGCGGCTGGTACGGCGATTGTGCGAGGTGTGCCGCCAGCCGGTGCCTGCGCCGCCAAGCGTCGCGACGATGATGGGGATCGACGCGGGCGAAACGGTGTTCGAGCCGGTCGGGTGCGACCAGTGCGGGCATACCGGCTACAAGGGGCGGATCGGGGTGTTCGAGGCGATCCGGATCGACGAAACGATCCGCCGTCTGATCAACGAAGGCGGCGACGAAGCGTCGATCGCGCATCATGCGTTCCGCAACTCACCGAGCCTGGCCGATGCGGCGCGCGCGCTGGTGCGTGCCGGCATGACCACCGCCGCCGAAGCGGTTCGCGTGTCGCGCCGCGACGCGACCGATCCGGTGGTGGAGGCGGTGGGTGGGTGACGTCGAATCGATCCTCCCCCGTCGGGGGGAGGTGGGCCGCGCCAGCGGCTCGGAGGGGGCGGGCGGCGGATCGCTTTCGCCCCGTATCCTCCCCCTCCGTCAGCCTGACGGCTGCCACCTCCCCTTGGCGGGGGAGGATTAAGGGCGTGGCCGACTTCGACTATATCGCGATCGACACGCGTGGCGCGGAGCGGCGGGGCCATCTCGCTGCGGCGGACATCGACGTCGCGCGCGCCTCGCTCGATGCGAAGAAGCTCTACGTCGTCCGGATCGAGCCAGGGTCCGCGCCCGCCACCAAGGGTCGTCCGCTGTTCGAGCTCACGCTCGGGGCGCCCAAGATTTCGGGCAAGAACCTGACGCTGTTTACCCGCCAGCTGGCGACGCTCAACCGGGTCTCTCCGCTCGAGGAGAGCCTGCGCACGATCACCCGCCAGACCGAAGACGAGCGCGTCCGCGCGATCGTGGCGCAGGTCCACGCGGGGGTCGTCGAAGGGCGGCGGCTCGCCGATTCGATGGCGCGGGCACCCAAGAGCTTCCCGCCGCTCTATCGCGCGATGGTGGCGGCGGGCGAGAGTTCGGGAACGCTGCCGACGATCCTCGATCGGCTCGCCGCGCTGCTCGAACGCCAGGCCGAAATCCGCGGCAAGCTGATCACCGCGCTCGCCTATCCGACCATCCTTGCGATCGTCGCCCTGGGCGTCGTCACCGCGCTGATGATGTTCGTCGTGCCGCAGGTCGTCGAACAATTCGACAACGTCGGGCAGCAACTGCCGCTACTGACGCGGATCGTGATTGCGCTGTCCGATTTCCTCGTCGGTTATTGGTGGGTGATGCTGCTCGTGATCGGGGGTGCGGCCTTCATCGGGTGGCGCGTGCTCAAGGACGAAACGCTGCGGCTCGCGTTCGACAGCTGGCTGCTCCGCATTCCACTGCTCGGGCGCCTGCTCCGCGATCTCCATGCGGCACGGATGGCGCGGACATTGGGGACGATGGTCGCCAGCCGCCTGCCGCTGCTCGAAGGGCTGACGCTGACCGCGAGCACGATCCACAACCGCCGCCTCAAGCTCGCCTCCGACGAGATCGTCACCAATATTCGCGGCGGTGGCAGCCTGTCCGCCGCGATGCGCCGTGCAGGCGTCTTTCCCCCGCTGCTGACGTATCTTGCCGCATCGGGCGAGGCGGCGGGACGGCTCGACGAGATGCTCGAACGCGCTGCCGACTATCTCGAACGCGAGTTCGATCGTTTCACCGCGACCGCGCTATCGCTGCTCGAACCTGCTATCATCGTCGTGATGGGCGGGATCGTCGCGACGATCGTGCTCGCGATCTTGTTGCCGATCCTCCAGCTCAACACGCTGGCGGGCACTTGAGAGGTTTTATGCGTCATTCCCCGACCCCCTTCCCGATCGTGCTGAGCTTGTCGAAACACGTAACCCGCAAGCGCCCTTCGACAAGCTCAGGGCGAACGGAGCAGGGGGAGCGCGGGGAAGACGGCTTTACCCTCGTGGAACTGATGGTCGTGATCGTCATCATCGGCCTGCTCGCGACGATCGTCGCGATCAACGTGCTGCCGTCGGGCGACAAGGCGCGGATCGAGAAGGCGAAGGCGGATATCGCGCAGATCGAGGGCGGGCTCGAACTCTACAAGCTTCAGAACCTCAGCTATCCGACGACGGCGCAGGGGATCAACGCGCTCGTCACCGCGCCGGCGGGGCTGGCCGATCCCTCGCGCTATCAGCGCGGCGGGTATCTCAAGAAGCTGCCCAACGATCCGTGGGGCAAACCCTATCTCTATGCCGCGCCGGGCCAGCATGGCGAAGCGGACGTGTGGACCTTCGGCGCCGACGGCAAGGAAGGCGGCGAGGGGATCGATGCCGACATCGGCAACTGGCAGTAACGCCGCCGCGCGCGCCGTCGGGGAGCGAGGCTTCACCCTCGTCGAGCTGATGGTCGTCGTGACGATTATCGGGCTCGCATCGGCAGTGGTGATGTGGGCGATGCCCGATCCGCGTGGGCGGGTGACCGACGAGGCCGCGCGGTTCGCGCTGCGCGTCAAGGGTGCGCACGACACCGCGATCGTCGAGGCGCACCCCGTCAGTCTGTGGGTGACGGGCGGCGGCTATGGCTTCGACCGGCGGCTGGCGGGGAGCTGGGTGCCGATCGCGGAAAAGCCGTTACGGGTCACCCAGTGGACCGAGGGAACGAGCGCCACGATCGGCGATGCCGGGGGTCGCACCCGCGTGACGTTCGACGAAACCGGGCTTGCGGATCGAGCCGCGACCGTCTCGCTGCGGCGGAGCGGGGCGCGCGCGGACGTCCAGATCGACGCCGATGGAACCGTTCGTGTCGTCGGCTGATCGGCGCGGCTTGCGGTGCGCCGCCGAACACGGTTTTACGCTGATCGAGATCATGGTCGCGCTCGCGGTGTTCAGCCTGGCGGTGCTCGCGTTGATCCGGCTCGAGACCGCGACCGCGCGTGGGGCGTCGATCCTCGACGAAACCCTCGTCGCCAACCTGGTCGCGCGCAACGTCGCGGTCGACGCGGTGAGCGAGGGGCGGGTGCCGACGCTGGGGATGAGCAGCGGGATCGAGGTGAACGCCGGGCGCAGCTGGACATGGCAGCGCGGGGTCTATCCGACCGGCAACCCCGCGATCGTGCGGATCGAGGTCGCGGTGCGCGGACCGTCGGGCAACGTCGACGGGCGCGCGACGATGGTCCGTCCCCCCGATCGCGAGCCCGACCCCGCGATTGCGCCCGCCACCAATGCGGCGGCGACGGCGACATGACCGGCGCGCCACTTGGCGTCGGCCCGGGAGTTCGCGCCGACGAGGCGGGCTTCACGCTTGTCGAGGTGATGGTATCGCTGCTGATCTTTGGGATGCTGGCGGCGGCGGGGGTGGCGATCCTGTCGCTGAGCGTGCGCGCGCAGCAGACCACGGGGGCGAAGTTCGACGATGTGTCGGCGCTTAACCGCACGCTCGCGCTGATGTCGGGCGATCTGGGGCAGGCGACGATGCGCGCCGCGCGCGACGAAGGTGGCACGGTGCAACCCGCGTTCACCGGCACTAGCGATGGCCAGATGCGCTTCGTCCGCGCCGGGTGGAGCAACATCGATGCTGCGCCGCGCGCGAGCCTGCAGAAGGTGGCGTATCGCGTCGAGGGCGGGGTGCTCCAGCGGATCGCGTATCCGATGGTCGACGGGGCCGCGCCGCTTCCCGCCACCGCCTTGCTTACTAATGTCGACCGGGTGTCGGCGCGGTATCGGTTCAAGGGCGCGTGGAGCGACCGGTGGGATGGGTCGCAGGGCGCGCCCTTGCCAGAAGCGGTCGAACTGTCGATCGCGCGGAAGGGTGGGCAGGGCTATCGCGCGATGATGCTGATCGGCACGGGTTATGCACCCCCACCGGTGCCAGGGGCGGCGAATGCAGCCCCGTAAATCCGCCGTGCCGGCGCGCGAACGCGGCGCGGCGTTGCTGACGGTGCTGCTGCTCGTTGCGGTGATCGCGGTGCTGGCGGGGACCGCGCTCGAACGGCTGCGACTGTCGACGCGGCTCGCGGGGAATGCCGCCGCCGGAGCGCAGGCGCGGGGCTACGCCGAGGCGGCCGAGGCGCTGGCGGTGACGCGGATCAGCAACCTGCTCGGCAAGGACAATACCCGCGTGACGCTGGCGGGCGGGTGGAGCGGGGCGCCGTTCGGGCTGCCGCTGCCGGGTGGCGGGACCGCGATCGCGCGCGTCACCGATGGTGGGAATTGCTTCAACCTCAACGGGCTGGTGAGCGAATCGGCGCCGGGCGTTTATACGACCTATCCCACCGCGCGCGTCGAGTTCGCGCGGCTGATGCGGCTGATCCAGATCCCCGCCGGGTCCGCCGACCGAATCGCGGCGAGCACCGCCGACTGGATCGACACCGATCAGAATCAGCAACCGTCGGGCGCGGAGGACGGCACTTATATCGCCAAGCCGACGCCGTATCGCACCGCGGGCACGCTCATGGCCGACCCCAGCGAGTTGCGTGCGATCGACGGCGTAACGCCCGATATCTATGCGACGCTGCGCCCCTATGTCTGTACCAAGCCCAAGGCGGAATTGTCGCGGATCAACGTCAACACGCTCCAGCCTGAGAAGGCGGCTCTGGTCGCAATGCTTTATCCCGACACGATGAGCGTCGCGCAGGCGCAGACGATGCTCGTGCGGCGACCTCCTGATGGCTATCCCAGCGTCGCGATCTTTCTCAATGGGGCGAGCGGGATCGTGCCAGACACGGGGGGAGACGGACAATTGTCAGTGACGTCGGGCTGGTTCGCGCTGACCATCGACGTCAATCTGAACGGGACGCAATTGAGGGAACATGCGCTGATCGATGCGACGCGGCTTCCCGCGCGGCTCGTATCGCGGCAATGGGGTGAGCAGACATGACGTTGCTGCTCTTCCTCCCTTCCGGCCCGCGCCCCTATCGCTGGATCGCGCTCGCCGATGGCGCTGTCACCGGCGAGGGGGAGGGTGTGCCCGCGATCGACGTCGACGTGCCCGTCATCGCGATCACGCCCGCCGACGCGGTGACGCTCCATTGGGCCGAACTGCCCGATCGATCGACCGCGCAGGCGATCGCGGCGGCGCGGCTGGTGGTGGCGGAGGCGAGCGCGACGCCGCTCGGCGAGCTCCATGTCGCGGTCGGTGACGAGCGCGCGGCGAATCGGCCGATCGGGGTCGTCGCCGCGGGATCGATGCGCGAATGGCTCGCGAGCCTCGCGGCGGCGGGGGTCGATCCGGTTGCGATGATCCCGGCGCCGATGCTGCTGCCGCGCCCCGACGACGGCTATATCCGCGCCCGCCCCGCTGGCGAGGGCGTGGTGCGCGGCCCCGCGATGGGGTTTGCCGACGAGGCGCGGCTGACCGAACTCGTCACCGGCGGGGTGGAGCCGACCGACCTCGATCGGAACGCGCTGACCGCCGCGCTGATCGCGAATGCGGCGACTCCGTCGCTCGATCTGCGCCAGGGGATGTTCGCGCGACGGCGGCGGATGGCGCTCGATTGGGCGTTGATCCGGCGGCTGGCGATGCTGGCCGCGGCGATCCTGCTCGTGACGCTGACGATCGATCTGGTCCGTATCGCGCAATATCGTTTCGGCGCGGACGCGGTCGCCGCGCGGGCGGATGCGCTGGGCGCGACCGGGCTGCGCCGCGGCGAGACCGTGGCGGATGTCGATCGCCAGCTCGCCGAGCGCCTGTCCGACATACGCGGGCCGGGCGCGGGCTTCACAGCGACCGCGGCGGCGGTCTATGCGGTGGTGCGGACGGTCCCCGGGGTCGAGCTGACGGGAATCGACTTTTCGCCCAACGGATCGCTGCGCCTGTCGGTCACCGCGGCGCGCGAATCGCTGCCGACCGATTTCAAGCGCGCGCTGGAAGCTGCCGGGTTCGACGTCACCGCGAGCGTCTTCAGCGCCGCGAACGGGCGCGTGTCGGGGGAAATGACGGTGACGCGATCATGAGCGGCCTGCGCACTTGGTTCATGGCGCGATCGCTGCGCGAACGGCGATTGTTGCTGGCGATGGCCGCGCTCCTCGTCGTCACGATCCTCTGGGCGGGGATCATCTTGCCCGTTCGCGATGGGCTCGAGACGTCGCAAGCGAGGTACGACGATGCGGTGGTGCGGCTCGCGACGACGCGCGGCGAGGTCGATTCGATCAAGGCAAACGGGCGGCGGCCCGCGTTGACCGCGAGCCTTGCCGATACCGTCCGTGCTGCCGCCGATCAGGCCGGGCTGGCCATCGCGACGCTGGATGAACAGGGGGCGGGGCGGGTGCATTTGACGATCCAGTCGGCACGACCCGGTGCGCTGTCGGGGTGGCTCGCAGGGCTCGAAGTGCGCGGCATCCTGATCGATGCGGCGACGCTGCGCGACAATGGCGACAAGAGTGTCGGTGCCGACCTGGTCCTAAAGGCGCGCGCGACATGACGCGGCTGCGCCTGCGGACGCGGCCCGCGGTGTTGTTCGCCGGGCTGTTGCTGATCGGCTTGGTCGCGTTCCTGCCGATGCGGCTGGCGCTCGGCTGGGCAGGGCTGGGCGAGGAAGGATTCACCGCGCGGCGCGTCACCGGCAGCATCTGGGACGGGACGATCCGTGATGCGATGTTCGGCGATGTCGCGCTGGGATCGCTGAAGGCGAGCGTGTCGCCGCTATCGCTGCTGGTCGGGCGTGCCCGCGTCGCGGTGGACGGGCGCGGCAGCGGCGTCGAGGGCCCACTCCATGGTGCGCTGGTATCGAGCCGAACCCGCCGCGGGGTCGATCAACTGTCGGGCGTGCTGCCGACGGGGCGCGCGTTCGCACCGCTGCCGGTGACGCAATTGACGCTCGATGCGGTGACGGTGACGTTCGTCGGGGATCGGTGCACCGACGCAGAGGGGCGGGTGATCGCCGCGCTGGGCGGCGACGTCGCTGGGATCCCGCTGCCCGCCGAGGTTTCGGGCAATGCGCGCTGCGACAATGGCGCGCTGCTGCTGCCGCTGGCGAGCCAATCGGGCAACGAGACGATCACGCTGCGCGTAACGGGGGCGGGGACGTATAATGCCGCGCTGGCGTTGGTGCCCGGCGATCCCGCTGCGGCGCAGGCGTTGACCGCGCTGGGGTTCGTCGCAGCGGGGAGCGGGTACCAGCTTTCGGTCGAGGGGCGCTTCTGATAGCCTTGACGACACGAGCGCGCGCCCGCTAGGGGCGCTGCTCTCCACGGCGATCGTAGTTCAATTGGTTAGAGCGTCGGCTTGTGATGCCGGATGTTGCGGGTTCAAGTCCCGTCGGTCGCCCCATTTTCTTCCCCCAATACTCGCCCAACGAGAGATTACATGGCCAACGGCTGGGGTTTCCCCGACTTCGACGACCACGAAGGCGTTCACCTGTTCACGGACCCGGCGTCGGGCCTCCAGGCGATCATCGCGATCCATTCCACCGCGCTTGGGCCTGCCGCGGGGGGCGCGCGCTTCTGGCATTATGCCGATAGCGGGCGTGCCATCACCGATGCGCTGCGCCTGTCGCGCGGCATGAGTTTCAAGAACGCGATGGCGGGGCTCGACCTCGGCGGCGGCAAGGGCGTGATCCTGGCCGCCAAGCAGGGCGATACGATCACGACCGAACAGCTGCAGGCATTCGGCCGTGCGGTCGAATCGCTCGGCGGCCAGTACGTAACGGCCGAAGATGTCGGCATGTCCGAAGCGCGGATGAAGGTGATCGCGGGCGAGACCAAATATGTTTCCGGCCTGCCGGTCGCGAGCGGTGCGGCGGGGGGCGACCCCGGCCCGTACACCGCGCACGGCGTGTATCTGGGGGTCAAGGCGGCCGCGAAGCGCGCGCTGGGCAGCGATGACATGACGGGCGTCCACGTCGCGATCCAGGGCGTTGGCTCGGTCGGTGGCGGCCTTGCCAAATTGCTCGCAAAGGACGGCGCGAAGCTGACGCTCGCCGACGTCGATGCCGCGCGCGCATCGGCGCTGGCGGCGGAGCTCGGCGGCGAGACTGTCGCCGCGGGCGCGATCCTGGGCGTCGAGGCGGATATCTTCAGCCCCAACGCGTTGGGCGCAATCCTGACCGAGGCGACGATCCCGACGCTGACCGCCAAGGTCGTCGCGGGTGGCGCGAACAACCAGCTCGCGACCCGCGCGGATTATGCGCGGCTCCACGAGCGCGGGATCCTCTATGCCCCCGATTACGTCATCAACGCGGGCGGAATCATCAACGTTGGGCTCGAATATCTAGGGCAAGGCGACGAGGCCGAGGTGATGACGCGAATCGCCAAGATTCCCTCCCGACTCAATGAGGTGTGGGATGAAAGCGATCGTACCGGTGCACCTGCCGCGGAGGTTGCCGATAGCATCGCGCGGCGGTTGATCGGGAGATCCTGAACGGTCTTCGCGCGTGACCTGCGCCGAGAATCACCGTATCGCGTCGCTACCGTGCCTGCTCTCCATGCCCTTGCCAATCCGACCCGGTTCCTGAAGATCGCTCGCCCCCTGACGGGCGCGCTGACGTGGGTGGGTATCGCGCTGATCGCGCTGGGCTGCTGGGCGGGACTGACGCAGACCCCGCCCGACTATCTGCAGGGCGACAGCGTCCGCATCCTCTACGTCCATGTTCCCGCGGCCTGGCTCGGCATGGGCGGATGGAGCGGCATCGCGATCGCGAGCATCGCGTTCCTCGTTTGGCGGCATCCGCTGGCGGAGGTCGCCGCGCGCGCGATCGCGCTGCCCGGCGCGCTGTTCGCCGCGATCTGTCTCGTCAGCGGATCGATCTGGGGCCGACCGACCTGGGGGACGTGGTGGCAATGGGACGGGCGGTTGACGAGCATGCTGCTGCTGTTCTTCGTCTATTGCGGCTATATCGCGCTGGCGCGCGCCGATGCGGATCGCGGTGGCGACGGACGGATTCCAGCGATTTTCGGGATTGCGGGCAGCGTGCTGCTGCCGATCATCCGCTATTCGGTGGTGTGGTGGAACACGCTGCACCAGGGGCCGAGCATCGGCCTGACCTCGTCGACGATCGACCGCGCGATCCTGTGGCCGCTGCCGATCATGCTGGCGGGATTTACCTTGTTCTTTATCGGCGTCGTGCTGATGCGGATGCGCGCGATGCTGGCGACCGCGAAGGCCGAGGCGCGGATGGCGCGGATGGCGCGATCGTGACGGTGTCCGCATGAATCCCTGGCCCTTCGTCGTTGCGGCCTACGTCGTAACGCTCGGCGGCGGCGCGGTCGTGGCGCTGGTCAGCTATCGCGCGATGCGGCGCGCGGAGAAATGAAGGCGAAGCATCAACGCCTCACGCTGGCCCTGCTTGCGCTCGCGGCGGTGGTCGCGGCGGGACTGCTTGCGCTGTCGGCGTTGAAGGATCAGGCGGCGTTCTTCTATTCGCCTTCTGATGCTTTGCGCGACGGTCCGCCCCCCGGCAAGGCGGTGCGATTGGGCGGGATGGTCGCCGCGAACAGCGTCGCACGGGCCGCCGATGGCGTCACCGTCCACTTCGTCGTCACCGACGGCAAGGGTACCACCTCGGTCACCTTCGCCGGAATCGTCCCCGACCTGTTCCGCGAAAAATCGGGCGTCGTCGCCGAGGGGCATTTCAACGCCGATCGCAGCTTCACCGCAACCAATTTGCTCGCCAAGCACGACGAGAAATACATGCCACCAGAGGTTGCGGGCGCGATGCACGAAACCAAGACGCTCGTGCGATGATGGCCGAGGCTGGCCTCGCCGCGCTATGGTTCGCCGCCGCGCTCGCCGCGTTGCAACTGGTGATGGCGGCGTTGGGATTGCGCGCGGCCAGCGGTGGGCCACGTGCTTCGACAGGCTCAGCACGAACGGAAGAGCAGGACGCAGCCGCGCCCACCACCGTTCGCGCTGAGCTTGTCGAAGGGCGTGAACACCAGGACGTCAACACCGAGATCCTGACGGCTGTGCGTCCGATTGCGATCGTCCAGGGGCTGATGATAGCCGTGGCGATGGCGATGCTGATCGGGGTGTTCCTGAATTCGGACATGAGCGTGAAGCTGGTCGTCGAGAACAGCCATTCGGCGAAACCCTGGCTCTACAAGTTCGCGGGCGCGTGGGGAAACCACGAGGGGTCGATGCTGCTCTGGGTCACGATCCTGGGGCTTGCGGGCGGCGCGGTCGCGATCCTCGAACGCCGCCTGCCCGAACGAACACTGATCGCGACGCTCGGCGCACAGGCGGGAATCGCGCTCGGCTTCTACGCCTTCCTCCTTTTTTCCTCGAATCCGTTCGACCGGATCAGCCCCGCTCCCGCCGACGGGCTGGGGCTCAATCCGCTGCTTCAGGATCCCGGCTTGGCGTTCCATCCGCCGACGCTCTACATCGGCTATGTCGGTATCTCCGTCGCATTCAGCTTCGCGGTCGGCGCGCTGATCACGCGCGATGTCGGCCCCGCCTTTGCGCGCGCGATGCGGCCGTGGGTGCTGGGCGCGTGGATATTCCTGACGCTCGGCATCACCGCAGGGTCGTATTGGGCGTATTACGAACTCGGCTGGGGCGGCTGGTGGTTCTGGGACCCGGTCGAGAACGCCTCGCTGATGCCATGGCTCGCGGCGACCGCGCTGCTCCATTCGGTGACGGTGCTCGCGACCCGCGATGGGCTGCGCGCGTGGACGGTGATGCTCGCGGTGGTCGCGTTTTCGATGTCGATGATCGGGACCTTCCTGGTCCGATCGGGCATCCTGACCAGCGTCCACGCCTTCGCGGTCGATCCCAAGCGCGGCGCGTTCATCCTGGTGCTGCTGGCGATCTACATCGGCGGAGCGCTCGCGCTGTTCGCGGCCCGCGTCGGGACGGTGCGCGCGGGCAATAGCTTCGAGCTCTTCAGTCGCGAGGGCGCGCTGGTGGCGAACAACCTGTTGCTGTCGGTCATCCTGGGCGTCGTTCTGATCGGCACGCTCTACCCGATCGTCGCAGCGGGGTTTGGCGTCCAGTTGTCGGTAGGCGCGCCATTCTTCGACAAGACGGTCGGTCCGATCGCGTTGATCCTCGTCGCGGTGATGGGCGCGGGTCCGCTGCTGCGCTGGCGGCGCGACGACGGGCAGGCGGTCGCGGCGCGGATGATGTGGCCGATCGCGGTGGCATGCTTCGTCGCGGCGGGGCTTGTCGTCTTCGCGTCGATCGGCATCCTGCCGCTCCTCGGGCTGTCGCTCGCCGCGGGGCTCGCCATCGCGAGCGTCGCGCCCCTGTGGGGTCGCAACCTGCGCCGCACCCCGCTGTTCACCTATGGCATGGTCGTGGCGCATCTCGGGATCGCGGTGAGCCTGGCGGGGATGGCATCGGACAGCGCGTTCACGACCGAAACGCTCGTCGCGGCGCGGGTGGGTGAACCGGTCAAGGCGGGGCCGTTCAGCGTCGTCCTCGACGGGATCAAGCCCGTCGTCGGTGAGAATTATTCCGCGCTCGAGGCGCAATTGACCGCGACGCGCGGCGATCAGACGATCGTGCTCCGCCCGCAATCGCGCTATTTCGCCAACCCGGTGACGACGACCAACGAAAGCGCGATCGCGACGCGGTGGGACGGGCAGCTCTATACCGTGCTCGGCCAGCCCGACGATCAGGGTCGCTGGCAGCTGCGGCTGTGGTGGAAGCCGTTCGTGACGCTGATCTGGTTCGGCGGCGCGCTGATCGCGTTGGGGGGCGCGTTGGCATTGCTAGGGCGGTGGCGACGCGCGGCGCGGACCGCACGACGCGAGGAAGACGCGCGATGGGCCGCGGCATGAAGCGCTGGATGCTGTGGCTGCCGCTCGCGGTATTCGCGCTGCTGTTCGCGGTGGTCGCGGCGGGGCTGTTCCGGCCCGCCGACCGCACCGTGCGTTCCGCGATGATCGGCAAGCCGATCCCCAATTTTACCCTGCCCGGGATGGTCCCCGGCAAACCCGGACTCGCCACCGCGACGCTGACTGCGGGTCGGCCGCATCTCGTCAACGTCTTCGCGAGCTGGTGCGTGCCGTGCATCGCGGAAGCGCCGCAACTGATGCGGTTGAAGGCGATGGGGGTGCCGATCGAGGGCATCGCGATTCGCGACACGCGCGAGGACCTTTTGGGGTTCCTGCGCCGCAACGGCGACCCGTACGAGCGGATCGGCGACGACCAGCGCAGCGCGGTACAGGTGGCGCTGGGGTCGTCAGGGGTGCCCGAAAGCTTCGTGGTCGATGGCGCGGGCACGATCGTCCTCCAGCATGTCGGCGATATCCGCGCCGAGGATGTCGACGACATCGCCGCCGCGGTGAGGAACGCGAAGTGAGGCGCGCTGCGATGGCAGCGTTGTGCATCGCGCTGGCAGCCCCGGTTCTCGCCGATCCCAGCACGCCGCCCGCGGCGCTAGCCTATACCCAGCTGCGCGATCCGGCCCAGGAAGCCACCGCGAAGGCGCTGATGGAAACGCTGCGCTGCCTGGTCTGCCAGGGGCAGTCGATCGCCGACAGCGACGCGAGCCTGGCGGGCGACATGCGTTCGCTGGTGCGCGAGCGGATCGCCAAGGGGGAAAACCCCGCGTCGATCCGCGCGTGGCTGATCCAGCGCTACGGTGATTACGTCACCTATGACCCGCCGCTGTCGGCGGTGACATGGCCGTTGTGGCTTGCGCCGATCGTGTTGCTCGCGGTCGGTGCGCTGCTCGCGCGGCAGAGTTTCCGGCGGCGGCCGCGCTGATGGGGTGGCTGTTCCTCCTCGTGCTCGGCGTCGCCGCGTTCGGCGCGATGGTGTTGCTCGGCGTCAAGCGGACGCTGTGGTCGATGATCGGATCGGCGCTGATGCTCGCGGGCGCGGGTTATGCTTTGCAGGGCAGGCCGACGCTGGGCGCGAGCCCGGCGCAGCCGATGATCGTGCCCGCAGCGCCCGATCCGGCGCTGATCGACCTGCGCGATCGGATGCTCGGGCGGTTTACCGGGGATGGCGCGTATCTGATCGCGGCTGACGCGATGGCGCGCACTGGCGACGAGCGATCGGCGGTTTGGGTGATCCTGGGCGGGCTCCACAAGATCCCCAACAGCCTGCTACTATGGGTCGGGCTGGGCAATGCGCTGGTCGCGCATGATGGCGAGCAGGTCTCGCCGCCTGCGTTGTTCGCGTTCCAGCAGGCGGCGCGGGTGTCGCCGCAACACCCCGCGCCGCCATTCTTCCTGGGACAGGCCTATATCGAAGCGGGCGATTTCGCGCGGGCGCGGCGCTATTGGGCGCGCGCTCTGGAACTATCTCCCGCGGGGGTGTCGTACCGGCGCGATATCGCGATGCGGCTGGCGATTCTGGACAAGTTCCTGGCGCTGCAGGACGAGGCCACGACCCGCGCCGAGGCACCGTAGTTCACGCCAATCTTCTGCCGCGAGCCAGAACGAAGGGGGGCGAGTTTGTTCTTGTCCTAGACCGGTGATCCTAGAGTGATCGCTGGATTGGATCATGGGGTTGACCCGGTCGCTGTATCAACCCCCATGTTCCTTATTCGTTCCCGTTAGCCATTCCACGCCTGATAGGGAAGATCGAGGTCGTCCGCGACCGCCTTGAAGGTGATCTTGCCTTGGTAGACGTTGAGCCCGGCGGCGAGATGCGGGTCCGCCTTCATCGCGGCTTCGGCACCCATGTTCGCGAGCTTGAGCGCGAAGGGTAGCGTCGCGTTGTTGAGCGCGAACGCGCTGGTGCGCGCGACCGCGCCGGGCATGTTGGCAACGCAATAATGGATCACCCCGTCGACCTCGAACACCGGATCCTGGTGCGTCGTCGCGTGGCTGGTCTCGAAACAACCGCCCTGGTCGATCGCGATATCGACGACCACCGCGCCACGCTTCATCGTCTTGATCATCTCGCGCGTGACGAGCTTGGGGGCGGCCGCACCGGGGACGAGAACCGCACCGATCACGAGGTGCGCGTTCTTCACCGCCGCTGCGATTGCCGCCTTGCTGGCATAGGCGGTCTTGATCTGGCTCGAGAAGAACATGTCGAGTTCGGCGAGTCGGTCGTTGCTGATATCGTAGATCGTGACGTCGGCGCGCATGCCCACTGCCATCTGCGCGGCGTTGACCCCCGAGACGCCGCCGCCGAGGATCGCGACCTTGGCTGGCGCGACGCCCGGGACACCACCGAGCAGGACACCGCGACCGCCCTGTTCCTTTTCGAGATAATGCGCGCCGACCTGGACCGACATCCGCCCTGCAACTTCGCTCATCGGCTTGAGCAGCGGCAACCCGCCGCGCGGGCCGGTGACGGTCTCGTACGCGATGCAGGTCGCGCCCGACCTCATCAGGCCCTCGGCCTGCGGCTTGTCAGCGGCGAGATGGAGGTAGGTGAAGAGCAAGTGGCGCGATTCGAGCATCGCGATTTCTCTCGGCTGGGGTTCCTTGACCTTCACGATCATGTCGGCGGCGGCGAATACCGATTTGGCGTCGGGCAGGATCGTCGCGCCCACGTCGACATAATCCTGATCGTCGAAATCGATTCCCATCCCCGCCTGCGTCTCGACGACGACCTCGTGGCCGGCGGCGACAAGTTCGGAGACTGACGGCGGCGTCAGCCCGACGCGGTATTCGTGGTTCTTGATTTCCTTGGGAACACCGACTCGCATGATTTCCACTCCGTTATGTCGGTTCCTTCTAAGCGGCATTGGACCGGATAGGGTTGCAAAGATTTCCGGCTTGGGCCGGTGGGGTGCAAATTTCTCCCGATTCGAATAGGGACATCGGGATGAAATCGATCGATGCCATCGAGCAGCGCATCCTGACGCTGCTCGCCGCCAATTCCGACCTGACGAGCGCGCAACTGGGCGAGCGGGTCGGGCTGTCGCCTAGCGCCGCGCATCGGCGGGTCGCGCAGCTGCGCGAAACGGGGGCGATCACCGGCTATCAAGCGATCCTGTCGCGCGCCGCGCGGGGCAATCCCACGGTGGTGCTGGTCAACGTCACGCTGCGCGACCAGCGCCAGGAGACGATGCAGGCGTTCGAGGCGGAGATCGTGGGCTGCCCGGAAGTGGGGCAATGTTTCCTGATGAGCGGGGAAGCGGATTACATGCTTCACGTCGAAGTGCGCGATGGCGACACCTATGAACGGATCCATCGCGCGACGCTGTCGCAGCTGCCGGGCGTCACGCGTCTGGCGTCGCATTTCGTGATCCGCGAGGTCGTCCGCCGGGCCTGAGCGCCTGCGATCCGATGGCGTTGTAGGGGGTCATGCCGCATGCTAGAGGCACGGCCATGGGCACAGGGGCGAAGGCTGGCTTTTCGATGCGATCACCAACGCTTGCCGTGCGATCGTCGGCGCTGTGAGCATCGATAGCGCTGGTGCCGCGGTCGTCGAAGACGCGGCGGATCATGGCGGCGGCAGCCACGGCCACGACGGATTGCTGAAGCTCGCCGTCGGCGCGATCGGCATCGTGTTCGGCGATATCGGCACGAGCCCGCTCTACGCGTTTCGCGAAACCTTTGCGGGGCATCACCAACTCACGCTCGATCCCGCGCACATCATGGGTGTGCTGAGCCTGATGTTCTGGTCGATGATGGTCGTGGTGACGGTGAAATACGTGCTGATCATCATGCGCGCCGACAACAAGGGCGAAGGCGGCAGCCTGGCGCTGCTCGCGCTCGTTTCGGGCAAGACGACATCGAAGCGATGGACGACCGGCATCATCCTGCTCGGCGTGTTCGCGACCGCATTATTCTATGGCGACAGCATGATCACGCCGGCGGTGTCGGTGCTGTCGGCGGTCGAGGGGCTCGCGGTGGCGGCGCCCGCCTTCGGCGGGCTCGTAATTCCAATCTCTATCGGGATACTCGTGTTTCTGTTCTCGATTCAGAAAAGCGGGACGGCCAAGGTCGGGCTGTTCTTCGGCCCGATCATGCTCGTCTATTTCGCGACGATCGCAGTGCTGGGCGTAATCAGTATCGTGAAGACGCCCGAAGTGCTCTGGGCGTTCTCGCCCCATTACGCGGTGAACTTCTTCCTAATCGACCCCCCACGCGCGTTCCTGGCATTGGGATCGGTCGTGCTCGCAGTGACGGGGGCGGAGGCGCTTTATGCCGACATGGGGCATTTCGGGCGCAAGCCGATCGGCGTGTCGTGGCTGGTGTTCGTGCTTCCCGCGTTGATGATGAACTACATGGGGCAGGGCGCGCTGCTGTTCCGCGATGGCACCGTCGCGTTGGTCAGCCCGTTCTACAATCTCGCGCCCGCCAGCCTCCAGCTGCCGCTCGTCATCCTCGCGACGCTCGCCGCGATCATCGCGAGCCAGGCGGTGATCTCCGGCGCGTTTTCGGTGACGCAGCAGGCGATCCAGCTCGGCTTCATGCCACGGCTGCGGATCGAACATACCAGCGCCTCGACCGCGGGGCAGATCTACATCCCACTCGTCAACTGGATGCTGATGATTATGGTCATCCTGCTGGTGATGTTCTTCCGCACCTCGTCGAATCTAACGAGCGCGTACGGAATCGCGGTGACGGGGGCGATGACGATCGATACCTGCCTGCTCGGCGTGGCGC
Organism: Sphingomonas oligophenolica; assembly: GCF_006438955.1. Classification (GTDB taxonomy): domain Bacteria; phylum Pseudomonadota; class Alphaproteobacteria; order Sphingomonadales; family Sphingomonadaceae; genus Sphingomonas; species Sphingomonas oligophenolica_A. The sequence goes on along the minus strand of NZ_RCZK01000006.1, from coordinate 147,504 downwards.
TGGTCCGGTTGTGGCATTGGCCCAAATATGCCGCGTTCCCGCTCCTCGCGGTGTTTTTCCTGGTCGACGGCGCCTACCTTACCGCCAACCTGACCAAGGTGCCCGACGGCGGCTGGTTCCCGCTGCTGGTAGGGTTCATCATCTTCACGATGCTGACGACGTGGTCGAAGGGCAGGAAGCTGATGATCGAGCGGCTGCGCGAGGCGGCAATGCCGATGAAGGTGTTCATCTCGTCCGCCGCCAATTCGGCGAGCCGCGTCCCCGGCACCGCGGTATTCATGACCTCGAGCGCCGAAGGCGTGCCGCACGCGCTGCTCCACAACCTCAAGCACAACAAGGTGCTCCACGAACGCGTCATCCTGTTGACCGTCCAGATTGCCGATCAACCCTATTGGCCTGAGGGCGAACGCGCCAAGCGCGACGAGATGGGGGAGGGCTTTTTCCGCCTAGTGCTCCGTTACGGCTTCATGGAGGAGGTCGACGTCCCCGCCGCGCTGAAGCGCGTCCACGAGTGTGGTACCGACTTCAAGATGATGGACACCAGCTTCTTCCTCTCGCGCCAGACGCTGCTCGCGTCGGATCGGCCGGGGATGATGATCTGGCGTGAGAAGCTGTTCGCATGGATGCTGCGCAACGCCGAAAGCGCGATGGAGTTTTTCCGCCTGCCCACCAATCGCGTCGTCGAACTGGGCAGCCAGGTCGAGATTTGACTAGAGCGCCGATCATCGTGACCGCCTTGTTCGGGCGGCGCGATCAGGGATGGTTGGACGCGATGCGGCGGGCGTATTTTCCGCCGGGACGCAACCAGCTCGATGCGCATCTGACGCTGTTTCACCATCTGCCGCCATCGGTCGAAGACGAGCTCAAGCATCGGCTTATCCAAGACACGCAAGGGGTCCGCGCGCCCGCCGCGCGCGTATCGGCGTTGATGTCGCTCGGGCGCGGCGTCGCCTTCCGGATCGATTCGCCCGAACTCGTCGCGATCCGGCAGCACCTGTGCGAGGCGTTCGCCGGGCTGTTGACCCCGCAGGACGCGGGCGGGTGGCGCCCGCATGTCACCATCCAGAACAAGGTCGCGCCGGGGGTCGCCAAGGTGCTGCTGGCAACGCTGACCAAGGATTTTCGTGCGCGCGAGGTCGAGATCGCCGGGTTGGCGACCTGGTGGTACCGCGGCGGACCGTGGGAGCCGCTGTCGCGTCACATGTTCGCTTGACCGCCTCCAGGCCGAAACCTATAGCCCGCGCCTCGCGAACGGAAGCGCACCCCTGGCAAACCGGGCGTGGCGGAGTAGCTCAGCTGGTTAGAGCACGGGAATCATAATCCTGGGGTCGGGGGTTCAAGTCCCTCCTCCGCTACCATTCGTGACGGATCGTCTTCATCGTTTGGCAAGCAATCGCGCGGATAAGCGGTCGCGCGAAAAACGGATGGATCCCATGGCGTATAATTTCGGCACGGAACGGCGGAAGGGCAGCGACCGGCGGATTACGCGCAATCCCGCCTATGCCGGCGTCGAGCGTCGGCTCACCCAGCATCGGGAGCGACGCACCGAGCGCGAAGGGCCGTTCGCGTGGATCGTCCTGGCGATGATCGCGCTGATCGTCGTCGACACGCTGTTCTGGCACGGGTTCTATCGGCACGCGCTGGTGCGAGGTCTTAACGCCCAAGCCGAAGCGGTGCGGGCCTGGTCCGCGGACTTGTGGGACTGGAAATCGACCCGCTGACCACGATCGCCTGCGTGGGTGTCACGCGCGCGGTTCAATTCAGCCGCCAGACCCCCTAGATCGGACCAGCGAATCGCAGGACATCCGATCATGACCACCCATACTACCCGCATGCTCATCCTCGGCTCCGGCCCTGCGGGGCTTTCCGCCGCCATCTACGGCGCGCGGGCGGGGATGAAGCCGATCGTCGTCCAGGGCATCCAGCCCGGCGGGCAGCTGACCACGACGACCGACGTCGAGAACTACCCCGGCTTCAAGGACGTGATCCAAGGCCCCTGGCTGATGGAGCAGATGCAGGCGCAGGCCGAACATGTCGGCACGACGATGATGTGGGATACGATCGTCGGGGTCGACCTGACGCGGCGACCGTTCCGGCTGACCGGCGACAGCGGCGATGTCTATGAGGGCGACACGCTCGTGATCGCCACCGGCGCGCAGGCGAAATGGCTCGGCATCGATAGCGAGGAGGCGATGAAGGGCAAGGGCGTCAGCGCCTGCGCGACCTGTGACGGATTTTTCTATCGCGGCAAGAAGGTTGCGGTGATCGGCGGCGGCAACACCGCGGTCGAGGAGGCGCTGTACCTGACCAACCACAGCGACGACGTGACGCTGATCCATCGCCGTGATTCGTTTCGGGCCGAGAAGATCCTGCAGGACCGCCTCTTCGCGCATCCCAACGTCACCGTCATCTGGAACGCCGAGGTTCGCGAATTCATCGACGGCGGCGGCAACGCGGGCCTCGTCGCGCTCGACCTGCGCGATACGGTGACCGGTGAACATCGCCGACTCGAGGTCGATGGCGGGTTCGTCGCGATCGGCCATCATCCGGCGACCGAGTTGTTTCGCGGGCACCTCGATCTCGACGCCGACGGGTATGTGAAGGTCGAGATCGGATCGACCCGGACCAGCGTCGACGGCGTCTTCGCGTGCGGCGATGTCCAGGACAAGATCTACCGCCAGGCGGTGACCGCGGCGGGGACGGGGTGCATGGCGGCGCTGGACGCGGAACGGTTCATCGCGACCGCCGAATTTGCGGAGCTGGCCGAAGCGGCGGAATAGGCCACTTCAGCGGCGGAGCGCGTTGACCACCTCCGCCCGCAATGCCTCCTTGTCATTCGACCGTGCGAAGCTGTGCGAATCGGTGTCGATCGTCGTTGCGGGCAATCCGCGTGCCACGTCGCGATAGGCGATCGCGGTCGCGTCGCCACTGGCGAGTATGACGGTCGCGTCGTCGTCCCAATCCGCGATCGCGCGAATGACGCGGGTTGCGAGGCGATTGGATGGGTGAGGCTTCGTCCGAGATAGCTTTGCTAACCCCCTCACAGTTTTACGCAAATCGATCTCTCCGCGCAGAAGTCGCGACCACGCAGACCGGCTGCGGAGCCGTTCGGCGTAGCGTGCGCGGATTGCTGCCGCGGGGGGAAGATCGTCGTCGTCCTCGATCACCCACGGGTTGGCGAGCAGCACGCGATCGATTCCGGCATCGCGCCCGAACAGCGCCAGCGTGCTGGCCGCGTCGCAATTGCCGAAGCCGACGATCCGGTCGACGCCTGGGACTTCGGCGCGAAATGTCGCGACCGCCGCCGCCAGATCGTCCTGCGCATAGCGGAATCCCCGGTTCTCGCCGGCCGAATCGCCGACCCCGCGCCGGTCGTAGCGCAGGACCGGAAATCCGGCCGCGGCGATGTTGGCAGCCAGCATCGCCATGCCGCGATGCGCCCCCGCGCGAACCTCGTTGCCCCCCGACACGATCAGCAGGCCAGTGGTGGCCGCCGCATCGTCGATCGCCCCGATCAGCGTGTCGCCCGCGCAAGGGAATGCGATCAGCCGTCGCATGTCGCGACCCAGTGGGTGATATCGGCTGCCAGCACCTCGGCGAGCGCGGGATCGTTTCCCGGCTCGGCACGGCGCCAGAGCGGCGATCCGGCCAGCTTCAAATCGGCGTCGCGTGGGTCGCTGTCGAATCGCACGACCCGGGCACTCCCGAGTGACGCCGCGCCAAGCTCGGCACGAAAGGCCGACGACACGAGATTACCCGATATCGTGCCGTCGTCCGATGTCTGGCGTGCCAGCTCACGCGCCAATTCCGTTCCCGATACCGGCGAGAGATGCCAGCGCCCACGCACCGACGCGCGGGCGTCGAACAGCGCGCCACTCCTGATACCGAGAGCGAAGAGTGGAGTGCAAGAAACTAAAACGGATTGGTAGGCAGCCTGGATCATCGCGAGCGTTGCGTCGCTGGAGGGAACCGGGCTCTCGTTCGTCCCCGGCCAATCCGGCAATAGCCCACCGATGCCGCGGCGCGCGAGCGCGCGGAGCAACGTCACGCCGAATGCGCGGGTGCGGTTGAATTCCTCGAACAGCGGCAGCGCCAGCACGACGCGCGGGGTGCCGGTGCTGAAGCGCAGCATCGCCTCGCGCCCGCCGACGCCGTCCGCGCCGGTCCAGTCGTAGTGATCGATGTGCATGCCGCCGGTCATGGCGGCAGTTGTTACACCAGCGCCTTGCGCGCGGCGAATGCGACCAACGCGCCGAAGGTTTCGAGCATGTCGCCGTCGACCTCGTCGTCCTCGATCACGATCGCAAGCCGATCCTCGAGTTCGGTCAGCACGCTCGCGACCGCCATCGAATCGAGTTCGGGCAGCGCGCCGAACAACGGCGTTGTCGCGGTGAAACTCGCGGCGCGCTCGACGGACAGGCCGAGAATGTCGGCGAGCGTCGCGCGGACGGTCTGTTCGACCGTGGGTTTTCCTTCGGGGATCACATCGACGGCCCTGATCGGTTGTATCTGCCGCGCCCCTAGAGTGCGGGGGTGAATTCGGCAACATCCGCGCTATGGAAGGGGCGATGGTGCCGCTCGATCCCGTCCCGATGCCGATCGATCATGTCGCGCGTGGCGATCGCGACGCGATTGCGTTGGTCGATCGCGCGGGCCGTTGGTCGTTCGCCGACTTGGAAGCGGCGGTCGGCGCGGTTGCGCGCTGGCTCATGGCGCAGCGATTGAATCCCGGCGATCGGGTGGCATCGTGGCTCCCGAAGACACGACTCGCCTGCGTGCTGCCGCTCGCGGTGCCGCGCGCTGGACTGGTACATGTGCCCATCAACCCCGCGCTCCGTCGCGCCCAGGTAGCGCATATCCTCGCCGACAGCGGCGCGGCATTGCTCATCACCCAGCCGACGCGCGCCGCGACGCTGGCGCCCGGCGATAGGCCGAGCGGGTGCGACCTGGCCGACGATACCGCGCTCCCGCTGACCGGCGACGGGTTGCGGCCCTCCGAGGCGGACCCTGACGCGCTCGCCGCGATTCTCTACACGTCGGGTTCGACCGGGCGGCCCAAGGGGGTGATGCTGAGCCACGCCAATCTGTGGCTCGGCGCGATTGCGGTGGCGCATTATCTGAAGCTGGAACCGAACGATCGCGTTCTCGGCGTCCTGCCACTGTCGTTCGACTATGGCCAGAACCAGCTGTTATCGACCTGGGCGGCGGGGGCGTCGGTCGCGCCGCTCGATTATCTGGTCGCGCACGATGTCGTGAAGGCGATCGAGCGCGTCGGAGCGACGACCCTCGCAGGCGTGCCGCCACTGTGGGTGCAATTGCTCGAGGCGGAATGGCCGGAGGAGACCGCCGCGCGGCTGCGACGGCTGACCAATTCGGGGGGTGCGTTGACGCCGCGGCTCGTCACGGGCTTGCGCGGGCGGTTCCCATGCGCCGATGTGTACGCGATGTATGGCCTCACCGAAGCGTTCCGATCGACCTATCTGCCGCCCGCGCTGCTCGATGCGCATCCGCAGGCGATGGGGCGCGCGATTCCGTTTGCGGAGGTGATGGCGGTGAAGCCCGACGGCACCCGCGCACTGGGGGAGCCGGGCGAGCTCGTTCATGCCGGGCCGCTGGTGGCGCAGGGCTATTGGCGCGACCCCGAACGCACCGCGGTGCGCTTCCGGCCCGCGCCAAATTTTGCCACGCATCGCGGGATGGCGGTGTGGTCGGGTGATACGGTCATCGAGGGCGAGGACGGGCTGTTCCGGTTCGTCGGGCGCGATGACGAGATGATCAAGTCGGCGGGCAACCGGATCAGTCCCCTCGAAATCGAGGAAGCGATATTGGCGGGGGAAGAGGCGCGCGAGGCGGTGGCGGTCGGGGTGCCCGACGAGCGGCTCGGGCAAGGAATCGTGGTGGTCCTGGCGGGCGACGCGACCCACGAAGAGGCGCTGCGGACGAGATTGCGGATGATGTTGCCGAGCTTCATGCAGCCGGGGCGGTACGAGTGGCGTGACGAATTGCCGCGCAACGCCAACGGCAAGCTCGATCGCGCGGCGATCCGTGCGGGGGTGGTGTCATGAAGCCGATGGGCACGGTGCCGCGCGAATTTGCCGGGCAGGACGTGGTGATGATCGCTGGTCGCTCCGCCAGCGAGTGGGTGGATTCCGCCGGGGATACGCCGCTGTTCGTCTATGACAGCGCGATCGTCGCGGCGCGGGTGGCGCGATTTCGGGCGGCGTTTTCCGATGTCGATCTCCACTATGCGATCAAGGCGAACCCGCTGCCCGCGCTGATCGAGCGGATCGCGCCGATGGTGGATGGGCTCGATGTCGCCTCGGCGGGAGAACTCGCCAAGGCGCTCGTCGTCAAATCCGCGCGCGCGATCAGCTTCGCGGGGCCGGGCAAGCGGGGGGATGAGTTGGAAGCGGCCATCCGCGCTGGGGCGACGCTCAACGTCGAATCCGAAGGCGAAGCCGCGCGCGCGTTGGCGATCGGCGAACAGGTCGGCGTCGCGCCGCAACTGGGGGTGCGGGTCAATCCCGATGTCGAATTGCGCGGCAGCGGGATGCGCATGGGGGGGCGGCCGTCGCCGTTCGGCATCGACGCGGATCGCGCCGCGGCGCTGATCCGCGCGATCGTTGCGAGCGGGGCGACGTGGCGCGGCTTGCACATCTATGCGGGGAGCCAGGCGCTCGATCCGCAGGCGATTATCGACACGCAGCGCGCGACGTTGGACCTTGCCGCCCGATTGGCCGACTCCGCCGACGCCACCCCGCCGCTGGTCAATCTCGGCGGCGGATTCGGCGTGCCCTATTTCGCGGGCGATACGCCGCTCGATGTCGAGCGGGTCGGCGCGGCGCTGGGCGAGATGCTCGACGGGCGCGACGCGGTGCTGGGCGAGACGCGGTTCGCGATCGAGCTCGGCCGCTGGCTGGTCGCGGAAGCGGGGGTGTATCTGACCCGGATCGTCGATCGCAAGGCGAGCGGGGGGGAGACGTTCATCGTCACCGATGGCGGGCTGAACCACCAGCTCGCGGCGACCGGCAATCTCGGCACCGTCGTGCGCCGCAACTACCCGCTCGCGCTCGCGCACGCGATGGGTGCCGATCCGACCGAGACGGTGTCCGTGGTCGGCCCGCTGTGCACCCCGCTCGACCGGCTGGGCGACCGAATCGCGCTGCCGCACGCCGAGCCGGGCGACCTGATCGCGGTATTTCTGGCGGGAGCCTATGGTGCTTCGGCGAGCCCCGCGGGATTCCTCGGTCACCCCCCCGCGCACGAGATCGTGGCCTAGCCGCCGCCCGCGTTCCTAACGCTATCTTCACCTCTTCCGAGCATAGCCGATCGTGGAGCCCAAGGTGTGCGCTGCGCACTCTGGCCGACAGGAGATCGATATGCGTTCCGGGACTTTCGTCCGTACTATTCTCGCCGCGGGGGCTGCGGCTGCATCGCTGACCGGGTGTACCAGCGGCCCGTCCGCGCAGTTGCCGCCTGCCGCCTATGTGTCCGCCCGCGAACAGCCGGGTGAGGAATATGTGATCGGCCCGCTCGACCAGCTCAACATCTTCGTGTGGCGCAATCCCGAATTGTCGGCGAAGGTGCAGGTGCGCCCCGACGGCCGGATCACGACGCCGCTGGTCAACGACATGCCCGCGGTCGGGAAGACCCCCGCCACGCTGTCGGCGGACATGAAGCGCGCGCTCAGCGAGTATGTGAAGGACCCGATCGTCTCGGTGATCGTCGAGAATTTTTCGGGGACGGGTAGCCAGCAGATCCGTGTCGTCGGCGCGACCGAGAAGCCCGCGTCGATACCCTATCGGGCGAACATGACGCTGCTCGACGCGATGATCGCGGTGGGGGGGCTCAGCCAATATGCCGCGGGCAACAAAGCCAAGCTCGTCCGCTACGACCGCGATACCGGCAAGAGCCGCGAGTACGGGCTGCAGATTTCCAGCCTGCTCAAGAAGGGTGATTCGTCGGCGAATGTCGGGCTTGCGCCCGGCGACGTGATCATCATCCCCGAATCGATGTTCTGAGGGCACCCCCAGTGAATGGCATCTATGACGAAGCGCGACTGGCGCTCCACGCGGTCTGGACCCGCCGCTGGCTGGCGCTGGCGGTGGCGTGGGGGGTGTGCGTCATTGGCTGGTTGGTCGTCTCGCAGATGCCGAGCCGCTACGAATCGCACGCGCGCGTGTTCGTCCAGATGAATTCGATCCTCCCCGCGTCGATGGATGCCGCCCCGCAGGCGCAGCAGAAGGATGTCGACACGATCCGGCAGACGCTGGTGTCCGCGGTGAACCTCGAAAAGGTCGTCCGCGGCACCGATCTCGCCAATACCGTATCGAGCGACCGCGATGTCGCCGATCGCGTCGCGGGGCTGGCGCTGCGCATCAAGGTGACCGCACAGCAGGACAATCTGTTCGAGATCACGACCGCCGCGTCGACCCCGAAGCTCGCCAAGGACATCACCCAGAAACTGATCGACATCTTCGTCGAACGGAATCTCGCAGGCGACCGCAACCAGACGACCCGAAGCCTCGATTTCCTCAACAAGCAGCTCGATACGCTCCAGCAGCAACTCGCGGATGCCGAAACCAAGCGCGCCGATTTCCAGAATCGCTACCTCGGATCGCTACCCGGCACCGGGACCGTCAGCGATCGAGTCAGCGCTGCGCGGACGCAGATGTCGCAGGTCGATGGCGATCTTGCCGCCGCCCAGTCCGGCCTCGCCGCGGTCCAGGGTCAGATGGCGGGGACACCGCCGACGATTCCCGGCTTCGGCGGCAGCGCGGCCACGGCGGGACCTGCGCGCGCGCGACTGGCGGCGATCCAGGGTCAGCTCGCCGATGCGCGGGCGCGGGGCTACACCGAAAATCATCCCGATGTCATCGCGCTCAAGAGCCAGATGTCGGCGGCGCAGGCGGCCGCGCGGAACGAACCGATGGCGGGCGGCGCCGGCGCCGGTGCGACCCCGAACCCATCGTATCTGTCGCTCCAGTCGATGGCGACCGAGCGCCAGGCGGCGGTCGCCAGCTTGAGGGTCCGCAAGGCGCAGCTGCAGGGCGATCTCGATCAACTGACCGCCAAGCTGGCGCAGGATCCAGGTGTCGCCGCCGAGCAGGGCCAGATCGATCGCGACTATCAGGTGCTGAAAGACCAGTATGACCAGCTGCTGACCCAGCGTCAGCAGATCGCGATGCGCGGGCAAGCGCAGACCCAGACCGACAGCGTCAAGTTCAGCGTCATCGATCCGCCAACCGCGCCGCGGGCACCGGTCGCGCCCAACCGGATGTTGCTGTTGACCGGGGTGCTGATCGTCGGCCTTGGTGCAGGAGTTGGGGCCGCGTTCGGCATGAGCCAGCTCCGCGCGACCTTCGCGATCGGCACCAGGCTGGAGAAAGCCACCGGGATGCCGGTGATCGGGTCGATCGGCGAGGTGGTGACCCGCGCCCAGGCCGACCATCGCGCCAGGCGCTTCAAGCTGTTTCTCGGCGGGAGTGCCGCGCTGGCCGCGGCCTACGGGTTGCTGCTGAGCGTCGAGGTGCTCCAGCGCGGCCTAGCGGCGTAGCGCGGGCGAGAGGACGACATGATGATGAAACCCCATCCGACGACCCCAGCCAAACCGCGGCGCGACGAGTCGCTGCTCGAACGCGCCGCCAAGGTGTATGATTTCGGGGCGCATGCCCGCGCGCGGCGCACGGCGATCGACGACGTCACGCCTGAGCCGCTGTCGTTCGACGCGCTCGCTACGCCCGCCACCCCACCCGAGTCCGCACCGGTCGACGACCCGACCTTCCTCGCGATTCCCCCGGAACTGCGCGCCGAAGTGGGCCATGAGCTGCCCGACGGATTCTATGGCGCGCCCGAGATCAGCGACATTGCGTCGATCGATCGCGGGATGCTCGCGCAAGCGGGGATGATCGTTCCCGGTGCGCCGGTCGGCCCGCTAGCGGAGGAGTTCCGGTTGGTGAAGCGCCAGTTGCTGATTACCGGCGCACGCATCGCCGAGGCGGGCGATCCGGACAAGGCACGCACCGTGCTGGTGTGTTCGGCCAAGCCCGGTGAGGGCAAGACTTTCTGCGCGATCAATTTGGCGCTCTCGCTGGCCGCCGAACGCGATACCGAAGTCCTGCTGGTCGATGCCGATTTCGCCAAGCCCGACGTGTTGGCGCAGCTCGGGCTCGCCGACAGCCCGGGGTTTCTCGACGCGCTTGCGGATTCAAGCATCGATGTCGAATCGCTCGTGCTTCGCACCGATGTCGGCGGCTTGGCCATCCTGCCGGCGGGGACGAAGATGGCGACCGACACCGAACTGCTCGCCAGCGCGCGGACCCGCGCGGTGCTGGCGCGGCTGTTGGCGGCCAATCCGCGCCGTATCATCATTTTCGATTCACCGCCCGCGCTTGCGGCGTCGCCCGCCTCGGTGCTGGCGATGCTGGTGGGGCAGGTGATGCTCGTCGTGCGGGCCGACCGGACCCCCGAGAGCGATCTGAAACAGGCGGTCGGGCTGCTCGACGCGTGCGATCATATTTCGCTCGCGCTCAACGCGGTCGCGTTCGTGCCGGGCGGTCAGCGTTTCGGCAGCTATTATGGTCAGGAGATGTCGCAGTGACTTGTCTATCGACCCGTTTAACCGTCCGGGCGCTCGCCTTCGCGGGCGCCTCGGCGTTCGCGCTGAGCGCAACCCCCGCCGCCGCGCAGGGCCGTCGCGTGACGGTGGTGCCTTATGTCGAGGTGGGGCAAAGCATCTTCGCCGATCTCAATCGCGGCGATGTGTTGACCTATTCGACGGTCGCGGTGGGGGCCGACGTATCGGCCAATACCAACCGCGTCTCGGCGCAACTGTCCTATCGCTACGAACGGCAGATCTCGTGGCGGGACAATGTCGGCGACCAGGACATCAACAGCGGCATCGCGCAGGTCGCATTCAAGGCCACTCCCGCGCTGACGCTCGCCGCGGGCGGCATCGCGACGCGCAGCCGTGCCGACATCCGCGGCGCCGCACCGGGCAACGTCCTGGGCAATGTCGACAATATCAGCCAGGTCTATGCGATCTATGCTGGCCCGACGCTGGCGACGCACGCCGGGCCGGTCGCGATCGGCGCAAGCTATCAGCTCGGTTACACCAAGGTCGACACGCCCAACGGCGGCACCGGCGTCGCACCCGGCCAGCCGCGGCTTGATTATTACGACGATTCGATCAGCCAGACCGCGACGGTCAGCGCCGGCGTTGCGCCAGGCGCGATCGCGCCGGTCGGCCTGACCGCAAGTGCTGGCTATGATCGCGACGATGCGGGCCAGCTCAAGCAACGCTATGAGGGCTATCATGCGCGTGGCGACGTGCTGCTGCCGGTATCGCCCTATGTCGCGGTCACTGCGGGCGTTGGCTACGAACGGATCGAGACGAGCGAGAAATCGCCGGTCCTGACCGCCGCGGGCGCCCCCGCGCTCGACGCCAATGGCCGCTACATCACCAACGACGCGAGTCCGCGCCAGATCACCTATCGCACCGATGGGGTCTATTACGACGCGGGCGTCGTCTGGCGCCCCAACCCGCGTGTCAACGCGGAAGCGCATGTCGGCAAACGCTATGGGTCGGTCAGCTACACCGGCGCGCTGAGCTATCAGGCGTCGAAATCGGTCGGCGTCGCCGCGCGGGTGTATGACGAGGTCACGACCTTCGGCCAGCAACTGCGTACCGGCCTCAGCAACTTGCCGACCAGCTTCATCGCGGCGCGTGACAGCTATACCCAGCAATATAACGGCTGCGTGTTCGGCACGACCGGGGCGGCACCGGGCGGGTGCCTCAACGACGTGTTCCAGTCGATCTCGACCGCGAGCTATCGCGCGCGTGGCGTCGACGCGATCCTGACCGCGTCACGCGGGCGGAGCACGTTTGGTGCTGGCGCGGGCTATGCCAACCGCCGCCTGTATGGCGACAACACCACCCCCGGTGTGACGCTCTACACGATCGAGGACCAGAGCTATTATGGCCAGCTGTTCGCGAGCCGCACCTTGACCCCGGTGTCGCAGATCGACGGCAATCTGTTCGTCGATTACTATGACCCGGGCATACTGGGATCGGGCGGGGTCTGGTCCTACGGCGCCAGCGCCAATTACGGCCATGCGTTCGGGCGGTTGTCGACCAATGCCGGGCTCGGGGTCTATTCGTTCAAGGCGGCCGAGGTCGATGCCGTCTGGTCTGCGCAGGCGCAGCTTGCCGCGCGCTATTCCTTCTGAGGTTGGTGACGATGTACGAAGAACATTTCGGATTTACCGGGCGGCCGTTCCAGCTGACCCCCGATCCCAAATTCTGGTTCGAGACCGCGACCCACCGCAAGGCGATGGCGTATCTGGGCTATGGCCTGGCGCAGGGGGAGGGCTTCATCGTGATCACCGGCGACATTGGCGCGGGCAAGACCACGTTGATGGGGCATCTGACCGAAAGTCTGGATCCCGCCGCGCTCAACGTCATCACGCTCGTCTCGACCGCGATCGAGGCGGAGGACCTGCTACGGATCGTCGCGACTGCGCTGGGGGTCGACCCCAATGGCCTGACCAAGGCGCAGCTGCTCACCGTGATCGAACGGGGCCTCCACGCGGTCGCGCGCACCGGGCGGCGTACACTGCTGGTCGTCGACGAGGCGCAGGCATTACCCGTCTCCGCGCTCGAAGAACTGCGGATGTTGTCGAATTTCCAGGCGGGGGGGCACGCGCTGCTCCAGATCGTGCTGCTCGGCCAGCCCGAGTTCCGCGACCGGCTGCACGGATCGGACCGGCTCGAACAATTGCGCCAGCGGGTGATCGCGATCCATCACCTCGATCCGATGGAGCCCGACGAGGTCGCGGATTATATTGCGCACCGGCTGTCGCTGGTCGGCTGGCATGGCAGACCCGATTTCGCCGCCGACGCGTTCGCGGCGCTGTTCCAGGGCTCCGACGGCGTGCCGCGGCGGCTGAACCAGCTCGCGAGCCGGGTGATGCTCCATGCCGCGGTCGAGGATCTCGACCTGATCGATGGCCGGGTGGTGCGTAGCGTGCTGCGCGACCTTCACGCCGATCTGCCGCTGCTTTCGATCGACCGAACGCCGCCGGTTGCGGCAGCGGTTGCGCCCGAACCGGTTGCCGATCCCGATACCGAACAAGCACCGTCGGACGATACCCGCAGCTTCGTACCCCGAACCTCGCGGTGGTTGGTCGTCGAACCTGACGCCGAGACGCCAGTCGAACCCGAGGCGTTCGCGCAGGAACCGGCGGTCGATCCACAGACCGACGACTGGTTCGCCGCGCTGGATGCCGCCGCAGCCGAAACCGCGGACGAGCCGATCGACGCGGAAACGGCAGCCGTGACGAGCGAAGCTGACGATGTCGATGTCGATGAACCTGTCGCAACCGCAGTACCCCAGATCGAAGCTGAAGCCGAGACGGCGGTGGAACCCGAGACCAGCGACGCCGAAGTGCCGGGTATCGACCCCGATCGCCTCGCCGCGCTGGAGGCGCGGATCGAGCAGCAGGATGCGGCGCTGCGCCGCGTATTGACGCTGCTGGTCGATTGGGTCGAAGGCGAGGGCAAGACGCCGCCGCCGGGCTTGTCCGCGGTTGCGCGCGAGGATGATTATGCCCCGATCAAGGGGGCCGCGGCGTGGGATGATGCCGCCTGAACAGGTGATCAACGGCCTGTCGGTCGACGTCGAGGAATATTTCCAGGTCGGCGCGTTCGAGACGACAATCCGCAAGGCGGATTGGGACAGCTATGGCTCTCGCGTGGTCGGCAATACGCAGGCGGTGCTCGACCTGTTCGCCGAATCGGGAGTGAAGGCGACCTTCTTCACGCTGGGGTGGGTCGCCGCGCAGCATCCCCGGCTGATCCGCGCGATCGTCGATGCCGGGCATGAGATCGCCAGCCACGGCTGGGATCATCAGCGGGTTTTCACGATGGACGCCGCGACGTTTCGGGCGGATCTGGTGCGAACCCGCAAGACCCTGGAAGATGCGGGCGGGCAGCCGGTCACCGGCTATCGCGCGCCGAGCTTTTCGATCGACCAGCGCACGCCCTGGGCGCACCAGGAACTGGCTGAAGCGGGCTATACCTATTCGTCGAGCGTCGCGCCGGTTCGCCACGATCATTACGGCTGGCGCGAGGCGCCCCGCTACGCGTTCCGCCCGCTGGCCGATGCCGCGCTGATCGAGCTGCCGGTCACGGTCGCCGAGTTCGCTGGGCGTCGGATGGCGACCGGCGGGGGCTTCTTCCGCCTGCTCCCCGCCGCGCTCACCGATGTCGCGGTGCGTCAGGTGAATGCCGAACGGCATGGCGCGATCTTCTATTTTCATCCGTGGGAGGTCGATCCCGGCCAACCGCGCGTCGCGGGGGCGCCGTTCAAGTCGCGGTTGCGCCATTATGCGCGGCTCGGCGCGATGGCGGGCAAATTGCGCGGGCTGATCGCGCGGCATGACTGGGGCCGGGTCGATGCGGTCGCCGCCGCCGAAGCGGGAATATTGGCGTGACGATGCCGCTCGTCTCCACCCCCGTCGGCGTGCGCGAGGCCGATCTCGGTGATGCGCGCGAGGCGGCGCGGATCGACGCCTTTGTCGCGGCGCAGCGCGAGGGTACGCCGTTCCATCTGACGGGGTGGAGTCGCGCAGTCGCGCATGGATGCGGCCAGCGCGCGCGGTATCTGGTTGCCGAGCGCGGCGACGCCGCGATCGTCGGCGTGTTGCCGCTGACCGAGATGCGCTCGCGGTTGTTCGGCAGGGCGATGGTTTCTGCCGGGTTTGCGGTCGACGGCGGTATATTGGGCGATGCGGTCGAACCGCTCGCGTCGGGGGCCTGGGCGCTGGCGCAGGCGCGCGGCTGCCCCGGGATCGAGTTGCGTGGCGGGCCTGCGCCCAACGGGTGGATCACCGACGAAACGAGCTATCTCGGGTTCGCGCGCGATCTGGCGCATGACGACGACGCCGAACTCCTGGCGATCCCGCGCAAGCAGCGCGCCGAGGTGCGGCGATCGCTCGGGCTCGATCTAGAGGTTGCGGTCGGCACGAGCGCGGCGATGCTCGCCGAACATTACCTAGTCTATGCCGAATCGGTCCGTAACCTCGGAACCCCGGTCTTTCCCGCGCGGCTGTTCCGCGCGGTGATGGCTCACCTCGACGCCGATATCCTCACCGTGCGGCATCAGGACCGCGCTGTCGCCAGTGTCCTGAGCCTATATCACGGCGGCACCGTTTATCCCTATTGGGGCGGCGGCACCGCCGCGGCGCGCGCGCTGCGCGCCAACGACCGGATGTATTACGCGCTGATGCTCCACGCGCGGGGGCGAGGCTGTGGGCGGTTCGATTTCGGTCGATCGAAGACCGGCACGGGGGCAGCTGGATTCAAAAAGAATTGGGGCTTCGCGCCGACGCCGCGCCGCTACGCCATGCGCAGCGAGGGCGCGGTGCGCGCGATCAATCCGCTCAACCCGAAATACGCAGCGATGGTGCGGACGTGGCGCAAGCTGCCGCTGCCGATCGCCAACGTGGTCGGACCCTGGATCGCCCGGGGCCTGGGCTGATGAATATCCTGTTCCTGGCGCACCGCGCGCCGTTTCCCCCCGACCGGGGCGACAAGATCAGGAGCTATCATGTCCTTCGCCATCTGGCGGCGCGCGCGCGCGTCCACCTGATCGGCTTTGCCGAAGACCCGGCGGACCGACATATTCCGGATGACCTGCGCGCGCGGCTGACGAGCGTGACGATCGTGCCGCGGACCAAGTCGCGCGGGCTCGCCGCGATCGAGGCGGTGCTGACCGGACAGCCGGTATCGCTGACTGCCTTTGCCGATCACGCCATGGCGCGCGCGGTGCGTCGGGTGCTCGATGGCGAGCCGATCGAGGCGATCTATTGCTTCTCGGGGCAGATGGCACAGTATCTGCCGATCGATGGCCCGCGCGCGATCATGGACTTCGTCGACGTCGACTCCGCCAAATTCGGCGGCTTCGCGACGCGCGGACCGCTGGCGCTGCGCTGGTTGATGCGGCGCGAGGCGCGGCTGCTCGGCGCGTTCGAACGCGATGTCGCGCGGCGGGTGGACGTGAGCCTGCTGGTCAGCGACGCCGAAGCGGAGCTGTTTCGCGACGGCGGGGCAGAGGGCGATGTCCGCGTCGTCGAGAACGGGATCGACGCGGGCGTGTTCGATCCCACGATCGTCACCCCGGTTGACGAGGCAGGCCCGCTGATCGTCTTCACCGGTCAGATGGACTACCGCCCCAATATCGACGCGGTGACGTGGTTCGCCCGATCGGTGATGCCGTTGATCCGCCAGCAACACCGCGACGCGCGGTTCGCGATCGTCGGGCGCGCGCCGTCCGCGGCGGTCAAGGCACTCGCGGGGCCGGGGGTCATCGTGACCGGTGCGGTCGATGACGTGCGCGGGTGGATCGCGGCTGCGAGCGTATGCGTCGCGCCGTTGGAGTTGGCGCGGGGGATTCAGAACAAGATACTCGAAGCGATGGCGATGGCGCGCGCGGTGGTGGCGTCCGCTGTGGCGGCCGAGGGGATCGATCATGGCGGAACGATCCAGGTCGCGGACGGGGCGACGGACACGGCGGCGGCGGTGATCGCGCTGATCGACGATCGCGATACAGCGGCGGCATTGGGCGAGGCGGCGCGCGTGCGCGTTCTCGCGCGATATGACTGGGATGCGCGGCTTGCGCCGCTCGATCGGTTGCTGGGTCTGGACACGTGACGGCAGTTGCCGATACCTCCTCCGCGAAGGACGCGGACACCGGCTCTCTCTGGTCACGCCACGCTACCGCGCTGGCCATTGCCGCCGCGGGGATTCTCCTCCTCTTTCATACCGACATCGTCCGCATGGTCGGCGTTTGGTGGACCGCGTCAACCTACGGCCATTGCTTCCTGATCGCGCCGATCGTCGGCTGGCTGGTCTGGCAACGACGGGGCGAACTGGCGCAGCTCGCACCGACTGGCTGGTGGCCAGGTCTGGCGCTGGTCGCGGTCGGCGGGTTGGGCTGGCTGATGGGCGACGCTGGGTCGGTGGCGTTCGCGCGGCAACTGGGCGTCGTGATGATGCTCCAGGGGGCGGTGGTGACGATCCTCGGCCCGATCGTCGCACGCGGGTTGTTGTTCCCGTTGCTCTACGCGCTTTTCCTCGTGCCGTTCGGGGAATGGCTCGAAGCCCCGCTCCAGCGCGTCACGGTCGCGATCATCATGCCGTTGCTTGATCTGGTCGGGATTCCGGCGACGTCGAACGGCGTCCTGATCCACGCCGGGCGCTATTATTTCGAGGTGGCGGAGGCGTGTTCGGGGACAAAGTTCGTCGTCGCGATGTTCGCGTTCGGGGTGCTCGTCTGCAACCTGTGTTTCGTATCGTGGCGGCGGCGCGCGGTGTTCATGGCGGTGGCGCTGGTCGTGCCGATCCTCGCCAACGGGGTGCGCGCATTCGCGACGATCTGGGTCGCGGACATCACCAATGTCGAGGCCGCGACCGGTTTCGATCATATCGTCTATGGCTGGGTGTTCTTCGGACTGGTGATGGCGGGCGTGCTGGCGCTGGGTTGGCGCTGGTTCGACAAGCCCGCGAATGCCGCCGCGTTCGATCCTGCGCGGATCGAGCGGCGTGGGTCGCATCGGCTGGCGCTCGTTCCCGCTGCGCTATTAACGGTTGCGGTTGCGGCCAGCTTTCCGCTGTGGAGCGCTGCGATCGGCGAGCGGACCACGCCGTTGCCCGCGCAGATCGCGTTACCGGACATTGCTGGCTGGCACCGGGTCCCGCTCAGCGTCGGTGCGCGGTGGATGCCCGTTTATCCCGGCGCCGATCACTATCTCTTCGGACGCTATGCCGGGGGCGATGCGGCGATCGATGTAGCGGTGGCGGTCTATGGCAGCCAGCGCGAGGGCAAGAAGATCGTGGGGTACGGGATCGGTGCGTTGGGGGCGGACGATCGCTGGCTGCGCGTCGCCGACCTTCCCGCTCTCGCGGGGGGCAGCGTCATCCGGATCGCCGCGCCCGGCCCGGTTGAGCGGGTCGTCGCGACCTGGTACCGGATTGGCGACACGACGACCGCCGATCCGCGCCAGGTCAAGATCGCGACGATGGCCGCACACCTGCTGGGCGGGGACGGCCGGGCGGTGGCGCTCCACGTGTCGGCAGAGGTCGGTCCCGGCGATGATCCACAGGTAGCGATCCGGCGGTTCCTCGCGGCGGCAGGCCCGCCCGATCGACTGATCGCGCGCATCGTCGATCAGCGCTGATCAGCTCAAATTGGCGATCAACGCAATTTGGCGATCGACAGGCCATCGGCCTTGGCGCGATCCCGGGTCGATTCCTCGCTCCGCTTGAGCGCCTTGGCGATCGGCTTCAGCGCCATGCCCTTCTTGGCGAGGATGTGGAGTTTCTGGATCTCGTCGGTCGTCCACGGCTGACGGTGCCGTTCGAACAATTCGCCTTTCGCCATCAGAACACCGCCATTGCGGCGTGGAGCGTCAATGCGACCAACGCCAGGGACGCGAGGAGGAACAGCGCAAATCGCACCGATACCTGGTTCACGGTTGCCTGCCATACGCTGTGCCCGATTCGTAAACCGACATAGGCCCAGGCGATCCACGCGTTGATGCCGTCGCCAGTGCCGGTGAAGGCGATGACGAGTGCGACCGCATAGAACAGCACCGGCTGTTCGTGGAGGTGATTGTAATTGTGCGCCTTCCACTGGACCTTGGCGGGCAAGCCCTGGTCGGCATCGGCGGGTTTGGTGCCCCTTAACTGGCCGAGGTCGACCCCCGACGCGCTCATCGCGGGAAGCCGCGTTATCAGCATCCAGACGAGCATCACCAGCGTCCAGGCAATCAGGACGACAACCGGTTGCAGGATCGCACTATGCATCGAAAAGGCCTCCCCCAAAGCTATGGGAGAGGCCTGACGGATTTAGTGAGGTGGTGCAACCTGGCGCGCTACTTGTCGAACATCGCGCCCCATTTGCGCACCGGGCGATCCTTCCACAGGCCGCGGTGATAGGCGTCGCTGGCGAGCAGCGGCATCACGCTGCCAGCCTCGGCGAAGACCATCTGTTCGATCCCAGTGTTGACCTTGCCCCACGACGCCGCTTCCTGCAGCGTCGAGGATGAGCAGGCGCCATCGCGGACATCGGCGACGGTGATCTGCACGGCGTATTTGTGGACCTGCACGTCGTCGTGACCGAGGATCTCGGCGCAGACGACGGTATCCTGGATGAAGTTCTTCGGCACCCCGCCGCCGATCATCAGCAACCCGGTGGTGCCTGCGGCGATCTTAATTTCGGTGAGCTCGCGGAAATCGGCGATCGCGTCGAGGACCATGTATGGCTTGCCCGCTTTCACCGCATCGACCTGATGCTTGACCAGGCCGAAGCCTGCCGAGCTGTCGACGAACGCGGGGCAGAAGATCGGCACGTCATGCTCATAGGCGAGCTTGACGAGGCTGTTGTCCTTCTTGCCATGCTCGACGAGATATTTGCCCATCTCGCGGATGAACGCGCGGCTCGAATAGGCACGCGGTTCCAGCGTCTCGGCGATCTCGAAGATCGTGTGGTCGACGTGCTGGAGTTGCTCCTCGTCGATATAGGTGTCGTAGATCCGGTCGATCAGCAGCGAGCGCAGCGTGTCGTCGTCCGGCACCTCGAGCGCCTGATAGTGTTTGTGACCGAGGCCTTCGAAGAAATCCATGTCGACGATCGTCGCGCCGGTGGCGACGATCACGTCGACCATGTTGTTGCGCACGAGTTCGGCGTAGAGGTCCATGCACCCGCCCGCGCTGGTCGATCCGGCGATCACCAGGCAGACGGTGCAATCCTTGTCGGCGAGCATGTCGTTGTAGATCTTGGTGGCGCGGCCAAGGTCACGGCTGGTGAAGCTCATGTCCGCCATTGCGTCGACGATCGGGCGCGCGTCGAAGCTGGTGATGTCGATGTGCTTGACCTGCTTGCTCAGCAGTTCCGCCTTACGGGTGTCGTTGGTCGACGTGGTGGCGGTGAGGGTATCGGTCATATCTTATCTCCAAATCCCCCTCCCGCGTGCGGGAGGGGCTAGGGGAGGGCCTGTTCAGCGCACCTCCCGACAAGCCCTCCCCCGACCCCTCCCGCAAACGGGAGGGGGGAAGACGACTACAATCGCCTGTCGCTGTTACAGCGTCACGACGTTCGACGCGACCTCGTCGGGCGTATCGACGTAGAGGCTGGCCATCGGTTCGTCCTCGACGATCACCGTTTCATCCGATCCGAAGCCGTTGAACGCGGTCCGCATCGCGGAGCCGTAGGCACCGAGCATCCCGATCTCGATATAATCGCCCGCCTGGACATCGGCGGGCAGTTCGAACGGACCGGTCATGTGATCGAGATCGTCGCAGGTCGGGCCGTAAAAGCTGAACGGATGGTCGCGGACGCTCGATTCGGGTTCGCGCAGCAGCGCGACCGGAAAGCGCCAGCCGATATGCGCGGCATCGAACAGTGCGCCATAGGCGCCGTCGTTGATGTACAATTCGCTGCCGCGACGCCGCTCGACGCGAACGATGAGCGAGGAATATTCCGCGCACAACGCCCGGCCGGGCTCGGCCCACAGTTCCGCCGAATAGCTGATCGGCAGTGATTCGAAGGCGCGATGGATCGTCTCGAAATATTGTTCGAGCGGCGGGGGCTCCATGCCGGGATAGGTCGAAGGGAAACCGCCGCCGACATCGACGACGTCGACCGTCACCGCGGCTTCGACGATCGCCGCGCGGACGCGTTCCATCGCGTCGGCATACGCCTGTGGTGTCATCGCCTGGCTGCCGACATGGAAGCAGATGCCGAGCGCGTCGGCGGCCTGGCGGGCGCGGAACAGCAATTCCTTCACCTCGCCCGGCGCGGCGCCGAACTTGGCGGCGAGGCTGAGCTTCGAATGTTCGGACGACACGCGCAGCCGGACGCACAGCGTCAGGTCGGTCGCCTCGGTCCCGTCCCGAGCGGCGGTGGCGCGCATGATCTTGTCGAGTTCCTCGACCGCATCGAGGCTGAACACGCGGACGCCATGATCGTGATACGCCTCGGCGATGGCTTCCTCTGCCTTGACCGGGTGCATGAAGCACAAGGTGGCATCGGGCAGCGTCGAGGCGACCAGACGCACCTCGGCAAGGCTCGCCACGTCGAAATGCGTGACGCCGCTGTCCCACAGGATCGCGAGGAGTTCGGGCGAGGGATTCGCCTTTACCGCATACATCGAGCGACCCGGAAACTTCTCGACGAAGAAACGGGCGGCGCGCGCGGCGGCGTGCGGGCGAATCAGCGTTACCGGCTGGACGGGACGGGTCTTAGCGATGTCGATCGCGCCACCGGCGACGATCGAATTGGTGGACGCTAACCCCAACGCGCGATGATGCTTGTGCAATTCAAGGGACCTCCAAGTGCCAGTAGGCGGACGAATTGCTGCCTTGCGGTTGGAAGTCCCATGGGGCAGCGGAGGAGGCGAAATAGGGTCGCTTTCCCCCGTTGTAAAGTGGCTGGAGGCGTGGAAGGACGAGTTGTGACTATTGTGCGACAACCGACCACCGCAGGGGTCCGCGACGCCGCCGCGAAGATTGCCGCGATCCTGCCCCCGACGCCGTTGTTCGTTGTCGAGATCAATGGCGTCAGTGTCGCCTTCAAGGCCGAATCGCTGCAACCCGTCGGCGCGTTCAAGATCCGCGGGGCGTGGCATCGGCTGACCGCGCTCGACGATGCGGCCAGGCTGCGCGGCGTTGTCGCCTTTTCGAGCGGCAACCACGCGCAGGGGATCGCGTGGGCGGCGCAGCGGCTCGGCATTCCCGCGACGATCGTCATGCCATCCGACGCGCCCGCCGCCAAGCTGGAGGGAACGCTGGCGCTCGGTGCCGAGGTCGTCCGCTACGACCGCGCGACCGAAAGTCGCGAAGGCATCGCGGGCAGCCTCGCCGAGGCGCGGGGCGCCACCTTGGTGCCGAGTTTCGACGATCCGTGGATCATCGAGGGGCAAGGAAGTTGCGGGATCGAGGCGCGGCGGCAGATGGAGGTCGAGGGGCTGGGCGAACCGCGTCACGTCGTGGTGCCGTGCGGCGGCGGGGGACTCGCCGCGGGAATCGCGCTGGGGCTGCGCGACGCGCGGATCACGGTGGTCGAGCCCGAGGGGTGGGAGGACATGCGCCGCAGCCTAGAGGCGTCGTGGATCGAACCGGTCGGCCCCAACCCGCCCGCGACCGCGTGCGATTCGCTGATGACGCGCCAAGTGTCGCCGCTGACGTTCGAGGTGCTCGCGCGGCGCGACGCGACCGGGGTCGCGGTGAGCGAGGCGGAGGTGGCGGCGGCACAGCGTTGGGCCGCGGCGCGGCTACGGCTGGTGATCGAACCCGGCGGCGCGGTCGGGCTCGCGGCGGTGCTGGCCGGACACGTGAGACCGGTACCGGGGATGCTCGTCATCCTGTCGGGGGGCAATGTCGACATCGCGGCCTATGCACGGGCGTTGGCGAGCGGGTAGGGGGCTGGCATGCCCGCCGCGCTGACCTCGATCGCGAATGCCGCCCCCGCGATCGCGATGCTGGGATGTTTCGCGTGTCTGATCGGCGGCGGCGCGATGATCGCCAGACGGCGCGACACGAAGAAGGGCGTGCTGCTGCTGGTGATGGCGGCGGTGTTGCTCGGCAACGTCGTCATCTGGACGTTATGATCGAGGCATTCGGCATCCACGCCGCAATGCTGGTAAGAGACAAACCCGGCGATCGATGAATCGCCCAACAGGAACTGATTTACATGGCTGGCTTCAAGACCCCCGATTTCAACGAACGCACCGAGGCGGCACGCGTCGCCAAGCAGAAGGCGCTCGACCAACTGCGGTCAAAGCCGGCACCCGATCCCGCGGTGGTCGCCGAACGTCAGGCAGCAGCCGAGGCGCGTGAGAAGGCCGCCGCCGAGCGCCGCGCCGAGCGGAAGCGTGCTGCCGAGACGGCCAAGGCCGCCAAAGCAGCCAGCGAGGCGCCAAAACCGGTAGAGACACCGGCGGCGCCCGCACCGGTCGAAGCGCCCAAACCCACTGAGGAAGAGTTGAAGGCGGCGCGCGACGCGCGGTATGCGGCGCGCAAGAAGCGGAAGCGGTAACCGCGGACATGTGTTGGTCGGGAAGAGAGGATTCGAACCTCCGGCCCCTGCCTCCCGAAGGCAGTGCTCTACCAGGCTGAGCTACTCCCCGACGGAGTCCGGTGACGACCGGTCGCTTGGAAGCGCGGCCTATACCCAGCGGGTCGGACGCGTGCAAGCGTCGGCTTACCGCGAGGCGCGGGCAGCGAGCATCGCGTCGATGCGGGTGAACTTCTCGCGCGGGGAGCCGGCGCGGGCGTTCGCGATCTCGGCACGCTCGATCGCTTGCCAGTCGCGGAAGGTGACGACATCGACGCCGCGCGCGGCGAGCAGCGCGTCGAGGCCGGGTCGGCCCGGTTTGCCGCTGTCGGGCGCGGTGTCGGTGGCGATATGGTCGGCGATCAGGAAACCGTCGGGGCGGTTGGTGCCAATCGTCCCGGTCGGTCCGCGCCGCGCCCAGCCGACCGCGTAGAGGCCGTCTGCGATCCGCCCGTCGTGGTTGGCGAATCGGCCGAGCTTCGCGTCATAGGGGACGTCCTCGATCGGCGGGGTGCGATAGCCGATGCAGCTGACCACCATCGCGGCGGGGATCGCATAGGTCTCGCCGCTACCGGTGGCGTGGCCATCGGCGTCGATCCGGGTGCGTTCGACGATGACGCGTTCGACGCGGCCGTCGCCCTCGATCCGCACCGGCATCGCGAAGAAATCGAAATCGACCGTGATCGGTTTCGCGGGTGCGGGTTCGGCGAAGCCGCGCAGCAGCGCGACCGATTTGCGGGTGCCCGGATCGAGCGCGGCGTCGTCCTCGATCGGGGGCAGATCGGCGGGGTCGATGCGCGGACGGGCGCGCGCGAGTTTGCCGAGTTCGCCGAGTTCCTTGGGTGTCATCGCGATCGCGTGCGGGCCGCGGCGCGCGAGGATCGTGACGGTCTCGATCGTGTGCGGCCCGAGCGCGTCGAGCGCGTGCGCGACGATGTCCGACCCGGTGAATTCGTCGCCGGTCTTGGCGAGGATCCGCGCGACGTCGAGCGCGACGTTGCCCGCGCCGACCACGACCGCGCCGGGGCCGTGGAGCGGCGGTTCGATATGCGCAAAATCGGGGTGGCCGTTGTACCAGCCGACGAACGCTGCCGAGCCGATGACGCCGGGCAGGTCCGCGCCCGGGATGTCGAGCCCGCGATCGTGCGGCGCGCCGGTCGCGAGCACGACCGCGTCGTAAAGGCCGAGGAGTTCGGGGATGCTGACGTCGTGGCCGACGGTGACGTTGCCGACGAAGCGGACGTTGTCGGCGAGCGCGGTCGCCTCGTAGCGGCGGCTGACGCCCTTGATCGACTGGTGATCGGGCGCGACCCCGGTGCGGATCAGGCCATAGGGAACGGGGAGGCGATCGACGATGTCGGCATGGACGCCCCCCCCTGCGCCATCGCCGAACAGCTTTTGACAGGCTTCGGCGGTGTAATAGCCGGCGGGGCCGGAGCCGATTATCGCGATATGGCGCATGCGTCTTCCCGAGGTGGGCGGAGGTGTCGGTTTACTTTACAACATTGACGACTGTTACACGGAATCACCGATTCAGCCGGCGTCCCCCCATCGTACGCTGAACATACCGACAGATGGGGAAGGGCGCGCGGGCAGGGCATCGCGCGCAACACTGGCACAGCGGCGGGGTGTAGGACAGCGGGCGTTTTCGGCGCGTCGCCGCTTTACGTGCGCGCTGCCGTCGGTAGGCAAGGCGCGGTGAATAGCATCGAAGCCATCGCCGCCGCGCTCATCGTCGTCAACGTCGCGCTGGTGGCGCGGCGGAGCATCTGGAACTATCCGTTCGCGATCGCGGCGGTCGCGATCTACGCGGTCGTGTTCGCGCGGGCGCGGCTCTATTCGGACATGCTGCTCCAGGGATTTTTCCTGGTCGTCAATCTGTATGGCTGGGTGAACTGGGCGCGGATCAGGGCCGCGGCGGGGGACGTGCTGGTCGAGACGCTGACGCCACAAACGCGGGCGCTGTGGGCGGCGGGCGTCATTGTCGCGGCGGCGGGGTGGGGGACGGTGATGCACCGCTACACCGACGCCTCCTACCCGTGGTGGGACGCGGGGATCGCGGGGGCGAGTATCGCCGCGCAGGTGCTGCAGGCGCGGCGGAGACTCGAGAGCTGGTGGCTGTGGATCGCGGTCGATGTCGCGTCGGTGCCGCTCTACGCGGCCAAGGGTTTGTGGTTCACGACGGCATTGTATCTGGTGCTGCTCGCGATCTCGGTCGCGGGGCTGATCGACTGGCGGCGGGCACGCGCGGTGCGGATGGTGATGGCGTGACGCTGCGTTCGATCTGCCTCCACGGTCCCGAGAGCACGGGCAAGTCGACGATCGGCGCGCGGCTGGCGGCGCAGCTGGGCACGCCGCTGGTCGACGAATATGGCCGCGACTATGCCGAGATGCACGGCACCGAGTTTGCGATGGCGGACCTCGTCAGCATCGCCAAGGGGCACGACGAGATGACCCGCGCCGCGCTGGCGCAGGGGCGGTATCCGGCGATCCTCGACACCGATCCGCTGATGACCGCGGTGTGGGCGGACATGTTGTTCGGGCGGCGCGATCCGTGGTTCGACGCGTGGGACGGCTGCGCGGACCTGTACCTGCTGTTCGACATCGACCTGCCTTGGGTGGGGGACGGGACGCGGATGTTCGGGACCGACGCGGCGCGGCGGCGGTTCTTCGACCTGTCGAAGGCGGAACTGGACCGGCGTGGGGTGGCGTGGCGGCTGGTGAGCGGTGTGGGCGAGGCGCGGTGGGCGAGCGTGCTGCGCGCGATCGGTGTCGCTGCCGATGATCAGCGATGATCGCGCAGCACGTGATAGGTGCGCTGGTTATCCCTCAAAAACCGTAACCGAAGCGGACCTAAAAACTGCCGTGGCTGCCCAATGCGCTAGCGCCGGTTTTATTCCGTATCCCGACCTCCAGCCTCCATTTCGGATCGCATCGCCGTTGTTCGAACCAGCCGTCGGGATCAGTCTTCGTGATGGCTCTCTCGTCATCCCGGCGGGGCGTAGCCAGCATTGGGAGAAGGATGGTGGCAAGCGAACAGGAAGTGAAAGATATCGTCGCTCGGGTAACCGCCGACGTGATGCGCGAAAGCCGGTCGAAGGAAGCAACCTTCAAGGTCGCCGACCTCACCGCGCATGTGACCGACATCGTCAAGGGCGCGGACGCTGCCTGGACGATCTCGTACAGCACCGCGGCGGCCACCTTGGGCGAGTCGAGCCCGCTGCTGCGCGGCACCGAGGTCGCGTGGTCGATCAGCTACAGCACCGCATCGGCCGCGCTGGCCGATCGTGGCGGCCTTGCCGCGAAGAAGGCGGGATGAGCGACGAGCAGGTCTGGCGCGGGGTGCAGGCCCTGCTCGACGATTATGTGGGGATCGTCGGCGGCGATCGCGTGCTGTTGCTGTATACCAGCGACAGCCAGCGATCCGCCGCCCTCGTCTCCGCCGCGCTCGAATTGCGCGGGATCGGGTTCGAGCGGGTGTGGATGGCGCCGCTCCACGATCCGGGGTTCGCCGAGCGGCTCGCCGCGGCGCTGCCCCGTCCCGCGCTGCTCACCGGGCGGTTGGTCGTGCTGAGCTTCGAACGCGACACGTTTTCGCATACCGGGGCGCTCAACGACGCGCTGTCGGCGTATCCGCGCGATCGCCAGCTCGTCTTTCGATCGAACAGCGCCAGCGATAGCCTGTTCGCCGATGCGTTGCGGGCATCGCCCGCGGAACTGTCGCGGCGCAATGCCGCGATCCTCGAACGCCTCACCACGGCCAGCGAATTGCGGATCACCACGCGCGGCGGGACCGATCTGGCGGTGACGCTCGATTCGGCCAAGCATCGCTGGATCAGCAATCGCGGGCGGGCGCGGATGGGTGGGACGGTCATCCTGCCGGCCGGCGAGGTTGCAACCTTTCCTGCGCGGATTTCGGGCGTCCACGTCGCCGACTTCGCGTATAACGTCAACGCGATCACCGAGGACGACGTGCGGCTCGATAAGACGCCGGTGACGATCGAGATCGTCGACGGCCGGGTCGTCTCGCACGCGTGTGACGACGCCCGGATCGCGCGGTTCCTCGACCAGTGCCTGACCACGCATTGCGCCTATAACATCGGCGAACTGGGGTTCGGGACGAACTTTCGGATCGACGAACCGATCGCGATGAATTCGCACATCAACGAGCGGCGCCCCGGGGTTCACCTGGGGTTGGGCCAGCATAACCAGGATCCGGGCGTCGTCGGCTATCAATGCGCGATCCATCTCGACCTGATCGCGCGGGGCGGCTTGATCACGATCCCCGGTGCGGTTGACCCGATCGATCTCGAGGCGCTGGTGCCTTCCGACGCGCCGCACCCGACCAGTACCCGCGACGAGGATGTGTTCTCGCCCGACGTGCTCGAGATCGAAGAGGGGGATTGCTGCGGGCTGCTCACCGACGGCGTGCTGACCCCCTGCGTCATCCCGGCGCTCGTCGAGAGCGCGGGGGCAGGCGGTTGAATTACTGGACCGCCGCATCCGGGATCGTCGACGCGTTCGGCGGTGGCGGCGGCGGGATCGCCGAAGAGATGATCGTGCGGACGTTGTCTCCGCAGCTGCCGTGCGGTGCCAAGGTCGTCGATCTTGGCGGAGGTGACGCCGCGCTTGCCCTCCGGCTGGCGGCGATGGGACACCGGGTGGTGGCGGTCGACATCGACCCGCGGATGATCGCGATCGGCCGCGCGCGGCTGGCGGCAGCGCCCGCGGCGATCGCGGCGCGCGTCGCGATCGTCGAAGGCGACGCGGCGACCGGGCGGCTGGCGGCGCCGGGCGATGCCGATCTGGTGTGTTGCCACAGCGTGTTGATGTACGAGGACGATCCCGCGCCGTTGATCGGCACCGCGGTGGCGCTCGCGCGACGTGGCGGACTGGTGTCGATCGCCGCAGTATCGCCGGCGGCGATCGCGATGCGTCCGGGACTGGCGGGACGCTGGCGCGAGGCGCGGATCGCGCTCGAGACCGGCGATCAGCGCCACGCGCGCTATGCCGCGAGTCGCAATCACCCGCGCGCGGCGGTCGCGGCGCTGCTGGCCGCGGCGGGGGCGCCGGTCGCGTCCTGGTCGGGGATCGGGATCTTCACCGACCATCACGACCGCCCGATCGATACCGACGAACCCGACGAGCTGCTCTAGGCCGAATGGCTCGCGGGGCAGCGCGATCCGTATCGACAGGTCGCGCGCTGCTATCACCTGCTGGCGGTGCGCGAGGACGGGGGCGAATCGGCGGCGGCGTGACGCCGCGCGAACCCCGCATTGCGCGCGCCTTTGGCAACGCAACATCCGCCTGCTAGGGCGCGCGCATGACCCCGCTTTCCCGCATCCGCAATTTCTCGATCATCGCGCATATCGATCATGGCAAGTCGACGCTCGCCGACCGGCTGATCCAGCTGACCGGCGGGCTGTCGCTGCGCGAAATGAGCGAGCAGGTGCTCGACAACATGGACATCGAGAAAGAGCGCGGGATCACGATCAAGGCGCAGACGGTGCGGCTGGCGTACACCGCGCAGGACGGCATCGAATACGAACTCAACCTGATGGACACGCCGGGGCACGTCGATTTCGCGTATGAGGTGAGCCGGAGCCTAGCCGCGTGCGAGGGCGCGTTGCTGGTGGTCGATGCGGCGCAGGGGGTCGAGGCGCAGACGCTCGCCAATGTGTACCAGTCGATCGAGCATGATCACGAGATCGTGCCGGTGATCAACAAGATCGACCTGCCCGCCGCCGAGCCCGAGATGGTGCGCAAGGAAATCGAGGACGTGATCGGGATCGACGCGTCCGAGGCGGTGCTGGCGTCGGCCAAGACGGGAATCGGGATCGCCGAGATTCTGGAGGTGATCGTCAAGAAGATCCCGGCGCCCAAGGGCGACCCGCAAGCGCCCCTAAAGGCGATGCTGGTCGATAGCTGGTACGACCCGTATCTGGGCGTGGTCATCCTGGTCCGCGTGATCGACGGGGTGATGAAGAAGGGCCAGCAGATCAAGTTCATGAACGCTGGGACGACGCATCTGGTCGACCGGGTCGGCTGTTTCCGGCCCAAGATCGAACAGCTCAATGACCTGAGCGCGGGCGAGATCGGCTTCATCACCGCGCAGATCAAGGATGTCGCACAGGCGCGGGTCGGCGATACGCTGACCGATGCCAAGCGCCCCGCGCTGCAGGCGTTGGAGGGGTTCAAGGAAGTCCAGCCGGTGGTGTTCTGCGGGTTGTTCCCGGTCGATGCCAACGACTTCGAGAAGCTGCGCGAGAGTATTTCGAAGCTGCGATTGAACGATGCGTCATTCAGCTTCGAGACGGAGACGAGCGCCGCACTGGGGTTCGGGTTCCGCTGCGGGTTCTTGGGGCTGCTCCATCTCGAGATCATCCAGGAACGTCTGACGCGCGAATACGACCTCGATCTTATCACCACCGCGCCGTCGGTGGTGTACGAGATCGAACTGACGCATCCCGATCCCGCGGGCGTCACGCAGATCGAGCTCCACAATCCCGCCGACATGCCCGAGCCGAACAAGATCGCGACGATCAGCGAACCGTGGATCAACGCGACGATCTATGTCCCCGACGAGTATCTCGGCAGCATCCTGAAGCTGTGCCAGGACCGGCGCGGGATCCAGAAGAACCTGACCTATGTCGGCGGGCGTGCGCAGGCGACGTACGAACTGCCGCTCAACGAGGTGGTGTTCGATTTCTACGACCGGCTGAAATCGCTGTCGAAGGGCTATGCGAGCTTCGACTATACCCAGATCGGCTATCGCGAGGGCGACCTGGTCAAGATGGGTATCCTCGTCAACGAAGAGCCGGTCGATGCGCTGAGCATGATCGTCCACCGCGGCACCGCGGAGGTGCGCGGGCGCGGGATGGTCGAGCGGCTGAAGGAACTGATCCCGCGCCACCTGTTCAAGATTCCGATTCAGGCCGCGATCGGCGGCAAGGTGATCGCGCGCGAGACGATCAGCGCGATGCGCAAGGACGTGACCGCCAAATGCTATGGTGGCGACGCGACGCGTAAGAAGAAGCTGCTGGAAAAGCAGAAGAAGGGCAAGGCGAAGATGCGCGAATATGGCAGCGTCAGCATCCCGCAGGAGGCGTTCATCGCGGCGCTGAGGATGGGGGACGAGGGGTAGAGGCGTTCAGCAAAGGCGATCGACCAACCGTGTTCCTTCGTCGAAATATCGGTCGGTAAAGCCCGGTACGGTCGCATCGGCGGTCTTGAACAGCGCTTCGCATAACGGCTGCGTGCGATACGCGCCGCCCTCGAGCTTGCTACTCGTGCAGGGGCGGCACGCGGCGCGGAACGAGCACGCCGAACAGGGGAAATAATCCGCCATCAATTCGCCCGAGGCGCGCGCGGTGTCGAAATCAGCGAACACTGGTTCGCGCTGGATCGTATCGAGCCGCCGGGACTTGGTGTTGACGTTCGCGAATATACGATCGCTATCGGGTTGACGATTATGCTCGAAGCCCATTCCCGGGCAGGGGAAGTGATTGCCATGGGCATCGACATACCCATAGACTTGCGTCCCCCCGCATGCGTCGAAGTTGGCGGGGAAGGGACTGCTGCCGAATCGGTCGGCGTAGTAGCGGTGGAACAGCGGCGGGATATTCGTTTCCAACTGCGTCTCGCCGTGCATCCGCCACATCGTGATGATCGAAACGAACGCGTTCACCAGTTCCTCGTCGTGCAGTGTCAGCAGGTCGCTGTTGCGGATCGCGAAATCGCGTGGCTCGGTGAGCGCGAGATTCAGTTTATTGACGCCCAACTTATTGGCGAGCGCGATCACCTCATAGGCTTCGGGCGCGTTGATGCGGTTTAGCGTGTAGTTCATGTCGAGCGTGGTGTGGCCCCCGAGGCGGCCCGATGCATGGATCGCCTCCAGCGCGGCTAGCGCCTTCGCGAACGATCCCTTGCCGCGGACGCGATCGTTCGTCTCGGCCGTCGCACCGTCGAGCGAGAAGGCGATATTTCCCATGCTCTCGTAAGAAAGCAGCGGAATGATCCGATCGGGAAAATGCAGATTGGTGTTGATCGAGATGGTGACGCCGGCGCGCTCGGCAGCAGCCAGGGCGGGCGACAGATCGGCGTGAACGTACGAGACCTCCCCGCCGATCAGCGTGACGAACTGAACGCCGATCCGCCCCGCGTCCTCGATGATCGACACAAGTTCGTCCATCGAAAGGCTGTCGCGGGGCGTCGCTTGGTCGGATCCTACCGCGCAGTGGCGGCAACGCAGATTGCAGCCACTGGCGGCATAGACGACCAAACTTTTCATCGGCTGGCGAGCATGACCTTGGAGTTGCAGCAACCCGCGCCGATGCCCCAATCGGCAGCCTCGATGTCGGACAGGCCGACCGACCTATTGGCGGCGTTGACGTTTTCGATCAACGTGCGCGCGTATTGCTCGAAGCTCCGCGCCGTATTTTCGTCGTTCACGTCAATGCCCTTGTGCGCGATATAGTCCTTTGGGGAATGTAGAAACGCAGCGAGTTCCTTGGGATTACGAAGCGCCTTCGCTGCGTCGTTCGCTTTGGTCATCTTGCCTCTCCTCATAGCGTTGGTTGAGGCGGGCACTTTTGCCTCGGCTCAGTACTGCCCAGACCAATAGCGCTATAAGATGAAGTAATCAAGTCCGCTTTCTATTTGAAATCGGATATTTTATGATGATCTCTAGTGCATAATATCGGCAAACAGCAAAACCCGTTAGACAAACCATTGAATATCAAAACGATTCCCCCAATTCAAAATTTGAACGTTAATTGTTATATACGAACATCGGAGCGAGGCCTGACATTATCCATTTGGGAAATGACGTTCGACGTTGGGTCGCGCTCAGAGGCACTGACGAGCGAGCCGACTCATTGCCCCTCGCTTCTCCGCGCGATACACGCCCACCCCATGACCACCACAATTCGCGCCGCCGACCTGATCGAGAGCGTCGCCGACGCGCTGCAGTTCATCAGTTACTATCATCCGATGGATTATATCCGCGCGCTGGGCGTCGCCTACGAGGCGGAGCAAAGCCCTGCGGCGAAGGATGCGATCGCGCAGATCCTGACCAATTCGCGGATGTGCGCGGAGGGGCATCGGCCGATCTGCCAGGATACCGGGATCGTCAACGTCTTCGTGACATGGGGGATGGACTGCCGGCTCGACGATACGTCGCGGTCGTTGCAGGAGGTCGTCGATGACGGCGTGCGGCGGGCGTATCTGAACCCCGAGAACCGCTTGCGCGCCTCGATCCTGGCGGACCCGGCGTTCACGCGGCGCAACACCAAGGACAACACGCCGTGCGTGCTCCATGTCGACATGGTGCCGGGCGCGCGCGTCTCGATCGATGTCGCGGCGAAGGGCGGGGGCAGCGAGAACAAGTCGAAGTTCAAGATGATGAACCCGTCGGACAGCATCGTCGATTGGGTGGTCGAGATGCTCCCGCAGATGGGCGCGGGGTGGTGCCCGCCGGGGATGCTCGGGATCGGGATCGGCGGGACCGCCGAACATTGCGTGCTGCTCGCGAAACAGGCGCTGATGGAGCCGATCGACATGGGGCCGCTGAAGGCGCGGGGGCCACGTAACGATATCGAGGCGCTGCGGATCGAGATTTTCGACAAGGTCAATGCGCTCGGGATCGGGGCGCAGGGGCTGGGGGGCCTGTCGACGATCCTCGACGTCAAGATCAAGGATGCGCCGTGCCACGCGGCGGGCAAGCCGGTCGCGATGATCCCCAATTGCGCGGCGACGCGGCATGCGCATTTCGTGCTCGACGGGTCGGGGCCGAGCTATCTCGAGGCACCCAAGCTCGATGAGTGGCCGCGGGTCAATTGGACCCCCGACAAGGCCGCGATGCGCGTCGATCTCGATACGCTGACGCCCGCGGTGGTGCAGGGCTGGCAGCAGGGCGACCGGTTGCTGCTCAACGGGCGGATGCTGACCGGGCGCGACGCGGCGCACAAGCGGATCGCGGACATGCTGGCGAAGGGCGAGCCGCTGCCGGTGAGCTTCGCAGGGCGCGTGATCTATTATGTCGGGCCGGTCGATCCAGTCGGCGCGGAAGTCGTGGGTCCGGCGGGGCCGACGACGGCGACACGGATGGACGGGTTCACGCGGATGATGCTGGGGCAGGGGCTGCTCGCGATGGTCGGAAAGGCCGAGCGCGGCCCCGATGCGACCCAGGCGATCGCGGAGGGCAGGAGCGCGTATCTGATGGCGGTGGGCGGTGCGGCGTACCTGGTGTCGCGCGCGATCAAGGGTAGCCGGGTGGTCGGGTTCGACGATCTGGGGATGGAGGCGATCTACGAATTCGAGGTGGTCGATTTCCCGGTGACGGTGGCGGTGGATAGCGAGGGCCACAACGTCCACCAGCTCGCGCCGCTGGTATGGCGGGACAAGATCGCGCGTGAGGGGTTGTTGGTGGGGGTGTGACGGGCGGCGTTCGAGACGCGCAGGCCGTTCCACTGCTGGAACCGCTACACCTGACGATCGCTCGCCGACCCGATCGATCAATCGCCCAAGAGGCGCCCAATGCGCCGTTCGGCGGCTCGCCAGTC
This sequence comes from Sphingomonas oligophenolica, assembly GCF_006438955.1. Taxonomy (GTDB): domain Bacteria; phylum Pseudomonadota; class Alphaproteobacteria; order Sphingomonadales; family Sphingomonadaceae; genus Sphingomonas; species Sphingomonas oligophenolica_A. The sequence goes on along the minus strand of NZ_RCZK01000006.1, from coordinate 113,828 downwards.
GATGCCGCAGCTCTCGAGCCACGCGTCGTCGTAATAGGTGCAGCCGTAGCGGTCGCCGCCGTCGCACAGCAGGGTCACGATGCTCCCGGTCGCGCCCGCGGCGTGCAGTTCCTCGATCAATGCCGCGCACGCCATGATGTTGGTGCCGGTCGAGCCGCCGACGCGGCGCCCGAGCCGCGCGGAGATCGCGCGCATCGCGCCGATGCTGTCCGCGTCGTCGACCGGGACCATGCGGTCGATCACGTCGGGGACGAAGCTGGCTTCGACCTGGGGCCGGCCGATGCCTTCGACCCGCGAGGCGCAGCCGGGGGGCAGCGCGACGACGGTGCGGTCCGCGAAATGGCGGTGGAAGACCGAGTTGACCGGATCGGCGACGCATAGCCCGGTCGCGTGGCGCTGATAGCGGATGAAGCGCCCGATCGTTGCCGAGGTGCCGCCGGTGCCAGCACCGCACACGATCCAGCGCGGGACGGGGTGTTCCTCTTCCCCGAGCTGCGCGAAGATCGATTCGGCGATGTTGTTGTTGCCGCGCCAGTCGGTCGCGCGTTCGGCATAGGTGAACTGGTCGAGATAATGACCGCCAGTTTCGGCGGCGAGCCGGTGCGCCTCGGCATAGACGGTGCGCGGATCGTCGACCGCGTGGATTTCGCCGCCATGAAAGCGGATCGCGTCGAGTTTCGGCGCGGCGGTGCTGGCGGGGACGACCGCGATGAAGCGCAAGCCGAGCATCCGAGCGAAATAGGCCTCCGACACCGCGGTCGATCCCGACGACGCCTCGATCACGCACGTCCCCTGCGCGATCCAGCCGTTGCACAGCGCATAGAGGAACAACGATCGCGCCAGCCGGTGCTTCAGGCTACCGGTGGGATGCGAACTTTCGTCCTTGAGATAGAGCGTGATCCCGGCGAAGTGCGGCAGATCGACACGGATCAGATGGGTGTCGGCGCTGCGGTTGTAATCCGCCTCGATCCGCCGCACCGCATCGGCGAGCCAGCCACGGTCGATCCTGTCGTCGGTCATCGTCGGGTCATGTCCTTGTATCGGTCGCCGATCGGGCCGGTCGGTCGTTAGCGTAGCAGCGCCGCCGCGGCCAATCCCTAACGCCGCGCTCACCGTGTGGTTAAACGCGATCCTAACGCGCCAATGCGCATAGCCGATTGGAATAGGGCGACTATCGTCCTCGGCGTCCGACAAGCTGGCTAACAGCGTTAAGGCGGCGGCAAGATCGATCGGAAGGTGCAAGGAGCCATGGATGTCGTCACACCGCCATCGGTCGTTCCTGCCGTAGAAACCCGCGGGTCAGCCAATCACCGACGCGCGCCCCGGTCGAAGGTGTTCCTGTTGACCGAGGTGGTGATCGACGCGGTGACGGCGCGCGCGCATGTGCTCGACGTGTCGACCACGGGGTCGAAGGTTCACACCGCCACCGATCCGCAATGCGGCAGCGAGGCCAGCGTACGGCTGAACGGCGAGCCCAAGGCGGGGAAGGTCGTGTGGGTCAACGCCGGGCGGTTCGGACTCGAATTCGCGACCGAACTGGCGCCCGACCAGATGGCCGCGATCGTGCGCGCCTGACGACGCGACGGTCGGTTAGCGCCGCACGTAGCGGAAGTACCACACCTCGTGGCCCTTGCGCCGCGCCTTGCGTTCGTAGCGCGTTTCCGGCCAGTCGTCGGGGCGGGTGAGGAAATCGGTCGGGGTCGCGGCGGTCCAGACAAAATCGCGGCGCTGGTTCATGACCATCATCGCCCAGCGGCAATAAGTCGGATCGTCGGTGCCGAGGCGGAATTCGCACCCCGGCTTGAGCTTGGCGGCGATCAGGTCGAGCGGGCCGTGGTTGATCATCCGCCGCTTGGCGTGGCGCGCCTTTCGCCATGGATCGGGATGGAGCAGATAGGCGCGCGACAGGCTGGCGTCGGGGAGCCGTTCGATCACTTCGAGCGCATCGCCCATGTGGAGGCGGACGTTGTTGAGGCCGCCGTCGCGGACATGGCCGAGCGCGCCGACGACGCCGTTGAGGAACGGTTCGCAGCCGATGAAACCATGATCGGGGCGCATCGCGGCTTGGCCCGCGAGATGTTCGCCCGCGCCGAAGCCGATTTCGAGTTCGAGCGGGCGGGCGTCGCCGAACAGCGTGGCGGCGTCGAGCGCGCCGGTATCGGGCAGCGCGATCCGGGGCAGCAACTCCTCGACCAACGCGGCCTGGCCCTGGCGCAGCTTGTGTCCCTGGCGACGGCCATACAGCCGCCGGATCGTGGTGGGATCGTTCATCGCCGCGCGCCTATCGTCGTCGTGGAGCAAAGTCGAGCGATCGCGCGTTTGCGGCTAAATGGCAGAAACCGAACATGATCGCGACCAGGCCGATGGCGGCGCATCGGGCGACGACGCGAACGAAGAGAAGGATGTCGCCCCCGGCGCGCCGAGTGCGGTCGCGTTGCACCGGACGGTGCGCAAGGCGGGCGAGGACGAACTCGATCGTCCATTCTGGGCGTTGACGTGGTCGGGGATCGCGGCCGGCATCGCGATCAATACCTCGCTGGTCGCAGAGGGCATGCTGCATTCCAAGCTGCCCGATGCACCATGGCGCGAAGCGGTGGTGGCGTTGGGATATCCGATTGGGTTCCTGCTCGTGATCCTGGGGCGATTACAGTTGTTCACCGAAAGCACCGTAACCGCGATGCTACCGCTGGCGACCACACCATCGCGCTGGGCATTGACGCGGACGTTGCGGTTGTGGGCAATCGTGATCGGCGCAAATCTGATCGGCACCGCGATCGCGGGAGCGGGAACGTCGTATGGGTTGATCGTCGATCCGGCGTTGAAACAGGGCATGATCGACGTGGCAATGCAGGTCAGCGAACTCGGATTCGGGCAGACCGTGATCAACGCGGTGCCCGCTGGGTTCCTGATCGCGATGATCGCGTGGGTGCTGCCCAATGCGCGGACCCAGTCGTTCTGGGTGATTTTCCTGATCACCTATATCGTCGCGCTCGGCGGGTTTTCGCATTCGATCGTCGGATCGGACGAGGCGTTCCTGTTGATGTTCGATGGGCATGTGAGCGTCGGGACCGCGCTCGGCGGGATCATCCTGCCCGCGCTGATCGGCAATCTGATCGGCGGCGCGGGACTGTTCGCGCTGTTGGCGCACGCGCAGGTCAGGAGCGACGTCCAGGACGGCGATGGCGGCAAGGATGCAGGCGACGACGTCAAGGATCGCAGCCGGTAGCGATGCGGGGATCGGTCAGACCGATCCCCGCCGAGAATGGGGTTACGCGGCGACGGCGTCCTTGAGCTGATCGATCAGATCGGTCTTTTCCCAGGTGAAGTGATCGCCCTCGGCCTCACGCCCGAAGTGACCGTAGGCGGCGCTCCTCTTGTAGATCGGGGCGTTAAGCTTGAGGTGTTCGCGGATGCCCTTGGGGGTCAGGCGGACGAGCCGCGGCAGCGCGGCTTCGAGCGCGGCCTCGGTAACGGTCCCGGTGCCGTGAAGATCGACATAGACCGACAGCGGCTCGGCGATGCCGATCGCATAGCTGAGCTGAATCGTGCAGCGACGCGCGAGCCCGGCAGCGACAATGTTCTTGGCGAGATAGCGCGCGACATAGGCCGCCGAGCGATCGACCTTGGTCGGATCCTTGCCGCTGAACGCGCCTCCGCCGTGCGGGGCCGCGCCGCCATAGGTGTCGACGATGATCTTGCGCCCGGTGACGCCGGCGTCGCCGTCCGGCCCGCCGATCTCGAACGCGCCGGTCGGGTTGATATAGATTTTGGTCGCCTCGGTGATAAAACCGTCGGGGAGCACGTCGTTAAACACGCCCATCACATAGTCGCGCAGCACCGCATATTTGGCGGGATCGGCATTCTCGCCCTTCTCGCAATAGCCGGGTGCGTGCTGGGTCGAGACGACAAGCGCGGTCGCGCGGACCGGTTTTTCATCCTCATATTCCAGCGTCACCTGGCTCTTGGCATCGGGCTCGAGGAAGGGGGCGGCACCCGAATGGCGGTCGGCGGCCATCCGTTCGAGGATCTTGTGGCTGTAGTAGAGCGTGGCGGGCATCAGGCCTGGGGTCTCGTCGGTCGCATAGCCGAACATGATGCCCTGATCGCCCGCGCCCTCGTCCTTGTTGCCGCTTTCGTCGACGCCCATTGCGATTTCGGCGGATTGGCCGTGGAGGTTGTTTTCGAAGCGGAAGCTTTCCCAGTGGAAGCCCGACTGGGCGTATCCGATTTCCTTGACGGTGTTGCGCACCGCGGCCTCGATTTCCTCGAGGACGCCCGGCGCCCACTCATTATTCTCGTAGATGCCCTTGCCGCGGATTTCGCCGGCCAAGACGACGAGCTGGGTCGTCGTCAACGTCTCGCATGCGATCCGTGCCTGGGGATCCTTGCCCAGGAACAGATCGACGACCGTGTCGCTGATCTGGTCGGCGACCTTGTCGGGGTGACCTTCGGACACCGATTCGCTGGTGAAGATGAACGACTTGCGCATGAACATACTCTCGCGGCTAAGGGGCTGAGGCTGATATAAAGAAAGCTTTATATGAGCCCTAGCGAGCCCGCCTGCGGATGGCAACGCCGAGAATCAGCATCGCCAGCCCGACCATCAGCGCCATCCAGTTGCCGATCCGCGCAAACAACGTGGGGACGAGCGCAGGGGGCATCGCGATATCGATCGCGCCGGCGCGGTGGTGCGGCACGGTGGCGAGCAACCGTCCGTCGGAGGCGATCACCGCGGAGATGCCGGTCGGGGTCGAGCGGACGATCGGCAGCCCTTCCTCGATCGCGCGCATCCGCGCCTGCGCCAGATGCTGGGGCGGACCCCAACTGCCGAACCAGGCGTCGTTCGAGGGATTGAAGATCATCCGCGGGCGATGCGCCTCATCGACGATCTGGCCCGAAAAGACGATTTCGTAACAGACCTGGATTCCGATCGCGCCGAAGCCCGGCAGCACAATGCTGCTGGGGCCGGGACCGGGGGTGAAATCCATGTCACCCGGGACGAGGCGGGCCAGGCCCAATGGCTTCAGCAGCCAGGGGATCGGTAGATATTCGCCATAGGGGACGAGGTGCGCCTTGTCGTAGCGCCCGGCGATCTGCGCATCGGGGGTGATCGCGAGCACCGAATTGCCCGCGCCCGATACCTCGCCCAGCGCGTCGAACGTCAGCGTGCTGGCGCTGGTCAGAAGCACGTCGCGCGGGCCGAGTGCGCGCGCGATCCGTGTCCGGATGACGTCGGGCCAGTGCCGCGCATAGACATAGTCCGGATAACCGCTTTCGATGAAGTCATCGATCAAGCCCTCGGGCCACATCACCAGCCGCGGCACCGGCCCCGGCGTGCCCGACCCATTAATGAGCGCGCGCAGCGCAAAGTCGCCGCCGTCTCTACCGCGGAGGTTGTTGTCGATGTTGGGCTGGACGACACGGAGGCGCGGCGCGGAGCGAGCGGGGGGCGGCGCATCGGTCCAGACCGCGCTGAGCGCGGCGAGCGCGATGGCGGCGGCGATCCCGGCGGGGACTGCGACCTGCCGCCGGACGAGGAGCAGCGACCCCGCCGCGACGATCGTCAGTCCGGACAGCGCATAGGTGCCGATCCACGCCGAGACGCGCGCAACGCCGATCACCGCGACCCAGACCACCCCGATCGGATCCCACGCATAGCCGGTGAACACGACCGCGCGGAGCCATTCGGTGAGGATCCACACCGCGCCGAACAGCAACAGGTACGCAAGGTCGACCCGGCTCCCCCGCCGCCCCAAGCGCCACGCGAGCCCCGCGGCCATCGCGGGGTAGACCGCGAGGTAGAGCGCCAGCCCGACCGCGGCGAAATAGCCGAGCACGGGGGGCATCTTGTCCTGGAAATCGAATGCGTGCTGGACCCAGTTGTTGTTGATCGTGAAGTGGCCGACCCCGAACGCCCAGCCCAGCCACAGCGCCTGGCGGAGGCTGGGCGCGCGGTGGACGAGCGCGATCCAGCCCGCGAAGCCCAGCAGCGTCAGCGGCCACAACTGAAGCGGCGCGAACCCGGTCGCGGCGATCGCGCCGAGCACGAGGCTGGCGAGGGCGGGGTAACGATATACGCGATCCATGAAGCGGCTCTTATCGACTAAATCCGCGCCCGCTAAGGGGAGGAATTGAACGGGCGGCGCTTCCACTGTATCATCCGCGCATGACACTACGCCCGTTCCATCTCGCCTTCCCGGTCCACGACCTCGCCGCCGCGCGGGGCTTCTATCGCGATACGCTCGGCTGCACCGAAGGCCGGTCAAGCGATCACTGGATCGATTTCGATTTCTTCGGCCACCAGATCGTCGCGCATCTCGATCCGGCGGCGGTGCCGGTCGCGGTCGAGAATGCGGTCGACGGGCATGCGGTGCCGGTGCCGCATTTCGGGATCGTGCTGACTCCTGCGGACTGGGCCGCGCTCGCGGCGCGGGTCGCGGCGGCGGGGGTGGCGTTCGGGATCGCGCCGTACACCCGCTTCGCGGGGCAGGCGGGCGAGCAATCGACGATGTTCTTTCGCGATCCGTCGGGCAACGCGCTCGAATTCAAGGCATTCGGCGATGACGCGATGCTGTTCGCGACCGACGCGCCGCCGGTGGAGCAGGCGGCATGACCGCGCCGATCGAACTCGACATCCCGCACCAGCTCGGCAAGGCGGCGGTGCGCGAGCGGCTCGACGGCGGGATCGGCAAGATCGGGCGGATGATCCCCGGCGGCGCCAAGGTCGTCCACGACTGGGAAGGCGACACGATGGTGTTCACCGTCGAGGCGATGGGGCAGGTGATCCGATCGTCGGCAACCGTCTTCGACGACAAGGTTCACGCGGTGGTCGACCTCCCCGGATTTCTCGGGTTGTTCGCGGGGAAAATCCGCGACGTCATTCAAGCCGAGGCGCCCAAGCTGCTGAAATAGCTCAGGCGCGGTCGAGTGCGGCCGCCCGGACTATATCCTTTTCCCGCCCGAACCGGCGCAGGATCGCAGCGAGTTCCTGCCGGTCGGGGACGTAAATCGATCCCGCTGCGGTCGTGAACTGCTGACGCGTGGCCGGCGCGAGGCGTTGCCACCCGGCCGAAGCCGCGACCTCTAGATCCGCCATCAACTCGATCGTCAGCGGCATCCCAGTCCATCGTGCGAACACCGCCGAGCGGAATAGCGGATGGGGCGTATGGGGTTCGATCGGTATGACGTGCTTCGCGCATATTACCTCCGCGTCGCGACGGCTGAGCAGCACATAGACGTCGCGCACGTTTCCCGCGTCGGCGCCATGAAGCGCGACCGCCGCGCTGCCGATGATCCACCACCGATCGTGCGCGCCCGCCATCGCGCTGGCGAGTTTCGCGCACGCGGCGACGAGCGCGGGCGTCGGGCCGCTGGCGTAGGATGACGTCACTTTAAACCCGTTCGTGCTGAGCTTGTCGAAGCACAGTGAGCCTCAGGCCCTTCGACCCGGCCCCATGAAAGTACTACTTTCATGGGAACCCGGTAGGCTCAGGGCGAACGGTTCACGAAGCCGATCTGGCCTGCGCCCATGACGATCGCGCGCGCCATCCTCGAGTCGCTTCACCGCGCCGCGGTCTGGGTCGGCGCGGCGGGGCTCACCCGCCACACGACGTTGCCGACATCGTCCGCGACCAGCATCGCGCCGGTCTGGTCGGCGATGACGCCAACGGGGCGGCCGCGCGCCTCACCCTTGGCGTCGAGGAAGCCGGTCAGCACATCCACCGGCTTGGTGCCGGGTGCGGGGAAGCCCGACGCGGCAAAGGCGACGTAGACGACTTTGTACCCCGACACCGGCTTGCGGTTCCACGAGCCATGTTCGCCGACGAACGCGCCGTTGGCGAAGCGCTGGCCAAGCTTGATGTCGTTGGCGAAATCGAGGCCGAGCGCGGCGACGTGCGGCCCCATCGCGTAATCGGGGCGCTTCGAATATTGCTGGAGCGCGGGGTTGGCGGGCTCGACCCGGGTGTCGGGATAGCCGCCCCAATAATACCAGGGCCAGCCGAACTGGTCGCCGAATTCGACCTGGGTCAGGTAATCGGGGGCGAGATCGGAGCCGAGCATGTCGCGTTCGTTGACGACGGTCCACAGCTGCCCCGTGATCGGGTTGATCGCCATGCCCTGCGGGTTCCGCAAGCCCGCGGCATAGATCCGGAAGGTCTTCGCGTCGGGCCAGGCCTGGAGGATGTTGGCGCGGTATTTCTCGGCATCGATCCCGTGGTCGGCGATGTTGGTCGCCGAGCCGACCGAGACGTAGAGCGTCTTGCCGTCGGGGGCGGGGATGACATTGCGCGCCCAGTGATTGCCGCCGGGATTGAGCTTGATCACGGTTTCAGGCGTTGCGGTGATCCGGGTCTGGCCGTCGGTATAGGGGACGCGGACCAGCGCATCGGTGTTGCCGATGTAGAGCTGCCCCTTGAACAGCGCCATGCCGAAGGGGGAATTGAGCCCGGTCATGAACACCGATCGCTGGTCCGAGACGCCGTCGCCATTGGTATCGCGGAGCAGCGTGATCCGGTTCGCCGACGGCCCGGCCGCGCCTGCCTTGCCGAGCAGGTGCTTCATCACCCACCCTTGGATGCCGCCGCCCTTGCGCAGGGGCGAATTGGTTTCGGCGACCAGCACGTCGCCGTTGGGCAAGCGATAGAGCCAGCGCGGGTGATCGAGCCCGGTCGCGAACGGGCGGACCGTCAGGCCGGGCGCGGCGGTGGGGGTCGCGCCGTCCTGCCAGCCGACGACATCGGCGACATTGATCGTCGGGATCGTCTGGATCCGCGGCGCGGTGATGTCGGGTCGGACGCCCGCGACCTCGGCAACGCTGAGCTTCGCGGAATCGGGCCACGCCAGATAGACGAAACCGGCGATCGCGACGAGGACGATCAGGCCGAGGACGATGAGGATGTGTTTGCGCATGACCAAGCGATAGCGGCGTGCGCGCGGCGGCGGAAGGGGGGGTGGTGAAGCGGCGCGCCGACCCAGCGTTACTCGTTGGGATCGATCGGGGTGAGCGGGGGGTGGAGCCGGACGCGGTGGACGCGGCGTTCGTCGCTCTGGGTGATCTCGATTTTCCAGCCCGACGGGTGATCGACGCAATCGCCGACCGCGGGGACATGGCCCGCGAGCACCGCGGCGAGGCCGCCGATCGTGTCGACATCGCTGTCGCCATCGCCAAGCCGCTCGTCGATCAGGTCGGCGACGTCCTCGAGTTCGGCGCGGGCGTCGAGATCCCACGCGCCGTCGTCGATCGGGACGATCAGCGCGGGCGGCTCTTCGTCATGTTCGTCCTCGATGTCGCCGGTGATCTCCTCGATCAGATCCTCGATCGTGACGATCCCCTCGGTTCCCGAATATTCGTCGAGCACGATCGCGAGGTGCACGTGGCTGGCACGCATGTCGGCGAGCAGATCGAGCGCGCCGCGCGACATCGGCACGTAGAGCGGTTCGCGGATCAGATCGGCGATTCCGGCGGGGGGCTCGTCGCCCTTCGCCAGGATCGCGAACACGTCCTTGATGTGGACCATCCCGATGATCGTATCGAGTTCGCCGCGATAGACCGGCAGGCGGCTGTGACCGGCGTCGGCGAAGATCTGGACGAGGTGCGCAAAGGTCGTGCCCTCTTCGACCGCGACGATATCGGCGCGCGGCACGCCGACGTCGCCCGCGTCGCGTTCGCCGAAATGAAGCAGGTTGCGGACCATCTGGCGCTCGATCGGCGACAGGTCGCCCTTGGCGTCGGGGGTCGGATCGCCTTCGTGCTTGTCGATCGCCTCCTCGAGTTGTTCGCGGAGCGATTCGGCGCTGGCGTCGCCGAAGATGGCGGATTTCATGACCCGCCAGAAGCTGTTGTCGGTGGAGTCGCCGTTGCCGGCGCTACTTCGGTCTTCGGGCATCGAATCCTTATTCCTCGCGTACCAGGTAAGGGTCCGCGATGCCGAGGCTGGCGAGCGCCTGGCGCTCGATATCCTCCATGGCCCCGGCCTCCTCGTCCCCCAGATGGTCGTAGCCTAGCAGATGCAGCGTGCCGTGCACGAGCAAATGCGTCGCGTGTTGTTCGACGCTGACGTGCTTGTCCGCGGCCTCGGCGACGCACACGTCGTGCGCGAGGACGATGTCGCCCAGCAAGACTTCGCCATCGTCGCTGTTCTGGCTGATCGTGTCGATCAGGTCGGGCTGGACCATCGGGAAGCTGAGGACGTTGGTCGGCTTGTCCTGGTCGCGATACTGGCGGTTGAGCGTGTGGACCTCGTCGTCGGACGTCAGGCGCACCGAAATCTCGATCCGTGCTGGGGTAGTGAGGAGCGGGCCTTGGGGTGTCAGCTCGATCGCGGCGCGACACGCGCGGGTCGCGAGCGCTTCCCACTCGCCCGCGGGCCAGGGTTCTTCGCGGGTGAGTTCGAGGTGGATCATGCCAGGTCCGTCTTGGAGAAATCCGTGCCCTTGTAGAGCAGGCGGGCGTCGTTGGTCCTGGCACAGGCATAGGCGAAACAATCGCCCATGTTGAGCCGGGCGGGGTGGCGTCCCTTGCCGAAGCGGCGATGCGCTTCCAGCGCCGCATCGGCCTCCTTTTCGCCGATCGGGACGATGGCGACGCCCCGCGCTGCGATGAAATTCGTGACGTCTTGCCTGGCGAAATCCATCATGATCCCGCGTCCGATGCTGAGCGCGATGGTGGTTTCCCAGATCGCCATTGCCGATGTCATCCGGTGCTCGGCGATATCCAACCTGTCGCCGAGTTCCTCGAAATCGTCCTCCAGCGTGAGCATGGCAACCATCGCCGAGGCATCAACGAAGAGATTCACCGGAGCCACGGGCCGAGGTCATCTTCCTCATCGGACAGCGAATCGAAGAATGCCTTGCCGAGTTTCAGTGCTTCGCGATCTGGCAGAGGGTGGCGGGCGCGATAGTCGCGCAGCCAGTCGACCGTGCTGCCGGTGGGGGCGGCCTGCTCCGTAGCCTTGTGGTGCGCCAGACACTGCAAGCCGCGCCTCACCGCCTCGGTTTTTGTCGTGCCGAGTTGTTCAGCGATTTCGGTAGCCAGCGCTGCGGTGCCGGTATCCTTTATGAAAAGCGATGCCATGTCGATCCCCGGGATATCCCTAGTAATATAAAGGATATCCCGCTACGTCAAGTGGCGGCTCCCTCGTAGGCCTCGACGATCCGCCCGACAATCGGATGCCGGACCACGTCGGCCGCGGTGAAGCGGGTCATCGAAATGCCTTCGATGCCCTCGAGCCGATAGGTCGCGTCGGCGATGCCCGACGCGGCGACACCGCCGGGCAAATCGGTCTGGTTGGGGTCGCCGCAGATCACCATCCGGCTGTTCTCGCCGAAACGGGTGAGGAACATCTTCATCTGCGCGGGCGTCGTGTTCTGCGCCTCGTCGAGGATGATGAATGCGTCGGCCAACGTGCGACCGCGCATGAACGCGATCGGTGCGATCTCGATCTCGCCGCTCGCGATCCGGCGTTCGACCTGTTCGGCGGGCAGGCAGTCGTGGAGCGCGTCGTAGAGCGGGCGCAGATACGGGTCGACCTTTTCCTTCATGTCGCCGGGCAGGAAGCCCAGCTTCTCACCCGCCTCGACCGCGGGGCGCGACAGGATCAGGCGTTGGACGCTGCCGGTGATGAGCTGCGACACAGCCTGCGCCACTGCGATATAAGTCTTGCCGGTGCCCGCTGGCCCGAGCGCGAAGATCATGTCGTGGGTGGTCAGTTCGCGCATGTAATGCGCCTGCGCAGGCGTGCGCGGGACGATCGTCTTCTTGCGGGTGCGGATCATGATCGACGGCTGGCGGACCCCATCGGCGCTGAGGATGCCAGCGAGCGTCGGTTCGGCGCTCATCGCGATCGAGGCGTCGACCAGCCCGGCATCGACATCCTCGCCGCGCTGGACGCGGGCGTAGAGATCATGGAGCACGTCGCGCGCCACCGCGACCTGTTCGGCGGTCCCCTCAAGCCCGATCTTGTTACCACGCGCGGTGATATAGACGCCGAGGCGGTTTTCGAGTGCGACCAGATTCTGGTCATACTGACCGAAGAGCTGGACGAGCAGTTGCGGCTTGTCGAAGAGCAGTTCGACGCGACTGCGCTGGCCGGACTGGGCGGGGAGGGGCTTGCGGCTCATGCAATCCTTTCAGGGCGCGGCGGGCCGTCGTCGCGGGTGCGACGGGGCAAAACCGGGAGAGCGAAGATCGGGGCAGCGCGCGGGGCGTTCAAGAGAACCGAGTCGCGGTGGCGCAGTTGCATCATCGGCGAGACTGACAGCCTAAGTGACCAAGGGACAGTGCTAAATTATGCGCCGCGATCGATCGTCGGGCAGCGTTGCCCGAACGCCGCACCGGTTCCGGTGTTCTACGTCCGCAGCGCGATCACGCCGCCACCGCCACCCGCTCGACCCCTGCCATCGAATTGGGATCTGCGCGGGTCAGGTCGACGGTTACGATGTCGCCGATTGCGGCGTCGGTGAGGAGGTGGACCGATTGCAGCCACGGCGATTTGCCGAGCATCTGGCCGGGCAGTTTGCCGCGGCGTTCGATCAGCACGTCGCAGGTGCGGCCGACCGTATGGGCATTAAACGCCTGTTGGTCGCGGTTGAGGGCGGCCTGGAGGCGCTGGAGGCGCTCGTCCATGATCTCGGGCGCGATCTGATCGGGCATGTCGGCGGCGGGGGTGCCGGGGCGGGGGCTGTATTTGAAGCTGTACGCCTGCGCATAGCCGACCTCGGCGACGAGACTGAGCGTGTCCTCGAAATCCTGCTCGGTTTCGCCGGGGAAGCCGACGATGAAATCGCCCGACAGCGCGATATCTGGGCGCGCGGCGCGGACACGGTCGAGCAGGCGGAGGTAGCTGTCGCGGGTGTGGCTGCGGTTCATCGCCTTGAGGATGCGGCTGCTGCCCGATTGGACGGGGAGGTGGAGGAACGGCATCAGCGCCTCGACCTCGGCGTGCGCGCGGATCAGGCCGTCGCGCATGTCGTTGGGGTGGCTGGTGGTGTAGCGGATCCGCGCGAGGCCGGGGATGCGATCGAGGTCGGCGATCAGGTCGTGCAATCCACGTCCGCCATCGTCCCACGCGTTGACGTTCTGGCCGAGCAACGTGATCTCGCGCGCGCCCGCATCGACGAGCGCCCGGGCTTCGTCGACGATTCCGGCGAAGGGGCGGCTGACCTCGGCACCGCGGGTGTAGGGGACAACGCAATAGGTGCAGAATTTGTCGCACCCTTCCTGAACGGTCAGGAACGCGCTCGGCCCGACCTTTCGCCGCGCGGGAAGCTGGCCGAATTTCGACAGAACCGGCATGTCGGTATCGAGCGCCGCCTCGCCCCGCGCGGCCTGGCCGACCAGTGCGGGGAGATTGTGATACGCCTGCGGGCCGACGACGATATCGATCTTGGCGCGGGCGACAATCTCCGCCCCCTCGGCCTGCGCCACGCAACCCGCGATCGCGATCATCGGGTCGTTGCCGTGATCGCGCCGGGCTTCCTTGCGGATCCGTCCGATGTCCGAATAGACCTTTTCGGTCGCGCGTTCGCGGATGTGGCAGGTGTTGAGCACGACGAGGTCGGCTGCGCTGGCGTCGTCGGTATGGGTGAGGCCGTTGGCGGCCATGAGTTCGGCCATCCGTTCGCCGTCATAGACGTTCATCTGGCAGCCGAAGGATTTGACGTGGAAGGTCTTGGGGGCGGATTTCATGGGGGGTCTCTAGCAAATCCCCCCCGCGACGGGGAGGGGGACCGTGCGCAGTGAATGGTGGCGTGGGCGGGCCGCCAACGACCTGCTCGTGGTGAACCCCTCCGCCGTCGCCACATGGCCCACGAAATTCCATATCTGGCGCGGGTGTCGGGTTATCGCTGGCCCGCGCAATCCACCGCGCGGAGCCCATCATGGGCAAATGTTGCCAACCGTTGCCGTACCGCGATTCGAATCTGGTTAGATTGTCATGCCCCTTTCGCGCAAACTTAATGTCCCATCGCGTCGGGGTCCGCCTTGACCGCGCCCTTCGGTCGTTTGAGCAGTAGCCCGAGCGGGATCGCGACCGCGGTCATGATCATCATAAACTTGAAGTCGTCGAGATAGGCGATCATCGCCGCCTGCTGGTTGATCACCGCGTCCGCCATCGCGAGCAGGCTGTCGGTCGAGCCCCCGGTAATCGACGTCACCAGCGGGTCGCTCGCGGTCAGGCCCGCCGCGGGAATGTGGGGGGCGAGCACCGAATGCGTCGTCTGGATGTTGCGCGCGAGCAGCGCGGTGACGATCGAGATGCCGACCGAGCCGCCGACGTTGCGCGACAGGTTCATCAGACTCGCGCCCTCGGTGCGCTTGTGCGGCGCGAGGGTGCCGAACGCGGTGACGTTCAAGGGGATGAAGATCAGTCCCAACCCCAACCCCTGGACGATCCCGGTGGTGACGAAGGGGGTAGAATCCATTTGTAGCGACCAGCCTGTCATCTGCCACAGCGAGAATGCCGCGATCGCCAGCCCGCCCATCACCATCAGCCGCGGATCGACATTCTTCGCCATCAACCAGCCCGCCAGATACATGCTGCTGACGATCCCGATCCCGCGCGGCATCATCAGGATGCCGGTCGCGAGCACGGGATACCCGTAGAGCCGCTGGAGCATCGGCGGGAGCAGCGCGAGCGTCGCGGTCATCAGCACGCCGATCACGAGCATGAAGCCGATGCCGGTCACGAGGTTGCGGTTCCGGAACAGGCTGCGTTCGAACATCGGATTCTTGGCGGTGACGATGTGGACGACGAACATCCATGCCGCAGCGAGCGCAATGCCGCCCTCGATCCGGACCTCCCAGCTTTGGAACCAGTCCTGGGTCTGACCGCGATCGAGCATCAGCTGGAAGAAGCTGATCGCGATCGCCAGCAGCGCGAAGCCGAAGAGATCGAACTTGCGGCGCACCAACCCGCGCGAGGGCAGCAGCGCGAACAGGATCGCGAAGCACGCGATGCCAACCGGCACGTTGACGTAGAAACACCAGCGCCAACTATAATTGTCGGTCAGCCAGCCGCCGATCACCGGCCCCAGAATCGGGCCGATCATGATCCCCATTCCCCAGATCGACATCGCGCTCGCCTGTTTGGATTTGGGATTGATGTCCATCATCACGGTCTGGCTGAGCGGATTCATGAACGCCGCGAACACTCCCTGAAGCACGCGGAAGAGCACCATCTCGACCAGTCCCGTCGCCAGCCCGCACAGCATCGAGGCGACGACGAAGCCGACCACCGCGACCAGGAACAGGTTGCGCGATCCGATCCGGTCGGACAGCCAGCCGGTCATCGGGATCGCGACCGCCGAGGCGACGATATAGCTCGTTAGGATCCAGGTGACGGTATCCGCGGTCGCGCCGAGCGAGGCCTGCATATGCGGCAGCGCGACGTTGGCGATCGTCGAATCGAGAATCTGCATGATCGTCGCGGCCATGACGCCCAACGTCAGCAGCGCCTTGTTCGAGGTGTGGAGCGCGGCGCGCTCCTCGAACGGCTCCGCCTCTTGCGTCGAGGGGACTTCGGCGAGCGGATCGATTCGCTTGCCCGGGGCCGCGGCGTTGCTGGCCATGACGGCTTATTTCACCCCGCGGACGTCGATGGTGACGTGGGCGGATTGACCCGCGATCAGCTGGCGGGGGCTGTTGTCGTCGATCGCGATCCGCACCGGGATCCGCTGCGTGACCTTGACCCAGTTGCCGGTCGCGTTCTGCGCGGGGAGAATCGAGAATTCGCTGCCCGTGCCCGCGCCGATCGACTGGACATGCGCCTTCAGGTTCAGCCCGGGATAGGCGTCGAACGCGAGCGTCGCGGGTTGGCCGACGCGCATCTTGTTGAGTTCGTCTTCCTTGAAATTCGCTTCGACCCACGACCGGCCGTTGGCGACGATCGTCACTGCGGGCAGCCCCGTCACCATCATCGCGCCGACCTGAAGCCGATCGGACTGGCTGATCGTGCCGTCGATCGGCGCGCGCACGACCGTGCGCTTGAGGTCGAGCGCGGCCTTGTCGCGCTGGACCTGCGCGGCGGCGATCGCGGGCGCGGTGCCAGGGACCGCGGCGCCGGTCGACAGCCTGGCGCGGGCTTCGTCGGCGGTCGCCTGCGCGTTGGCGAGTTGCGCGCGCGCCTGTTCGAGGCCGTGCTGCGACTGTTCGAGCCGCGCGCGGGTGGTGAAGCCCTGCTTCATCAACTGCGCCTGCCGATCGTAATCCTGCTGCGCATTCTGGATCGCATCGTGCGCCGCCTGGATGTCGGCACCGGTGCCGCGCAGGTTGGACTGGAGCGCCGCCACATCGACCTGCGCGTTGGCGATCGAGGCGTTCGCCTGGCTGACCGCGATCTGGTACGGTTCGGGGTCGATCCGGAACAGGATATCGCCCGCCTTCACCTGCTGGTTCTCGCGGACGTTCACCGCGACGATCCGCCCCGCGACATCGGACGACACCGACACCTTGTCCTGCCCGACATAGGCGTTGTCGGTCGACACGAACCGGCCCGAGGTCAGCCAGAAATACCCGCCGACGATCGCGATCAGGAGCGGTACGCTGACCATGATTGCCGTCCGCAGCCATTTGCGCTTCGGCTTGGCGGGTTCCGGCGTGATCGCCACGTCGGCCACCGCGTCATGCGGCGCAGGGGCGGCGGTGTCGGCGCGCAGATCGCGCTGGGGGTCGGCATCAGCCATGGGCGGTCTGGTCCTTGTCGGCATAGGAGAGATTGTCGCGCATCTGCCCGAGTGCGGCCGCGAGCGCGGTGCGTTCGGCGGTGTCGAACCCGGCGAAGGCGACCGCGAAGACGTCGTCCCCGATCGCCTTGAGCTGGTCGAGCAGCGGGCGCGACCGATCGGTCAGGTAGATCCGCCACGCACGCCGGTCGCCCGGATCGCGGCGGCGCTCGACGTGGCCCGCCTCCTCGAGTCGATCGACCATCCGGCACAGCGTGATCGGTTCGACTTCGAGCAGGTCGGCCAGCCCACCCTGGTTGATCCCCTCGTGGCGGGACAGCGCGGTCAGCGCGCGCCATTGCGGGCGGGTCACCCCGATCGCGCGGGCGCGCTCGTCGAAGCGGCGTCGGAGCAGGCGTGAGACATCGCTGATCAGGAAGGCGGTGGCATCTTTCATGACGCCCATATAATAAGCATGCTTATATAAGTGAAGCCCTGACACATGCGCAGTTTGCATGCGCGATTGCGTTGCGGGTACGGGGCGACTTCCATTGCCGAAGGAATCGCGCGTGACCCTGATCCGACCCGAACCGCAGTTTTTCGACGCGGACGATGGCGTGCGGCTGGCGTGGTACGCGATGGGGGAGGGGCGGCCCGTGGTGCTGCTCCACGGGTTCATGTCGGACGCGTATACGAACTGGGTGCGTTACGGCCACGCCGCGGCGCTGGTCGCAGCGGGGCGCCGGGTGCTGATGCTCGATTTTCGCGCGCATGGCGCGAGCGACAAGCCGCACGACCCGGCCGCTTATCCGCGCGATCGGCTGACCCGCGACGCGATGGGCTTCGTCGCGCATCTGGAGCTGACCGATTATGACCTCGGGGGCTATTCGCTCGGATCGCGGACGGTGTCACGGATGCTCGCGACTGGAGCGACGCCGGGCCGGGTCATCATCGGCGGGATGGGGCTCGAAGGGCTCACCGACACCGGACGGCGCGCGGGGCATTTCCGCGACATCCTGACCAAGCTCGGCCAGCATCCGCAGGGCAGCCCGGCGTGGATGGTCGAGGCGTTCCTGAAGACGACGGGGGGCGATCCCGTCGCGCTGCTCGGGATCATCGAGACATTTGCGGACACGCCGCTGGAAACGATCAGGACGTTCGCGATCCCGATCCAGGTGCTGTGCGGCGCGGAGGATAGCGATAACGGTTCGGCGACCGCGCTGGTCGATGTCTTGCCCGACGCGGTCTATGCCGAGGTGCCGGGCGGACACATGAGTTCGGTGGTGAAGCCCGAAATGGGCGCGGCGATGGCGGCGTTTCTGGCCGACTAGGCCGCAGGCATCCCGACTCTTTCGACCGGAAGGGCGTTACGCTTCCGGGGGGATGGTGGGGACGGCATCGCCTTCCAAATTCAGGCCGTGCTTCATCAGCATCGGGATGTTCGCGAAGGCGAAGAGCAGCGTGATGACGACGCAGCCGGGGAATTTGTAGAGCGTCCACGCGCGGAAGGCGGCGGTGTCGCTCATCGTCGCGGCGGTCCAGCGCCAGACCAGCTCGTTGGCGATCGCCATGACGACGAAGAAGATCGCCCAGTTGCGGGTGAGCTTGATCCAGCCCGCCTCGGTCAGCCCCGGATAGGCCGCGCCGAGCAACTGCTGGAGCAGCGGACGGCGGGTGATCAACCCGAACACGAGTACGCTCGCGAAAATCGCATAGACGAAGGTCGGCTTCATCTTGATGAAGCGCGGATCGGCGAAATAGATGGTGAGCCCGCCGAACACGACGACCAGCGCGCCTGAAATCCACAGCATCGGCGAGATCGTGCCGAGCTTCGCCTTCGATACCGCCATCGCGATCACGGTCGCGATCACGAACCCCGCGGTCGCGCAGATGACGCGCGCGATTAGCAGCGCCTCGACGCGGGTGAGGTCGTTCAGCGTGCGCGTGAATGCGGCGACGAGCGCGCGCATCGGCTCGGCAGGGGCGACGAAGGTGATCGCGAAGAACACCAGCAGCGGGCCGTAGTCGATCGCCATGCGCAGGCCGGGGGAGGATGTTTTGCGGGTCGTCATTTAAAATCCTTGTTCCCCCGCGAAGGCGGGGGTCCAGTTCTACGGTAGGGCTGGATCCCCGCCTTCGCGGAGGAACAGATCACTTCTTCACCCCTTCGACACCGGCGATGATCCGGCTGACTTCGTGCGCGTCGAACGGGCGGAGGTCGGTCATCGCCTCACCGACGCCGATCGCGTGGATGGGGAGGCCGAATTTCTCCGCCGCCGCGACCATGACGCCGCCACGCGCGGTGCCGTCCAATTTGGTCATGACGAGGCCGGTGACGCCCGCGACCTCCTTGAACACCTCGATCTGGCTGAGCGCGTTCTGGCCGGTGGTCGCATCGAGGACGAGGACGACGTCATGCGGGCTCGCGGGGTTGATCCGCCCGAGCACACGGCGGATCTTGGCGAGTTCGTCCATCAACTCACGCTTGTTCTGGAGGCGGCCGGCGGTGTCGACGATCAGGACGTCGATGCCGGTCTCGGTTGCCTGTTTCACCGCATCCCACACCACGCCCGCGGCATCGCCGCCTTCCGGGCCGGTGACGATCGGGACGCCGACGCGCTCGGCCCAGGTGCGCAACTGCCCGATCGCGGCGGCGCGGAAGGTGTCGCCCGCGGCGAGCATGACCCCGTAATCCTGCTCCATCAGCAGGTGCGCGAGCTTGGCGATCGTGGTGGTCTTGCCCGATCCGTTGACGCCGATGACGAGGATCACCTGTGGGCGGGGGAAGGCGGTGACCTCGAGCGGGATCGCGACGCGCGCGAGTGCCTTCTCGACTTCCTCGGCGACGACGAGGCGGATGCCGAGTTCCTCCATGTCGCGCTCGAACGTCCCCTCGGCGAGGCGGGTGCGGATTTTCCCCGCGGTCTCGGGACCGAGATCGGACGCGATCAGCGCCTCCTCGATATCGTCGAGCGTCGCCTCGTCGAGCCGCGCGCCACCGAGCCCCGCGAGGTTGCCGACGAGCCGGTCGGACGTCTTGCGGAAACCGCCGAGGAGGCGATCGTGCCAGGATGTGCTCATGCGCGGGTTCCGATGAGGTGGGTGGCGGTGGCGGCGGTGATGCGGACGGGGGCGATCTGGCCGGGTTCGAGCGTGGCGTGTGGGACACGTCCTTCGACAGGCTCAGGGCGAGCGGCGGGGGGGATGTTCACGTGGGCGAAATTCGGGGCGTGGCCGTGGTCGCCAGGATGCTCGATGACGACATCCTGCGTCGTGCTCACCAGTGAGGCCAGCCACGCCGCCTTGCGCGCCGCCGCCGCTTCGCGGAGCCGTTCGGCGCGCGCCTTGCGCAGCGCATGCGCAACCTGCGGCATCCGCGCGGCGGGGGTGCCCGCGCGTTCCGAATAGGGGAAGATGTGCGCGTGGACGATGTCGGCGTCGGCGATCAGCGCGATCGTGTCGGCGGCCATCGCGTCGTCCTCGGTCGGGAAACCCGCGATCAGGTCCGCGCCGATCGCGATCTCCGGGCGCTTGGCCTTGAGGCGCTCGACGATCGCGACCGCCTGTACGCGGGTATGGCGGCGCTTCATGCGCTTGAGGATCAGGTCGCTGCCTGCCTGGAACGACAGATGGAGGTGCGGCATGATGCGGGGTTCGCCGGTGAAGAGGTCGAAGAGCCGGTCGTCGATCTCGATCGAGTCGAGCGACGACAGCCGCAGCCGCTGGAGCGCGGGGACGCCGCATAAGATGCGTTCGACAAGGAGGCCGAGCGTCGGGGTGCCGGGGAGGTCGTGGCCGTAGCTCGTCAGGTCGACCCCGGTGAGGACGATCTCGCGGTGGCCGGCGTCGACCAACCCAGCGATCCGGTCGACCACCGCGCCTGCGGGGACCGAGCGGCTCGGGCCGCGGCCGAAGGGGATCGCGCAGAAGGTGCAGCGGTGGTCGCAGCCGTTCTGGACCTCGACGAACGCGCGGGCGTGTTGCGAGAAGCTGGCGGCGAGGTGCGGGGTGGTTTCGCGGACCGCCATGATATCACTGACGACCACCGCGTCGTAAGCCTCCCAAGCTGACGACAAGAGCTTGTCGGCATTGCCGACCACGCGATCGACCTCGGGCATCGCGGCGAAACTCGCGGGATCGATCTGCGCCGCGCACCCCGTCACCACGATCTGCGACAGCGGTCGGTCGCGGCGGGCGCGGCGGATCGCGACGCGGGTCGCCTTGACCGCAGCGTTGGTGACCGCGCACGAATTGACGACGACGGTATCCCGGCCCGCGATCAGCGTCCGGATCGTTTCGCTCTCGGCGATGTTGAGGCGGCAGCCGAGGGTGATTACCTCTGGCGCGGAAACAGGCATGGGGGGCGATCTAATGACCGACGCGGCTCAAGTCCATCGGCAGGCACGCGATGTGCTCGACTTCTGGTTCGGGTTGGAGCCCGCACGCTGGTGGGAAAAGGATGACGGGTTCGACGCCGAGGTCCGCGCGCGATTCGGCGCGTTGCGCGATTCCGTCGTCGCGAACGACGCGGGGGGATGGCGCGAAGAGCCTGATTCCCTGCTCGCTGCGATCATCGTGATCGACCAATTCTCTCGCAATATTTTTCGCGGTTCAGCGGCGGCGTTTGCGGCGGACGATCTGGCGGCGGGGCTGACGTTGGCGGGGATCGAGCAGGGATGGGAGGCGCGCTATCCGCCCGAGCGGCGGGTATTCTTCTACATGCCGCTGATGCACGCTGAGGATGCCCCGCTGCAGGCGCTGAGCGTCGCCAAATTGGAGGCGCTGTGAATCGAGAATAACGCGCAGTTCGCACGCGATCATCGTGACGTGGTGGTGCGGTTCGGACGGTTTCCCGCGCGCAATGCGGCGCTGGGGCGGGAATCGACCGCGGCGGAAGAGGTGTATCTGGCGGAGGGGGGTGGCTGGTAGAAGCGCAAAGCCCAACCACCCCGGCGTTCGCCGGGGTGGTGGCGTGAGCCGCGGGGGTATGCGGGGCAGGTTGCGCCGCAGCCGTATTTCGCCTAAGCGCACCCCACGTTCCGTCATTGGACGCATAGCACAAGCACCCGCGGGTGTACGCTGACCGGCGAGGTTTCGCCCGTCGGCGCTTTTGCGTTTGGTGGCAGTGCAATGAGGAATTGAGGCGATGTTCGACAGTTTGAGCGACCGGCTTGGCGGCGTCTTCGAGCGTCTGCGTGGCCGTGGCGCGCTGACCGAGGCCGATGTGCGCAGTGCCATGCGCGAGGTGCGCGTCGCGTTGCTCGAGGCCGACGTCGCATTGCCGGTGGCACGCGATTTCGTCGACAAGGTCACCGAGCAGGCGGTCGGCGCGAACGTGCTGCGGTCGGTCACGCCGGGGCAGCAGGTCGTCAAGATCGTCAATGACGCGCTGGTCGAGATGCTCGGGTCGGATGCATCGGAGCTGGAGCTCGGCGTCACCCCGCCCGCGGTGATCATGATGGTCGGGCTGCAGGGATCGGGCAAGACGACAACGACTGCCAAAATCGCCAAGCGATTGTCGGGCGGGCAGATGGGGCGCGAGCGCAAGAAGGTGCTGATGGCATCGCTCGACGTCAATCGCCCGAACGCGCAGGAGCAGCTGGCGACGCTGGGCACGCAGATCGAGGTGGCGACGCTGCCGATCGTCGCGGGGCAGCAGCCGGTCGATATCGCGCGGCGCGCGCTGTCGGCGGCCAAGCTGCAGGGGTTCGACGTGCTGATGCTCGACACCGCGGGTCGGCTCCACGTCGACGCCGCGTTGATGGCCGAGATGCAGGCGGTCGCGGCGGTCGCGACGCCCGCCGAAATCCTGCTCGTCGTCGATTCGCTGACCGGGCAGGATGCGGTCAACGTCGCGCAAAATTTCAGCGCGCAGGTCGCGCTGACCGGCGTCGTGCTGACGCGGATGGACGGCGATGCGCGCGGCGGCGCGGCGCTGTCGATGCGTGCGGTGACCGGCAAGCCGATCAAGTTCGCGGGCACCGGCGAGAAGCTCGATGCGCTCGAGGCGTTTCATCCGTCGCGGGTCGCGGGGCGCATCCTGGGGATGGGCGATGTCGTCAGCCTCGTCGAGCGCGCCGCGGAATCGATCCAGCAGGAAGACGCCGAGCGGATGGCGAGCCGCCTCGCCAAGGGTCAGTTCGACATGAACGACCTGCGCGGGCAGCTGGCGCAGATGGCGCGGATGGGCGGCCTGGGTGCGTTGGCGGGAATGATCCCGGGCATGAAGAAGGCGCAGGCGGCGATGGCTGCGGTGCCGGGCAGCGACAAGACGCTGGTCCATATGGACGCGATGATCGGGTCGATGACCGTGAAGGAGCGCGCCAAGCCCGAGGTCATCAACGCCAAGCGCAAGATCCGCATCGCCAAGGGATCGGGGACGACGGTGCAGGAGGTCAACAAGCTCCTCAAAATGCACCAAGAAATGTCGACCGCGATGAAGAAGATCAAGAAGATGGGCGGGATCAAGGGCATGATGGCGATGCTCGGCAAGGGCGGCATGGGCGGTTTGGGCAATGCGCTCGGCGGCCAGCAGCTTGGCGATATCATGGGCGGCGCGGGCGGTGGCCTGCCCGGATTGCCGGGGGGGCAGGGCATGCCGCAGTTGCCGCCGGGCTTCGAGAATTTCACCAAGAAAAAGTAACTATCGACTTTAGAACGAAGGAATAAATACCATGGCTATCCATATCCGGCTGTCGCGTGGCGGCTCCAAGAAGCGTCCTTATTATCGCATCGTCGTTGCCGACGCGCGGTCGCCGCGTGACGGCAAGTTCATCGAGAAGATCGGCAATTACGATCCGCGCCTCGCCAAGGACGACGAGAAGCGCGTCGTGCTCGACCAGGAGCGCGCCAAGCATTGGCTGAGCGTCGGCGCGCAGCCGACCGATCGGGTCGCGCGCTTCCTCGACGCAGCGGGCGTCCTCGAGCGCACCGCGCGCAACAACCCGAACAAGGGCAAGCCGGGCGAGAAGGCGACCGAACGCGCCGACGAGCGTGCCGAGAAGGTGAAGGCTGCCGAGGAAGCCGCCGCCGAGGCCGCCGCCAAGCCGGCCCCCGAGCCCGAGCCCGAAGTGACCGCCGAACCCGAAGCGCCGGTGGCCGAGGAAGCCGCTGCCACCGAGGAAGCTCCTGCGGTTGAGGAAGCTCCGGCAGCCGAGGAAGCGCCTGCCGCCGACTCGAACGAGGAAGCCGAAGCCGTCGTGGCGGCCGAGGTCGAAGCCGCAACCGAGGCGCCGAGCGAGGACGCCGAGAAGGTCGCCGACGCAACCTCCGAACAGTAAGAACCCGATCCGGTCGTGGTGCGTTGTTCTCTCGAGTAGAGAGAGGACACGCATCATGACCGACGGTATTCCCCCGGATCCGAGAACCGCGCCCGATGACGACGAAGATGCCACCAACGACGGCGTCTCATCGCCCGCTCCCGCCGAAGGACCGGACGATGAGCCCGGCGAAAACCGTGGATCGACCAAGGGCTGACGCCGCGGTCACGCTGGCGGTCGTCATCGGTGCGCATGGCATCGGCGGGCAGGTGCGGCTCAAGGTCTTTGCCGAGAATTTCGGGGCATATCGCTCGTTCAACCACGGTGCGCTGACGCTGGTGTCGTCGGCACCGGGCAACAACGGGCTGATCGTGCGCTTTGCCGAAGTGCCCGACCGCACTGCTGCCGAAGCGCTGCGCGGGACCGAACTTACCGTGCCGCGCGCGTCGCTGCCCGCTCTGGGCGAGGGCGAATATTATCATGCCGACCTGCTCGGATTGCCGGTGGTGTCGACGACGGGCGAGGCGATCGGCACCGTCGTCGCGATCGATGATTTCGGCGCGGGGGACGTCATCGAGATTGAGCGTGAGGCGATCGACGGCGCACCGGGCAAACGCTTCATGGTGCCGATGAACGCCGATGCGGTGCCCGAATGGGATGACGCGCGACTGATCGTCGCGGCGGACTTCGTCGAATAGCTCAGAGCTGGATGGCGTTGGATTGATCGGAGTCTAAACCGTTCGCTCTGAGCTTGTCGAAGGGCCTGGGTCTCACCGTGCTTCGACAAGCTCAGCACGAACGGGTCCAGGTTCGGGCATTTTCCCTCAGCGGCGAAGCGGGGCGCGTTCGCTCAGCAGGTTGCGGATCGTCGTCGCGGCGACCCCGGCCTCGCCCATCGCATGGCTGATCTGATCCAATCCCTTGACAACGTCGCCCGCCGCGAAGAGCCCGGGGACGGTGGTGCGCATATGCGCGTCGACCTCCAGGCAGCCATCATCGCTGGCAGTCGCGCCCGCGTCGATCGCGAGCCGCGAGCGGATCACCGAGCCCAGCGCAGGATAGACACTGTCGAACGCCAACCGCCCGCGCGCGGTGTCGAACGCGAGGCGGTCATCCTCGATCGCATAGCCGCCGCACGGGCCGTCGATGCGGACGATCCCCGCTTCGTCGAGCGCGCGTTCGCAGGCGGGATCGAGCTGGTGTCCGGCATCGGGCGCGACGAGCGTCACGTCGCTTGTGTAGCCGCGCAGGAACAGCGCCTCGCGCATCCCGTGATCGCCGGTGCCGATGACGCCGACGCGCTGGTCGGTGACCTCGTAGCCGTCGCAGACCGGGCAATAGCGGAGCAACCCTGCTGCGAGCGCGCGGTCGTGGAGCGCGGGATCGATATCGGGTCGGTTGTTGACCACCCCGGTCGCGAGCAGAACGGTGCGCGCGGCATAGTGACCATGATCGGTGGTGACGGTGAAATGATCGCCGTCGGGCGCGATCCGGGTCACGGCGACCTGTTCACGGACCGCGCTGTAGCGCTCCGCCTGCGCGAGCATCCGCGCGAGGAGGTCGGGGCCAGCGATGCCGTCCGGGTAGCCCGCGTGGTTGCGGGTACACGGGATCGTTGCGGCGCGGCTCGACCCGCAATCGAACAGCCGGATCGAAAGATGGAATCGCGCGAGGTAGATCGCCGCGGTGAGGCCGGCGGGGCCGGCGCCGATGATGATGCAGTCGTCCCACCTGTCCGACATCTTGTCGCGCTCCGCCAATGTGTATACATCACGTATATACGGAGGCTTCGATGAGCAAGGAATATCGCGCGAAGGTGTTCAAGTCAGGCAATTCGCTCGCGCTGCGACTCCCCAAGGCGCTCGGCTTGCGCGAAGCGGATGACGTGGTGGTGGTGTCGCACGCGGATAGCGGGTTTTCGTTTTGGCGCGAAACCGATGCCGCTGCGGTGCTCGATGGCCTCTACGGCGCGTTCTCGCCGGGCTTCATGGCGGGTGGGCGCGACGACATCGAACAGGAGGAGCGCGACTGGGGTAAATCCTCGCGCGGCCAGGCTGCCTGATCGGTGTACCTGCTCGATACGAATGCATGCCTGGACTTCACGCTGGCGCGAAGCGATCGGCTGCGCGCGCGTGTCCGTGCCCAGAACGGCGTCGGCATGGCTATTTCCTCGATCACGCTTGCCGAGTTGCGCTTCAGCGCGGGTCGGTTGCAGAGCGACCCGGCCGACGAACGGCGGCTGGACGTGTTCGTCAGCATCCTGGTCGTGCATCCGTTCGATGACGATGCAGCCGAGGCCTACGGTAAGCTAGGAGCCCAGATCGCGGTTCGCCGGAATAGCTTCGACCGATTAATCGCAGCGCACGCGCTGTCGTTGGGGCTGACGCTGGTCACCAACAACGAGCGCGACTTCGCCGATATTCCCGGGCTTCGCGTCGAGAACTGGACGCTGTGACCTTCGCCACCACCATCCTCACGCTTTACCCCGAGATGTTTCCCGGCCCCCTTGGCGCGTCGCTCGCCGGACGGGCGCTGGGCGAGGGGAAATGGTCGTGCGCGGCGGTGCAGATCCGCGACTTCGCGACGGACAAGCATCGATCGGTCGACGATACCCCGGCGGGCGGGGGCGCGGGGATGGTGTTGCGCGCGGATGTCGTCGCGGCGGCGATCGACGCGCACGCGGATCAGCGCCCGCTGCTGGCGATGACACCGCGGGGCAAGCCGTTGACGCAGGCGAAGGTCCGGGCGCTAGCCGCGGGGCCGGGAGTGACGATCCTGTGCGGTCGGTTCGAGGGGTTCGACGAGCGCTTGTTCGAAGGACGCGAGATCGAGGAAGTGTCGATCGGCGACTATATCTTGTCGGGGGGCGAGATGGGCGCGCTGGTGCTGCTCGATGCTTGCATTCGGCTGCTCCCCGGCGTAATGGGCGCGGCTTCTAGCGGCGTGGACGAGAGCTTCGAAACGGGGCTGCTCGAATACCCGCATTATACCCGACCTGCGATATGGGAAGGGCGCACGATCCCCGAAGTGCTGCGATCGGGGGATCATGCGAGGATCGATGCCTGGCGACACGCCCAGGCGGAGACCGATACACGGCTACGGCGGCCGGACCTTTGGGAGCGCCATCAGGGTGCTCGGGTCCAGTCGCCCTCTGGCGCGCGGCGACGGACTGAGGACTAACCGACGTGAACCTGATCCAGACGCTCGAAGCCGAGCAGATCGCCAAATTCCACGAGACCAAGAGCATCCCCGAATTCCGCCCCGGCGATACGCTGAAGGTCGGCGTGAAGGTTGTCGAAGGCGAGCGCACGCGCGTCCAGAATTACGAAGGGGTGTGCATCGCGCGTTCGAACCGCGGGATGGGCAGCTGCTTCACGGTCCGCAAGATGAGCTTCGGCGAAGGCGTCGAGCGCGTCTTCCCGCTCTATTCGCCCAATGTCGAATCGATCGTCGTCGTCCGTAAGGGCGCGGTGCGGCGGGCGAAGCTCTATTATCTGCGTGGCCGGACCGGCAAGTCGGCCCGGATCGCCGAGCGTCGCGACCCGCGTCCCCCGAAGAACGCACCCGCCCCGGCGGAGTGATCTTCGCCTGAGGCGATGCGAACGGGGTGCCGGAGCGGATGCTGCGGCGCCCTTTTTGCGTGAGGCCACTGCGGGTTGCTTTTTACTGCTATTACTGCGATGCAGCATGATACGACGGACCCGCTCGAGCGGGTGGCTCGGCCCGGCGCCTATCCCCGGGACCATGCGGGCGTTGTCCCGCACCACGATCTGGACCTTCCCATGACACTATCCGCCACGCTTCGCCGCGACTGGCTCTCGAACCCGCGTGTCGACATCCTTGCCGGAATCGTCGTCGCGCTCGCGCTGATCCCCGAGGCGATTGGTTTTTCGATCATCGCGGGTGTCGATCCACGCGTCGGGCTGTACGCCTCGGTCGCGATCGCGATGGTGATTTCGTTCACCGGCGGGCGGCCCGGCATGATCTCCGGGGCCACCGCTGCGGTGGCGGTCGTCGTGGTGCCGCTGGTGCGTGACCATGGCGTCGAATATTTGTTCGCCGCGACGATCCTGATGGGATTGATCCAGGTGCTGGCGGGGCTCGCGCGGCTCGACCTGGCGATGCAATTCGTGTCGCGATCGGTGATCACCGGGTTCGTCAACGCGCTCGCGATCCTGATCTTCATGGCGCAACTGCCGCAGCTGACGCAAGTCGGCTGGGAGACCTATGCGATGGTCGCGGGCGGGCTGGCGGTGATCTATCTGTTTCCGCGGGTGTCGAAGGCGGTGCCATCGCCGCTGGTCGCCATCCTGGTGCTGACCGCGATCAGCATCGGGGTGGGCGCGCACGTCAACACCGTCGGCGACATGGGCAAGCTGCCGCAAGGGCTCCCCAGCATCGTCCTGCCCAACGTACCGCTGACGTGGGATACGCTCAGGATCATCGCGCCCTATTCGCTGACGATGGCCGCGGTCGGGCTGTTAGAATCGCTGCTGACCGCGCAGATCGTCGACGACATGACCCACACCGACAGCGACAAGCGCCGCGAATGCGCGGGGCAGGGCGGCGCGAACATCGTCGCCGCGCTGGTCGGGGGCATGGGTGGATGCGCGATGATCGGCCAGTCGGTGATCAACGTCACCAGCGGCGGGCGCGGGCGGCTGTCGACCTTTACCGCGGGTGCGTTCCTGTTGTTCCTGCTCGCGGTGCTCGGCCCGTTCGTGGGGCGGGTGCCGATGCCCGCGCTGGTCGCGGTGATGATCATGGTATCGATCGGAACGTTCAGCTGGAATTCGATCCCGAACCTGCGCCGCCACCCCTGGCCGTCGTCACTGGTGATGCTGGCGACGGTGGTCGTCGTGGTCGCGGCGCACGATCTGGCCAAGGGGGTGCTGACCGGCGTGCTGCTGTCCGGGATTTTCTTCGCGGGGAAGGTGCGGCGGATGTTTGCGGTCGAACGTGTGCAGGACGGCGAGACCGCGATTTATCGCGTCACGGGGCAGTTATTCTTCGCCTCGGTCGACCGGTTCACGCGCGAATTCGATCGGCGACGCGGCGATGCGCGGCAGGTCGTGATCGACGTGACCGCGGCGCATTTCTGGGACATTTCGGCGGTGGGTGCGCTCGACAAGATCGTCGCCACGTTACGGCGAGAAGACGTCGCGGTCGAGGTGATCGGCTACAACCGCGCGAGTGCGGATCTGGTCGACAAGTTCGCGTTGCATGACAAGACCGGCGTCGAGATCGGACTCGCGCCGCACTGAGACGTTGCTAGCGCGCGACGATCGATTGGCCGACGCCGATCATCTTGTCCTTGGTCACGATGACCTTGTCGCCGAGCTTGACCACCCCGAACAGCTTCCTGGCGAGGCCGAGCGGGATGCCGATACAGCCGTGGGTCGCATTTTCGTATTTGATCTCGCTGCCGTGGATCGACACCCCGTCGTTGGTCAGCCGCAGCATGTACGGCATCGGCGCGTCGTAGAGGTTCGAGATATGGTCGGCGTCCTTCTGCGTGATCGGGAAGGTGCCGAGCGGGGTGTCCATGCCCTTGGCGCCGAAGATGATCGCGGCGGTGCCGATCTCGTACCCGTTGCGGAACACCGACAAGGTTTCGGCGCCGAGGTCGACGGTGATCACGATCGGCCCGGCAGGCGCGCCGGTCGTGTCCCAGAAATAGGTGCCGTAGGGGATCGGCCCGCCGGTATCGAGGATGTGCTTGACGACGAAGCGATCGTCGACCGGCGTTTTCGTGGTGGCGCTTGACGTCGCGGAAGGCGTCGCCGCGGGCGACGATCGCCTCGCGGCGCGAGGCGGCACGGCGCGCGCGATCGAGGCGCGGGGCGTACTGGCGCGGGCGGGCATGTTGTGGACCGCGGCGAAGAGCGGCAGCGCGACTAGCGGGGTCGCGAAGACGAGCCCCGCGACGATGCGCAGCCGCTGATTGGATAGGCGATCGGCCAACGATATCTCCTGATGTCATTGGGACGATGCGGCAACGCGCGTTAAGTTTCCACCCGTCCGTCACGCGCGTCCCAGCCTGGGACGAGACGCCGCTGCGGTAACCTTGCGGTTGCCGACTGGAACCCGGCGGTCGCCGGTGAACGGCCTATTGGTCGAGGAAGCTGCGCATCTTGCGGCTGCGGCTGGGATGCTTGAGCTTGCGCAGCGCCTTCGCTTCGATCTGGCGGATGCGCTCGCGCGTGACCGAGAACTGCTGGCCGACTTCCTCGAGCGTGTGGTCGGTGTTCATGCCGATCCCGAAGCGCATCCGCAGCACGCGTTCCTCGCGTGGGGTGAGCGACGCCAGCACCCGCGTGACGGTTTCCTTGAGGTTGGCCTGGATCGCGGCATCGACCGGGATCACCGCGTTCTTGTCCTCGATGAAATCGCCGAGGTGACTATCCTCCTCGTCGCCGATCGGCGTTTCGAGGCTGATCGGCTCCTTGGCGATCTTCATGACTTTCCGCACCTTTTCCAAGGGCATGGAGAGTCTTTCTGCCATTTCTTCTGGAGTGGGCTCGCGGCCCTGCTCGTGGAGGAACTGGCGGCTGGTGCGAACCAGCTTGTTGATCGTTTCGATCATGTGGACGGGAATGCGGATCGTGCGAGCCTGATCCGCGATGCTGCGCGTGATCGCCTGGCGGATCCACCAGGTCGCATAGGTGCTGAACTTATAGCCGCGGCGGTATTCGAACTTGTCGACCGCCTTCATCAGGCCGATGTTGCCTTCCTGGATGAGATCGAGGAACTGCAGCCCGCGGTTGGTGTATTTCTTCGCGATCGAGATGACGAGGCGCAGGTTCGCCTCGACCATTTCCTTCTTGGCGATCCGCGCTTCGCGCTCGGCCTTCTGGACCATGTTGACGATGCGGCGGAATTCGCCGAGCGCCATGCCGGTTTGCTGGCTGATTTCGGCGATCTCGACGCGGATACGATCGACCGCCTCGGCCTCGTTGGTGACGAACGCGGTCCATTTCTTGTCGAGCGACT
This sequence comes from Sphingomonas oligophenolica, assembly GCF_006438955.1. Classification (GTDB taxonomy): domain Bacteria; phylum Pseudomonadota; class Alphaproteobacteria; order Sphingomonadales; family Sphingomonadaceae; genus Sphingomonas; species Sphingomonas oligophenolica_A. The sequence continues at coordinate 82,917 of NZ_RCZK01000006.1, read as the reverse complement.
TGACCGACGCGAGCCAGCTTTCGTCGAGTTCGTTGCCGATATAGCGGTCGAGGAAATCCTTGCGACTGACCTTATGGCGTTCGGCAAGCCGCAGCATCTGGCCACCGAGCGCGGTCAGGCGCCGGTTGTACGCATAGAGCTGGTCGACCAGGAATTCGATCTTGGCGTTGTGGAACTGGACACTCTCGACCTCGGCGGTGAGGTCTTCGCGCAGCTTCTGGTATTTGCGTTCCTCAGCCGCCGACAGCTCGCCGCCCGCGCTCATCGCGTCGAGTCGGCTGTGCTGGACCTTGCTGAATTTCTTGTAGAGCGCGGTGATGCTGGCGAAGCGTTCGAGCGCGATCGGCTTGAGCTGCTCCTCCATCTGCGCGAGGCTGAGGGTGTTGTCCTCCTCCTCGTCGTCGGACGGGCGCGGGGTGCGCCGTTCGGTCATGTCGTCCTCGTCCTCGTCGGCCGAGGCCTCCTCCTTGACGTCTTCTTCTTCCTTAAAGCTGGTCCCGGCGTTCTTTTCGCTGATCTCGCCGTCATCCTCGTCGGCGTTTTCGACCTGTTCTGGGGATGGCCCCTTCGAGAGCATCGCGTCGAGATCGAGGATCTCGCGCAGCTGCATCGTGCCTTCGTTGAGCGCGGTCGACCAATCGATGATCGAGGTGAAGGTGATCGGCGATTCGCACAGGCCGAGGATCATCGTGTCGCGACCGGCCTCGATCCGCTTGGCGATCGCGATCTCGCCCTCGCGGCTGAGCAGTTCGACCGCGCCCATCTCGCGCAGGTACATTCGGACGGGATCGTCGGTGCGATCGACCGTCTCCTTCTTCTTCACCTCGGGCGCCGGCGCGGTGCCCTGATCGGCGTCGACGGTCTCGACCTCGTCCTCGGGTTGCGGCTCGGCCTCGTCGCCGTCCTCGCCCGCTTCGTCGTTCTCGACGATGTTGATGCCCATTTCCGACAGCGCCGAGGTCATGTCCTCGATCTGGTCGGACGACATCTCGCCCTGCGGCAATGCCTCGTTGAGCTGGTCATAGGTGATGTAGCCGCGCTTCTTCGCACGGGCGATCACCTTCTTGACCGACGCGTCGTTCAGATCGATCAGCGGCGCATCGCCCGTGTCCGGTGCTTCAGCTGTGTCCGCCGCCATAGTCGCCTTAGCCATCAATTACCCTCGGATCCGAATGCTCGGGCGTCTTCGTTCGCTTGACATAGATTTGCAAGCCGATCCTCCAACGCCTGTTTCTCTCTCACCAATGCCACTTGCCGTTCGAACGCATCCGCGCAGACCGTCGCTTCCTCCCGGTCTATCATCGCCAGAGCCGCCGAGACTTCCGGTGCCGCGATCATGATCGAGATTGCTTCGTCTAAATCGGCGCGCGAACGGTCTGGATCGCCTGCTTCCTGCGTGAACGTGTAGGGCATGGTGTCGGCTCTCATCAGATCGCTAGCGATCGAATCGAACCCAGATTTGGCCAATATGGTGCGCAATCGGACGCTATCAAGCGCTTGATCTTCCAACGCTACATCAATGACCGCCTCGAAAAGTCGCCCGAATGCACCATCGATAAGGCGTAAGCTGCCCAGCACCTCCATATGTCGTGCAATTTCGGTCGGATGACGAATGAGCCCAGCCAAAATCGCCTTTGCCAACACGCGGTCTATTCCGCTTGCATGAAACTCCTTTGTATCCTGGGTGATCGGCGCGATCGGCGGCTTCCACGGGCCGGATCGTTTCTGGAACGGCACGAAGGGGCGGCGCTGCGGCGCGAATTGTTGGTCGAGGCGGCGGCGGAAATCGCGTTCATATTCGACCCGGACCGACTGATCGGCGATCGTTGAGGCCAGCTCCATCAGCCGCTGTTTCAGCCCGGCACGCTGTTCGGGGGTGTCGAGCGCCTCGGCGGCGTATTCGCTCGACCAGAGCCGATCGACCAGCGGTTCGGTCGCCTTCAGCAGCGCCTCCATCGCCGGTCGGCCGCCCGCCTTGACGAGGTCGTCGGGGTCCTGCCCCGGCGGCAAGGTCACGAACGCGAGGCTTTTGCCGGGGCTGAGCATCGGCAGCGCGCGGTGGGCCGCCCTCAGCGCCGCCTTCTGTCCCGCGCTGTCGCCGTCGAAGCAGAGGATGGGGACGTCGACCATCCGCCACAATCGCTCGAGCTGTGCCTCGGTCAGCGCGGTGCCGAGCGGCGCGACCGCCTCCGCGATCCCCGCCTGCGCGAGCGCGATGACGTCCATATAGCCTTCGACCACGAGCACGCGCCCCGCCTTGCGGCTGGCGGGGGCGGCCTGGTCGAGGTTGTAGAGCGTGCGGCCCTTGTCGAAGAGCGGGGTGTCGGGAGAATTCAGGTATTTGGGCTCGCCCTGATCCATGATCCGCCCGCCGAACGCGATGGTGCGGCCGCGCGCGTCGCGGATCGGGATCATCAGGCGCCCGCGGAACCGATCATAGGGCTCTTTCCCCTCCACCTGGATCAGCATCCCCGATTCGACGAGCATCGCGTCGCCATAGTCCTTGAGCGCGGCCTTCAATTTGCCGCGGCTGTCGGGCGCGAACCCCATCCCGAAGGCGCGCGCGGTTTCCGGCTTGATCCCGCGGCGGTCGAGCAGCGCGCGCGCCTCGGCACCGGGGAGGCCGTTGAGTTGCTCGGTGAACCAGGTCGCGGCGTCGGCCATCGCCTCATGGAGGCCCTTGGCGCGCTCGGCGCGTTCAGCGGACTGGCGGTCCATCGCGGGCATCTCGAGTCCCGCAGCCTGCGCCAGTTCCTTGACCGCGTCGATGAAGGGCAGCCCGCGCTGGTCGGTCATCCAGCGGATCGCGTCGCCATGGGCGCTACAGCCGAAGCAGTGATAGAACGCCTTGTCGTCGTTGACGTAGAACGATGGGGTCTTTTCGTTGTGGAACGGACAGCAGCCGCGCATCTCGCGGCCCGCTTTCTGCAGCTTGGTGGTCTTGCCGATCAGCGCCGACAGCGACGTGCGTGCGCGCAGTTCGTCGAGGAAGGCGGGGGTGAGGGTCATGCGGTGGGGATTTCGCTCGGGGCACGTGCTTCGACACGCTCAGCACGAACCTGGTAGGAGGGAGCGGTGGGATCCACCCCAGCCGTTCGTCCTGAGCTTGTCGAAGGACGTGTCCCACATGCCCGCGCCAATTGGGACAGGCGTTCCCAATCGCCCGCGACCAGCGCCTCCTTCTTCGCGTGCGACCAGCCTTTGATTCGCCGCTCTGCCTCAAGCGCTTCCAGACGGGATGGAAAATCCTGTGCCCAGGCGAACCACACCGGCTGGCGGCGCGCGGTGTAATCCGACCCGCGCCCGGAACGGTGCGCGCCGATTCGTGACTCAAGATTATCGCAGTGACCCGCGTAAAAGCTGCCGTCGCCGCAACGGAGAAGGTAAGCCCAGAACGCCATCCGCGACCTATGCCACGGTCCAACGATTCGGGCGAGTGTTTCGCGCTGGATACGTCCTTCGACAAGCTCAGGACGAACGGGATAGAGGAATGCCCCTGTTCGAAGGGCGTTAGCTCAACGCCGCCTTCACCAGCCCGCTCGCCTTGCTCATGTCGAGTTCGCTGGCGTGGCGCGCCTTTAGTTCGGCCATGACGCGGCCCATGTCCTTCATGCCCGTCGCGCCGAGTTCGGTCTTGATCGCCTCGATCGCGGCGGTGGTGTCGGCCTCGCTCAATTGCGCGGGGAGGAAGCGTTCGATGACCGCGACCTCGGTTTTCTCGGCGTCGGCGAGTTCCTGGCGACCGCCCTTTTCGTACATCTCGATCGATTCGCGGCGCTGTTTGACCATTTTCTGGAGCACCTCGACGACGAGCGCCTCGTCATCGTCGGGGGCTTTCCCGGTGCGCGCTTCGATGTCGCGGTTCTTGATCGCGGCTTGAATCAGGCTGACCGCGTTGCGGGTGTCCTTGTCGCCGGCCTTCATGGCGGCGATCTGGGCGGCTTTGATGTCATCTCGAATCATGGAAAAGGCCCTTATCAGATTGACGCAAGCGGCGCGCGTCCTTAGCGAGCGGGGCTTAGCGACATCGTTGACCCCAAGTGGAGTGCCCGCCAGACCATGGCCGACGCCAATCATAGTGCTGCGCCTAATGGAGCGACCGGGGTGCTCGTCCTCGCGAACGGCGAGATCGCGTGGGGGCGGGGCTTCGGCGCGGAAGGGCAAGCAGTCGGCGAGGTGTGTTTCCACACCGCGATGACGGGCTATCAGGAGATCATGACCGATCCCAGCTTCGCGGGGCAGATCGTCACCTTCACCTTCCCGCATATCGGCAATGTCGGCGCGAACCCCGACGATGTCGAGGCGGACATGCCGCATGCGCTCGGCATGATCGTGCGCGAGGACGTGACCGCGCCGTCGAGCTTCCGCGCGGTCGAGCGGCTCGACGGGTGGATGCAGCGGCATGCGCGGATCGGGCTGTCGGGGATCGATACGCGCGCGCTGACGCGGCGGATCAGGGCGGGTGGCGCGCCCAATGGGGTGATCGCGCATTCACCCGATGGAGTGTTCGATGTCGAGGCGCTGCTCGCAATGGCGCGGGCGTGGCCGGGGCTCGAGGGGATGGACCTTGCCAAGGAGGTCACGCGCGCAACGCACGGCGGGTGGGGCGATGATCGCGCGGGCGGCGTGTGGCGGCTGGGGTTCGGGTATGGGGAGAGCGGTGCGCCCAGGGCAGGTCCTTCGACAGGCTCAGGACGAACGGAAGAGGGGGGACAGGGCGCCTTATTAACCCCCGTTCGTCCTGAGCTTGTCGAAGGACGTGGCCAGCTGAACCGCCCCCACGTCGTTGCGATCGATTACGGCAGCAAACACAATATCTTCCGCAACCTGGTCGAGGCGGGCGCGCAGGTGTCCGTCGTCCCCGCCACCGCGAGTTTCGAACAGGTGATGGCGTTGAAGCCCGACGGGATTTTCCTGTCGAACGGCCCGGGCGATCCGGCGGCGACCGCGGACTATGCGGTGCCGGTGATCCGCGCGCTGCTCGACACCAAGTTGCCGCTGTTCGGGATTTGCCTGGGGCATCAGCTGCTCGGGCTCGCGCTGGGCGCGACGACGACCAAGATGTTCCAGGGGCATCGCGGTGCCAATCATCCGGTCAAGCGGCTGTCCGACGGCGCGGTCGAGATCACGAGCATGAACCACGGCTTTTCGGTCGAGCGTGACAGCCTGCCCGCGGGCGTCACCGAGACGCACGTGTCGCTGTTCGACGGTTCGAACGCGGGGATCGAAATCGACGGTGGCCGCGCGTTCAGCGTGCAATATCACCCCGAGGCGAGCCCGGGGCCGCAGGATAGTTTGTATTTGTTCGAGCGGTTTGTGGGATCACTGGAGCCGAAACCGTAATGCTTGCCGATGCTGATCAGAAATCGGTGTTGCTTCGGCTTCACGATCAAATCGATGAAGCGAGAGCAGAGCTATCTGCGGCCGAGATTGCCGAAAGTTTCCGACCACCAATAGAGCCGCTTGCGGTCGAAGGCGCGATCGCCGCACTCGTCCAGTCTGGTCTCGTGGTAAGCATATCACAATCGCCAACTCGGTATCGCATCAGCCGCGTTGGCATAAACGAGATAGAGCGCACTCACGATATATCGACTACAATCAATCCCGGCACGGGCATAATCCATCGCTCGTATTCAGAGCGCGCGTCGCGTCCAGACGAAGAATCACCGATTAACTGGACGAAGTGGGGCGTCATCCTAACCGCGATTGCGATCGCGGTAGCCATTCTTATCGCGGTAGTTTCTTGAAATGCCAAAACGCACCGACATCTCCTCCATCCTCGTGATCGGCGCGGGGCCGATCGTGATCGGGCAGGCGTGCGAGTTCGATTATTCGGGGACGCAGGCGATCAAGGCGCTCCGCGAGGAGGGCTATCGCATCGTCTTGGTCAATTCGAACCCGGCGACGATCATGACCGATCCCGAGCTGGCCGACGCGACCTATGTCGAGCCGATCACGCCCGCGATCGTCGCGAAGATCATCGAGAAGGAGCGGCCCGACGCGGTGCTGCCGACGATGGGTGGGCAGACCGCGCTCAACACCGCGCTGGCGCTATTCGAAAATGGCACGCTGGCGAAATACGGCGTGCAGATGATCGGCGCGGATGCCGAGGCGATCGACAAGGCCGAGGACCGGCTGAAGTTCAAGGACGCAATGACCAAGATCGGGCTTAACAGCGCCCGCTCTGCGATCGCGCATACCGTCGAGGAGGCGCTCGCGGGCCTCGAGGTGACGGGGCTGCCCGCGATCATCCGCCCCTCCTTCACGATGGGCGGATCGGGGGGCGGGATCGTCTATAACCGGTCCGAATTCGTCGATATGGTCCGCAACGGGCTCGACGCGTCGCCGACCACCGAGGTGCTGATCGAGGAATCGCTGCTCGGGTGGAAGGAATATGAGATGGAGGTGGTCCGCGACGCTGCGGACAATTGCATCATCATCTGTGCGATCGAGAATGTCGATCCGATGGGGGTCCATACCGGCGATTCGATCACCGTCGCGCCCGCGCTGACGCTGACCGACAAGGAATATCAGATCATGCGCAACGCATCGATCGCGGTGTTGCGCGAAATCGGTGTCGAAACAGGCGGTTCCAACGTCCAGTTCGCGGTCAATCCGAAGGACGGGCGGCTCGTCGTGATCGAGATGAACCCGCGGGTGTCGCGCTCCTCGGCGCTGGCGTCGAAGGCGACGGGGTTCCCGATCGCCAAGGTCGCGGCTAAGCTGGCGGTGGGCTATACGCTCGACGAGATCACCAACGACATTACCGGCGCGACCCCGGCGTCGTTCGAGCCGACGATCGATTACGTCGTGACCAAGATTCCGCGGTTCGCGTTCGAGAAGTTCAAGGGCGCCGAAGAGGTGCTCGGCACCGCGATGAAGTCGGTCGGCGAGGTCATGGCGATCGGGCGCAACATCCACGAATCGATGCAGAAGGCGCTCCGCGGGCTCGAGACGGGGCTGAGCGGGTTCAACACCGTCGACCGGCTCGTCGGCGCGCCGCGGGCGGAGATCGAGGCGGCGCTCGCGGTGGCGACACCCGATCGGCTGCTCGTCGCGGCCCAAGCCCTTCGGGAAGGGTTCACGGTCGCCGAGATCCACGCCATCGCCAAATACGACCCCTGGTTCCTCGAGCGAATCGAGGAGATCGTCGCGGCGGAGGTGACGATCTGCAAGGAGGGTCTGCCGATCGACGCGCCGGGGATGCGGCGGCTGAAGGCGATGGGGTTCAGCGACAAAAGGCTGGCGTGGCTGGCGCTGCAATCCGCGAATTTGCGCGGGATGGAGCGCGGCGTCGCTAGGGGAAGCGGGCTGATCCACGAGGTTGTCAAGGCAATGACCGGGGGCGTGACCGAGGACGAGGTGCGCGCGCATCGCGTGAAGCTGGGCGTGCGCCCGGTGTTCAAGCGGATCGACACCTGCGCCGCCGAGTTCGACGCCAAGACGCCGTATATGTATTCGACCTACGAAGCCCCGACCTTCGGCGAGCCGGAATGCGAGAGCGAGCCGACCGACCGGCGCAAGGTTGTGATCCTGGGCGGCGGGCCGAATCGAATCGGGCAGGGGATCGAGTTCGATTATTGCTGCTGCCACGCGTGTTTCGCGCTCGCTGACGCGGGCTATGAGACGATCATGGTGAACTGCAACCCGGAGACGGTGAGCACCGATTACGACACGAGCGATCGGCTGTATTTCGAGCCGCTGACCGCGGAGGACGTGCTCGAGATCCTCCATGTCGAGCAGCAGAGCGGCGAATTGGTCGGGGTGATCGTCCAGTTCGGCGGGCAGACCCCGCTCAATCTGGCGCGCGCGCTGGAGAAGGCGGGGATCCCGATCCTCGGCACCTCGCCCGACGCGATCGACCTCGCCGAGGATCGCGAGCGGTTTGCGGCGCTGGTCAACAAGCTGGGGCTCAAACAGCCGGCCAACGGCCTCGCGCGGAGCCGCGACGAGGCGATCGCGGCGGCGGAGCGGATCGGCTATCCGGTGCTGATGCGGCCGAGCTACGTGCTCGGGGGACGCGCGATGGAAATCGTCGACGGCCCCGCGCAGCTCGACCATTATATCGCGACCGCGGTCCAGGTGTCGGGCGACTCGCCGGTCCTGATCGACCAATATCTGCGCGACGCCATCGAGGTCGATGTCGACGCGATCTGCGATGGTGAGGACGTCGTGGTTGCGGGGGTGCTCCAGCATATCGAGGAGGCGGGGGTCCATTCGGGCGACAGCGCGTGTTCGATCCCGCCGTATTCGCTCAACCCGGAGGTGATCGCGGAGATCGAGCGGCAGACGGTGGCGCTGGCACACGCGTTGTCGGTCGTGGGGCTGATGAACATCCAGTTCGCGGTAAAAGATGGCGAGGTTTACCTCATCGAGGTCAATCCGCGCGCGTCGCGAACGGTGCCGTTCGTCGCCAAGGCGATCGGTGCCCCGATCGCGAAGATCGCGGCGCGGGTGATGGCGGGCGAGAAGCTGAAGGACTTGCCCGCGATCGACCGGCACATCGATTATTATGCGGTGAAGGAGGCGGTGTTCCCGTTCAATCGCTTCCCCGGGGTCGACCCGGTGCTGTCGCCGGAAATGAAGAGCACCGGCGAAGTGATGGGAATCGATCCCGATTTCACCACCGCGTTCGCCAAGTCGCAGCTCGGCGCGGGAACGATCCTGCCGACCGGGGGCACCGCGTTCGTCAGCGTCAAGGATGGCGACAAGGTGCAGATCGTCCCCGCGGTGCGATCGTTGATCGCGGCCGGGTTCCATGTCCTTGCGACCGGCGGCACCGCGGACTATCTCGCCACCGCGGGGCTGGCGGTGGAGAAGGTCAACAAGGTGGCGCAGGGGCGGCCGCATATCCTCGACCGGATCATGGACGGCGAGGTCGGGTTGATCTTCAACACCACCGAAGGGTGGCAGTCGTTGAAGGATTCGCAACCGATCCGCGCGGCAGCACTGACGCAGAAGATTCCGTATTTTACGACCGCGCCCGCCAGCGTCGAGGCGGCCAAAGCGATCGGACAGTCGCTGGCATCGCCGACGCGCTCCCTTGAAGTACGGCCATTACAATCCTATTATTCGCAATCGCACAACCGACCCCCACATGGATGATTGAGTGCGGCGGATCGTGACGATCCGCTTGGGGCGCGATTAATGGGAACAGGGACAGATATGGCCACCGTCGATAAGATGCCGATGCTTCAGGAAGGCTATGACACGCTGACTTCCGAGCTGAAACGGCTGAAGGCGGAACGGCCGCTGATCGTCGACGCGATCGAAGAAGCGCGCGCACACGGCGATTTGTCCGAAAACGCTGAATATCATGCCGCCAAGGAGCAGCAGGGCCAGAACGAGGCCACGATCAGCGATATCGAGGACAAGCTGAGCCGTGCGCAGATCATCGATCCGCTCGATCTGTCGGGCGACAAGGTGGTGTTCGGCGCGACGGTGACGCTGCGCGACGACGACGACAAGCCGATCACCTACCAGATCGTCGGCCAGACCGAGGCGAACGCCAGGAGCGGCCGGATTTCGTATAATTCGCCGATGGGCCGCGCGCTGATCGGGCGCAAGGTCGACGACGAGGTCGAAGTGTCGGTGCCCGCGGGCGACCGCTATTACGTGGTGTCGAAGATCGAATTCATCTAGTCGCCGCGGCCTCCCGGTTGGAAGGCCGGTCGGCTTAGCTCTCCGGCGTCAGCGCATCGGGTTCGAGCAAGCGGTGCAGGTGCACCACGACGAACTTCATCTCGGCATCGTCCACCGTGCGCTGCGCGACGGACCGCCATGCCTTTTCGGCGCTGGCATAGTCGGGAAAGATGCCGACGATGTCGAGATTCTTCGGATCGGCGAAATCGAGGGTGCGCGGGTCCTTGACGCGGCCGCCGAAGACGAGGTGGAGCTTGCTCATGCGAATTCCTGGATGGGGTGTTCGCGCGAGCCCCTAGCGCGCTTCGGCGGCGGGTTGAAGCGTTATGGCTTGGTGGTCGCCTGCTTCGCGGCTGCGGTGCCCGCGTTGCCGATCGCTCTGGCCACGCCCTGGAACAGCGATTTCGCCTGATCCTTCGCGGCACCCTTGGTCAGGCCCAACTCTTCGAGTTCGCTCTTGCCCGCATCCTTTGCGGCGTCGGTCGCGGCCCTGGCGCGCGCGCCCAGTTCCTTGCCAAGCGGGGCGAGCAGTTCCTTTTCGCGCTCCGAACGGGGCAACAGCGCACCGACGAGCGCGCCGACCGCCAGACCGCCCGCCAGGATCGCCAGGGGGTTCGATTCGATCGTCTCGGCGGTGCGCCGCGCGGCGTCGTGGGCGGCGCCCTGGGCGTGATCTTTGGTCTTGGTCATCATCAAATCCTTTTGAGCAGGCGTCGGATGATCAACTCAGATCACCGGCGTCGGTTTCGTGATCGCCGCGCGGGGTACGGCGAAAGAGCAGGGCGATGCGGTGGCGCGCGAGGAACAGCCCCGCCGCCGCGACCAGCCCGGTGAGAGTGCCGGGATAGCGACGTGCGGTCTCGACGCCCGCGATCGCCGCGGATTCGCCCGCGATCGTTGCATCGACCATCGCCTGTTTCGCGATCCGGCGGGGACTGAGCTTGGCCTTGAGGAGCCGCATCGAGGTGGTTACCCGATCGCGTTGCTCAGCAGCTTCGGCCTGGGCGGCGAGGAGGCGATCACCGGGATGGGTCATGCCGCGGTCTCCGGGTCGGGCCTGGCGAGCTTACTCTTGCCGATCAGCCCGAGCACACCTGCCAAAGCGAGCACGCCGACCACTACGATTGCGGTCGCGTAGCCGGGACCGACCAGCGTCGCGAGCGTCAGGATCATCCCGACGAGCAACGCGATCAGCGCGGCGAACGCCAGCGTGCCCGCGACGACGAAGAACACCACAGCGGTTCGATACGCAGCGACGCGCTCGCCGAGCCGCGCCTTCGCCAGCGCGATCTCCGCCTTCGCCAGACCGCGGGTGTCCTCGACCAACTGGCCGACCAGCGTCCCCACGCTGTCGCTGTCGTGTCCCCGGTTGAGCAAGATCAGGCCTTGTTGGTATCGATGCCGGACTGGATCACGCGGGCCAGCGCGAACCCCACCGCGGCGGCGATGCCGATCGCGACCCCAGGACTCTTGCGGACAAACGCGCGCGCGTCGTCGAGCAGTTCCTCGACATCCTTCTGTTCGATCTGGGTCGAAAACGCCGAGAGCTGGCTGGCGGCGCTACGGGCGTAGTCGCCATATTGCTGGCCGAGGCGCTCGTCGACCTGGGTTGCGGCGTCGTCGATCAGCCGGGAAACCTGGTTCAGGCCGCTGCCCGCCTTGGCCTTGCCGGTATCGGCGAGGCTGCGGACCTTGTCGGTCGCCTGCGCGCCGTATTTCGAGGCACCGTCCTTGATCGCCTGAGTCGCTTCGGCGGCCTTGGCGCTGAGCGTGCCGCCTTCGTCGTTGATCGTCGCACCCTTCAGCGGGGCAGCCTGATGCGTGCCGGACGCGGCGGTGGTGTCGGCATCGGTCATCGGGGTGGCGTCGGTATCGGCCATGGGCAATTCCCTTAGTGAGTGTACTGGTTCTTCAACCCCGCTTGCCGAGCGGTGGTTCCCTCGCGCCGACGATTGCGGCGCAAGCTGTTCCCTTGCGCCGCCGTTGCGGCGCAGGCGGCATCGCGATAGAGGCGGCGCCGCGCCCCACAGGTAGGAGCTTCGTTTCGTGACCGCAATAATCGACATCCACGGCCGCCAGATTATCGACAGCCGGGGCAATCCGACGGTGGAGGTCGACGTGCTGCTAGAGGATGGCAGTTTCGGCCGGGCAGCGGTGCCATCGGGCGCGTCGACCGGCAAGCACGAGGCGGTCGAAAAGCGCGACGGCGACGCGGCGCGCTGGGGCGGCAAGGGTGTCGACCAGGCCCTCAAAGCGGTGAACGGCGAGATTTTCGAACTCGTCGTGGGGATGGATGCCGAGGACCAGGGTGACCTCGACGCCGCGATGATTACGCTCGACGGGACCGCAAACAAGGCACGGCTCGGCGCGAACGCGATCCTCGGCGTCAGCCTGGCGGCGGCCAAGGCGGCATCGGATTCGCGTGGGCTGCCGCTGTATCGCTACGTCGGGGGCGTCAGCGCGCACGTCCTGCCGGTGCCGATGATGAACATCATCAATGGCGGCGAACATGCCGACAATCCGATCGACTTCCAGGAATTCATGATCGTCCCCGTTGGTGCCGAAACGATCGCCGAGGCGGTGCGGTGCGGATCGGAGATTTTCCACACGCTGAAGAAGGGGCTGAGCGACCAGGGGCTGGCGACCTCGGTCGGCGACGAGGGCGGGTTTGCGCCCAATATTGCGAGCACCAGCGACGCGCTCGATTTCATCATGGCGAGCATCGAGATGGCGGGATACACCCCCGGCGGCGACGTGATGCTCGCGCTCGATTGCGCGGCGACCGAATTCTACAAGGCCGGCAGGTACGAGATCGCGGGCGAGGGCAAGAGCCTCGATAGCCACGCGATGGCCGACTATCTCGCCGACCTGACCCGCCGCTATCCGATCTTTTCGATCGAGGACGGGATGGCCGAGGACGATTGGGAGGGCTGGACGGCGCTCACCGAGCTGATCGGCGACAAGGTGCAACTCGTGGGCGACGATCTGTTCGTGACCAACCCGGTGCGGCTGAAGCGCGGGATCGACGAGGGTGTCGCCAATTCGATCCTCGTCAAGGTCAACCAGATCGGGACGCTCAGCGAAACGCTGGCGGCGGTGTCGATGGCGAACCGCGCGGGCTATACCGCGGTGATGAGCCATCGCTCGGGCGAGACCGAGGATGCGACGATCGCAGATTTGGCGGTCGCGACGAATTGCGGGCAGATCAAGACGGGCAGCCTCGCGCGGTCCGACCGGCTCGCCAAGTACAACCAGTTGATCCGGATCGAGGAGCAATTGGGTGATGCCGCGCGCTACGCGGGCCGCAGCGTTATTCGCGCTTGATCCGCGAGTCGGAGGCGTAGATGGTGCGCGGCGTGTCCAGAGGTTCGGCCTTTCGCAAGACGTTACGCAAGGCGGCGCTGCCGGCGCTAGGGCTGACTCTGATGGCGTTTTTCGGTGCCTATGCGGTACTCGGCCCCAATGGCATCCTGGCCTATGGCGATTACAAGCGGAAGTTGGCGAAGCGCGAGCAGAGCTATGCGGCGCTGGAGCAGCAGCGCGAGACGCTAAAGAACCGGGTGCGGTTGCTCGACCCCGACCATGCCAACCCGGATATGGTCGATGAAATGACGCGCAAGGAGCTCAACGTCGTCCACCCAGACGAGGTGATCGTTCCGCTGAAGTAAGAAAGCGCGCGGTACCACCACCCCGGCGAACGCCGGGGCCCAGTTGGTGAGCGAGAATGACGCGCGCTGCGACCGATTACCGCAACATTCCAACTGGGTCCCGGCGTGCGCCGGGGTGGATACGCTTACTTAGGCTTCCATCGTTTCGGGCTGGCGTTGCTTGATCGCACCATTCGCCCCCAGGAACGTCAGCAGGTCGTTGGTGAAGCGATCGCTCTGCGTCGCGGTGAGGCCGTGGGGCGCGCCGTCATATTCGACGAGCTGGCTGTGCGCGATGCCCTTGGCGGCGGCGCGGCCCGCTGCGTCGATCGGGACGGTCTTGTCGCCGGTGCCGTGAACCACCAGCGTGGGAACGCGGAACGCGGGAAGATCGGGACGGAAATCGGTCATCGCGAACGCGGTCGCGCATTCGAGGATCGGCTTCAATCCGGCCTGATTCTGCGCCGACCATGCCCAATCGACCTGGGCCTGGCTAACGGGGTGATCGAGCATCCCGACGCCGTAGAAATCCTTGAAGAACGACTCGAAGAAGCCGTAGCGGTCCTGCTTGATCCCGTCGCCGATAGCCTTCAGATCCTCGGCGGGGGTGCCGTCGGGATTGTCATCGGTCTTGAGCATGTAGGGCACGACCGAGGAGACGAGCGCCGCGGCGACCACGCCCTTGCCGTCGTGACGGCTCATGTAGCGCGCGACCTCGCCGCCGCCCATCGAGAAGCCGACCAGCGTGGCGTCGGTGTCCGCACCCATTTCCCTCATGACGTCGGCCAGATCGTCGGTCATCGTATCATAGTCGTAGCCGCTCCACGGCTGGCCCGACCGACCGAACCCGCGGCGATCATAGGCGATCGCGCGAAAGCCGCTCTGTGCGAGCGCCATCGCCTGCGCGTCCCAGCTATCCGCGTTGAGCGGCCAGCCATGAATCAGAATGACGGGGCGGCCCGACCCCCAATCCTTGACGTAGAGATCGGTGCCGTCGCGGGTTTTGATCATGGGCATGGGGGGAAGCCTTCGGTTGCGGGTGGGTTCGCCCAATCAACGCGATGCCGCCATCGGCGTTCCATCGGCCCCATTTCATTGGGCGTGGACGGGGTGGCGCATTGGTCGCGGCACTGCCAGCATGGCGACGACAACGAATCGGGAGCGACGAATGCGATTGAAGGGTGCGGTATCGGCGATAGCGCTGGCGGCGATGGCGGGAACGCTCGGCGCGTGTTCGGTCAACGTGGCGGGCAACGAGCAGGTGGCGGCGACGCCTACGCCCGCGCCGCAGGATGGCTGGGTGCAGTTCCGCGACGGCTTCATCGAGGGGTGGTTCAAGCTCGATCCGGCCAACGCGGTGTACCAGGGGCGGCATGATTTCGACGGGCAGTTGCCCGATTGGAGCGCGGCGGGACTGAAGCGCGAGTCCGAATTCCTCCATCAGGCGATCGATCGCGCGGGCAGGTTCGGCGACAGCCTGAACCCGAAGGAGACGTTCGAGCGCGATTATCTGGTCAAGGTCGCGCAGGGCAAATTGTTCTGGCTCGAGGATGCCGACCAGCCGCATACCAATCCCGCCTATTATGTCGGCGGCGGGCTCGATCCCAACGTCTATATCGCGCGGCCCTATGCCGATGCGCCGACGCGGATGAAGGCGGTGATCGCGTTCATGACGCTGATCCCGACCGCGGCGAAGAATATCCGCGCGAACCTGAAAACGCCGATGCCGCTGAGCTTCGTCAATTACGGGGTCGCGGGGTTCAACGGGTTTGCGGATTATTATGCGGGCGATGCCAAGGCCGCGTTCGCCGGCGTGAAGGATGCCAAGTTGCAGGCGCAGCTCGATACCGCGGCGCAGCAGGCAAGCGATGCGATGCGGAGTCTCGGCACCTGGCTCGATGGCCAACGCAAGACCGCGACGCAGGGTTATGCGCTGGGGGCGGACCGATTTTCGCGGATGCTGGCGGCGACCGAGGCGGTCGGCATCCCGCTCGACGAGCTTGAAAAGGTCGGGCAGGCCGACCTCAAGCGCAACCAGGACGCGCTGGTCGCGGCGTGCGCGCAATTCGCCAAGGGCATGACGATCCCGGCGTGCATCGCGAAGATGAACGCAAACAAGGCGCCCGATGGCCCGGTCGCCGAGGCGCGGCGGCAGATCCCCGAACTGAGGCAATTTGTGGTCGACAAGGATCTCGTTACGATCCCCGGCACCGAAGAGGCCAAGGTGGAGGAGAGCCCGCCCTACAACCGGCAGAACAGCGCATATATCGACCCCCCCGGGCCGTTCGATAAGGGCATCCCGTCGGTCTATTACATCTCGCCGCCCGATCCCGCCTGGGACCAGGCGACGCGGAACGCGTTCGTGCCAGGCAAGAAGGATTTGCTGTTCACCTCGGTCCACGAGGTGATGCCGGGGCATTTCGTCCAGTTCCTCCATGCCAACCGCTCGCCATACAAGATCGGGCGGCTGTTCGTCGGCTACGCGTTCGCCGAAGGCTGGGCGCATTACGCCGAGGAGATGATGTGGGATGCGGGGCTCGATAACGGCGATCCCGAAACGCATATCGGCCAGCTGAGCAACGCGCTGCTGCGCGATTGCCGGTTCCTGTCCGCGATCGGGCTGCACGCGCGCGGCATGACCCAGGAACAGTCGCGGCAGATGTTCGTCACACAATGCTATCAGGACGAGGGCAATGCTCGCCAGCAGGCAGCGCGCGGGACGTATGACCCGGCCTATCTGAACTACACGATGGGCAAGCTGATGATCAAGAAGCTGCGCGAGGACTGGACCGCGGCGCACGCGGGTCAGGCACCAATCAAGGCTTTCCACGACGAGTTCCTGAGCTATGGCGGACCGCCGATCCCGCTGGTGCGCCAGATGATGCTGAAGGAGCCGACCGCGCAGGCGATGTTCTGACGCGCCGGAGCCGTTTATTTTTGGCGAGATCACCCAAGTCCGTTCGGGCTGAGCCTGTCGAAGCCCTGCTATCCGCACGTAGGCCTTCCCCCTGGGAAGCGCCCTTCGACAGGCTCAGGGCGAACGGAAGGATCGTTCGACCTCGGTGAACACGACCCTATCGCGTCTGGCGCAGCGTCGGGATGTCGTCGCGGGTTTCCGCTTGGCTGGGGTTGCGGATCGAGGGGCGCAGGCGGGCGAGGCTGCAAACACCCGCGATGAGCGCGAGACCCGCTGCGACCATCGGCGGCACGTTGCCCGCGCCGACCCCGAGCGCGAGTAGCGCCGCGACGAGCGTTGCGCCGGTGGTCTGGCCGACGAGGCGGACAGTGCTGACCAGCCCGCCCGCGGCGGCGGCGCGTTCGCGCGGCGCGCTGCCGATGATCAGGCGCGCGTTGGGGGGGAGGAAGATGCCGAACCCCGATCCGCACAGCGCCATCCGCCACGCGATCTGGAAATAGCTGGGGTCGGCGGGCATCGTCGCGAGCAGCGTCAGCGCGGTGATCGAGATCGCCATCCCGACGCCGCCGAGCACCCCCGCCGGGATCCGATCCGACAGCCAGCCCGCGAGCGGCGCGACGACCATGTTGGTGAGCGGCCACGGCGCGATCGCGGCCCCGATCTCCGCCGCGGTAAAGCCCAGATCGTGAAGCCGGAACGGAGTCGAGATCAGGAGCGTCATCGATGCGGTGAAGGCGGCGAACGCGCCGATGACCGACAGCGCCAGCACCGGCTGCGCGAGCAGGTCGATCGGGAGGATCGGCTTGGCCTCGCCGCGTTCGCGCTGGACGAACTTGGTCGCGACGAAGAGGCCCAGCCCGACGATCGCGGCGGAGATCACGGGGCTGTTGCCGTGGACCGCGCTTTCCAGGCCGCCGATGATGAGCCCGAACATCGCCGCGCACATCACCGCGCCGACGACATCGAAGGGTTCGTCGCGCGGGGCCGGGTTGGGGAGCGCGAAGCCCAGCGCGAGCGACATCAGCGCGAAGGGAATCGCGCTGGCGAACACCCACGGCCATGGCGCGATCGCGAGCACGAGCCCGCCGAGCGTCGGGGCGGCGGCGGCGGCACTGGTGACGACGACCGAGTTGATCCCGAGCCCCCGTCCCAATTGCTTCGAGGGGTATATCTGGCGGAGCAGCGCGGACGACAGGCTGAGTGCCGCCGCCGCACCGATCGCCTGCGCCGCGCGGACGATCAGGAGGAAGGGCAGACTCTTGGCGAAGAAGCACAGCAGCGTGGCGATGGTGAAGACGAGCTGCCCCAATTGATACATCCGCTTGAGCCCGATCCGTTCGCCGAGCGCGGCGAAGGGGAGCATCAGCATCACCAGCGTCAGTTGGTAGATGGTGACGATCGAGACGACCGCGCTCGACCCGACATGGAGGTCGCGCGCGATCGTGGGCAGCGCGACGTTGGCGACACCGCCGTCGATGATGATGAGCGCAGTGCCAAAGCTGATCGCGCCGATCGCGTAGAAGCGCCGAGGGAGGGGGAGGCCGTCCTGCATAAACCCAATTCTAATCGTCACCCCGGACTTGTTCCGGGGTCCATGGTGCCGCACACTCACCATCGGTTGCTCATGCGAGCCGATGCCCCCCGGAACAAGGGTGCCCATCAAAGTAATTACTTTGATGGGAGCCCAAGTCCGGGGTGACGGAAAAGGGGGTATTAAATGCGGAAACTGATGCTTGCGGTGACGGCGGGGATGCTTGCGGGGACGTCGGCCTTCGCGCAGACGGCAGCGATGACCAAGCCCGTCGATGCGACCGATCCCTATATCTGGCTCGAGGACAAGGATGGCGCGAAGGCGCTGGCCTGGGTCGAGGCGGAGAATGCCCAGACGCTGCCGCGGCTCCAGAACGATCCGCGCTACGACACCTTCTATCAGGAGGCGCTCGCGATCGCGTCGGCGAAAGACCGGATCCCGATGCCCGACCAAAGGTTCGGGCGGGTCTATAATTTCTGGCGCGATGCGGATCATCCGCACGGCATCTGGCGCTGGACCAGCGAGACGGACTACGCGTCGGCGACGCCGCACTGGACCACTGCGCTCGACATGGATGCGCTGGGCAAGGCCGAGGGCAGGCAGTGGGTGTTCAAGGGTGCGACGTGCCTGCACCCCGAGGATCGACAGTGCCTGGTCGCGCTCTCCGAAGGCGGCGAGGATGCGGTGACGTATCGCGAGTTCGACCTCGGCACCGGCCGATTCGTTGCGGGCGGATTCCTGCTCCCCAAATCGAAGCAGAATGCAGCGTGGATCGACCAGGACACGCTGCTCGTCGCGCGCGACTGGGGCGGGGGGACGACGACGCAGTCGGGCTATGCGTTCGTGATGAAACAGGTGACGCGTGGGCAGCCGCTCGACCAGGCAACCGAAGTGTATCGCGGCGAGGCAAGCGACCAGGGCGGCACCGCGGCGAGCGTGCTGACCGACGCCAAGGGCCATCGGCTGGTCGTGATTCAGCGCCGCAAAACCTTCTTCGGCGCGGACAAATTGGTGTGGACGCCCACGGGCGTGACCAAGCTCGACTTGCCCGACCGCACCTTCCCGAGCGCGATCGTCGATGGCCAGGTGATCTTTTCGACGAGCGATCCGTGGGGCGCAATCCCGACCGGCGCGATCGCGTCGGCGCCGCTCGCCGAGGTCGAGCGCGGGGTGTTGAAGCCGACGCTGATCTTCGCGCCCAACGCGCGCCAGTCGGTCGAGAGCGCGGCGGACACGCGCGACCGGCTGATCGTGACGATCACCGACAACGTCCGTGGTCGCGCGATGGTGTTCGACCACGGCGCAAATGGGTGGACCAGCCGGCCGCTGGCGTTGCCCGACAATGCCAGCATCGGGGTCGCGAGCACCGACGATCGGTCCGATCACGCGTACATGACCGTCACCGGGTTCCTGACCCCGACGTCGCTGTTGTCGCTCGATGCCGCGAGTGCGGCAGAACCCCGGACGATCAAGACCTTGCCCGCGAAATTCGATGCGTCCAACCTTGTGGTCGAGCAGTTCGAGGCGACCTCGACCGACGGCACCAAGGTGCCGTATTTCATCGTCCACAAGAAGGGCATCACGCTCGATGGGACGACGCCGACGATCATGACCGCCTATGGCGGGTTCGAGGTGTCGATGACGCCGGGCTATTCGGCGATCACCGGCAAGCTGTGGCTCGAACGCGGCGGCAGCTATGTCCTTGCCAATATCCGCGGTGGCGGCGAGTTCGGGCCGGCGTGGCACGATGCGGGGCGCAAGACCAAGCGGCAGGTGATCTACGACGATTTCGCCAGCGTCGCGAAGGACCTGTTCGCCCGCAAGCTGACCAGTCCCGCCAAGCTGGGCATCTATGGCGGATCGAACGGCGGGTTGCTGATGGGGGTGGAGTTCAACCAACATCCCGATCTGTGGAAGGCGGTGACGATCCAGGTGCCGCTGCTCGACATGATCCGCTACGAACAGATCGCGGCGGGGGCGTCGTGGGTCGACGAATATGGATCGGTGAGCGTGCCCGCGGAGAAAGCGTTCCTCGAGACGATTTCGCCGTACCAGAATCTGAAGAAGGGGGTGGCGTATCCCGAGCCCTATATCTGGACGACGACCAAGGACGACCGGGTCGGGCCGCAGCACGCGCGCAAGTTCGCGGCGCGGATGAAGGAATATGGGCTGCCGTATCTGTTCTACGAAGACACCGCGGGCGGCCATTCGGGCGATGCGGACATCGAGCAGGGCGCGCGGCTGCAGGCGTTGCAGATGACCTATTTCGCGCAGAAGCTGGTGGGGCCTGCCGCAAAATGACCGCGCCGGGCGGGTTCGGTGTTGCGGCGCAGCATGGAGAGGCTACATAGGCGGTATGGCCGATACCCTAACCATGACCACCGCGAGCGTGACGCCGATCATCCTGGAGGCGATCGTGCGCAAGGTAGCGATCGCGGCGACGTATAACCGCGTCGAGATGACGCTGGCGCCGCACATACTCTACACCAAGCACGGCGATCTCCACATCGATGCGGTCACGCTCGCGCGCGACGGGCGCCCGCCCAAGGAGATCAAGCTCGGCACGTTCAAGGTGGCGGGGCTGAGCGCGATCCGGCTGACCCCGCGCACGTTTTCGGTCAACGGGCTGTTCAAGCCCGGTGATGCCAAATATGCCGACGAGACGGTGATGGCGGTCGAACGTTGATCGCGTGGGCGAGGCCGCGCGGCCCCGCCCGTCATCATCCATCATCGATCAGCGGCAGCGGACCTGGCTGTTGTTCTGATCGACCGCACGCCCCGCCAAGCCGCCGACCGCCGCGCCGAGCAACGTGCCGACCGCGCGCGAATGGCCGCCGTCGATGATGTTGCCGAGGACGCCGCCGCCCGCCGCGCCGATGATCAGCCCGGTGGTGCCATCCGAGCGCTTGCAATAATATTGGCCGTTCGAGCCCGCATAGACGCGCTCGTTCGCGCTCAGCGTGCGCTCCTGATAATTGGTGCCGGGGCGATAGTAGCGCGACGGGTCGTAATTGCCCTCGTCGCGGTCGTCGCCGTAGCTGCTGCCGTTATTGTAGACGTCGGGGGCTTCGCGCCGCCCATTGTCGTTATACGGATCGCGATACGCGGGATCGCGATAGGTGGCACCGTTGTCGCGCGTCGCCTGATAGCGGTCGACCTCCTGCTTGTAGATTTGATATTCGCGATCGAACCGCGCCTGCGCCTGGGCGAAGCGCGCGTCCTGTTGCGCGGACTGGGCAAAGGCGGGACCGGCAAAACCGGTGCCGACCGTCGATACCGCGAGCGTCGCGGCGAGCAGATGGGTGAGTTTCATGGCGTCGATCCTCTCGGTGGCCCGGCAATCGGGCCGTGTGAGGGCGATACGAGCGTGAAACGATATCGTTCCTGAACGGCGGGCTGGCGTCGCGCCGCCCACGCGCGCAGGGTGGTGCGGATGAGGGAGCGCGGATCGATGGATAGGCATGACGAAGGTCGCGGGCGGACCATCGCGCGGTGGTTGCTGATCGCCTTCTACGGGGTCGCGGGGGTCGCGCATCTCGTCACCACCGCGGCGATGGTGCGGATCGTCCCCGCCTGGGTGCCCAACCCGCAGCTGGTCGTGATCCTGACCGGTCTGTGCGAGCTGGCGGGCGCGGTGGCGCTGATGACGGTGCGGTTCCGCCGCGCCGCGGGCTGGGCGCTCGCGGCCTATGCGGTGGGCGTGTACCCCGCCAACATCCAGCACGCGATCATCGACCTGGGGCATGGCACCGGGCTGGGGCTGGGGTATCACCTGCCGCGGTTGCTGTTGCAGCCGGTGATCGTGTGGTGGGCGCTGTGGGCGAGCGGAATCGTCGACTGGCCCTTCGCGCGGAAACCCGCGCAAAGGTAACGAAGGTAAGGGGACGTCACGTGCGAAAGTGCGACGAACCGAGTGGCATCACCGCGCGTCGTCCTCGATTGCGCTCCCGTAGACATCGGGTTTGAAGCGGCGGAGCGCGGCGATGAGCAGGCGGTCGTCGTAGACGCGGCGTTCGCCGGCCTGGAGCCCGCGGTAGAACACCGGCACCGCGACGCCCTTGACCGCGCGATCCACTGCCAGCGTCGTGGCGCGGAAACACCCGGCGGCAACCGCCTCGTCCCAGGCGGCGGCGAAGCTCTCGGCACCCGCGCGGGAGCGTAGCGCATAGGCGGACTTGGCCGATTTGCCGACCTGCGCCGCGGCGGCAGAGACGAAACCGAGCTGCGCGAGTGCCGCGATGAAGCCGCGCTGGCGCTCCGGGGTCCAGCCGTCGTGGCGGTTGGTGCGGCTGGGGACAGGGGTGAAGGGGATCTGGGTCATGGCGGCGATGTGGGGTGCGGAGAGCGGGCGTTCTCCAACAATCCGGTGATGATAAGAGCCGTGTCGCGTGTAAATCGACGCTTGACACTTTGAAGATCCATGACTAGCTAAGTTCTGTGGAGATCGAGAGCATTCGTCACAAAGCGCTGCGATCCTTTGCCGAGGCGGGCAGGGCGAAAGGCTTGCCGGGCAATCTGATCGACCGGCTGCGCAACATGCTGGCGTATCTCGTGGCGATCGACGCCGCCGACGAATTGAAGGTGCCGCCGAACTTCGGGGCGCATGTGCTCACCGGCGATCGTGCGGGAAGCTGGTCGCTGACGGTGACGAAAAACTGGCGGATGACGTTTCGCGTGACCGGCGCGGGCGCGATCGAGGATTTGGACCTGGAGGATTATCACTGATGGCGATCACGCTTCATCCCAGTTTCGCGGTCCACCCCGGCCCATGGCTGCGCGCCGAACTCGTTGAGCCGCATGGGCTGAACGTCACCGAGGCAGCGGCGAAACTGCGCGTCACGCGACAGGCGATGAGCAATCTGCTCGGCGGGCGTGCGGGGCTGTCGGCGGAGATGGCGATCCGGTTCGAAAAGGCGTTCGGCGTGCGCGCCGAGACGCTGATGCGGATGCAGGCGGCGCATGACCTGGCGGTGGCGCGTGAGCGGGAGGGGGCGATTAAGGTGGAGCGGGTGGCGGCTTGAGCTAGGCGGATGGGGGTGGCTTTGGCGGCCACTTGTCTTGGCCCGTCTCAATACCTTCGCCAGAAGCAGGTGAGGTCGATGCTGTTAACCTAGCAAGAGCAGCACTTCGCTCAAGGCGGCGGACATTTCGATCTTCTGCCAGTGCAGTAGGAAAGTAAACGCGGCCAAAATCGTCTTGCCGCAGCTTGGGGGTCAGCCCAAGGTCTGAAGCCATCTCTCTCAGCAGTCTACGTAGTCGTTCGTCTACGACATGGTTCAAGAGTGGTGCCGTATTGAGAGCTTGGTAAAGTTCTGCCCAAGCTTCTCGCACAGAAAGCGAGTCGCTATACGCTAGATCGATCAAGTTTAGCGCTCGAACAGAATCCTCGGCGGATATTTCTGCGCGTTCTTGCATGATCGCGGCGAATACGTTCAGCTTTATACGTCGGGCTTCCTGCGCGTCGGCGGACTGCTGCCTCAGCGCTTCACCATTTTAGCCGCAGCGAGTGGCCCACGCCAGGTTGCCACCGCCGCCGCTATCGCTGCGACCGCACTCAACGACGCTGCAATGACCGATGGATCTACCCATGCACTCACCTTAGCCCGTCCAGTCCAGTCAATCGCTCTAGACGAACATTTACGTCTCCGAGCGGCGTAGAAAGAGGAAAGAAATCTCCTTTGGCCATCTCGCTCGTGAGGCGAACAGCGACTTCATATTTGAAACCAGCCGATCCGGTCGAGACGCCCTGAATTACAGTGCCATTGGGCGGAACCGTGACAGAAATTATTCCAGAAAGTACATGGTCTGTGTCTACAGAGTATTCGCCAGCAAATCGCACCCCAAGGGGGTCCGCTCCTACAAACCGTCCACTGTCAAAAATAAACATGGCAAAGCCCTGTCCATCTGCGCCAGTCATATAGGCTGCGTAAATTCCATCCCAGAACACCTGTACTGCCCCCGTATATCTGTAACAGGCTCACTCTAACTCACCGTCACAAACGAATCCATCACCCGCTTGCGCCCCGCCGCCTCGAAGTCGATCTCGAGCTTGTTGCCTTCGATTTCCGCAATCTCGCCGTAGCCGAATTTCTGGTGGAAGATGCGCATCCCGACCGACAGATCGTCGCGGCCCTTGTTGCCGAGGCTGACCGCGCTGGCGCGGCTTTCGACGATGCGGGCGGGTTTGGTGGTGAAGCTGCTCGTCGCGCCCGCGGCGCGTTGCCAGCCGGGGCCGCGACCAGTGCCGCGCGCCACGTCGGCGAAGGGGTCGGCGCGTTCGGACCAGTTGGCTTGCCACAGGCTGGCGCCGCCCGACATCGTCGTCTCGCTGTCGATGTGCGCGTCGGGGAGTTCGCCGACGAAGCGTGACGGAATGCTGCTGGTCCACTGGCCATAGATGCGGCGATTGGCGGCGTGGATGATGACCGCCTGTCGGCGCGCGCGGGTGATCGCGACATAGGCGAGGCGGCGTTCCTCCTCGAGGCTGCGGGTGCCGCCTTCGTCGAGCGCGCGTTGCGAGGGGAACAGGCCTTCCTCCCACCCGACGAGGAAGACGGTGTCGAATTCGAGGCCCTTGGCGGCGTGGATCGTCATGATCGTGACCTTGGGGTCGTCGCGCGCGCCCTCGTTGTCCATGACGAGGCTGACGTGTTCGAGGAACGCGCCGAGCGTGTCATATTCCTCCATCGCGCGGACGAGTTCGCTGAGGTTTTCGAGGCGACCTGCGGCGTCAGCGGATTTTTCGGCCTGGTACATCGCGGTGTAGCCGCTCTCGTCGAGCAGCTGGCGGGCGAGTTCGGCGTGGGGCATGTCGCGCGCCATGTCGCGCCAGCGCGCGATGTCGCCGACGAGGTTGCCGAGCGCGCGGCGGGCCTGGGGGGTGAGCTCGTCGGTGTCGAGGATGCGCGCGGCGGCGGTCATCAGGGGGACGCCTTCGGCGCGGGCGAGTTGGTGAACCTTGGCGACCGCCTTGTCGCCCAAGCCCCGCTTGGGGACGTTGACGATGCGTTCGAAGGCGAGGTCGTCGGCGGGCTGGTTGACGACGCGCAGGTAGGCGAGCGCGTCGCGGATTTCGGCGCGTTCGTAGAAGCGGAAGCCGCCGACGATCTTGTAGGGCATCCCGATCGCGATGAAGCGATCCTCGAACTCGCGGGTCTGGTGCTGGGCGCGGACGAGGATCGCGACGTCGTCCAAAGACTTGCCGTTGCGCCGCGTGGTTTCGATTTCGTCGCCGACGCGGCGCGCTTCCTCGGGCCCGTCCCAGACGCCGACGACCTTGACCTTTTCGCCGTCGCTGAGCGCGGTCCATAATTCCTTGCCGAGGCGACCGCCGTTGTTGGCGATGACGCCGCTGGCGGCGGCGAGGATGTGCGGGGTGCTGCGATAATTCTGTTCGAGGCGGACGATTGTGGCGCCGGGGAAATCCTTTTCGAACTTCAGGATGTTTTCGACCTGCGCGCCGCGCCAGCTGTAGATCGACTGGTCGTCGTCGCCGACGCAGCACAGGTTGCGGTGCTGCTGCGCGAGGAGGCGGAGCCAGAGATACTGGACCGAATTGGTGTCCTGATATTCGTCGACCATGATGTAGCGAAAGCGCTGCTGATAATGTTCGAGCACATCCCGGTGGGTCTTCAGGATCACGAGCATGTGGAGCAGCAGGTCGCCGAAGTCGCAGGCGTTGAGCGCCCTGAGGCGGGTTTGATACGCGGCATAGAGCTCGCCGCCGCGCCCGTTGGCATAGCGTTCGCTTTCGCCCGCATCGATGTCGGCGGGGACGAGCCCACGGTTCTTCCAGTCGTCGATCAGCCCCGCGGCTTGCCTCGCCGGCCAGCGTTTCTCGTCGAGGTCGGCGGCCTGGATGAGCTGTTTGATCAGGCGGAGCTGGTCGTCGGTGTCGAGGATCGTGAAGTTCGATTGCAGCCCGACGAGCTCGGCGTGACGGCGCAGCATCTTGGCGCCGATCGCGTGGAAGGTGCCGAGCCAGGGCATCCCCTCGACGACATCGCCGACGAGCTTGCCGACGCGCAGGCGCATCTCGCGCGCGGCCTTGTTGGTGAAGGTGACGCTGAGGATTTCGGAGGGATACGCCTTGCGGGTCCACAGCAGGTGCGCGAGCCGCGCGGTGAGCGCCGCGGTCTTGCCCGTGCCCGCGCCCGCGAGGACGAGGACGGGGCCATCGGTGGTCAGCACCGCCTCGCGCTGGGGCGGGTTGAGCCCGGCGAGGTAGGGCGGGTCTTGCAGGTTGGTGTCGGTCACCGGTGAACAGGTAGGGAACGCGAGTGCGGGGGGCAAGCGCGCGGCCCGCTGTCACGAAACCGTCACGTAAATCCGCGAGAGCGATGCGCATGGCATCCACAGCTTTGACAGGCAGCGAATCGCTATCGCCTGCGCGTGGCCCTCGGCTCGATGGCGCGGTGCATCCCGCGGGGCGATGGGCGTTTCTGGCGCTGATGATCGGCGGGCTCGGCTATGCCGGAATCAGCATCGCGAGCGACACCGCGATGGTCGGCGAACAGATGGCGACGGGGGTGTTCCTGTTCCTCGGGCTGGCGCTGGTGATCGCGCTGGGGTTCGAATTCGTCAACGGCTTCCACGACACCGCCAACGCGGTCGCGACCGTGATCTACACCAATTCGATGTCGCCGGTGGTCGCGGTGGTGTGGTCGGGGGTGTGGAATTTCGCGGGCGTGATGTTCTCGAGCGGCGCGGTCGCCTATTCGATCATCACGTTGTTGCCGGTCGACCTGATCCTGCACATCGGCAGCGCTGCCGGGTTCGCGATGATCTTCGCGTTGCTGATCGCGGCGGTGCTGTGGAATCTCGCGACCTGGTATGTCGGGATTCCCAATTCGTCGAGCCACGCGCTGATCGGGTCGATCCTGGGGGTGGGACTCGCCAACCAGCTGATCAACGGCGCCAGCGGCACCGCGGGGGTCGAATGGGGCCAGGCGGAGAAGGTGCTGAGCGGGCTGCTGATGGCACCCGTACTCGGTTTCATCGGCGCGCTGCTGCTGCTGTACACGATGAAGAAGCTGATCCGCGATCCCAAGCTGTACCGCGAGCCCGCCACCGACGCGCCGCCGCCCAAGGGCATCCGTGCGCTGCTGATCTTCACCTGCACCGCGGTGAGCTTCGCGCATGGCGGCAACGACGGGCAGAAGGGGATGGGGCTGATCATGCTGATCTTGATCGGCTGCGCACCCACCGCCTATGCGCTCAACCGCACCGTCCCCGACAGCGCGACCCCCGCCTTTGTCCAGACCGCGAACGCCGCGGTCTCCGCCTTCGCGGCGCACGGGACGGCGCCTGCGAATCTCGCCGCGGCACGGACGACCGTGACCCGCGCGCTCCAGACCAAGCGGGTCGCGACCCCAGCCGTATTCGGCGGGCTGGCGGCGATTTCGAACGACCTCGGCCAGCGAATCGGTGGTTATGGCGCGCTGAGCAAGGTGCCCGCGGCGGCGACCCCCAACCTGCGCAACGACATGTATCTGGTGCTCGACACGACCAAGCTGATGCTGGCGAACGACACCGCGAAGGCGACCTTGACCGCGCCCGAGACCGCGGCGTTGAAGGCGTATTCCGGACAGCTGCAACAGGGTACGCGATTCATCCCGCTGTGGGTCAAGATCACGGTCGCGCTGGCGATGGGGCTCGGCACGATGGTGGGGTGGAAGCGGATCGTCGTCACCGTCGGTGAACGGATCGGGAAGACCCACCTGACCTATGGCATGGGCGCATCGGCCGAATTGACCGCGGCGGCGATGATCCTGATCGCCGAACGGCTGGGCTTGCCGGTATCGACCACGCAGATCCTGACCTCGGGCGTCGCGGGCGCGGCGGTCGCCAACGGCGCGGGGCTCCAGCGCCGCACCATGTTCCACATGGCGCTGGCGTGGCTGCTGACGCTTCCCGCCGCGATGCTGTTGTCGGGCGGGTTGTACTGGGTGCTGCTGGCCGTGGTTCGCGCCGCGGGGATTTGACGCCGCCGTATTGGGCGCGGCGACCTCACTTCACTCGTTCGTGCTGAGCTTGTCGAAGCACGGTGAGACTCACCGCCCTTCGACAAGCTCAGGGCGAATGGTTTAGGGTATGATTGATCTGACGTTTATCGCGCCCGCGCGCGCGCGGGCGCGTCAGTCGGCGCGGTGCAGCAGGGTGAGGCGCGCCTTGCCGTGGACGCGGGTGGCGTCGATCGCGAAGCCAGGGAGGATCACCTCTTCGGGCTTGGCGGTTTCGATGCTGACCCAGGTCGCCGGGCCAATCCAGCCGAGCCGCGCGAGCTTGTCGAGCGCGACGACGCCCGCGCCCGAGCCATAGGGCGGGTCCATCATGATGACGTCGAGTGGCGCGGGCGCGTGGCCGAGCGCCATCACCGACGTGGCGCGGACGTCGGCGCGGCGATCGGGCGGCGCGGCGCCAAGCTTGGCGAGATTGGCCTTCAGCGCATCGAGCGCGGCGCGGTCGTGTTCGACGAACAGGCACGACGCCGCGCCGCGCGACAGCGCCTCGATCCCGAGCGCGCCCGACCCTGCGAAGAGATCGGCGACGGCGAGATCCTCGAAGCTGCCGAGGCGGCTGGCGAGCATCGAGAACAGCGCCTCGCGCATCCGGTCCGCGGTCGGGCGGGTGGCGTCGCCCTTGGGCGCGACCAGCGGACGCCCGCGCCATTCGCCCGCGATGACGCGCATCAGCGCTTGCCCCGCGGCGGACGACCGCGACCGTCCGCTGGCCCTTTAGTGGGGCGGGTCGGCCGCGTGGGTGGCCGCGGGTTGGACGATTCGGGGCGCGGCGCGGCGCCGGGACGCCCCGCGGCGCTGCGGCTGGTCTGTTTGGCGCCGAGCGGGGGCCGCGGCGAGCCACGCTTCTGGAAGCTGGGCGGCGCGTCGTCGCGCGGCGTGCGATCCGCCGGAGCATCGCGGGTTGCCGGGGGTCGGACCGGCGCGGCGCGCGGCGCGCGGGCGACGCGGAGTCGGCCCTGCGGTTCGCTGGTCGGAGTCGCGGGACGTGGTGGCGGTTTGCGCGCGTCGACGGTGACGACGGGCTCGTCGGCGGCGTTGCCGCGCTTCGGGCTGTCGAGCCATTTGCGGAAGTTGACGAGGTCGTTCTGCTTGACCTCGCCGATCTCGCCGGGTGCGAGGTCGCCAAGCAGGAACGGGCCATAGCGGGTGCGGATCAGGCGGCTGACCTCGAGTTCGAGATGTTCGAGGACGCGGCGGACTTCGCGGTTCTTGCCTTCGGTCAGGATCATCTCGATCCACGCATTGGCGCCGGTGCGGCGTTCCATGTTAGCGTTGATCGAGCCGTAGCGCATGCCCTCGATCTCGATCCCGTCGGCCAGATCCTCGAGCTGGGTCTGCGACACCCGGCCATAGGTGCGCGCGCGATACGCGCGTTCGACCCCGGTCGAGGGGAGTTCGAGCTGGCGTTTCAGCCCGCCATCGGTGGTCAGGAGCAGCAGCCCTTCGGTGTTGAAATCGAGCCGACCGACGGGGACGAGGCGGGGCAGCCCCTGCGGCAGCCGGTCGTAGATCGTCGGGCGGCCCGCGGGATCATGTTCGGTGACGAGCAGCCCGGTGGGCTTGTGGTAGAGGAACAGCCGCGTTGCTTCCGCCGCGGCGACGGGCTGGCCGTCGACGGTGACCCCCGCCAGCGTGCGCAGGATCGTCGCCGGGGTATCGAGCACGACGCCGTCGAGCGCGACGCGGCCATCTGCGATCATCCGTTCGATTTCGCGACGCGACGCTACGCCCGCGCGCGCGAGCAGCTTGGCGATGCGGTGGCCGGGTTTGGCGTCAGTCGGTTTGGCGTCGGTCGGCTTGGCGTCGGTTGGCGTGTCGCCAGTCGGTTTATCGTCTGTTGGGGGCGGCATGGCGCGCGCATACATGGAATAGGCGCGCGACGCGAAAATATTTGCGACTCGATTGGCCTGCTGCGCGTTAGGGGGACGGTAGCGTAACGAGGGCAGGCGGCGATGTTGTTCGGGAAGAAGAAGCGATCGATCGTGCGACTCCTGATCGTCGAGGACGAGCCGCTGGTCGCGTTCGATACCGAGCATCTGCTGACCGAACAGGATTTCGTCGTGGTGGGGACGGTCGATCGCGTCGCGCAGGCGATTGCGCTGATCGACGAGGGAACCGCGATCGACCTGGTGCTGGTCGACGTCAATCTGGCGGATGGATCGGGGGTCGATGTCGCGCGCGCGGCGTTCGCGCGGGGCGTCGCGGTGATGTTCGTGACCGGGCATTTTTCGGGCGAGGGCAGCGAGTTTGCGCGCGGCTGCCTGATCAAGCCGTACGACCAGCGCGACCTGATCGGCGCGATCGACGCGATCGAGGCGCACGCCGCGGGACGCAAGGTGAAGCGGTTGCCGCAGGGGTTCCGGATGTTCGAGAAGGCGTGAGCGCGGGGAGGACTACAGCCGCGCGTCGACCTCGTCGTGGAAGTGGCGGATCCCGGTTTCGAGCGCGCCGAGCGTGATCCGGTCGATCGCGCCCGACGACAGCCCCTGCTGGCCGAGTTCGGCGGCGCGGAAATCCTCCGCAGCGAAGACCCCGCCGTCGAGCAGGTTCCAGCTCTTTTCCCAATGTGCCAGCGCCTTGTCGGACGCGGGGGCTTCGGGGATCAGCATGAAATCCTCGACCAGCACGCGATCGTGCGCCTGGGGCATCAGGATCATCAGGTTGACGTAATCGGGGCTGACGATGAGCACGGTGCCGGGGAACATCTGATAGGTATAGGTGATCGCGCGGCGCAGCGTCGGCCAGTCCTCCGCCTCGACCGCCGCCTGTTCGACCTCGCGCCCGACCGCGCTGCGCTGATGCGGGCCGATCTTGTCGCCGGTCGAGACGCCGTCCTTGAAGAACGGGCCGATCGTCGCGGCGTGGAGGCGTTGGACGTGATAGCTTTCGAGGAAGGCGTCCATGATCAGCTTCCAGTTCGCGGCGACGTCGTGGGTGCGGCGGCGGAAGAGATACTGTCCGGCAAGGCCGAACGCGTCGAAATCATGCCCCAGCGCTTCCGGATGCGAAAAATCGGCGGCGTCGTCGAACGAGAACCAGATGAGGCCGCCCGCTTCGTGGGTCGGGAGCGGCTTCAGGCCTAAGTCGGTCTTGTCGAGCCCCGGAAACGCATCGGGGCGGGGCAGTGCGGTGAGGCGGCCGTCGAGCGTGTAGCTCCAGGCGTGATAGGGACACACCAGCCGCGATTGGCAGACGACGTCGCTGCCCTCGACCAGTCGGGTGCCGCGATGCTGGCAGACGTTGAGGAACACGTGCGCGACGCCCGCCTTGTCGCGGGTGACGAGCAGCGGCTTGCCGAAGCCGTCGTGCGGCACCGCCATGCCAGGTTCGGGCAACAGCGCGGATGGTGCGATGACGAGCGGGGCGGACGCAAAGATCGCGCGCTGTTCGGCGGCGTGGCGCGCGGGATCGGTATAGACCGCGGCGTCGACATGCGTGATCGCATCGGCGCGGCGGGTGCCGCCGCCCGCCAGCGTTGCGGCGAGCGCCATCTGGCCTGCGGTCGGCGCGATCCTGGTGGCCACGTTCATGGCTGTCCTCTCGTTGTTTTGCGGCTAGTGTCGGCGTTTATCGGGTGAGGGGCAAGACGCGAATGACGACAGCGGCAGGGACGACGAGCTGGATCGACGGGCTGAAACCCTATGTCGAAAAAGGGCCGCTGATCGCGTTCACGCTGGGGCTGTCATCGGGTTTTCCGATCGCGATGATCGGCGCGACGCTGACCAGCCGGTTGGCGCAGGACGGGCTGACCAAATCGACGATCACCGCGTTCACGCTGGGGTTCCTGGTCTATAACCTGAAACCGTTGTGGGCGTGGGCGGTGGACAGCGTGAAACTGCCGCTGATCGGGGGGCTCGGCCAGCGGGTGTCATGGTTGCTGTTCGCGGGCGCGCTGGTGGTGGCGGCGGTCGCGAACCTCGCCTTCGCGCGGCCGACGACCGATCTGTCGGGGACGATCATCGCCGCGGTGCTGGTGGGATTCGCGGGTGCGACGTTCGACATCGTCATCGATGCCTATCGGATCGAGCAGCTCAAGCCGTATCAACTCGGCGTCGGATCGGGGATGTCGCAATATGGCTATCGGATCGGCAATGTCGGGGCGGCGAGCCTGGCGCTGGTGCTGTCGGCGCGGTTCGGCTGGGCGGTCGGCTATCTGGCGTGCGCGGCGTTCGTGCTGCCCGCGATCGTGACCGGGCTGGTGATCGGCGAACCCGAGCGGCATCGCGAGCCCGTCAGGCGGCGCGGCATCGGCGAAATGGTGAGCGCAGTCGCGGGGCCGTTCGCCGAATTCTTCCGCCGCGAGGGCGCGATGATCATCCTGACGTTCATCTTGATCCACAAGATCGGCGACACGTTGGCTAATATCGTGTTGCGGCTGATGCTCAACGATCTGGGGTTCAGCAACGACGAGATCGCGATCTACGACGTCGGCGTCGGGTTCTGGGCGTATCTGATTGGGGTGTTCGTCGGCGGCGCGCTGTATTCGAAGCTGGGGCTCAAGAAATCGGTGCTGATCAGCCTCTTGCTGATGGCGGTGTCGAACGCAAGCTTCGCTCTGCTGGCGATGGCGGGACACAGCAACTGGGGGCTGGCGGGGACGATCGGGTTCGAGAATTTCACCAGCGGGATCGGCAGCGTCGCGGTCGTCGCTTATTTCTCCGCGCTGTGCGACCTGCGCTTTACCGCGGCGCAATATGCGCTGATTTCCGCAGCGGCGAGCGTCGTCGGACGACTGCTGACCGCGACGACGGCGGGCGGGCTGGTCGAACGGTTCGGCTATGTCGATTTCTATTGGGGCACGACGCTGATCGCATTCCCCGGCGTGCTGCTGTTCTGGTGGATGAGCGCGAGCGGGCTGGTCGATCGGTCGATCGGCAGCGCGGGGATCGAGGGCGAGGGCGACGCACGGGCGGGTGAGAGCGGCTAGCGGTGGCTGCCGCGCACGGTTCAGAGCGTCGCGGTCAGCTCGACGAAGCCGTAGATGGTGTCGCCGGTCGTGGGAGCATTGGCCGCGTCGCGCAGGAAGCGACCCTTGGCGAGATACGCGCCGCCGACGCTGACGCGCAGCGTGTCGGGGACGAGGAAGCGGCGATAGCGCGCCTCGATCTGGGTCCCGGCGTGGGTGCCCGCGTTACCCGTAGGGTCGGCGACATTGGTGGTCGCGAAGCTGTCGGTGGCGCTGGCCAGGAACAGGGGGCGGATTGCGAGGAGCGCGTCGCTGCGCGCGTCGGGCTTCACCTCGCCGAGCAGCTCGACGCTGACGAGGTTGGCGCGCTGGACCGCGCCGAACAGGCTGGTCGGGCCGAATTCGAACACGCGCGCGCCGAACAGCGTGTCGAACCGGGTGATGCTCCGCCCTGATCGTTCGCCGGTCGCATAATCGGCGAGCAGCGCGATGCGGGGCTTCCATGCACCGGGCAGCGTCCGCCCGACCGTCGCGTGGACGAATCCGGCGTGGACGGGGCGGTCGGCGACGTCGGTCGCGCGGGCGGAGGCGCGCGCATGGCCGCCTTGGCCCGCCGCTTCGAGTTCATAGTCCCAGGCATTCGCGGCAGGGGCGCGAACCAGGCGCGCGCCGACCGTCCACAGATGCCGGTTGCGGGTCAGGATGTCGCGGCTGTCGTTTTCGGCGAGGCGATAGCCATAGGCTTCGAGCGTGCCGACCGCGGTCTTGGCGTGGGTGAAAACGCCGAACAGATGCGGGCTGCCGCGTTCGCGGTCGAGTTCGATCCTGTTGTCGCGCAGGCCATCGACATGGGTCGGCAAACGGGTCTGCGCGACGGTCCAGAACGCGGTGGCGCCGAGCCTCGCGTCGCCGAACACGCCCTGGATGCCGGTGAAGGCGTTGATGGTGTTACGGAAATTGTTGCGCGCGATCAGGCGGCGCGAACCGAGGTTGAGGACGAACCGCCCTGCCTTGGCCATCGCGACGTCGCTGAGATCGGTCGCGACATAGGCCTGGATCGGTTCGAGCGCGTCGATCTCGGTCGTACCCGCCGACGAGCGGCGCTTTTCGAGATAGGCGCGCGCATCGACCACTTCGCCGCCGATGCGGAACGGCCCCGCGTCATATTCGGCGAACAGCGCGGTGCGGAGCAGCAGCGCCTGATCGTTGTGGGGCGCGGGGGAGGGGCGGAACTGTCCGCCGATCGGTTCGAGCCGGGCGCGCAACTCGAGGCTGATGTCGAGCTTACCGTCTTCGGCGTGCGCGGTAGCGGGCAGGAGCGCGGCTGCGAGCGATACGAGCAGGGTCGATCGGGTCATCGTGCGGTGTCCTGGGTGCGGGGTCCGCTGGCGTGCCGCGACGAGCGATCTATAGAAGGGGTATGCTGGACGATCATATCACACGCCGAATCATCGTCGCCGCTGCGGCGATCGGGATGGTGTCGGCTCCCATTGCGGCGCACGCGGCAGAGCGCAAGGGGCCGCTGGTGCTGGCGGCGGCAAGCCTGCAGGAATCGATGACCGCGGTGGCGGATGCGTGGGCGAAGCGGGGGCATCCGTGCCCGGTGGTGTCGTTTGCGGCGTCATCGGCTCTGGCACGGCAGGTCGAGAGCGGCGGCGCGGCCGACCTGTTCGTGTCGGCCGACGAAGACTGGATGGACGACCTCGCCAAGCGCGACCTGATCGTGACGTCGACCCGCGTCACCTTTCTCGCCAACCGGCTCGTCGTCGTGGCGCCCAAGGCGAGCAGGGTGCGGATTCCGGTGCGCCCACCCGCCGCGCTGGCGCGGGTGCTGACCGCGGGGCCGTTGGCGATGGCGGACACGAATTCGGTGCCCGCGGGAAAATACGGCAAGGCCGCGCTGACGGCGCTGGGGGTGTGGGCGCAGGTCGAGGCCAAGGTCGTCGGTGCGGAGAATGTCCGCGCCGCGCTGGCGCTGGTCGAGCGCGCGGCGGCGCCGCTCGGGATCGTTTACGCCACCGACGCCAAGGCATCGCCCAGCGTCAGAATCGCAGGCGTGTTCCCCGAGAATACGCATCCGCCGATCACTTATCCGGTCGCGCGGCTCAAGACCTCGACCAATGCTGAGGCCGAAGGATTCAGGCGGTTCCTGATCAGCCGCGCGGGCAAGGCGATTTTCGCGCGCTACGGGTTCAACGCGCGGTAGATGCCGAGCGCGGAGGAATGGACCGTCGTCGTGCTGTCGCTGAAGGTCGGCGGGGTGGCGATGATGGTCACGCTGCCGATCGCGTTCGCGCTGGCGTGGCTGCTCGCGCGCGTGCGATTTCCGGGGCGGTTGCTGGTCGAGGCGATCGTGTATCTGCCGCTGGTGGTGCCGCCGGTGGTGACGGGGTGGGTGTTGCTGCTCGCGTTCGGCCCCGCGGGACCGATCGGCGGGCCGCTCGAGCGCTGGTTCGGGATCAGCGTGCTGTTCCGCTGGACTGGCGCGGCGATCGCGGCGGGGGTGATGGCGTTGCCGCTGATGGTGCGCGCGATGCGGCTGTCGATCGAGGCGGTCGACCGGCGGCTTGAGAATGCTGCGCGGACGCTGGGGGCGGGGCCAGGGCGGGTGTTCTGGACGCTGACGCTGCCGCTCAGCGTGCCGGGCATTCTCGCGGGGGCGGTGTTGGGGTTCGCGCGCTCGATCGGCGAATTCGGCGCGACGATCACCTTCGTCAGCAACGTGCCGGGTGAAACGCGGACGCTGCCGCTGGCGATCTATTCGATGCTCCAGCAGCCCAATGGCGATGCTATGGCGCTCAGGCTGTCAGCGATCTCGGTCACGCTGAGCCTCGCCGCGCTGGTCGCGTCCGAACTGCTCGCACGGCGCGCGGGGCGGGGGTTCCATGTCCTTTGAGATTACCGTCGCCAAGCGGCTCGGCGAGATCGATGTCGCGCTGGAAATGGTCGCGGGCGACGGGGCGACGGTGTTGTTCGGACCGTCGGGGGTCGGCAAGACGAGCGTGCTCAACATGGTCGCGGGGTTGCTGCGCCCCGATCGTGGGCGGATCGTCGTCGGCGGCGAGATGCTGTTCGGCACGGGGGTCGACGTCCCCATCGAGCGGCGGCGCGCGGGCTATGTCTTTCAGGAGGCGCGGCTGTTCCCGCACCAGTGCGTGCGCGCGAATTTGACCTATGGTGCGGCGGCGGGCGTCGACGTTACCACGGTGACGGGTTTTCTTGGAATCGACGATCTGCTCGATCGGTGGCCGCGGTCGCTGTCGGGGGGCGAGGCGCGGCGGGTCGCGATCGGGCGCGCGTTGTTGAGCGATCCGGCGTTCCTGTTGCTCGACGAGCCGCTGTCTTCGCTCGACCGCGCGCGCCGCGAGGAGGTGATGCGGGGAATCGAGCATATCCGCGACGTGCTGACGCTGCCGATCCTGATGGTGACGCATGATCCCGAGGAAGCCGAGCGGATCGGGACGCGGATCGTGACGATGGCGCGGTGAAGGCGCTTTTGGCGGGCGTGATGGACGCTGTGCTCCGTTACATCTACCTTTCCACATGGGCCCCGGCGTTCGGCGGGGTGGTGAAGATTTGCAAGGATCGTGCATGAAATTCCGGATCGCGCTTACCGCCACCGCCGCGCTGTTGCTCGGCACCGCCGCCGATGCGCGCAAGGATGCGCCGACCGATGCCGATACGCGCGCGTGGTGGGCGATCACCGGTGAGCTGTCGGGCGATGCGATGGCGGGGCGCGACACCGGGTCGCCGGGGTACGACCGCGCCGCCGCGCTGGTCGCGGCGAAGTTCGCGGCGGCGGGGTTGAAGCCCGCGGGCGAGGGCGGCTGGTATCAGCAGGTGCCGATGCACGAGATCGCGGTGCGGCGTTCGACGATCGCGGTGGGGAATCGTCCGCTGCGGCTGCTCTACGATCTGGCGCTGTCGCCGAGCGAGGCGATGCCGACGACGATCGACGCGGGGTTGGTTTATCGCGGCTATTGCGGGGCCGACGCGATCGGCGACGTGCGCGGCAAGCTGGTGATTTGCCACGGCACGCACCGCGACGGGCTGCCTAGCGGTGCCGCGCGCGAGGCGGCGGTGCGCAAGGGTGGGGGCGTCGGGATGCTGACGATCGCCGATCCGGGCTTTGCGGTTGAACCGCCGCGCTGGCCCTATGCGTATAGCCGTAGCGTGACGCTGGCCGATGCGAAACTCGATACCGACCCGTTCGTGCGTATGACGCTCAACGCCGCCTCGCTGGCCACGCTGATTGGCCCTGCGCGCCGCGATGCCGCGGCGTTGATCGCAAAGGGGAGCGCGGGGCGGCCGCTGCCGAACTTCTATCTGGCCGACCGCTTCCATGCGACCTTCACGCTGGCGCGGCGGCGGATCCAATCGGCCAACGTGCTCGGGATGCTGCCCGGCACCGACCCCGCGCTGGCCGGTCAGGCGATCGTGCTGTCGGCACATCTCGACGGCTACGGCCATGGCGAGCCCGTCAATGGCGATGGCCTCTACAACGGCACGCTCGACGATGCGGCCTATGTCGCGCTGCTGATCCGCGAGGCGCAGCGGTTGCAAGGCAGGGGGCTGCGCCGTCCGATCCTGTTCGCGGCGTTTACCGGCGAGGAAAAGGGACTGCTCGGTGCGCGCTGGTTTGTCGCGCATCCGACGAGCCCCAAGCCGCGGATCGCCGCCGACATCAACCTCGACCAGCTCCGCCCGATCTTTCCGCTGAAGCTGCTGACCGTCCACGCGCTCGATACGACGACACTGGGGGACGATGTCCGCGCGGTGGCGGAGGCGAGGGGGATCGCGGTGCAGCGCGATCCCGAGCCCGAACGCAACCTGCTGCGCCGCGCGGATCACTGGCCGTTCCTGCAGGCGGGCATCCCCGCGACCGCGTTCGTGTTCGGCTACAAGCCTGGCACGAAGAGCGAGGCGATCTATCGGCAATGGTACAAGACCGGGTATCACAAACCGCAGGACGACCTAGACCAGCTGATCGACTGGCAGGCGGCGGCGGATTTCAACGGGTTCTTCTATGCGCTGGTCGCGCGGGTGGCGGGGCAGGACGCCACGCCGCGGATGGTGGCGGCGGTGGAGTAGGGTCCCGTTCCTCCCCTCCTCGTCATGCCAGCGCAGGCTGGCATCTCATGCTTGGTCGCTAAAGCGCGATAACTTTTATATGCCCGTTCGTGCTGAGCCTGTCGCAGCACGGTGAGACTCACCGCCCTTCGACAAGCTCAGGGCGAACGGTTCAGGGCCTGATTAATCTAACGTCATCGCGTGATCGAGGGAGACCCCAGCCTTCGCTGGGGTGACGACGACGGGGCAGCCGTGGCATCTCCCGGGATTGCTGGCGCAATCCCGGGGTGCCCGATTAGCGCTTCGAGAACTGGAAGCTCTTGCGGGCCTTGGCGCGGCCGTACTTCTTGCGCTCGACGGTGCGGCTGTCGCGGGTCAGGAAGCCTGCTGCCTTCACCGCTGCGCGCAGCGTCGGTTCGTAGCGGGTAATCGCCTGGCTGATGCCGTGCTTGACCGCGCCGGCCTGGCCCGACAGGCCACCCCCCTTGACGGTGCAGACGACGTCGTACTGGCCTTCACGCTCGGTCACGCCGAACACCTGATTGAGGACGAGGCGAAGCGTGGGGCGTGCGAAATACACTTCCTGATCGCGACCGTTGATCGTGATCTTGCCGCTGCCCGGCTTCAGCCAGACGCGGGCGACCGCATCCTTGCGGCGACCGGTGGCATAGGCGCGGCCCTGCTTGTCGATGATCTGTTCACGCAGCGGCATCGTCGAGACGGGGGGCGCGGCCGGGGTGGTGCCACCCTCGGTGCCCGCGGACGCTGCCGCGGCGGCGCTGCCGTCGGTCGCGGGGGTCTGGGTCAGGCTGGCGAGATCGGAAAGCGATTGGCGGTTGTCGGTCATTACTGGCCCACCTTGTTCTTGCGGCTCATGCCAGCGATATCGAGAAGCTCGGGGCTTTGGGCCTCGTGCGGATGCTCGGCGCCCTTGAAGATACGCAGGTTGCGCATCTGGTCACGCCCCAGAGGGCCGCGCGGGATCATCCGCTCGATCGCCTTTTCGAGCACGCGCTCAGGGAACCGGCCCTCGAGCACCTTGGCTGCGGTGACACCCTTGATGCCGCCGGCATAACCGGTGTGCTTGTAATAGATCTTCTTCGCAGCCTTGTTGCCGGTGAAGCGGATCTTGTCGGCGTTGATGACGACGACATTGTCGCCGCAATCGACGTGCGGGGTAAAGCTCGTCTTGTGCTTGCCGCGCAGGACGTTGGCAATGACCACCGCGGCGCGACCGACCACCAGGTCGGTGGCGTCGACGATATGCCATTTCTTCTCCACCTCGTGCGGCTTAACCGACTTGGTGGTCTTCATGAGCGCCTTCATGGGGCTTGGACCTTCCAGAATGAAATACGCGCCGACCCTAAGGGCGACGCGAATGCAGGGTCAGTGATCGAAGTGGTCAGGGAAGTCAAGCAAACCGGGGGTTTGCTGACGGGTATCGGGATACCTGGCGCCGTGTAGCAACCGCGTGAGCGGCGATGACGGTGGCGATCAGCAGGAGTGCCGCATTGGCCTGGTGCGCGACCGCGACGTCGATCATCACCCCGGTCATCAGCGTGGCGATGCCGAGGAATATCTGGAGCGTGACGAGCCCGACGACCCAGAAACCCGCCTTCGACCCTGCGCGGGTCGCGGCGACCGCGAGCCAGACCAGCGCGGCGGCGGCGGCGAACGCCCACCAGCGGTGGATGAACTGGACGACGATCGGGTTGTCGATCGCGTTGGTCCACGTGGGGTGGAGCATCGGCACGTCTGCGGGGAACAGCCGGTCGCCCATTAGCGGCCAACTCGCGAAGGCATAGCCCGCGCGCAACCCCGCGGTGAACGCGCCGAACATGATCTGGACGAACAGGCCGACCAACGCGACGAGCCCCACCAGCGGCAACCGGGCAGGTCCGCGGTACGGCGCGCCATCGAGCGCGCGCAGATCGAGCGCGGTCCAAACCATCCCGGCCAGCGTGAACAGCGCGGTGACGAGATGGAGCGCCAGCCAGCCGGGCGCGACCTCGGTCCGGTCGGTCAGTCCCGATTTGACCATCAGCCAGCCGAACGTTCCCTGCAGGAGGATCAGCGCGAACAGCGCGATCAGCCGCCCGGTATAGCCAGTGGGGATTCGCCGTCGCACCGCGAACCAGATCAGCGGCACCAGATAGGCGAGGCCGATGAAGCGGCCGAGGAATCGGTGGAGATATTCCCAGAAAAAGATCGCCTTGAACCCGGCGAGCGTCATCCCGCTGTTCAGCGCCGCATATTGCGGGATGCGGCGATAGTTGGCGAACTCCGCCTGCCATTGGGGGTTGGTGATCGGGGGGACGATCCCGGTCAACGGCTTCCATTCGGTGATCGACAGCCCCGATTCGGTCAGCCGCGTGATCCCGCCGACCACGACGATTCCGACGATCATCGCGGCGACGACGTACAGCCAACGCGCGAGCGTGCGCGGACGCGCGGGGGAAAGGAAGGCGGCGCTGGGTTGAAGCATGGCGCCGCGCCTACTCCCGCGTCGCCGGGTCGCCAAGCGTGGCGCGAAAAAAAGCTTGCGATGAGATATTGTCACCTTGAGTGAACCGGCCTACCTACGACGTCGACATGACGACCGCGATTCGACCCCCACTGCTCGCCGGACTCGATCGGATCGCGATCGCGCTGTCGGGGCTGTGCGTGGTCCATTGCCTGGCCAGCGCGGTGTTACTCGCGATGCTATCGGCGGCGGGCGGGGTGCTGCTAAACCCAATTTTCCACGAAATAGGGCTGACGTTCGCGATCATCCTGGGCGCGATCGCGCTGGGCCGCGGGGTGATGGAACATGGCTATGCGATGCCCGCGATGATGGGATCGCTGGGCCTTGGCGTGATGGGGGGGGCGATGCACCTGCCCCACGACGGCAGCGGGCTGGAGACGCTGTGGACGGTGATCGGCGTCGGGCTGCTCGCGTTCGGGCATGACCTCAATCGGCGCGCGACCTACTGAGTTGACTTGCCCGCGCTTGCCGCGCCCCCCGCGACCCCCTAGATTTGCGGACATGGCCGGACACGCGCATCATCATCACGAACCGCAGGGCCTGGAACTGGCCACGGTAGCGCAGGCGACGCTCGAGAAATCGGGCGAGCAATGGACCAGCATGCGCGCCAGCGTGTTCGACGCGCTTGCGCAGTTCGATAAGCCGGCCAGCGCCTATGACATCGCCGAGGCGGTGTCGAAGCGCGAAGGTCGCCGGGTCGCCGCGAACAGCATCTATCGGATCCTCGACCTGTTCGTCGGCGCGAACCTGGTCCGCCGGGTCGAAAGCGCCAACGCCTATATCACCAACGCGCACCCCGATTGCCTCCACGACTGTATCTTCCTGGTGTGCGATTCGTGCGGGCAGACGACCCATCTTGACGACGATGTCATCACGCGCGGGGTCAGAAGCGCTGCGGTGGCCGCCGGTTTCTCGCCCGAGCGCCCGGTGATCGAGGTGCGCGGGAAGTGCGCCGATTGCGATTGAGTCGCGCGATTGGTCGAATCGGGCCGATGGCGCAGCGGCAATCGACAAGCGCGGCCCGACGGGAGTAAGCGGGTAGGATGTCCGAACTTCCCACGACGCCATTGCTCGATACGATCCATGTCCCCGCCGACCTGCGCGCGCTGAAGCCCGATCAGCTGCGCCAACTCGCTGACGAATTGCGCGCCGAGGTGATCTCGGCGGTCGGCACCACCGGCGGGCATCTGGGATCGGGGCTGGGCGTCGTCGAACTGACGACTGCGATCCATTATGTGTTCGACACTCCACGTGACCGGCTGGTGTGGGACGTCGGCCACCAATGCTATCCGCACAAGATCCTGACCGGGCGCCGCGACCGGATTCGCACGCTGCGCCAGGGCGGGGGGCTGAGCGGTTTCACCAAGCGCAGCGAGAGCGAATATGATCCGTTCGGCGCGGCGCATTCGTCGACCTCGATTTCTGCCTCGATCGGCTTCGCGACCGCGAACCGGCTGACCGACCGGCCCGGCAAGGCGATCGCGGTGATCGGCGATGGGTCGATGTCGGCGGGGATGGCGTACGAGGCGATGAACAACGCCGAGAAGGCGGGCAACCGGCTCGTCGTGATCCTCAACGACAACGACATGTCGATCGCGCCGCCGGTGGGGGGGCTGTCGGCCTATCTCAGCCGAATCGTGTCGAGCCGCGAATTCCTGGGATTGCGCGATATCCTGCGCAAGTTCGCGCGCAAATTGCCGCGGCCGATCCATAATGCCGCGCGCAAGACCGACGAATTCGCGCGCGGGCTGACGATGGGCGGCACGCTGTTCGAGGAACTGGGCTTCTATTATGTCGGGCCGATCGACGGGCATAATCTCGACCATCTGATCCCGGTGCTCGAAAACGTCCGCGATGCCGAGGAAGGCCCGATCCTGGTCCATGTCGTGACCAAGAAAGGCAAGGGCTATGCCCCCGCCGAGGAAAGCGCGGACAAATACCACGGCGTCCAGAAGTTCGACGTCATCACCGGCACGCAGGCGAAGGCGCCGCCGGGGCCGCCCGCGTATCAGAACGTGTTCGGCGACGCGCTGGTCGAAGAGGCCAAGCGAGATCCCACCATCGTCGCGATTACCGCGGCGATGCCGGGGGGCACCGGGGTCGATCGCTTCGCCAAGGCGTTCCCCGATCGCGCGTTCGACGTCGGCATCGCCG
Source organism: Sphingomonas oligophenolica (assembly GCF_006438955.1). GTDB lineage: Bacteria > Pseudomonadota > Alphaproteobacteria > Sphingomonadales > Sphingomonadaceae > Sphingomonas > Sphingomonas oligophenolica_A. The sequence goes on along the minus strand of NZ_RCZK01000006.1, from coordinate 40,504 downwards.
AACAACATGCGGTGACGTTCGCGGCGGGGCTCGCCGCGCAGGGGATGCGGCCGTTCTGCGCGATCTATTCGACCTTCCTCCAGCGCGCCTATGACCAGGTCGTCCACGATGTCGCGATCCAGAACCTGCCAGTCCGTTTCGCGATCGACCGCGCCGGGCTGGTCGGCGCCGATGGCGCGACCCATGCCGGGTCGTTCGACGTCACCTATCTCGCGACGCTGCCCAATTTCGTCGTGATGGCGGCGGCGGACGAGGCCGAACTCGTCCACATGGTCCACACGATGGCGCTCCACGACAGTAGCCCGATCGCGGTGCGCTATCCGCGCGGCAACGGCACCGGGGTGGTGCTGCCCGAAACCCCCGAACGACTCGCGATCGGCAAGGGCCGGATGATGCGCGAGGGCAAGAAGGTCGCGATCCTGTCGCTCGGGACGCGGCTCGCGGAGGCGCTCCACGCTGCCGATGCGCTCGAGGCGAAGGGGTTGAGCACCAGCGTCGCCGACCTGCGCTTCGCCAAGCCGCTCGACGAGGCGCTGATCCGCCGCCTGCTGACGACGCACGAGGTCGCGGTGACGATCGAGGAAAATGCGGTCGGCGGGCTTGGCGCACACGTCCTGACGCTGGCGAGCGACGCCGGTCTGTTGGACGGGGGCCTGATCGACGGCGGGCTGAAGCTCAGGACGATGCGGCTGCCCGACATCTTCCAGGACCAGGACAAGCCCGAACTCCAATATGCCGCCGCGGGGCTCGATGCCGCCGCGATCGTCGACACGGTGCTGACCGCGCTGCGCCACAACAGCACCGGCGTGGAAGCGGGCGTGCGGGCTTAGCCGGGCGCGAGATCGCAGACGACGAGTCGATAGCCCAGATCGCGGGATCGCTCGGCGCGCAAGGCACGATAGCGGTCGTCCCACGCGCCATCCGCCAGATCGTCGCGCAGCCGGGCGAGGCCTTCGGTGGGATCGATGATCGCGAAGCGCGAGATCGACCGGCGCACATCGGCGTCGAGATACGCTTCGGGCCGCGCCCAATAGGCGGCGAGGAAGCCGTCGATGCAATCGTGCGGGATCGGAACGGGCAGCAGGCGGACGTCCGCGGCGACTGCGCGGCATTGCGCGACGAGCGCGGCGCTGGTGGGAAACACGCCGTCGTCGAGCGCGCGGATGGCGGGAAAATAGTCATCCGTCAGCCAGAATCCCGGGCTGTCGGGCACCCAGGTCAGGATCACGATCCGCCGCGCGACCCGCGCGAGTTCGGCCAGCCCGCGGTCGACATCAGACCAGTGATGCAGCGTCAGATAGGCGGTCGCAGCGTCGAACGACTGGGTGTCGACGGGCAGGTCCTCCGCGACGCCCTGGCGGCATGGCGCGGCGTCCGGCGCGCGCTGTGCGATCATCACCGCCGAGGGTTCGACCGCGAGCGTCGTGCGTCCCGCGATCTCGTACGATCCGGTTCCTGCGCCGATGTTGACGATCGTTGCGCAGCCATCGAGCGCTGTGTCGATGAGCGCGGCGATGCGCGGATCGGGGCGGCGGCGCGTGGCGTATCCGCAGCCGATGGTGTCGTAGGTGGGGGAAATACTTTGATAGGTCGTCATCGGCGCACCTCGTGGATGATGGCGCTGACACCGTGGACCAGGCCCCGATTGCTCGCAACGATCCGATCGCTGCCCAACCGCCGCGGTCGTTTTGGGGGCGTGAAAATCGTTGGGATATTGTATATCAAAGCCATGATGATGCAGGCGCCAGAGGCATGACGCGGGCGTGCTCCGTGCGCGACACGATCGAGGTCCAACGTCGGATCGTGAACCCCTTTGCCTAAGCAGCGGATCGACCAATTGCTCGTCGATCGAGGGCTGGTCGAATCGCGGACGCGGGCGCAGGCGTTGATCATGGCCGGGCTCGTGTTCGTCGGCACGCGCAAGGTCGACAAGCCCGGGCAGCAGGTCGCCGACGATGCCGACATCGAGGTCAAGGGGCGTGATCATCCCTGGGTGTCGCGCGGGGGGATCAAGCTGGCGCACGGGCTCGATGCGACCGGGTGGGACGTCGCGGGTGCGGTGGCGATCGACGTCGGGTCGTCGACCGGAGGGTTTACCGACGTCCTGCTGTCGCGCGGGGTGGCGCGGGTTTACGCAGTCGACAGCGGCACCAACCAATTGGCGTGGAAGCTGCGGCAGGACGCGCGCGTCGTGGTGCTCGAACAGACCAGCGCGCGGATCCTGACCGAGGCGCATATCCCCCAGCCGATCGACTTGGTGGTGTGCGACGCGAGCTTCATCGGGCTCGCCAAGGTGCTCGAACGCCCGCTTAGCTTCACCGCGCCGGGTGCGCGGTTGATCGCGCTGATCAAGCCGCAGTTCGAGGCGGGACGCGCCGAGGTGGGGAAGGGCGGCGTCGTCCGCGACGAAGCGGTGCGCGCGCGGGTGTGCGACGCGGTGGCGGCGTGGCTGACCGGGGTCGGCTGGCGGATCGACGCGCTGGTCGAAAGCCCGATCACGGGGCCGGAGGGCAATGTCGAATTTCTGATCGCGGCGACCCGTGGACGGGTTCCCGTCGGGTAGGACGGGCTAACGTTGCACGGAACCGTTCGTGCTGAGCTTGTCGAAGCTCGGTGACATTCACCGCCCTTCGACCCGGCCCCATGAAAGTAATACTTTCATGGAACTCGGAAGGCTCAGGGCGAACGGTTGAGGGTCTGGCTTGCCTATACTTTGTCAAACGCGACTCACCGTCAGCGAACGTCCGAGAATGACGCACCACGGCACGATCGGCCCGACACGGCACTTTACCCCGCGGGTGCGACGCGGCAGAGCTACGCCAGCACCGGGAGAAGCATGGGTGGGCGGGATCGCGTCTAAGGGTCAATTGCGGATGTCGTTCCTGCGCTGGGCGGTGGTCAGCGTGCCGCTGGTGCTGTTGCTCGGCTTCCTGGCGGGACGATCGGTGACGGCGGGCGATGAGAACGGCTGGTACGCCGCGCTCGTGAAGCCCGCGCTGACCCCGCCGGGGTGGCTGTTTCCGGTCGCGTGGACGACTTTGTACATATTGATCGGCGTGGCGCTCGCGATGATCCTCAACGCGCGCGGCGCGCGGCTGCGCGGCGTGGCAATCGCGCTGTTCGTGTTCCAACTGTTGCTCAACCTGGCCTGGACGCCGTTGTTCTTCGGCGCGCACCAGATTGGCACCGCGTTGCTCGACATCGTCGCGATGCTGCTCATCGGGATCGCGACCACGGTCGTCTTCGCGCGGATCAGGATCGCGGCGGCGTGGCTGATGGTGCCGTACCTGGTCTGGGTCAGCTTCGCGGGCGTGCTGACGTGGCGGATCGGGCAGCTCAACCCCGATGCCGCCACCCTTGTGCGGGCATCGCACACCTCCCAAATGCTGTGACGTCTGTTTTCATGATCGAGGGTTCCGCATGCAGTCCGAAAACCGGATGTTCGACGATTTGGTGAAGCTGGTGAACGGCGCGGCGGGCACGCTCGCGGGCGTCGGGCGCGAGGCCGAACAGGGTGCGCGGTCGCGCGCGCGCGAATGGATCGGCGGGCTCGATTTCGTCAGCCGCGACGAATTCGAGGCGGTCAAGGCGATGGCCGCTGCGGCGCGCGACGAGGTCGAGGCGCTCACCGCGCGGCTTGCCGCACTGGAAGCCGCGAAGCCCGCCGAGAAGGCCAAGCCCTGAGGTTTTCCACAGGTTTCTGCACAGGATCATCCACGATCGCCCGTGGGACGTTGCGGTGCCGGTTTTGCCCCGGCACGCTCGGCATGCGATAACGGATACCGATGATGCTGACCCAAGCCGACCACGAATCCGACGACGCCGCCCCGATCGACATGCTCGAGGCGTATTACGCCGCGCATGGCTGGGAGAGCGAGCGCCACGACGACGAGATCGTCGCGACCGTCAAGGGTAGCTGGACGACATACGAACTGCGCGCGCTGTGGCGCGACGACGACAGCGTCCTCCAGTTCCTCGCGTTTCCCGATATCAAGGTTGCCGACGATCGGCGCGCCGCGATCTACGAGACGCTGGGGCTGGTCAACGAACAGCTGTGGATCGGGCATTTCGAGCTGTGGTCGTCATCGGGGATCGTGCTGTTCCGCCACGCCGCGATGATCGACGGCGGCAGCGACGGGGAGGGCGAGGGCATGATGACGCTCGCCGCGACCGAGCTGCTGGTCGAATCCGCGATCGAGGAATGCGAACGCTTCTATCCGGTGTTCCAGTTCGTGCTGTGGGGCGGCAAGAGCCCCACCGAAGCGATCGCCGCCGCGCTGATCGAGACGCAGGGCGAGGCATGACCGCGCGCCCGGTCGGGGCGGGGCCGCTCTGGCTGATCGGCTGCGGGCATATGGGCGGCGCGATGCTGCGGCGCTGGATCGCGGCGGGAATGGCACCGTCGCGGGTCACGGTGATTACGCGCGGACCGGCGACGGTGCCTGCGGGTGTGCGGCACCTCACCGCGCTGCCGCTCGATGCCGAACCCGAGACGATCGTGCTGGCGATGAAGCCGCAACAGCTTGGCGATGTCGCACCGACGCTGCAGGGAATTCAACCCGCGTTGCTGGTGTCGATCCTCGCCGGGGTCGATAGCGCGACACTCGCGCAGCGGATTGCGGCGGGCGCGGTGGTGCGCGCGATGCCCAATCTGCCGGTCGCGATCGGGCAGGGGGTGACCGCGCTGTTCAGCGAATCGCACGACGCCGCGGTGCGCGCCACCGTCGAGGCGCTGGCGGCACCGCTCGGGCATCACGAATGGATCGCCGACGAATCGCTGTTCGATGCGGTGACCGCGCTGGCGGGATCGGGGCCGGGGTTCGTGTTTCGCTTCATCGATGCGCTCGCCCGCGCCGGCGAGGCGCTCGGCATCCCCGCGGACCAGGCCGCACGGTTCGCGCTGGCGACGGTATCGGGGTCGGCGGCGATGGCGGTGGAGGCGGACGTCGACCCCGCCACGCTCGCCGATCGGGTGGCGAGCAAGGGCGGATCGACCCGCGAGGGGCTCGACGTGCTCGACGCGGACGGCGCGCTGGTGACGCTGCTGACCCGCACGCTCGACGCCGCGCGGCGTCGCAATACCGAGATGGCGGCGGCGGCGCGGGAGTAGCGTGGGCTGACACCAGTCGTTTTGACCCGGATTTCGTGAGACCGATGCCGCACGATGGCATTGCGCTCTAGGCGTCGGGCGGCGCGGTATCGGCGTAATAGCGCGCGATCAGCGCGCAGGCGATGAGCTGGAGCTGGTGGAAGATCATCACCGGCAACAGGATCACCCCCACCGTCGCGGCGGGGAACAATACGCCTGCCATCGGCACCCCCGACGCGAGGCTCTTCTTCGACCCGCAGAACACCAGCACAATCCGGTCTTCGCGGCTGAATCCGAGCGCGCGGCCTGCCATCCAGGTCGCGGCGAGGACGAAGCCGAGGAGGATCAGGCTCAGCACGACCACGATCGCGAGGTCGCCGCCCGACACCCGGTGCCACAGTCCCTCGACCACCGCGGCACCGAACGCGGTATAGACGACGAGCAGGATCGAGCCGCGATCGACGATCGTCACCAGCCGCTTTTGCCGCGCGACGAACCCGCCGATCACCGGGCGCAGCAGATGCCCCGCGACGAACGGCACCAGCAATTCCAGGATGATATGCTCGACCGCGGCGAGCGAGCCGCCCCCACCATGCGACGCGGCAGTCCCCTGGCCGATCGGCCCGATCATCAGCGCGGCCAGCGCGGGGGTCGCGGCGATACCGAGCAGGTTGGAGAAGGACGCGCTACACACCGCCGCAGCGATGTTACCGCGCGCGATCGCGGTGAACGCGATCGACGACTGGACGGTCGAGGGCAGCAGCGTGAGGAACAAGAGCCCGGTCGCGAGCATCGGATCGACCAGCGGCAACGACCGCATCGCAACACCGAGCACCGGGAACAGGACGAAGGTCGCGCCGAGCACGGTCAGGTGCAACCGCCAGTGCCGCACGCCGTCGATAATCGCCTGGCGCGACAGTTTGGCACCGTGGAGGAAGAACAGCGCGACGATCCCGATCTGCGCCGCGACCCCCGCGACGCTCGTCCACCCGCCGCGCGCGGGGAGCAGGCTGGCGAGGACGACCGTGCCGACCAGCATGAGGATGAACGGTTCGAACAGGGCGGCGAGACGGCGGAGCATGACGCGGGCTGTAGCGACTCACCCCCGCCGCGCCAGCGCTAGTTGGCGGGCGCGTTGCCATCGCGGTGGCGCTTTGCCATCGCAGGGGAAACACGAGAGGGACCGACATGCCGCAATATGAACTCGACGGAAAACGCCCGACGATCGGCACCGATGCTTGGGTCGCGCCGAGCGCCGATCTGATCGCCGAGGTCGTGCTCGGCGACGAGGCAAGCGTGTGGTTCGGGGCGGTGGTCCGCGCCGACAACACCCCGATCACGATCGGCGCGCGGACCAATGTCCAGGAGGGCGCGATGCTCCATTCGGATCCGGGCGCGCCGCTGACGATCGGCGAAGATTGTACGATCGGGCATCACGCGGTGCTCCACGGCTGTACCGTCGGCGCCGCGACGCTGATCGGGATGGGCGCGATCGTGCTGAACCGCGCGGTGATCGGCGCGGAGTGTATCGTCGGCGCGGGCGCGCTGGTGACCGAGGGCAAGGAATTTCCCGCTGGCAGCCTGATCGTCGGGTCGCCCGCGCGCGCGGTGCGCCAACTCGACGAGGCCGCGCGCGCGTTCCTCAGGGTGTCGGCACAGCATTATGTCGCCAAGGCAAAAGCGTGTGCGGCGGGGCTGAAGCGGGTCGATTGAGCTTACCACCACCCGGCGTTCGCCGGGGTGGAGTTAGGTTTCCTACATCCCCAGCCACGTGGTCACCGCCGGGCGCAGCCGGTCGGCCTTGGCCTTGCGCACCGCGATGATCGCGATCGTCCGCTTGGCACCGCCGCGTGAGCTGGCGGCGAGGTATTTGTCGGCATAGGCCTGGATTTTCCCCGGCATCGCGGGGTCGTTCGATCCGCCGCCGAGGCCGACGACATAGCCCGCCTCCGAACTCTGCTCGATGAACGAATTGACGAGTTCGCGGTTCGCGACCGCCCAGTCGAACGCCATGTCGGGGTGCCGCCCCGCGATCGCGCGGAGCAGCCCGGCCTTTTGCGGATTGCTGAAGGTGTCGGCCTTGAGCAGGTCGAGCGCTTTTACGGCGGTCGCGTCGTCCTGCGCGGCGCCGAGCAGGTTGACGTAGCGGTTCTTGGTGACCGGGTTAGTTTCCGCCTTGGTCAGCGCGAGCAGCTGGTCCCATTCGGCCGGGGTGGCGTTGCGCGCGTAGGTGCCGAGGATCGGGGTGCGAATCGCGGTGGGAATCGCGGTCGGGTCGGTCGCGAGCGCAGCGACATACGTCCGGGCCTTGGCCGCGACCGCGGTATCGCCGTTGGCGCCGAGGATGCCGACCAGTGATTCGCGCAAATTGGTGACGGTGACGGGCTCGCCCGGCTTCGCCTCGAACCCCACGCGCTTGAATTCGGGGGCGAGGATCGTGCTGACCCGTGCGCGCATCGGCGCTTCGAGCGGGGTGTCGCCATAAAGACCGGTGAGCCCCGCCAGGTCGTCCGCGATCGTCGCCCATTCGATTGGATCGGACTGCGCGTCGACCTGCGATTCAAGCGCGAAATAGCGTGACAGATCCTGATAACCGCCGCCCGCCAGCGCATAATCGTCGCCGAGCGTCCCGAGCCGGTCGGTCAGCTGCATCCGCGCGTAATCCTTGACGATCGCGGCGTGGCCGGCGTCGTCGTACATCACGCGGGTGTAGCTGCCCTTGCCCTGGTTGAGCACCAGCGTACCGCACCCCTTGACCGAGACGGTGGTCGACGGACCGGTCACGACCGTGCGGGTTTCGCCGCCACCAAGCGTCGCGGCAACGAGCGGGACGTGCCACGTCTGCGGCAGTTTGGAGGGCGCATCGAGCCCGAACCGGCCCTGTGCCAACGTCGCGGTGGTCGTGCCGCCGACGCAGCGCGCGCCGGTCAGCGTGACCAGCGGGACGCCGCCCTGGCGCGTGAAATCGTCGGCGATCGCGGCGACATCGGTGCCCGAGGCGGCGGACAGTTCGGTCCAGAGCTGGCTGGTGACGGTGTTGCCGTATTTGTGCTTCGCCATGTAGCGGCGGATGCCATCGCGGAAGACGTCGGCGCCCAGCGTCGATTCGAGCATCCCGATCACCGCCTGTCCCTTGGCATAGGTGATCCCGTCGAACGCCTCGCCGATCTGGTCGACCGTTTCGACATGGCGGACGATCGGGTGGGTCGCGGCGGTCGCGTCGATCCCCATCGCGCCTTCGCGTTCGCCCGCGATCGCGACCGCTTCGGGCTTCCACGCCGGGTTGAGGTCGATCGAGGATTTATTCTCCATCCACGACGCGAAGCCCTCGTTGAGCCACAGATCGTCCCACCACGCCATGGTGACGAGATCGCCGAACCATTGGTGCGCCATTTCGTGCGCGACGACGGTGTAGATCCGCTGGCGCCCGCTTTCGGTGGTGCGCTTCTTGTCGAACAGCAGCTCGTTCTCGAAATAGAAGATCGCGCCCCAATTCTCCATCGCGCCGAAGAATTGCGACGAGCCCGGCCCCGCGATCATGTCGAGCTTGGGCAGCGGATAGGGCTGGCCGAAATAATCGTTGTAATAGGGCAGCAGCCGCTTCGCCTCCGCCAGCGCGTAATCGCCCTGGTCGACAACGCCGCGGCGGGTGATGACGCTGATCTCGGTCTTGCCCGACATTACCGTCTTGCGTTCGAGATCGCCCATGCCGAGGTAGAGCAGGTAGCTCGACATCACCGGGGTTTCGGCGAAGCTGTAGAGCTGGCTGCCGTCGGCCTTGGTCGTGATCCCGGCGGAGGGCATGTTCGAGAACGCAAGCTGGCCCTTGGGCGCGGTCGCCTTTAGCCGGAACCGCGCCTTGAACGCGGGCTCGTCCCACATCGGTGCGAAGCGGCGCGCGTCGGGTGCCTCGAACTGGGTCGCGAGCATCCGCGCCTTCGATCCGTCGGCATTGGTGTAATCGATCGCGAACAGTCCCGCAGCGGACTGGTTGATCGTGCCGGTCCATTGCAGGCTGACGCTGTGCCGCCCGACCTTGGCGGCGGCGGGAAGCGTCAGGACGAGTTGTTGGTCGGCCTCGTTGAGCTTGAACTTCACCGGCTTGCCGTCGAGCGCTGCGCTCTTGACGACGAGATTGGCGGCGTTGAGCGTGATCGTCCGGACCGGTTTCTTGACCGTGATCGCGACGGTTTCGGCCCCCGAAAAGGTCATTGTCGCGGCGTCTGGCGTGACATTGATGTCGTACAGAATCGGGGCGACGTCAGTCGGCAGCCGGTTGGCGGCGAGCGCGGGCGCGGACACGGTCAGCGACAGAGCAATGATCACGGCGGATTTCATGTCGGCATCGGCTCCAATTTTTTCGTTTCGTTGCCGGGCGCTTAGCGAGATGGCGCGCCGAGGCCAATCGGGTTGCTGGACAGCGAGGTCGGTTGCGCTACAAAACGCATCAAAGAGGATGCCGACTTCATGATTCCAGCAATTTTCGATCGCCTTCGCCTGCCCGTCATCGGCTCACCCTTGTTCATCATCTCCGGCCCCGAACTGGTGATCGCACAGTGCAAGGCGGGGATCGTCGGCTCGTTTCCTGCGCTCAACGCTCGCCCGCAGGCGATGCTCGACGAATGGCTCCATCGCATCACCGAGGAGTTGGCGGCGCATAATCGCGACCACCCCGACCGCCCCGCGGCGCCGTTCGCGGTCAACCAGATCGTCCACAAATCGAACGACCGGCTCGAGGCGGACTTGGCTACCTGCGCCAAGTGGCAGGTTCCGATCGTCATCACCTCGCTGGGTGCGCGGGTGGAGCTCAACACCGCGGTCCATGGCTGGGGCGGAATTACGCTCCACGACGTCATCGACGACCGGTTCGCGCGCAAGGCGATCGAAAAGGGCGCCGACGGGCTGATCGCGGTGGCGGCGGGCGCGGGCGGACATGCGGGGCGGCTATCGCCGTTCGCGCTGATCCAGGAAATCCGCCAATGGTTCGACGGCCCGCTCGCGCTGTCGGGATCGATCGCGACCGGCGATGCGGTGCTGGCGGCACAGGCGATGGGGGCGGATTTCGGCTATATCGGATCGCCCTTCATCGCGACCGAAGAGGCTAATGCCGAACCCGGCTATAAACAGGGGATCGTCGACGGTCGCGCCAGCGACATCGTCTATTCGAACCTGTTCACCGGGGTCCATGGCAATTACCTGCGCGCGTCGATCGCGGCGGCAGGGATGGATCCCGACAATCTGCCCGAAGGCGACCTGAAGACGATGGACTTCGGCGGCGGCAACAGCGCCAAGCCCAAGGCGTGGAAGGAAATCTGGGGATCGGGGCAGGGAATCGGCGCGGTCGACAGAATCGAAAGCGTCGCGGCGCGGGTCGACCGGCTCGAGCGCGAATATGACGCCGCGCGGGCGCGGCTGGGGTTGGGGCGCTCCTAAGACGCGCCGCCGCGCGCTAGATGATCCCGCGCAGCCCGGGGATATGATCCCCGAGCAGCGTTCTTACAGACGATCAGAACAGCAGCGTCAGCGCGTAGCAGGCGGCACCGATGAGCGCGGACGCCGGGATCGTGATGAGCCACGCGATCACGACGCCGCGCGCGACCCCCCAACGGACCGCCGACGCGCGGCGCGCGGTACCCGCGCCGATGATCGCGCCGGTGATCGTATGCGTGGTCGACACCGGGATGCCGAGCAATGAGGCACCGAACAGCACGACCGACCCCGCCAGGGACGAGCTGAAACCCTGGTGCTGCGACAGCTTGGTGATCCGCGATCCCATCGTCTCGATGATCTTCCATCCCCCGGTCATCGTGCCGAGCGCGATCGCGATATAGCAACTGATTGCCACCCAATGGGGCACCGCGAACGGGCCAGTGAGGCGCCCCGTCGAATAGAGGAGGACGGTGATGATCCCCATCGTCTTCTGCGCATCGTTCAGCCCGTGGCTGAGCGAATAGGCCGCAGACGACACCAGGTGGAGCGATCGGAACGTGCGTTCGGCCTGATAGGCGGTCGCGCGGCGAAACGCCCAGCTCGACGCCAGCATCACCAGCATCGCCAGGAACATCCCGAGCATCGGCGACAGCACGATCGCAATCAGCGTCTTGTTGAGACCCACCCATTTGATGCCGCTGAGCCCGACATGCGCGACCCCGGCGCCGATCAATCCCCCGATCAGCGCATGGCTCGATGATGAGGGAATCCCGCGCATCCAGGTGATGACGTTCCACGCCATCGCGCCGCCCAGTGCGCCGAAGATCACCGCGGGGGTGATGACATTCTCGTCGACCAGACCCTTGCCGATGGTCGCTGCGACCGCATGCAGGCTCGGGAAAGCGAGGGTGAGAAAATACGCCGCAAAGTTGAAGAAGGCGGCAAAACCGACCGCGCGAACCGGCGTCAGCAGCCGCGTCGACACCACCGTCGCGATTGAATTCGCCGCATCGTGGAGGCCGTTGAGATAATCGAACGCCAGCGCGACCGCGATCAGCGCGACGAGCAGCGGAAGGGCAAGGTGGTGCATCGTGCGGCGCGTCAGGCGTGATCGATGACGATGCCGTCGACCTGGTCGGCGACATCCTCGAACGCATCGACGATCCGTTCGAGATGCTTGTAGATTTCGCGCTCGGTCACGAACCGCAGCGTATCGGTGCGCCCATATAGCTGGAGCGATCGCTTCAATCCGGCCGCATGGATCTCGTCGGCATGGCCTTCGATCCGGATCAGCCGCTCGGTCAATTCGTGGAGCCGCTCGCCGTTGCGACCAATATCGCGCAGCAACGGCATTGCCTCCGCCGCGAGCCGCGCGGCATCGACGATGATCGCGGCCATGTCGCGCATCTCGGGCGCGAAGTCGGTAATCTCATACAAGTCGATCGCGGCCGCGGCGGCCTGCATCTCGTCGATCGTATCGTCGAGCGACCCGATCAGCGCGGTGATCGCGCCGCGGTCGAACGGCGTCAGGAAGGTCTTGCGCACCGACTGGAGCACCTGGCGGGTGATGTCGTCGGCGTCATGCTCGCGCTCGATGATCTCGCGAATATGCTCCTTGGCGCCATCGCCGGTCTCGCCGAGCAGCCGGGCGGTCGCTTCCGCGCCCGCGAGCACCGTCGCGGCGTGCGCTTCGAACAACTCGAAGAAATTGCCTGTGCGCGGCAACAGCCGCTGAAACCATCCGAACATTGAACCTAACCCCGATCGTTGCGCGACTGTACCCAGCATCCCCCCACGGCTGACCGCCGCACGAAACTCGGACGGTGCGAAGGACCGCATCAGGTCCCGCAGGTCCGGTTCGTCGACCGCATCCGCCGCATCGGCCAGTGCAAACCAGCGCCGATCCCTTTGCCCCTGTTCCTTCCAGGCGGGAAGCACATCGTTCACCGCCAGCGGAAAAACATCGACATCGACCATCAACGATGCGCCGCTGCGCCGCAGCTTGCGGTAGCGATACGAGCCGAGCGGACTAGGACACAGGGCGCCCAGCACCCCCGCCTCTTCCTGCGCCTCGATCGCGGCGGCGCTATGCGGGCTCAGCCCGGCATCGATATTACCCTTGGGGATGACCCAGCGACCCGTCCCGCGCGACGTGACGAGCATGATCTGCACCCCAACATCGTCGAGACCCCCATCCAGTCGATAGGGCAAGGCGGCGATCTGTCGAATGTTCGATCCTTCGTTTATCAGGCAGGGTTTCACAGACTGCGCCAAGCGCGCCTACCACGTGCGCGCCACGCATCAACCGCTGTTGGGCAGCGCGCGAGCGACGTTGCCGTCGCCCGGCTGGGCCGATTGGCTTCGGTCAGTACGTTAAGCAGGTACCGGGATTGGCTGGGGCGGCAGGATTCGAACCTGCGGTACGCGGCATCAAAAGCCGCTGCCTTACCACTTGGCTACGCCCCATCCGGGAGGCGGCCTTATAGCCGCCGGATCGATCATGGAAAGCCCCGCTGGGACGGGTTCACGCCACCGGCTGGAGCCAGCCATGCGGGTCAGGTGCGCGGCCGCGCTGGATCGCGGTCAGCGTGTCGAGCATCCGCTGCGTCGTTTGCCCGGTTCCGCCGCCGCCGATGGCAAACCCGCCGTCGTTCGCCTTCACGCTGCCGATCGGTGTGACGACCGCCGCGGTGCCGCACGCGAACGCCTCGCTCAGCCGCCCGCTCGCGGCATCGGCGCGCCACTGGTCGATCGCATAGGGTTCCTCGCGCACGGTCAGCCCCGCGTCGCGCGCGATCGTCATAATCGAATCGCGCGTGATTCCAGGCAGGATCGTGCCGGTCAGCGGCGGGGTCGACAGGATGCCGTCGTCGAATACGAAAAAGATGTTCATGCCCCCGAGTTCCTCGACCCAGCGCCGTTCGGCGGCGTCGAGGAACACGACCTGGTCGCACCCCTGGCGGATCGCCTCGGACTGCGCGGCGAGGCTCGCGGCGTAATTGCCGCCGCATTTGGCGTCGCCGGTGCCGCCGGGCGCGGCGCGGCTGTAATCCTGGCTGACCCAGATCGACACCGGGCGCGCGCCGCCCTTCCAGTACGCGCCGACCGACGAGGCGATGACCATGTAGAGATACTCCGCCGACGGCTTGACGCCGAGGAACACCTCGCTCGCGATCATGAACGGGCGCAGGTACAGCGCGCCGTCGGGGCCGTCGGGGATCCAGTCGCGATCGGTCTTCACCAGCAAGCGGATCGATTCGAGGAACAGTGCTTCGGGCAATTCGGCCATCGCCATCCGCCGCGCCGAATTCTGGAACCGGCGCGCATTCGCCTGCGGCCGGAACAACGCGGTCGATCCGTCGGCGAGGCGATACGCCTTCAGCCCCTCGAAAATCTCCTGCGCATAATGGAGCACCGCGGTCGAGGGATCGAGCGTCAACGGCGCGCGCGCGCTGATCCGCGCATCGTGCCAGCCGAGCGCCTGGCTGTAGCGGATCGTCGCCATATGATCGGTGAACACGCGCCCAAATCCGGGGTCGGCCAGCCGCTCGGTGCGCTCGTTGGCGGCGACTGGCGCCGCGGTCGGCTCCAGGCGAAAGGCGGGCAGGTCGGTCACGATGGGGGGCATCGATCTCTTTCTCGGGATTTCTCTTGGATTGAAGGGGTTGCGGACGCCTAGGACCGATGGCTAAACGGGTCAATATGGCTGCCCCGCTCACCTCTTCACCCGCATCGTCGTCCGCTTCGGCGCTGTTCCTGCGCGAAGCCGAGCTCCGCCGCGGCATGGAATTGCTCTATTTCGGCCACGGCCATCTTACCCGCGCGGTCGATGAAGCGCTGGCGCGTCAAGGGCTTGGCCGCGCGCACCATCGTGCGCTGTATTTCGTCGCGCGCAAGCCCGACCTGACCGTCAGCGAGCTGCTCGGGCTGCTCGCGATCACCAAACAATCGCTGGGACGCGTGCTTAACCAACTCACCGACCGCGGCCTCATCGCGATCCGCCCGGGCGAGCGCGATCGGCGCCAGCGACTGCTGAAGCTGACGGCCGAGGGCCGCGCGCTAGAAAGCGATTTGTTCGAAGCGGTTCGGGTCAGGATGTCCGCGGCCTATGCCAAGGCGGGGCAGGCTGCGGTCACCGGCTATTGGGCGGTGCTGGAAGGGATGATCCCCGACGATGAGCGCGCCGCGGTCGACAGCCTGCGTGGCTGACGTCAGATCTGCGATGAAGCGATCATGCCCGACGGGTCGCTCGATCGGGCGTCATCAACCCTAATCGGCGTGTTCGCGCTCGAGCGAATCGAGGATTCGCGTTCCCGCCATGAAGACCGCGATCGGGCAGCACGCGAATAACAGCCAACCGCCGTAGCCCGGATATTGCTGGAGATAATGGACCCCGCGCTCGGTCGCGCCAAGTCCCAGGCCATAGATCACCAGGAACGCCTCGAACTTGGTCTTGATGACGAACAGGCGTTTGATTCGGGTCCACATGCCCGGATGTTAAGCAAACCCCGCGCCAATCCCGGAAACGCGTCGATCCGCGTTACCGACCAGGGTTAACTGTCAAATAACCCGACAAGATCGAGCGCGTCGAGCAGCGCGGCGTGCGCCGCCTCGACCGCGACGACGAGCGCGGCGTCGCCGATCCGCGCGGGATCGATCCGATCGGGCCAGGTTGCCTCGATCACGCCTGCGATCCGGTCGAGTCGTGCAGAATCGACCAGGAACCGCGGGTCGACCGTCGCCGGGTCCGCGACCACGCGCAGCCGCAAGCATGCCGGGCCACCGCCATTGGCCATCGATTCGCGCACGTCGACGGTCTCGATCCGGCGGATCGCGCCATTGCCCGCGACATGCGCGTCGAGCCATGCCGATACCGTTGCGGTCTCGCGCGCCTCGCTTGGCACGATCAGCGTCGGCGCGCCGTCGGGCGGGGTCACGAGCTGCGCGTTGAACAGATAGGAGGCGATCGCATCGGCCAGGCTCACCGCGCCCGCGGGCACCTCGACGATCTCGACCTCGGGCATCAGCCGGCGCAGGTCGGCGTAGAACGCCGTGCTGTCCGCAAACGCCTGTTCGTGCGCAAACAGTACGCGCTCGTTCGCTACCGCGACGACGTCATTGTGGAACGCCCCCGCCGCGATCGCCGCTTCCGACTGCGCGACGAACAGGACGCGATCGGGATCGAGCCCGTGCGCGCGTGCGACCGCCGCGCTCGCCTCGCGGTGCTGGCGCGCCGGAAAGGGGCCGCCACTGACGCCGTAGACGAAGATCTCGATGCCGGGTTCGCCATGCCGCGCGCACAGCCGCATGTGGTTCGCCGCACCCTCGTCGCCGAACGGCGCGGGGATGGGCGCATGGACGCTGAAGGCGGGGTCCGCGAACGCGACACGCAATTGCGCGAGCGTGTCGCGCCATTCGTGGCTGCGATGCGGCATCGTCACCAGGTTCGCGACGGTCAGGTGGCAGGTGCCGTCGCGCGTGTCCGCGGCGGGCGAGACGGTCGCGGCGTTCGCCGCCCACATCGCCGATGCCGACATCGCCTGCGCGGCAAGATGCGCGGGCGCGGCGGCGTAATCGGTCGCCAGCGTCGCAAGCCAGCGATGATCGGGGCGCGGCGGCGGCACGAATATCCCCTGCACCAGCCCGAGCGCCAGATTGGCGCGCATCTTCGCGATCCCCTGCAACGCCGCGGCGCGGGGATGCGACGCTGCGCCCGCATTGCCGGTCGCCGCGAGGTTGCCCGGCGACAGCCCCGCATAATTGTGGCTCGGCCCGACGATCCCGTCGAAATTGATCTCGACGACGCTCATAGTCGGCCGACGTGGAGCACATGGTCGTCCTCGCCGACGCGCAGCGCCTGCGCGCAGTCGCGCGACAACACGATCGCGTCGCCGACCTCGCGCACCAGCCCATAGGCGCAGCGGAAATCCGTCAGCCGCCCGGTCGCGATCAGCGATTCCTGGCCGCCATCCTGGTCGCAGGTCAGAATCCGGCTTTCCTTCGCCGCCGCGATCGATTTCACCTTGTCGGTCAGCGCGGTCATTGTCGGCCCGCCGTCGAAGATATCGACGTAATTCGCATAGGCGAAGCCTTCGTTCTCCAGCATCCGCATCGCCGCCCGCCCCGACGGGTGCGGCAGCCCGATCGTCGAGCGCGCGGTCTCGGACAGCATCGCGGTGTAGATCGGGTGTTTGGGCATCAGGTCGGCGATGAACTGGTGGCCGTGGCTCGCGTTGAACTGGTCGGCGTCCTGGAAATTCATCCCGAAGAACCGCCCCGCCAGACCGTCCCAGAACGGCGATCCCCCCGCCTCGTCGATGATCCCGCGCAATTCGGCGAGGATGCGGTCGGCGAACCGGGCGCGGTGCGTCTTGATGAACAGATACCGGCTCCGCGCGAGCAGCAGGCCGAGTCCGCCTGCGCGTTCGCCGGGATGGAGGAACAGTCCACCGACTTCGCACGAACCCTCAAGATCGGTCGTCAACGCCAGCATTTCGGCACGAAACGTCCGGTCGAGTTCGCGGCTGTGCTGGGTCAGCGTGCCGATGCGATAGCTGTAGAAGGGGTTCGTTTGCCCCACCCGGGTGAACAGCTGGCACGTCCCCCGCACCTCGTGGGTCTTGAGGTTTTCGAGCACCAGCACGAACAGTTCGTCCTCGAGCGCGTCGCCGTCGCGCGCGAACGCCGCTTCGCTGCGTTCGAGCTTCGCGGTCAGCGATGCGCGGTCGGGGGGCAGGTTGGTGAAGCCGCCCCCGGTCAGCTTGGCCATTTCGTAGAGATGCTGCAGGTCGCCCAGCCGCGCGGGTCGAATGATGAAGGTCATAACCGTCCTTGTGTCGCGAGCCGCAGCATCGTCACCGCCGACAGCGCGGCGCGCTCGGCGAGGCTGTCGACGATCATGAATTCGTCCGGTGAATGGATCGCGCCGCCGCGCACCCCCATCGTGTCGACGACGGGGACGCCCGCCGCGGCGATGTTGTTGCCGTCGCACACCCCCCCGGTCGCGCGCCACGCGATGGCGAGCCCCAGGTCGCCGCCCGCCGCCTTGACCAGCCCAAACAGCTTTTCCGCCTGCGCGTCGATCGGCTTGGGCGGTCGGTTGAAGCCGCCATGGACCTCGATCCTGACGTCATGCTTGGCCGCGACCATCGCGACCGCGGCGTCGATATGCGCCTGCGCGCGTGCGATCTCGTCGCTGGTCGCGGGACGGAAGTTGACCCGCAGCACCGCGAGATCGGGGACGACGTTGTTCGGCCCGCCGCCGTCGATCCGCGCAGGGTTCACCGAGAGGCGCGGCCCGCGCGCCTCGGCGAGCCGCAGCGCAATGTCGGCGGCGGCGAGCACCGCGTTGCGTCCGTCGTCGGGGTTGCGCCCGGCGTGCGCGCTGAGGCCCCGCACCACGATCGAGAAATTGCCGGTGCCGCCGCGTGCGCCCGCGAGCGTCCCGTCGGCGAGCGCGGGTTCGTAGGTCAGCGCCGCGATCTTGCCCCGCGCCGCAGATGCCAGCAGCGTAGCGGAGGAAAAGCTGCCCGTTTCCTCGTCCGAATTGATCACGACTTCATAGCCCAGCCGCGCCGCGAGCGGCGTCGTCTCGACCGCCATCAACGCCGCGAGCATCGTCGCCAGCCCGCCCTTCATGTCGGCGGTGCCGGGGCCGTTGATCGTCCCGTCGTCGCGATGCGTCAGCGTCTGGAACGCGTGATCGACCGGATACACCGTGTCCATATGCCCGGTCAGCAGCATCTGGACCGGCGCGTCGGGACGTACCGTGAGATGCAGGTGGCGACCATGATCGAGCACCGACACCGCGCCGTCCGCGCCCACGCTTTCGACCGGCACCGCGTCGACCATCGCGACGTCGCCGGGCAGCACCGCGAACGCGTCGGCCAGCTCGCCCGCCATCGCCGCGACCCCGGCAAGGTTGCGCGTCCCGCTGTTGATCGCCGCCCAGCGTTCGACCTGCGCCAGCATCGCAGCCTGGTCGATGCCCGCCACCGCCGCGCGTTCGTCATCGGATAGTGAAGTCATCCCCGGTCACTAGCGAACAATCGCGCGCCAAACCACCGGGGTACCCTAGAAGCTATAGACCAGCGCCGCGCGGCTGGTGGTATCGGTCGATACCGACCCGACCGGGGGTTCGCTCTCGTACTGGACGTAATAGGATAGCTGCGCTGACAACGGCCCGATCAGCTTGGCGTTGACCGCGGTCGTCCCGCTGACCGTCGAATTATAGCGCTGCGCATAGGCCGATCCGGTCTGCGACAGCGTCAGTCCCGCCAGCAGCTTCCACTGGAAATCCACCGTCCCACGTGCGGCGGGGCTGTCCTGCGTGGTGCCGTCGGTGAGATAGGTGTGGCGGAACGCGGGGCCGAGTTCGACATCAAGCTTGATCGAGGGCGACTTGATCGCGCTGTACCCCGCCCCGACCGAGGTCGACGCGCGGTCGTAATAGCCGAGGAACCGGTCCGATTCATATTGTGCCGCGCCATAGATGTAGAGCCGCTCGTCGATCTTGTAATTGGGTTCGTAGCTGGCGAGATAATGTTCGCGGGTCGTGACGCCCGCGTTCTCGGTATAGTCCGTCTGGGCATGGAATTTGTGCCGCCAGTTCAGCCCCTCGCGGGTCGCATCGAGCACCGCGGTCAGCCCCAGCGTGTCCGAATTGCCCGAGGTGCGATACCCGCCGAGTTCGGCGCGCCCCCTCCACAGGTCGAACATCCCCGCCGCGCGGATCGTCTCGTTGCGCGCAGCGGCGCGATCGGCGCGCCAGGTGCCGGCGATGTGCAGCACGGTGTCCGCGGTCGCGGGATCGGCGACCCGCGCATATTTGACGATCGTCGCGACATCGCCCTCGTTGCCCGATTCGATCGCCGCATCCAGCATCGCCTTGATCGCGGCGGGGATCGGCACGTCGCTGTCACCCGGCGTCGCGCTGGGCAGAGGGGCATCGAGCAATGCGGGTGACAGGGCGAGGGCGGCGGCAACAACGAACGCGATCATGCGGTCGCTCTAGTCGGCTCGATTCGCGACGGGAAGCCGCGCCGCCCGGTCTGCGGCCAGATGGGGCGCGAATGCGGCGAGCACCTTGTCGTACAGCGCGCGTTTGAACGGCACGATCAGGCGGGGAAGGTCGGCCGGATCGCTCCACCGCCAGGCGCGGAATTCCTCATGCGCGGTCGCGATGTCGATGTCGCGGTCGCTACCCAGAAAGCGAAACAGGAACCAGCGCTGCCGCTGCCCGCGCCATTTACCCTTCCACACCTTGCCGATCATCTCGGGCGGCAGGTCGTAATACAGCTCGTCGGGGGCTGCGGCGATCAGTTCGACATGCGCGGGCACGATCCCCGTCTCCTCGCCCAGCTCGCGGATCGCGGCGTCGAGCGCGTCTTCGCCCGGATCGATCCCGCCCTGCGGCATTTGCCATGCCTCCAGCGTCGTATCGATTCGCTGCCCGACGAAGATCCTGCCGTCGCGATTGACGAGCATGATCCCCGCGCACGGGCGATAGGGCAGGGTGGTGGGGTCGGTCATGGCGCTTCCCGCTGTCGTCACCCCGCCGCCTGGCGCATGACCCGTGCGCCCTCGGCCTCCGCGACCATCATCTTCACCGCTGCGAGATACCCCGCGATGTCGCCGACGCTCGACGGCACCGCCTTTGGCAGGTTGATGAAGCCGTGGATATTTCCCACCGCCTCGCGGAACACCACCGGAATCCCCTGCGCGATCAGCGCCCCCGCATAGGCGCGACCCTGGTCGCGGATCGGGTCGAGGCTGGCGGTGATGATCACCGCGGGGGGCAGCCCCTCCAGCCCCCCCGCCATCGGCGATCCGCGCATGTGCGTGACGTCGGCGCGATACGCGTCGTTGAACCAGTCCATCGACGCGCGCGTCAGCAGGAAGCCTTCGGCGAACTCCTCATACGACGGATACAGTTTCGCCGTGTCCGCGGCGGGATAGATCGGCGCCTGGACGATCACCGGCACCTTGGCGGGGTTGTCGCGCAGGTCCATCGCGGCGACGATCGTCAGCGTGCCGCCCGCGCTGTCGCCGCACAGGATCAGGCTGGTCACGCTCCGCCCGAGTGCCGCGGGACTGTCGGCGACCCAGCGCGCCGCCGCCTCGCAATCGTCGGGCGCGGCGGGCCAGGCGTGTTCCGGCGCCAGCCGATAGTCGACCGACACCACCGGCACGTCGAGCACTCTCGCCATCTCCGCGCAGAAGGTCGCGTGGCTGTCGATATTGCCGATCACGAACCCGCCGCCATGGAAGAACACCACCGCAGGCCCCGGCTCGCGGGTGGCGCGCGCATCGAACAGCCGCGCCGGAATGTCGCCCGCGGGGCCGGGGATCGTCAGGTCCTGCACCGTCGCCAACTCGCCCAGCGGCAGATCCGCGACCTCCTTCATCGCGATATATACCTGTCGCGCGGTCGGCGCGTCGAGTTCGTGCATCTTGGGGCCGGGCAGATTGTTGAGGAAATCGAGGAAGCCGCGCACGTCGGGGCGGACATAGGGCGCCGGTGCCGCTGCGGAATCGGCGGCGGGTGCCTCGATGGTCGTGTCGGTCATGCTATCTCCTCAACCCGGTGCTTCTGGTGCGCCGCTTTCATCCCTACCTATGCCGCGTGATCCATGTCGTCCATCACCCCGATTATGTCGCCGATGCGCCGGGGGCCCCGCAAAGTAATCCGTTGCGGGGCAACCCCGCGCCAGCGCGATCCACCTACCAGTGGAACAAGAACGGGCTGATCCGCGATCTGCTGCGCGCCGAGGGCGATCGGATCGCGTGGCACCGGCCCGACCCGATGCCGCTGGCGGCGCTCGAAGCGGTCCACGATCCCGACTATGTCGCCGAGGTCCTCGAGGCGCGCGTGCCGCCCGCCAAGACGCGCCGGATCGGCTTTCCGATTACCCCCGCGGTCGCGCGCCGCGCCGCGATCGTCCCCGGCGGCACCTGGCTCGCCGCGCACCTCGCCTTGAAACACGGTTTCGCCGCGAACACCGCGGGCGGCAGCCACCATGCGCTCCATGACACCGGCGCGGGCTATTGTGTGTTCAACGATCTCGCGATCGCCGCGGTCCGGCTGATCGAGGAAGCGACGGTCGCGACCGTCCTGATCGTCGATTGCGACGTCCACCAGGGCGACGGCACCGCCAGTCTGCTCGCGGGGCGTATCGACATCGCGACCTATTCGATCCACGCCGACAAGAATTTCCCCGCGCGCAAAGCACGCTCGACGCTCGACGTCCCCCTCGCCGACGGCACCGGCGACGACGCCTATTGCGCCACGCTCGAACGCACGCTCGCGCCGCTGCTCGACGCGGTGAAGCCCGATCTCGTCCTGTATCAGGCGGGGGTCGATCCGTTCGCGGGCGACCGGCTCGGGCGGTTGTCGCTGACGCTCGACGGACTGATCCGCCGCGACCGGCTGATCGCGCGGCTCATGACGTCGCGGGGTATTCCGGTCGCGAGCACCGTCGGCGGCGGCTATGGCAACGATGCGCTCGCGATCGCGCAGCGCCACGTCGCCGCGATCCTGACGCTCGGCGCGGCGATGACGGGGGCGCCATAACGGCACGACGACAAAGGCAGTTTGCGCAGCGCCCATATCATTCTACGTTGGTCGAACCGCGCGCCACCCATAGAGAGGGCGCGACCGCATGACTGCCCGAGGAACGAAAATGGCGACAGCCGCCCACGACGTCACGCCCGCGGAAGCATCCGCGCATCCCCTAGCCGAATCGATCGTCGTCCGCTTTGCGGGCGATTCGGGTGACGGGATGCAGTTGACCGGGGGTCAGTTCACGCTCTCGACCGCACTCGCGGGCAACGACCTGGCGACCTTCCCCGATTTCCCCGCCGAAATCCGCGCGCCGCAGGGTACGCTGTTCGGCGTCTCGGCGTTCCAGATCAACTTCGGCTCGACCGCGATCGAAACCGCCGGGGACGCCCCCGACGTACTCGTCGCGATGAACCCCGCCGCGCTCAAGACCAACGTCCAGTCGCTCAAGATCGGCGGGCTGATCATCGCCGACGAGGGCGAATTCGGCGACCGCAACCTCGCCAAGGCGAAGTACGACGCCAACCCGCTGACCGACGGCAGCCTCGCCAAATGGCAGCTGATGGCGTTCAATATCAGCCAGCTGACGCTCGAAGCGGTCAAGCCGTTCGGGCTCGGCAACAAGGAAGCGCTGCGCTGCAAGAACATGTGGACGCTGGGGCTCGCGCTCTGGATGTTCGATCGTGATCGTGCGCCGATCGTCGACTGGCTGACCAAGAAATTCGCGAAGGCACCGACGCTCGCCGAAGCCAATATCGCCGCGCTTAACGCGGGCCACGCCTATGGCGAGACCGCCGAGATTTCCGGGGGTGGGCTTGGGGACAAGCGGCTGCAGCAGCATCACATCGCGGTCGCCCCGGCGGAGGAAGGGCTTTGGCGCACCGTCACCGGCGCGGATTCGATCAGCCTCGGCCTTGTCGCGGGTGCGCAACTCGCCAACGTGAAGATGTTCTTCGGCGGCTATCCGATCACCCCCGCCTCGGCGATCCTCCACAGCCTGTCGCGGCTTAAGGAATTCGGCGTCACCACCTTCCAGGCGGAAGACGAGATCGCCGCGATCGCATCGGCGATCGGTGCGAGCTACGCGGGCCAGCTCGGCGTCACCTCATCGTCGGGACCCGGCATCGCGCTGAAGGGCGAGGCGATGGGCCTCGCGATTATGACCGAATTGCCGCTCGTGATCGTCAATTCGCAGCGCGGCGGGCCATCGACCGGACTTCCTACCAAGACGGAACAATCCGACCTATATCAAGCAGTATACGGTAGAAATGGTGACGCGCCGATGCCCGTCATCGCCGCACGATCGGCCGCGGATTGCTTCGATTGCGCGATCGAGGCGGTGCGGATCGCGACGCAGTACATGACCCCGGTCATGCTGCTGACCGACGGTTATATCGCCAATGCCGCCGAACCGTGGAAGGTGCCCGACGTCGCCGACTACGAACCCTTCCCGGTGCAATTCCTGGATCACGTGCCTGAGGGCGGGTTCCAGCCCTACGCGCGCGATGCCAAGCTCGCGCGTCCCTGGGCGATCCCCGGCACCCCCGGGCTGCTCCACCGCATCGGCGGGATCGAAAAGCAGCAGGGCACCGGCAACATCGAATACGGCCCCGAAAACCATCAGGCGATGACCGACATCCGCAAGGCGAAGGTCGACAATATCGCGATCCCCGACCAGCAGGTCGAACTCGGCGAAACCAGCGGCACGCTTGCGATCGTCGGCTGGGGTTCGACCTTCGGCCCGATCCACCAGGCGGTCCGCCGCGCGCGCCAGCGTGGGCTCGACGTCAGCCACATCCACATCCGCCACATTTGGCCGATGCCCAAGAATATGGCTGTCCTACTGCGGGGCTTCGCGCATATCCTGGTGCCCGAAATGAACACCGGCCAGCTCAAGACGGTCCTGCGCGACCAGTTCCTGGTCGATGCGAAGCCGCTCAACAAGGTGTCGGGCCAGCCGTTCCAGATCGCCGAGATCGAAGCCGCGATCGATGCCGCGCTCGCGGGTCATCCTGGGGGCGAGGTGGCGGTGAATAGCGACCAACTGCCCAGCATCGAGGCGGTCACGCCATGAACGGTCTCATGAACAGTTCGTCGCATTTTCCGCACTGACGTCGCGTTACCTTCGTTACCTTTGCCCCGGAATTCATCATGAACGACATGACCCCAATCGCAACAAAACCCAAGGATTGGGAAACCGATCAGGAGGTGCGCTGGTGCCCCGGCTGCGGCGACTATGCGATCCTCAAGGCGGTCCAGCGGACCATGCCCGAAATCGGCGCGCGGCCTGAAAACACCGTGTTCGTCAGCGGCATCGGCTGCTCGTCGCGCTTCCCCTATTATATGGAAACCTATGGCTTCCATACCATCCACGGCCGCGCCCCTGCAGTGGCGACCGGGATCAAGCTCGCCAATCCCGAGCTCGACGTGTGGATCATTACCGGCGACGGTGACGCGCTCAGCATCGGCGGCAACCACACGATGCACCTGCTGCGCCGCAACCTGAATTGCCAGGTGCTGCTGTTCAACAACGAGATCTACGGGCTGACCAAGGGCCAATATTCTCCGACCAGCCGGGTCGGCACCCGCTCACCCTCGACCCCGCTCGGCTCGATCGACACCCCCGCCAACCCCTGCGCCTTCGCGCTCGGCAGCGGCGCACGGTTCGTCGCGCGCGGGATCGACATCCACAAGAATCTCGTCAGCGTGCTCAAGGCCGCCTATGCGCACCAGGGCACCGCGTTCTGCGAGATCTTCCAGAACTGCATCGTCTATAACGACGACGTGTTCGCGCCCTTCGCCGCCAAGCCCAACGCCGCGACCTCGCAGCTATGGGTCGAACACGGCGCGCCGCTGGTGTTCGCGGGCGGCACCAAGGGGCTGGCGTTCGATGCCGCCGCGCTCGCGCTCACCGTCGTCGACATCGTCGATGGCGACACGTCGGCGGTGATGACCCACGATCAGACCAACCGCAGCCTGGCGCACATGCTGGTCGACATGCCGTTCGGCGAGTTTCCGATGGCGCTGGGGGTGATCTACGACGATCCCGCCCCGACCTTCGACAGCGCGGTCATCGCGCAGAATGCACAGGCCAGCGCGGGCAAGAAGCCCGACCTCCAGAAGCTCCTGAGTCAGGGTCAGACCTGGCAGGTCGAGAAACAGCCGCATGTTATTTAAAGCCTCCCCGGCACGGGGAGGGGGACCAGCCGCAGGCTGGTGGAGGGGGGGGCCCACGCACGATACCGATTGCGGAAGTCCCCCTCCACCGCTCTGGCGAGCGGTCCCCCTCCCCGTGCCGGGGAGGAATTGATGCCCACCCCCGTCATTCTCTGGGTCCGTCAGGATCTCCGCCTCCGCGACCAGCCCGCGCTCGTCGCCGCCGCGCATGAAGCCTCCGTCATCCCGGTCTATATCCTCGACGACGACGCGCCCGGCACCTGGCGGATCGGCGCCGCGCAGCGTTGGTATCTCCACCAAGCGCTCGACGCGTTCGCCGCGTCGCTCAAGGACAAGGGCAGCCGCCTGATCCTGCGGCAGGGTGACGGCGTCACGGTGCTGAAGGCGCTGATGAAGGACACCGGCGCGACCCGCATCCACGCGATCCGCCACTACGAACCCTGGTGGCGCAAGGCGGAGGAGGCACTCGGCGACGCGCTCTGCCTCCACGACGGCAATTACCTTGCGCCGGTCGAGGACATCACCACCGGCGCGGGCACCCAGTACAAGGTCTATTCGTCGTTCTGGAAGGCGCTGGCCGAGCAGATGCCGCCCGGCGATCCGCTCCCCGTGCCGCACACGATTCCCGCGCCCGAGCAATGGCCGGCCTCGGATACCCTCGCCGACTGGAAGCTGCTTCCGACCCAACCCGATTGGTCGACTGGTTTCGACATCTGGGACGCGGGCGAGGACGCCGCCCACCGCGCGGTCGATCGCTTCGCGCGGATCGCCGACGATTACGACGGGGACCGCAATCTCCCCTCGATCGAGGGTACCGCGCGGCTCTCGCCGCATCTCCATTTCGGCGAGATCAGCCCGCGCGACATCTGGCGCACGATCGACGGGCGCGGGCAGGGCGTGCAGACTTTCCGCAAGGAACTCGCGTGGCGTGATTTCACCGCGGGCGTGATCGTCGAACTGCCCGACTATGCCGATGCGAACGGCCGCCCCAGGTTCGACCAACTACGCTGGCGGTCGTCGAAATCGGACCTGACGGCGTGGCAGCAGGGCCGCACCGGCTACCCGATCGTCGATGCGGGGATGCGCCAGCTCTGGACCACCGGCTGGATCCACAACCGCGTCCGGATGATCGTCGCAAGCTTCCTCGTGAAGCACTTGCTGATCGACTGGCGCGAGGGCGAGAAGTGGTTCTGGGATTGCCTCGTCGATGCCGATTACGGCAACAATAGCGTCAACTGGCAATGGGTCGCGGGGACCGGGGTCGATTCGAACATGTTCAGCCGGATCATGGCGCCGCTCAGCCAGTCGGAAAGGTTCGATGCGGCGGGCTATATCCGCGCATTCGTCCCCGAACTGCGCGACGTGCCCGACGCCGCGATCCACGATCCCGAGGAAGCAGGCTGCAAGCCCAACGCCTATCCGGCCAAGATCATCGGCCACCGCGAAGCGCGCGAACGCGCACTGGCCGCGGTGAAGAACGTCTGACCGGTCCACCCTTCCGGGCTTTCCTACACCGCCCTGCTGCGCCATGGACGGCGCGATGAATGCCGGGGGCTCGATCGATCAGGAAAACAACCGCGGCACCATGATCGCGCGCGCGCTCGCGCCCGTGTTCCACCATTTTCTCGACCGGATCGACGCCGGGCTCGCCGAGGGTGGGATCGACGCGCATCTGCCCGACGGAACCCATCGCCTGCTCGGCGGGCGCCAGCCGGGCCCGCTGCCGGTGGTCACGATCCATCGCTGGCGCGCGCTCGTCCGGCTCGCCACTGCGGGGTCGGTTGGCTGGTATGAGGGTTGGGCCGCGGGCGACTGGTCGAGCCCCGATGCCGTCCCGCTGTTCGATCTGTTCATGCGCAACCGCGTGTCGCTGGGACGGTCGGCGCGGGCAGGGGGATGGCAACGGCTGGCATTGCGCGGCTGGCACGCGCTCCGCCGCAACAGCCGCACTGGTGCACGGCGGAACATCGCCGACCATTACGACCTCGGCAATGATTTCTACCGCGCGTGGCTCGACGCCGGGCTGACCTATTCGAGCGCCATGTTCGCGCCCGGCGATACGATCGAGGCGGCGCAGGCGCGCAAGCTCGCCGCGATCCTCGATCGCACCGCGACCGCGCCGGGCGACACGATCCTCGAAATCGGCTGCGGCTGGGGATCGTTCGCCGAATGCGCCGCGCAGCAGGGACGCCGCGTCCACGGCTTGACGCTGTCGACCGAACAGCGCGACGCGGTGCTCGCGCGGATTGCTGGGGATGGCCTCGATGGCGTCACCGTCTCGCTGATCGATTATCGCGACGTCATCGGCACCTATGATGCAGTGGCGAGCATCGAGATGGTCGAGGCGGTCGGGCAGCGGTTCTGGCCCGCCTATCTCGACACGATCGCGCGCGTACTCAAACCCGGCGGTCATGCCGCGATCCAGTATATCGCGATCGCCGACGACGTGTTCGATGCCTATGCCGCGAGTGTTGATTTCATCCAGCGCTATATCTTCCCCGGCGGCATGCTGCTCAGCGAAAGCCGTTTTCGCGCGCTTGCCGAGGCGCGCGGTCTCGCCTGGACCGACCGCGTCCCGCTCGGCCAGGATTATGCCGAAACGCTCCGCCAGTGGCGCGACCGCTTCGACGCCGCCGACCGCGACGGGCGGCTACCCGCGCGGCTCGACGCCCGGTTCAAGGCGCTGTGGCGCTATTACCTGATGTATTGCGAAGGCGGCTTCCGTGGTGGCGGCATCGATGTAGCGCAGGTGACGTTGGTGAAGTCCCCCTAATAAAGTTCGTGCTGAGCCTGTCGAAGCACTTGGTGGCCACGCCCTTCGACAAGCTCAGGGCGAACGGAAGCTGGGTGCGGTCGTCTCAATCCACCCGCTCGCGATGCCCCGCCGCGAATCCGTCCATCGCCAGCGCCACGATCCGCGCCGCCACCGTTTCGGGCGGCTTCACTGAATCGGGATCCTCCCCCGGATAGGCTCGCGCGCGCATCGCGGTCCGCGTCGCCCCCGGATCGACGATCGCGGTCCGGATCTTGGAGATGTCGCACGTCTCGTCGCCATAGGCGCCGAGCAATGTCTCGAACGCCGCCTTCGATGCGCCGTACGCCCCCCAATACGCGCGTGGCTTGAGCCCGACGCTGGAGGTCACCCCGATGACCTTGCCCGCCGCCGCCTTGCGCAGCATCGGGTCGAATGCCGCGATCAATGCGACCTGCGCGCTGACGTTGAGTGTCAGCAGTTGCGCGAATTCCTTAGGATCGATCGCGGGTACCGCCGACAGACTGCCCAGCATCCCCGCATTCAGCACCATCACGTCGAGAGCCTGCCAGCGGCCCGAAATCGCGGTCGCCAACTTGGCGATACTGTCGGTCTGGGTCAGGTCGAGCGGCGCGATCGTCGCTGAGCCGCCCGCGTCGAAGATCGCCTGTTCAATTCCCTCCAGCGCCTTGGCGGTGCGCGCGGTCAGCACGACATGCGCGCCCGCGGCGGCGAGCGCGGTGGCGGTCGCGGCGCCGATCCCGCGGCTGGCACCGGTGACGAGCGCAAGCTGCCCGGCGAGAGGCTGGTCGGTCATGGTAACTCCGTGGGTCTAGATGACGCGTTCGGCGAGCAACGCGAACTGGTCGACGGTGACGGTATCGTCATGGTCGGTCAACGTGGTCGGATAATCGCCCGTAAAGCAGGCGTCGCAATATTTGGGGCGGATGTCGGCGCGGTGCGCCTCGCCGAGCGCCTTGTAGAGACCGTCGATTGACACGAACGACAGGCTGTCGGCGTGGATGAAATCGGTCATCCCCGCAACGTCGAGCTTATATGCGAGCAGCTTCGAGCTCTCGGGGGTATCGACGCCATAGAAGCACGAATGCCGCGTTGGCGGGCTCGCGATCCGCATATGCACCTCGGCCGCCCCGGCATCGCGCATCATCTGCACGATCTTGAGACTGGTGGTGCCGCGGACGATCGAATCGTCGACCAGGATCACCCGCTTGCCCTTGATCAGCGCGCGGTTGGCGTTGTGCTTCAGTTTGACGCCCAGGTGACGGACCTTGTCGCCAGGCTGGATGAAGGTCCGCCCGACATAGTGCGAGCGGATGATGCCGAGTTCGAACGGGATCCCCGATTCCTGCGCATAGCCGATCGCGGCGGGGACGCCCGAATCGGGCACCGGAATGACGAGATCAGCGTCGACCGGCGATTCGATCGCGAGCTGCGCGCCGATCGCCTTGCGGACGGTATAGACCGACTGGTCCCCCGCGATCGAATCGGGGCGCGAGAAATACACCCATTCGAAGATGCAGGGGCGCGGCGCGAGCGGCGCGAACGGCTTGATCGAGCGGATTTCCGTACCCTGGACGATGATCAACTCGCCCGGCTCGACCGAACGTTCGAAGGTCGCGCCGACGACGTCGAGCGCCACCGTCTCGGAGGCGAAGATCACCGCGCCGTCCAGCTTGCCCATCACCAGCGGCCGGATGCCCAGCGGGTCGCGGCACGCGATCATCCCTTCGGGGGTCATGACGACGAGCGAATAGGCGCCCTCGACCTGCTTCAGCGCGTCGATGAACCGGTCCATCAGCGTGCGATAGCTGCTCGTTGCGACCAGGTGGATGATCGTTTCGGTATCGCTGGTCGACTGGAAGATCGATCCGCGCCGGACGAGGTCGCGGCGCAGCTTCATCGCGTTCGAGATATTGCCGTTGTGCGCGATCGCGAAGCCGCCGGTCGACAGGTCGGCATAGAGCGGCTGGACGTTGCGCAGCGCGGTCTCGCCGGTCGTCGAATAGCGGACGTGGCCGCACGCGACATCGCCGGGCAGCGCGCGGATGATCTCGTCACGATCGAAATTGCCCGCGACATGCCCCATCGCGCGATGGGTGTGGAAATGCGCGCCGTCGAAGCTGGTGATTCCCGCGGCTTCCTGCCCGCGATGCTGGAGCGCGTGGAGCCCCAGCGCGACGAGCGCCGCGGCACTGTCGCTGCCGGACACGCCGAACACCCCGCACTCTTCACGGAGTTTGTCGTCGTCATAGGGGTTCGTGGTCAGCATCGTTGCGGTCGCTCGCTCAGGTAGCGCCGCTGCCTATAGGGGCAGGTGCGCGCATTGTCGCCCTTTGTCATGACGATCGGGAGCGTTCCGTCGCGTCGCGGGTTTTCGCTCGATCGACACGGAGACATAGGATGGCGCAGGACCACGGCAACCAGATCAAGGACGACACGCTCTACGAAGACCTCCGCAAGCAGGGCAATTCGAAGGAGAAAGCTGCCCGGATCGCCAATGCGAAGGCCGCGGGGACGCTCGATCACCGCGGCACCAATCTCGAGGACCGCACCAAGGACGATTTGATGGACGAGGCACAGGAGATCGGGATCGAGGGCCGTTCCACGATGGACAAGACCGAACTGGTCAAGGCGATCCGCGACCAAGGCTAGCGGGAGCTTCCGCACCGGCGCTGCGCGGGTTAGGGATCGCGGATGACCGATCTCCGCGAAACCGAATTGGTGCTGGACCCGAAATACGACGCCGCCGGGCTGATCACTGCGGTGGTGACCGATGGCGCGGGCGCGCTGCTGATGGTGGCGCACATGAACGCCGAGGCGTTGGCCGCGACCCAGGCGAGCGGCGAGGCGCATTTCTTCTCGCGCAGCCGCCAGCGGCTGTGGAAGAAGGGCGAGACGTCGGGCAACGTCCTGCGCGTCGTCGAGTTGCGGATCGACTGCGATCAGGATGCGCTGTGGGTGATCGCCGATCCCGCCGGCCCCGCGTGCCATACCGGTGAGCCGAGTTGCTTCTACCGCCGCGTCGAGGGCGGGTCGCTCGTCCGATTGCCATGACGCGGGCGTCCGCGTTGACGATATTGCTGGCAGTGGCGGCATGCGGTCCGGCCCCGGACCGCACGGCGAGCAATAGCGCCGGCGCAGCGCTCGAAGCCGCCGCCACCCGCACGGGGCTGATCGTCGATCCGACCCGCGTCAATCTCGTCGGGGCCTGGGCGCGCGACACCGATCGGGTCTGCGTTGTTCCCGCCGGGCCGTCATCTTACCGCATCGGCGCGCTCGTCGATTACGGCCCGGCGCAGGGCTGCGCCGCCAGCGGCACCGCCGAACGCCAGGGCGACCGTGTCGATATCCGTTTCGGCGATTGCCGGTTTCGCGCGCAACTGGTCGGCGACCGGATGGTGTTCCCCGCCACCATGCCTCACGCCTGCCACGGATTGTGCACCGGGCGCGCCTCGCTCGCCGCGCTGACGGTCGAGCATCTCAGCGCGTCGCGGTCGGAGGCGGTGACGCTGCGCGCGCCCGATCGCACCCCACTCTGCCCTGGTTGACGTTAACGTAAAGCTGACCTAACAGGCGGGGCATGGCGAATGCACCTGCCTATGCCGTCGTCGCCCCGCGACCGGACTGCGACCGTTTCTCGATCTCCGATCTCTGCACGGAATTCGACGTCACCGCGCGCACGCTGCGCTTCTACGAGGACGAGGGGCTGATCGCGCCCGAACGCCGCGGCACCCAGCGCCACTATTCGCATCGCGATCGCGCGCGGCTGGCGTGGATCCTGCGCGGCAAGCGGGTTGGCTTCAGTCTGGGCGAGATTCGCGAGATGATCGACCTCTACGACGTCGGCGACGGGCGGCGGACCCAGCGCCAGGTCGCGATCGACCACAGCCGCGCGCGGATCGCGCTGCTCGAACGCCAGAAACACGATCTCGACGCCGCGATTCTCGAACTCACCGAATTCGTCGGCGTGCTCGAAGCCGGGCGCGCCCAGGACCATGAAGGATAATCGATGCCTGAGTACACGCCCCCCGTTCGCGACACGCGCTTCGTGCTTGACCACGTCGTCGGGCTCGATCGCTACGCTAACCTCCCGGGCTTCGAAGCCGCGAGCCCCGACGTCGTCGATGCGGTGCTGGAGGAAGGCGGCAAGTTCGTCGCCGAAGTGCTATTCCCGCTCAACCAGTCGGGCGACCAGCAGGGGTGCACCCGCCACGACGACGGCAGCGTGACGACCCCCGACGGGTTCAAGGAGGCGTATCGACAGTTCGTCGACAGCGGCTGGGCGACGCTCGGCAACCAGCCCGAATATGGCGGGCAGGGGATGCCCCACGTCGTCTCGACCGCGTTCCAGGAATATATGATCTCCGCCAACATGGCGTTCGCCATGTATCCGGGGCTCACGCACGGCGCGATCGCGGCACTGATCGCTAAGGGCAGCCCCGAACAGCAGGCGATGTACGTCCCCAAGATGGTGTCGGGCGAATGGGGCGGCACGATGAACCTCACCGAGCCGCAATGCGGGACCGACCTCGGCCTGATCCGCACCAAGGCGGAGCCGCAGGCCGATGGCAGCTATGCGATCACCGGAACGAAAATCTTCATTTCGAGCGGCGAGCACGACCTCACCGACAACATCATCCACCTGGTCCTCGCCAAGACCCCCGGCGCGCCCGATTCGTCGAAAGGCATTTCGCTGTTCGTCGTGCCCAAATTCATGGTCAACGCCGACGGTACCCTGAGCGCGCGCAACGCGGTCAGCTGCGGGTCGATCGAGCATAAAATGGGGATCCACGCCAATTCGACCTGCGTCATGAACTATGACGGCGCTACGGGCTGGCTGGTCGGCGACGAGATGAAGGGGCTCGCGGCGATGTTCATCATGATGAATGCCGCGCGGCTCGGGGTCGGGCTCCAGGGGCTCGGGATCGCCGAGGTCGCGTACCAGAACGCGGTCCATTATGCGCACGATCGGCGCCAGGGCCGCGCGCTGACCGGGCCGAAGGACCCGCAGGAAAAGGCCGACACGCTGTTCGTCCATCCCGACATCCGCCGGATGCTGATGGAGGGCAAGGCGTGGACCGAAGGGCTGCGCGCGCTGTGCCTGTGGGGTGCGCTTCAGGTCGATCTCGAACATGTCGCGGCATCGGACGACGATCGTCAGCTGGCCGCCGACCTGATCGGCCTCCTCACCCCCGTCATCAAGGGCGTCGGCACCGACAAGGGCTATGAGATCGCGACCACCGCGCAACAGGTCTATGGTGGCCATGGCTACATCCAGGAATGGGGGATGGAGCAATATGTCCGCGATGCCCGGATCGCGATGATCTACGAGGGCACGAACGGCGTCCAGGCGATGGACTTGGTCGGGCGCAAGCTCGCGCAGAATGGCGGCCGCGCGGTCCAGGCGTTCTTCAAGGTCGTCGCCGACGACGTCGCCGCGGCGCAGGGCAACGAGGCGGTTGCAGGCCTCGCCACCGCGCTCGAAAAGGCGAATGGCGAGCTCCAGGCCGCGACGATGTGGTTCATGGCGAACGGGATGAAGAACCCCGATAATGTCGGCGCGGGCGCTTATGCGTATATGCACCTAATGGGGATCGTCGCGGTCGGGGTGATGTGGCTGCGGATGGCGACCGCCGCGGCATCGCTGAAGGCCGCAGGGGAGGGCGATACCGCTTTCCTCGACGCCAAGCTCGTCACCGCGCGCTTCTTCGCCGAACGGGTGATGCCGCGCGCGGGCGCGCTGCGCCGCGAGATCGAGGGCGGTGCCGATTCACTCATGGCGCTGCCGCCGGAGATGTTCGCGGCGGCGTAGCGCGCGATTGACGTTACATCGATCAAGACCCTGACCCGTTCGCCCTGAGCTTGTCGAAGGGCTTGAATCTCACGCGCTTCGACAAGCTCAGCACGACCGGGGCTCTGGCGAAGCATCGCGCCTCCTGCAAACTCGAGGTGCTAACCGCCGTTACTTGGCGGGCGGTGGCGCGGGCTTGGCCGGGCGTTGCGCCGTCGGCGTGCTCGCGTCCGGCCGGATGAGTTCGGACTTAGGCACCAGCAATTTCCCCATCCGCCGCACGCCTTCCAGCTCCAACGTCGGCCTGGGCAACTTGCTGGTGTCGGGCCGGGGCAGCGTCGTCTCGACCGGCTGCGCGGTTAGATACACCTGGACTTTCATGCACTGCGTCTTGTCCGGCCGCTTGACCTGCTGGCAGTTCCACAGCGCCTTTTCGTAGGCTGCGGATCGGTCGCGCAGATAGCTGAAGGTCATCGTCGCGATCTCGCTCGCCGACAGCGGCAGCGCGTTCGGGGTCTTGCCCGCATCCGCCCAGGCCGAATATTTGCAGTAGAGCCGCTCGCCGCACGCGCGCGCGGCGAGCGCGGGAAAGGTTTCGGGCACCGCGCCATGCGGTAGCGTGACGAGGAAACTGCTGGCGTCGCTCGACATCGCCGCGGGCGGGGTCGGTTCGAGCAGCGTCGCGGCATCGTCGAGCGCACCCGCCGCCTGGTCCAGCGCCAGCCCCATTTTATGCGCGTCGGACCACGCCGCCAGCTGGCGTTCGACGGGCTCGTCACTCGACGGGGTCCGGTTGAACGCCGCAGGCGTGCCCCACCAGCCGGTCCAACGGAAGAACAAATGGGTATGGACCGCGGCGACTTTGTCGAGGCTCGACTGCCAATAGGGAACCACCCAGTCGGTATGATAATGCGTCGACTGGCCTACCGACTTGTAGACCGAGCCGTCGAGCGCCGCCGCCGCAATCCCAGCCGCGCGTTTCCATCCGGTTTCGGATGGCTTGCGCGCCAGCGCGCCGTCGCAGGTGAAGGTGAACTGACACCCCGTGCTGCGTTCCGATCCTTCAAACACCACCCCGCACAACGTCTTGGGAAACGCGGGATGCCGCAACCGGTTGAGCACGACCTGCGCCACCGCCTGTTCGCCCACCGCGTCGTCGCCCGCCTCGTACAGCACCGCGGCCGTCAGGCAGTCGGTCGCGCGCGCCAGGTTGGCGGCATCGCCCTTGAAATGGAAGGGCCGGGCAGCGGGATTGGGCGCGGTCGAAAACGGGATGGTGTCGTTGAACGCCCGCGCGTCCTCGGGCGGCAGATCGACGAGCGCCATCGGTTCGACGACGGGGACTTCCGCCTTCGGCACGACGCGCTGCGGCACGACGACAAGCTTGGGCGGCGGCGGGATCGCCGGAGGGTCGGCAACCACCCACAGCGGCAACGCGATCGCGCCGGTCGCAATCGCGCACAGGGTCGCGCGCAGCCCGATGCCGCGCGACGGAGAGTCTGCCATCACGCCTCCGGAAGGAAATCCGGGACTGACAGATAGCGTTCGCCGGTGTCGTAATTAAACCCGAGAACCCGTGCGCCGTCGGGCAGGTCGGGCAGCTTCTGCAGGATCGCCGCGAGCGTTGCGCCCGAACTGATCCCGACCAGCATCCCTTCCTCCGCCGCGGCGCGGCGCGCCATGTCCTTGGCGACCGCGGCGTCGACCTCGATCACCCCGTCGATCGACTGGGTATGCAGATTCTTGGGGATGAACCCCGCGCCGATCCCCTGGATCGGATGCGGCCCCGGCTGGCCGCCCGCGATAACCGGGGACGCGGCGGGCTCGACCGCGAAGACCTGAAGCTTGGGCCAGACCTTCTTCAGCGCTTCGGCAACGCCGGTGATATGGCCCCCGGTGCCGACCCCGGTGATCAGCACGTCGATCGGATCGTCCGCGAAGTCGTGCAGGATTTCCTGCGCGGTCGTCTTCACGTGGACGTCGATATTGGCGGGATTCTCGAACTGCTGCGGCATCCATGAATTCGGCGTCTGGTCGATTAACTCGATCGCGCGCTCGATCGCGCCCTTCATGCCCTTTTCCTTGGGCGTCAGGTCGAAGCTCGCGCCATAGGCCAGCATCAGGCGACGCCGCTCCAGGCTCATGCTTTCGGGCATCACCAACACCAGCTTGTAGCCCTTGACCGCTGCGACCATCGCCAGCCCGACCCCGGTGTTGCCGCTGGTCGGTTCGATGATCGTGCCGCCAGGCTTCAACTCGCCCGAAGCTTCGGCCGCTTCGATCATCGCGAGCGCGATCCGGTCCTTAATCGACCCGCCGGGGTTGGCGCGTTCGGACTTGATCCACACCTCGGCATCGGGGAACAGCTTGGCGACGCGGATGTGCGGCGTGTTGCCGATCGTTTCCAGGATGGTGTTGGCCTTCATGGCACAGCGACTCCGTGTTGGGGGGGGATTGCTAGGTTCTCTGGCTGGTCAAAGCTCTTGGCAGCCTTGAGTTCCGGAAACAGCCTGGCCCAGATCAGCGTGACCGTGATCGCGCCGACCCCGCCGACCACCACCGCGCCGACCGGGCCGAGCAGGCTGGCGAGCAGCCCGCTCTCGAATTCGCCGAGTTCGTTCGATGCCGAAATGGTGAGCTGCGACACCGCGCTTACCCGCCCGCGCATCGCATCGGGGGTGTGAAGCTGAATTAGCGACTGGCGGACATAGACCGAAACCATGTCCGCGCCGCCTGCGACGATCAGCGCGACCAGGCTCAGCCAGAAATAGCGCGACACCCCAAAGGTCAGGATCGCAAGGCCGAAGATTACGACCGCCCACAGCATCTTGACCCCGACATTGGTCGTCATCGGGCGAACCGAGAACCAGATCGCGGTCGTCGCCGCACCGATCCCCATCCCCGCGGCCAGGATGCCGAGCCCCTGGCTGCCGACATGCAAAATGTCGCGCGCATAGACCGGGAGCAGCGCGGTCGCGCCCGCCAGCAAGACCGCGAACAGATCGAGCGTGATCGTCGCCAGCACCAGCCGGTTGCGGCGAACATAGGAAAAGCCTTCGACGATCCGCGCGAGCGGGCGGTGATCCTTCTGCACCGGCGGCTGCGGCACCGGTCCGATCAGGAAGATCATCGCCAGTGCGATCCCGAACAGGACGGTCGCGGTCGCATAGGCGACATCGGGATGGATCGCGTAGAGAATGCCGCCCACGCTCGGCCCCGCGATCGTTCCCACCTGCCACGCGATCGAACTTACCGCGATCGCGGTCGGCAGGCTGTCGCGCGGGACCAGATTGGGGGCGAGCGCCGAATAGGCTGGCCCAGCGAACGCCCGCGACACGCCGAACGCCACCGCTGCGCCGAACAGCGCGATCAGCGACAGCCGGTCTGCCCAGGTCAGATAGCCCAGCGTCGCCGCGGTCACGAGCAGCAGCATCGTCGTCAGCCGCACGATCCACCGCCGGTCGACGCTGTCCGCGACCAACCCGGTGATCGGGGTCAGCAGGAACAGCGGCACGAACTGCGAAAAACCGATCATCCCGAGCAGGAATGCGGCTTCCTTGATGCCCATCGTCAGCCGCGCGATGGTATAGACCTGCCACCCGATGACGATCGACATCGCGCTCACCGCGATCGTGCCGGTGAAGCGCGACAGCCAATAGGCGCGGAAATCGGGGATGCGGAATGGATGTATGGGCTTTGCCATCGTGGGTGCGCTTTGGCTGGTGTCCGGCGAAAGGGCAACATGGCTGTACTTGGCGCTGCCCAAGCCGGAACGCGGACGCGGCGTGGGGAATTGATGTTCGCGAAGGTCCGAGCCTATAGGCGTATCTCCTCTCCCCAGGACCCCGAGGTTATTTGTGGCCAAAGCCCCCCGTACCGTCGAACCCCCCAAGCCCAACCGCGAACGCCCCGCCGAGCCCAGCGCGTACGCGGCGACGCAGGATGAACTCGTCCGATTCTACAAGGACATGCTGCTCATCCGCCGGTTCGAGGAAAAGGCGGGGCAGCTCTACGGCCTCGGGCTGATCGGCGGCTTCTGCCACCTCTATATCGGTCAGGAAGCGGTCGCGGTCGGGTTGCAATCGGCGCTGTCGGACAAGGATAGCGTGATCACCGGCTACCGTGATCACGGCCACATGCTGCTGTGCGGAATTCCGCCGCAGGACGTGATGGCCGAATTGACTGGGCGTCAGGCGGGCATCTCGAAGGGCAAGGGTGGCTCGATGCACATGTTCAGCGTCGAGCATAAATTCTACGGCGGCCACGGCATCGTCGGCGCGCAGGTGTCGCTGGGCACGGGACTCGCGTTCAGCCACAAATATGCCGAGGACGGCGGCGTCTGCCTCGCCTATTTCGGCGACGGTGCGTCGAACCAAGGGCAGGTCTACGAGAGCTTCAACATGGCTGAGCTGTGGAAGCTCCCAATCATCTACGTCATCGAAAACAACCAGTACGCGATGGGCACCAGCGTCAACCGCAGCAGCGCCGAGGACCAGCTCTACCGCCGCGGAGAAAGCTTCCGCATCCCTGGTATCCAGGTCGACGGCATGGACGTGCTCGCCTGCCGCGGGGCCGCCGAAGAAGCGCTCGCCTGGGTCCGCGCGGGGAAGGGGCCGATCATCCTCGAGATGAAGACCTATCGCTATCGCGGCCATTCGATGTCCGACCCCGCCAAATACCGCAGCCGCGACGAGGTCCAGGCGGTACGCGACAAGTCCGATCCCATCGAGCACGTCAAGAAGATGCTGCAGGAGGCGGGGATGACGGACGACGAACTCAAATCGTTCGATCAGGAGATCCGCAAGACCGTGAACGAAGCCGCCGATTTCGCCGAACAGACCCCCGAGCCCGATGAGACCGAGCTTTATACCGACGTGCTGGTGGAGTCCTACTGATGGGAATCGAGATCAAGATGCCCGCGCTCTCCCCGACGATGGAGGAGGGCACGCTCGCCAAATGGCTCATCAAGGAAGGCGACGAGGTCAAGTCCGGCGACATCATGGCCGAGATCGAGACCGACAAGGCGACGATGGAATTCGAGGCGGTCGACGAAGGTATCGTCGGCAAGATCCTCGTTGCCGAGGGCACCGACAATGTGAAGGTCGGCACCGTGATCATGACGCTCGCGGGCGAGGGCGACGACGCCACCGCCTCGATCGAGCGACAACCGGAACCCGCCGCACAGGCCGGCAAGGACGACACGCTGGTCGAAAAAGCCGCGGAGCCGGTCCCCCACAAGGTCGAAACCGGCGCGCGCCAGATATTCGAGGCCGCCAAGCATGACGCCGAGGTCACCGATCCGGACGTCCCCGCGGGCACCGAGATGGTCAAGATCACGCTGCGCGAAGCGCTGCGCGATGCGATGGCCGAGGAAATGCGCGCCGACGAGCGCGTGTTCGTGATGGGCGAGGAGGTCGCGCAATATCAGGGCGCGTACAAGGTCACGCAGGGCCTGCTCGACGAATTCGGCGACAAGCGCGTCATCGACACCCCGATCACCGAATATGGCTTTGCCGGCGTCGGCACTGGCGCGGCGATGGGGGGGCTGAGGCCGATCGTCGAATTCATGACCTTCAACTTCGCGATGCAGGCGATCGACCACATCGTGAACTCCGCCGCGAAGACCAACTACATGTCGGGTGGCCAGATGCGCTGCCCGATCGTCTTCCGCGGTCCCAATGGCGCCGCGAGCCGGGTCGGCGCGCAGCATTCGCAGAATTATGCGCCGTGGTATGCCAGCGTCCCCGGGCTGATCGTGATCGCGCCCTATGACGCCGCCGATGCCAAGGGCCTGCTCAAGGCCGCGATCCGCAGCCAGGATCCGGTCGTGTTCCTCGAAAACGAACTGCTCTACGGGCGGACGTTCGAGGTTCCGAAACTCGACGACTGGGTGCTCCCGATCGGCAAGGCACGGGTGATGCGCGAGGGCAGCGACGTCACCATCGTCAGCTATTCGATCGGCGTCGGGCTCGCGCTCGAAGCCGCCGCCAAGCTGGCCGAAGAGGGCATCGATGTCGAGGTCGTCGACCTGCGCACGCTACGCCCGCTCGACAAGGCGACGGTGCTCAAGAGCCTCGCCAAGACCAACCGGATGGTCGTCGCCGAGGAAGGCTGGCCGACGTGTTCGATCGCGTCCGAAATCGTCGCGATCTGCATGGAAGAGGGGTTCGACGATCTCGACGCCCCGGTGATCCGCGTCGCCAACGAGGACGTGCCGATGCCCTATGCCGCAAACCTCGAGAAACAGGCGCTGATCAGCAGCGACAAGATCGTCGCGGCGGTAAAGAAGGTGACGTATCGAAGCTGATCGGCTGCGTGTGCAGTGGGTCGATCAGCATGCCGAGAGTGCGACGTTCTCGTTGTTGTAAATTCGCGACAGATCGCGTCGATCGCGCACCGCCATCGACGCGATCTCGGTGATCGTCGTGCTGGGCGCGCGCGAGCCGAGTCCGATCAGCGGTTTGTACTCATAATACACTTCGACGAACATCGTCGCATTGTCGGGCTGCGCTACCGCCAGCTGGCCCGCCGGGCCGATGCCGTCGAGGTTGGTTTGACCCGCGGTGCCATAAGTGGAGGCGTGGGCGGTCTTGCTGCCGTAGCAGCGCTGCCAGACGATCTTGTATTTGTTGGTCGTGTTGGGATTCGCGACCGGCTCCAGATCGGAGATAATCACGCGCCCAC
>NZ_RCZK01000005.1 GCF_006438955.1 Sphingomonas oligophenolica | reverse complement strand
AGTCACGTCGATCGCCGGTTCGCTCGCGGCCGGCTCCGATCCGAATACGTCCGCCGCGCCCTCCAGCAGCCGGGATCGCCACTGGTTGATGAGGTTTGGATGCACGTCATACTGCTGCGCCAACTCGGCCAGCGTCTTCTCACCCTTCACGGCAGCCAGAGCTACCTTGGCCTTAAACGCCGGGCTGTGATTCCGGCGGGGTCGCTTGCTCATCTTGCCTCCTGGGGCGGCCAACATGGCCGCGGTCAGATCGGCAATCCACTTATCCCCGCTGTTCAGATTTCCCGAGCCACCTCTGTGTTCCATCGCATCTGATCGGGCATGACACGATGAAAGCTATCCTGTTTGCTGTTCTATCGGCGGCGGCGTTGCTGGGCTGCTCGGCTGGCAATGGATCAACGGCCACACTTTACCGCAATTCACCTTTCGATGCTTCCCTACGCGTCCATTTCGCTTCGTTTGACGCCTCCGAAAGCGATCCGAATTATAATATCGGGAATTGTCGCATGGTGTCGCGGCTTATGAATGCCAATATAACAGCCTCTGCAAAAGCTGAGGGGAAGCCCCGCGACGAATCAGCGGGCTTCTGGTGCGAAGAAGGTGGTTTTCGAGACAAAGGGCCGAACCCTTATAGTTTCGATGAGGCCTTTCCCACGGACACCTAGTGGTTAAAATCTGACGCTTGGTACCGTCTTGATGGGTAGCCGAATGACCGGGATTGGTGGAGGCTGTGTGAAAACGCGCTGATATGCTATGATCGAGGCCTGATTTGGGAGGCCGATGATGGGGCGTTTCATCGAGGGTTGCGATCGGCGACAGCAGCTTTTCCTGCCTGATTGGGTGGACGATTATGTGGCTGAGGACAGCCCTGTTCGGATCGTCGATGTGTTCGTCGACGAACTGGATTTGGCGGCGCTGGGTTTCGCGGATGCAGCGGCGACCGGGCGACCGGGCTACCATCCGGCGATGCTGCTCAAGCTCTATATTTATGGCTATCTGAACCAGGTGCAGTCGAGCCGGCGGCTCGAACGCGAAGCAGGCCGCAACGTCGAGTTGATGTGGCTGACCGGCAAGCTCGCGCCCGACTTCAAGACGGTCGCCGATTTCCGCCGCGATCATGGCGCAGCGATCCAGGCGGCGTGTCGCAGGTTCGTTTTGCTTTGCCGCAACTTGGGGCTGATCGCGGGTGGCACGGTAGCGGTCGATGGCAGCCGCTTCCGGGCGGTCAACGCCCGCGACAAGAACTTCACGCCGGTGACGATCCGACGCCAGATGGAACAGGTCGATGCCAGCATCCAACGCTATCTGGGTATGCTCGACACCGCCGACCGGCAGGACGGTGAAGCCGCCGAGCTTCGCACGACGCGGCTGACGACAAGGCTCGGCGAACTGCGGCGGCAGATGCGGCAACTCGAAGCGATGGAACAGGCGGTTGCGGCATCGCCCGACCGGCAGATCTCGCTCACCGACCCGGACGCGCGCGCGATGGCGTCGGCGGGAACCGGCACTGGGCAGGTAGGCTACAACCTCCAGGCGGCGGTCGATACCGATAGCCACATCATTGTCGCGCACGAGGTCATCAATCTCGGCCACGACCGCACGTCGCTGGCGAAGATGGGCAAGCAAGCTCGCGCGGCGACCGGCACGGATGCGCTCACCGTGCTTGCCGATCGCGGCTACTTCTCGGGCCCCGAGATACTCGCGTGCAGAGCGGCCGGCATCATGCCGATCTTCCCCAAGCGGCTCACCTCTGGTGCCAAGGCCGATGGCCGCTGGGGCAAGCAGGACTTCGTCTACCAGCCCGATACCGACACCTACCAGTGCCCGGCCGGCGAGACGATGACGCGGCGCTTCTCCAATGTCGAGCACGGCATGACGCTGCACGCCTATGCGACGCCTACCTGTCGCTACCGCTGCGCGGTCAAGGCGAACTGCACCACCAGCCTCGAGCGCCGCATCAAGCGGTGGGAGCATGAAGAGGTGATCGAGGCCATGCAGGCCCGGCTCGACCGCATGCCTGGTGCCATGCGCGTCCGAAGACGCACCCTCGAGCACGTCTTTGGCACGATCAAAGACTGGATGGGGCGAAGTCACTTCAAGACGCGCACTCTCAAGAACGTGGCCACCGAGATGGGCCTTCACACCCTGGCCTACAACATCAAGCGCGCTATCGCTCTGGTCGGTGTGCCGGGGCTGATCGCAGCGATGCAGGCCTGAGCGCCCGCGCTCGCACGCGTCGCTATCAGCGCTGCTTGATCGTCGTTCTCACACAGCCTCGGTGGGGAACGGACATTCGAAGCTCGGCCTAGTGGCGGAGTTGGAGTCGGTCGTGAAGGTCTGCTAATCGCGACTGGAGGTCAGAGTTTCACCCTCGGCAAAGAAGGCGTGAATGCGGGCGGGTCGGAGCCCAGACGTTATTGCGACCTCCAGTGAAGAGTGACTCAGAACCCCGGAACTGCGCGCCGCCGTCCTCGACGCAATCGGCTGGCGCCCGCGCCCGCGCGGTGGTAAGTCGCATTTGAGGGGGACCCACCATTATGTTTCGTATTGGCCTGCTCGTCGCAGCCCTGTTATTTACGAGTCCTGCGCTCGCGCGTAAGGAGACGGTGAGCGACCGCTGGCTTCGCGCCCACGAACAGTTCCTGGCCGGGGACGAGTTGGCAGGTCGCGGCAGCGCCACGCGGGACGAGGCGATCGCCGCCGCCTACGTGGCGACACAATTCCAGGCCTTCGGGCTTGAACCCGCGCCGGGGCATAACAGCTATCGCCAGACAGCACCAATTATCCGGCGCCGTGCGATGGGCACCCCGACCCTGAGCGCAGACGGTGTGACGCTCGCGGGGCTTACCGTACTGAGTGCCGTCGGCGGCGGCGCGGGCGGGCCCGTTACCGTAGTGGCGAGCACGGCCGCGCCCCCCACCAAAGCTGAGGTAGTCGTATTTACCGGGCCGACTGAGCAGGCGCTGCGAGGCATGCGGGCGTTCCGGGCGGCGGGCGCGAAGCTGGTGATTCTGGCCGAGAGTGCGGAGACGCGGAAGCTGGCCACCCAGCTCGGCGGAAGACTGTTGCTGCCGATCCGGCTCGAGACCAGCCCCGCCGCCCCGCAGTTCGCCGTCGCCACCCTGCCCGCCGCCGCCGTCGCCGCTCTGAGGCCGGGCGTAGTAGTGGAGGTCTTCGTGCCTTTCACGGAGGAGCGGACCGTCACCACTAATGCGATCGGCTATCTACCCGGCACAAACCGGTCACTATCGCTCCTACTCCTCACCGCGCATCTCGACCATCTCGGAGTCCAGCCCGATGGAACGGTTATGCACGGCGCCAACGACGACGCGGCGGGCACGAGCGCGCTGCTTGAGCTCGCGCGCGTGCTTGCGGCGGGCTCGCGCCTCCGGCGCGGCATCCTGTTCGTCGCCTACGGGTCGGAGGAAATCGGCGGC
Source organism: Sphingomonas oligophenolica (assembly GCF_006438955.1). Taxonomy (GTDB): domain Bacteria; phylum Pseudomonadota; class Alphaproteobacteria; order Sphingomonadales; family Sphingomonadaceae; genus Sphingomonas; species Sphingomonas oligophenolica_A. The sequence goes on along the minus strand of NZ_RCZK01000005.1, from coordinate 252,546 downwards.
CTAGGCTCGCGGTGGTTCGCCGCCCACCCGCCGGTGCCGCTCGCGCGCATTGCGGCCAACCTCGAGTTCGAAATGGTCGGCGCGCAGGATCCGAAATTTCCGCGCGGCGCGCTGATGATGACGGGGTCCGAGCGGTCGACGATGTTCGGAATCCTCAAAAAGCACGGCGCGTTGGTCGAGTCCGATCCTTATCCTGAGCAGCGCTTCTTCGAGCGCTCCGACAACTACTCGCTCGCGCAGACTGGCGTTGTCGCGCATACCCTCGCGGGGTGGTCGGTGCCACCGACCTATCACCAGCCGACCGACACCATCGCGGCGCTGGATTTCGACTACATGGTCCGCGCGATCAGCTCGCTGGTGGGGCCGATCCGCTCGGTCGCGAACAGCAACGACGCGCCGCGATGGAAGCCGGACGGGCGGCCACACGAGTAGTAGCATCGGACCTGCCGCGCACGGGTCGCGCCATGAATTCCGTTATCGGCAGCAATTCCTATCCTTCCTGATTTATGCGCGACTGGCCGGTATGCAAGCAGTGGGGTTATTCCCATCGGGTGGGGCATGTTCCACTAGCTTTCCCGAGGTCGCTGATACGGTGCCCAAAGGATGACTTGAACGTCCGGAAGTGGGCGGAAGCTGCCCTTGCCCTATGGGTACCAAGTGTCAGATTTTTGCCACTAGTACCGTCGCAGTCTCGGCTTCACGGACCATCACGATGTGTACCGGCTTCGGATTAAGCGCGCCCCGCACCGTATCGACACTAAGGCCAGTTTCCTCGTCTAGCCGCACGACCCGTTGTCCGTTCTTACCCACTTTGCCCGCAGCCTCCCAAGCATCCGTACCGGGACCATCGTAAACGATCTCGGCCTCGTGTGGCGAAACGACTTTGAGTACAACAAGCCGATCACAGGTAGCGTAAATGGCGATGCTATTTCCGCCGGTCATCTTAATCTGCACGTCGCCATTCTCGTCATAAGCGTCATGGATCGGCTTTGACGGCGGATAGAGCGTCAGACCGAGAGCCGATCTACCCGATCGCGCTCGAGGCGGTGCGACGCCTCGACGCCCTGTTCGATGTCGAGCGCACGATCAACGGCAAGCCCGCCGCGGCCCGGTTTGCGGTGCGCCAGGAGACCAGCGAGCCACTGATGGCCAATCTCCACGCCTGGCTTACCAGTCAGCGGGCGATGTTGTCGCGCAATCACGATCTCGCCAAGGCGATCAACTATATGCTGCGGCGCTGGGACGCGTTCACCCGGTTCCTCGACGATGGCCGGGTCTGTTTTACCAACAATGCAGCGGAGCGCGCGTTGCGTTGCGTGCCGCTCGGGCGAAAAGCATGGCTGTTCTGCGGCTCCAACCGCGGCGGTCAGCGCGCCGCCATCCTCTACACCCTCATCCAGACGGCGCGGCTCAACAACGTCGATCCGCAAGCGTGGCTCGCCGACGTCCTCGCCCGGATCGCCGATCATTCCGCCGCCCGGCTGGACGAGCTGTTGCCCTGGAACTGGCGACAGCCACAGGTCGCGCTCGCCGCCTGATCTGCTCTACGCCGCGGTCCTCACCGGATGGCTACGAACGGACTGTGAGAAGCTATGCCGATCGCGTTCCCCGTCAAATGAATATGGTGGCATTGCTGCTACGGCAATGCGGGCCGGTAAGCGCGCAGATTCCTGCGGGCGGGGCATAGCCCACGGTCGAAATTCGACGATGAGCGATTCGACCGATTGCCGAATCTGTTCCGCATGTGTTCTCACGGGGAATGGGCCGCGTTTACCTCACCACGCTAGGCGACTGCGAGAAGCATGGGATCGTGCTCGAGATCAAGCGACTGGTCAGGATCGCGCGTGGATGATCCGGGTTGGATGACGCTCGCCAACATGCGCGAGAACGGGACGCGGTTCGTCGATCTGTGGTGTCAGTGCGGGCGGCACGTGACGATCAATGTCGACCACCTGTCTGGCAAAGAGAAGGTGCCAGCGGTGCGCGAGCGGTATCGATGCATTGAATGCGGACAGCGCCCTCGATCGAGCGTGCCGTCGTGGTCGCGGGCGGATCGAAAGGTCTCGGGCTTGTGACGTGGGGCCTGAACTTTCAGCGCCCACGGCGCCATCGGGGCGACGTCAGAACTTACGTGGGGACAATGCAGGATCGGATACTGCACATTCCCCCGCGAAATGACCATCGCGCCCATCGATCGCGATTGAACCAGTACGTCGGTCGACGTGAACTCGGGGGTGGTTTAGCACGTTCACCACGGCCTTCGCATCGATCGCGTCCAATGTCGATGAAATGTCCCTTAGCTCGACCCATCCGCCGTTTCCGCCGTGAAACTTTGGAAGCATGGTCCTAGGCAACCTGATCTTGCCCGTCCCATCCTGCAAAACCACGTCGGCTTGATCCCCGAACTGCTGCTCACGCGATCCGTTCGCTGTAACCCATGCCGACTGCCCATTGCTGCCAGTTACATAAGCAGAACGCGAATCATCCTTCTCCGCGCTTCCCGTTCCCCGACAAGCCAAGGAAACGGCAGGGATTTGCGATGTCGCGTCCGCCTGCAGAGCGATCGCTAGAAGTGTAAGGACGATAATGGATTCCCCCCGGGTCAGCCATACGTACGTCTCGCGATCCGCGGGCGTCAACGTGCGGGTCGAACGGACATCAAACTCCGGATAGCGCTCGGACGACTGTCAGATTGAGGCTATGAGGCCGGATGGCTCACGATCGGGACATATGGGCGCTGGCCCTGCACGTCGAGCGCGAGCACAGCGGCGATGCTCCCAAGTAAATTGCCGAGCGAATCGGTGCGGCGGAGCTGGCTGATGACCCAATAGGGATCGATCTGTGGAAGGCGGCTGCCGCGCGATTCGACAAGCTGACGGTATCAGCGTGATTGCCCTGTGATTGCCAAGAGAGTTTTTGGCCTCACCCTGCCCTGGTACAATTCCGCCAAAAAGGGCGGAAAACATGCGTGACCCCGACTGGATTCGAACCAGTGGCCCCCAGATTAGGAATCTGATGCTCTATCCTGCTGAGCTACGGGGCCGACGCCCGATCCTCCTACCGCCCCCACTAGGATCGGTCTAGATCGTCGACGCTGCTTGCACGGGAGGCCCCACGCGGCCGACCAACGCCTTCAGTGTGCGGTGTCGGGCGGAACGATCGGAAGCGGCAGCGGGGCGATCGGCACGCCATCGTCCACCAGCGCCTTGGCATCCGCGACTGTCGCCTTGCCGTGAATCGGCGCGGCCGGTTCATCCCCGTCGTGCATCGCCCGCGCGCGGTTGGCGAAAGTATCGCCGACCCATTGCGATCCTTCCAGTGATCGGGCCTGTGCCGCGGCAAGGTGCTTGAGCGCTGCCTTAATCGCGGCGGCCGGCGGACGATCGGCCATGCCATTGCTCTTCGCTCCGATCGCAGGCGCCATCACGGCTTTATCGATCATCGTGTCGCCACAGACCGGACAGGCGATCCGCGATTCGCTTCGCTGGGCGTCATAGGCGGCACTCGAGGCGAACCACGCTTCGAAGACATGCGCCGCGCCGCAGCGGAGGTCGAACACGATCATGACCGCGTTACCGCCGGAATCGCGCGGCGATGCGCGAGCACCGGGATGCGCGCGCGGACCTCCGCAATTCGTACGGGATCGAGATTGGCGTGACCGAGGCCGGGTTCGTCACCCATGTCGAGCACGACATCGCCCCAGGGATCGATCACCAGCGAATGACCGAAGGTTTCGCGGCCATCGTCGTGGACCCCGGTCTGCGCCGCCGCGACGACATAGCTCGCCGATTCGATCGCGCGCGCGCGCAGCATGACGTGCCAGTGCGCGGCACCGGTCGGCCGAGTGAACGCCGCGGGGACCGCGAGCACGGTCGCGCCCGCGGCACTCAGCGCCGCATAGAGCGCCGCGAACCGCAGATCGTAGCAAATCGACAAGCCCAAAACGCCGATGGTCGTATCGATCAACTGAGCCCTCGCACCCGCTGAGTAAGCCGCGGATTCGCGCCAGCTTTCGCCGCTCGCCAAATCGACGTCGAACAGATGGAGCTTGTCGTAGCGCGCGCGAATGGCACCGCTATCGTCGATCACGAATCCGCGATTCACCCACCGGCCATCGTCGCCGCGGATCGCGAGCGACCCCAGATGGACCCAGATTCGATGCGCCGCCGCCGCGCTACGCGCCGCTGCCAGAACGCCATCCTCAGCTTCGTCGACGATCGAGGCGGTCGCACGCGCGCGATCGCGATCGAGCAGACCCGACATTTCGGGGGTGAAGATCATCGCGGCGCCTGCCTCGGCGGCGGTCGCGATCCCCTTGACGATCGCCCGTGCATTGACCGCAGGATCGATCCCGCTGGTCATCTGCAGGACGCCGATCTTCATGCGTCGAGCAGCGGCTGCAGGCCCCCGCGGGCTTCGAGCGCGGCCAGATCGTCCGATCCGCCGATGTGGCGACCGTCGATAAAGATCTGCGGCACGGTGCTCCGACCGCCAGATCGCGCGAGCATCTCGCCCCGCTTGGGGCCGCCCATCGTGATATCATGGTCCTCGACCGCGACGCCCTTGCTCTCGAGCAACCGCAGCGCGCGCGCGCAATAGGGACAGAATGCTTTAGTGTAGACTTCGATCTTCGCCATCGCTGTCAGGTGCGCACTCCCTCGTTCGAAGTCAATGTGCGGCAGGATCATCGCCTACTACGCGCGCCCAGCAAGCGACCGACACGCTCGCGGCGCCCGCCTTGAGCAAGACGCGCGCGCACGCATCGGCGGTGGCGCCGCTGGTATAGACATCGTCGACCAGAACGATCGCGCGGCCCTCGACCAGGCTTCGCTCGACGACGCGAAACGCCCCCGCGACCGCGCGCCGACGGCGGCGGCGATCGAGTCCGCGCAGCACGGCGGTACGTCGAGTGCGGACGAGCGCGCCGATCTCGACCGGCACGTCGGTGTGCCGCGACAGCGCGCGCGCGATCAACACCGCCTGGTTGAAGGCGCGCGACCACAGTCGCCAGCGATGCAACGGCACCGGCACGAGCAGATCGGCCCCGTCGGCCATAGTCGGCGCGAGAAGCGCCGCCATGGTGTCGGCCACCCCGATCCGTCCGCCATATTTAAGCTTCAGCGCGAGCCGCCGCGCCACCGCGCCATAGGCGACCGCAGCGCGGATGCCGTCAACGCGGGGCGGATCGGCGAGGCAAGACGCGCACCACGCCCCCTCGCCGCGATCATAATCGAACGGTCGGTTGCACCGCGCGCACCAGGGCGGTCGCAAGAAATGCAAACCCTGCCAGCAGGTCGCGCAGAAACGATGATCGCAGTCGACCGGAGTCGCGCAGCCCGGGCAGCGCGGGGGCAGCGCGAGCGACAGCAGCGAGGCGAGCGAGTCGGACAATCGGCGCACCCGGTCCTTGTCGGCGGGCAGCCCGCGCGGCACAAGCGCGGCCATGACCCCCGTCCCCGACATCTTCGATCGTGCCGCGCGCCGCCGCCGCCGCGACCGTGCCGCGCCCATCTTTGCCAACCATGATTTCCTGCGCGCCGCGATGATCGAGGGGATCGTCGACCGGCTGGCGAGCGTGACGCGCGCCTTCACCGAGGTCCTCGACCTCGGCTGTTTCGACGCCGCCTTCGCGCCGTCCAACGCCCGCGTCGCACGACTGGACGCGGGCTTTGCCTTCGCCGCGGCAGCGCATGGCGTGCAAGCCGACGAAGATTGCCTGCCGTTCGGCGACGCGACGTTCGACCTCGTGGTGAGCGCGGGGGTGCTCGATCAGGTCAACGATCTGCCCGGCGCGCTTTCGCTGATCCGCCGTGTGTTGCGCCCCGACGGGCTGTTCCTGGGTGCCTTCGTCGGGGCGGGGAGCCTTCCCGCGTTGCGATCCACGCTGCGCAGCGCGGAAGCCGACCGACCCGCCGCACGGCTCCACCCGCAGATCGACGTGCGCTCGGCGGGCGACCTGCTGGTCCGCGCCGGGTTCGCGCTTCCGGTCGCCGATGTCGAGACCCTCGATATCCGCTATCGCTCGTTCGACTCGGCGATCGACGACCTTCGCGGAATGGCGGCGACGAACCTGTTGTCGGGTCGTGAGCCGATGGCCCGCCAAACGCCGAGGCGCGCCGCCGATGACTATGCGGCGATGGCCGACGCCGACGGGCGCACGACCGAGCGGGTGGCGATCGTCTATCTGACCGGGTGGGCGCCCGACGCCTCGCAGCCCCAGCCCGCGCGCCGCGGCAGCGCCACCGCCTCGCTCGCCGACGCGCTCACATCGCCGCCGCGTTAGCTGATCACGCCGTCGCCGCCGTCGCCGGCCAACAGCCGACCCATCGCTTCGAACAAGGCTTCCATCGCGACGGGCTTGAACAACACGTCGTCGGCCCCCGCGGCAAGGCAGCGTTCGCGCAGATCAGGCGCGGTATCGGCGGTCACGACGATGACCGGCAGCCTCGCCTTGGCATCGCCCCGCGCGCGGATATGCTGGATCGCGGTGATGCCATCCATCCCCGGCATCCGCAGATCGACGAGCAGCAGGTCGACATCGGTCGCGTCGAGCAGCTTGAGCCCTACTTCCGCGCTCTCAGCTTCGATCATCATCGCCCCCGCGACATCGAGCATGTCCTTTACCACGCGCCGGTTCATCCGATCGTCTTCGATGAAGAGAACCTTCATCGGCGGAATCGCCGATACAGGCGTGGATAAGGCAGTTTTCCTGGTCGCATCGGCAGGCGTCTAGCCCTCATGCCGCTTCTGACACAAGCGGTGTGCGCGCTGCCGGCGCACCCAGTGTCGTAATTCGTTGCACCAGCGCGTTTCCCGCGATCGGCTTCAGGATCACCGCCTGCGAATCGATCACATCAAGCCCGCTCAACGCGCTCTCATCGGCCGCCGGCCAGAGCAGCGCAATGGTGGCGCCGGTCGCGGTGGCCAGCGCCTTCAGCCGAATGGTCAGCACGTCAGGCTCCATCCCCGCCCCATCGACGAGAAGCCTCGCGATCCGGGCGCGTTGGGCCACCACCATCGCCTCGTCGATCGATCCCACCGCAACGACGCACGGATGGTGCGGCGCTAAAATGGTCTTGAGCATCGAGCGTGCTATCGGGTTGCGATCGACGATCACGAGATCGATTGTATCCGAATCGGACCCACCCGCAATCACCGGGACCGCGGCGGCGTCGGGAAGCGGTATATCGACCGCAAAACTGGTCCCCTCACCCACCACACTGCGCGCCGACACCTCGCCACCCATCGCGCGCGCGAGGTTGCGGCTGATGGTCAGGCCCAGTCCGGTGCCGCCGAAGTGCCGGGTCGTGCTCGTGTCCGCCTGGCGAAACGATTCGAAGATCGCGTCGATCTTGTCGGGCGCGATTCCGATCCCGGTGTCGGTCACCTCGAACCGGCAACGGCCATCGGCACCCCGACCGACCGTCAATCCGATCCGGCCGTCCGCGGTGAATTTGATCGCGTTGGACAACAGGTTGAACAGAATCTGTCGCACCCGGGCGGCATCGCCGCACACCATTGTCGGACACGCGTCGAGGTTCCGTTCGAACCCCAGCCCCTTGGCGCGCGCCTGGGTTTCCCACAGGCCGCTGGCCGCCAGGATCGTCGCCTTGAGATCGAACGGATTGTGCTCGATCGTCAGGTTGCCGGTCTCCATCTTGGCGACGTCGAGAATATCATCGACGAGTGCCTTCATCGCGACCCCCGCTTCCTGCACCACCGACAGCCGATCGCGCGTGGCGGCGTCGAGCGATCGGTCGACCAGCATCACCTGCGTCATGCCCAGGATGCCGTTCAGCGGCGTACGGATTTCGTGGCTGGTAGTCGCCAGAAATTCGGTCTTGGCGGCGAGCGCCTTGCCGAGCGCGCTGTTGGTCACCGCCAGATCGTCATTGGCGACCTGAACGGTTTCGCGGGCGCGACGACTGGTGCGCAGCGCATACAGCAGCATCAGGATCAGGATGATCGTCGCCGTCGCGGCGCCGAGAAAAATCTCGCGCTGCGTGCTGGCACGGGTGCGCTCGATCGCGACGGTCTTCTGCGCGTCCTCGGCCTTGAGATTGGCGATCTTGAGCGCCTGGTTGGCGAAATCGAACCGCGCGCCCATCAGCGCGGCGCTGGTCGAGCGCGCAAGATCGGTCGCATCATCATCGAGCCGTTTCAACGCTTGCAAATGCACGAGCGCGAGGTCTTCGCGATGCAGCGCGCGATAGGTTCGGAACGCCGTTTCATGCGCATCGCGATCCGCCAGCGTAGTTTTCGCAAAGTCGGCACCCTCAAAGCTCTGCGCGATCAATCCTTCGGCACGTGAATAGCTCCGATGTTGAAACGCAGCCTGGGCGGCCAGCGCAAGCTGCTGTTTGCGGAATTCGGATGGCGCATCATTGCCAGTTTCGCGAAAGCTGGCTGATAGTGCGAGGTCAGCGTTAACGAGATCTCCAATGCGGAGGTCTAGGCGAGCCGCATTATTTAGCACCGTAGCAGTTAACAACGGACTATTCATTTGACGTGCGAGTCTAATGGCTTCCGTAAATTCAGCGCGTGCCTCCTTGAATCGTCGGAGCTCGGTTAACGCGTTCCCGCGGCCATTATGGATCGACAGAGCAAGGCCGGGGTCCACGGCGTACGCATCCAGCGCCTCTCGATAATAGCGCAGCGCAGAAACCCAATCGTTCGCGCCATAATAAAGGATCGCAATTTGGATAAGTGCTTTTGCCTGACTGCGTGTCTGAGCGCGAGCGCGATATATTCGATGCGCCGCCTGATAGTCGAGCAACGCTTTGGCTACTTCCCCCCGCTCGGTCGCTACCCCGCCGGTGGCGAGCAGCAGATCGGCCTCCAGCACCGATCCCGGGCGGCGCGCCGCGGCAACCTTTAGCGCCTGCGCGAGCAAGGGGATCGCGCGATCTTCCTCATCTAGCCTGAGCAGAGCCTCTCCTGTCAACCACTGAGCAGTGGCGATCATAATATCGCGCTCGTCCGCTCTAGGTTTTTGTGTCGCCAAGTACTCCGCTGCCGCTGCTTTCGTTATCGCTATCCGTGGATTTGTCTGCATCGCGGATTTCGCTTCGGCGACCAGTTCATCAAAATTCTTAGTACGCTGAGCAAACGCAGGGGACGCCCAGATAAGCAACAATCCGGTAAGCGTAACTGCACTCGTTCTGTAAGCGGGCCTCGTCATGCACATCAACGTCTGATCGTCGCGGTCGCTACGCCGAAGAATGTCGCGTCATCGGGTTTTAGCTCAGCGTGACGATCCTCGTTAAGGAAAACTGCAAGCATATCGAGTCCAATCGGGCGGCAGATCAGGAAGCCCTGGATCATGTCGCACCCCATTACCGTCAACAATGCCATCGCCGCATGAGTCTCGACCCCCTCCGCGACAACCTCCATTTCCAGCGCATGGGCCAGATCGATCGTCGACCGCACGATCAACGGATCGCGATTCGAACGGGTAAGCTGCGTCACAAAAAGCCGGTCGATCTTCAGTTCCCGCGCGGGCAGCTGCTTGAGATACGCTAACGACGATAAACCCGCGCCATAGTCATCAATCGAAATCACGATTCCATAGTCCGCAAAAGCCTGGAGATTAGCGATCGCGCTCTGCGGATCGCGGATCACCGAGGTTTCGGTAACTTCAAATCCGAGCTTGGCATCGGTGGTGGCGACAAGCTCGCACGCAGCGCGCACGAATGAAGCATCGCTCAGTAGCTGTCCAGAAATGTTGATGAATATCCGAAGATCGTGCCCGCGTGCCGCCAGCGACGCCTGATCCGCAATCGAACGCCTAATCGTCCACAGCGTCACCGGCCCGATCAGGCGTGATTGTTCTGCTGCGGGAATGAAATCGCCCGGCATAATTACGCCGCGTTGGGGGTGTTGCCACCTAATCAGCGCTTCCGCACTCGTGATTTCCTGGCGGCGAACGTTTAGTTTGGGCTGGTAATGCAGGAACAGTTCATCGTGGTCTAGCGCACGTTGCAACCCCGCTGTGAGCCACGCTGCTTCCCCTTTTTCTATCGCACCCAACTCATGCACGACCGCGCGATCGGCGGCGCGCGACTTGGCAAGCGCTTGTTCCGCCTGCTCGACGAGCAAAATCTCGTCGACGCGCTGCATTGAAGCTGCCGCTCCGCCAAAGACCATTTCAACGCGATGGCTGCGGCCATCTAGGTCGAACGGTTGCGCGCAGCTGCGCGTGAAACTTGCTGTGCCCTTTTCTAAGTCGGAAGCGAACGCTCCATCGAACGCAATGTCGATCTGGCGTCGGCCGATCCCGACGAAGCGCGCACGAGGATGTCGCGCGCTAAGACGCTCAACGACATGGTCCATCAAAAGGCTAACATTGTCGACGCCCAGTGTCCGTCGCAGCCCGTCAAAATTGGCAATCTCGCCGATTACACGAAACTGCCAGAGCGGAAACGGCGGCGTGATCGGGATTCTCCCGTTATCGTCGGGACGATGCGTATCGGCGGGGATCACGTCGAGAGCCATCCCTTCGCTCTACCCGCGACAGCTGAAGAACCGATTAAGCGATATAACTGCCGTGGTGCGCCAGATTAATAGTTAACGAACTTGGAGTGTGGTAAAGATTCCATTAACTATGACCTGCATTTCTCAGGAAATGTGATAAAAATGGGAGAAAACCATGCTCGCGTTCATTCTAGCGCTCGTCCATGGGCAAGATATCCGCCCCTGGTAAGCCACACGTCGGCTCGACATGATGCGGATCGGCCATCACGCCGGGATTGCGTCAGTCGGGCCGGCTCTCTTCATGTAAACTGTTGTTCCGACGCACTATTGCTTGAGTAACATGGTCGGATCACCTTGATCCGACCACCCGCCCCCCATCGCCTTAAACAGCGCGATCGTCTGCTGACGGAGCTGCGCGTCGCTTCCTGCGACCTGTTCGCGCGCCGCTAGCAATTGCGCCTCCGCGTTGAGCAGCGAATCCTGCGCGACGAATCCGGTTCGGTACTGCGCCGAGATGGCGTGGACGCTGGCCTCCGCATCGCCGACCGCGCTCAGCAACGCGGTGCGGCGGGCGCGCTCCGCCTCGATCCGTGCCAGCGCATCCTCAACATCGCGCAGCGCGCCGAGCACCGTGGCGCGATAGCGCGTGTAAGCCTCGTCGCGCTGGGCCTTGCGCGTATCGACCGCTGCGCCGCGCCGCCCCCAATCGACCAGCGGGAATTGCGCAGCGCCGGTGCCGGTGAGTTGCAGGCTGTTGCCGCTGAACAGTGTCGCGAGCGTCGACGAAATCAGCTGGACTAGGCCGGTCAGCGTGAACTTGGGATACAGATCGGCCACCGCGACCCCGATATCCGCAGTCGCCGCCCCGAGATTGCGTTCCGCCGCGCGAATATCCGGACGACGCCGCAGCAGATCGGTCGGCAGCCCCGCTGGAATCGCGGGCACCGGCGCGAGCGTGGGAAGCGGCCGCGCGAGTTCGGCATCGAGCGCCGCGGGCGATTCGCCCAGCAGGATCGCGAGCGCGTGACGCCGCACCGCGACATCCGCACGAATCGGCGCGAGCCGCGCCTCGGTGCTGGTGATCGACGATCGTTGCCGCGTCACATCGATCGACGGGACCAGCCCGACCCGCGCGACCTCGCCCGCGATTCGCTGCGCGCCGCGTTGCGATTCGAGCTCCTGCGCGATCACCGCCGCCTGAGTCTGGTCGAGCCGCAGCGCGAAATATGCTTGCGCGACTTCCGCCGCGACCATCACCGCGGCATCGCGGCGGTTCCACTCCGCCGCAACGGTCCGCGCCAACGCGCTCTCGATCCCGCGCCGCCCGCCGCCGAACACGTCGAGTTCCCAATTCGCGTCGAAGCCCAGGGCGTAGGTCGTAATCCCGCTGCCCGGTAGCGCGATCCCGCCGCTGTTGCCCGATCCCGTCGCGCCGCTCGACCCACCGCCGCTGAACTGGCGCGCCAATGACGCGAACCCCGCGTTCTTGCTAAATTCGACATGGGTGACGTTGGAGTCGGCATTGACGACCGGCTTGCCGCTGGCGCGCGCGCCGATCTCCTGCAGCCGCGCTTCCCTGACGCGGGTGGCGGCGATCGCGATGTCAGGATTGTCCTTCAGCGCCCGCGCGACCAGCGAATCGAGCGTCGAATCGCCGAACACCGTCCACCACGTCGCGGGATCGATGGTGGGGCCGCTCGGCTGAGGCCCGACGAACGCAGGGGGAACAGCGGCCTCAGGCACATGGTAATCGGGGCCGACGGTGCATCCCGCGAGTGCGACCGAGGTCATGAGGGCGATCAGGCGGCGCATCAATGGGCTCCTTGGGGTGCGTTCCCCGGCTTGCCGGGTCGCATGAACAAGACGACCGGCGCGACGACAATGACAACGATCATCAGCGTCCGGAACACGTCGAGGAACGCCAGCATCGCCGCCTGGCGCTGAACCTGCGAATACAGCACCGCCAACGGCGTGGTCCCGTCGCCGACGCCGCCGAACGCGCCCGACGCCTTCGACAGCCAGTCGTTGTAATTGGCGTTGAGCGGATTGAGCCCCTGAACCAGCTCGGACTGGTGCTTCTGCAACCCGGTCGCCAGCAACAACTGCGACATCGAGATACCGAGCGTGCCCCCCAGGTTGCGTGCGACGTTGAGCAACGACGATGCCTGCGCGGTTTGGGTCTGCTTCAGCCCGACATACGCGATCGCATTGATCGGCACGAACAGGAACGGCAACGCCATCGCCTGATACAGCCGCGCGGTCGCCGCATCGACGAAGCTGATATTGGCGTTGAGGTTCGCCATATTCCACAGCGCCGCCGCCTGGACCAGCAGCGCGGGCAGCAGCAGGAACCGCACGTCGACCTTCCCGCTCAATCTTCCCGCGAACGGCACCGCGACCAGCGTCGCGAGCCCCCCCGCGGTCAGCGCGAGCCCCGCATCGAGCGAGCTGTAGCCGAGCACCTGCTGCAACATCTGCGGGATCAACTGCGTCGTCCCGAACAGGATCATCCCCGTGATGCCCATCACTACCAGAGTCAGCGAGAAATTCCGGTTCTTGAGGAGCCGGAGGTCGATGACCGGGTCGTCGTGGTTCAACTCCCACAGGATCAGCGCGATGAGCGACGTCACCGAGATGATCGCGCTGGCCAGGATCAGCGGGCTCGCGAACCAGTCCTCGCGCTGACCCCGGTCGAAGGTGATCTCGAGGAACCCCAGCCCCAGCGCGACCAGAATCACCCCGATATAATCGATCCGGATCCGCCCGTTCTTAAACTTCTTCGCGCGATCCTTCCGGACCTGCTGGGGTTCGTCGACGAAGAATTCGACCGCAAACCAGGCCGCGATCCCGACCGGCACGTTGATCAGGAACACCCAATGCCAACTGGCATATTCGGTGATGTAGCCGCCCAGCGTCGGCCCAAGCACCGGCCCCACCACGACGACGATCGCGAACGCGGCGAACGCCATCCCGCGCTGCTTGGGGGGAAAGGTATCGGCCAGGATCGATTGCTCGACCGGGGCCAGCCCTCCGCCGCCGATGCCCTGCAATATCCGCGCGATCACCAGCGTCGTGAGGTTCGGCGACAGCCCGCAGAGCAGCGACGATAGCGTGAACAGCGCGATCGAGAACAGGAAATAGCGCTTCCGCCCGATCGCGTCGGACAGCCAGCCCGAAATCGGAATCACGATCGCATTGGCGACCAGATAGCTCGTCAGCACCCACGTCGCCTGATCGCCCGAAATCGACAGCCCGCCCGCGATATGATCGAGCGCGACGTTGGCGATCGAGGTGTCGAGCACCTCCATAAAGGTCGGGATCGAGATGATCGCGACGATCAGCCACGGGCTGTACCCCCCCGCCGCCGATCGCGACGGGCTCCAGCCGTCCTGCGCGACGGCGGATGGCATCAGCGCACCTTGACGGTGGGGACGACCGACATGCCCGGCCCGATCGGATAGCGCAGCGGATCGGGGCCGTTTTTGGTCCGGTCGAACACGATCCGCACCGGTACGCGCTGGACGACCTTCACATAATTGCCGGTCGCATTCTGCGGGGGCAGCAACGCGAACGCCTGCCCCGCGCCGCGCTGGATCGAATCGATATGCCCCTTGAAGTCGACCCCGGGATAGGCGTCGACCTGGATATCGACGGGTTGCCCGATCCGCATCAGCGCCAGCTGGGTTTCCTTGAAATTGGCGGTCACCCACATCCGGTCGGGAACGATCGCCATCAGCTGGGTGCCCGGCGCCACATACGACCCTAGATTAACCTGCCGATTGACCACCTGTCCCGCTACCGGCGCGGTGAGCCGGAGGTTACCGAGCGTCACGTTGGCTTGGGCAACCGCCGCCTTGCGCGCATCGACCACCGACTGCGCCGCCTTCACCTGCCGGGCCGCGACGGTCACCTGCGCACCTGCGGTATCGACCTGGCGGCGCGCGGCGGCGGCATCGGCGGCGGTCGATCGGGCGTTCGCACGCGCCTGATCGAGTTGCTGCCCCGCGATCGCATTGGCGTCGATCCGCTCGAGCGCGCGATAGCGCGCCAGATCCTGCTCAGCCTTCACCGCAGCGGCGAGCGGCACCCTGGCTTGCGCCGCCGCTTGCGCGCGGCTCGCCTGCGCGGCGGCCACCTGCGCCCGCGCCTGCTCGACCTGTGCCTGCGCCTGCGCGACGTTGGCCTGCGCTTCGGCCAATTGCGCCTGCGGCCCGGTCGGCTGGATCACCGCCAGCACCCGCCCGGCATCGACATGGCGATTGTCGAGATCGGCGACTTGGATCAACTGCCCGGCGTTCTGGGCCGAAATCCGGACGATATGCGCATCGACGAACGCATCGTCGGTCGATTCATACTGCCGCGCGTGGAGGTAATAAAGCGTGCCGCCGATCACCGCCGCCGCGACGACGATGATCAGGATGATCCAGAACAACGGCTTCTTGAACAGCGACGGCTTCTTCGCCTTCTTCCCATCGTCGTCATCGGCGTCATTCTCGTCGTCCTGCGCGTTATCGTCCCGATCCTTGTCGGACGCGCGAGCTGCGCCGCGATCCTTCGAGTGACGATGCTCATCGGCGGCGGCGGGGCGCTCGGCGTCGTCGGGCGTGTCATGGTCGCTCATTGCGGCTCCTGCGCGGTCATGCTGTCTAGAATGGCGTCGATATTGTCGTGAATCCGTCGGGCCAACGCATCGGCATTGGCAGCATCGAGCGCCGGGATCGCCAACAGCCGCAGGATCGACGCGCGCGACGCGCGAATCGCGAGCACCTGCCCCAGCATCGTCACCGTCGTTAACCGCGCAACCGACGGCGCACATCGCGTCACGATCGCGATCAGCTCGGCGATGCGCACCATCACCTTCCCCATCATGCCCGCGTAGATGCGGTCGAACGCTTCGCTGGGGTTCATCTGTTCGCGCAGGATGAAGAGCGCCCAGTTGGCGCTCGATTCGCTCGCCATCTTCGCCGCGAGCCGCGCGACGATCGCGTGAATCCCCGCCCGCGCCTCACCAGCGTCGCAACGGTCGGCGGGATCGCAGAGCGCCAGCGCGGGCATCATCTCGTCCGCCATCATGGCCGCGATATGATCCGCGGCAGCCAGATACAGCGCTTCCTTGCTGCCGTAATGATAGGTGATCGATGACATCGCGGTGCCCGCCGCCGCCGCGATGCCCCGGGTGCTCGCACCCTCGAGACCCTTAAGGCCGAATTCGCGAATCGCGATGTCGAGAAGCCGTTCCTGCGTCATCCCCTGCGTTTAGTTCGATCGAACGAACTGCGCAAGCCGCACGCTCAGGCGTCGAGTGTTTCTCGTGCGCGTTCGGCGATACGCGCGCCGACCGGATTCGAAAACGTCATGCTGTCGTCGACCGATCCAAACCTCAGCGCCAACACGTCGAGCGCGTAATTCTGGTTGAGCCGCCACGGCTTCTTGGTGCCCTGTTTGGGCAGCCGATCCGCGGCGCGCTGGATATAGCCCGACGAGAAATTGACGAACGGTTCGATTTCCATCGTCGGATCGTCGTTATGCGGGGTCGCCTGTCGCATCCCGCGGCGCTTCATCGTGTTGAGGAGACGGCAGACATAGGTCGCGACCAGATCCGCCTTTAGCGTCCACGAGGCGTTGGTGTAGCCGAACGTGTAGGTGAGGTTCGGCACGTCGGAGAACATCATCCCCTTATATTGCAGCGCCTGCGACAGATCGACGGGCGCGCCGTCGATCGAGAATTCGACCCCGCTCATCAACTGAAGATCCAGGCCGGTCGCCGTCACGATCAGGTCGGCGGGGATCGTCTGCCCCGACAGCAGTCTGATCCCTTCGGGGACGAACCGATCGATCGTGTCGGTGACGATGGTCGCGGTTCCCGCGTTGATCGCATCGAACAGGTCAGCGTCGGGGACGAGGCACAAGCGCTGGTCCCACGGGTTGTAGCGCGGCGTAAAATGCGTCGCAATGTCGTAATCGGGGCTGAGATGCTCGCGCACCATGCCCAGCAACCGCTCCTTGGTGCGTTCGGGCTTCTTGCGCGCCATGTTGTAGAAGAACATTCCGAACAACACATTCTTCCACCGCGTGATGCCATAGGCGAGCTTGTCGGGGAGCTTGGATCGCAGCCAGTTAGCGACCTTATCCTCGCCCGGCCGCGAGACGACATAGGTTGGCGAGCGTTGGAGCATCGTCACCTGCGCCCCACCCTTCGCCAATTCGGGCACCAGTGTCACCGCGGTCGCACCGCTGCCGATGACGACGACGCGCTTGCCCGCGTAATCCAGGTCTTCGGGCCAGAACTGGGGATGGACGATCCGCCCGGCGAAATCCTCGAGCCCGCTGAATTCGGGGGTGTGGCCTTTCGCGTAATTATAATAGCCCGAACACATCGTCAGGAAATTGCAAGTGAACGCGACCCGCTCGCCATCGCCATCGGTAGCGGTCACCGTCCAGCGCGCTTCTGCGGTCGACCACGACGCGGTCTTGACGTGGTGACCGTAGCGGATGTGGCGGTCGATCCCATAGGCCTTCGCGGTTTCGTTGACATAGTCGCGGATCGAGGGGCCGTCGGCGATCGACTTGGCGCGGGTCCACGGATGAAACGCGAAGCCGAGCGTGTGCATGTCCGAATCGGATCGGATCCCGGGATAGCGGAACAGGTCCCACGTCCCCCCCATCGCGTCGCGGCCTTCGAGGATGACGTAGCTTCGCTCGGGGCATTTATCCTGGAGATGATACCCGGTGCCGATGCCCGAAATCCCGGCGCCCACCACCACCACGTCGAAATGCTCGGCCACGTCGCTCTCCTTGGTGCAACCTGTTTCGATCGGTTGCTAAAACGAACCTATCATAGCCGATCTCAATAGTCTTTCGAATAGCGCAGGCTGGCGCTCGATCCGCCAAACGAGCTGGTCGACGACAACAGGCTAAGCGCCTTCGTCAGCGCGATCTCGATCTGCGTCGCGGTCATCCCCTTGGCGTCGGTGATGATCTCGACATAGATGTCGTCGGTCAGATATTTGCCCGCTGCCAGGCTGGTACCGCGCCCCGTGGCCTGATCGGCGCCGAGAATGCGGAGGCGATCGAATCCGGTCGCCGAGCGCAGCTTGCCGAGTGGGTTGAGCCCCCCGCCCGACCCGCGCAGCGAATTGAGCGCGGCGGCAAGCTGGATCGCCTCGGTCGCGGACAGGTTCGATGGGTCGGTCCCGAACAACAAGCGGCTGAGCACCTCGTCCTGCGGCAGCGTCGGGGTCGAGGTGAACGCGATCTGCGGTCGCTGGCCGGTGCCGGTGATGACGATGGTGGCGGTAATGCCGCCCGTCGTGGTCGATGCCTGGATGTTGATGTCGGGATCGGTCAATGCTCCGCCGCGGAAACGGATCGTTCCACGAGTGACCTCGAACCGCTTGCCCGCGAACGAATACGTGCCGCGCACCAGGTCGAGCCCACCAGTAATCACCGGCGCGGTCGCAGTGCCGCCGATCTTGAGGTCCATGCCCCATTCCGATTCGAGTCCCATGCCCGACACGAACAGCTGGTCTTCGGCGCGCACGCGCAGGTCGAGATTGATGACGCTGACCGGCTTCGCGACCGGGCGATCGGTGGGCCGCGCGATCCGGATTTCGCTCTTGCGGCGGACCCCAGTCAATTCTGCCACCTCGGCCTGACCCTGGCGGATGATCTCATAGCGCGCGTTCGGGATAACGAGGTCACCCTGGATCAGCGCGCCGTTCTTGCCGTTGGTCAGGTGGATCGTCCCGCTCGTGGTCGCCGACAGCGCGTCGCTCTTGGCGAGTTGGGCATGGTCGAGCTTGGCGGTGACATCGACCGGGAACCCGCTGTCCGCCGCCAGCCCGACGCTACCCTGCGCCTGAACGGTGCCGTCGCCGGCGCGCGCGGTCAGCGAATTGAGCACCAGACGATCGTTGGTGAACCGCGCCGCGATTTTCATCTGGCTGAGGCGGGTCCCATAGGTTTCGTTGTCATAGGTCAGATTGTCGGCCCGGATCAGCCCGGTGAGCTGCGGCGCGGATACCCGGCCCGAGAAATCCGCCGCGACCGCGATCGGCCCCGACAATTGCTGGTTGGGCAAGGCCGCAAGGCTGAACAGCGTCGCCGACGGCCCATTATAGCGGATGCCGCCCGACAGTGGCGCGTTCAGCAGCCGCGTCGTCCATGATCCCGCGCCCGGCGGCAACGGGGTCAGGTTCGCGACCAGCCGCCCGACCGTCGTCGTGCCACGCTTGACCAGCGCGCGCGCCTGGCCGCCATCGGGTAGCAGCTTGCCGACGAAGTTGACGTCAACCGCTTCGGACACCGCGGCGAGCCCGGTGCGGCGGAAATCCTTGATCTTCAGCCGCGCGTCGGCATTGGGAATCGCCGACCCGGCTTGGCGATAGTCGAGGCTGCCCGTGGTTTGTCCCGACAGCCCGAGCCCCGGCGAGAAGGCCGACAGGATCGACAGGTCGAACTTGTCGAGCCGCACCTGCGCCGCGGTGACGCCGCCGCCGTAGGAGCCCGCGACCCGCGCCGACCCCGCGTTCGATCCGGTCCCGAAGTCGAGCCGCGTCGGCAGCAGCTGATACCCGCCCCCCTTCGCGGTGATTCGCGCAGGGTTGGCGGTGCGGAAATTGATCCCGTTCGCCTGGCCCTGCGCCGCAACCAGATAATCGTTCGGCGACAGCTTCGCGTTGATCGCGACGCGCAGCGGCACGCCCGACGATCCGGTCAGCAGCGCCTGCGCGGTGCCGTGCCCGCCGACATAGTTTACCTTCGCACGTGCGGTCTGGATCACCAGGCTGTTGTAGCGGGTGTCGGCGAGTTGGATATCGGCGACCACCTGCGGTGCGCTCGGTATCAACACGACGCTGGCATCGACGATCGCACGCCCGATCGTGAAATCGGCATAGCCCGGCACGGTCGCGTTATACGCGCGCGCCTTGACGTCGGCGCGCTGGTAGCCGCCCTGGTTGGCGAGCGCGACACTGCCGTTGATCCCGCGACCCGCGAACTGCAGCGCGCCCGCGAACGGCCCCGCCGCGGTCTGGACGATCCGCCCGTTCGCGGTGATCCCCGCAAACAGCAGCTTGCGGACATCGACCGTCAATTGCGCGCCCGGCGTCACCAGCGCGTCGGCGCTGAACGGACCATAGTCGGTCCCGCCGGTCGCGTTGACCGCGTAGGAGCCGCCCCGCCCGACGATCCGCGCGGTGAGGTCGACCAGCCCGATTCCGACTCCCGGCCGCGCCGCGTGGAGCACCACGACGGGGGCGGTCGCGGTCCCGGTGACGCGCGCGGTCAATGGGCCATAGAGGGTCGAGTACGCCTCGGCGTCAACCAGCACGCTACCGGTCGCCGGATCGAACCGGCCTTCACCGCGGGTGACGCGGAACAGCGGCGCGTTGAGCCGCAGGTTGCGGAAGGTGACGATGCCGTCAGGGCTGTAGCCGATGTCCGACCGCACGACCGCGTTGCCGCCCAGGAAATTGCGCGCGCCGCTGTTGAACAGCTTTTTGGTGGTCGCGACGACGTGCCCGGTGATCCCGAACCCGCCATTCTTCCCCGGCACCAGCTTGGCGTCGGTCTGAAGGTCGATGATCCCGATACTGTCGATCCGGTAGTTGTTGACCCGTCCCTTCAGCGCGCCGGTGTAGCGGCCGGTCGCGGTGTTCGCGACGACGATCGCGGTCGCATCGATCTTGTCCGAACGGATGCGCAGATTATCCGACAGGATGTTCGGCATCGAGATCGCGAAATCGCCGTTGATGATGACGTTGTTGGCGAGCCCGCCGACCGCGGCGTTGAGTCCGGTCACCCGGCGCGCCCGCGCGTTGACCGGCACCAGGATGCGGTCGCTGTTCACCCGCGCCAGTCCCTCGGCGTAGAGGTTGTCGACCCCCATCGTGCCGAACCCAAGATGCGCGGCGCGGATTTTGTAATCGACCGTCGGGGTCGCGAACGCACCGTTGAGAACGATGCGCGCCAGCACGTCGCGACCGTTCACGTTGGGCGCAATCGCGCCGGGGGTCAGCAGCTTCGCATCGACCGCGAAATTGCCGAACTGGTTGTTGGCGAGATCGATCAACCCACCCGCGTCGACCATCAACGCCGACGAACGCAACTTGATCCGGGTATCGGCCTTGCGTTGCTCCAGCGTCGTGTCGATCGCGACTTCGAGCCGCGGCGAGGTCAGCCGTTCGACCGGCCCCGCCAGATAAAGGCCCGGACGCGTATAGCCGCGAATTTCGATATGCCCGTCGCGCGCGGTGACGCCCAGATCGGCGAGCGACTGCCCGCCGAGCGTTGCCAGCGCCTTGCCCGACCAGGATTTCCAGCTGCCCTGGCCATCGAAGCTCGCGGTCAACGGCGCTTTCAGCGAAGCCATCGATCCCAGCACGCCGCCCACCGGCGCGAACACGCGCGCCTTGATGTTCAGCTTATTCTGGTCGGGTACCGCATCGAGGATCAGCTTCAGCGTATCGCCGCCCGATACCCCCGCCCCGCGCAGCGCCTCGGCATCGGTGACGAGTTGCGCGCGCCGGTCGGCGATGTGGACCGAACCATCGATCCGGATGATGTGCTTCTGCCCCGTCACCGGCGCTTCGAGCACCAGTCGACCGACGTGCAGCTTGGTCACGTCGATGTCGAGATCGGGGAGCAGCGGGGCGTTGGGATCGCTCGGCTGCGCAATCAGTTGCGGGCGACGCTGCAGGGTGACGAGGTCGGTCGACAGCGACCGGACATCGACATGATTCTTCGTGAATGCGAACGGTCGCCAGTCGACCGCCATCTTCGGGCTGGTCAGGAACACGCCCTTGGGATCCGACACGCGCACGTCGCTCAACACCATCGCGCCGTACAGCGATCCGTCGATCCGCCCGACCGTGATGGTGAGGCCCGATGCGGTCTTGTAGCCGCCGATCTGGTTGGCGACGAAGCGCCGCCCCGGATCGGTGTTGATACCGAACAACACCACCGCCGCGAGCACCAGCAGTGCCAGGATCGCAATGCCGATCCATTTGACGATGCGCTGCCACAGCGGCCGTCGCACGATCACAATGTTTTCGGGCGGCGCTTCGGGCATCGCGTCGGCCATCAGAATGCCTGACCGATGCCGATGTAGAGCGCGACGCGGCTATCGCCTGGGCGCTTGTTGAGCGGGGTCGCGATGTCGACCCGCAGCGGCCCGAAATTGGTATAGAATCGCCCGCCGATGCCCGCGCCGAACCTCAGGTCGCTGCCCTTCGGAATGCTCGATTCATAGCTGTTGCCCGCATCGACGAACGGCACGATTCCAAAATCGCCGAACCGATAGCGCGCTTCGAGCGCGAATTCGTTGAGCGACCGCCCGCCGACCGGATCGCCGTTGGGATCGAACGGCCCCAATCGCTGATAGCCATAGCCGCGCACCGATCCGCCGCCGCCGCCGTAATAGCGCCGCGATGGCGCCAGATCGTCGCGTGCGATGCCCTGGATCGATCCGGCCCGCGCCCGTCCCGCGAACACCAGGCTCGGCGACAGCCTGTAGTAATAGGTGCCTTCGATCATCGTGCGCACATAGGGATGGACCCCGCCCGACACCGACGCTTCTGGGCTGACATTCAGCTTCAGCCGATAGCCCTTGGTCGGGTTGAGCAGGCTGTCGGACCGGTCGAACTCGATCTGCCCCGGTACCGCGACGATCCCGTAATTCCTGCGCCGCCGCTCGCCCGCCGCGAAATCATAGACCGTCTCGTTGGTACCGACGAGTTCGCCGCCATAATAGTAGGTGAACTTCTTCTGCCAAATCGGCGTCGAATCATAGCTCCAGCGCGCGGACAACGTGCCGGTGAAGGCATTGAACGCGTCGAAGTTCGAATGATTGGCCGATGCTAGCGCGGTGAAGGTCCGGTCGCGCCGCCCGGCGTTGGAGCGCCGGAACGTGCCCGACAGACCCTGTTCGTTGGTACCCGCGACGATCGTCCCGATCAGCGCGCCCTCGGGCGGGAACAGGTTGCGGTGGGTCCACGACCCTTCCAGCTTGATTCCCTGCCCCGTCGAGTAGCCCCCCTGCCCTGCGAGCGTCCGTGCCGGCCCTTTGACCTGCCGGACCAGCAAATCGACCTGCTCAGTGCCGTCGGGGCCGGGGCGCCCGGTCCGCTGCGGCTCGACCGAGACGCTGGAGAACAGCCCCGTCGCCACCAGCGCTTCGCGCACATCATCGGTCAGCCGCGCATCGTACAGGTCGCCCTGATCGAACCGCGGAAAAACGTTGAGGTGTTCGACCCCGAACACCGGATCGCCGGTCGTCACCAACTGCCCGAACGTCGATCGCGGCCCGGTGTCGACGGGCAGCGTGTACGCTCCCGTCGCCCTGGCCGACACATCGTCGAGCAAAATATCGCGATCACCGACCTTGACGAACGGGTAGCCTTGTTGCGGCAGCACCAGCGCGACGTTCGCTTCCGCGCCCTGGATCCGCGCCGCCTCGATCGGGTCGCCGACTCGGAGCGGCAGGTTGTGGGTGACAAGGTTAGCGGGAACGACCGGATCGGCCTTCACCGTGATCGACGACAGCGTGTAGAGCGGCCCCGGCGTCGCGCTGACCGTTGCCTTGATCCGTCCACCATCCCCGGGTTCGGCTTCGATCGTCGAAATCGCGGTGCCGTCGTAATAGCCCAGGCTCTTCATCAGCCGGACCGCGAGCGCCTCGTCCTCCTTGGCGCGCGCCTGGACCTGGGTCGCGTTCGCCGCCTTGCCGCCGCCATCCTTCAGCGCCGACAGCGAATTGAACTGCGAATCCAACCCCAGGTCTTCGAGCCCGACCAGCGTCGTATCGTAACGGATCTGGGGAAGATCCTTGTCCTTGACGTCCGTTGCGGATTGAAGCGGCTGCGTATCGAAACTGCCGATCGGGGTCAGCGGCGCGGTAAGCTCGGGATTCTCCGCCGCCGCGGCGGGCAGCGCGTCGCCGGTGATCGGCGGAATTGTCGTGGCCTGGGCGGCGGGCGCAGCCGCCTCGACCGGCATCGCCTCCAGCGGTGCGTTGATGTCGTCCGACAGCGGAGGCAGCGCGGCGTCGAAGTCGGATTCGGGGATGATCGGCTTGTTCGGGTCGGGCTGCGCCTGCTCGGTATCACTTGCGCTGGGGGTCGGCGTGGCAGCCGGCTTCGGCGAATCCGGCCCTTTCCCAGGCGCGCTCCCCGGCTGGGCGATCTGCGCGGCGGCGGGAGAGGCGGCGACCAGCGCCATCGCAAGCCAGTATGAACGACCCGTCGAAACTCTCACACGAACGCTTGCCCTTCTTCAGGAACTGCCGCGTTTCGACACTCCCCCATCGCTGCCGGTAACACGACCCTAGCACGCGCGTTCCCCTCCCGCAGCCAAAAATATAGTTATTGTTCCGATTGATCGGGATCAAAACGTTCGCTGGGAACCACGCTCGATCGAAATTCGTATAACGCTGATGCCGATTTCCACCTCCCCGTTGTTCCCGTGGACCCATTGGGCCGACGGCGAACACCAAGCCTTGCTGCACGCGCATGTCGCCGAAGCCGCCTTCCCCTGCGTCGGTGCCAAGGCTGCGTTGGCGCGCGGCACGCTCGACGTCATGGCCGCGGATCGCATCGACAGCGCCTGGGACGATCTGCGGATCCATGATTCGCTATTGACGTTTACCGCTGCGTATCGCGCCGAACCGACGTTGTTCCGCAGCTTCGCGGTCGTGTTCGACGGCCCCGACGATCTCGACGAGGCGGGATTCGAAGGGTGTCTGTGGCAACGGATTCAGTCGCTATCCGACAAGGACGTGTGGCGCGGTCAACCCTATGACGACCGCGTCAGCCACGATCCCGACAGCCCGCATTTTTCGCTGAGCTTCGGCGGCGAAGGGTTTTTCGTCGTCGGGCTGCACCCCCAGGCCAGCCGCCCCGCGCGCCGCTTCGCCAAGCCGACGCTGGTCTTCAATCTCCACGACCAGTTCGAGCGCCTCCGCGCCGATGGCCGGTATGAACCGATGCGCGAAACGATCCTCGCGCGCGACGAACGATATGCCGGGTCGCGCAACCCGATGCTCGCGCGGCACGGGACGGTCAGCGAAGCACGGCAGTATAGCGGCCGGGTCGTCGACACCGAATGGCGCTGCCCGTTCGATTATACCGGCGAAAATGGGTGAACGGTGTCAGCGTCATTCCGGAACGCAGCGGCACCGCGTTTCGTGTCGCCCGCGGTCAACGATTGACGGTGATCGATCCGCGCGGCCAGCAGGTTGCGGATTTGCTCGCCTTCAACGCGGACGACATGGCAGAGGTGATCTCGTCGGGGCGGACGCTCGATTATGCCGAGACGATCCGCCTCACGACCGGGCATATCCTCTATTCGAACCGATCGCAGCCGATGCTCGAGATCGTCGAGGACAGCGTCGGACGCCATGACTTCCTGCTGACTCCGTGCAGTTACGACACCTTCCACCATTTCTATCCGGATCTGCCGCCTCACCGCGGGTGTTTCGGCAACCTCGCGGCGGCACTGGAGCCCTATGGCGTGACTCCCGACGCGATCCCGATCGCGTTCAACTGTTTCATGAACGTGCCGATCGACCCGGACACCGGCAAGCTCTCAGTGCTGCCGCCGACTAGCAAGGCGGGCGACCGGATCGTGTTTCGCGCCGCGATCGATTTGGTGATCGGCCTCACCGCCTGTTCCGCGCCAGCCTCGAACGGCGGCAGTTTCAAGCCGATCCATTATCGCATCGATTGACGCGTCACGATTACCGCTTAAATTTTCAGCTGGCGCTCGATCGAGGACGCGGCGGCCTTGCCGTAAGGCGGTTTCAACCCGGCGAGCTTGGCGACGTCGAACTTGGCTTGTTTGTACACCGCCTTGGCATGGCTGAACGTCCTGAAGCCGTCGTGTCCGTGATAGGAGCCCATCCCAGACGGGCCGATTCCGCCGAACGGCAAATCCTCCATCGAGACATGGAAGACCACATCGTTCAGCGTGACGCCGCCCGAAATCGTCCGATCGAGCACCTTGCGCCGTTCGTCGCCATCGCCGCCGAAATAATACAGCCCCAGCGGCCGATCCCGCCGATTCACCTGCGCGATCGCGTCGTCGATCCCGTGATATTTCATGATCGGCAGGATCGGCCCGAAGATTTCCTCCTGCATCAGCGTCATGTCGTCGGTCACGTCGCGGACGATGTGGAGCGGCATCTTGCGCGCGTTCGAAGCCGCGAAATCCTCCCCCGCCGGGTTCACCGTCTCGATCGTCGCACCCTTGGCCTGTGCGTCGTCGAGCCAGTCTTGCAAGCGCTGGTGATGCCGATCGTTGATGATCGCAGTATAATCGGGGTTGGCGAGCAGCGTCGGATACATCGCGCTGGCTGCTGCCTTGAGCCCTTCGACGACGCGCGGCTCATCCGCCGCCGGGGTCAGTACGTAATCGGGCGCCAGGCAGATTTGCCCGGCATTCAGCATCTTGCCGAGCGCGACCCGCTCGGTCGTTCGCGTCAGGTCGGCATCCTTGCCGACGATCACCGGCGATTTGCCGCCTAGTTCCAGCGTCACCGGCGTCAAACTGTCTGCGGCGGCGTGGAGGATATGCCGACCGATCCCGGTCGCGCCGGTGAAGATCAAGTGATCGAACGGCAATTCGGCGAACGCCTTGCCGACCTCCGGCCCGCCCGACACGAACGCCAGTTCCTCCGCCGCGAAATACGCGCCGACGATCTCCTCGAACAGCGCCGCGGTGGCGGGCGTGAACTCGCTGGTCTTCACCATCGCGCGATTGCCCGCCGCGAAAATCCCTGCGAGCGGCGACATCACCAAATTCACCGGAAAATTCCAGGGCGCGATCACCCCCACCACGCCTTTGGGCTGATATTCGACCCACGCCCGCGCGCCGAGCAAGCCCAGCGGAAACTGAACCTTCCGTTTGTCGCGTCTGGCCCAGCGCTCGACATGCTTCAGCGCGTGCGCGATCGGCGCGACCGATCCGGCGATGTCGGTCAGCATCGACTGGGCGGGGCTGCGATGCCCGAAATCCTCCGACAGCGCATCACAGAACCGCGCCGCATGATCCTTGATCATCGCCGCCGCACGCTTCAGCCGATCCTTGCGGATATCGAGTCCGACCGGCAGTTCGGCCATGAACGCGCCGCGCTGTGCCGCCAGTATCGCCGTCATCGTCATGTCGTGCACCCCACCAGCCCCGCGACCGGCGCGATGATCGTGTCACGCCCGGCCCGGTCGACCTGGAGTGACGCCTCGGGCACCTGCGCGCCCAATGCCAGATTCTCGCGCGGGACGATCGTCATCTCTAACCGCGCGGTAATCCCGTCGGCGGCGTAGCTCGTGGTCGCACCGAACCCCAGCCCGGCCGCGCCCTGCTGCGCCGATCGTGCCAGATCGACCGTCTTGCCGTCGATCGACAGCCGCAACATCGCCGGATCGGCGACCGCCATCGCGACCAGCGCGCGATCGGTCGTGCTCCACAGAAAGGCAGCACAGCCGGTCTTGGGCAACGACTGCGTGCCGATCGCGCCGAGCAGCGGGGGAATGTTGGCCACCACCGGTGGCGTGGTCTGCGCGAGCATGGCGGCAAGGAGGATCACGATCATGACCCCAATCCTATCATGGCGAGCCAGGCCGGGTAAGCCGCGATTGCGAGCAGCGCGCCCAGCGGCAGCGCGGTGTCGCGTGCGACGGGTTTGCCGCGCACCCGATCGACCAGGACCAGCGCCAGCCCGACCAGGCTCGCGATCAGCAGCACCGCTGGCAGCAGTTGCCAGCCGAGCCACAGCCCGATCGCAGCGAACAGCTTGGGATCACCACCCCCCATGCCGTCGCGGCCACGGATCGATCGATATGCGAGCGCGATCAGCCACAACGACGCGAAGCCCGCCGCGCCGCCGATCAGCCGATCGACCACCATGGGATGAACTCCGATCGCGCCGGTTAGCACCCCCGCCAATGCCAATGGCACGGTCAGGCGATCGGGCAGCCACAAGGCTTCGACATCGAGCGCGGCGAGCGCGAGCAGCATCCACCCGAAACCAGCCCCCGCGATCGCGACCGGACCAGCGACCGCGATCCCCGCCGCAGCGCCGATCGCCAGCGCGGTGAGCTCGATCTGCCCATGCCGCGGGTCGATCCGCGCGCCGCACGTCCGACACCGCCCCCGCAGCACTGCCGCGCTCAATAGCGGCACCAGATCGCGCGGCGCCAGCGTCCGGTCGCAGGCATCGCACCGCGACCGCCCGCGCAACACCGATTGCCCCTGCGGCCAACGGATGACCAGCGCGGCCACGAAGCTCCCGACGATTACGCCCAGCACCGCGAGGCCAATCGGCCAGGCGAGCGCGTCACACATTTTTTTTCCGGATCAGGTAGCGGTACACCCCCAGGATGTTGATCGCGAACAACACGACGTTCTGCGTGCCGAGTGCCGCGTCCTTTGACAGCAGCGAGCCCGCCATCCACGCGATCGACGATGCGACGAAGATGACGAACCCCCAGCCGGTCGTCTTTCGCCCGTAATCCACCGCCACCATCAACGCCGCGATCGTGCCAGACACAGCGGCAAACCATTTGATCGCGGTCGTGATGCTTTCCATGCCCACCGCCCTAGTCGCGCCGCGACGCTTTGCAATGGCGCGCGCTCAACCCATATCGGGTTCGACATTCCTCTCCCGGAGCACCCCATCCATGAACACCGATCCCGTCGTCATCCTGTCCTACGCCCGCACCCCGATCGGGTCGTTCCAAGGCAGCCTTGCCGGCGCGTCGGCCACTGAACTGGGAGCAGCGGCGGTGAAGGGCGCGGTCGATCGCGCGAGAGTCGATGGCAGCGACATCGACCGGATCTACATGGGCTGCGTGCTGCCCGCCGGGCTCGGTCAGGCTCCGGCGCGCCAGGCCGCGATCAAGGCCGGGCTGCCGATTTCGGTCGAGGCCACGACGGTCAACAAGATGTGCGGCAGCGGGATGCAGGCCGCGATCATGGGCGCCGAGGCGCTCGCCGCGGGGTCGGTCGACCTGCTCGTCGCGGGCGGGATGGAGAGCATGACCAACGCCCCATACCTCCTCGCCAAACATCGCGCAGGCGCGCGGATCGGGCATGACCGGATCATCGATTCGATGTTCCTTGACGGGCTCGAAGACGCCTACGAACCGGGCAAGGCGATGGGCGTGTTCGCCGAAGAGACCGCGCAGGAGTATCAGTTTACCCGCGGCGCACAGGACGATTATGCGGTCACTTCGCTGACCAGGGCGCAGGCGGCGCAGCGGTCGGGCGGGTTCGATCGCGAAATCGTCGCGGTCGAGGTGAAGGGCCGCAAGGGCGTCACCATCGTCGACCAGGACGAACAACCGCTGAAAGGCGACATCGCGAAGATTCCGACGTTGAAGGCGGCGTTCGCGAAGGAAGGTACGATCACCGCCGCCAACGCCTCGTCAATTTCGGATGGTGCGGCGGCGCTGGTGATGACGCGCGAATCGGTCGCGACGGCGAAGGGGCTTACTCCGATCGCGCGGGTCGTAGCTTCGGCAGCCCACGCGCACGAGCCTTCGAAGTTCACCACCGCACCCGTCGACGCGATCAACAAGGTGCTCGACCGGGCGGGCTGGTCGGTCGGCGACGTCGACCTGTTCGAGGTCAACGAGGCGTTCGCGTGCGTGTCGATGATCGCGATGCGCGACCTCGGGATCGATCACGCCAAGGTCAACGTCAACGGCGGCGCGACCGCACTCGGCCACCCGATCGGGGCGTCGGGCGCGCGGATCGTCGCGACGCTAATCGCCGCACTCCAGAACCGCGGGCTTAAAAAGGGCGTCGCGAGCCTGTGCATCGGCGGCGGGGAAGCCACCGCGATGGCGATCGAATTGATCGACTGATCGCCTGGGGTCAGGGCAGGCTTTCGCCCGGGTCGACGCCCCACAAGCCGCCGATCTCGACGAAGCCCGCCTGCCCCTTCACATCGAACCGACACCAGCCGCGCTCGCATTCGTTGATCCGGCCCACCACCCCCGGAGCCGCGCGCCACAACAGCCGCGCACCGGGCTGGGGGCGCTCGCGCAGGTCGATCGGTTGAGCACCGGTGACGATCGCGGTGCGCGCCTCGCTGAGCAGATTGGCCTGCATCCACCCAGCCGTGCCGTCGGGATCCTCGAGCTTGCGCCATTCCTTGAACACCGCGACGATCCTGATCGGCAATCCCGCGCGCTGGTACAGCCAGCTGGCGGGATAGGTCCGCGCTGGCCCGGTCCGCATCCGCGCCCGGCCCGCGCTGATCGAGGCATAATAGGGTGGCGTCTTCTTGGGGTCGGCGGCATGCGCCGACATGTCGATGGCGAGCATCGCGAACAGAGCGGCGGTAATGGCGTAGCGACGCATGAATCCCCTTTCGCGTGACATGACGGCGGTGCGCGCCTGTGTCGCGGCACCGTGTAGCGGCGTCATGCGATGCTTCAACCTCCCGCGCGGCGTTGACGCGTCGGGATCGATCCCCCAAGTCGGTCGGCGATGCCGGATATGCGCGCCCATCCCCCGACCCGCGTCGCGAACCCCAAGGTCGTCGTGACGCGCGAACTGCCCGATGCGGTGATGGACCGGCTCGAGGCGCTGTTCGACGCCACCAACAACCGCGGCGATCAGGCGATGGACCGCGCTCAGCTCGCGGCGGCGATGGCCGATTGCGACGTGCTGGTGCCCACCGTCACCGACGACATCGACGCCGATCTGATCGCGCAGGCGGGCGACCGGCTGAAGCTGATCGCGAATTTCGGTGCGGGCGTGAACCATATCGACCTCAAGGCCGCACGCCAGCGCGGGATCATCGTCACCAACACGCCGGGCGTGCTAACCGAGGATACCGCCGACATGACGATGGCGCTGATCGTCTCGGTCCCGCGTCGCCTCGCCGAGGGCGAGAAGCTGGTCCGATCGGGGACATGGAACGGCTGGAGCCCCGGTGGGATGCTCGGCCACCGGATCGGCGGCAAGGCGCTCGGTATCGTCGGAATGGGACGGATCGGTCAGGCGGTGGCGCTGCGTGCGCGTGCGTTCGGCCTGTCGATCCATTACTACAACCGCCATCGCCTGCCCGCGGTGCTCGAAGCGCAACTCGCCGCGACCTGGCACGCGAACCTCGACGATCTCCTCGCCGCCGCCGACATCGTCACGATTCACACGCCGTTGAACCCCGACAGCCGCGACCTGATCGACCGCCGCCGGATCGCGCTGCTGCGCCCCCATGTCTATCTCATCAACGCCAGCCGCGGCGGCGTCGTCGACGAAGACGCGCTGGTCGACGCGCTCGAAGCGGGGCGCCTCGCGGGCGCGGGTCTCGACGTCTGGGAACACGAACCGCGCATCGACCCACGCCTCCTCGCCCAACCCAATGTGGTGATGACCCCGCATATGGGCTCGGCGACCTATGAAGGCCGGATCGCGACCGGCGAAAAGGTGATCCAGAACATCCGCATGTGGGCCGACGGCCACCGCCCGCCCGACCAGGTGCTGGAGGGTTGGGCCTAGGAGGTACGTGATATGCTCGATCGCTTCTTCACCCGGATCGCGAGTGGTATCGCCGGGTTTGCTGGCCAGCCTGCCGCCTTCGTCACCGCGGTCGGGCTGATTGTGCTGTGGGGCACGACCGGCCCGCTGTTCCACTATTCCGACACATGGCAGTTGGTTGTGAACACCGCGACGACGATCGTCACATTCCTCATGGTGTTCCTGATCCAGAATTCGACCAATCGCGACGCGGCAGCGATACAGGCCAAGCTCGATGAGCTGATCCGCGCGCTCGATGGTGCGCGCAACGGTTTCATCGGGATCGAGCACATGACCGATAAAAAACTCGAAAAGCTGCGCGCGTCGCTAGAGGCAGAATCCGGCTCAGACGTCGAAAGCATCAAGCGTACCGTCAATCTCCTCGAAGATCGACTTTAACGGCTGGCACAGCCTCGACGTCGGGACACTCAATTGCCCGGAGATCAATCCCCCGTCAAAATCCGATCGACGAGTTGTTTCACGGTGGGCACGAAGCCGTTCGAATAGAACGGGTCCCGCTTGAAATTGCTCGCCGAATGCCCGGCGAACATCAGGTTCTGCTCGATATCGCCGCCATGCGCGATGTCCTGCAGCGTCTTCTGGATGCAGAAGCTGCGCGGATCGGCGAGCCGTCCGGTCGAATTGGTATCGGTATCCGCCCAGCTTGAAAACGAACATTGCGACAGGCAGCCCATGCAGTCGGCCTGGTCCTTGCGAATGATCCCCTTCTCGGTCGGGGTCACGAATACCAGCGTGTTGTCGGGGGTCTTGAGCGCGTCCGTATAGCCCTCGCCAAACCACGTCCGCGCGCGCAACAGGTCGTTGCGCGTCACCCAGAAATTCTTGCCTTTCACCCCGACGTCGAGCTGAAAGACATGATCGCCTGCCTCCTGCGTCGAAAACGCGATTTGGCGTTCGGAGCGCGATTCCAGGTTGCGCAGGAACGGGTTCTTGACCGCGCTTGAATAGAATCCGGTCGGGGAGAAGCGGTGGAGCAGTACCTCGCCCTCGTCGATCTCGGTCAGTTTGTCCTTCCACCCTTGCGGGATCGGGCTTTCCTTCGTCAGCAGCGGGCGGGTGCCGTACTGGAACGCGATCGACCCGAGTTCGGGATTGTCGATCCAGTTGCTCCAGTCGCGCAGATACCAGACCCCGCCCGCCATCACGATCGGGGTGGTGTCGGGAATTCCGCCCTCTCGCATCACCTCGCGCAACTCCTTGACGCGCGGATACGGGTCTTGCGGCTTCAGCGGGTCTTCGGCGTTGGACAGGCCATTATGGCCACCCGCGAGCCAGGGGTCTTCATAGACTACCGCCGCCAGCCACTCCGCCGCCTTCGAATACGCCCGCTTCCATAACGCCCGGAATGCGCGCCCCGAGCTGATGATTGGCAGATAATGCACGCCGTACGACGCCGCGATTTCCGACAGTTTATACGGCATCCCCGCGCCGCAGGTGACGCCTGCCACCATGCCCCGGGTGCGGTCGAGGACGCCGTGGAGCACGCGTTGCGCGCCGCCCATTTCCCACAACACGTTGATGTTGATCGCGCCCTTGCCCCCCGCGATCTCGTACGCGCGCTTCACTTGCTGGACCGCGCCCTCTATCGCGTATTCGACAAGCTCCTCATGCCGTTCGCGCCGGGTTAGCGCGTGATAGACCTGGGGAATGATCTTGCCGTCGGGATCGTAGCTGTCGGCGTTGACTGCCGACACCGTCCCGATCCCGCCCGCCGCCGCCCATGCGCCCGCAGAGGCGTGGTTGGTCGCGGCGACGCCCTTGCCGCCTTCGACCAGCGGCCAGACCTCGCGGCCATTGTACAGGATCGGGGTCAGGCCTTTGAACACGGGAATGCGTACCTCTTCTTGGAAATGAACGAATTTCTATAACGGTTGGATGCGTCCATGCGAGGAAATACCGACTCAGGTTAGGCTGCCTGCCTTCCCCATCACCACCTCGTAGAGTGCGCGATAACGGACAATCATCTGCTTCTCGTCATAATCGGTCCGCGCCTTGGCCTGGTTGGCGGCACCGACCCGGCAGCGCAGATCGGCGTCGAGCAACAGCGGCTGGATCGCATCGCGCAGTCTGACCTCGCCGCCATGCTCCGCGATGAACGGCTGGTTTTCCACCGCCACCATCCGTGGGATGTCGCCGACCGGGGTCGACGCGATCGGCAGCCCCGCGGCCATCGCCTCGACCACCGAGATCGGGAATTGCTCGCTGCGCGACGACATCGCGAGCAGGTCGAACAGTCCGACGAACCGCTCCGGCCGGTCGAGAAAGCCCGGCATCACCAACCTGTCGGCGATTCCCATCGCCGCGGCGGCCTGCGCGATCCGCCCGCGCTCCGGCCCCTCGCCCACGATCACCAGCCTAAACCGCCCCGACAAGCCCCCCGCCGCGCGCACCAGCGTCGTCAGGTCCTTTACCTCGCGCAGCCCCGCCAGCGTGCCGATCACGACCTCCTTGCCGGTCTTGACGAACCCCGGGATGGCCTTGGGATCGGGCTTTGTTGCGTAGCGGGCGGTATCGATGCCGTTGGCGATGCGGTGGACACGCCCCGCGGGCTGTTTCCACTGCCGATGCGCGATGACCTCGAGCGTTTCGGATGGCACGACCAGCGCATCGGCGGCGGCCAGCGCGATCCGGCGATAGACGTTGCGTTGGACCTTCAAACCCCCCGCCTCGTCAGCGTTGAACCCATCCTCATGGTGAACCAGTGGCGGCGATCCCTTGGCGAACACCCGCCGCGCCATCACCCCGTCGATCGCGCCCCAATTATACGTCAGCACCAGGTCGAACCGGCGCATATAGGCCGCGATCGCCTCGTAGCGCGCAACCGATGGCCGCCCCGTCAACGGCGGCGGGTTCTGTGCGATCTCGTACGTAATGCCCGTCGCGATCGATTGCCGCGCCGACAGCGCGCCGGGGATGCTCGACACGATCGTGTGCCGCGCCTTGTCGCCAAATGCGTTCATCAGCCGGACCGCGCGCGCTTCCTTGCCGCCAAGGTCGAAGGTCGAATGGAGATGGAGGATATTGACCGGGCGCGCCATCTCAGGCCGCGACCCCCGCCAGCGCCTTCGCCAGCCAGCGGTCGATCGGCGCGTGGAGTTCGTCTTCGGTCAGCATCGGGGTGTGGCCGACACCCTCGACCGTCACCAGTTCGACATCGTCGATCGCGGCGGTCATCCGCTCGGCGACCGCGGCGGATAACACGTCGGATCGCCCGCCGCGAACGATCAGCGTCGGCACCGCGCGCAGCGACGACAGCGCCCGCCACATGTCGGGGCCTGCTTCGTTGCCCGGCACGCGAAACGGCTCGGCGATCTTCATGTCGTAATCGAGCACGATCCGCCCCGCCCCATTGAGCCGATAGAGCCGCTTGGCCATCGCCAGCCAGTCCGCGATATCCCAATCGGGATAGACGTCGGCGTTCGCCTCACCGACGCTCCGCGCCGCATGCATCCAGGTCGGGAAATTGCCGCCCCTGCCGACATAACTGCGGATCCGCGCGAGCCCAGCGGGATCGATCTCCGGCCCGACATCATTGAGCAGCGCCGCCACGATCCGCTCGCGCGCGGTCTCCGCCAACAACATCGTCACCACCCCGCCGAGCGACGTCCCCACCGCGACGTAACGGTCGACACCGATCTCCGCTAAGAGCGCCTCGATATCCTGCACATATGTCGACGGCGCATAGGACATCGGGTCTTTCGCATAGGCGCTTTCACCGCGACCGCGAAAATCGACCGCGATCACCCGCCACCGCCCCGCCAGCCGCGCCGCGAACCCGTCGAAGTCGCGCGCGTTACGGGTCAGCCCGGGCAGGCACAGGATCGGCGGGCGCATCTCGTCGCCGGGGCCATTGCCACCCGGATAGTCGCGATAATGGAGCCGCAACCCGTCGTTGGACGACCAATAGCGGTTTTCATAAGCTGCCACGTGTTGCGTCCCCGGCTATCCGGCCTCCATATCGCGGGATGCCCATCAACCCGCAAGCCTATCGCCCCGCGAAGACGCTCCTCACGCTCGGCGACACCGTCTTCGATCCCGTCGCCGCCGCGGACTTTCCCGAAACGCGGCTGCGCTTCCGCAACGACCGCGCCGCTGCCGAAGTCGGTCTCGACGCACTGACCGACGACGAATGGATCGCGCATCTCGGGCGGTTCGAACCGCTCCCCGGCACGCTGCCCCAGCCGCTGGCGCTCCGCTACCACGGCCACCAGTTCCGTACCTATAACCCGGAGATCGGCGACGGGCGCGGCTTCACCTTCGCGCAACTGCGCGATGATGATGATCGTCTGATGGACCTCGGCACCAAGGGATCGGGGCAGACCCCATGGAGCCGGTTCGGCGACGGGCGGCTGACGCTGAAAGGCGGCGTGCGCGAAATCCTCGCGACCGAGATGCTCGAGGCGCTGGGCGTCCCGACCAGCCGCACGCTATCGCTGATCGAGACCGGCGAGGCGCTCGATCGCGGCGACGAACCCTCCCCGACCCGCTCGGCGGTGATGGTCCGCCTCAACCACGGCCACATCCGCATCGGCACCTTCCAGCGCATCGCCTATGAGCGCGACGAGGCCGCGATGCGCCGCCTCGTCGGCTACACGCTCCGCAACTTGTACGGCGAGGACAGCGACGACCCGATCCGCCTGCTCGACCTCGTCGTCGCGCGCACCGCGACGCTCGCCGCGCGCTACATGGCCGCGGGCTTCGTCCACGGCGTCCTCAATTCGGACAATATCAACGTCACCGGCGAGAGCTTCGATTACGGCCCGTGGCGCTTCGCCCCCACTTGGGACCCCGCGTTCACCGCCGCCTATTTCGACCATCGGGGCCTCTATGCCTTCGGCCGCCAGCCCGAAGCGATCCACTGGGACGTGATGCAACTCGCCGCCAGCCTGCGCCTGATCGCGGAGAGCGGCCCACTGGTTGAAACGCTCGAGCGCTTCGGCGAACGCTATCAGCCCGCCGTCGCGACCGCGATCCTGTGGCGGCTCGGGGTGATCCCGCAGGACCCGGACACCGATCGCGCGCTGGTCCAGACGATCGAACAGGCGCTCCGCACCACCGCCACCCCGATCGACCGTTTCTTCTTCGACGCCTTCGGAGGGGCGCTTCCCGATCATTATGGCGACGCTTTCGCCGCCGTCCGCACCGCGCTCGGCCCCTATGCCGCCCGCCGGGCGCGCGACCACGACTATTGGCGCGGCGAACCCTGCGCCATGCTGATCGACGAGGTCGAGAGCATCTGGTCCGCGATCGCCGATCGCGACGACTGGGCGCCGCTCCACGCCAAGATAGCTGCAATTCGCAAGATGGGCGACGCCTTGCGGTAAATCCGCCCGGGTCACACCGTCTTGCCGCCCCCGCGGCATTCGCTTACCTCCCGCGCATGGCGGACGAACTCATTTCCTACGAACCCGCGACGGGTGCCGAATTATGGCGTCGCGAAACCAGCGACGTCGATGCCGAGGTCGCCGCCGCACGCCATGGCTGGGCGAGCTGGGCCGCGCAGCCGCTGGCGGTCCGCGTCGAGACGATGCGCCGCTTCGCCAACACCGTCCGTCAGCGCGCCGACGCCTTCGCGGACCTGATCGCGCGCGAGACCGGCAAGCCGTTGTGGGAGGCGCGCACCGAAGTCGACAGCGTCATCGCCAAGGTCGACATCTCGGTCACCGCCTATGCCGAGCGTACCGCGCAGCGGCGGCTCGACGCGCCGATGAACACACGGATGGCGCT
The DNA here is from genome assembly GCF_006438955.1 of Sphingomonas oligophenolica. Lineage (GTDB taxonomy): Bacteria > Pseudomonadota > Alphaproteobacteria > Sphingomonadales > Sphingomonadaceae > Sphingomonas > Sphingomonas oligophenolica_A. The sequence continues at coordinate 215,805 of NZ_RCZK01000005.1, read as the reverse complement.
GCGCCACAAGCCGCATGGCGTACTCGCGGTCCTTGGCCCCTATAATTTTCCCGCGCACCTGCCCAACGGCCACATCGTCCCCGCGCTGATCGCGGGCAACGCGGTGATCTTCAAACCGTCGGAGAAGACGCCGGCGACCGGCGCGTTCATGGTCGATTGCTACCGCGCCGCGGGCGTGCCCGAAGCGTGCATCCGCCTCGTTATCGGCGGTCCCGATCATGGCAAGGCGCTGGCCGGGCATCCCGATATCGACGGCCTGCTCTTCACCGGATCGGCGCGGACCGGGATCACGCTCAATCGCCAGTTCGCTACCAAGCCCGAAAAGATTCTCGCGCTCGAAATGGGCGGCAACAACCCGATCATCGTCTGGGACACCCCCGACATCCACACCGCCGCTGTGCTGGTGGTGCAGTCCGCGTTCACCACTGCGGGGCAGCGCTGCACCGCCGCACGGCGCCTCATCGTCCAGGACTCGCTCTACGACCCGCTGATCGAAACCCTGAACAAGCTCGTCGGCCGGCTCATCGTCGGATCGCCGCACGACGATCCGCAGCCGTTCATGGGCCCGGTGATCGACAACGACACCGCGGACATGCTGACCGAAAGCTTCCTGACGCTGTTGATGAACGGGGGCCGCGTCATCCGTCACCTCGAACGGCTCGACGACACGCGCCCGTTCCTGGTGCCCGCGATGATCGATGTCACCGCGATGCCCGAACGCCCCGATGTCGAGCTGTTCGGCCCGATCCTCCAGGTCATCCGCGCCGACGATTTCGACGGTGCGATCGCGGAGGCGAACAACACCCGCTACGGCCTGTCAGCCTCGCTGATCAGCCAGACGCCCGCGCTCTACGACCGGTTCTGGTCGGGTATCCGTGCCGGAATCGTCAACTGGAACCGCCCGACCAACGGCGCGTCGTCGTCGGCGCCGTTCGGCGGCATCGGCTGGTCGGGCAACCACCGCCCCAGCGCGTTCTACGCCGCCGACTATTGCGCCTATCCGGTGGTCAGCAACGAGGCCGACAGCGCGCGCGCCACGCTGGGGATCGGGCTCCGCGACGACTGACCTTGCGCGCGGCGCGGACCGTGAACGGCGACTGACATCCACATTCAGGATCGATCCAGTCGGCGAAGCGCAATCAATAGTCACCACAGCCCGAGGGGAAGGTGACATGAAGGTTACATTGATTGGTTCGTTGATCGGCGCGGCGGCGTTCGCGGCGTTGATCCCTGCCGCCGCGTCGGCTCAAAGCTTCGGCTACGGATACAGCTATGGCAGCCAAGACCGCCACGAGCATGAGCACGAGCATCTCGAAGACCGCCACGACAACAATCACGATCAGCTCGACGAGGAGCATGAAGAGGCGCACGAGCGGGGGGTATCGCGCTGGGGCCATGCGCAGCTCCACAGCGACCTCGCGCAGCAACACGCGTACGCCGATTATCGGCTAGCGCGTCAACATCAACGTGAACACCGCCGCAATAGCTGGCGTCCACGCTATCGGAACTATGGCTACAATAACTATTACGGCTATTGATTGGTCCGCCCGCCGCATGCCTCCCCTGCCGATCGGGGAGGCGGTGGCGGGCCACGACCCTTAGGCCCAAGCTCCGCTACCCTCGTCCCAAGGATCGCTCGGTTGTCGCATCGCGACGAACCGCCCATCTCGGCTCTTATGACAAGCCTTCCCGACTCCACCCCGGCCGGCCATGTAATCCTGGTCGGCGCCGGTCCCGGCGATCCGGGTCTCCTCACCGTCCGCGCGGTCGCAGCGCTCGGAATCGCCGATGTCGTCGTCCACGACGGACTGATCGACCCGCGTGTCCTCGATCTCGCCCCCGCTACCGCACGGCGCATCTCGGTCGCCAAGCAGCGCGCGCGCCACACGCTGCCGCAGGACGCGATCAACGCGCTTCTCGTCGCGCAGGCGCAGGCAGGCAACGTCGTCGTCCGCCTCAAGGGCGGCGATCCCTTCGTGTTCGGGCGCGGCGGCGAAGAGGTAGAGGCGGTCCGCGCCGCGGGGCTGCCGGTCGAAGTCATCCCCGGCGTCTCCGCTGCGCTCGGCTGCGCGGCCGAGGCGATGCTGCCTCTCACCCACCGCGACTATTCCAGCGCGGTCAGCTTCGTCGCGGGCCAGTGCAAGGGCCTCGCCGACCAGAACTGGTCGGGGCTCGCAGGGCAAGGGCGCACGCTCGTGATCTACATGGGCGTCGCCACCGCAAACGACATCGCCGACAAGCTGATCGCCGACGGCGTCACCCCCGACATGCCCGTCGCGGTCATCGAAAAGGGTACGCTGGCGGGACATCGCGCGATGAAGACCTTGCTCGCCGATCTCGGCGCGATGGTGGCGCGCGAGCGCGTCCAGAGCCCCGCGATCATCGTCGTCGGCGAGGTCGTCGACCTGTCCGACGCGCAGGACAAACTCGCCCGCTGGGCCAGGATTGCAGAGAGAGCCCACGAAAGTAATACTTTCGTGGGGCCCATGGAGCTCGCAGCATGAACATCCTCACGGGTAACGATCTGCCGACCGGCGACGTGATCTGGTGGACCGGCGCGGGCTGGTCGCGCCACGTCGCCGACGCGGTCGATGTCGGCACCACCGGCGAGACGACCGGCGCGGCAGAAGAAGCCTTGCGCCGCGTCAACAACCCGTACGTGATCGAGGCGACCGACACCGCCGATGGCCCCCGCCCCGCCCATATCAAGGACCGCGTCCGCGCGCTCGGCCCCACGGTGCGCCCCGACCTGACCCTCAAGCCCGACGACGCTGCGGCGATCGCGCAGGTGATCTGATGTACAAATATGACCAATACGACCAGTCGATCGTCGACGCCCGCGTCGATGAATTCCGCGACCAGGCGCGTCGCCGCCTCGCCGGCGAGATCACCGAGGATCAGTTCAAGCCGCTCCGGCTCAAGAACGGTCTATACCTGCAACTTCATGCGTACATGCTGCGCGTCGCAATCCCGTACGGCACGCTCGACAGTCGCCAGATGCGCAAGCTCGCGTACATCGCGCGGACCTACGATCGCGGCTACGGCCATTTCACCACGCGCCAGAACATCCAGTACAACTGGATCAAGCTGGAGGAAGCCCCCGACATCCTCGCCGATCTCGCGACGGTCGAGATGCACGCGATCCAGACCAGCGGCGAGAGCATCCGCAACGTGTCGTCGGACCAATATGCCGGTGCCAGCGCCGACGAGATCGCCGACCCACGCCCCTGGGCCGAACTGATCCGCCAGGCGACGACCTTCCACCCCGAATTCAGCTACCTGCCACGCAAGTTCAAGATCGCGGTCATCGCGTCGGCGGAGGATCGCGCCGCGATGCGGCTCCACGATATCGGGCTGCGGCTCGTCGCGAACGACGCGGGCGACTTGGGGTTCGAGGTTTATGTCGGCGGCGGGATGGGTCGCACCCCATTCATCGCGCCGCTGATCCGCGCGTTCCTGCCGGTTGACCACCTGTTCAGCTATTGCGAGGCGGTCCTGCGGGTGTGGAACCGCACCGCGCGCCGCGACAACATCCACAAACAGCGGGTCAAGATCCTCGTCCACCAGATGGGCGCCGAGGCTTTCGCCGCGGCGGTCGAGGCCGAATGGCAGGAAATCCTGCCCAACAAGTCGGATGTTCCCCGCGCCGAATTCGACCGGATCGCCGCCTATTTCACCCCGCCCGCGTTCGAGGCGGGGGATCGCGAACCCGATCGCGCCGACCCCGATTTCGCGGTCTGGCTCGACCAGAACGTCAAGCCGCACAAACATCCCGGCTATGCGATCGTCAACATCAGCCTAAAGCCGATCGGGGGCATCCCCGGCGATGCTTCCGCCGACCAGATCGATCTGATGGCCGATCTCGCCGAACGCCATAGCTTCGACGAACTGCGTGTCACCCACGCGCAGAACATCGTCCTGCCCCACGTCCGCAAGGCCGATCTCTACACGATCTGGCAGGCGCTGGTCGACGCAGGGCTGGCCGAATCGAATCTCGATCTCATCAGCGACATCATCGCCTGCCCCGGGCTCGATTACTGCAGCCTCGCCAACGCACGCTCGATCCCCGTCGCGCAGAAGATCGCGACGCGGTTCGCGGGTCGCCAGCGCGATCTGGGCGAGTTGAAGCTCAAGATCAGCGGCTGCATCAACGCCTGCGGTCATCACCACGCGGGCCACATCGGTATCCTCGGCGTCGACAAGAAGGGCACCGAAAACTACCAGCTGCTGCTCGGCGGCTCAGGCGCGGAGGATGCCAGCCTCGGCAAGATCACCGGGCCGGGGTTCTCCGAAGACGGCATCGTCGATGCGATCGAGCGCGTCACCGACCAATATATCGCGGTACGTCAGGACGGCGAACGCTTCCTCGACACCTACCGCCGCGTCGGCATGGATGGTTTCAAGGAGGCGATCTATGGATGATCCCAATCAAAAGCCCCTCCCCTTCAGGGGAGGGGTTGGGGTGGGGCAATATGCCGCGCTCACCCTCTGCGAGACATCCCTCACCCCTAACCCCACCCCTGAAGGGGAGGGGCAGCAATGACCGATCTCCTGCGCTTCCGCACCGATGCCGCGCATGAAGAACCCGCGGTGTCGCTCGACGCCTTCGTCGAGGGCCAGGCGAATGCCTCGGCGGTGCGGCTGGAGGCGGGCGACGATGCCCGCGTCCTCATCCCCTATCTCGATCGGATCATGCTCGTCGAAATCGGCTTCCCGAAATTCCGCGACGGCCGGGGCTATTCGTCGGCGCGGATCCTGCGCGAGGCGGGCTACACCGGCGAGCTTCGCGCGGCCGGCGACGTGCTGGTCGACCAGATCGACTTCATGCGCCGCTGCGGATTCGACGCCTTCGCCCCCGATGCGCCGATCGACGAGGCGGTCCTGACGCGCAGTCTCGAACGCTACGACTATCATTACCAGCCGGCCGCGGACGCCATCGTGCCGGTCTGGAAACTCCGTCATGGCTAATGCGCTGCGCAAGCTCGACATGATCGACGTCGGCCCCGTCTTCACCCAGAAAGACGCCGATGCGCTCAATGCGCGCTTCGCCGGTGTCGAGACGCTGCCGATGCTGCGCGCGGTGTTCGCCGAGGGCATGCTCGGCAAGACCGCGGTGGTGTCGTCGTTCGGCACCGAGAGCGCGGTGCTGCTCCACCTCGTCGCCGCCGCCGATCCGTCGATCCCGGTGATATTCGTCGACACGCTCAAGATGTTTCCCGAAACGCTGGCGTATCGCGACAGGCTCGTCGCCGCGTTCGGGATTGAAAACAGCTGGACGGTCGAACCCGACGCGCTCGCGCTTGCGGCGCAGGACGAAAAGGGCCTGCGCTGGTCGTACGATCCCGACGGCTGCTGCGCGATCCGCAAGGTCGAACCGCTCGCGCGCGCCAAAGCGGGGCTCGACAGCTGGATTTCGGGCCGCAAGGCGTTCCAGTCCTCGACCCGCCAGAACATCGCGCGCTTCGAGAACGAGGACTGCCGATTGAAGGTCAACCCGCTCGGCGATTGGGTGAAGGCCGATCTCGACGCCTATTTCGACGAACATGCCCTCCCCCGCCACCCGCTCGAAGCCGACGGCTATCCCTCGATCGGGTGCCAACCCTGCACCAGCAAGGTCCAGCCCGGCGAAGATCCGCGCGCGGGTCGCTGGCGCGGCTGGGACAAGGTCGAATGCGGCATTCATGAACCCGCAAAGCCCGGCGAAGACCCGATTTTCTGATTGTGCGGTTTCAATCGTCGCCGCGGAGCCCGGTGCCGAAGCGGCTCAATACTCCGCCAGGTCGGTGAATTTGGTGATCGTCGGATCGAACTTCATCCGCACCTTACCCGTCGAGCCGTGGCGCTGCTTGGCGATGATCAGTTCGGCGAGGCCATAGACCCGCTCCATGTCCGCTGCCCAGGCATTGTGGTCGTCGTGGACCTTGGCGCTGTCGCCCTCGACGGGGCGCTTGGGTTCCTTCGAAGCGACATAATAATCCTCGCGATAGACGAACCACACCATGTCGGCGTCCTGCTCGATCGATCCCGATTCGCGTAAGTCCGACAGCATCGGCGTCTTGTCCTCGCGCTGCTCGACCGCGCGCGACAGCTGCGACAGCGCGAGCACCGGCACGTTGAGATCCTTGGCCATCGTCTTCAACCCGCGACTGATCTCCGATATCTCCTGCACGCGGTTGCCCTCGCGGTTGTTTCCCGATCCGGTCAGCAGCTGGAGATAATCGACCACGACCAGCCCGATCTCGTTGTTGTGCCGCCGCTGGAGCCTTCGCACCCGCGTATGCAGCGCACCGATGCTGAGGCCGCCGGTGTCGTCGATGAACAGCGGCAGATTCTCCAGCTCCGCCGCCGCCGCCGCGAGCTGCCCGAATTCGGCGCGGCTGATCTTGCCCATCCGCAGTGCCTCGGACGAGATTCGCGATTGCTCGGCCAGGATACGCGTCGCGAGCTGGTCCGCCGACATTTCCAAGCTGAAGAACGCGACCTTCGCCCCCACCGAATCGGCGGGTGCGATGCCGTCGGCCATGTCGCGCATCCAGCGCCGCGCGGCGTTGAACGCGATGTTGGTGGCGAGCGACGTCTTGCCCATGCCAGGACGCCCGGCGAGGATCATCAAATCACTGTGATGCATCCCGCCGATCTTGGCGTTGATGCTGTCGATGCCCGTGGTCACGCCCGACAGGTTGCCGCCTGAATTCAGCGCGCGCTCGGCCATTTTCACCGCCGCGGTGGTGGCCTGCGCGAAGGTTTTGACCGATCCCTCGATGTCGCCGTCCGAGGAGACCTTGAACAATTCCTCCTCGGCCAACTCGATCTGCGCGCGCGGATTGACCTCTTCGCTGGTGTCCATCGCGCGGTCGACCAGCGTCCGCCCAACGGTGACGAGCGCGCGGAGCATCGCCAGGTCGTAGATTTGCTGCGCGAACTGGCGCGCGCCGATCAGCCCCGCGCCGCTGCCCGTCAGGCTGGCGAGATAGGCGGGGCCGCCGAGCTCCTTCATCCCCTCGTCGGCCTCGAACATCGGCCTCAGCGTCACCGGGGTCGCGAGCATGTCGTTCGACCGCAGCGTCTTGATCGCGGCGAAGATCCGCCCGTGGAGCGGTTCGAAGAAATGCGTCGGCTCCAGCCGGTCGACCAGGTCGTCGGCCAGCCGGTTGTCGATCATCATCGCACCCAGCATCGCGGCCTCCGCCTCGACGTTGCGCGGAAGCTGCTGGGGCTCGGTGGCAGCGGTGGGGGTCGGGAACGCGAGGGTGGCCATGCGCCGCTTCTACCCTCCCCCCCGCCACGCTCAAGCGACCTGCGTTGGAATGATGCGGATAAGTGACAGCCCACACCCGCGCCGCTATCGCGGGGCGATGGCCGACCCCCGGATCATAGACGTCACGCTCGACGAACGCACGATCCTGTGGCGCTCGGCGGATATCGAGCAGGAACGCCGGATCGCGATCTTCGATCTGATCGAGGGCAACCACTTCGCGCCCCAGCGGGCGCATGACGACGGCTATGCCGGGCCGTACAAGGTCGCGCTCAGCGTCGAGGAGGGGCGGCTCGCGATCCAGATCAAGCGCGACAACGATACCCCGCTCGAAACCCTGGTCCTCGCACTCGGGCGTTTCCGTCGCCCGATCCGGGATTATTTCGCGATCTGCGACAGCTATTATCAGGCGATCAAGCAATCGACCCCGCAACAGATCGAAACGATCGACATGGCGCGCCGGGGGATCCACAACGATGCCGCCGACCTGCTCAAGGAGCGGCTGGCGGGCAAGATCGAGATCGACTTCGACACCGCACGACGGCTGTTCACGCTGATCTGCGTGCTGCATATCCGCGCCTGATGGCAGGGGGCGTGATCAAGGCGGCGGCGGTGCTGGCGGGGCTGGCCATGCTCGGCGTGGGCGGGTGGAGCGTCGCGACCAGCTGGCATCCCTCGGCGACGCGATACCCGCTCCAGGGCGTCGACCTCGGCCCCAATCCGGGCGCGGTCGAATGGGGCACGGTACGCGCGCGCGGCGCGGATTTCGCCTACCTCACCGCCACCATAGGCGCGACCCGGCGCGATCCGGGGTTCGAGGCCAACTGGGCGGCGCTGCCCGAAGCGGGGCTGCGGCGCGGCGCGCTCCACGTCTATTCGCTGTGCGAGCGCGCCAGCGACCAGGCCAACGCCTTCAACACCTTCGTCCCCCGCACCAAGGATTCGCTTCCCGCTGCGGTCGATATCCACTTTGCCGACGATTGCCCGGCGCGCCCTGATCGTGCGGTCGTGGTCAACGAACTCGCGCGGTTCATCGCGATGGTCGAAACCCACACCCGCAAGCCCATGCTGCTACGAATCAGCAAGCCGGTAGAGGCCGCCTATCACCTGTCCGCCGCGATCGACCGCCCGGTCTGGGCGGTGGCCAATTTGTTCGCGCCAGCCTATGCCGCGCGCCCGTGGCGGCTCTGGCGCGCCACCGATTTTCGCCGCGTCGACGGGATCGACGGCGCGGTCAACTGGGACGTAGTGGCACGATGACCGATCAAGTTTCGCCCGAGGTCACGACGCGGCTGATCCAGGCTGCGCGCGACGCTGCTCGCCACGCCCACGCGCCCTATTCGCGATTTGCGGTCGGTGCCGCGCTGCTGCTACGTGATGGCACGATCGTCACCGGAGCCAATGTCGAAAACGCGAGCTACGGCTTGTCGCTGTGCGCCGAAACGGTCGCGGTTGCGACCGCCAGCGCGCAAGGCAGGATCGGCGACATCGTCGCGGTCGGGGTCATAGGCGGCGCGATGGACGCCGATGGCCGCGCCACCGGCATCGCGCCGGTCAGCCCGTGCGGCCGGTGCCGCCAAGTCCTCAACGAAGCCGGACAGATGGCGGGTGTCGACCTCGCGGTCCATTGCGGCGCGGCGGAGGGCAACGCGGTCGCGAGCTATCGCCTGTCGGACCTGCTGCCCCACGCCTTCGGCCCCGCCGATCTCGGCATCACCCCGGTTCGGGGATGAACGCGGTCGTATAATCCGACCGGACGCACCACCCGATCGATTCGTAGAGCGCCCGGCCCATCGCGGTCGCCACCAGCACATGCCGATCGCCGGGCGACGCCGCCTCGCCGAGCAGCGCCATCACCGCGCGTCCCAGCCCCAGGCGACGGTGCCGGTCATCGGTCACGATCCGGTCATAGGCGAACACCCCGCTCGCGCGCCCGCCATAGCCGCTCGCGGCGAACGTCCCGTCATCGGCGACGATCCGGACCTCGACCCGCTCGCCTTCCTGGGTCCGATCGACGCGGTAGCCCGGCGCCAACCCGCCCCGTGCGATCGGCGCGCCTTCCATCACCCAGGTATCGACCTCGAACACCCAACCCGCGGGCACCAGCCTGGCCAGCACTTCGCGCGTGTCGCACAGCTTGATGAAGACGCGCGGCCGATCGATCGTCGCGGCGAGCGCGGCCAGCCCCGGCACCGGCGCGGCGAAGAAATAGCGGCACTCTTCGCCCGGCGACCGCGTATCGACCCGCCACCCGCCGTGATCGGCGACGGGCACGGGCAAGCCGCGCGCGACGCTGCGCGCGGTCGCCCAGTCGCGAATGACCGAATCGAGCAGCGCGCTCACCAGTCCCCCGTCGGCACGCGCTGCCCGATCAGTTCGGCGATCCGCCGCATCGTCGCGGGCGACATCGTCTCGGGCAACGCATCCAGCGCGAAGAACGCGGCCTCCGCCACCTCGGCCCCGTCGGCGATCGGGCCATCGTCCGTCGTACCGCGGAACAGATGCACCGTATCGCGCCGCCCTTCGCCGCGGGCCCGATACATTCCGATCGGCGCGATTCCCGTCATGACACATCCCGTCTCTTCGCGAACTTCGCGCAACGCCGCCGCCTGGGGCTCTTCACCACGCGCGACCCCGCCGCCCGGCAGCATCCACAAGCTAGTATTCCCGTAGCGATGTCGAATCATCAGCAGCGCGCCCGTCCGATCGAACACCATCGCCTTCACCCCGGTCGTCCGCCACCCAACGACGCGCATCGCCCACCGCCGCACGCGATGCGCAAGATCGATCAACGGTCGCATCGCGCTTCTCCGTCTTGCCCTTGGCCCCAAACCCGGCAAGACAGCCCGAAAGGGGAAGCCATGTCCATCCAATCCGACCGCTGGATTCGCGAACAGGCGATGACGAACGGGATGATCGAGCCGTTCGTCGAGGCGCAGCGGCGCGACGGCTGCATCAGCTACGGGCTGTCGAGCTACGGCTACGACGCGCGCGTCTCGGACGAATTCAAGATTTTCACCAACATCGATTCGGCGATCGTCGACCCCAAGGATTTCGCGGCAAACAGCTTCGTCGATCGCAAGACCGATTGCTGCATCATCCCCCCCAACAGCTTCGCACTCGCGCGGACGGTCGAATATTTCCGCGTGCCGCGCGACGTGCTCGTCATTTGCCTCGGCAAATCGACCTATGCGCGCTGCGGAATCATCGTCAACGTCACCCCGCTCGAACCCGGCTGGGAGGGGCATGTGACGCTCGAATTCTCGAACACCACCCCATTGCCCGCCAAGATCTACGCCAACGAAGGTGCGTGCCAGTTCCTGTTCCTCCAGGGCAACGAGCCGTGCGAGGTCAGCTATGCCGATCGCGCCGGCAAATACATGGGCCAGCGCGGGGTGACGCTGCCGAAACTGTAACGCGCGTTGGCGCAAATTTCCTAGCCGCCAACCATCGGGGCCGATCACGCCACCGACGTAATCGACCCTTAAGTTCCCTTGTGGGATTGTGGCTTAGGCGGCGGTGAACCGCTTGCCCGCTTCGTCCCAGTTCACGACATCCCACCACGCCTTGAGATACCCGGGACGATCGTTCTTGTACGTCAGGTAATAGGCGTGCTCCCACACGTCATTGCCCAGGATCGGCGCGCCCTTGTCCTTGGCATCGTCCATCAGCGGATTGTCCTGGTTAGGAGTCGAGGTGACCTTGAGGCCGCCGCTCTTATCCTTGATCACCCAGGCCCAGCCCGACCCGAACTGGCCCGCGCCCTTGCCGTTGAAGTCTTCCTTGAGCTTGTCGAGCCCGCCATAGGCGTCGATCGCGTCCTTGAGCGCGCCCGACGGCTGGCTCGATCCCTTGGGCGCCATGATCTTCCAGAAGAAATCATGGTTCCAATAGCCGCCGCCGTTGTTGCGCGCCTTGCTCGACAGGCCCGAAATCTGGCCGAGGATATCCTCGATCGATTTGCCGTCGAGACCCTCCTCGCCGACCGCCTCGTTCAGCTTGTCGGTATAGGCCTTGTGATGCTTGTCGTGATGGAACGTCATCGTCTCCTTCGAGATGACCGGTTCCAGCGCGTCATACGCATAGGAAAGTGCGGGAAGTTCGAATGCCATGGTGTCCTCCTGGGTTGGCTTTCCTGATCAACGCCGCAGGGTCGTGATGGCTCCCGCATTATTACGCAAGCGTCATGAATTATCGGTGCCGGTCAGTTCGTGGCGGCGCAGCGCGTGGCGCAACTGATCATAGGTCAGCCCCAGTGCCTCGGCGGTGCTACGCTGGTTGAACCGGTGATCGGCCAGCGCGCGCGCCAGCAGGTCGCGCTCGAACCGCGCGACCCGCGACTTGAAATCCGATGGCCCGGTATCGCACGCGACCACCGGATCGTCTTCATGCTCGCCTGGGCCGGACAGCGGCTCGGGCAGCGGATCCGGTGCTGCGGCGGGGCGCGACCGGCGCGGGCGATAGGGCGAATCGAACGGGTCGATCTCGATATGGTCGACCGGGCCGCCACGCTCCCACCGGTATACCGCGCGTTCAACGACATTGCGCAGTTCGCGAACGTTACCCGGCCAGCGATGGTTGGTCAGCATGTCGAGCGCGGTCGGGCCGAACCCGGGCCAGCTCTCCCACCCGATCTCCGACGCCATCCGTCGCGCGAAATGTTCGGCGAGCACGACGATATCACCGGTTCGCGCGCGTAGCGGCGGCAGCGTAACGACCTCGAAACTCAACCGGTCGAGCAGATCGGCGCGGAATTCGTGCGCGTCGACCTTGTCGGGCAAATGCTCGTTGGTCGCCGCGACGATCCGCACGTCGACCCGGATCGGGCGCGACGACCCGATCCGCGTCACCTCGCCATATTCGACCGCGCGCAACAACCGCTCCTGCGCACCCATCGACAGCGTGCCGAGCTCGTCGAGGAACAGCGTACCGCCATCGGCCTCTTCGAACCGCCCCACCCGCGCCTTGGTCGCGCCGGTGAACGCGCCCTGTTCATGCCCGAACAGCTCCGCCTCGATCAGTGTTTCGGGCAGCGCGGCGCAATTCATGATAACAAGCGGATTGTCCCATCGGGGAGAGAGTCGATGCAGCCGTTCGGCGACCAGTTCCTTGCCCGTTCCCCGCTCGCCGATGACGAGCACGGGGCGGTCGAGCGCCGCCGCCCGACTGGCGCGTTCCAGCGCGTCGAGAAACGCGCCCGACTCTCCGATGACCTGGCTAGTTCGTTCCATTCCCAATGTTTGGCGCAGTTTCCCAATCCTACGCAAGTGCCGCGGCACCGCGCCGATCGACAAATCCGACAAATACTTGGTTTTGCTACCTTATCCGAATTGGCACGCGGCGTGCAAAGCATCGGATATCCCGCTTTCGGGCGGTCACAAGGTTTCAAATCAAGGAGGTCATCATGGTCATTTCGGATATCGGTCGCACGTTCGCCGCCATCGTCTGCTCCATCGTCTTCAGCGCCACCTGCGTGCTGAGCGCGGTCGGGCCGGCCCAGGTCGGCGGCACCCCTGCGGCCACCGCGACGGCCGCGCGCCTGACGGCGTAAGTGGCCTGCCGGGACGGGTTCGTTTCCCTCGCCCGCCCCGGCCAATTTTTCAGGAGTAACAGCTAGATGGGCATTTTTTCCCGCACCCGAGACATCGTCGCCGCCAACTTCGCCGATCTGCTCGAAAAGGCCGAGGATCCGGCCAAGATGATCCGTATGATCATCCTCGAAATGGAGGAAACGCTGGTCGAGGTCCGCGCCTCCGCCGCGCGGACGATCGCCGATCAGAAGGAGATGCGGCGTCACATCACCAAGCTCGACCAGCTCCAGGACAGCTGGACCGAAAAGGCCGAGCTGGCACTGTCGAAGGATCGCGAGGATCTCGCCAAGGCCGCGCTGGTCGAACGCCAGAAGGCCGCCGACATGGCCGAACAGCTCAAGATCGAGGTCGGCGTGCTCGACGATGCGCTCCGCGCGTCCGAAGAGGATATCGCCAAGCTCCAGAAGAAGCTGACCGAGGCGCGCGCCAAACAGTCGAACGTCCAGACCCGGCTCGACAGCGCCAACAACCGCTATCGGCTCCGCGAGATGTACGCCGGTCCCAAGACCCACGAGGCGTTCAGCCGCTTCGACCAGCTCGAACGCCGCGTCGACGATGCCGAGGGCCGCGCCGAAGCGATGGGGCTGGGCGCAATCAAGACGCTCGACGACCAGTTCAGCGAACTGCGCGCCAGCGACAAGGTCGACGCCGAACTCGCCGCACTGAAGGCCCGCATCGCGAAGAAGGAAGGTTGAGATGGAAGATATCATCGTCCCCATCTTCGTCTGCGCGATGCTCTTCATCGGCGCGCCGTGGGTGGTCATGCACTACGTCACCAAATGGAAACAGGCGCCCAAAATCACCGACGAGGACGAGAAGCTGCTCGACGAGATGTACAATCTCGCGCGCCGTCTCGAGGATCGCGTCAACACCGTCGAGCGGATCGTCGCCGCCGACAACCCCGACTGGAAACCGGCGATCGGCACCCAGTCCCCCCCATATCAGATCGATCGGAGGAACTGAGATGTCCGACAGCCGCACCAAATTCTATCTCGATAAACAAAACGCGAAGTGGAAGGGCGTTTGCGCCGGGATCGCCGACTATACCGGGGTTGATCCACTCTGGGTCCGACTCGGCACCGCAGCGTTGACGATCATCGCGCAACAATGGTGGATCGTCGCGGCCTATATCATCATCGCCTGGGTCGCATCGCCCAAGCCGATCGGGCTGTACGAATCCCCCGAGGACGCGAAATTCTGGCAGGGCGTGCGCAGCAACACCAAGCGCTCGACCACCGAGGTTCGCAGCAAGCTGCGCGATGTCGACCGCCGCCTCGCCGACATCGAGATGCACTACACCAGCCGCAACAGCCAGCTCGCGCAGGAAATCGAGAGCCTGCGCTGAAAGCGCAGCAACGTATTTGGAGAAGGGCAAGGATATGGACTGGGGAGGACCGGACTTCGTCTTGATCCTGATCGCGATCTCAACCGCGGGATGGCTCATCAATAACTGGATCCGTGCCCGCCACGGATACGCGCCGAGCGACGATTGGGGAAAAACGCTGAGCCGCGACGATCCCGAGACAGCGCGCAGGTTCGAACTGATGGCAGGCGAGAACGATCGGCTGCTGGGCCAGGTCGACCGGTTGCAGGAACGCATCGCGGTGCTGGAACGGATCGCCACCGATCCCGCCGTACGCACCGCGAAAGAGATCGATACGCTCCGCTGATCGGCGGCATTTGGGGAGACAGACGATGGACATGGGTTGGATGGTGCCGGTCGGCGTAGTCGCCGCGATATCGGCGCGGGGAGCGTTCTCGACATGGGTCCGTGCCAAGCACGGCTACCCGCTCGAAAACGAGAACGGTCGCCGGTCGCGCCGGTCGCGGGACGGTATCCCGCCAGAAACCGATCGCACGGTAACGCTGCTCACCAACGAGAACGAACGCCTGACCGGGCAGGTCAGCCGCCTCGAGGAACGGATCGCGGTGCTCGAACGCATCGCCACCGATCCGGCCGAGCGCACCGCCCGCGAAATCGAAGCACTCCGCGACCGCTGATCCGACCGAATAGAGGGGAACCATCATGCCACCCGAACCCGCCTTCATCATCGGCCTGATCTGCGGCACGATCGCGACGCTGCTGATCCAATGGTATGGCCGCCGCAAGGTCCGCCAGGCGACGCTCGCGCCCGATCTCGACGCTCGCCGCGGCGTCGAACTGCTCGACGGCGAGAACGCCCGCCGGATCGGCCAGATCGATCGGCTCCAGGATCGCCTCGCCACCGTCGAACGGATCGTCACTGATAGCGCGCACGGCCTCGATCGCGAGATCGAATCGCTCCGCGCGCGCTGAGGAACCCGCATCATGTCCCACGAAAAGTTCGAAATTATCCAGATGATCTTTCCCCTGATCGCGATCATGGCGAGCGTCGGGGTCGGCGGCTGGGTGCTCACCACCTGGCTGCGGATCAAGAACGGCTACCCGCTCGACGGTGCCTGGGAGCAATCGGTCTACCCGCGCAGCGACCAGGAGACGACCGAGCGCGTCAAGCTGCTGAGCCAGGAAAATGCGCAGC
This sequence comes from Sphingomonas oligophenolica, assembly GCF_006438955.1. Taxonomy (GTDB): domain Bacteria; phylum Pseudomonadota; class Alphaproteobacteria; order Sphingomonadales; family Sphingomonadaceae; genus Sphingomonas; species Sphingomonas oligophenolica_A. Next base: position 200,440 of record NZ_RCZK01000005.1, on the reverse strand, counting down.
TGCGCGCCGAACTCGGCTCGATCAAGGATCGCCTCGGTAACGTCGAACGCATCGTCACCGATGGCGCCCATACGCTCGATCGCGAGATCGAAGCGCTCCGCGTCAAACCGAACTGAGGATAATATGAGCCCCCTTCTCATCCCCATTCTCGCACTGATGATCCCGATCGTCGCGATCCTCAGCCGGGCGATCTTCACCCCCTGGATGAAACTCCAGCATCGCAAGATGGAGTTGGAGGCCGACCGGGTCGCCGAAAAGGCCGCGCAATATGCCGCGCAGACCGAACGGCTCGAACAGCGCGTCCGCGTCCTCGAACGGATCGCCACCGATCGCGGCGCCGATCTCGCGCATGAGATCGACCTGCTCCGCGACGACGCGCCCCGCACCGAACGACTGGAGCAGCACTGATGGCGTTCGTCGACCTCATCGTCGTCGCGCTCCTCGCGGTGATCGTGGCGCTGGTCCTCCAGCGCCGCCGCACCGCGGCGACGCCCGACCAACCCGTTATCGACAGCGAGGCACGCCGCCTCGCCGACGAGGTCACCGAACTGCGCGCGCGGATCCACATTCTCGAACGCGCGATTACCGACGACCATGGCAGCACCGATCTCACTCAGGAGATCGAACGGCTGCGCGACCGCTAGGAAGGAGGCGGACCATGACCGAACCTACCCTGTACATTTCGCTCTCGATGGCCGCGCTCGCGGGCCTCGCGATGATCGTCATCGCCGGGCTCTCAGGCTGGCGCGACTGGCTCGCCCTCAAGCGCCGCGAACTCGACGGCACGCGCGGCGATCAAGCGCTCCCTACCCCGAATGCGGGCGCGCGGATCGAGATCGCGGACCTCAAGGAACGCATCCGCAAGCTCGAAGCGATCGCCGCCGGGGTGGACCTGTGAGGTCCCCGCCTGCTAGCGCGCGCGGATGCCGACGCTCGACGATATCCGCGACGAATATGACTTCCTCGACAAGGACGATCGCTACCGCCTGCTGATCGATCTCGGCAAAGGTCTCGAACCGATGCCCGATGCGCTCAAGACCGACGCGACTTTGGTGCGGGGCTGTTCGGCCTCGGTCTGGGTCTATCCCACCACCCGCGACGACGGTGCGCTCCACTTTCTCGCCGACAGCAACGCCGCGATCACCAAGGGGATCATCGCGCTCGTGCTGATCACCGTCCAGGACCGCGCGCCCGTCGCGATCCGCAACACCGACATCGACGCCGCGCTCGCGCCGTTCGACCTCAAAAATCAGCTCAGCAGCAACCGCACCCAGGGCATTCCCAACATGATCGCGCTGATCCGCGACACCGCGACGCGCTACGTCTGAAGCGGTAACCGTCACCCCGGACCAAGTCGGAGTAACGAAACGCGCGGAAATCGCTCCCGACGCGCCCCTATCGCGGCCGCCACTCGCGCTGTTCCTCACCCGCCTTCAACACCTCATACGCCGCCTGCACCGCCTGGAACCTCACCGCCGCATCGGCATCGCCCGGCCTGACGTCGGGATGGTTTTCCTTGGCCAGCCGCCGCCACGCCGCCTTGATCTCGTCGAACTCAGCGTCGCTCTCCAGCCCCAGCATCTCGATCGCGCGGAGTTCGTCGCGCGATCGGGTACCGTCGCCGGGGCCGCCCCACGCATAGTGTTTGGCCTGGGTATAGCCGTCGGCGGTCCGCTGTTCCGCCGCCTCGCGCTCCGCGGTTTCCTCCGCCGACAGCCCTTCGAAATAATTATACCCGCGATTATACTCGCCCGCATGGACCGCGCAGAAATACCAGCGCTCGGGGTTGTTGGGCGATTTGGGCGCGGGGCAATTGCCCGGTTCCGCGCAGCCATGCCGATCGCACAGCCGCACCGTCGTCGCATCGCGCCCCTCTTCATAGCCGCGCCAGCGGGGAAAGCCCCAATCGTTCGAGCGCGAGGATGTGCGTGCCATCACTAGCCAGATAAGCCCAGCGACGAAGAGCGCAACCTTCGCAGGGCCGCCCGCGCAGCTTTCAACTGCCAAGGGTTCGACGCATCGCGGCAATCAGCGATCAGGTCACGCGACGTTCCTCGCGGGCGGCCACCCACACCTCGCGCGCGGCATCGGCGTTCAAGGCCGCGATCGCCAGGCCGACGATCAAGTCCGGCCACGCCGATCGCCACAATGTCGCCGTCATCAGCCCCGCCGCGATGATCGCGACATTGGCAAGTGCGTCGTTGCGCGCCGACAGGAACGCCGCGCGGGTCAGGCTTCCGCCATGATCGCGATAACGGGTCAGCATCACCGCACAGCTCAGGTTGACCGCCAGCGCGCCCAACGCGGTGATCGTCAGCGGCAGCGGTGCGGGCGCGACCGGCAGCGTGATCTTGGCCCAGGCGGTCCATAGCGTCGCGAGTCCCGGCACGAGCAGGATCAGCGCAAGGCCCATGCCCACCCGTGAACGGCCGCGTGCCGACCAGCCCAGCGCGGCGAGGATCAGCAGATTGATCGATGCATCTTCGAGGAAATCGACACTATCCGCGAACAGCGATACCGATCCGATCCTGAGCGCGACCGCGAATTCGACCCCGAAATACGCCAGGTTGAGGAACGCGACCACGCCGACCACGCGGCGGAGCGCTCGGTTCGGTGGACCGTCCGGATCGTGTGACATCGCGTTCTCCATCCTATGGCGCAAACACGCGGGCCGGTTCCAGCCGCAGCACCGGCCGCATGCTCAGCAGCGCCGCGCCAAGGCACGCCAGCGCATTGAGCAACGCGCATCCCGCCACCGCCCACCACATCATCCGATAGGGAAGGCCGACCGATGTCGCGACCAGCCCTCCGATCGTACACAGGCCGATGCCGATTCCCGTGCCGAGCAGCCCCGCGGTCCCGGCCTGTGCGAACACCATATGGCGCAACGTTGCGGGCGATGCGCCGAGCGCGGTCAGCATCGCATATTGTCGCAAATGCTCCGCGGTGAAGATGTAAAGCATCACCGCGGTGAACCCGAACCCGATCGCGACCGCGATCGTCAACATGGTCGCGATGTCGCCGACATCTTCCGACGTGGCAAGAAACCAGCGCACGGTCGCGGCCTCGACATCATCGCGCGTGTAAGCGGCGAAGCCGGTACGTCGCTCGATCGCGGTCGCGAGCGCGCGGTGATCGATTCGGGGCGCGGCACGGACGATGACGAACGAGGTCCGCAGGCGTTCGATCGGCAGCACGCGCGCGGCGTTGGACCAACTCATATAGAGCAGCGGGCGCGGCGGAAATCGGGGCAGGCCGTGCGCGATACCTGCCACCACGACGCGATGATCGGCGATCAGCATCTCGTCGCCGGCACGCAACGGTCGCGCGGGACCCGTACCGGCGCGGTCGTGGGTCATCAGCTTGGCGGCGTCCGATCCGCCCGGATCGACGATCGCGGCATCGGCGGCGCGCAGCAGCGGTCCTCCCGCCGCATCGCCGACCCGCGGTGCCCCTGCCAACGTCGCATCATCGAGCCCGATCACGTCGATCGGTTGCAGCCGACCGTCAGGGAAGCGGGCATCGGCAGTGCCGAGCGCGAGCACATTGGCGTCGGCGACGCCCGCGACCGACCGTACCCGATCACGCGCCGATGCGGAGAGGTTGGCGAACTGGTCCGGCGACGCGGTGGCCCGGTCCATCACCCACACGTCGCCGGGTTGTTCGGCGACGAGCGCGAAGCTGCGCGTCATGAATCCCGCGAAATAGGCGGCCGCGAAACACGACAGGAACGAGGCGAACGCGATTCCCGCGACCAGCCCGGCGAACTTGCCGATGTCGCCGACTAGCATACGAAGCGCAACCCGGATCACGGGTGGGACTTGGCCGCATCGCGCGCGTCCAGCACGACATCGACCTGCTGTCCGATATACACCGGCAATGCCTTGGGATCGAAACTGTAAATGAGTTGCAGGACGCGGGTGTCGGTGCGTTCGGCGGCGGCGCCGGTCAGGCTCGTCTTGGGCTGGATGAACGGTTCGACCCGCACGAACCGCAGCGGGGTGTGGAGTTGGTGATGGCCCTGCACGAACGCTTCGCCGGGGATGCCGCCGCGCACGCGCCAGGCATCATGTTCGTCGATATCGACGCGGACGTTCAGCCGTTCGTCGCCACCCAGCAGCAGCACGGGTTGGGCCACGCCGGTCGCTTCCGCGACTTCTCCCCGGCGGACGTTGATCTTGAGGATCCGGCCCGTCACCGGCGCGCGGACCGTGCGGCGCGCGATATCGGCGTCCAGTTCGTGCAATTGGGCGCGGGCGGCGGCGACGTTCGATCGGGCGACCGCGAGGTCCGACCGGCGCTGGACCAGATCGTTGCGGGTGACGAAACCCGCCATCCGCGGATCGGTAATCGCATCGAGCTTGCGCTGCACCGCGGGCAGTCCCGCGTTCGCCTGGTCGATCGCGGCGATCAACGGCGCACGCCGGTTGATCAGATCGCGCGCGTCGATGGTGAACAACGGCGCGCCCTTGACGACCTGCTGTCCCCAGGTCACGTCCATCCGGTCGACCAGCCCTGTCACCGGCGTGCCGACCGCGATCGTCCCCGTGCTCGCCTCGACGATCCCGCTGCCCGCGACCCGGCCGTCGTTCGCCGGCGCAGGGGCGGCGGTCGCGGACGACGGCACCGCGGAGTCGCGCACCACCATCACGCCCCCCGCGATCCCGCCTGCCACCGCCAGCGCGATCATGATGCGAAGCGGCCAGTTCATGCGGCGACGCGCCCGTCATCGGCCACGATCGCGCCATCCTCCATCCGGATCACCCGATCGGCGAACGGCGCGATGCGGGGGTCATGCGTTACCACCAGCAACGCCGCGCCCAGCGAACGAACGCGGCTCGTCAGCACGGCCATGACCTGGTGCCCCGCGTCATGATCGAGCGCGCTCGTCGGTTCGTCGCACAAGAGGAGGTCGGGCGGATGAACGATGGCGCGCGCGATGGCGACGCGCTGTTGCTGTCCCCCGCTCAACTGGCGCGGGAAATAATCGCGGCGATCCGCGAGGCCGACCTCGGCCAGCGCGTTTTCCGCCGCCGCTTCCGCCGCGCGTCGCGCCACCCCCGCGAGCAGGAGCGGTACGCTGGCATTTTCGCGGGCGGTGAGCGCGGGCAGCAGGTTGAACGCCTGAAACACGAACCCCAGCTTCGCCGCGCGCAGTGTCGCGCGCGCGGTGCGCGTCATCCCGGCGGTGTCGGTGCCCCCAATCGCACAGCGCCCCGCGTCGGCGTCCAGCAGCGCGGCGATGATCGAGAGCAGCGTCGTCTTGCCGCAGCCCGATGGGCCCATCAGCATCACGACCTCGCCGCGAGCGACATCGAGATCGACCCCGCGCAGCGCCGCGACACTGGCCTCACCGCGACCATAGTTTTTGGTGAGCCCGCGGCATGACACCGCCGCGACCGCCGCGGCGTCAGGCATCGTCGCCCTGCACCTCGAACACGCGCTCCGCATAGCGTGCCAGTGCCGCTTCACACGTCACCAGCTGGTCCGCCGCCGTGACCCCGAGCGGCGCATCGTAGAAATCGAGTTTCCTGATCTTTTCGATCCATCCTTGCAGCTTGCGGAGATCGGCATCCTCCTCCTCCAGCTCGGCGTAGGTGAATTTCTCCTTGGCGAATTCCTTCGCGATTTCCGCCTCGAACGCGTCGCACTTGCCGATGAATTCGCGATATTGATCATCGCGATCGGCGCGAAACCGGGTGAGCACCTTGGCTTCCTGCACCGCGTCGAACGCGAAGGTTTCGAGCAGCACCGCCTCACCGCCCATCGCCATCGCGTCATGTTCGAGCATCTTGAGACGACGAATGTGATCGTCGGTCTTGGGCAGCAGGCAGACGCCGCTTTGCAGGTACACCGCCCCCATGCCCTTGAGTCGGCGCCAGACCCCGACCCGCCCTGCAGCGGGCTCGGCGGGAATTTTGTAAGTAAATAACAACCACTGAATTTGCATCACACGGATATAATGTTACGGCTGTAACATTACAATCCGAGCGACGACACTTCTATACTTGCTCACCCACGTCCTCTTTGAGCAGCGATCGCCGCCGCGCTTCCCGCCGCCTCAGCATCAAATACCCGGCGGGAATCACCAGCATCGACAGCAGCGGCGCGGTCAGCATCCCGCCGATCATCGGCGCGGCGATCCGGCGCATCACCTCCGATCCGGTTCCGGTCCCGAGCAGGATCGGCAGCAATCCGGCGAGGATCACCGCGACCGTCATCGCCTTGGGACGAACCCGCAGCAACGCCCCCTCGCGAACCGCGTCATCGATCTCGTGCGATGTCGGATTGTCTCCACGATCCGCCAACGCCTGTTTGAGGTAGATGAGCATCACCACCCCGAACTCCGCCGAGACCCCCGACAGCGCGATGAACCCGACCGCGGTCGCGATCGATTGATTGAACCCAAGCAGATAGAGCAGCCACAGCCCGCCGGTCAGCGCGAACGGCAGCGTCGCCATGATCAGCAGCGCCTCGTCAAACCGCCCGAACGTCAGGTACAGCAGCACGAAGATGATCAGCAGCGTCGCGGGCACGACGATCATCAGCCGCTGTTCGGCGCGTTGCAGATATTCGAACTGGCCGGTGTAGGCGAGGCTGACGCCGGGGGGCAGCTTGACCTGCCGCGACACTGCCTGTTGTAGGTCATCGACCACCGACACCAGATCGCGACCGCGGCTGTCGACATAGATCCATGTGGTCGGCCTGCCATTTTCGCTGCGCAGCATCGGTGGTCCCGAACTCACCGCGACATCGGCAACATCGCCGAGCGTGATCTGCTGCAGCGTCGGCGTCAGCACGGGGAGGCCGCGGATGCTGTCGACGCTGTCCCTGATCTCGCGCGGGTAGCGCACGCTGATCGGGTATCGCGCGAGTCCCTCGACGGTCTGACCGATCGTCTGTCCGCCGATGGAGCTCGATACGACTGACTGAACGTCAGCGATGTTGAGCCCGTAGCGCGCGGCGCGCGCGCGATCGATCTTGATGTCGATATAATTGCCCCCCGTCAGCCGTTCGGCCAGCGCGGAGCTGATCCCCGGCACCGTCTTGGCGACGGTCTCGATTCGCTGCGCGACCTGGTCGATGCTGGCGAGGTTCGATCCCGATACCTTGATCCCGATCGGGCTCTTGATCCCGGTCGAGAGCATTTCGATACGGTTGCGGATCGGGGGAATCCAGAAATTGGCAAGGCCCGGCACCTTCACCGCCCGGTCGAGCTGTTCGACCAGTTTCTCGGACGTCATCCCGCTGCGCCACTGGTCCTTCGGCTTGAAGTGGACGACCGTCTCGAACATCGTCAGCGGCGCGGGATCGGTGGCGGTATCGGCGCGCCCCGCCTTGCCGAACACGCTGGCGACCTCGGGCACGGTCTTGATCAGGCGATCGGTCTGCTGGAGCAGTTCGGACGCCTTGGCGGGCGAAATCCCCGGGAGCGCCGATGGCATGTAGAGCACGTCGCCCTCGTCGATCTGCGGCATGAACTCGCCGCCGAGCTGGCTGACCGGCCATAGGGCGGTCGCAAAGACGAGCCCGGCAACGACCAGCGTCGCCTTGGGACGCGCCAGGACTTGGTCGAGCGCGGGCCGGTAGATGCGCGTCAGCCAGCGGTTGACCGGATTGGCGTTCTCGGGCGGGATCTTGCCGCGGATCAGATAGCCCATCAGCACCGGGATCAGCGTGACCGACAGCAGCGCCGCGCCCGCCATCGCATAGCTTTTGGTGAACGCGAGCGGCGCGAACAGCCTGCCTTCCTGCCCCTGGAGGCTGAACACCGGGATGAACGAGAAGGTGATGATCAGCAGCGACAGGAACAGCGCCGGCCCCACCTCGACCGCGGATTCGGTGATCAGCCGCCACCGGTCCGCGGCGGGCGGTTCGCGGTCGTCATGGTCGTGACGCCATCGCTCGACATGTTTGTGCGCATTCTCGATCATCACGATCGCGGCATCGACCATCGCGCCGATCGCGATCGCGATCCCGCCGAGCGACATGATATTCGCGTTGACCCCCTGGATGCGCATCACGATCAGCGCGATCATGACCCCGAACGGCAGCGTGATGATCGCGACGAGCGCCGAGCGGACGTGCCAGAGGAACAGCCCGCACACGAGGCCGACGACGATGAACTCCTCGATCAGCTTGCTGTTGAGATTCTCGACCGCGCGATCGATCAGCGTCGACCGGTCATAGGTCGGAACGATCTCGACGCCGGGCGGCAAGCTCTTGGCAAGGTCGGCGAGCTTGGCCTTGACGTTGGTGATCGCGGTGCGCGCATTCTCGCCCGACCGCAGGATGATGACCCCGCCCGCGACCTCGCCCTGGCCGTTGATCTCGGCGATCCCGCGCCGGATATCCGGCCCGACCTGGATGGTGGCGATGTCGCCGAGCGAAACCGGGACGCCGCCTGCCAGCGTTTTCAGCGGAATGAGCCGGAAATCGTCGAGTTTCTGCAGATAGCCCGTCGCGCGGACGATATATTCGCGCTCGGCCATTTCGACGACCGAACCGCCCGCTTCCTGGTTGGCGCGCTTGATCGCGGCGATCGCGGCGTCCTGCGTGACGCCATAGGAGGCCATCCGGACGGGATCGAGCACGACCTGATATTGCTTCACCATCCCGCCGATGCTGGCGACCTCGGCGACATCGGGGACGGTCTTCAATTCATAGCGCAGGAACCAGTCCTGGATGCTCCGTAGCTGGGCGAGGTCGTGTTGCCCCGAGCGGTCGACCAGCGCATATTCGTAGATCCAGCCGACCCCGGTCGCATCGGGACCGAGCGCGGCCACCGCCCCCTCGGGCAGGCGGCTCTGCACCTGGCTGAGATATTCGAGCACGCGGCTGCGCGCCCAATAGAGATCGGTGCCATCCTTGAAGATGATGTAGACGTAGCTGTCGCCGGTGAACGAATAGCCGCGGACGGTCCTCGCGCCCGGCACCGACAGCATCGTGGTGGCGAGCGGATAGGTCACCTGATCCTCGATGATCCGGGGGGCCTGCCCCGGATAGCTGGTGCGGATGATGACCTGGACGTCGGACAGGTCGGGCAGCGCGTCAACCGGCGTCGTCTTCACCGCCCACAGCCCGACCCCGAGCAACGCCGCGATCGCGAGCAATACCAGGAACCGGCCGCGCACGCTGGCGCGAATGATGGCAGCGATCATGGCGCGGCTCTCGTCGGCTGGTTGCTCGCGGCAGGTTTGGGCGCCGCCGCCGAGTCCAGTGACCGCACCTGAATCCCCGACAGGCTGGCTTCGGAATCGATCAGGAACTGCCCGGACGTGATGACCTTCTCGCCCGCCGAGAGCCCGGCGAGAATTTCGGTCTGCCCGCCCCCGCTCCCGCCGATCTGGACTTCGGCGGGCTGATAGCGGCCGCCATTTCCGGCCAGCATCACCAGCGTGCGCTTACCCGTACGGATCACGGCTTCGCTGGGGATCAGCAGCGCGGGCTTGCCGACATCGCCCAGATGCACGGTCGCGAACATCCCCGGCTTCAACCGCCCGCCACGATTGCGCAACTCCACCCGCACCGTCAGCGTACGGCTCGTCACTTCGGCGGTGGGAAGCACCGCGATGATCTTTCCGGCAAAACGCTCACCCGGAAAGCTCGCCAGTTCGGCGACCGCCGACTGGCCAACTCTGATCTCCCCCGCGCGTGTTTCGGGCACTGCGGCATTGAGCCAGACGGTGCCGAGCCCGTTGACCTGCGCCAGCGTTTGCCCCGCGGCCAATGTCATCCCAGGGCGTACGTCGAGCGTCTGGATGACCCCGCCGACCGGCGTCGAGATCGTAACGACATCCTGACGCCGCCCGGTGCGTGCGACGCTGGCGATCGTGCCCGTCGGCATCCCCAAGAGCTTCAACCGCTCGCGAGCGGCGTTCGCCAGTCCCGCATTACCGCTGCGCCGGAGCGCCAGATACTCGGCCTGCGCGCCGCCCCATTCGGGCACCAGCAGATCGGCGATCGGGGCGCCCGCGCGAACGATGTCGCTCGGCGCGCGGCCATAGGTGCGTTGGACGAAACCGCCCGCGCGCGCCTGGACGATCACAACATCACGCTGGTTGAAGTCGATCGCGCCGGTAACGTCGAGGCTCGATTCCAGCGTACCGATCCGCGCGATCGCGGTGCGGGCGCCGAGATTCTGCATCGCCTCGGCAGGGATTTTTACGCCCGGTGCGCTTGTTCCGCCTTCGTCGGCATATTTGGGTTCGACCGCCATCCCCATCGACGACTTCGCGTCCGCGCTGTCGTAATGCTCCTGCGGCACCATCGGGTCGAAGTAATAGAGAATCTTTCGACCATCGGCGGCGGTCTTCGCATCGCCTCCCGATGTGCCAAGATAATAGCCCCCGCCCGCCGCCGCGAGCGCGATCGCGGCGATCGCAGCGCCAAGTGTTGCCTTTTGCGTTCGATCGGGTGTCAACGGACATCTCCTGTGTTCACGAGCATGATCCGCACCGCATCGCGCTCCAGCGCGGCCTCACGGTCGAGCAGATCGATTTCGGCATTGGCGAGCGCGACGGTTTCGCTGAGCGCGCTCCCGAGGTCGATGCGTCCCGCCGCGTAGCTATCCTGGGCCGCCAGCGCGCGCTGCCTCGATAGGGGAACGATCAGGTCGCGCGCGTGCTCGAACTTCTCGCGGTACATGCGATGATCCGCCAGATCGGAACTGAGCGCCCCGAGCGCCGCGCGCTCGGCGTCGGCGCGGTCGAGCCGCGCGGCTTGCGCCGCCCGCACACTTGCATCGATCCGCGGATCCTGCCGCTTCTTGGCGAACAGCGGTAAATCGATCGAAACGCCGACCGACGCAAACGTACCGAACTGTGGCTGGCGCCGCGCGAGCGACGCGGTCACGCTGATGTCCGGATTCTTCTGCGCCCGCGCGAGCGCGATATCCGCCTCGCTCTGGGCGATCGAGGCGTCGGCGGCGCGCAGATCGGGTAGCGTGGCTACGCCCGCCCGCAAGCGCTCCGCATCGATCGCGGGCGAAGGCGCCTGCCCCGCAATTTCGGGATCGGCGACGCCGGTCCACCGGATGAGCTGCGCCCTGGCCTTGTCGATCGCGGCCTGCCGTTCGCTCTGTCGATCGGAGAGCTGGGCTTTGAGGATTTGCGGATCGAATGCTTGCGCCGCGGTGGCGCTGCCCGACGTGAGGCGCGCGCCGATGGTCTGCGTCAGGTCGTCGATCTGGACCGCGAGTTTCTTCAGGATGTCCAACCGGCGCTCGGCATAATAAAGGTCGATCCAGGCGAGCGCCGCACCGATCCGAACGTTGCGCGTCGCGACCGCTTCACCGGCCTCCGCCGCGACGATATCGGCGCTCGCGCGTTCGGCGCGCGCATGGCGCTTCTTCGCATTGGGAATATCTTGTCGCACCCCCACGGTCTGGCGGATGTAGGTGTTGGGAAACGGCGGATCGCGTTCGGCCTGGGTGAGCCTGACATCGTTGAAGTTGAGGTCCAGCTTCGGATCGGGGAGTTGGTCTGCCGCCACCGCGGTACGCCGAGCTCCCGCGGTCGTCGCTTCGCGCGCATCGACCCTGGGAGAACTGGCCGCGGCGACATCGAGCGCTTGCCCGAACGTCAAGCGTTGCGCGGTTGCCGATGGAGCGGTCAGGAGCATCGCAACACCGGCGGCAACGCGGATCATTTGTGTTGGTGTGACACGCAACAGAGCCGTCGTGGCGCTGTAAGGAGCGACGAATTGGATGAGCACGGACTGGATCCTCGATCTGAACAGGGGCGTCCCCGGTGCCGCTGGAAGCGGCCGCGAGGACGGATTGCGGGTGTCAGATGAGGAGTGTGGGAGGATCCGGGAAAGGCGCATCGGCGCGGCCGATGAGCGGCGCGGCCTGTGTCGAATGATGGAGATAACCGCTGCGAATAGGTTCGCGCGGGCTGACCGTAGTCGGTTCAAGTACCGCCGGAGCCGTACAACCCATTTGCGCGATACACTGGAGCGTCATCCCCTTGCAGGGAGCCTTCGGTGACCTCGGCGCGGGCATGTCCGCGCAGGTCATCCCCGCCATCCCCGCCATCGGTGCGGATACCCCGCCCGCCGGTGCCATCGCCATGGCCGTCGACTGGCCGAACAGCCCGAACGCCGCGATGGCGAAGAGAACGAGGCGAAGACGGCGCAACACAGGCCGTCGAGTGATCGCACCGCGCACCAAAGTCAATTCGCCGGGATCGGTGCGACGGTCTCGCTGTCGTGGGCGGCAATATTCAGGTAGTCGCCCCGCACCGTTGGGATCGCGCTGGACGAACGGTCTGACGCCGTCGCATCAGAGTTGCAACCCAAAGCGGGGACCCAGCCAGGTCATCGTCGCATACAGCGCGACGGTCAGCGCGCATCCGGCGATGAGGGCGGGCCAAAATCCGACGCCGTGGCGCAGCAACGCCGGGATGAGCAGAAACATTGGGACCGATGGCAGGACATACCAGAACGTCGCCCCCGAATGCGCGGCCATGTCTTCGGCGTCGGGCTTATCGCTCCACAGCCAGATCATCGCGATGACCGAAACCAGGGGCAATGACGCCACCAGCGCGCCGAATCCCGGATAGCGCTTCGCTAGGGTCGACGCGATGGCGATCATCACGCCCGACAGTGCAGCTTTCAGCGCGAGTTAAAACGTGACTGCGTGTCCCGTAGATCGGGTCGCGTTCCACGAGAAGCACATTCCGACACTGCCGTTCGCCGCATAGTGTAAATCTTTCCCCACTCACCCAACGCCATGCGCGGCTTTCGGGTCTATTACAAAATCCGCATCGGACCCGCCCGCCCCTTACAAGCCAGACGGGATGGCATAAGGCGAGGGGAACGCGGCACGGATGCGTAGTATCGACGAATGGCCCTATGGACCCAAGGGAGTGACGATGGACATCGATGCGAACCTTCGCCGCCTGTCGGCGCTTACCGATCATCCTCGGCTTGCGGTGATCGATGACGCGGTGATGGCGCACATTCATGCGCGGCGTGGTGACGATCAGCATATTGGATTTCGCCTCCCGATCTTAGCCGCGCTGGCGGCGGTGGCGATCGGCGCGGCGTCAACGCGGGCACTCGAAAACCCGATGTCAGGGCCAGCGCTTGCGCCGTTCGCACCGTTGGGTCCGCTGGCACCATCGACCTTGCTGGCGACTGATCGCTGATGCCCGTTCGGCGGCTCGTTCTGATCGCAGCGATCACCTTTCTTGCGGCGATCGCGGGGGTGTTTCTTGGTCGCGCGCTGATACCCCCGCGCGCAGCCCCGCAATCCGAATTGCACGAACTATTACACCATCAGCTTGCCCTCGATGGTGCGCAGCAGGCACAGCTAGCGGCGCTCGAAGACCGTTTCGTCATCCGTCGCAAGGCACTGGAGCTCGAGTTGCGCGCCAAGAACGCGCAGCTCGCCGAGGCCATCGAGGCGGAACATGGTAACGGTCCTCGCGTCACGGCGGCGGTCGATGCGTCGCATCGAGTCATGGGCGAACTTCAAAAAGCGACGCTCGCTCACGTCTTCGCGATGCGGCAGATTCTGAAGCCAGCGCAGTGGCCTGTTTTCGACCGGGCGGTGGTGAAAGCACTGACCGCCGACGCGCAGTGACGAACCCGGCGACGCGGCTGGACCTGTCGTTGCTCACTGATGACGAGTTGGTCGCGTTGAGTATTGCGGGACGCGACGCGGCCTACGCCGAGATCATGAACCGGCATCGGACCATGATCTACCGGCTGGTCGTCGGCAATATCGGCGATGCCGATGAGGCTCTTGATCTCGTCCAGGAAACATTCCTGTCGGCACACCGCGCGCTGCGTCGCTACGATGCGGCACGATCGATCCGCGCATGGCTGGCGGCCATCGCGATCAACAAGTGTCGCGATTGGGGGCGGCGCCGAGCCGTACGGCGGGCTCTATGGTTCGCGCGGCCGATCGATGACAACATCGAAAACATCGCGTCCGACCGGCCATCGCCCGAACACCAGGAGGCGGATCGACAGGAACTGGTACGCCTGCAACGAGCGGTGCGCGACCTTCCCGCGTCGATGCGCGAGCCGCTGGTCCTGCACACGATCGAGGGCATGAGCCAGGCGGAGACCGCCGAGATATTGTCGATCAGCGAAAAGGCGGTCGAAACCCGCATCCGGCGCGCACGCGCAAAGCTCGTCGAGATCCTCGCGAGCTGACATTCGGTCTTTAGTTCGCGCGCTGTCACGAATAATTCTTGGCAGCTGAGGGGTCCGGACCCTTGGTGCGTAATGGAGATGAATCATTCTATTGCAGCACCTTGGAGGCCCATGAACAGCATTATCGATCGTCGCCAGCTGTTACGCGGTGCGAGCATCGGCGCGGCGGGAGTCGGCCTTATCGCCTGGCTGCCCGCCTGGGCGCAGAGCGTGTCGCCGGGCATCGTCGCACCGCTGCCGACCGTCGCGGGAGACACGATCGCGCTGAGGATCGCGCGCCAGACGATGATGATCGACGGGCATCGCTCGAACGCGATCGGGCTGAACGGCGTCGTGCCCGGGCCGCTGATCCGGTTGCGCGAAGGCCAGACGGTGCGGCTCAGCGTCACCAACGATCTCGACGAGGACAGTTCGATCCACTGGCACGGGCTGCTGGTACCGATGCAATATGACGGCGTGCCGGGAATCTCGTTTCCCGGCATCAAGCCGCGCTCGACCTTCGACTATGAATTCGCGATCCGTCAGGCGGGCACCTATTGGTATCACAGCCATTCAGGGTTGCAGGAGCAGCTGGGGCATTACGGCCCGATCGTGATCGATCCCGCGGGCGTCGACCCGATTGGGTACGACCGCGAGCACGTCATCGTGTTGTCGGACCACAGCCAGGAAAGCCCCGACGTCATCTTCCGCCACATGAAGTTGATGTCGGGCTATTATAACCGCCAGAAACAGACGTTGTCGGGGCTGATCGCGGGCGACGATCAGAAGGCGGCGGAACGGCTGAAGTGGGGCGGGATGCGGATGGAACCAACCGACATCGCCGACGGTACCGGCGCGGCCTATACGTATCTCGTCAACGGCCACGGCCCGCGCGACAATTGGACCGCGTTGTTCACGCCCGGCGAACGCGTGCGGCTGCGGATCATCAACGCCTCGTCGATGACGACCTTCAACGTCCGGATTCCGGGACTTCCGCTAACGATCGTCCAGGCCGACGGACTGAACGTGAAGCCGGTGAGCGTGGACGAGTTCCAGATCGGGGTCGCCGAGACCTATGACGCGATCGTCGTGCCGACCGAGGACCGCGCGTTAACGCTGGTCGGCGAAAGCGTCGATCGATCGGGCATGGCGCGCGCCACGCTCTCCCCGCGCGCGGGGATGGTCGCACCCGTCCCCGCGCTGCGCGACCGGCCGCTCGCGACGATGACCGACATGGGAATGAACATGGGCGGCATGGCGATGGGCGGCATGGCGGGCGACCGCGGGATCGACCCGACCGCCGAGCAGAACGCCTCCGCCGCCCTCGCCACCGTCGCCGCCGCACCGATGGGCGACATGGCGATGCCCGCCATGAAGCAGGGTGCGATGGATATGGGCGCGATGGCCGGAATTGATCACGGCGGCATGGCGATGGGTGAGATGTCGATGCGTGATTTCGATCACGCGCCGGGCGTCAAGAAATCCGCCGGGGTCGCGACGATCGCCGCGATGCCGGCCGATCGCACCGACTATCCGGGGCAGGGGCTGGAGGACGTCGGCCATCGCGTCCTGACCTATCGCGACCTGATCGCGCTCGACGTCAATCCCGACGTCCGCGCGCCGTCGCGCACGCTCGACATCCACCTGACCGGCAACATGGAGCGGTTCATGTGGTCGTTCGACGGAGTGAAGATGTCCGACACGATGGAGCCGTTCGCGTTCACCGAGGGTGAGCGGGTCCGCGTCACGCTGATCAACGATACGATGATGGCGCATCCGATCCATCTGCACGGCCACTTTTTCGAACTCGTAACTGGGCATGGCGATCATGCGCCGCGCAAGCATACCGTGATCGTCCAGCCGGGGGGCAAGGTGACGTGGGATCTTACCGCCGATGCGGTTGGCGATTGGGCGTTCCACTGCCACCTGCTTTACCACATGCATGCCGGGATGATGCGCACCGTGAGCGTCCGGCCCAAGGGGAAGGCGGCGTGAGCCGGGTGTTGACGATCGCGGTCGCGGCGGTCGCGGTCGCGGCCTCCCCGGCGCTGGCGCAGGATCATTCGATGCCGGGGATGATGATGCCCGGCATGAAAATGCCCCCGGCCAGGCCATCCGTCGCCAAGCCACCCGTCGCCAAACCCGCCGCGAAGAAGCCGCCTGCGAAAAGCCCGATCGCTAAGCCTGCCCGCCGCGTGACAACGAAGCCGAACTCAACCACCGACCAGCCGATGGCGCAGATGGATCACGGGGCGATGGATCACGGGGCGATGGACCCGGGGACGATGCCGGGCAAGGAAGCGCCGAGGTCCGGGATGGCGATGGGAGCCGGCGACCAGGACCAGGCCATGGCGATGTCGATCGGCGCGAAGACCGGCACCGCGCTTGCCGCGGGCGATGCACCGGCGCCGATGCCCCCCGCAGACCATTATGCCGACCGCTTCTACCCCGCCGACGCGATGACCGAGGCGCGTGAAGAGATGATGCGGGAGCAGGGCGGACAGCGGTTTGCAAAGGTGATGTTCAACCTTGCCGAGCTGCAGGTCCGCAACGGCCACGACGGCTATCGCTGGGATGGCGAGGCCTGGTTCGGGGGTGATCTCGATCGGCTGGTGCTCAAGACCGAAGGCGAAGGCGCCTTCAACAAGGGCGTCGAGAGCGCCGAACTCCAGGCGCTCTACAGCCGCGCGATCGGTCCCTATTTCAACCTGCAGGCGGGCGTTCGTCACGACTTCCAGCCCTCACCGACCCGAACCTATGCGACCGTCGGGTTCGAAGGGCTGGCCCCCTATATGTTCGATCTCGAAGGCGCGGCCTTCCTGTCGGACCGGGGCGATGTGCTGGGACGACTCGAAGGCTATTACGACCAGCGGCTCACCCAGCGCCTGATCCTTCAACCCCGCGTCGAGCTCAACCTCGCCGCGCAGGACGTGCCCGAGAACCGCTATGGTGCGGGCCTCGTCGACGCCGAACTTGGGCTGCGGTTACGGTACGAGATCAGCCGCGAATTCGCGCCCTATGTCGGCGTGTCCTATCAGGCGAAGGTTGGGCGGACCGCCGATTTCGCCCGCGCCGATGGCGAGGATCCGACGACGACCAGCTTCGTCGCTGGCGTCCACTTCTGGTTCTGAGGTTACGAACAATGACCAATGATTTTTTCCGGCGTCATTTCCCGAGCTTGGGATTCGTCGCGGTGGCCATCGCGCTCGTGATCCTGGTCAGTGCGATCGCGGTCCAGGTCGGCGCGTATGACGTTGCCGCCGATGCGCCGCATACCGCGCCCGTTCATGCACTGCTCGAACGCGTCCGCGACCGATCGATCACGGTGCGCGCGCGTGCCATCACGGTGCCCGCCGATCTGGCCTCCCCGGCGCGGCTCGACCGCGGTGCCGGGTTGTACGCCGAAATGTGTACCGGCTGCCATCTCGGCCCAGGGTTGGAGCGGAGCGAACTGAGCCAGGGGCTGTACCCTCAGGCCCCCGAACTCGCCAAGTCGCAGGACATGAACCCCGCGCAGCAATTCTGGATCATCAAGCACGGCGTCAAATTGACCGCGATGCCCGCCTGGGGGCGAACCCATCCCGATCCGCTGATCTGGGACATGGTCGCATTCCTGCGCCGCCTGCCGACGATGACCCCCGCGCAATATCAGGCCGCCATCGCCAGCGCGCCCGCCGATCACGACGAGATGATGGGTGAGGCGGCCCACGGTCACGGGGCAGATCATCACCATTGATCGCGCGTTGCGGCGCGTGATCGACCCCATCAAAGGAGTAACTATGCAGGACAAACAGGGCAGTATGACGATGGGCTATGCCCGGTTCGCGGCGATGATCGCGACATCAACCGTCGTGATGTTCGGTCTGATGTATCTCAACACCTATGCGCTCAGCCACGCCTTCTACAGCCAGACGCGCACCTGGATGGCGATTTACATGGGTGCGGTGATGGCGATCATCATGATCGGCTTCATGTGGTCGATGTATTCGAACCGGCGAGTCAACCTGGCGATCATCGCGGGCAGCGTCGTCGTCTTCGCGGGCGCACTGTGGCTGGTCCGTAGTCAGGAGACGGTCGATGACGTCTCCTACATGAAGGCGATGATCCCGCATCACTCGATCGCAATCATGACCAGCGAGCGCGCCCATATCAAGGATCCCGAAGTCCGCAAGCTGGCTGACGGCATCATCGACGCGCAGGTGCGCGAAATTGCCGAGATGAAGGCGATGATCACCAGGCTGGAGGCAAGGCCAACTCCGACCGGCGCGCCCGATCTGCCGTCATATCAGGAAGCGGGCGCCGCTCCTCCCGCACCGCAGACCGACGCCAGCGCAGGGATCGACACGCAGCAGCCGATTAACTGAGTTGTTCGGTTCTTGCCGACGCGCTCGCCGCGTCGCTGACGCAAGCGGGGTGTTCGATTCCACGGTTTGATCGCGCGATGCTTTCCCGCGACCACCCACGGCCCGCCGTCGCAACCGTCTGGCGTCAATTCACCGGCGCGCGGCGGCGATAGCTCAGCGCCTCGGCGATGTGGATTCGACCGACCGCGTCGCTGTCCGCGAGATCGGCGATGGTCCGCGCGACGCGGAGCACCCGCGAATAGCCGCGCGCCGACATCCGCGTCGCCTCGGCGGCCTGCGCGAGCAACCGGCGCCCCGGTTCGTCCGGTGTCGCGACCGTATCGAGCAATGCGCCATCGGCCTCCGCGTTGGTCCGCACCGCCGCGTCGCGATACCGGTCCGCCTGGACCCGCCGCGCCGCGGCGACCCGGGCGGCGACGTCGCGCGATCCCTCTGCCGGGGGTGGCAGAGCGAGGTCGGCGGCGCTCACCGCGGCGACATCGACGTGCAGGTCGATCCGGTCCATCAGCGGCCCCGACACCTTCATTTGGTAATCGGCCGCGCAGCGCGGCGCGCGCGCACAAGCCAGGCTGGCGTCGCCCAAATGCCCGCACCGGCAGGGGTTCATCGCCGCGATCAACTGGACGCGTGCAGGGAAGGTCACATGCGCGTTGGCGCGCGCGACGCTGACCGTGCCGGTCTCAAGCGGCTGCCGCAGCGAATCGAGCACCGCGCGTTGGAATTCGGGCAACTCGTCGAGGAACAGCACCCCCAGATGCGCAAGGCTGACCTCGCCCGGCTTCACCTTGAGCCCACCCCCGGTCAGCGCCGCCATCGACGCCGAGTGATGCGGGGCGCGGAACGGGCGGTTGCGGGTCAGCTTCCCCGCCATCAGCGTCCCCGCGACCGATTGCACCATCGACACCTCGAGCGCCTCGGCGGCATCGAGCGGTGGCAATATTCCCGGCAGGCACGCGGCCATCAGCGACTTGCCCGCCCCCGGCGGCCCGCACATCAGCAAATTGTGCCCCCCGGCGGCGGCGATCTCCAGCGCACGCTTGGCGGTCTCCTGTCCCTTCACCTGGTTGAGGTCGGGGCCGTGGACCGCATCGTCCGCCTCGCCCGGCGGCGGCGGGCTGAGCAGGCCATGTCCCTTGAAATGGTTGATCAGCGCCAGCAGGTCGGGCGCCGCCAGCACCTCGACCGACCCCGCCCACGCCGCCTCGGATCCTTGCGCGGCGGGGCAGACCAGCCCCTTGCCCTCTGCGCTCGCATGGAGCGCGGCGAGCAACACGCCGGGCGACGGCGCGATCCGGGCATCGAGCCCGAGTTCGCCGACCACGACGTAATCCGCCAGCGCCTCGACATCGACGACACCCATCGCGCCGAGCAGCGCCAGCGCGATCGGCAGGTCGAAATGCGATCCTTCCTTGGGCAGATCGGCGGGGGAGAGGTTCACCGCGATCCGCTTGGGCGGCAACGCCAGCCCCATCGCCGCAATCGCGCCGCGCACCCGTTCGCGGCTTTCGCCGACCGCCTTGTCGCCCAGCCCGACGACATTGAATGCGGGCAGGCCGGGGATGAGTTGCACCTGCACCTCGACGCCGCGCGCTTCGAGCCCCAGATACGCCACCGTCTGCACGATCGCCACCATCACCGTCCCCCCCGTCACCTCCCGTTCATACGCGTTTTCGCAAGCGGGGAAACGGCCTTACCGTCCACTGGGCCACGGTCCGGGCCGCCGTCTTGCCGATCCACCACAGCGCACCCACGTGTGGCCGATGACCCGCCACCCCGTCAGCCGCATCGTCCAGCTCGTGATCGGGGTGTTGCTGATCATCGGCGCGGGCGTGATCGGGCCGTTGCCGGGGCCGGGGGGGATTTTCCTGTTCGCGGGTGGGCTGATCCTCATTCTCCGCAATTCGCGCTGGGCGCGGCTGCGGTTTGCGCGCGCCAAACGGCGTTGGCCCAGGATCGGCAGCTTGCTCGATCGCACGATGCGACGCCGATCCGCGCTTCGGCGTCATGCACGCGACAAGCAGCGATCACGCGAGCTCGCCGATGCCCCGAGCGCGAATTGACTTATCGCCCCCTCCTCGCTAAGCGCACCCTCAGCAAGGCCGTCCCGCGTGGCGGCCATTTTCTATTCAGACGTATCGAGGAATGACCCATGAAGCGGACCTTTCAGCCGAGCAACCTAGTGCGGGCACGCCGTCACGGCTTCCGCTCGCGGATGGCGACGGTCGGCGGCCGGTCGGTGATTCGCGCGCGCCGCAACCGCGGCCGCAAGAAGCTCTCGGCATAAATGTAATTTCGAAACGCCGCGATTTCCTCGCGGCGAACAGCGGCAAGCGCGCACCGATGCCGGGCTTCGTCCTGCTGGTGCGCGATCGCCGCGACGATGATCCGGCGATGCGCGTCGGTTATACCGTCACCAAGAAGATCGGCAACGCGGTCGTTCGCAACCGCATGAAGCGTCGCTTGCGGGCGCTGGCGCGCGATCTGCTTCCGACGAGCGGGGTTCCGGGCGCCGACCATGTCCTGATCGGGCGCCAGGGCGGAATCGAGCGTGATTTCGCGCATCTCAAGGTCGAACTGGCCAAGGCGCTGGCAAAGATCCGGCGTTCTACCCCTCCTGTTCGTGCTGAGCCTGTCGAAGCACCTGGAGCCCACGCCTTTCGACAGGCTCAGGGCGAACGGAAAAGTAAGTGATCGCACGGCTCCTGATCCTGGTCGCACGCGGGTGGCAGCTCGGGCCATCGCTGATCCTGCCCCCGTCGTGCCGCTACAGTCCGAGCTGTTCGGCCTATGCAATCACCGCGCTTCGCCGCTATGGCGCCCGCAAGGGGGGGTGGCTGGCGGCGAAACGCATCGCGCGGTGTCATCCCTGGGGCGGGTACGGACCCGATCCCGTACCCTGACGATTGGGGCAAGATTTTGAACAACAACGACCGCCAGAATTTCGTGCTGTTCGCGGTAGTCGCGGCGCTGATCCTGTTCGGCTGGCCGCTGATCCAGGGCAAGTTCTTCCCGACCGCGAACCCACCGGCGACCACGATCGTCAACGGCAAGTCGCAGCCCGTCGCCAAGCCGAATGCCGATCCCACCGCCGACAGCCCCGCCGCGGTCCGCGATCGGCGGACGGTGATCGCCGAAACCCCGCGGATCCGCATCGACACGCCGACGCTGCAGGGGTCGATCAACCTCAAGGGCGCGCGGATCGATGACCTCGTGCTCGCCGATTACAAGGAGACGATCGCCAAGAATTCGCCGCCGATCCGGCTGCTGTCGCCCGCGGGCGCGCCTGATGCGTATTTTGCCGGGTTCGGCTGGCGCACCGACGGTCTCGCCCCGCCCGCCCCTGATACGGTGTGGACGACGTCATCGAGCGTTCTTTCGCCCGGCCACCCCGTTGCGCTGGAGGCTGCGAACGGCGCGGGCCAGCGCTTTCGGATCGAGATCGCGGTCGACGACGGCTATATGTTCACCGTCAAGCAAACCGTGTTCAACGCCGGATCGAGTCCCGTGCCCGTCGCGCCCTATGGATTCGTCAATCGCGCCGGGGTGTCGAAGGACCCGGGCAGCTGGACGATCCACACCGGCCCGATGTCGGTCCACAACGGCGGTGCCGACTATGGCGTCAAGTTCAAGGACGTCGATGACGCGCCCGAGAAGTTCTCGACCACGGGCGGCTGGCTCGGGTTCACCGACAAATATTGGCTGACCGCGTTGGTGCCCGATCAGGGCGCGGCGTTCGACGGCCAGTTCCGCAGCGGTGACCAATCGAGCTACCAGGCCGATTACACCTATCAGCCTAAGCAAGTCGCGCCGGGCCAGCAGTTCTCGCAGACCAGCCGCTTCTTCGCGGGTGCCAAGGAGGTCAAACTTCTCCAGCATTACGAGAACGACGGCGGTGTCGCCAAACTCGACAAGGCGATCGACTGGGGCTGGTTCGAAATTGTCGAAAAGCCGATCTTCACCTATCTCGACTGGCTGTTCCGGATGGTCGGTAATTTCGGCGTCGCGATCATCCTGCTGACGGTTACGATCCGCGGGCTGATGTTCCCGATCGCGCAGCGCCAGTTCGCCTCGATGGCCAAAATGCGCGCGATCCAGCCCAAAATGAAGGCGCTGCAGGAACGCTACAAGGACGACAAGGTCAAGCAGCAGCAGGAGGTAATGGCCCTCTACAAGACCGAAAAGGTCAACCCCGTCGCGGGCTGCCTGCCCACCCTGCTCCAGATCCCGATCTTCTACGCGCTCTACAAGGTGCTGATGCTAACGATCGAGATGCGCCACCAGCCCTTCGTCGCGTGGATCAAGGACTTGTCGGCGCCCGATCCGCTCACCCCAGTCAACCTGTTCGGGATGCTGCATTTCGTGCCGCCGCATTTCATCGCGATCGGGGTCGTACCGATCCTGCTCGGCATCAGCATGTATTTCCAGTTCAAGCTCAATCCCGCGCCGATGGACGCGACGCAGAAACAGATCTTCGCGCTGATGCCCTGGGTACTGATGTTCGTCATGGCCCCGTTTGCGGTCGGGCTGCAGGTCTATTGGATCACCTCGAACTGCCTCGCGATCCTGCAACAGCGGATCCTGTACGCGCGGCATCCCGACCTGAAAACGGCGGCGGTGAAGTGACGTTCGACGACGACGCGCTCGAATCCGCGCGCAAGACGTTCGCGGGGCCGGTTACCTTCCTGAAATCGGCCCCCGCGCTCGAATTCCTGCCCGGCGCCGACGTCCCCGAAGTCGCGTTTGCGGGCCGCTCGAACGTCGGCAAATCCTCGCTGCTCAACGCGCTGACCGGGCGCAACGCGCTGGCGCGGACCTCGAACACGCCGGGGCGGACGCAGGAGCTCAATTTCTTTGACGTCGGCGATCCGCTCACCTTCCGCCTCGTCGATATGCCGGGCTACGGCTTCGCCAAGGCGCCCAAGGATATCGTCAAGAAATGGCGATTCCTGGTCAACGATTTCCTGCGCGGGCGCGACACGCTCAAACGCGCGCTGGTGCTGATCGATTCGCGGCACGGCATCAAGGACGTCGACCGCGACATCCTGGAGATGCTCGATCGCGCCGCGGTCAGCTATCGGCTGGTGCTGACCAAGGCCGACAAGATCAAGGCGACCGATCTCGACGCGGTGATGAAGGCCACCGCCGAGGAGGCGCGCAAGCGCCCCGCCGCGCATCCCGATATCCTCGCGACCTCGAGCGAGGGCGGCATGGGCATCCCCGAACTGCGCGCCGCGGTGATCGAAGCGATCGGCTGATCGCGGACGCTGCCGGTGGCATGATCGTGCCCGCTGCCTATATGGCAGTCTCGAACAGTCGAGGGAGAGACGCATGAAGACCTGGACCAGGATCGCAGCGATCGGCGGCGGGCTGATCGCGCTGACCGGCGCGGCATCGGCGCTGTTCAAACTCCGCGAGAAATCGGTCGAACAGCCCGATTATACCAGCATCGAGACCGGCGCGATCGAGCTCCGTGATTACCCCGATCTCCTCGTCGTCGAGACGCTGACCTCGGGCGAGCGCGACCACGCGCTCGGCGAGGGGTTCCGCCGCCTCGTCAGCTATATCGGTGCCAAGAAGCGCGGCGACGGCGCGTCGGAGCAACCGATCGCGATGACCGCACCGGTGTTACAGGATCGCGCGGGTGGACGCTGGCGGACCCGTTTCGTCATGCCGGCCACGATGACCAGCGGCACGCTCCCGACCCCTGCCGCCGGGGTCGGCAAGGAAACCCTGGCCCCGCGCCGCGTCGCCGCGATCCGCTTCGCCGGTCTCGCCAGCGACGATACCCTCCGCGCACGCGAGCGCACGTTGCGCGAATGGCTGGTCGCCAAGGGTCACGTCCCCGCCGGGGCTGCCGAATACGCCTTCTACAATTCGCCGATGGTCGCGCCGCCGCTGCGCCGGAACGAGGTGCTGATCCCGATCGCACGCTGATCTTGCCGGGCGCGGACGCGCACTCTACCGATTGCGGGCATGAAACTGATCATCGGCAACAAGGCCTATTCATCCTGGTCGCTCCGCGGCTGGCTCGCCGCCAAACAGTCCGGCATCGCGTTCGAAGAGGTCGTCGTGCCGCTGTACGACGACGAATGGGACAAGCGCCGCGAAGGCGACGAATTCGCGCCGTCGTCGGGCAAGGTGCCGATCCTGTGGGACGGCGAGGCGGTGGTGTGGGACAGCCTCGCGATCATAGACTATCTCGCCGACAAGGTCGGCCGCGAGCGGTTCTGGCCCGCGGACGAGGCGGCGCGCGCGATGGCGCGATCGATGGCCGCGGAGATGCATTCGAGCTTCCAGGCGCTGCGCCGCAAGCACAGCATGAACATCCGCCAGGTCTTTCCCCGTCAGCAGCCCGATGCCGACGTGCTCGCCGAGCTTCAGCGGATCATGGAATTATGGGCGCAGGCGCGCGCGCGGTTCGGCGGCGCGGGCGATTTCCTGTTCGGCGAATTCGGCGCGGCGGACATCATGTTCGCGCCGGTCTGCACCCGGATCGTCACCTACCAGCTCCCGATCGCCCGCTTCGCCAAACCGTACATGGACGCGGTGTTCGGCCACCCCTTCATGCAGGACTGGATCGCCGCCGCGCAGGAAGAGGAATGGGTGATCGAACAATATGAGCAACCGGTCGCGGGGCAATAGCGCCGAGGGCGGCGCGTGAAGGTTCGGGAAACGCGAGCGAACAGCCGCCTTTGCTTTACATGAATGGCAAGGATTGGTGGAAGGCGGTCCCGCAGCTTAGGACGGGATGCTGTGCTTAATTGCCGCTTCCGCGCGAAGCTATGGTCGCATCAACATCGGCTACTTTTTGTAAAAGGCCAGCTAGGAACGGCTGTCCGTACTTTTCCATTTTGTCAGGCGCGTAACCGCGTATCGCGTCTTTAAAACGCTGAACCTGATCGACAAGACTGGCACGAATCCGTTCCAAATCGCGATCGGATAGGCTTTCTCGTTCTGCGTAGGAGCGCTCGATAAACATCGTTGCCTCGTATGCGCGCGTGAACTAGCGACCGCAATTGCGCAGCGCATAGATGACCTCTAAAGTCCGCAACCGGGGCGAAACCCGCCCCCGTCGTCACTGCGCCGAAGGCCGGGGTCCATCGCTCCACCAGCCCGCGCGGCCTGATGGATCCCGGCCTCCACCGGGATGACGGGGAGCGGCATGACGATCCGCACTCTCACGCCGCCCGTGCTGTCCTACATCGTCGCGCTATGACAGGGTCGCGCGATGCGATCTTTGCCGCCCTCTGGCCCTTTCACCGGCCCCTGCCGACCAGTTCCTCAAACTGGCGCGATCGGTTCAACCTATTCCACATTCGCCCGTGGCAGACGATCACTCCCGATCGTTCGTCCGAACGCCACGATGCAACGCGCACTGGCGTGACCTTGTGTGGCCTTTGTCGCGCACCCGCACACGAAACGTCGCTCAGGGTATCCGTTCGGTCGGATAGGGAGTCCCATCCTTGTGCTGATACTCATCGCCGGTGAAACGCATGTCGATGTCGGGATAGTCGCCCCAATCGTCCTCGCCCGCGCCGATTGCGACGAAGATGCAGTCGCGGTCCGACCGGTTCTGCAGATGATGGCCGTCGCGTACCCCCTTCGGAAACGCCGCGATGTCGCCCGCGCGCACGATCGTCTCGCCGCCATCCTCGACCAGCACCGCCTCGCCCGCCAGGATCACGACCAACTCGTCCTCACCTGCGTGCCAATGCCGCTGCGACGACCACGCGCCCGGTTTCAGCGTGACGTGGCTTGCCCCGAAGCACGACAGCCCCGCAGCGGGCGCGAGCCGTCGGTACCATCGCCCCTCGACCGCCGCGTCGAACGGCGGTGGATAACCGGTCAGGTTGGTCTGCGGGATTGTGTCGAGGTCCAGCTTCGGCAATGTCGCCTCCCATGATATCCTCTCCGATGCTGCCCGATCCGATCGCGCTCGCACAAGCGCTGATCCGCGCCGACAGCGTCACTCCCGCCCCGGCCATGGTGTTTACGGTGCTTGCCGCTGCGCTCGAACCGTTGGGTTTCGCCATCGATCGCTTCGTGACCGGCGAAGCCCCCGACGGCCCGGTCGAAAACATGCTCGCGACGCGTGCTGGCACCGGACGCCATCTGGCTTTTGCGGGGCATCTCGACGTCGTTCCGCCCGGCGAAGGCTGGACCGGATCGCCTTGGTCGGGCGAGGTCCGCGGCGACATGCTCTTCGGGCGCGGCGCGGTCGACATGAAGGGCGCGATCGCCGCCTTCGTCGCCGCCATCGCGCGGGCGCCGCGCACCGCGCCGCTGTCGCTGACCATCACCGGCGACGAGGAAGGTCCCGCCATCTTCGGCACCCGCGCGCTGATCGATCGCATGGCGGACCGCGGCCTCGCGCCGGATTATATCATCGTCGGCGAACCGACCTCGGCGACGCGGCTCGGCGATACCATCAAGATCGGGCGGCGCGGGTCGGTCAATATCTGGATCGACGTACCCGGACGCCAGGGCCACGTCGCGTACCCTCACCTCGCCGACAATCCGATCACGCGGCTGATCGCTGCCCTGGCAGAGATCGAGGCGATCGTGCTCGACACCGGCAACCAATGGTTCCAGCCATCGAACATCGAGGTCACCGACCTCACCGTCGGCAACCCCGCGCATAACGTCATTCCCGCCCGCGCCGCCGCGCGGCTCAGCATCCGCTTCAACGACGAACAGCGCGGCGAGGCGCTGGTCGAATACATCGCCGCCATCGTCGCGCGTCACGCCCCCGCGGCGACCGTCACCGCCAGCATCTCGGGCGAAGCCTTCCTGACCGAACCCGGCCCGCTCTCGACGCTGATGAGCGACGCGATTGCCGCCCACACCGGAATGGTCCCCGACCTGTCGACCACCGGCGGCACTTCCGACGCGCGCTTCCTGTCACGGCTGTGCCCGACGATCGAATTCGGGCTGGTCAACGCGACGATGCACCAGGTCGACGAAGCGGTCGCGGTCGCGGACCTCGAATCGCTGACCGTGATCTATGCCGACGTTATCGCGCGCGTTGCGAGGCTGTAACGTCGCTTATATCGCGACCGTGCGCTACCGCCCCCGCCGCAGCACCAGATACAGCGCACCCTGCCCGCCATGCCGCGGATGCGCGCCGCGCACCGCCGCGATCGCATCGGCGTGTCGCGACGCGCCGATCCAGTCCGCCACCGCCGCCCGGATCGCGCCGCGCGCGTGCGGACGTTCGCTCTCGGGCCGTGGCGGCTTGCCCGTGACCAACAGCAGCACCCGGTCGCCGCGCCGGATCGCGCGGTCCAGCCCCTGGTCGAGCAGCGCGTGCGCCGACGCCAATGTCTCCCCGTGAAGATCGATCGCGCTGTCGGGCATGATCATGCCCTTCGCGATCCGCTTATCCCACCCGCCGTCGAGCGTGTTCGCGGGAGCGCGCGCTGGCGTGGACGTGGCCACCGGCGCTGGCCTGCCACGGGGTCGCTCGATGGCGGGCATGGATCGCACCGCCGCCGGTCGCTCGACCGCGATCGGATCGGGGACATGCGCCGCGAGCGTCACCGCGCGCAGCGGCTTCACGCTCGCCATCACCTTCGCCCACAGCGCGGCTTCGTCAGAATTGAGTTGGCGCACCCGGTCCCGCCTGCGCGCCCGCGCGTGCCAGCGTCCCCCGCGGCACCAGCACGAACGCGGTTCCCCGCGCCGCCATCCCGCCCGCGGTCGCTTCCGCCGCGGGGCCAGCGCCCCAATAGGTGTCGAACCGGTTCGATCCCTTGATCGCGCCGCCGGTATCCTGCGCCACCCACAGCCCGCTCGCATCCTGGCGATCCATCGACAGGAACACCGGCGCGCCGAGCGGCACGAACTTGGTGTCCGCGGCGACGCTGATCCCGCCACTGACGACATAGCCCATCGCGCCGACCGGGGGCGTGTCGAGTTCGCGGAAGAAGATGAAGCTCTTGTTCTCGTCCATGATCGCGCGGCCCTCGGCCGGATGCGCGTGGAGCCAGGCGACGATCCCCTGCATCGAGGTCTGGCCGGGACCCAGCAGCCCGCGATCCTTCATCAGCTTGCCGATGCCGGTGTAATCGCGTCCGTTCTGGGTATCGTAGCCGACCTGCATATACGATCCGTCAGGCAGTCTCAGCCGCCCCGACCCTTGAATTTGGAGGAAGAACACCGCCGCCTCGTCGGCACCCCAGGCCAGCACGGGTGCCTTGGTGGTCACCGCGCCCTGCACGATCGCGGCGCGGTCGTAATACGGAACGAAACTGCTGCCATCGACCCGCCCGCGGATCTTCTTGCCCTTCAGGTCGGTCAAAAACTGGCCGAGATCGACATCGATCAAGTCGCTGGGCCGGGCATAGATCGGAACGTCATATCCCGATCGCCGCTCGCGCGAGGCGGCGATCTCGGGTTCGTAATAGCCGGTCGCGAACGCCTTGCCGTCACCGATTTGGACGGTCTCGAAATTATCCGCGAAGAACTGCATCGCGCCGTCGCGCGGCACCGATCGGGCGGCATCGCACACCGATTGCCAGTCGGCACCGCGGGTCAGCCCCGATGCATCGGTGCGGCGTAACAATCCGGGGCAACTGTAGAGAAACGCCGCGCGCGCCGCCTCGGCCTGAGCGTCGGGGATCGCCAGTGACGCGATCGCCGGGCCAGCCACCAATCCGGCACTAGCCGCGGTGGTGGCGCCGGGCGTTGTCGCCACCGGTGCTGCGAGCAACGGGGTGGCACCCGAAATCCGCCCATCGAACGGTCGCCCGCTCGGAATGGCGCGATAGGTGGAGGCGGTGCGCGACGGCGACAGCGGTCGTGCGGCCGTCTGCCTGATCGGCGTGGAGCCCACCGACGGGGGCACGATGCGGCCACCGCACGCCGCCAGCGCGAACGCCGCAGTCAATCCACCCAAGACACGAAAACTCGACACGCATGTACCCCCGACTGTCAGCGCTGCGATCCGTGCCACAACGGCGCAGCGCCGTCACCCGACCTCGCGTCGATCACATAATGATGCAAGCGCAGATTGCGCGGATCAGCCGCCGACCTATTCCTCGTCCGTGTCCGACAGCCGCCAGTTTGGATCGCCGCTCTTGAGCGTCCGGGCGAAGGTCCACACGTCGTGGGTCTGGTCAGCATCAGTGAGCGAGCCTGCGATGACATGGCCGTCGGCGTCGCGCGTCACTGCGGCGATATCGGCATCGAACCGGACCGTGATCTGCGCCTCGCGGCCCGCGACCGCGGCATCGACGATCGTCGCCTGCTCGATCGACACCAGCCGATTCTCCAGCGTCTCGCCCGAATCGGCGCGCGCCGCGATCGCCTCGGCAAAGGCATGCGCGACATCGGGCTGCGCCAATTGCTCGAGTTCCTTCTCGTCGCCGCGCCAATACGCCTCGAGCGTCATGCGATACGCTGCCTTCGCGCCGTCGATGAACTGACCGACGTCGAACCCCGGCTCACCTGCAACGACGCTACGCAACCCCGCCTCGGCCTTGGGCTCGATATGTCGGTTGGCGGCTTCACGCGGCTCGGGGACCAGATCGATCGTCCGCGGGACCGGTACGGTCGCGGGACGCTCGTCGGCGGTGCGCGGCAGCGGTTGCTGCTCGTGCCCGGTACGCTTGCCGAGAACGCTGTACAGCCGAAGCGCCAGGAACCCGGCTACCATCGCAAGAAGAACTACGTAGAACATGGGCCTCCGTTTCATCGTCAACATAGGCGCATCCGCACCGGGTTTCAAACAAAGGCTCAGCGCCATGCCGCATGCCGACACCGCCCGTTGAAACCCGCGCGCGGCACTGCTACCCGCCAGCGCCATTCGGGACCTAACGCGCGGCGACGCGCATC
This sequence comes from Sphingomonas oligophenolica, assembly GCF_006438955.1. Lineage (GTDB taxonomy): Bacteria > Pseudomonadota > Alphaproteobacteria > Sphingomonadales > Sphingomonadaceae > Sphingomonas > Sphingomonas oligophenolica_A. The sequence goes on along the minus strand of NZ_RCZK01000005.1, from coordinate 170,096 downwards.
GGCCCGCAGACCCTTCGAAATAAGAGGACCGAATTGATGGCCGACGAGAATACCGGCACCACGATCAACGTCGCGGCACCGCTCGCGAACGGCGAGGACACGATGCCAGCGGCGGGCCTGATCTCGCAATATGTCAAGGACTTGTCGTTCGAGAATCCGAACGCGCCCGCGATCTTCCAGAACACGACGCCCCCCGCGATCGACGTCCAGTTCAACATCGGCACCGCGCAGGTCGGCGACGAGGTGCATGAGGTCGTGCTGAAGATCGACGTCAAGGCGGAGGCCGAGGGCCAGACCGCGTTCATCGTCGACCTGACCTATGCCGGGCTGTTCGGCCTGCGCAACATTCCCGACGAGCATGTCCAGCCGTTCCTGCTCGGTGAAGCGCCGCGGCTGCTGTTCCCGTTCGCACGCCGCGTCCTGGCCGATTGCGTCCGCGATGGCGGCTTCGCACCGTTGCTGCTCGAACCGATCGATTTCGCTCAGCTCTACATGCAGCAGGCCGAGGCGCGCGGCGGCGAGATGACGACCGGCGAGATGGGTCAGGCCTGACCGATCTCGGGGGGCGTCGATGACATGAACCTCACCAAAGCGTTGGGATCGGTCGGCGGGCTGACGCTCGCCAGCCGCGTCCTGGGGCTGGTGCGCGATTCGCTGTTCGCGCGCTATGTCGGTGCGGGGTTTGCGTCGGATGCCTTCCTGATCGCGTTTCGCCTCCCCAATATGTTCCGCGCGCTGTTCGCCGAGGGCGCGTTCACCGCCGCGTTCATCCCGATGTTCAACCGCAAGGTCGCCGCCAAGGACGGCGGCGGCCTGCCCGACGGGATCGCCTTCGCCACCGACGCGCTGTCGGTGCTGCTACCGGTGCTGATCGCGATGATCGTGCTGATGGAGGTCGCCGCGTGGCCAATCACCTGGCTGCTCACCGGGGGGTTCAACGGGGTGAGCGACGAGGGATTCGCGTTCGCGGTCACGCTGTCGCGGATCACGATTCCTTATCTGCTCCTCATCAGTCTCGTGTCACTGCTCGGCGGCATCCTCAATTCGCTCCACCGCTTCTGGGTCGCCGCCGCCGCGCCGATCCTGCTCAACCTGACGCTGATCGCCGCGCTGCTCGTCTTCCATCGTCACGAGCCGCTGTTCACCGCGCGCAACCAGGCGATCGCGGTGACGCTGTCGGGCGGTTTTCAGCTCCTCTGGCTGTGGTGGGCGTGCCGCCGCGCGGGCGTGACGCTCAACCTCCGCCTTCCGCGGCTCGGCCCCGACGTGAAGCGGCTGCTGTCGCTGATTCTCCCCGCTGCTGCGGGTGCGGGCGCGGTCCAGATCAACCTCGTCGTTTCCTCCGCGCTCGCCGCCCGCTTCCTTGCGTCGGGATCGGTCAGCTACATCTATTTCGCCGATCGGCTGAACCAGTTGCCGCTCGGGCTGATCGGCATTGGGCTCGGCACTGTGCTGCTCCCGACGATCTCGATGCAACTCGGTCGCGGCGACGAGGCGGAGGCGATGGCGACGCAGAACCGTGGGCTCGAACTCGCGCTGTTCCTGACGCTGCCCGCCACCATCGCGCTGATCGTTTGCGGCGCACCGATCGTCGCCGCGCTCTTCCAGCACGGCCATTTCACGCCTGAAGATACGATCTTCACCGCGCAGGCGCTCGCCGCCTTCTCGCTGGGGCTGCCGAGCTACATCCTCGTGAAGGTTCTCACCCCCGGCTATTATGCGCGCTCCGACACTCGGACCCCGGTGCGCTACGCGATGATCTCGATGGCGGTGAACCTCGCGCTCAACCTCGCGTTCATCGTGCCGCTCAAGCACATGGGGCCGCCGCTCGCGACCGCGATCGCCTCGACCGTCAACGTCGCGCTATTGTACCGCACGCTGAGGGCGCGCGGCCATTTCGTCCCCGACGACCGGCTCAAACGCCGGATTTGGCGACTCGGCGTCGCGGCGCTGGCAATGGGAGTCGCGCTGTGGTTCGCCGAAGGGCTGTTCCGCCCCTATGTCACCGGACCGAGCCTCGAACGCTGGGGCGCGATGGTCGCGCTGGTGACGCTCGGCGGCCTCGTCTATGCGGTCGCGACCCTCGTTACCGGCGCGTTTCGCCTCGGTGATATCAGCCAGCTCATCCGTCGTCCCACCAAGGCCAAGTAATATGTCCGCATCCGCCAAAAGGGTCGTGTCCGGCATCAAGCCGACCGGCAACCTCCACCTCGGCAATTATCTCGGCGCGGTGAAGCAATGGGTTGCGATGCAGAACCAGGTCCAGGCCGATGGCGGCGAGACGTTGTTCTTCATCGCCGATCTCCACGCCCCCACCGAATGGATCGCTCCCGCCGATCTGCGCGCGCAGACCATCGAGATGACCGCAACGCTGGTCGCCGCGGGGATCGATCCAAACCGCTCTATTCTCTTCAACCAGACCCGCGTGCCTCAGCACAGCGAACTCACCTGGCTGCTCAACACCGTCGCCCGCGTCGGCTGGCTCAACCGCATGACCCAGTTCAAGGACAAGGCGGGCAAGAACCGCGAGGGCGCCAGCGTCGGCCTCTACGATTATCCGGTGCTGATGGCCGCCGACGTGCTGCTCTACAACGCCACCCATGTTCCGGTCGGCGAGGACCAGAAACAGCATCTCGAACTCGCCCGCGACATCGCGACCAAATTCAACAACGATTACGCGACCGACCTCTTCGCGCTGCCCGAACCGCTCATCAGCGCCGCAGCGCCGCGGATCATGTCGTTGCGCGACGCATCCACGAAAATGTCCAAATCGAATCCGTCCGAACAATCGGTCGTCAAGCTCGTCGACAGCGACGACACGATCGCCGAGAAATTCCGCAAGGCGAAGAGCGATGCCGACCTGCTCCCCGCGACCGTCGCGGAACTCGCCGACCGGCCCGAGGCGCGCAACCTCCTGACGATCTTCGCCGCGCTCGCCGATCGCGCGCCGCAGGACGTGCTCGGCGACTATGCGGGCAAGGGCTTCGGCGCGTTCAAGCCCGCGCTCGCCGACCTCGCGGTCGCCGCGCTCGCGCCGATCCGTGACGAGATGGTCCGGTTGCTCGACGACAAGGCCGCGATCGATTCGATCCTGAACCAGGGCGCCGAAAAGGCCCGCGCGCTCGCCGCGCCCACGCTCAAGGCCGCGCAGGACGCGATGGGATTGCTAGCCTAAAGCGTGATGACGTTAGCTTGATCCGGCGTTTGCGCCGTTCGCCCTGAGCTTGTCGAAGGGCGGTGAGTCTCATCGTGCTTCGACAAGCTCAGCACGAACGGTTCTATGTACAGTCGCGCACTACCTCCACCTGCCGACGGAGAATTTGCTACCCTACGCTTCCAATTCCCGCAAGAATACCCTGACCGCAGTATCGATGTCGCGGTCGGTGTCCCGCAGTTCCTCGATCTTGCGTACCGCGTGGATCACGGTCGAATGGTCGCGCCCGCCGAACTTGCGCCCGATTTCGGGCAGCGATCGCGTCGTCAGCCGCTTGGCGAGGTACATCGCGATCTGCCGCGGGCGCGCCACGACCCGGCTGCGCCGCGCCGAGATCAGGTCGAGCGGCTTCAGTTCGAAATGCGCCGAGACCAGCTTCTGGATCTCGTCGATCGTCACCCGCCGCTGCGCGCCGCGCAGGACATCGCCCAGCGTCGCGACCGCGAAGTCGAGGTCGATCGTATCTCCGGTCAGCTGCGCATAGGCGACGACGCGATTGAGCGCGCCTTCGAGCTCGCGGATGTTCGCGTGGATTCGCGCAGCGAGCAGGTCGAGCACCGCGGTGGGCACGGCCGCGTCGATGTCGGCGCATTTGCGCGTCAGGATCGCGCGGCGCAGCGCCAGATCGGGGGCCTTGATATCCGCGACCAGCCCCGCCGACATCCGCGACACGATCCGCGCCTCGACCCCGTCGAGCGCCTGCGGGCAGCGATCCGCGCTGATCACCAGCCGCTTGCCCGCGCTCATGATCTCGTTGACGGTGTGGAAGAATTCTTCCTGCGTGGCGTCCTTGCCCGCGATGAACTGCAGGTCGTCGATCAGCAGCAGATCGGCGTTGCGCAACCGCTGCTTGAACGAGAACGTGTCGCGCGCGCGCATCGCGGCGACGAAATCGTACATGAAGCGCTCGGCGGACATGCAGATTACGGTCGCGCCGGGGCGTGCTTCTAAAAACGCGTGACCGATCGCGTGCATCAAATGGGTCTTGCCCTGCCCCGTCCCCGCGTGGAGGAACAACGGGCTGAACCGCGGCGGACCGGGCTCGCTCAGCGTCCGGGCGGCGTTGAACGCGACCCGGTTCGACGTATCGACCACGAAGCGATCGAAGGTGAAGCGCGCATCGAGCACGGGGCGAATCGCAACCGGACCTGGCGGCACCGCTGATGCCACCGTCGGCGATGCGGGGGCGGCGGTGCCGCTCTCCGCCGTCAATACGACCGGCGTCGGTCCCGCAATTCGCGTCTCGATCGACACGCTGCGCACCCGCGGCAGCAGCGCCTTGAATTCCATCATCAACCGGTCGGCATAATGGCTGCGGACCCAATTGGTCATGAACGCCGATGGCAGCCCGAGCCGGATCGTGTCGCCGTCATCGCTATTGCCGTCGCCGTCGATCAACTCCATCGGCTTCAGCCATTGCTCGAACAGTCGAATCCCCGCCGATTCGCGCAGGTTCGCGCGCACTCGGGTCCACGCCTTGCGCGCCTCCCCTGGTGCCGACGTCCCCTGCAATCCCTCCACGCACACCTCTCCCGTTTCCGCGCAATACGTCGCGCGGAGCGCCCGATTGTCTCGAAACGTCCCCCCCTCGCGGCCCGAAGGGGCCGTCCGGCATTCCGCCCTGTTCAGTGGCCCCAGACGATGAACACCGTCGCGGCGCGGGTCGACTATGAGCTTTGGCGCGAGTCGATCAAGGTAACATTCTTGAAATATTGGCTTGACTCGGAATCAGCCAAGGAAATGCGTCGAAAATCTTATAAGCCACTGTTTAATAGTCGTTTTCTCTGCAGAAACGCCAAGGGTCAGGCTCGAATCGCGGGGGAAGCTAGGATTTCGCGATCGCGCCATCCGCCGCGCGTAGTCACGAAAAAGCCCGCCGGGACGATCCCGACGGGCCTCATTCAATTCAATCGCGAATCGACTCAGGCGATCGCGGAAACCGCCTTGGTCAGTCGCGAGAACTTCCGGCTTGCGGTGTTCTTATGAAGCACGCCCTTGGCGACGCCGCGCGCCAGCTCCGGCTGGACCTGGTGCAGCGCCTGCGCCGCCGCAGCCTTGTCGCCCGACGCCAGTGCCGCTTCGACCTTCTTGATGAAGGTCCTGATGCGGCCGACCCGCGCACCGTTCACTTCGGTACGACGCTGGTTGCGACGGATACGCTTTTTTGCCTGCGGCGTGTTCGCCATGAAGTCCTCGGATCTGTGGTCAAATGAAAAGGGCGCGGGAATCGCTCCCGGCCCGGAAGGCGCTGCTCTTAGTCAACGACACGCGAATCGTCAAGTTAGCGCTGGCACTTGGGGCACCAGAAGGTCGACCGCCCATTCTCGGTGCGCCGCCGTACGGTTCCCCCGCACACACATGGCTCGCCCTCGCGACCATAGACCAGGAATTGCTTGGAGAAATACCCTAGTTCGCCATCGGGGTGCGCGAAGTCGCGCAAGGTTGATCCCCCCGCCTCGATCGCGGCGAGCAAAACCTCGCGGATCGCGATGACCAGCCGGTCGAGCCGCGCGGTCGCGATTTGCCCCGCGGCGCGCGACGGCGCGATTCCCGCGACGTGGAGCGCCTCGCAGACATAGATGTTGCCCAGCCCCGCCACGATCCGCTGGTCGAGCAGCATCGCCTTGATCGACGCGCTGCGCCCCGCGAGCTCCCGGTCGAGATACGCCGCCTTCAGATCGGCGCCGAGCGGTTCGGGGCCCATCGCGGCAAACGCGGGATAATCCGCGATCGATTCGGTGCACCATAGATCGAGGAAGCCGAATCGCCGCGCATCGTTGAGCGCGAGCCGACGCCCCGAATCGGTTTCGATCAGCAGGTGATCGTGCGCCTGCAACGCGCCGGGATCGACCCGCCACCGCCCCGACATGCCGAGGTGGAAAATCAGCGTGTCGCCCCGATCAGTGTTGATCATCCCATATTTGGCGCGCCGCCCCAGACCGATGATCGTCGCCCCGGTCAGCCGCTGGCGCAGGTCGACCGGAATCGCCTTGCGCAGGTCGGCGCGCCGCGGTTCGACGGTCGCGAGGCGCTGGCCCTGGAGCACCGGGGTCAGCCCGCGCACGGTGGTCTCGACTTCGGGGAGCTCTGGCACGCCCCCTGCTAGGTTGCGTTTGCCCGCGCCACAAGGCGCGGCTAGAGCCTCCCCGATGAGAACGAGCGCATGACCGACACCGTCTCCTTCGGCTACGAAGACGTCGCCCCCGCCGAAAAGACCGCGCGCGTCGGCGGCGTCTTCAAGAGCGTTGCGAGCTCGTACGACCTGATGAACGATGCGATGTCGGGGGGCATGCATCGGCTGTGGAAGGACCGCTTCGTCCGCCGCGTCGGTCCGCGCGCCAGCGAGCAGATCCTCGACATGGCGGGGGGCACCGGCGACATCGCGTTCCGCATGGCGCCGTCGGGCGCGGCGATCACGGTGGCCGACATTAACCCCGCGATGCTCGAAGTCGGCATGGAGCGCGCGCAGAAGCGCGGCATCGACGGGTTGGTGTGGACCGAGGCGAACGCCGAGACGCTGGCCTTCCCAGCCAAGTTCTTCGACGCCTATACGATCGCGTTCGGCATCCGCAACGTCACCGACATCCCCGCCGCTCTCCGCGAAGCCCACCGCGTCCTGCGTCGTGGCGGGCGGTTCTTCTGCCTCGAATTCTCGACGACGCTGTGGCCGGGGTTCAAGGAGGTGTACGACGCCTATTCGCACAAGATGGTCCCCAAGCTCGGGCAACTGCTGGCGCAAGATGCCGACAGCTATCGCTACCTTGTCGAATCGATCCGCCGTTTCCCCGACATGCCGACCTTCGAAGCGATGATCGGCGAGGCGGGGTTCGTCCGCACCAGGGTCGAACCGCTGCTCGGCGGGCTCGTCGCGATCCACAGCGGCTGGAAAATTTGATGAAGCCTCTGCCGGGGTCCTCGCAAAGTCGTACTTTGCGGGGTTGGCCGTGACCTCTCCTCTCACGCATACCTGGCGCCTGCTCAAATGGGGCCGCATCCTCGCGCGCCACGGCGCGCTGCGCGGCATCGAACGCGACCCCAACACCCCCGCGCAGGTCCGACGCCTCGCGCGGATCGCGCGGTTCGGCGCGCGGGTGCCCAAGACCCCGCGCTACGCCGACGCGTTTCAGGCGATCGGCCCCGCCGCGATCAAGCTCGGCCAGACCCTCGCGACCCGTCCCGATCTCGTCGGCGACGAGGCCGCGCGCGACCTGCTCCGCCTGCAAGATAACCTCCCCCCAGTCCCCTTCGCGACGATCTGCGCCGCGATGGAGGCGAGCATGGGCCGCCCGCCATCCGCGTTCTTCGCGAGTATCGAAGCCGAACCCGTTGGCGCCGCCTCGATCGCGCAAGTCCATCGCGCGGTGACGCTCGACGGCCGGACGGTGGCGGTGAAGGTGCTCCGCCCCGGGGTCGAGGACGAATTCGCGCGCGCGATCGACACCTATGAATGGGCCGCCGCGCAGCTCGAGGCGATCAGCCCCGAAGCGCGCCGCCTCCGCCCGCGGTTGACGATCGAGACTTTCAAACGCTGGACCGCGCGCGAACTCAATTTCCGGCGCGAGGCGGCTTCTGCCTCCGAACTCGCCGAATCGATGACCGCCGAACCCGACTTCGTCATCCCCGCGGTCGACTGGCAGCGCTCGACCGCCAAGGTGATGACGATCGAATGGGTCGACGGGATCAAGCTGTCGGATCGCCAGGCGCTGGTCGACGCGGGCTATGATCTGCCGCATCTCGCCAACACGCTGGTCCAGGCGTTTCTGCGCCAGGCGATTGCGGAAGGTTTCTTCCACGCCGACCTTCATCAGGGCAATTTGTTCGCGCTGCCGGGCAGCCGCATCGCCGCGATCGATTTCGGCATCATGGGGCGGATCGACCGCCGCGCGCGCGTCTGGCTCGCCGAAATCCTCTACGGCCTCATCACCGGCAATTACAAACGCGTCGCCGAAATCCATTTCGAGGCGGAATATGTTCCCGCGCATCATGACGTCGGCGAATTCGCGACCGCGCTGCGCGCGGTGGGCGAGCCGATGCGCGGTCTTGCGGTCAAGGACATGTCGATCGGAATGATGCTCGACGGGTTGTTCTCGATCACCCGCGATTTCGACATGGTCACCCAACCCCACCTGCTGCTGCTCCAGAAGACGATGGTGATGGTCGAAGGCGTTGCGACCGCGCTCGATCCCGACATCAACCTGTGGAACACCGCCGCCCCGTTCGTGCGCGAGTGGATCCGCACTGAACTCGGCCCCGAAGCCGCGGTCGCCGACCGGCTGATCGAGGATGTCCGCACCCTCGTCCGCCTCCCCGAACTCGTCCGCCGCATCGAGGCGCGCTATCCGGCCCCCGGCGGCGCGCCCCCGACCCCGCCGCTCGCCGAGATCGAGGTGGTACGGATCGGTGGCGGCTGGCGCTACTTGGCGGTCGCGATCCTGTCCGCCGCGGCAGGGATCGCGGCGACGCTGCTCGTCCTTTAGGCCATGATGGCGTCAGATCGATCAGACCCTAAACCGTTCGCCCTGAGCGTGTCGCAGGGCCTGAACCTCACCGTGCTTCGACAAGCTCAGCACGAACGGGCGTGGGGGAAGTCAGGGCGTTCTAGGATGCCCCAGCGATGATCGCCCGCCCGCTGGCCCCATTATGGCTCGCCCGACCCTCGCGCTTCGCGACGCTGACCCCAATCCAGGCGCGGGCAGCACTTTTCGCGCTGGCAGTGCTGCTAGTCGCGACCCTCTTGGCGCTCGGCACGCCGCTTGCCCCGCGCGATCCCGCGCCCGAGCCCGGCGATCAAACCGATATCGTCCTGTACCAGACGGTCGTGGGCAACGTCCGTCACGGCGGCAACTACTATCGCGTCACTGCCGAGGCTTTGCGGGGCGGCGATTATCCATTGCGCCCCTTCGTCGTGTTTCGCCTACCGACTCTCGCAGTGGTCGAAGCCGCGCTGCCCGACGCAGCGATGATCGCGCTGCTTTATGCGCTCGTTGCCGCAACCGCGCTCGCCTGGTGGAAACGGCTTAATTCCGCCTTCGTCCGCGCATCCCCGCGGATCGTCGCGATGCTAGTGCTCGCCGCGGGGCTCGTGACCTTCATCCAGGCCGATTTGCGCTATTTCCATGAAGTCTGGGCAGGACTCTTTATCGCGCTGTCGCTCGCGCTGCGTCGTCGCGAAGACTGGCTGCCCGCGGTCGCCTTCGGTCTCGCGGCAGTGCTGGTACGCGAGACCGCGGCGCCCTATCTCGTCCTGATGGCATTCTTCGCGATTCTCGAAGGCAGTCGGCGCGAAGCCGCAGCGTGGGGACTGGCGCTGGCCGTCCTCGCGGCGGCGCTCGGCGCTCATGCCCACGCCGTCGCGCAGGTCGTCCACCCGCTCGACCCCGCTTCGCCGGGTTGGGCTGGGATGCTCGGGTTCGGTTTCTTCGTGAAGACGATGGCGATCTCGACCGCGCTCGCGCTCGTGCCGCTGTGGCTCGCGGCGCCCCTCGTCGGCATTGCACTGTTTGGCTGGGCGGCCTGGGCCGATGATCTCGGCATCCGGATGCTCGCGCTGTTGTCGGGCTATGCCGCGATTCTCGCAGTCGTTGGCCGCACCGACACCTTCTATTGGGGACTGCTCGTCGCACCCGCGATGCTCGTCGGCATCGCGTTCGCGGTCGATGGCGTCCGCGACCTCATCCATGCCGCGCTCGACCAGCGCCGGATTACCGTCCGGCGGGTGGTGCGATGACGCGCATCCTGCTCATCGTCGGCGGCGGCATCGCCGCATATAAATCGTGCGAGCTCGTCCGGCTGCTCCGCAAGCGTGGCCACGCGGTCCGCTGCGTCCTGACCGACGGCGGCAGCCATTTCGTCACCCCGATGACGTTGGCCGCGCTGAGCGAAGAGAAGGTCTATACCACGCTCTGGGATCTCAAGGACGAGGCCGAGATGGGGCACATCCAGCTGAGCCGCGAGGCCGACCTCGTCGTCGTGGCCCCCGCGACCGCCGACCTGCTGGCGAAAATGGCGACCGGCCAGGCAAGCGACCTCGCCACCACGCTCCTGCTCGCGACCGACAAGCCCGTCCTCGCTGCGCCCGCGATGAACGTCCGGATGTGGAGCCACGCCGCCACCCGCCGCAACGTCGCGCAACTCCGCGCCGACGGGGTCACGGTGATGGAGCCCCCCGAAGGCCCGATGGCCTGCGGCGAATATGGCGCGGGGCGACTTCCCGAACCGACCGAGATCGCCGACGCGGTCGACTTCGCGCTCGGCGCATCGCCCGCGGCCGGCAGCCTGACCGGCAAGCACATCCTCGTCACCGCCGGCCCGACCCACGAACCGATCGATCCCGTCCGCTACATCGCGAACCGGTCGTCGGGGCGCCAGGGCTTCGCGATCGCCGCTGCGCTGGCGCGGGTCGGCGCGCGCGTCACGCTCGTTGCTGGACCTGTCGCGCTACCCACCCCCGCCGGAGTCGATCGCGTCGACGTCGACACCGCGCAGGACATGGCGAATGCGGTCGCGACCGCGTTGCCCGCCGATGCCGCGGTGATGGTCGCCGCGGTCGCCGACTGGCGGGTCGAGGCCGCGCCGCAGAAGATGAAAAGGGGCGATGTGCCGCCGACGCTCCAGTTCGCCGAAAACCCCGACATCCTCGCCACTCTCGCGCGCAGCCCGCGCCGCCCGCGGCTCCTGGTCGGGTTCGCCGCCGAGACCGAGCAGGTCGTCGAACACGCCACCGCCAAACGGACCCGCAAGGGCGTCGACTGGATCGTCGCCAACGACGTGTCGGGCGATGTGTTCGGCGGCGATGCGAATACCGTGCATCTCGTCACCGCCACCGGCAGCGAGGCCTGGGAGCGGCTCCCCAAGGACGCCGTCGCCGCGCGGCTGGCGGACCGGATCGCCGACGCGCTAGGAAGCGACCAATGACCGACATTCGCCTGGCGCTCAAACGCCTGCCCCATGGCGATGGCCTCCCCGCCCCCGCCTATGCCACCCCGGGTGCAGCCGGCATGGACGTCGTCGCCGCCGAAGCATTGACGCTCGCTCCCGGCGCGCGGGCCGCGGTCACGACTGGCTTCGCAATCGCGATCCCCGCTGGCTACGAGGTCCAGGTTCGCCCGCGTTCAGGACTCGCGCTCAAACACGGCATTACCTGCCTCAACACCCCCGGCACGATCGACAGCGATTATCGCGGCGAGGTGAAGGTGATCCTCGCCAATCTCGGCAATGCGCCCTTTGCCATCGCGCGGGGCGATCGGATCGCGCAACTCGTCCCCGCCCCCGTTCAGCGCGCGCGGATCGAGGAGGTCGAGTCGCTCGACGACACCCTCCGCGGCGCGGGCGGCTTCGGATCGACCGGGCGATGATCGCCGCGCTTGCGCTGATGGCGCAGGCCGCGACCGCCCCGGCCGCCGCCCCCTTGCCGCCACCAAACTGGTCGACGCTGCCGTCGATCCGCTTCGTGAAACCCGTGATCGCTAGCCCGAGGCTGGCCGATTTCGTCCGTGCCAAAATCAGGCACCGGCGCTGCGCCGCACAGCGCAGGACCAACACTGGCTGGGTGCTGACGATCGACGTCGCGGTGCTCGTCACCCCGCAAGGCCTCGTCCGCCGCACGGTACCGCGCGCGATCCATTGTCCTTCAATCGAGCAATATGCCGCGGGGCTCGCGTTCAGCCGCGCCACCGGCAACATCGCCACCGAGGGCTTGGTGACCGACGCCTGGTACAAGACCAGCATGGCGTTCGCATGGCCGGGTTGACGCTGATCGACGACGACCTCGTCCGCTACGCGCGGCACATCGTTCTCAAGGAAATCGGTGGCGAGGGGCAGAAGCGGCTGATGGCGGCGCGGGTTGCAGTGATTGGCGCGGGCGGCATCGGATCGCCCGCGATCCAGTATCTCGCCGCAGCGGGCGTGGGTCGGTTGACGCTAATCGACGACGACCGTGTCGACCTCTCCAACCTCCAGCGCCAGACCATCTTCGCGACGACCGATATCGGCATGCCCAAGGTGGCCGCGGCGGCGGCCGCCGCGCGCGCGCTCAACCCTCGTGTCGCGGTCGACACCCACCCGGTGCGCTTGGAGGCGGCCAACGTCGCCATGTTGCTGGCGGGCGCCGACGTGGTGCTCGACGGCTGCGACAACTTCGCCACCCGGCTGATCGTCGCCGATCAGACGCTGCGGGATCGCGTGCCGCTGGTCTCCGCCGCGGTCGGCCAGTTTGACGGCCAGCTCGGCGTGTTCCGCGGCTGGGAGCCGGATCGCCCCTGCTATCGCTGCTTCGTCGGCACGTCGCCCGATCGCGAGGCGGGCAGTTGCGCGGAGGACGGCATCCTCGGCCCCGTCGCGGGCGTCTTCGGGAGCTTGGCCGCGCTCGAAGCGATCCGCGCGATCGTGTCGTTCGGCGAGGACAGCGCGGGCAAGCTGCTCGTCGCCGACACGCTGTCGCTGCGCTTCAGGACGATCGCGCTGCCCAAGGATCCGGGCTGCCGCTGGTGCGGCGATCAGCGCCCGGTATAGTCCCGAAACCACGCGACGAACCGCGCGATCCCCTCGTCCAGCGGCACGGTCGGCACGAACCCTAGGTCTCGCGTCGTCGCGGCGATGTCCGCATAGGTAGCGGGGACGTCACCGGGCTGCATCGGCTCGCATTGTCGGATCGCGGGCATCCCGCACGCCGCCTCGATCAGGTCGATGAACCGCCCAAGCGGCTCGGGGCGATGATTGCCGAGATTATAGATTGCATGCGCCGCGTGCGACCCGCCCGGCTTGACCATATCATCGTGGGCGGGAGCGCGGTCGAGCGCGGTAAGGACCCCAGTGACGATATCGTCGATGAAGGTGAAATCGCGCTGCATGTCGCCGTTGTTGAACACCCGAATGGGACGCCCCGCCAGGATCGCATCGGTGAATAGCCACGGCGCCATGTCGGGGCGTCCCCACGGCCCATAAACGGTGAAGAAGCGCAGCCCCGTCTGCGGCAACCGATGCAGGCTGGCGTAGCTTTCGCTCATCAGCTCGTCAGCCTTTTTGGTCGCGGCATAGAGCGACACCGGATGATCGGCGCGATTCTCGACGCTGAACGGCAGCGCCGCGTTGCGACCATAGACCGACGACGACGACGCATAGACCAGATGCTCGACCCGCCGCGTCCGCGCGAGTTCGAGGATGTTGAGGTGTCCGACCAGATTGGCGCGAGCATAAGCCGCGGGATTATCGATCGAATAGCGCACCCCGGCCTGCGCGCCGAGATGGACGATCCGGCGTATCTCGATGCCGTCGAGCGCCGCCGCCAGCGCCGCCGCATCGGCAAAATCGCACCGGATGAAGCGCGCGTCCGCGGCCAGGCTCGCCAGCCGATCGCGTTTCAACGACGGCGCATAATAGTCGTTGAGATCGTCGATCCCGACCACCGCCTCACCGCGCGCCGCCAACGCACCGGCGACATGCGCGCCGATGAACCCCGCCGCGCCGGTCACCAAAATCGTCATCCGATCAGCCGCTGGGCGAACGCGCGCACCGCGGGGCCGATATCCTCGCGCGCCAGCGCCAGCGCCAGATTCGCCTGGATATAACCCGCCTTGTCGCCGCAATCATAGCGCTCGCCATCGAAAGTGAAGCCGTGGAATGGCTGTTTGCCGATCAATTGCGCCATCGCGTCGGTCAACTGGATCTCGCCGCCTGCGCCCTTTTCCTGATGCTCGAGAATGCGCATCACCTCGGGCTGCAAAATATACCGTCCGGGAATCATCAGGTTGGACGGCGCCTTGCCCTTCGGCTTCTCGATCAGCCCCACCACCTCGGTCCGCCGCCCATCGCGTGCGCCGGGGGAAATAATGCCGTATTTATCGGTATCACAATCGGGCACTTCTAGCGCGCCAACGACATTGCCGCCGACCCGCTCGTACGCTCCGACCATCTGCGCGAGGAAACCGGGGGTACCGACCATGAGCTCATCGGGCAACAACACCGCAAACGGCTCGTCGCCGACGATCTCACGCGCGCACCACACCGCATGACCGAGCCCGAGCGGCTCTTGCTGACGGATATAGACCGGCGAGCCCGGTTTCTGGCGGATGCCGGCGAGCGGATCGAGCGACTTGCCGCGGGACCGCATCGTGTCCTCGAGTTCATAGGCGATGTCGAAATGATCCTCGATCGCGGATTTGTTGCGCCCGGTGACGAAGATGATCTGCTCGATTCCCGCCTGCAATGCCTCCTCGACCGCATATTGGATCAGCGGCTTGTCGACGACGGTCAGCATCTCCTTGGGCATCGCTTTGGTCGCGGGCAGAAACCGCGTCCCCAGCCCCGCCACCGGGAATACCGCCTTGCGTACCCGCTTGATCGTCATGCCACCCTCTTGTTGCTCGATCCCGCTTATCGAGGGACGTTCGCCGGAGCAAACCCGCGTATGGCGTCAGACGCACCGTAAGGTCGTTGCTCCACGGGGTGCCTGCCCCTATAGGCGTCGGATCACCATCAGCCGATCCCCATTATGCTTACGAAGTTTCTGAAACGCCGGGGAAATCGCCTTCCCCAGGCAGCGATCCCCCCCGGGCATCGGGTGTATGCGATCGGCGACATCCACGGGTGTGACACGCTCCTCGGCGAACTGATCGACGCGATCGACGCCGATGACGCCGCGCGCGGCCCCGCCGACACGACCGTCATCGTCCTGGGCGACTTGGTCGACCGCGGCCCCGATTCGGCCAAGGTGGTCGAACGTCTGCGCGTCTTGAAGCAAGAACGCCCCATGCTCCGGCTGATCCTGGGCAATCATGAGGAAATTTTCCTCGGCGCGCTCGCTGGCGACAGCAAGGCGCTACGCATGTTCACGCGGATCGGCGGTCGAGAAACGCTGCTGAGCTACGGCGTCGGCGTCGAGCAATATGATCGTTGCGACTATGACGAGTTGCAACACGCATTGGACGCACAAATCCCCAAGGCGCATCGCGATTTTCTGGCAACGTTCGAGGACATGATCACGATCGGCGACTACACGTTCGTTCATGCCGGCGTCCGCCCATCGGTTGCCCTCGAAGATCAGGATACGCGCGACCTTCGCTGGATTCGCGAACCGTTCCTCGGTTTTCCGCGCGGACTCGCCAAGATCGTAGTGCATGGCCACACCATCAGCGACGCGGTCGAACAGCGCCCTCATCGCATCGGCATCGACACGGGCGCCTATGCGACCGGTCGGCTCACCGCGATCGGTTTGCAAGATACTGAGAGATGGTGCCTTTCGACGTAGAAGATGTCACGGTACTAAACTGCGCTTAGCGCCGCTCCGCCGACCACGACCGCCCCGGGTGCTTGCGACACCGCAAGCAAATCACGAGAAGCGTCACCGCAAAGGGCGATTAAGGGTTGCGCCGATCGCGATTCGCTGTCACCAGACATCTGGAATTGCACAAAGGGAGTTTAGAATGCGCCTTGGGACTTATTTTGCGGCGGCTGCGGCAGCGACGATGGCTGTAGCACCGGCGATGGCAGCACCGGTTAATCCGGCGTCCAGCCTGTCGATTTCGAAGTCGGTTCGCACCGGTTCGACCTCGGCTAAGAAGAATGATCTGACCAGCGGTGGCGTCATCGTCGCAATCGTGGCTGCCGCTGCAGTGATCGCCGGCATCATCATCGTCGCCGACTCGAAGGATACGCCTACCAGCCGCTAAGCTGTTAGACAGTTGAGAAAATAGCGGCCTGTTGGCCGCTATTTTTTTGCCTGCGCTCTGGGGTGTCTCCGCGGGTTGCGGCGATGCGGACGAACCAGAAGACGATCGTTCCACCGCCGAGTGGCCTGCCCAGCCACACACCTAGCTGGGCGGTATCGTAAGCCGCCACGCGCCAACGCCTTTTCGACGCCTACGCCGTTCGAAAAATCCACGATGCCCGTGTTGACGCCATCGCACGCCCTTCCCAAATCGCGCATCTGCAGTGCGACCGACAGGCGTCAACGACTAGGACGGCGCAGCGGCGTGTCGCAAGAAACGCCCATCCTCCGCTGGTTCGTACTTACGCCGGCGGCGGGTGCCCCCTTCTCGCGCAAACCGTGATTGGTCGCTCAGCGCTTACCCTGCGCCTCAGCTGGAGGCGCTACGCCCGGCACACCCTGTGCCTGCCCCATTTGTTGCTGCATCTGCATCTGGCGCAGCACCTGTTCGGGGATGAAATCGACGAGGTCGACGTCAAATACCAAAGTCGAATTGGCAGGAATCGGGCCCTTTGCGTCGGCGCCATAGCCGAGCGCGGGGGGAAGCCAGAACCGCGCCTTCTCGCCCTTGGTCATCAGCTTCAGCGCTTCGGCGAAGCCAGGAACGACGCCTGTAACAGGCATCGGGGTGGGCTGCTGCGACTTGTCGAAGGTCGTGCCGCTGAGCAGGCGACCTTCATAGTTCACCAGCGTGACATCGGTATCGGTGGGATGCGCCCCGCCCTGCCCGGGCTGGATGATCTTGTATTTCAGGCCGGATGCGGTGGTGACGACATCGCTCGCCTTGGCCTCGCGCGCCAGCGCGGGTTCGCCCTGCATCGCCAACAGGAACGCCGCGATTACCGCGATCGCGATCCCGAGCCACAGATAGATAAGGTAGCTCCGCTTGACGGGCTGGAGCGGCACGGCGGTGACGGTCGACATAGGGACACCTGGAGTAGGGGTGCCGGGCCGGCCGCCACCGGTTTAAAGGTCACAAAAGTTCACACCAAGTCGACCCGCGACGCGGGCGACCGGGGATGTTACCGCGCGCCGTCGCGCTCGGCACGCTTGCGGTCGAGCTTGCGGGCACGGCGAACCGCAGCGGCGCGCTCGCGCGCGCGCTTCTCGCTGGGCTTCTCATAGTGGCGGCGCAGCTTCATCTCGCGATACACGCCTTCGCGCTGCAGCTTCTTCTTGAGCGCGCGAAGGGCCTGGTCGACATTGTTGTCGCGAACGATGATCTGCATAAAACCAACTGACTCCGGATCGAACGAATAGCGCGGCCACGGACCAGGTCCGCGCCGTGTGAACGGGCCGCCTAGCAAAACCGATCCGCGATGGCAAGCAACCGCGGGGCCAGCGGAAGCCGTGGCGCGATCCGCGCGGCGAGGCTACAGCGCGAGGATGACCCCGCTGACCCTCTATAACAGCCTGACCCGCGCCGCCGAGGCGTTCGTGCCGATCGACCCCACCAACGTCCGTGTCTATTCGTGCGGCCCGACGGTTTATCATTACGCGCATATCGGCAATCTGCGCGCCTATGTCTTCACCGACACGCTGGCGCGCGTGCTGAGGTGGAAAGGCTATCCGCTCACCCACGTCATCAACATTACCGATGTCGGTCATCTGACCAGCGACGCCGATGCGGGCGACGACAAGATGGAGGCGGCGGCCAAGGCGTCGGGCCAGGATATCTGGGCGATCGCCAAGCATTATACCGATGCGTTCAAGGACAATCTGAGCGCGCTCAACATAGCCGACCCCACCCGTTTCCCGCTCGCGACCGATCATGTTCCCGGCATGATCGCGTTCGGCGAGGCGATCGCGGCGGATCATTGCTATCGACTCGCTGACGGCCTGTATTTCGATACCACGACGGTGCCCGACTACGGCCGTCTTGCCCGATCGCGCGACGACGTCGGCGAAAGCCGGATCGACGAGGTCGCGGGCAAGCGCCACCCCGCCGACTTCGCGATCTGGCGGACGTCGAAGCCTGGCGAGAATCGTCAGATGGAATGGGACAGCCCGTGGGGGCGGGGCGCACCGGGCTGGCACCTCGAATGTTCGGTGATGAGCCGCCAGTATCTGGGCGACCGATTCGACATCCACACCGGCGGGATCGACCATCGCGAGATCCACCACCCCAACGAGATCGCGCAGAACCAGGCGATGAGCGGCACCCCCGATACCGGCGCCCAGCTGTGGATGCACAACAACTTCCTGGTCGATCGCACCGGAAAGATGAGCAAATCCTCAGGGGAGTTTCTGCGACTCCAGGCCCTGATCGACCGTGGCTTCCACCCCCTCTCGTATCGCCTCATGTGCCTCCAAGCGCATTACCGGTCGGAGCTTGAATTCAGTTGGGAAAACCTGTCCGCCGCATTCGTGCGCCTTACCAGGTTTGTTATATTGGTTGAGAAGGCACGAAGCCGAACCGTCGACGAAATTAAAGATGACGATCTTTTCGAGGCGCGGCTTAAAGAGATCGACGACGCTCTGAGCGATGACCTGAACACGCCTCGGGCGCTTGCGGTTGTTAACGCCGTTTTGTCTGACAGCAAGTTTCCCCAAGCGCGTTTTGAAGAGATGCTTCAGGTATTCGATGATACCTTAGGCCTCTCCCTCGCCACCTTGTCGCGTGCCGATCTTCGAGTCACCCCCGCCTCTTCAACGATCTCCGAAATCGAAATTGAGCGTCGCCTTGACGACCGTGACCAGGCGCGTGCCACAAGGGATTTCGCCCGATCTGACGCGATTCGCGACGAGCTCGCCGCGGCGGGGGTCGAGGTGATGGATGGCGACCCGCTCCGCTGGGATTGGAGAATAGAGTTATGAAAGCCGTCCTGCCCGCGATCGCCCGCGCGTTGCTCGAACCACGGCTGCCCGCCGCGATCGAGGCGGCGTGGTTCACCAAACCCGACGAAGCGAACGCGATGATCGCCGACGCCGACATCGCCTGGGTCGACATGCAACCGACGCACCTCGTTGCCGACGCGATCCGCGCCGCCGGGCCTCAGCTCACATGGGTATCGACGCTCTACGCGGGGCTCGACGCCTTCCCGCTCGATTGGCTGCGCGACCATGAGGTCACCGTGACCAACGGCGCGGGGATCAACGCCTATGCGGTCGCCGAATATGCGGTGATGGGGGTGCTCGCGGGGGCGAAGCGCTTCGACGAGGTGATCCGCGCGCACGATGCACACGAATGGCCGAAGGATGCGCCGGGCAAGGTCGAGCTGTTCGAAACCAGCGCATTGATCGTCGGTTATGGCGCGATCGGGCGGCTGATCGGCGAACGGCTCGCGGCGTTCGGGGTCGACGTAACCGGGGTGACGCGATCGGGCCGCGACGCCACGCTGATGCCCGACGCCTGGCAGGCGAAGCTCGGCGCGTTCGACTGGGTGATCCTCGCCGCGCCCTCGACCGACGCGACCAAGGCGATCATCGGCGCGGACGAACTGGCGGCGATGAAGGACAGCGCGTGGCTGATCAATATCGCGCGCGGCGACATGATCGACGACGACGCGCTGATCGCGGCGCTGGAAGCGGGCAAGATCGGCGGCGCGTTCCTCGATCCGACCAACCCCGAACCGCTGCCCCCCGAACATCCGCTGTGGAGCGCGCCCAACTGCATGATCACGATGCACCTGTCGGGACGCAGCCAGACCAAGATGTTCCACCGCGCCGCCGACTTGTTCGTCAAGAACGCGCACGCCTTCGTCGCGGGCGAACCGATGACCAACGTCGTCGATCTCGACGCCGGCTATTAGCCGCCGCGGCTACTGAAGCGGCTGGTCGCGAGTCGCGAGGATCGGCGGGATATAGGGGGTGGGAGCATCGGCCGGAATCCGCGCGATTTCGTCGGCGATCCGCTGCGCGCGCGCGCTGGCCGAGCGATGCGTCCGGCTGCGGAACAGGCCGCCGTCGATATCGCCGCCATGCCCCTCCCAGAACCGCACCGCGATCTGCGGGTCGTACCCCGCGTTACGCAGCAGATACATGCCGAGCAGGTCGGCATCGTCCTCGGTCTGGCGGAATAATCGGCCGTTGCGACCGAGTTCGGCAAGCAGCCCGCGGCTGACCTTCGCCGCGTCGAGCCGCGCCCGATGGTTGAGGATGTTGTGCGACAATTCATGCGCGATCACGACCGCAAGATCGTCGTCGCCGTACTTCTCGAAGAATTTGACGCCGACCTGGACGATCGATCCATCGGCGGACGCGTCCAGCTCGGGACCGAGGAGAACCTCGAAATTGCTCTTGCACCCCGGCGATGCGGGAATCGCGACGGTGCGCCGCACCTCGCCGCGCACCGCGGTTACGGTCAGCGGCGCGGTGACGGGCGTCTGTGCGATCTGTGCAAGCGCGGCGTCGCGGGTCGCGCTGGTCGCGTCCGCATTCCCCGGATCGGTGGCCGCAAAGGCAGCGCCGCCGACCGAAGCAAGCGAATCATTGGCCGCGACCCCCGCCATCGCGGCGGGCGCGCCCGGCACCACCGCCTCGACCGCGATCGGCGTCGCGAACCCGAACACCTGCCGCGCCACATCGCGCAACTTGGGATCATATTGGCCGAGCGAATGGATCACCCAGCCCGGCGTCGGCGCGAGTCGCCGACACAGCGCGGCGTTGGCGGTCGTCAGCCGATAGGCGATCGTCGCCATCCGCAGATCGACGCTGCGCAGCGCCTCGAACGTCGCCGCGTTGGTGGCGGGCTCGCGATCGGCCGCGACCGCCGCCGATGGTGTCGCGAGCGCAAGCACGCCGAGGATCGGACCCAGATGTCGAAATTTCATGCGCATGTCCCTGGACGATCGAAGCCTTCGCCAGGCTGAACGTGGCCGCCCGTCATCGCGCGGACGTCGACGATCCGGTCGATCGCGGCGTCGTCGACGGGGACATGACCGTCGAGCATCAAGAGCGCGAGGCCATGCGCGAGCGACCAGCATTGCAGCGCGAACGCCCGCGGATCGGTGCCCGGCGGGGCGAGCGCGCGGGCATTCTGAAGCAGGAACGACATCGCGTCGTCGCTGGTGTCGCCCGCCGTCAGGTCACCGGGGGAATGATGCGCGAAGATCATCCGGAATAAGGCGGGGTTGGCGAGCGCGAAGCGGACATAGGCCGCGCCGGTCGCGCTGAACCCGTCGACGCCGCCGCCCTTGGCCTCGAACGCGGCGTGCTGCGCCGCCGCGAGCCGGGCGAGCCCCTCGTTCGCCAGCGCGGTCATCAACGCCTCCTTGTCCGGGAAATGGCGATAGACCGCGGTCGCGCTGACCCCCGCGCGGCGGGCGACCTCGCGCAGCGACACCGCGTCGGCGGCGCGCTCGACGAGCAGCGCCATTCCCTCGCTGACCAGCGCGGCGCGCAGGTCGCCGTGGTGATAGGCCCTCACATTCATGTTGACACTGTTAGCATATCGGTTATGTTTATACCGTAAACATTTGAGGAACGAGTCGTCATGGCTAGTGCCGTAGAAACCATCGTCCGGTCCACCCTGTCGAAGGGGATCGAGCTGCTGGCCGACTTCAACCGCAAACGGTTGCCCGAACCCGCCAAGGCGCATCCCTTTCTCGCGGGCATCCACGCGCCGATGACCGAGGAACTGACGCTCGACGACCTCGCGGTCACGGGGACGATTCCGCCGGTGTTCGACGGCCGCTATCTGCGGATCGGGCCCAACCCGATCGAGCCCGACCCCGCCTCCTACCATTGGTTCATGGGCGACGGGATGGTTCACGGCATCGCGCTGAAGGACGGCAAGGCGATCTGGTATCGCAACCGTTTCATCCGATCGAAGGCGGTGGGCGCGTTGCGCGACGTCCCCCCTGCCCCCGGTCCGCGCCATGGCGGGTTCGACACCGTCAACACCAACGTCATCGGGATCGCGGGACGGACCTGGGCGCTGGTCGAGGCCGGCAGCTATCCGGTCGAACTGTCCGACGATCTGGACGAACAGACCTATAATCCCTTCGACGACACGCTCGCCGGATCGTTCACCGCGCATCCGCATCGCGACCCCTTGACCGGCGAACATCACGCGATCGCCTATGAAGCGACCGATCCCGACACCGTCCGACACGTCGTGCTGTCGCCCGCGGGACTCGTCGTCCGCGAGGAGCCGATCGCGGTCAAACACGGCCCCTCGATCCACGATTGCGCCTTTACCGGGCGCTATGCGGTGATCCTCGACCTGCCGGTCACCTTTTCGATGAAATTCTACCTCGGCGGGCATTTTCCCTATCGCTGGAACCCGAGCCATCAGGCGCGCGTCGGTCTGCTGCCGCGCGACGGCACTGCCGCCGACGTGATCTGGTGCGATGTCGATCCGTCCTACGTCTTTCACGTCGCGAATGCCTTTGATGCCGCGGACGGCGGCGTCGTCATCGATGTCGTCGCGTACGACACGATGTTCGCGGACGGTACGCAGGGGCCGGACGCGGCGGCGCGCGGCCTCGAACGCTGGACTGTCGATCCGATCGCCAGGACGGTCACGCGTCGGACGATCGACGCCTCGCCGCAGGAATTCCCGCGCGCCGACGAGCGCCGCTTCGGCCAACCCTATCGCTATGCCTATACGATGGCGCTCCCCGCGGACGAGTTCCAGATCGGCGCGACGGCGCTCTACAAGCACGACCTCGAAACCGGCGCGCGCAGCACGCATGAATTCGGCGCGGGACGCCATCCCGGTGAGTTCGTGTTCGTCCCCGCGCATGACGACGCGGCGGAGGACGAGGGCTATCTGATCGGGCTCGTCGTCGACCTGCCTCGCGATCGCACCGACCTGGTGATCCTCGATGCGCGGCGGCTGGGCGCGGACCCCGTCGCCAGCGTCCGCATCCCGCACCGCGTGCCGCCGGGATTTCACGGCAATTGGGTCGCGGGGTAACGACTATGCGCGGCGGCCCAGCAAACGGCGGCGTTGGCGTCGGGCCTCTCCCCCCTCAAGCTTAACTTCGTTGCGCCTCCGCTCGTTTCGTCGCATGGCCGCATCCGAACACAGAGGTGACGATGATGGCCGCGAACTGGGCCCCCGACAGCTGGACCCGTGCCGATGCGCGACAGCAACCAGACTATCCCGACGCCGCCGCGCTGACCGCGGCGACCGACACGATCCGCAGCTTCCCGCCGCTCGTCTTCGCGGGCGAGGCGCGCAACCTGACCGGCGCGCTGGCCGAGGTCGCGGCGGGCAAGGCGTTCCTGCTCCAGGGCGGCGATTGCGCCGAAAGCTTCGCCGAATTCCACCCCAACAACATCCGCGACACCTTTCGCGTGATCCTGCAGATGGCGGTGGTCCTCACCTATGCCTCGAAGCTTCCGGTGGTGAAGGTCGGCCGGATGGCGGGCCAGTTCGCCAAGCCGCGCTCGACCCCGACCGAGACGATCGATGGCGAGGAACTGCCGAGCTATCGTGGCGACAACGTCAACGATATCGCCTTCACCCCCGCTGGCCGCGCGCCCGATCCCGAACGGATGATCCGCGGCTACAACCAGTCGGCCGCGACGCTCAACCTGCTGCGCGCGTTCGCGCAAGGCGGCTATGCGAACCTGCAGGAGGTGCATCGCTGGACGCATGATTTCATGGGCCGCAGCCCGTGGGCGAAGAAATATACCGAGACCGCGGACCGGATCGGCGACGCGCTGGAATTCATGGCGGCGTGCGGGATCGACCCCGAAACCGTGCCGCAACTCGCACAGACCAGCTTCTACACCAGCCACGAGGCGCTGCTGCTGCCCTACGAACAGGCGATGGCGCGCGAGGATTCGCTGACCGGCGACTGGTACGATACCAGCGCGCACATGCTGTGGATCGGCGATCGCACCCGGTTCGTGGGATCGGCGCATGTCGAATTCCTGCGGGGGATCGGCAACCCGATCGGTGTGAAGTGCGGACCGAGCCTGGAGCCCGACGCGCTTCTCGCGCTGCTCGACACCCTGAACCCGGCACGCCAACCGGGACGGATGACGCTGATTACCCGCTACGGCCATGACAAGATCGAAGCGGCGCTGCCCAGGCTGGTTCGCGCCGTGACGCGCGAGGGGCATCCGGTGGTGTGGAGCTGCGACCCGATGCACGGCAACGTCATCAAGGCCGCGAATGGCTACAAGACCCGGCCGTTCGACCGGATCCTGGCCGAAGTGCGCGGTTTCTTCGCGGTCCATCGTGCCGAGGGCACCCACGCCGGGGGCATCCATGCCGAAATGACCGGGCAGAACGTTACCGAATGCACCGGCGGCGCGGTCGACGTCACCGAACAATCGCTCGCTGACCGCTATCATACGCATTGCGACCCGCGGCTCAACGCGGGGCAGAGCCTCGAGCTCGCCTTCCTGCTGGCCGAAATGCTGAATGCCGAGATGGCGGAGCGCAAGAAAGCCGCGGCTTGATCCTACGCGTTCTCGGGATCGAACTTTGACGATCAAACCTTGGCGAGCGTTCCCGATGCGACGACGGGACCGGTCGGCAGCCCAGACGGCGAACCACCCTCTGGTTCGATCGTCACCGCCAGCGTCGCACCTGCGGTAATCCGTCGCAGGTTCCTGCCGCCGATGGACACGCGTGACGCCGGACCTGCCAGAAGGCCGAGCGAATGCGGCGCGGCATCGGCACCGATCACCCATAGCTCCGCGCTGCGTCCGGTTGGCACGGTGACCCCGCCCGCGAAGCGAATTTCGCCAGTCTTGGCATCATAGGCCGCCGCGAACGGTTTCGCATCCGCGTCATCCTTGGTCGGTGTGATGGCCGCGACCAGCGGTGCCGTGGTCGCCACCGTGACCGGAGCCGCCACTGTTACGGTGCGTTCAGGGCGCAGCGCCAATGCCAGGACCAGGCACGCGGCCATCAGCGTCGCCACCCCGGTCGACCACATCCAGGGGCTGCGTCGGACGACCGCATCATCGTTTGCGGCGGCCTCGCCGGATCGATCGATCAGCCGTACCAGCCGCGCTTCGACATCGGACGACGGCGCAGCGTCGGGCCACGCGGCGAACAGCAGCGCGAAATGCGCGCGCCAGGCCTCGACCTCGCGCGCAAACGTAGGTTCGGCGAGGACGCGTCGCATCGCGTCGGCGCGTTCGTCGCCCTCCAGCACGCCGAGCGCGAGTTCCGCCGCCACTGCGGCGCGATCCTCAGCTGTCGTCATCGAGACAATCCTTGAGGCGGATGAGCCCGCGTCGGACCCAGCTCTTCATCGTCCCCAGGGGCACGTTCTGCCGCTGCGCCAATTCGGCATAGGTCAGGCCATCGAAGAACGCGGTGCGGATCGCCTGTCGCTGTGGATCGTCGAGCGAATCGAGGCATAGATGCAATTTACGATCGTCCTCTTCGGCCAACAGTCGGTCGATCGCGGACATGTCCCCCGACGCAATATCGTTCGCATCGACGATGTTGCTGGTCGGGCGGACGCCCTTGGCGCGCCGCCAGTCGATCGCGCGGTTACGCGCGATGGTCGCGAGCCAGCTGATCGGGCTCGCGCGACCGGGTTCGTAGCCGCCGGCGCGGCGCCAGATGATGAGATATACATCCTGTAACACGTCTTCCGCAGCCTGCCTTTCGCCACAGATACGCAGACAGATGCCAAAAAGCTTCGCCGAAGTCAGCCGATACAGCCGCCGGAACGCGCTGCGATCCTCGGCGGCGGTCGCCACCAGCGCCTCGGTAAGGCGTTGTCGCGCAGCCTTCGCTTCCTCTGAATCGGTAACCACCACGCTCGATTGCTAGCGGGCGCCTGCGACCGGGGCAATGCCGTCATGATCGAATGTTCGGCAGGCTTACGATCGGCGGCATAAGTTGGTAAATTATTATTAGCCCGCGCATCTTTCGATCGACCGGCACGTTACTGCGACTGGCCAAGAAATTGTGTCACCCGTTCGGCTTGGACGGATGGGACGCCGGAAAGCCGATTTGTCGCTATACAATAGAGGGTGCCATTATGACCGAGAGTGATCTGCTGATCGAGACGATGGATGGTCGCGTCCAGCGGCGCAATGATCGTCGCGAGATGTTCAAGATGGTCCTTGGCGCCGCTGCGGTCGGTGCCGGTGCGTTCGCCTTCGCGAGCCCCGCCGCGGCGCAAACCGTCACCGATGCCGACGTCCTGAATTTCGCGTTGAACCTCGAATATCTCGAGGCCAATTTCTATTATTATGCGGTATTCGGCATGCCGATCCCGTTGACGTCAACCGCTGGCACCGGGACGTTCGCCCCCGCGACGCCGACCGTCGGTAAGAACGGCGTGGTCTACAACGCCAATGCGCGCAAGGTCGTCTTTACCGATCCGATCGTCTCGCAATATGCGCGTGAGATCGCGGCCGACGAACTGAACCACGTCAACTTCCTGCGCTCTGCCCTGACCTCGGCGGCGGTGGCCCAGCCGTTGGTCGACGTCGGTACCGATCCCAATGGCGCGTTCAGCAGCGCGGCGCGCGCTGCCGGGCTCATTGGCCCGTCGACGGCGGGTGCACCGACCTCGTTCGATCCCTATGCGGACGATATCAGCTTCCTGCTCGGCGCATTCGTGTTCGAAGATGTCGGCGTCACCGCCTATAAGGGTGCATCGCCGCTGATCGCCAATAAGGCGTATCTCGAGGCAGCAGCCGGCATTCTCGCGGTCGAGGCCTATCACGCGAGTATCGTTCGTACCGTCCTCTACGCTAAGGGCGTCGACACCCGCGCCGCGGCGACGAAGATCTCCGATGCGCGCGACAGTCTCGATGGATCGACCGACCTCGATCAGGGTCTTGGTGACGCAACCAACTCGAACATCGTCCCGCTCGATGCCAACGGCCTCGCGTACAGCCGGACGACGGGTCAGGTATTGAACATCGTTTATCTGACCAAGGCAGCGGTCAGCGCGGGCGGTTTCTTCCCGAACGGTATGAACGGCACGATCAAGACGAGCACGGCGCAGTCCTAATCGACCGCCCTCGACCAACCAATTTTCAGGGAGTTTCCCGATGCACACGATCCCTATTCTGACTGAAGTCCTCGAACGCTCGGCCGAACGCCGCGATGCGCGACGCGGGTTTCTCCGCATGGCGGGCGGCGCGGTCGCCGCTGCCGGCGGCCTAACGCTGCTGTCCGCATGCGGTAATGGCAATAACAACGATTCGCCCATCGCCGCGACACCGACACCGCCACCGACGACCGCTACGATTGGCGATGGCGACGTGCTCAACTTCGCGCTGAACCTCGAATATCTTGAAGCGCAGTTCTACTCGTACGCAGTGTTTGGCACTGGTTTGCCAGCTAACATGCTGGACGGAATCGGTACGCAGGGATCGGTAACTGGCGGCAAAAAGGTCGTTTTCCAGGACCCTCTGGTTGCTGCCTACGCTCGGGAAATCGCCGCTGACGAGATTTCGCATGTCGCCTTCCTCCGTTCGGCACTCGGCAATGCCAAGGTCGCGATGCCCTCGATCAACATCGACGGCAGCGCCACCGGTGCCTTCACGGCTGCGGCACGAGCTGCCAAGGTTGTGCCCGCGACCGGCACGTTCGATCCCTATGCGTCGGACGAGAATTTCCTGCTGGGCGCGTTCATTTTCGAGGACGTCGGCGTCACCGCATATAAGGGCGCTGCGCCCCTGCTCGCCAACAAGACCTATCTCGAGGCCGCCGCCGGTATCCTGGCCGCCGAGGCTTATCATGCCGGGCTGGTCCGCACGGCCCTTTATGTCAAGGGCATGGCGACGCCGAGCCTGAGGACAATCGCGGGTCAGATTTCCGATGCGCGTGACAGCCTCGACGGGCCGAGTGACGACGATCAGGGGATCACGAGTAGCGATCCGACCCAATCAAATATTGTGCCGACCGATAACAACGGCATCGTGTACAGTCGAACGACGGGTGCAGTACTCAACATCGTGTATCTGAACAACGCCGCGGTCAGCACGGGCGGTTTCTTCCCAGCCGGTGTTAACGGCACGATCCGCACCAGCGCGGCGAACTGATCGGACGAAGAACGGCGGGGTTGGATGGCAGATGGTGCCATCCAACCCCGTTTCGCGTCTTGACGGCGTGCCGACCGCCCCGTAGACGCGCTCTTCCTGGCACGGCCCCTTCGTCTAGCGGTTAGGACGCGGCCCTCTCACGGCTGAAACACGAGTTCGATTCTCGTAGGGGTCACCATTGTCAAGCGCCAAGTGCTTGATGTTCGGTATTTTTCGGATCACGGAGCATATCCAGCTCCACACGTCATCCCACACAATGCGCGCGCTTTGGTGGGCTGATGTGAGGCCAATTTGGATCGCTGGTCGAGAATTTGGCGATAAGGCAGTTCCCCCGGAACGACAGCTTTGCGCCCAAATCCGACGTTCCTCACGATTTGCGGGCCTCTTAAAAGCGGACGCTATGAGCCACGGTTTGACGCAGTCTCAAGCCTAGAATGCTCAGCCGATGGCCCGTGTCATACCCGGCCGTTTCCGTCACCCAATTGCGTCTTTGGGTTGCCGAGATCGGGCTAACTGCCTTGCCTCCAAAACGGCTTATGAACCGCAACACGCATGGGCATGCCGTTTCTCGGCCGCAAGCTCAGACGCGCCACCGGCCACACTCGCTTAGGGGCTGCCGGCACTAGGTCGAATGCGCGCGCCAAGGTAGCCAACACGGTGACGGACTCGGCCATCGCAAAGGACGCCCCCAGGCAAATGCGCGGGCCGGCGCCGAACGGTAGAAATGAGTAGCGGTCCTGGTGCGGTCGGTTTTCGGCGAAACGGTCCGGGTCGAAGGCATGCGGATCGGGAAATCGCTCGGGCGAACGATGCATGGCGTAGACAGGCACGTTGACCCGCTGCCCCACCCGCACGCGGTGTCCGGCCAATTCCGTATCCTGACGCGCGATGCGCGTCAGGATGAATGCGGGCGGAGACAGCCGCATGGCTTCTGAGATCACCTGTCGCGTGAAACGCAGCTGAGCAACATCCTTTGGCCCAATCGGCCGCTCCCCTGCGACCTCAACCGCTTCGGCGCGCAGGCGTTCGGCCGTAGGAGGGTGCGAAGCTACCAGGAACAGCGCCCAGGTAAGCGCAAGCGTCGTAGTCTCATGTCCCGCAAGGATGACGCCCTCTCATTGCTCGTCGCCATGCTGCGGCCGGAGCTGGACGATCCCGCTTCGCAGGCCTTCCTGCAATATGCAGCGATGGTGGGGGGGCAGTGGCTAGTCGTGGGTGACAACGATCCGCGATTGGAGGGGATTAGGGCAGCGGCTTACCGCTTGTTCGGACTTGACGAGGAGTAGCGAGTGGCGTTCGTGAGACGATCTGGTGCTGCCTGGTCGAGGTAGGCCAATCGAAATCCTTGGCTACTTTCTTCGGGTCCCAATGAGGGGCTTCTTCATCGCAACAATCGGGCGAATGGGTCTAGTCATCGAGGTGGCGGATGCTACGCTGCGCAACGACCTGAACCGCAAACGCAGAATTTACGCGCGCGAAGGTGTGCCGGAATACTGGGTCGTCGACGGCCGCAACGCCCTTATCCACAAGACGTGGTCGCCCGACTGCGAGACCTATGCCGAGCGACGCGAGGTTAGCTTTGGGGACCGGATCACCGCGATGGCCGTCGACGGATTGACGATCGAGACCGATCGGTTATCGCGC
Source organism: Sphingomonas oligophenolica (assembly GCF_006438955.1). GTDB lineage: Bacteria > Pseudomonadota > Alphaproteobacteria > Sphingomonadales > Sphingomonadaceae > Sphingomonas > Sphingomonas oligophenolica_A. The sequence continues at coordinate 140,610 of NZ_RCZK01000005.1, read as the reverse complement.
CGCGAGCAACGCCCGCGTGGCGGCGTGATCGAGCGAGGCTAGGGCGCCGCCCTGAAACCTGGGATCGTACGAAACCTCGCGGACTGTCCACGCCGGCGCTGGAATAGCGGTACCGATCGCCGGATCGTCGAATTCGATCTCGGCCAGTTCGAGTCCAGCTAGCGAACCTTCGAACCGATCAAATCCAAAGCACCCGCCGGGCGCATCAACGGGATGGCGGCGCTTGGTAAGCGCGCGCGCGGGTAACTCTGCCAATAGCGCATATTCTGCCTCGTCGAGATACGCAGTCACCATCGGACGCGCGAGCACATCGGCGACGTCGTATTTCTTGCTCAGCTTCAGCACGACGCGCCCGGTGTCGCTGTGGGTCATCCGCCGGAGGCGCATCCGCGACCCGTCGATATAGCGATCCTCGATCAGCAGATGCGGCGCGGCCGTTAGGTCGGGGCGCCGAATGGGATCAACGAGAAACCGGCGCTCGCGCTCGACATGCGAGTATTTGTGCGCGCGCAGCTCCTCGTCGAGGCCTCTCAGGATCACTTCACCTAGTCAGCTTCTTATACGCCAACCGCGTCGGCCGGTCCGCCGCATCGCCCAGACGACGCCGCTTATCCTCCTCATACGCTTCGAAATTCCCCTCGAACCACTCCACATGACTGTCGCCCTCGAACGCCAGAATGTGCGTCGCGAGGCGATCAAGGAAAAACCGGTCGTGGCTGATGACCACCGCGCAACCCGCGAAATTCTCGATCGCTTCCTCGAGCGCACCGAGCGTTTCGACGTCGAGATCGTTGGTTGGCTCATCGAGCAGTAAGACGTTGCCGCCGCGCTTCAGCATCTTGGCGATGTTGACGCGGTTGCGTTCGCCGCCCGACAGCTTGCCGACGTTCTTCTGCTGATCCTGACCCTTGAAGTTGAACGCGCCGACATAGGCACGGGTCGACTGGTCGAAACCGTTGACCTTCATCGAATCGAGTCCGTCGGAAATCTCTTCCCAGACGTTCTTCGACCCGTCGAGATGATCGCGGCTCTGGTCGACGTAGCCGAGGCGAACGGTCGAGCCCTTCTCGATCGTGCCGCTGTCGGGTTCTTCCTGCCCGGTGATGAGCTTGAACAGCGTCGATTTGCCCGCACCGTTGGGGCCGATCACGCCGACGATGCCACCCGCGGGCAGCGTGAAGCTGAGATTGTCGAACAGCAATTTGTCGCCATAGGCCTTGGAGACATTGTCGAGCTCGATCACCTTGCCGCCGAGCCGTTCGGGCACCTGGATGACGATCTGCGCCTTGCCGGGAGAGCGGCCTTCCTGCGCGGCGACGAGCCGGTCGAAATTCGCAATCCGCGCCTTCGACTTGGTCTGGCGCGCCTTCGATCCCTGGCGAATCCATTCGAGCTCGTTCCGAATCGCGGTCTGGCGACCCGATTCCTCACGATCCTCCTGCTCGAGCCGCTTGGCCTTCTTCTCGAGGTAGGTCGAGTAATTGCCCTCGTAGGGGAAATACTTGCCCCGATCGAGTTCGAGCACCCAGCCGACGACATTGTCGAGGAAGTAGCGATCGTGGGTGATCATCAGCACCGCGCCGGCATATTCCTTGAGGTGGTTTTCGAGCCACTGGACGCTTTCGGCGTCGAGATGGTTGGTCGGCTCGTCGAGCAGCAGGATCGAGGGTTTCTGGATCAGCAACCGCGTCAGCGCGACGCGGCGCTTCTCACCGCCCGACAGGCTGTCGACCGGCCAGTCGCCGGGCGGGCAGCGCAGCGCCTCCATCGCGATCTCGAGCTGGTTGTCGAGGCTCCAGCCGTCGACCACGTCGATCTTTTCCTGGAGATCGCCCATCTCGGTGCCGAGCGCATCGAAATCCGCGCCGTCCTCGCCCATCTCGATCCCGATCTGGTTGAAGCGCTCGACCATGTCGGCGGTTGCGCGCGCGCCGTCCTTGACGTTCTCCAGCACGGTCTTGGTCGCGTCGAGTTCGGGCTCCTGTTCCAGGTAGCCGACGGTAACATACTCACCCGGCCACGCCTCGCCGGTATAATCCTTGTCGATTCCCGCCATGATCTTGATTAGCGTCGATTTGCCCGCGCCGTTCGGCCCGACGATGCCGATCTTCGCGCCGTGATAGAATTGCAGGTTGATGTTCGACAGCACCGGCTTGTTCGCGCCGGGAAAAGTCTTGGTCATGTCTTTCATGACATAGGCATATTGGCCGGCCACGGGGGTCTCCGTTCGGGTGTTCGTGAAGAGGGAATTCGGTGCGCGCGACATAGGGTCGCGCCCGCCCGTTGGCAAACCCGCCGCACGCCCGTACGCTTCCGCCATGAACCATCGCATCCTCGCCGCGGCCTTCGCCGCCTCCGCCCTCGCCGCCCCCTCCTTCGCGCAGCGCGACGCCCCCGCCGCGCCCGCACCCGTCGACGCGACGGTCGCCGCGTTGCGCGACGCCGCGCTCACCGACGACCTGGCCTATGACATCGTCGAAGGGCTGACGACCGAGGTCGGCCAGCGGCTTGCCGCGACCGAGGCGGAGGCGCGCGCCCGGACCTGGGCGGTGGCGAAACTCACCGCGCTCGGATTCAAGAACGTCCATGTCGAAACCTATACGATGCCGGTCTGGCTGCGCGGCGTCGAAACCGCGACCGTCACCGCGCCCTTCCCCCACGATCTGAAGCTCGTCGCACTCGGTAATTCGGGGGCCACCCCCGCGGCGGGGGTCACGCTGCCGGTGGTGATCTTCAAGACCTATGGCGACCTCGCCAACGCGCCCGCGGGCAGCCTGACCGGCAAGATCGCCTATATCGGCAACGCGATGGAGCCGACCCAGGATGGGTCGAGCTATGGCGCATACGGGCCTGCGCGTTTCGTCGGGCCAGCGCTCGCCGCCTCGAAGGGCGCGGCGGCGGTCGTCATCCGGTCGATCGGCACCGACCATCACCGCAACCCGCACACCGGAGGTACCAACTGGCCGGAAGGCGTGAAGCCGATCCCTGCGGCCGCGCTGTCGGTGCCCGACGCCGAATTGCTCGAACGGATCGCGCGGCGCGGCAAGCCGATCACGATGCACCTGACACTGACCCCGCGCTTTGCCGGGCAAGGCACCTCGGGCAACGTCATCGCCGATGTGCCGGGCAGCGACCCCGGCGCGGGAATCGTCCTGATCGGCGGCCACCTCGACAGCTGGGATCTCGGCACCGGCGCGATCGACGATGCCAGCGGCGTCGCGATCACCACCGCCGCCGCCAAGCGGATCATGGATGCGGGGACGCCGCGGCGGACGATCCGCGTCGTCTGGTTCGGCGCCGAAGAGCCCGGCGGCTACGGCGGCAAGGACTATGCACGGGTCCATGGCGGCGAACCCCATGCCGCCGCGGGCGAAAGCGACTTCGGCGCCGATCGGGTGTGGCGGTTCGAGACCAACCTGCCCGACAGCGCCAAGCCGGTCGGCGATCGCCTCGCCAGCGCGCTCGCGCCGCTCGGGATCAGCCGCGGTGCGGGGGTCGGCGGGGACGGCACCGATGTCGGCCCGACGATGGCGCTCGGCGTCGCGGCGATCGACCTCAACCAATCGGGAATCCGCTATTTCGATACCCACCATACCCCCGACGACGTGCTCGACCGGATCGACCCGGAACAGCTTCGTCAAAACGTCGCGGCCTGGACCGCGATGCTGGCGATCGTCGCAAATGCACCCGAGGACATCGGCAAGGTAACCCCGCGTAAATAAGGCATTTTCGCCATGAACCTTGCTCGCGGATGAATTAATGCGGTTGACCGTGTCGAACCGTGCGCTATGCGGGCCGCTTCGCATCGGCAATCGGGTCGGCTGCGAATAATTTTGCTTTTTTGGGGAGCAACCGAATGAAGAAGATCGCTTTCGTTCTCGCTGCCGCCGGCCTGATGTCCGTCGCTGCATGTTCGAAGTCGCCAGAGGCGGCAGCCGTTGAAAACAACGGCGACATGATGGCTGACAACATGGAAATGCAGGCCGACAACATGATGGATATGTCGAACACCACGATGGATCCGACCGCCAAGGACAATACCGAGGCGATGGCCGAGAATATGGACGACGCCGCCGACAACGTCCGCGACGCCGCCGAGGAAAAGGCGGACAACATGTAATCAAGTCGTTGCCGAAATGATGGATGGCGCGATGCGCATGATCAGATCAGCAACGCTGGCGGTCGCGATGGGGCTGATGCCCCTCGCGGCCTGCCATCAATCTCCCGACGTCGGGTCGGTCGAGAACAAGGCCGATTTGCTCGCCAGCGATCTCGAGGCGCGCGCGGACAATATGGACGCGATGGCCGATGCGATGGCCAATGACAGCGCGGCAATCGCCTTGCGCAACGCCGCCGACGGCATCGATGCCGCCGCGGACAATGTCCGCGACCAGGCCGACGCGAAGGTCGACACCCTACACTGATGGATTGACGCGCGGTCCGCTTGGATTGCATGTGGCGGCGTTCCCTTGGGAGCGCCTTTTTTATGCGGTTGCTCCTTCGCGCGATGCGGCGGGACACGGCACGGTGGGGCCTGTAGCTCAATGGTTAGAGCTGGCCGCTCATAACGGCTAGGTTGCGGGTTCGAGTCCTGCCGGGCCCACCAGCGCCGACGCGACTTCCATGTGTCGCGACAGCGGTTTGCCGCTTGCGCCCCGCCCCCTTCCCGCCTAGTCACCCGCTCGCGTCGGGGAGTGGCGCAGTCCGGTAGCGCGCCTGCTTTGGGAGCAGGATGTCGCAGGTTCGAATCCTGTCTCCCCGACCACGAGTCCGATACGGCGCAACGCAAGCGCGGTGGGGTCGCCTCAGCCGCCCACGGCCGATAGCTTAGTCGCACGGCACGGCAGCACCCGCCACGGTGACGGTCGGCCCGCCGATCCCGTTCCACCGGAACAGCGCGACGTGCCAGCCGCCATTGATGCTGCGCGATCGATCGACGATGCCGTCGGCACCGATCCGGCGCACGCGGTCCGCTGCCACCCATGACCCCGGTTCCTCCCCCGCTGCCAGCGCAGCGCGCCAGTCCTGGTTCGACCGGTCGGGGTCGATCCCCAGACTGGCGCAGGCCGCCGCGTCGCGCTGGTCGAACACCCGCGCCTCGCTGAGGTCGACCGGCACGATCACGCGCGGCAGGCCGTCCTCGACGCTGTAGCGGCGAACCGCGATACCCGCCCATTCGGGCTCGCGCGTGATGTAAAGCGCGGGCTCGCCGGGTCGATGATAGCGGCCTGCGCTGATCGGCCCCGGCGCATCAATCACCGCATCCGCCCGCGTCGCGATCATGCTGCGATAGAACCGCCCGCTCACCGCCAGTAACGGGATCGCGGGCGCCATGTCCTCCGCCCGCGCCCTAAGCCGCCTTCTTGAGATGCCGGCGCCCGAGCAACTCGGCGATCTGCACCGCGTTGAGCGCGGCCCCTTTGCGCAGATTGTCGCTGACGCACCACAGGTTGATGCCGTTCTCGACCGTCGGATCGTCGCGGACGCGGCTGATGTAGGTGGCGTCGTCGCCCGCGGCTTCGATCGGGGTGATGTAGCCGCCGTCCTCATGCTTATCGATCAGCATGATGCCCGGCGCCTCGCGCAGGATACGCTTGGCCTGGGCGGCGCTCATCTCGCGCTCGAACTCGATGTTGATCGCCTCGGAATGGCCGACGAACACCGGTACGCGCACGCAGGTCGCGCTGACCTTGATCTTCGCGCCCAGGATCTTCTTGGTCTCGACCACCATCTTCCATTCTTCCTTGGTCGATCCGTCGTCGAGGAAGCTGTCGATGTGCGGGATCACGTTGAACGCGATCTGCTTGGTGAAAAGCGTGGCGACCGCGGGATCGCCGACGAAGATATTGCGCGATTGCTCGAACAGTTCGTCCATTCCGCTCTTTCCCGCGCCCGACACCGACTGATAGGTCGCAACGACGACGCGCAGGATCGTCGCGGCGTCGTGGAGCGGCTTGAGCGCCACGACCATCTGCGCGGTCGAGCAATTGGGGTTCGCGATGATGTTCTTGGTGCGATAGCCGTCGATCGCCGCGGCGTTCACCTCGGGTACGATCAGCGGCACGTCGGGATCCATCCGGTAGAGCGACGAATTGTCGATCACGGTGCAGCCTGCCTTGGCGAATTTCGGCGCATAGACCTTGGTCGCCTCGCTGCCGATCGCGAACAGTGCCATGTCCCAGCCCGCGGGATCGAAATGCTCGATGTTCTGGACCTTGAGCATCCGACCGGTGTCGCCATATTCGATCTGGTTGCCCTGGCTGCGCGACGACGCGAGCACCGCGATCTCGTCGGCGGGAAATTGGCGCTCGGCGAGGATGTTGACCATCTCGCGCCCGACATTGCCCGTCGCGCCCGCGACCACGATCCGATAACCCATGATGTCCGTCCTTCGATTGCTGGCGCGGCTTAGCCGCGGGGCGTCCGCCGCGCCAGCAAGCTCTACTTTGCGGGCGTCGGCTTGTCCTTCACCTCGCGGTCGAGGAACCCCATGATCGTTCCCCACAGATGCTCGCTGATCCCCGGCCCGCCAACGCGGTGGGTATAGCCCGGATACAGCATCATCTCGAACGGCGTATCGGTCTTCTGCATCTCGGCGATCGCCTTCAGGCTGTTGTCGAGGAAGACGTTGTCATCGCTCATCCCGTGGACGATCAGCAGCGGATCCGTGATCTTGGCGGTGTCCGCCCACGCCGCCGACGATGCATAGCTCTTGGGGTCCTTCGCCGGATCGCCCAGATACCGCTCGGTGTAATGCGTGTCGTAAAGCTGCCAGTCGGTCACCGGCGCACCCGCCACCGCCGCGGCATAGACGCCCGGCGTCTTCTCGAGCATCTTGAGCGACATATAACCGCCGTACGACCAGCCATAGGTTGCGATCTTGGTGGGCTCGACGAACGGCAGCGTCTTAAGATAGTTCGCGCCGGCCAGTTGGTCGGCGACCTCGACCGTCCCCATCGCGTGGAAAATCTGGTCCTCGAATGCCTTGCCACGATTGTACGAGCCACGGTTGTCGATCTGGAAGAAGATCCAGCCCTGGTCGACCAGATATTGCGGCAACGCCCCCATCCAGCCGTGCGTCACCTGCTGCCCGGTGCCGGGCCCGCCGTAATGCTGGAAGAACACCGGATATTTCTTGCCCGGTTCCAGCTTGGGCGTGATCATCTCCCAATAGAGCGGGGTGCCGTCGGCGGCCTTGATCGTCCCGAACTGCGTCGGGCGATGGCTCGCGAGATAGGGGTAATAGGGATGCCCCGGCACGACCGCGTTCTGGTTGATCCATTCGATCCGCTTGCCCGCATTGTCCGCCAGATAGACTTGCGACGGCTGGGTCGGGCTCGAGCGCGATACGATCAGCCGCGTCGCGTTCGCATCCATGCTTGCGCCGTTGGTATAGCCGGGCTCGGTCAGCCGGGTGATGACGTTCGGGCGCGCGATATCGACCGAATAGAGCTGCTGTTCGAGCACGTCGTCCTTGGTTCCCGTGAACCACAGGCGTCCTTTCGCCTCATCCACACCCACGAGGTTGGTGACGACCCACGGCCCCTTGGTCAGCTGTGTCCACGTGTCGTTCTTGTAGAGGTACAGATGCCCGAAACCGTCGCGTTCGGAGCGCCAGATCAGGCTGCCGTCCTTCATCGCCTTGTAGTCATCGCTGAGGTTAAGCCAGCTCTTCGCCCCCGCCTTTTCGGTGAACATGACGGTCGCCTTGCCCGTTTCGGGGTCAACGCGCAGCATGTCGAGTACCCGCTGGTCACGGCTCTCACGCTGGACGAGCAACGTGCGTCCGTCGGGCGTCCAGTTGACCCGCGCGAGATAGATGTCGGGGTCATTCCCCAGATCGACCTTCACCTGTCCCGAGCCATCGGGCTTCATCACATACAGGTCGACCAGCACGTTGGGCGTCCCCGCCGCGGGATAGCGCTGGTCGTACACGCTCGTCCCCGTCGCGCCGATCGACGCGCGGGTGAACACGTGAACGGGCTTCTCGTCGAACCGCTCGACCGCGATGTGGCGATCGTCGGGGCTCCACCAATAGCCGGTGCGGCGATCCATTTCCTCCTGCGCGACGAACTCCGCCTCGCCGAAATGGACGGTACCGCCCCCGCCCGTGGTGATCGCCGTCGCGTCCCCCCCGCCGAGCGGCTGCGCGAACAGATTCTGGTCGCGTACGAAGCTGACATAGCCCCCTTGCGGGCTGACTACCGGGTTCAGCTCGCCGCCGGGCGTATTGGTCAGCCGCCGCGTCTTGCCATCGAGCCCCGCCAGATACAGATCGCCGTCGAGCGGGACGAGGATCGTCTTGCCATCGGGTGCCCAGTCGTACGCGACGATCCCCCTACTGCCGCCGATCCGCGCGCGCTCGCGCTGCATCTTCTCCGCCTCGGACAGTTCCGCCCCGCTGCCGACCTTCTTCGAATCGACCAGCATCCGCTCCGAACCGGTCCGCGTGTCGCGCCCCCACAGGTCGAGCCGCTCCTTCTCGTCCGCGCGGGGTTTCAGGAACGTCAGCAGCGTCCCGTCGGGCGACAGCTTCAACGCGCGCGGCTGCGAGCCCGACAGATCGGGGCTCCCGAACACCCGCGCCAGCGTCAGTTCGCCACCCGGATCCGTGGCGGCGGGCGGCGTCTTGTCAGCGGCCATCGCGGCGCTCCCCACCGACGCCAAAGCGAGTCCCAGCAACCATGCACGCATCCCGTATCTCCGTGAACAAATCCCCGGCGACCGCCGGCATCTGCGCCGTTATCGCGACGAGACGTGCTGCCGTAAAGCTCTGTTGCCCTAAGCTTACCGGCCCATAAACCTCGTCTTTACGCGCTTCGGTATAGATCAGCAGGTCATGATGGTCGCCGTCCACCAATTGCGGTGGGGGCAGGACGCCGGGGAAATATGGTTTCGGATATCGCACGCGCGGGCTGGCAGGATGGGGCATGGGGCCTCGTCACGCGCCTCGGCGACGCCGACGGCAGCGCGACCCACCGCTATCTTTCGCATCTCATCGGCGGCGACGCCGCGGCGCGCGACCTGTCCGACGCGGTGCACGCGCTGTGCGCGGTCCACGGCCATCAGCCCGGCATCGCCGACGAGGCGCTTACGCACGGCGTCCAGCCCGAGGCCGCCGATTGGCTCGATGCGGTCGCCAGCGGTTTCGTCGCCGAACGCGCCTATCTCGCCACGCTCACCGCCGCGGTCGGCCCCGCGCCCTCGACCCCGGCCCAGGCCGCCAGCGAAGCCGCGATGATCGGCCAGCGGCACACGCTCGATACGCTCGCCCGATCCGGCCGGCGCGGCTGCGCCACCGGCGCGGTCGCCGCACTCGTCACCGATTGGCGCTCGATCCGCGGCGTGCTCGATCGCGCCGCGCGCCGATTCGGCGCCGATGTCGCACCGGATTCGCTCCCGCTCGACGCCGAAACCGCGACTTGGGTCGGCATGCTCGGCGGCACCCCCGGCGTCGAACGCGCGATCAGCTTCGGCGCGCAGCAGCTGTTCGCCCAGCACCGCGGCCTGTTCGACCTCCTCGAAGCCCGCGCCAGCGCGCGCGACGCCTGACGGGTTGCGCCACCGCGCGCAATCGTCCAATCCCGTACCCGATATTCGAACGGGAACGGACCATCATGAAACGCTTCGAGGGTACGCAAAGCTATGTCGCGACCGACGACCTCAAGGTCGCGGTCAATGCCGCGGTCACGCTGCGCCGCCCGCTGCTCGTCAAGGGCGAGCCGGGCACCGGCAAGACGGTCCTCGCCTATGAAATCGCCAAGGCGATCGATGCCGAGCTGATCGAATGGAACGTCAAATCGACGACCAAGGCGCAGCAGGGGCTCTACGAATATGATGCGGTCGCGCGGCTCCGCGACGGGCAGCTCGGCGACGAGCGCGTCCACGACATTTCCAACTACATCCGCAAGGGCAAGCTCTGGGAGGCGTTCACCCGCGACAAGCCCCCCGTTCTGCTGATCGACGAGATCGACAAGGCCGACATCGAATTCCCCAACGATCTGCTCCAGGAGCTCGATCGGATGGAATTCCACGTCTATGAAACCAAGGAGACGGTCCGCGCCGCCGAACGCCCGATCGTCGTCATCACCAGCAACAACGAAAAGGAACTGCCCGACGCGTTCCTGCGCCGCTGCTTCTTCCACTATATCAAATTCCCCGATCGCGGCACGATGCAGGCGATCGTCGACGTCCACTTCCCCGGGATCCAGAAGATCCTGGTCAGCAAGGCAATGGACATCTTCTACGACGTCCGCGATGTCCCCGGCCTCAAGAAAAAACCCTCGACCAGCGAACTGCTCGACTGGCTGAAACTGCTACTGCACGAGGACATGCCGCTCGAGATCCTCCAGAACCGCGATCCCACCAAGGCGATTCCACCCCTCCACGGCGCACTGCTCAAAAACGAACAGGACGTGATGCTGTTCGAACGCCTCGCCTTCATGGCCAAGCGCCAGGCGAACAAGGGCTGAGCGCGCCCGCGATGAGCTTCCCGATCGACGCGGTCCGCGCGCGCTTTCCCGCGCTCCACGTCACCGACGACGGTCGCGCGCGCATCTACCTCGACGCCCCCGGCGGCACTCAGGCGTGCGCCCCCGCGATCGATGCGATGACGCGCCACCTTACGCACGGCACTGCCAACGCCGGCGGCGCGTTCGCGACCTCGATCGCGACCGACTCGACCAGCCGCGCCGCGCATGAGGCGATCGCCGACCTGATCGGCGCGGACCCCGACGAGATTGCGTTCGGCCCCAACATGACCTCGCTCACCTTCGCCGCGTCGCGCGCGCTTTCCCGCGATTGGCGCGAAGGAGACGAACTCGTCGTCACCCGGCTCGATCACGATGCCAACGTCGCGCCGTGGCTCGCGGTGGCGGCGGATCGCGGCATGACCGTGCGCTGGCTCGATTTCGACTCCGCCGACGGTCGCCTCCGTGTCGATTCGCTGGCCACGCTCCTGGGCGAGCGCACCCGCCTCGTCGCGGTCGGCGGCGCGAGCAACGCGCTCGGCACGGTCAACGACATCCCCCGCGTCGTCGAGATCGTGCGCGCCGCCGCGCCCGATGCGCTGATCTACCTCGACGCGGTCCAGTCCGCGCCGCACCTGCCGATCGACGTCGGCACGCTCGGCTGCGACCTCGTCGCCTTTTCGCCCTACAAGATGTTCGGCCCCCACGCCGGCGTGCTCTGGGTCCGGCGCGCGCTCGCCGACCGGATCGACGCGTACAAGGTCCGTCCCGCGGGCAATGTAGGCGTGCGTCGCTTCGAAACCGGCACCCCGTCGTTCGAAGCGCAGGCGGGGGTGGTCGGCATGGTCGACTATCTCGACTGGTTGGGCGGCGAGGTCGCTCCTGACCAGCCCGACCGCCGCGGTCGGTTGCGCGCCGCGCTCGACGGCTGCACGCGCTACGAACACGCGCTCGGCGAGCGCTTCCTCGCAGGTATCGCCCAGAGCAATGCGATCACCCTCGTCGGCCCCGCCACCATGGCGGATCGCGTCCCCACCTTCGCGTTCGTCATCGAAGGGGTCGCGTCGAGCGCTGTCGCGCAGGCGTTGGCGGCGCGCGGCATCTTCGTCTGGTCGGGCCATTTCTACGCGGTCGAGACGCTGGCGCGACTCGATCTCGCCGACGCGACCGGGCTCGTCCGCGTCGGCTTCTGCCACTACAACACGATCGACGAGGTCGACCTGCTCCTTGCCGCGCTCGCCGAGATCACCCGCGCACCGCGTTAAAAACTTGCCGTCACAGACCGTTAACTATTGCCCGCAATCCTCTGGTAGCGCTTCGCGGCTACGCCGAGGCCATGCGCATCGGACTCGCCGCCTTGGTTATTTCCCTCGCCGCGATGGCCCCGACTCCCGCCCGTGCCGCCACCCCGCTCCTCGATTACGTCGGCCAGTGCGTGCCCTTCGCGCGCGAAGCTTCGGGCATCGAGATCTATGGCGACGCATGGACGTGGTGGGACGGCGCGAACGGCAAATATAATCGCGGCCACGCCCCGAAAGCCGGTTCGGTCATCGTCTTCGCCAAAAGTGCCAAGCTGCGGCTCGGCCATGTCGCGGTGGTCAGCCGGATCGTCGACGATCGCGTCGTCATGCTCACCCACGCCAATTGGTCGCGCGTCAACGGCGAACGCGGCCACGCCGAACAGGATGTCACGCTCTACGACGTGTCACGCGACAACGACTGGAGCGAGGTGAAGGTCTGGTATCGCGACGTCGATGGCCTCGGCGGCAGCATCTACCCGGTCGATGGTTTCATCTACCCCGCCGGCGCACCCGCGTCGGGGATCAGTTCACGCAACCCCGACTATGTCGGCGCGCTGATCGACGCCTATGTCCCGGGGGCGGGTTCGACGCGGTAACGTGCGGAAGGACCCGCTCGTGCTGAGCTTGTCGAAGCACGGTTAGAAGCAGGCCCTTCGCCAAGCTCAGGGCGAACGGTTGTAGGTCTGATAAAACCACCATCATTACACGTCTTCGTCGCGCGTAGGTCGGGGACCTCCGATACGACGCACTATTCGTCATAACCGCACCAGTATTCGGCTTGGCACCGTGAAGAATTATTGTGATCATCGCCACCATCGGTCGAACGGGGATGGGGCAAATGATGATTCGGTGGCGCGGCGTAGCGATAATGGGCTTGGCTCTTGTAGCGGCGCCGACGCCCGCGGTCGCAGCATGCCAAATCGGCAAATATCTCGAATTGCCGGTGACGATGGTCGGCAAGCAGCCGATCGTGACGATCCAGATCAACGGCCGCGACGCACGGTTCATGCTCGACAGCGGTGCCTTCTTCAGCACCATCGCCAAGGCCAATGCGCTCGAATACGGACTCAAAATCAGTGACCTGTCCGGCGCGCGGTTGCAGGGCATCGGCGGCGACACCTCGCTGGGGGTTGCGACCGCCAAGGAGGTGCGGATCGACGGCAATGCGATCTCCCACGTCGAATTCGCGGTCGGCGGCAGCGACACCGGCTTTGCGGGTCTGCTCGGCCAGAACATTCTCGGACTCGCCGATGTCGAATATGATCTGCCGCACGGCATCGTCCGGATCATGAAAGGCACCGACTGCAAGGGTGCCAGCATGGCCTATTGGGCGGGGACCAAACCGTTCACGATCGTCCCGCTTCAATCGATGAGCGACACCCAGCGCCACACCATCGGCACCGTGCTGATCGATGGCAAGAAGATCGAGACCGTGTTCGATACCGGCGCGATGACATCCCTTCTCACCTTGTCCGCGGCGCGGCGGCTCGGGGTGAAGCCCAACGACCCTGGTGTCGTCGGTGAGGGTTTCGCCTACGGCTTGGGCCAGGGCCAGTCGCAGGCCTGGCGCGCGCGCTTCAAGTCGATCGATATCGGCGGGGAAGCGATCCGCAATCCCTGGATTGCCTTTGCTGACCAGCAGGTCGGTGATGCCGATCTACTGGTGGGGATCGATTTCTTCCTCACCCACCATATCTATGTCGACAACCGCAATCACCGCATGTTCGTGACGTATGAGGGCGGGCCGCTGTTCGGGCTGACGCCCACCGGCGCGATCGATCACACCGGCAAGCGGCTCGACCTCACCGACAAGGCCGCCGCGCCCACCGATGCCGCAGGCTACAGCCGCCGCGGCGCGCTGCTCGCCGCGCACGACAAGTTCGCCGAAGCGCTCGCCGATCTCGACAAAGCGGTGGCGATGGCGCCGACCGTATCCGACTTCGTCTATCAGCGCGCGCTCGCGCATCTCGGCAACGCCCAGCCGCTGCTGGCGACCCAAGATCTCGACAAAGCGCTCGCGCTCGAACCGACCAACGCGCGGGCGCGCATTACTCGCGCGCAGATGCAGCTCGGGGCCGATGATCCGACCGGCGCGCTAGTCGACCTGAAGGCTGCCGACGCCGCGCTCGCGCCGTCCTCCGACGCTCGGCTGGGCCTCGCTGGCCTGTACGACACCGCGGAGGTGCCCGACGCCGCGCTCGCCAGCTACGATAGCTGGTTGAAGACGCATCCCGAAGATCATGACCGCGCCAGCGCCTTCAACGGCCGCTGCTGGGCGCGCGCGAAGCTGAACCGCGATCTCGATCAGGCGTTGGCCGATTGCGACGCCGCGATCCGGCTTCGCCCTGGCACCGCCGCCTATCTCGACAGCCGCGCGCTCGTCCGGCTGCGTCGCGGCGAGCTCGCCAGGGCGCTTGCCGATTATAATGCCGCTCTCGCGATCGAACCGGGGAACGCGTGGTCGCGTTACGTCCGCAGCATCGCCGCGCGGAGAGCTGGCAACGTCGCGCAAGCCGATGCCGACAAAGCCGCCGCACTCGCAATCGACCCGCGGGTCGCCGACCGCGCCAAACGCTACGGGCTGGGATCCTGACCGGCGCGGGCCGGGTCGCCACGCCGGGGCTGTCCTACTCCGCGGCGATCTGCCACAATCGCGCCGATGACGATGCCTGTTGACCGCCACCCCGCCGACACCCCGCTCGATCGGGCTCGGTTCGTCGCAGTTTCGCTGCCACGTCGCGTTACCTTCGTTACCTTTGTATGTTCCTGAACTTCCTTGACGAGCTCCGCGGTGCCGGGATTCCCGCCAGCCTGAAGGAGCATTTGCTCCTGCTCGAGGCGCTCGACGCCGACGTGATCGATCGCACCCCCGAACAATTCTACTACCTCAGCCGCGCGGTGTACGTGAAGGACGAAGGGCTGCTCGACAAGTTCGATCAGGTCTTCGCCAAGGTATTCCGCGGGATCTCGACGACGTTCGGTACCGATAATGCCGACGTCCCGCTCGACTGGCTGAAGGCGGTCGCCGAGAAATATCTGACGCCCGAGGAGATGGCGGCGATCGAATCGCTCGGCTCGTGGGACGAGATCATGGAGACGCTCAAGCAACGGCTCGCCGAGCAGGAAAAGCGGCATCAGGGCGGCAACAAATGGATCGGCACCGGCGGCACCAGCCCCTACGGCAATTCGGGCTACAATCCCGAGGGCGTCAGGATCGGCGGCGAATCGAAACACGGGCGCGCGCTGAAAGTGTGGGACCAGCGCGAATTCAAGAATCTCGACAACACCAAGGAACTCGGCACCCGCAACATCAAGATCGCGCTGCGCCGCCTGCGCCGTTTCGCGCGCGAGGGCGCGGCGGACGAACTCGACATCGACGCCACGATCGACGGCACCGCGCGCCAGGGCTGGCTCGACGTCTTCATGCGCGCCGAGCGCCGCAATGCGGTCAAACTGTTGCTGTTCCTCGACGTCGGCGGCTCGATGGATCCGTGGGTCAAGCTTTGCGAAGAGCTGTTCAGTGCGGCGACCAGCGAATTCAAAAACCTCGAATTCTTCTACTTTCACAATTGCCCATACGAGGGCGTCTGGAAGGACAACCGTCGCCGCTTCGCCGAACGCACCCCGATGTGGGACGTGCTTCACAAATTCGGCCACGACTATAAACTCGTGTTCGTCGGCGACGCCGCGATGAGCCCGTACGAGATCACGCATCCGGGCGGATCGGTCGAACATTTCAACGAGGAATCGGGCGCGGTCTGGCTGCATCGCCTCACCACCACCTACCCCGCCGCGGTGTGGCTCAACCCGGTTCGCGAGGAGCAATGGGGGTATTCGCAATCGGCCAAGATCATCCGCGATTTGCTCAACGACCGGATGTACCCACTGACGCTTGCGGGGCTCGACGATGCGATGCGCGAACTGACCCGCAAACGCTGATCGGGCGAACCGCGGCGGGACCGCGAGCGGGAACTATTTCGGCTGCGATACGGTTGATGTGCAACCCTTTACCCACTCGGAGAATATCGATGTCCAGCATCCCCACGTCCGCCATGCCCCACGCCAAGACCACGACCGACAAGGCCGACAAGCCCGAATCGTTCACGAAACGCGCCAAGACCCAGGCCAAGGCGGTTGGCGATGCCGCAGAAAAGGCGGCGGGCAAGGCAACCAAGGCGGTAAAGAACAACCCGAAGACGGCAGCCGCGGTCGGCGTCGCGGTGTTGGCCGCCGGTGCCGCCGCGATCGCGGCGCCGTTCGCCAAAAAGCCCGCCAAGAAGAAACCCGTGGCGAAGAAGCCCGCCGCCAAGGCCTGAACGTTGCCGATTCGGGCGGGTTTTGCTACGCTCCTAGTTGGAGAACCATCATGACCCGCCTGATCGTCATCCTGTCCGCCGGACTAATGCCAATTGCGAGCGTGGCTGTTGCTCAGGCCAACAAAGCACCGATCACCAAGTCATGTGCAACGCCGAATGCCACGGTGATAGACGGCAAAAAGCCGCAAATCGGTATTCATAAGCTCGGAGAAGAACCTCCGGCGCACCAATATCTGGCGGTATTGCGTACGCTCGATGGATGCCCTGTCCCGGTCGTCCTACGCCGCGGGCCTGGCGTCCACCGCTAGGCGCGGTTCAGGCGCACACCGCCTCGAGCTTTTGCTGATAACTCTCTACCAGCTGCAACCGTCGTTGGCGCGCCGCGTCGGTCAAGGCGCGACCGGCCGCGAGTGCTTCGGCTTTCAAGCGTCGCTCGTAATAGCGTCGATCGGATTCCATACAGTCCCACCCCAAGAACGATCGATCGGTCCGAGTCGTTTCAGCCGATGCTGGGCAAAACATGCGCGTGCACTTGATGTGTGTCAAAGCGCCCGGTCTCAACAAGATACCGGGCCATCACGCTAATGTGCCTCAGATGCGGTGGATGACGCCGCCGGTCATCGGTTCGGGTGACCCGGTCGTTCTGGGAAAGCTGATCGGCAGCCCTTTGAGCGCGCGCACCGCCATGTACGCCCAGCCCTCCGCCTCAACCGAATCGGCGTTCCAGCCCAGCGCGTCGGCAGGCTCCGGCGTCAGCTTGGTCCGCGCCGCGATCATCGCCAGCATCGTCGGGTTGTGTCGCCCCCCGCCAACCACCAGCAGCCGCGTGGGGCGCATCGGCAATCGCTCGATCCCCTCCGCCACGCTCGCCGCGGTGAACGCGGTCAGCGTTGCCGCCCCATCCGCCGCCGACAGCCCCCGCGCGGGCTGGATCGTGAAATCGCTCCGGTCGAGCGACTTGGGCGGCGGGCTTGCGAAATACGGATGGTCGAGCATCGCGGTCAGCACCGTCTCGTCGACCCGCCCCTGCGCCGCGAGCGCGCCCCCCGCATCGAACCGCGCGCCCGTCTCCGCCTCGACCCAGCTATCGATCAGCCCGTTGGCCGGCCCGGTGTCGAACGCGACCAGCGCGCCGTCGACGCCGATATAGGTGACGTTGGCGACCCCGCCGAGGTTGAGCACCGCAACCGGCTTGTCGAGCCCCGCGACCAGCGCGGCATGATAGATCGGCAGCAGCGGTGCGCCCTGCCCGCCCGCCGCGACGTCGGCGGAACGCATGTCCGCCACCGTCGTGATCCCGGTCGCGCTGGCCAGCGCCGCGCCGTCACCGATCTGCCATGTCCAGCCGCGATCGGGGCGATGCGCGATCGTCTGGCCGTGGAAGCCGATGACGTCGACATCGCCAGCCGACACTCCGGCCTCGGCGAGCAGCTTGTGGACCGCGAACACATGCGTCCGCACGATCAGTTCGCCCGCCGCGACGATCGTCGGGCTCGCGCGCGGCTTGTCGAACGTCAGCGCCAGCGCGGTCGCCGCCGCCAGTTCGCCGCGTGCCACATCTGAATAGGCCTCGCCGCGAAACGCGATCGCTCGCGTCAGGCTCTCGCCGTCGGTCTCGATCAGCGCGGCATCGATCCCGTCGAGCGAGGTTCCGGACATCAGGCCGATCGCGAGCATCATTCCCCTCCATTACACATGCTGGTAAAATACCGCCGATCCGCCTATGTGCGCGGCTTCCCCATGGCAACCATTCTCCCCTCCCCGCCGAAAATCGGCATGGTGTCGCTCGGCTGTCCCAAAAACTTGGTCGACAGCGAACGCATTCTCACGCAGCTGCGTGCCGACGGCTATCAGATGTCAGCCGATTATGCGGGCGCCGACGTCGTACTCGTCAACACCTGCGGCTTCCTCGATTCCGCCAAGGAGGAATCGCTCGAGGCGATCGGCGAGGCGATCGCGGAGAATGGCCGCGTCATCGTGACGGGCTGTTTCGGCAAGGAAGCCGACGTCATCCGCGCGCGATTCCCGCAGGTGCTCGCGATCACCGGCGCGCATGAATATGAACAGGTCGTCACCGCGGTCCACGAGGCCGCGCCCGCGAACCTGTCACCCTATCTCGACCTCGTCCCCGACGCCGGACTGAAACTCACCCCGCGCCACTACAGCTATCTCAAGATTTCGGAGGGCTGCAACCACCGCTGCGCCTTCTGCATCATCCCCAGCCTGCGCGGCGATCTCGTCAGCCGCCGCCCCGACGCCATCCTGCGCGAGGCCGAAAAGCTCGTCGCCGCGGGGACCAAGGAAATCCTGGTCATCAGCCAGGATACTTCAGCCTATGGCGTCGATATCCGCCGCGAGACCCGGATGTGGCATGGCCGCGAGGTCGTGCCCCATATGACTGATCTCGCCCGCGAGCTGGGCAAGATCGCGCCGTGGGTCCGCCTCCACTATGTCTACCCCTATCCGCATGTCGATCAGGTCATCCCGCTGATGGCCGACGGGCTGATCCTCCCCTATCTCGACATCCCGTTCCAGCACGCCGCGCCTTCGGTCCTGAAACGCATGAAGCGCCCCGCCAACGACGCCAAGGTCCTGCAACGCATCCACGCGTGGCGCGACATCTGCCCCGACATCGCGATCCGCTCGACCTTCGTCGTCGGCTTCCCCGGCGAGACCGAAGCGGATTTCGACTATCTGCTCGACTGGCTCGACGAGGCACAACTCGACCGGGTCGGCGCGTTCCGTTTCGAACCCGTCGAAGGTGCCGCCGCCAACGCGCTCCCCGATCACGTCCCCGAGGAGGTAAAGGAGGAGCGCTACGCCCGGATCATGGAAAAGACCGCCGCGATCAGCACCGCCAAGCTCGCCGCGAAGATCGGGCGGACGCTCGATGTCATCATCGACGCGGTCGACGATGACGGTGGCGCGACCGGGCGTAGCTACGCCGACGCCCCCGAGATCGACGGCGAAGTCTTCCTACGCGACGCCCCCGGCCTCAAACTCGGCGACATCGTGCCGGTCCAGATCGAGGATGCCGACGAGCATGATCTGTTCGGTGTGCCCCCCCCCTAACCCGTTCGCCCTGAGCTGGTCGAAGGGCGTGGCTGACAAGGAACATCCGGTGCTTCGACAGGCTCAGCACGAACGGCGGTTCGGGTGTTTTATGGCCCTCGCCGTGCTCGCCGCGCCGCTCCTGTTGAGCGCCTACAACCCCGGCCCGATCGTCGTCACCCGCGTCGATCCGCTCACCGTCGACGACGACGATTTCGCCCGCCACCGCGATCCCGCCGACTGGACCGGCCTTAGCGTCGACGACATCGCGTTCGACGAGGAGCGCGCGCGCTGGCACCTGTTCCGCATCACCAAGCCCGGGCACCGCAACGGCCCGCTCTGGTTCGTCCCCCATGACAACGAGAACGCCGGATTCGAGGCTGGGCTGGTCGCTTTGCGCCGTTACGGCGGCACGATGATCGTGGTCGACAGCGACGCGCGGCGGCGTAACGCCGCGGTCGCGTTCGGCCCGGCGATCGACCCCAACCGCAATTTCCACGACGGCCTGCCGCGCTATCCCAGCCAGGTGCTCGCCAGCATCAACCACGGCGGCTGGCCGATCATCGCGCTCCACACCAACGCCCCCGGCTACGACTCCACCGACAGCCTGTGCCCGAAGGAGGGCGACACCTCGGGCACCGGGATCATCTCGATCCGCTACTGCGATACGGTGCTCCGCCCTCGCGCCTCGGTGTCGCGCGCCTACCCGTTCGACGACGATGACAGCGTCGCCTTCGCGACCTACCTCGCCACTCAGCAGCCCGACGACGCCTTCTGCGCCCCCCAGATGAAAGCGGCGGATTACAACATCGTCTTCGAACGCGTCGTCGGCAGCGACGGCTCGCTCTCCAACTATGCGGTGACCCATCATCTCGCCTATCTCAACTTCGAAACGCGCAATCTGGGCGACGACCCTGCCGACCTCGCCAGCGGCCGCGACCGGCTGACGTGGATGATCGACCACAGTCTCGCGATGTGCGCCGGCCAACGCCCCGGCAAGCTTCCCCTCCTCCGCTTTCGCTGACCCCGCGGTTGCGCGCGCGCGCGGATTCTGGGACGGTGCCGCCATGTTGATCCGCTTCGTCGCCGCCGCGCTGCTCGTCCTGCCCACCCCCCTCCTCGCCCAGGCGCTGACCCCTGCCGAAACCGCGCGGATCGACGCGATCGTCGCCAAGTCGCTCGCCGACACCGGCGTCCCCTCCGCGTCGATCGCGGTGGTCCGCGGCGACCGGATCGTCCTCGCCAAGGCCTATGGCAAGCAATCCGAAACCCGCGCGGTCGCGGACGCCAAGGCCCCGTACCAGATCGCCTCGATCTCCAAGCAATTCACCGCCGCCGCGATCCTGCTGCTCCAGGACGAGCGCAAATTGAGCCTCGACGACACCGTCTCGCAATACGTCCCCGGGATCACCGACGGCGACAAAATCACGATCCGCCAGCTGCTCAGCCACACCTCGGGGCTGCAGGATTACTGGCCGCAGGATTACAGCTTCAAGGCGATGGCGACCCCGGTCACCCCGCAGCAGATCGTCGATCGCTGGGCCAAGAAGCCGCTCGATTTCGCCCCCGGCACCCAGTGGCAATATTCCAACACCGGCTATGTCGTCGCCGGGCTGATCGTCGAGAAGGTGGCCGGGATGCCGCTCCTCGCCTTCCTCCAGCAACGCATCTTCACGCCGCTCGACATCAAGGCGATCGACCAGGATCTTGCGATCGGCCCCAACTATCCCTCGGGGTACAAACGGTTCGCGCTCGGCCCGGTCCGCGTCGAAACCCCCGCGGCGCACGGCTGGCTGTTCGCCGCAGGCGAATTGTCGATGAGCGCTGCCGATCTCGCCAAATGGGACGTCGCGCGCCTCACCCGCAGCGTCCTTCCTGCCGCCGACTGGCGGCTTCAGGAAACCCCGGTCAAGCTCGCCGACGGATCGACCAACGGCTACGGCCTCGGCGTCTCGACCGGCGCGTCGGGTGGCCACCGCTATATCGAACACAGCGGCGAGGCGGTCGGCTTCCTCAGCGAAAATGTCGTCTTCCCCGACGATCATGTCGCGATCGTCGTGCTCACCAACAGCTGGTTCAGCGATGCCTTCCAGCGCATCACCAAGGGCATCACCGCGATCGTCCTCCCCGCCGCGCCCACCGACACCGCGGACACCGCCGCGCTCGCCAGGGCGCGAACCGTCTTCGCCCAACTCCGTCGCGGCACGCTCGATCGCACCCAGTTGACCGAGGATGCCAGATTCTACTTCACCCCCACCGCGCTCACCGATTATCGCGCCAGCCTCGCCAAACTCGGGGTGCCGACCAGCTTCGAACAGGTCGGCAAGACCCGGCTGCGCGGCGGCTTCGTCAACCGCACCTATCGCGCGACCTACCCGTCGCAAACGCTCGCGATCAGCACCTATGCCCTGCCCGGCGCAGACGGCGCGTTCGAACAATATCTGGTGGCCCCCGCACAATGATCGACTTCACCGACCGCCTCCTGCCCGATCGCGGCCAGCCCGCGCGCGCGATCCATGTCGTCCGTCCCGACGGCTTTGACGCGTGGCTCGCCGCCCAGCCGCCCCGCGTCCGCACCGCGGTCGCCGCGCACCGCCTCCGCGGCAAGCCCGGCGACCGCGCGATCCTGCCCGGCGACACCGCCGACGACTGGGCGATGTTGCTGGTTTGCAACGACCCTGTCGCCTCGCCGTGGCGGATTGCCTCGCTCGGCGCGTCGCTGCCCGAGGGCACGTACCGGCTCGCCACCGGCGAGGTCGGTCGCGCCGGGCTCGGCTGGCTGCTCGCGCAACATAGCTTCGATCGCTACACCAAGGGCGATCCGGTCGGCCCCCGCGTCCTCCTGACCGACGACGCCGCGCGGATCGACGACACCGTCCGGCTCGCCGCCGCGACCGCGCTGGTCCGCGATCTCGTCAACACCGGTGCGTCAGATCTCGGCCCCGCCGAGCTCGAGGCGGAGGCGGAACTGCTCGCCAAGCGCCACGGCGCGACGCTCACCGTCACCCGCGGCGACGCGCTCGCGACCGGCTATCCGATGATCCACGCGGTCGGCCAGGCCGCCACCCGCGACCGCGCGCCCCGCCTGATCGAACTCGAATGGGGCGATCCCGCGCATCCCCGCGTCGCAATCGTCGGCAAGGGCGTCGTCTTCGATTCAGGCGGACTCAACATCAAGCCGGGCGCGGGAATGCGGCTGATGAAGAAGGACATGGGCGGGGCGGCGCACGCGCTCGCGCTCGCCGGGCTCGTGATGGCCGCGCGGCTCCCGGTCCGGCTCCACCTGCTGATCCCCGCGGTCGAGAACGCGATCGCGGGCAACGCCTTCCGCCCCGGCGACGTGCTCCAGACCCGCCTCGGCCTCACCGTCGAGAACACCAACACCGATGCCGAGGGTCGGCTGATCCTCGGCGACGCGCTCGCCAAGGCGGGCGAGGACAAACCTGCGCTCATCATCGATTTCGCGACCCTCACCGGCGCGGCGCGGGTCGCGCTCGGCCCCGATCTGCCCCCGCTGTTCACCGACGACGACGCGCTCGCCGCCGATCTCCTCGCCGCAGCAAGTGAAGTCGGTGACCCGATGTGGCGACTGCCGCTGTGGGACGGCTATGACGAGATGCTCACATCCGACATCGCCGATCTCGTCAACGCCCCCGACGGCGGGTTCGCAGGCGCGGTCACCGCCGCGCTGTTCCTCCGCCGCTTCGTCCCCAAGGACACGCCTTGGGTCCACATCGACACCTTCGCGTGGCGTCCGTCCGCCAAGCCCGGTCGCCCCAAGGGTGGCGAAGCGCTCGGCCTGCGCGCGGTGTATCAGATGCTCAAAGCCCGCTACCCCGCCCGCTGAACGCACCGATCCCGTTCGCCCTGAGCCTGTCGAAGGGCGGTCAGTCTCACCGTGCTTCGACAAGCTCAGCACGAACGGGCCATGTAACGAGATCGCCTAACGAATCGCCTCAGCCTGCCGCGCGATCCCGTCGATCAGGTCGCACACCGTCGGGATCAGCGGTTCGGGCAGGTCGTGGCCCATCCCGGGCATTTCGTGGAGCACCGCACCCGGAATGCTGGCCGCGGTATCGCGTCCGCCCGCGATCGGCACCAGCGGATCGTCGGTCCCGTGGATCACCAGCGTCGGCGCGGTGATTGCGGCGAGGCGCTTGCGGCGGTCGCCCCCGACCGTAATCGCCGCGATCTGCCGTGCGAACCCCGCAGGATAGTGCATCCGCTCGAAATCCCGGACCACTTTCGCGCGCAATTCCCCGGCCTCGACTCGATAGCCAGGGCTGCCGATCACCGCCGCCGCGCGCACCGCATGCGCGATGATGGTCTCGCGGTCGCGTGTCTTGGGCCGATCCATCAGCACCGCGGTCGCCTCCTTGGTTGCGCGCGGCAGCGATCGGTTCCCCGTGGTCGACATGATCGAGGTCAGCGACAGCGTCCGTTCGGGATAGTGCGCCGCGACGAGTTGCGCGATCATCCCGCCCATCGATGCGCCGACGATATGCGCGCGATCGATCCCCAGCGCATCGAGCACCCCGATTGCATCCGCCGCCATATCGTCGAGCGTATAGGGCACCCGCGCCTTCACCCCGATCATCGCGAGCCCCATGATTCGCGCCAGCTTGGGCGCACCCGCCGCGTCGAACTTGGTCGACAGCCCGACATCGCGATTGTCGTAACGGATCACACGATAGCCGCGTGCGACCAGCGCCTCGACGAACGGGATCGACCACCGCGTCAGCTGCGCGCCGAGCCCCATGATCAGCAGCATCGCGGGCGCATCGTCCGCGCCGAAGCTTTCGACCTCGATCTCGATCCCGTTCGCGGCGACCTTCATCGACCCGCGCTCATCGGCCCGCGCTCATTGGGCGCCAGCGACGCGGCGGCATCGATGATCGGGACGAACTTCGCCGCGGTCAGGCTCGCCCCGCCGACCAGCGCGCCATCGACATTGGCCGCGCCGAGGATGCTGGCGGCGTTGGTGCCCGTCACCGATCCGCCATACAGGATTCGGATCTGATCCGCGGCATCCCCCACCATCTGGCGCAGCTTGGCGCGGGCGATCGCATGGATGGCCTCGATCTCGTCGATCGTCGGGGTTCGCCCGGTGCCGATCGCCCAGCGCGGCTCGTACGCCAGCGTGAACCAGTCGCCCGCCGCATGATCGGGCACCGATTTTTCGATCTGCGCCTGCACCACGCGCTCGGCGCGCCCGGCGTCGCGCTCCGCCTCGGTTTCGCCGCAGCACAGGATGACGGTCAGTCCCGCCGCATGCGCCGCGGTGGCCTTCGCCCAGGCGTCGTGGCTGGTTTCGTGCTGGTCGGCGCGGCGCTCCGAATGGCCGACGATCGTGAAGCGCGCGCCAGCCTCCTTCACCATCGCGGCGGAGACGCAGCCAGTGTGCGCGCCGCTCGCCGCCGCGTGGACGTCTTCCGCACCGATCGCCAAGCCCGGCACCCGCGTCGCGGCAGGATCGATCAGCGTAAACGGCACCGCGACCGCCACGTCGACCGCGGACGCCTCCCGCGCCGCCGCCGCGATCGCGTCCAGCTCCCCCAGCGTCGCGCGCGATCCGTTCATTTTCCAGTTGCCCGCCACGAACTTGCGTCGCGTCATGCTCTCTCCCTTCGGGTGTTCGCAGCCGCGATGCCGCCGACCGCGCTTGAAGGCAAGCCGCCCGCCGCTTAAAGCCTCCCGCCATCAGCCCGCACGGGCCTCATCGTCGGACCCACTCGCCCCATGCTCAGTTTCTTTCGCCGGATGATCAATTCGAAGGTCGGCATCGTCGTCACGTTCATCGTGCTCGGCATCATCGCGCTCGCCTTCGCCGGGACGGATATATCGCGGGTCGGTGGCGGCGGCAGCACGGTCGGCAGCGGCGACGTCGCGTCGGTCGATGGGCGAAAGATCACGACCGCCGACCTGAAACAGCGCGCCAACAGCGCGATCGAATCCGCCCGCCAGCGCGATCCGACGCTGACGATGGCGTCATTCCTCGAACAGAACGGCCTCGAGAGCATCCTCGAACAGATCACCAATTCGATCGCGCTCGACAAGTTCGGGCATGACGCCGGCATGGCGGCCAGCAAACGGTCGGTCGATGGCCAGATCGCGGGCATTCCCGGGCTTCAAGGCCCCACCGGCAAATTCGATCCCGCGATCTATCAGCGCCTGCTCGCCCAGCGCCACCTGACCGACGCGCAGGTCCGCGGCGATATCGCCAGCGAGACGATCGGGCAGTTCCTGCTGGCGCCGGTTATCAGTGCACGCCAGGTGCCCGAACAACTCGCGCTCCCCTATGCCTCGCTGCTGCTCGAACATCGCAAGGGCCAGATCGGCTTCGTCCCGACCCGCGCGTTCGACGATGCGAAGGCGCCGACCGATGCCGAGATCGCCGATTTCTACAAGCGGAACGTCGCGCGCTACACGCTGCCGGAACGGCGGGTGATGCGCTACGCGGTCGTCACGCCCGACATGATGGGAACCAAGGCGGTCCCTACCGACGCCGACATCGCGCAGGCGTATAAGGATTCAGGCAATCGCTACGCCGCCACCGAACACCGCAGCGTGACCAGCGTCATCGTCGCGGATCAGGCCGGCGCCACCGCGATCGCCGCCAAGGCGAAGGCGGGAACCGGAATCGCCGATGCCGCCAAGGCCGCGGGTCTCGAATCGCGCCAGTCGAAGGATCTCGACAAGGCGGGGCTCGCCGCCACAACCTCGCAACCGCTCGCCGATGCCGCCTTTGCCGCGACGCAGGGCGCGGTCGTGGGTCCGATCAGGACGCCGCTGGGCTGGGCGGTGGCGAAGGTGGACGCGGTCACCGCGGTCCCCGGCAAGACGCTGGCGCAGGCAACGACGGAAATTCGCGACGCGCTGGCCAAGACCAAGCTCAGCGCGGCGCTGAGTGCCGCGCGCGACTCGGTCGATAACGCGCTGTCGTCGAACGGCACCTTCGACGAGATCGTGAAGGATCAAAAGCTCTCCCCGATGGCGACCCCCACGCTCACCGCGCAGGGAATCGATCCCGAACACCCCGATCAAAAGCTCGACCCCAAGCTCGCGCCAGTCGTCCAGGCGGGGTTCCAGGCCGAAGAGGGCGACGCCCCGCAAATCGTGCCGCTGGGTGAGGACAACAGCTTCGCGCTGGTCGGTCTCGCGCGGATCGTCCCCGCCGCGCCGCGCCCGCTCGCCGCGATCCGCGATCAGGTCGTGGCCGATGTGCGAACCGATCGCAGCATGAAGGCGGCGCGCGCGGTGGCCAAGGCGGTCGTCGCCAAGGTCGACAAGGGCGCTGCGCTCGCTGCCGCGATGAACGGCGCGGGCAAGCCCTTGCCCCCGGTTCGCCCGATCGAGGCGACTCGCGCGCAGCTTGCCGCCAACCCGCGCGGCGCGCCGCCGCCGCTCGTGCTGATGTTCAGCATGGCACGCGGATCGGCGAAGATGCTCGAAGCGCCGAACAACACCGGCTGGTTCGTCATCAAGCTCGACGATGTCACCCCGGGCGACGCGCGCGGCAAGGCGAACGTCATCAGCGCGGCGCGCAGCGACATCGCGCGCACGGTCGGACGCGAATATGCGCAGCAGTTCGCCAAGGCGATGCGCGATGCGGTCGGGGTCAAGACCGACCCGGCGGCGGTCGCCAAGGTGAAGGCCGATCTCGCGGGGGGCGTCGCCAATTGACGCCGGCATGATCGACGCGCGCGCCAGCCTGGCGGCGGGGCGGCCGGGCTTCGTGTGGCGGGTCCAGGTCGCGGATACCGAAACCCCGGTCGCCGCCGCCTTGAAACTGATCGAGCCGGGGCGCGGCGATTTCCTGCTCGAATCGGTCGAAGGGGGGGAGACGCGGGGCCGCCACAGCCTGATCGGGCTCGCCCCCGATCTCGTGCTGCGCGCGCACGGCGATGCCGCCGAGATCAACCGCGACTGGGCGACCGACCGCACCGCCTTCGCGGCCGCGGGCGCACCGACGCTCGCCGCGCTGCGCGCGCTCGTCGCCGAATGCCGCGGCGACGTTCCCGCCGAGCTGCCACGCGCGCTGTCGTGCCTGGTCGGCTATTTCGGGTACGAGACGATCGGGTTGGTCGAACGTCTGGCGCAGCCCCCGAACGACCCGTTGGCGCTCCCCGACCTGATGTTCGTCCGGCCGACGGTGATCCTGATCTTCGATCGGCTGGCCGACACATTGTATCTCGTCGCACCGGTCTGGCCCGATCCCGCCGCCGACATCGACGCGCAGCTCGCGGCCGCCGACGAGCGGCTCGACGCGGTCGCCGCGACGCTGGCGCAACGCGCGCTCCCGGCCAGGGTCAGGACCGACGCGAGCGAACCCGCCTATACCCCGACAATCGCGCCGACCGACTATATGGCGATGGTCGAACGCGCGCAGGAGTATATCCGCGGCGGCGACATCTTTCAGGTCGTGCTCGCACAGCGGTTCAGCGCGCCGTTCGCGCTCCCGCCGTTCGAACTCTATCGCAGCTTGCGGCGAATCAATCCCTCGCCCTTCCTCTACCATCTCGACCTGCCCGGCTTCGCGCTGATCGGGTCGAGCCCCGAAATCCTCGTCCGGGTCCGCGACGGCGAGATTACGATCCGCCCGATCGCCGGCACCCGGCCGCGCGGCAAGACCGCGGCAGAGGATGACGCGAATCGCGCCGAGCTGCTCGCCGATCCCAAGGAGCGCGCCGAACATCTGATGCTCGTCGATCTCGGTCGCAACGACGTCGGGCGCGCGGCGGCGCGCGGGTCGGTCAAGGTCACCGCCAGCTATGGCGTCGAATTCTACAGCCACGTCATGCACATCGTCTCGACCGTCGTCGGCGAGCTAGCGGCTGAGACCAACGCGCTCGACGCGCTGTTTTCGGGGTTTCCGGCGGGCACCGTCAGCGGCGCGCCCAAGATTCGCGCGTGCGAAATCATCGCCGAACTCGAACCCGAACGGCGCGGTGCCTATGCGGGCGGGGTTGGCTATTTCTCCCCCGATGGATCGATGGATTCGTGCATCGTGTTGCGCACCGCGGTGGTAAAGGACGACGTTATTCATGCTCAGGCGGGCGCGGGGATCGTCGCGGACAGCGTTCCGCTGTCCGAGCAGCGCGAGTGTGAAGCGAAGGCGGGCGCGATCCTCGCCGCCGCGCGCGACGCGATCACGCGCGCCGCGACTCCCGATTTCGGTCAGTAAAGCAGCGCTACACAGCTGGCGCGATCATGGCGCGTTGGGACTGCCCGATCGCTTGGCGCGCTGTTCGGCCGCCCATTGCTGGTTCGCCTGGAGCGCGCAGCCCGTCCCGCCGCTCGATCCGATCGGCGAGCAGGTATCCGGCAGGCCGCCAGCGACTCGGCTGACCTGATCGGCGGTCGCCGCGCGGTTGATCCAACTCTGGTTCTTCGCCGCGATCGGCCCGGTGTCGCGCAATCCCTTGGGGATACGATAGGGCTGGTCGAGCGTCGAACACACGACGATCTCGTCGTCGCTCCCCTTGGGACACGCCTGCCCCGGCGTCAGCGTGACGCTGCGGATGCGCTGCGGCGGATCGGCTGCGGGGGCGGATTGCGCCGCCGCCAGCCCGGGTGTGGTCATCAGCATGGCGAACAGGATCGGGCGCAGCATCGGTAATCTCCTCGGGAAACATAACGTCCGACACCGCCGGTTGCTCCCGCCTGAACGGCGTCGTGCGAAAAGTCGCGCGTTGTTGCGTGGCAGTGCGCATCGGCTATGGCGGCGCGCATGATCCTGGTCGTCGACAATTACGACAGCTTCACCTGGAACCTGGTCCATTATCTGATGGAACTAGGCGCGGAGGTGAAGGTGGTCCGCAACGACGCGATGAGCGCCGCTGACGCGCTGGCGAGCGGTGCCGCCGCGTTCCTGATCTCGCCCGGCCCCTGCACCCCCGATTCTGCGGGGATCAGCCTCGATCTCGTCGCTGCCTGCGCCGATGCGGCAAAGCCGCTGCTCGGGGTCTGCCTCGGCCACCAGGCGATCGGCCAGCATTTCGGCGGACGGGTCGAGCGTGGCGGGCTGATGCACGGCAAGACGTCGCCGATCGTCCACGATGGCGAAGGGGTATTCGCCGGGCTCCCCTCCCCGTTCATGGCGACGCGCTATCATTCGCTCATCGTCAACGCCGTTCCCGCCGGCCTGATCGTCGATGCGCGGACCGACGACGGTATCGTGATGGGATTTCGCCACCCCACGCTCCCGATCCACGGCGTGCAGTTCCATCCCGAAAGCATCGCGACCGAACACGGCCACGCGCTGCTCGCCAATTTCCTCGGTATCGCCGGATTGCCGGTAATGGCGCGCGCGGCATGACGACACTGGCGCTGCTTCCGGATCCCGCCAGCCCGCTGTCGCGCGAAACCGCGCGCGCGGCGTTTGCGGACATCCTCGATGCGAAGACCAGCGAAGCCGCGATCGCCGATTTCCTGATCGCGCTCAGCGATCGCGGCGAGACCAGCATCGAAATCGCGGAGGCCGCGCGCGCGTTGCGCGAACGGCTGATCCCGATCGATGCGCCGCCCGGCGCGATCGACGTGTGCGGCACCGGTGGTGACGGCCACCATACCTTGAACGTCTCGACCGCGGTCGCACTCGTCGTCGCCGCGTGCGGGGTGCCGGTCGCCAAGCATGGCAACCGGGCCGCTTCGTCGAAGGCGGGCGCGGCCGACACGCTCGAAGCGCTCGGGCTCGACATGGATCGCGCCGGGGCGACCGCCGAAGGATCGCTCGCCGATCTCGGCATCGCGTTTCTGTTCGCCGCCAACCATCATCCGGTCATGAAGCGCATCACCCCGATCCGCCGCGCGATCGGGCGCCGGACGATCTTCAACCTGATGGGGCCGCTCGCCAACCCCGCGCATGTCACCCGCCAGCTCATCGGGATCGCGCGCCCCGACTATGCCGCGCCCTACGCCGCCGCGCTCGAACAGCTCGGCACCGAGGCCGCACTGGTGGTGTCGGGCGACGAAGGCCTCGACGAACTCTCCAGCGCAGGCCCCAGCGTCGCGGTTTCGGTCGGCCGAGTGTCGTTGCAGAACCACATCACGCCCGCCGACGCCGGGCTCGACAGCCATCCGCTCGCCGCAATCCGCGGTGGCGACCCCGCGTATAACGCCGCGGCGCTCCGGCGCCTGCTCGATGGCGAGCGCGGCGCGTATCGCGACGCCGTCCTGCTCAACGCCGCCGCGGCGCTGGTCGTCGCGGGCACGCACGACGCGCTCACGGCCGCCGCCGTCACCGCCGCCACTGCGCTCGACGACCACCGCGCCGCCCATCTGCTCGCCGCCTGGATCGCCTACTGATGAATATCCTGACCCGCATCATCCAGACCAAGCGCGCCGAAGTCGCCGCGCGAAAGGCGTCGACCAGCCTCGCCGATCTCGATCGCGCGATCGCGATGCAGTCGCCCCCGCGCGGCTTCAGGGCCGCGCTCGACGCCCGGCAGCGAACCGGGTCGGGCCACGCGCTGATTGCCGAGATCAAGAAGGCGAGCCCGTCCAAGGGCGTAATCCGCGAGGATTTCGATCCCCCCGCGCACGCCCGCGCCTATGAGGCGGGCGGCGCCGCGTGCCTGTCGATCCTGACCGACGAGCAATGGTTCCAGGGCAGCGATGCCTATCTCGAAGCCGCGCGCGCCGCGGTATCGCTGCCGGTGATCCGCAAGGATTTCATGATCGATCCCTGGCAGGTCCACGAATCGCGCAGCATCGGCGCCGACGCGATCCTGCTGATCGTCGCCGCGCTGGAGGATGCGCGGATGGCGGAGATCGAGGCCGCGGCGCTAGACTGCGGGATGGACGTGCTGGTCGAGGTCCATGACCAACACGAACTCGACCGCGCGCTGCGCCTGACATCGCGGCTGATCGGGGTGAACAACCGCGACCTGCGCGACTTCACGGTCGATTTTCAGCGCACCTACGAGCTGGTCGACAAGGCGCCCGCGGGCTGCACCTTCGTCGCCGAAAGCGGGCTGACCGCGCGTGCCGACCTCGACACGATGGCCGAACGCGGCATCCATTGCTTCCTGATCGGCGAGGCGTTGATGCGCGCGCGCGATATCGAGGCCGCGACCCGCGCGATGGTCGGATGACCGGGCTGACGCACCTCGACGCCAGTGGTGCAGCGCACATGGTCGACGTCGGCGGCAAGCCCGCGACGACGCGCCAGGCGGTCGCGACCGGCCATATCGCGATGAGCCCCGCCGCGCTCGCCGCGATCCGCGACGGCACCGCCAAGAAGGGCGACGTGATCGCGGTCGCGCGCGTTGCCGGGATCATGGCGGCCAAGCGGACCAGCGACCTCATCCCGCTCTGCCACCCGCTTCCCCTCACCCGCGTCGCGCTCGACCTCGACCTCGACGACCGCGGCGTCACCGCCACCGCGACCACCGCGACCGATGCCAAGACCGGGGTCGAGATGGAGGCACTGACCGCGGTCTCGGTCGCGCTGCTGACGATCTACGACATGGCCAAAGCACTCGACAAAACGATGGTCATCGAGACCATCCGCCTGATCGAAAAGACCGGCGGCAAGGCGGACTGGCGCGCGGACGACGCGGGATGATCACGCTGTATTTTGCACCGATGACGCGATCGATCAGGATCATGTGGCTGCTGGAGGAGATGGCGCTCCCCTACCGGCTCGAACCCCGCGCCTTCAACGCCGATGGCGAACGCGGCTTCGCGCAGGCGACCCCGAGCGGTAAATTCCCGGTCATCGTCGATGCCAATACCGTCGTGTCGGAATCGGGTGCAATCGTGCAGTATCTGGTCGAGCGATATGACGATGGCAAGTTCGCGCCACCGATCGGATCGCCGTTGCGGGGCCGCTATCTCCATTGGCTGCATTTCATCGAAGCGACGGTTGCGGCGCCGATTAACAGCTACGTCTGGCTCGCGGTCTATCGCTCGGACGCAGCGGCCAACGCGGATATCATTGGTCGATTTCGCGACGCGGCGCATCAGCATTTTGATCTGATCGAGACGGCGCTGATGCACGACGATTTCCTCGTCGGTGACAGCTTCTCCGCCGCCGACGTCATGATGGGCTTCACGCTGTGGAGCGCACGGATGCTCCGCCTGTTGACCGATGCCCATCCGCGCACATCGGCCTATCTCGATCGCCTGCTCGCGCGCCCCGGCTTTGCGAAGGCGATCGCCGAGAGCAAAAAGCTCGCCCATTCATGACGCTCATCCCCATCGACGAGGCGCAACGCCGCCTGTTCGCGCTCGCCAAGGCGCTCGGGACCGAGACGGTCGCAATCACCGCCGCCGCCGGGCGCTACGCCGCCGAACCGATCGTCGCGCGCCGGACCCAGCCAGCGGCGGACCTGTCGGCGATGGACGGTTATGCGATCCGCTTCGACGACCTGCCTGGACCATGGTGGCAAATCGGCGAAAGCGCGGCGGGTCGCCCTTTTGCGGGCGAGGTTGGCGCGGGCGAAACCGTCCGGATCTTCACCGGCGCGGCGATGCCCGCGGGTGCCGACACCGTCATGATCCAGGAAGAGGTCGCCGCCGACGGCGCCGCGATCGCGCTGGTCGGCGCCGGCCCCGCCACCCGCGGCCGCAACACCCGCCGCAAGGGGCTTGATTTCGCGACCGGGGTTACGCTG
The DNA here is from genome assembly GCF_006438955.1 of Sphingomonas oligophenolica. Classification (GTDB taxonomy): domain Bacteria; phylum Pseudomonadota; class Alphaproteobacteria; order Sphingomonadales; family Sphingomonadaceae; genus Sphingomonas; species Sphingomonas oligophenolica_A. The sequence goes on along the minus strand of NZ_RCZK01000005.1, from coordinate 107,854 downwards.
GTCGAGCCGGGGCAGCGGATCACGCCTGCACGGCTTGCGGTCGCGATCACCGGCGGCGCGATCGAGGCGGTCGTTCGCCGCAAGGTCCGCGTCGCGATCGTCTCGACCGGCGACGAACTCGTCGCGCCGGGTATGGTGACCGACGGTCTCTCGCTTCCGGAATCGAACAGCCCGATGCTCGGAGCCATGCTCGCCGATTTGCCGGTCGAGATCGTCCAGCTCGGAATTCTTCCGGACGACCTCGCGACGCTGACCGACGCCTTCCGCCGGGTCGACGCCGATCTCCTCGTCACCACCGGCGGCGCGTCGGTCGGCGACCACGATCTCGTCCGCCCTGCGCTCGAGGCGGCGGGCGGCAGCATCGATTTCTGGCGGATCGCGCTGCGTCCGGGCAAACCGATGATGGCGGGCAGGCTCGGCGACGCGATGATGCTCGGGCTGCCCGGGAATCCCGTGTCCGCCTTCGTCACCGCGCTGCTGTTCGTCCGCCCGCTCGTCGCGCACCTCGGCGGCGCGCGCGATCCGTTCCCGACGACGACGCATGCGATCCTCGGTGAAGACCTGCCCGCCAACAACGCGCGCACCGATTACCTCCGTGCCGAACTGCGCCCCGGACCCGCAGGGATCCGCGCCTATGCCTCGACGATCCAGGACAGCTCGATGCTCCGCACGCTGGCGCGATCGAATTGTCTGGTCATTCGCCCCGCCAACGCCCCCGCGGCGCGCGCGGGCGACGCCGCGGACATCCTCGTCATCGCTTGACGCCGCGCCAACTGTTCCCTAGAAGTTCCGCGTCTGTTCTGGACGGAGGAACGCCATGCTCACCCGCAAGCAGCACGAGCTCGTGTGCTTCATCAACGATCGGCTCGAAGAAACCGGTATCTCGCCGTCGTTCGAGGAAATGAAGGATGCGCTCGACCTGAAATCCAAATCGGGCGTCCACCGCCTGATTTCGGCGCTCGAGGAGCGCAACTTCATCCGCCGCCTGCCCAATCGCGCGCGCGCGCTCGAAGTCGTTCGGATGCCCGAACGGCCGGAGAAGAAGGGCAGCGTCAAGCCGAGCGCGCCGACCCCGAGCGCGCCGACCAATGTCCGCTCGATGCCGCAGCCCGCCAACGACGTCGTCGAAATCCCGCTCCACGGCCGGATCGCGGCGGGCGTGCCGATCGAGGCGTTCGAGGGTAGCAGTATGCTCGCGGTCCCCGCCGCGTTGCTCGGCTCGGGCGAACATTATGCGCTCGAAGTGTCGGGCGATTCGATGGTCGAGGCGGGTATTCTCGACGGTGACTATGCACTGATCCGCCGCACCGATGTCGCGCGCGATGGCGAGATCGTCGTCGCGCTGATCGAGGACAGCGAGGCGACGCTCAAATATTTCCGTCGCGAAGGCGCGATGATCCGGCTCGATCCCGCCAACCGCGCCTACGACCCGCAGCGCTATCCCCCCGACCATGTCCGCGTCCAGGGTAAGCTCTCGGGTATCCTGCGCCGCTACGATTGACCGACGGCGCGATCGTCGGCGGGTTCCGCCACGGATGCGCGTCGCCCGCCCGGCGGACCGTCGCGATGGCGCCGGTCGATAACGTCACCGCGACTCCCCCGGTGTTGGCAAGCGTGCGCCGATCGAGCTTGAGCCAGCGCGGTGCGCAACGTCGCGGCAACGCGCGTTCGCTGACCACGATATCGGCGCGCGCGCACGCCGCGATCAACGCATCGAAGGGAATCGGATACGCGCTCCGCGTCGCGAGGATGCGCAACTGCCGCCCGCCCCCAGTCCAGTCGATCACGCACGCGTCGCGGCTACAGCTGCTCCCCGCGACATCGTCGATCACCAGCGGTTCGCCGTCGAACCCCGCATTTTCGGCCAGGGTGCTCCGGGTATAGTCCCCCGCGCGCTCGCGCAGCAGCGCTAGTCCAACCGGCGTCTGGATCGCGACATTCCGCCCATCACCGGTCACGAGCAGGTCGGGCGCGGGGGTCAGCATCGCCCACCCCGCGCCGATCGCGAGCGGGACCACCCCCCAGCGCCGCCACCGCGTCCGCCACAGCGCGATCCACAGCCCGCCGACGACCATCGCCGCGAACGCGCCCGATGGCATCCCAGGCAGCATCGCCGCCGACCCCGGTGCCGCCGACACGACATGCGCGAGCCACAGCAGCGCGTGGAGCGCGTAGCCCCCCAGCCACCAGAACGGCGCGCCCAGACCCACGGTATCCGCCAGCAGTGCCAGCGCCTCGATCGGCATGATGACGAACGTCGTCAATGGGATCGCGACGATATTGACCACCGCGCCGTAGATCCCGGCCTTGTGGAAATGATAGACCGCGATCGGCATCAACGCCGCCTCGACGATCAGCCCGGTCAGCAGCAACGACGTGCCGGCGCGCAGCATCCGCCGCCGCCACCACTCCTCGCGCCGCTCGAACCAGCGCACCACGCGCGGATGTTCGTGCAACGCGACGATCGAGGTGATCGCCGCGAACGACAGCTGGAAACTCGGTCCCGCGATCGTTTCGGGCCACAGCAGCAGCACGATGGTCGCGCCGCACGCGACCAGCCGCAGCGTCATCGCCTCGCGTCCCATCGCGAGCGCCGTCAGCACGAGCAGCGCGGCGACGCACGACCGGATCGTCGGCACTTGGCTCCCCGTCAGCAGCGTGTAGCCCACCGCCGCCCCAGCCCCCGCCAGCGCCGCGATCAACGGCAACCGCGCCCGCAATGCCAGCCACGGGCTCAATGCCAGCACCCGCAGCACAAGCAGCATCGTCGCGCCGACGACCGCGGTGATGTGGAGCCCGCTCACCGACAGCAGATGCGCCAGCCCTGCACGGCGCATCGCGTTGGCGTCCTCTTCGGTGATCGCGCCCTCGTCCCCCGTCGCCAGGGCCGCCGCGACCCCGCCCGCGCTCCCCGGCAATCGCGCGGTGATATGCGCGGTCAGCGCCGATCGCAGGTCCGACCCGGCACGCGCAGCCGTCACGACCGTGACCGGCGCGAACCCGCGCCCGGTGGCGCCCAATCGCGCAAACCACGCAACCCGTTCGAAATCATACGCCCCCGGCACCGCGGGCGGTGGCGGCGGCATCAACCTCGCCTTCAGCGCGATCACCGCCCCGCGGCCCAGTCCGGCGGGCACATCCTTCTCCGCAAGATTGACGCGCACCCGCGGCGGCACGCCCGCGACGGCGGTCGCCAGCGTCACGCGAACCAGCCCCCGCGCCGACAACGTCTCCGCGCGCACCACTGTCCCGCGCAGCATCACCACCGCCGGATGCGCCAGCACCGGCGCCGCGATGCGTTCCGCGCGCCACCACAGCATCGCAAGGCCCACCAGCATTAGCGCCGCGCCGATTCCGATCACGCGCCCCGCGCGTCCGTGCAGCCCCGCCGCCAGCGCACCGAACGCGATCGCCGCGAGCATCAGCGCCGCGATGTCCCATTGCCGCGCGTCGCGGAGGATCAGCCACGCCGACACCCCCGCGCCCAGTGCGACCGGAATCCACAGCGGCAATTGATCGCGCTCCGCCTCCAGCCACCGCTCGACGCGATCGGCCAATCCGCGGACACGCGGCATTTGTCGCCGCCAAGGGCGCATGCTAGGGGGCGCGGCGGCTGTACTGGCCATCGATTCCGTAGCTTGGGAGCACCCGCGATTGGGCGCAACACCTGAAATGGTCGCGGACGACGTGTCCGGACCGACCTCCTCCGACGGCGCCCGCGTCGTTACCCGTTTCGCCCCGTCGCCGACGGGCTACCTCCATCTCGGCGGCGCGCGCACCGCGTTGTTCAACTGGCTGTTCGCGCGCCATCATGGCGGCACCTTCCTCCTCCGCATCGAGGATACCGACCGCGCGCGCTCGACCCAGCCCGCGATCGACGCGATCCTCGACGGCATGCGCTGGCTCGGGCTCGATTGGGACGGCGATGCGATCTTCCAGTTCGCGCGCGCCGACCGCCATGCCGCGGTTGCGCACGCGATGGTCGCGAGTGGCCACGCCTATCGCTGCTACATGACGCAGGACGAGATCGCCGCGCAGCGCGCCGCGGCGCAGGCGGCGAAGCAGCCGCTCCGCCTCCGCAGCCCGTGGCGCGACGCCGATCCCGCCACCGCCCCCGCCGATCAGCCGTTCGTGCTCCGCCTGAAGGCCCCGCGCGATGGCGCGACGGCCATCGACGACCTGGTCCAGGGGATCGTCACGGTCCAGAACGCCGAACTCGACGACATGGTCCTGCTGCGCTCCGACGGCACGCCGACCTATATGCTCGCGGTCGTCGTCGACGATCACGACATGGGCGTAACGCATGTCATCCGCGGCGACGACCACCTCAACAACGCATTCCGCCAGCTCCCGATCTATCGCGCGATGAACGCGGTCGAAGGCGGCTGGCCCGATCCGATCTACGCGCACATCCCGCTGATCCACGGCACCGACGGCGCGAAGATGTCGAAGCGCCACGGCGCGGTCGGGGTCGAGGCGTATCGCGACGAACTCGGCATATTGCCCGAAGCGTTCGGCAATTATCTGCTCCGTCTGGGGTGGGGCCATGGCGACGACGAGATCATCAGCCGCGCCCAGGCAACCGAATGGTTCGACCTCGCCGCGGTCGGCAAGAGCCCGTCGCGGTTCGACCTCAAGAAACTCGAACACCTCAACGGCCATTACATCCGCGAAGCCGACGATGATCGGCTCGCGGCGCTGGTCGCGGCGATCGGCGGCTATGGCAGCGATTCAATCCCATTGCTGCGCCGTGCCATGCCGTCGTTAAAGGCCCGGGCCGCCAATCTGAACGAGCTGGCGACCAACGCCGCCTTCCTGTTCGCGACCCGCCCCCTTGCCATCGACCCCGCCGCCGCCGATCTATTGGCAGGAGAGGCGCCGTCGATCCTGGCCGGTGTCCACGCTGCGCTTGACGCAGTGCACCACTGGGATACGGAGGCTTTGGAAACTGCGGTACGGCAGGTGGCGGAAGACCGCGGCGTCAAGCTCGGCCAGGTCGCCCAGCCGCTCCGCGCCGCACTCACCGGGCGCAAGACCTCGCCCGGCATTTTCGACGTCCTCGTAGTCTTAGGCCGCGAGGAAAGCCTCGGTCGGATCAACGACCAGATGGCAGCCTGACAGGAAGGACCAACATGACGGACTCAGCCAGCATCTCACTCCACGACAAGGATGGGAGCTATCCGATCATGACGGGCTCGGTCGGCCCGGACGTCGTCGATATCCGCAAATTCTACGCAAACACCGGCGCCTTTACTTACGACCCCGGCTTCACCTCGACCGCGAGTTGCCAGTCGAAACTGACCTATATCGACGGCGACGAAGGCGTCTTGCTCCATCGCGGCTATGCGATCGGCGAACTGGCGGAGAAATCGAGCTTCATGGAGGTCGCGCACCTTCTCCTCAACGGTGAATTGCCGACCAAGGAGGAACTCGACACCTTCACCTGGACGATCACCCGCCACACGATGGTCCACGAACAGCTTGCGACCTTCTTCCGCGGCTTCCGGCGCGATGCGCATCCGATGGCGATCATGTGCGGCGTCGTCGGCGCGCTGTCGGCCTTCTATCACGATTCGACCGACATCCACGATCCGCAGCAGCGCACGATCGCGTCGCACCGGCTGATCGCGAAGATGCCGACGCTCGCCGCGATGGCGTTCAAGTACAGCCTGGGCCAGCCGTTCCTCTATCCCGACAACTCGCTGTCCTACACCGGCAACTTCCTGCGAATGACCTTCGGCGTTCCCGCCGAGCCCTATGAGGTCAACCCGATCGTCGAGCAGGCGATGGACCGGATCTTCATCCTCCACGCCGATCACGAACAGAACGCCTCGACCTCGACCGTCCGTCTCGCGGGTTCGTCGGGCGCGAACCCGTTCGCGTGCATCGCGGCGGGGATCGCGTGCCTATGGGGGCCAGCGCACGGCGGCGCCAACGAGGCCGCGCTCAACATGCTGCGCGAGATCGGAACGCCCGATCGCATCCCCGAATTCATCGCGCGCGCCAAGGACAAGAACGATCCGTTCCGCCTGATGGGTTTCGGCCACCGCGTCTACAAGAACTACGATCCGCGCGCGACGGTGATGCAGCAGACCGTCCGCGAGGTCTTGAGCGCGCTCAACGTCAAGGATCCCGTGTTCGACGTCGCGCTCCAGCTCGAGGAGATGGCGCTCAACGATCCGTATTTCGTCGAGAAGAAGCTGTTTCCCAACGTCGATTTCTATTCGGGCGTCATCCTGTCGGCGATCGGCTTCCCGACTTCGATGTTCACCGTCCTCTTCGCGCTCGCCCGCACCGTCGGCTGGGTCGCGCAATGGAACGAGATGATCACCGATCCCGACCAGAAGATCGGGCGTCCGCGCCAGCTCTACAACGGCCCGACCCAGCGCCCCTACGTGCCAGTCGGCGAGCGCTGATGCGGCGCCCGCTCCGGTCGATCCTGCTCGTCGTCGGCGTCCTTGTGACGCTGATGGGGTTGCTCTGGATCGGGCAGGGGCTGGGCTATATCCACTGGCCCGCGTCGAGCTTCATGCTCGATCAGCGGCCGTGGGCGGATCGTGGCGCGGCCCTGGCGGTGTTAGGGCTGGTGCTGATCCTGATCGCGCGCCGGGTCCGCCGGTAGCGTCAGCGTGAACCGTGCGCCCTCGTCAGGGGCGCTCTCCACGACCAGATCCCCCGCCATCGCACTCGCCAGCCGCCGCGCGATGTAGAGGCCAAGGCCATTGCCGCCCGGCTCGCTCGGATCGATCCGTTCGAATTTCTCGAAAATCCGCGCCTGGTCCTCGACCGCGATCCCCTTCCCCTGGTCGCTGACCGTCGCGAAGGCCTGGCCGTGGGCGACCCCCGCCGCGATCATCACGACCGACCCGGCGGGCGAATAGCGGATCGCATTGCCGATCAAATTGACCAGAATCTGTAGTACCCGGCGGAAATCGCCGTGCGCGGGCACGCGCATGTCCTCGAGTGGCTTCGCGATCGCCACCTCGGCGTTGCCCGCGCGCACCGCCAGCAATCCCGCGGCGCGGCGCGCGATATCGGCGAGGTCGATCGGCTCGACGTCCAGACTGAATCCGTCGCGCTCGATCCCCTGCAGATCGACGAGATCGTCGACCAGCCCGAGCAGGTGTCGGCCCGCGTTCGCGATATCCGCGGCATACCCCGTATAGCCGTCGCCGACCGGGCCATCGGGCGCGGCGTTGATCGTGTCGGCGTTGGCGATGATCCGCGCGAGCGGCGCGCGCAGCGCCTTGTCGAGTCCCTGGGTGAACGCCGCGGTCGGCGCATCGCCTGGCGCACGCGCGGCTGGCTCAGTATCCGCAGTTTGGGCACCACCGACCATCCCGGCGAACGCGCCCCCCGCATCCTGCCGCACGATCGCATCGACGATGACGTGGCGATCGGTGCCGCGCACCACCGCGCGTTGTTCCTCGAACGGGCGTTGCCGCGCGATCGCATCGAGGATCGGCATCATCTCATCCGAAAAGGCGAACAGTGCGGTCAGCGGCTGGCCGAGCAACGCGATCGCATCGATCCCCCAGCGGCGGGCCGCATCGATCGACACGAACGTCAGCCGCAACGCGGCATCGACGTCCCAGCGCAGCTCGGCATCGATCGGCGCGCCGACCGTCGAGGCGGTCGGCGAAGCGGCGGGCCGCACCTCGCGCCAGCCGCTGATCGCGAGCCGGGTCTCGTCGCCCTCGGGCTGCGCCCGGACCCACAGTTCGAGGTCCGATTCGCCATCCGCCACCGTCACCCGGCGCGACACCAGAATATCCAGCCGCCGCGCGAGTCGCACGATCGTCGCCAGCGGCGGCACCGCCAGCGGCGCACCGATCGTGCCCCCCGCCGCGTCGTTGAGCGCCTCGATCGCGGGGTCCGCGGCGATCAGCCGACCGGTCGCATCGATCAGCGCATGCGACACCGGGATTTCGGGCAAGCCGTCGGGTTTCATCGCATTCCCCGCCGGGTCAGCGCGTCGATCGCCAGCCTCAAGTCGTGATGCAACGTCAGCGGCGCCAGCGCCGACCGCGCCACCTCGACCGGAATCGCCGCGATTGCGTCGATCTCATCGGCGAACCGGTCGAGATCGCGGCGCGGATCGGCCTCGGCGAGCGACAGTCCGATCCGCGCCACCGTTGGCCGATCGAGATCGAGCGCACGCAGCGCCAGCCACAGCCGATCGCCCTCGGGCTCCAGCACGATCGCGCGTGCGCTGTCGTAATCCAGGTCGAGCGCGCGCCCCATGCACGCGATGAACAAGATCAGCCGCCGGTCGCGCAGCGCCTCGATCAACAGTGGCGCCAGCTCGTCGGCGCGCGGGTCGATCGCGAGCGCAAGCCTCATCGCGATCGCCTCGGCACGATCGCCCTCGTCGTGCGCGGCAAGGCTGCGCTGGGCCGCCTCGACGATCGCGCGGTCGGTCGATCCGTCCTCGCCGTTCGTGGTGACGCTGGCCTCGCGGATCGTCGCCGCGATCCACCAGATCAATCGGTGGTGAAGTTCCGCGGGCAGATCGCTTGGCAGGATCGCATCATCGGATGTCGTCCGCCGCCGCGTTTCCGCGCTGAGCAGCGCGCGCGCGGCGGCTGCCACGACTCCGTCGCCGCTGTCCGCCAAGCGCACGAGCACGCTCGGCGCATCGGGTTCGACCGCATCGATCGGCAGCGCGCCCGCGACGATGTCGCCGCGCACCCGCGCAATCAGTTCGTCCATCAACGCGCGATCGCGTAGCAAGCCTGCGCGCGACAACCGCTCGACGACATCGTCATGCCCGCGCAACAGCGCCTCCGCGCGATCGGTCGATTTGCGCCCCGCCAGGACGCGCGCAGCATCGCGACGGATATCGGTCTCGATGCCGTGCACGATCCCGCCGAGCAGCCGCCCGACCAGAATCCGAGTCCGTTCGTCGAGCCGCGCGTCGCCGGCCAAAAAGAAATCGTCGATCGATCCGGTCAGCCGCGAATCGGCGCGCGCCGACGCACCGCGCGCGGCGGCTAGACGGGCATCGATCCCGTTGCCTGCAGGGTCTGGTTCGACCGACATCGTCCGTCCCTACCGCTCGCCTCGTTAAAACGCTGCTAAGCTTGCCGCCGCAGTAACTCGATTTCTCCCGCCAGCGTCGCGGTCGCCACTAGCGCCGCCAGCGCCAGCCCGGCAACGGGGGAGCCGACCAGCGCGCCGATTGCCGCGACCGCCAGGCAGCAGGCGGGATTCGCGCCCCACCAAGGTCGCTCGATCGCGGTCGCCGCACGCTCGGCGAGCGCACTCGCGGTCACCGTGGCCACCGCCACGATCTGGGGACCACCATTGGCCTGGGCAAGCATCATCGCGTGCCCATCGACCAGGATCGCCAACATCGGCAGCGCCAACGCCGCCGCCTCCAGCGCCCCCTCCTGCGCGCGCTCGTCGCGCAACATTGCAAGCCGCGCGGTCAACGCAAAGACGATCGCGCCGATCAACGCCGTCACCGTTCCCAGCGCGGGCTTGCCCCACCATAGTGCAATCAGTCCGCCCAGCCCCAGCGCCACCCCGCCCAGCCCGATCATCACCACCGGAATCGCGCGCCGCACCGCCACCGGCACCAGCACCCGCGCGAGCGGCGCGATCACCAGCCGGTCGAACCAGGTCGATCCGGCCGACAGCGCATCGCGCAACACGCTGCGGCCGCGCTCGGCAATGATCGCGCCACCGTGATCGATGCCATGCCCGCGCGTGAGCGCCCCCGCAGGCAGTTCGACGTGCGTCGCGCGTGCCTGCGACGCGAGCCGAACCAGCGTCGATTCCATGTCGTAATCGCGCGGCAACGCGGCCAGTTCGGCGATCCGCCGGGGATCGAGCCGCGCGATGCCGGCCCACGCCATGCCGCCACCGACGCGTTCGAACGCGCCGTCGCGCTCGTCTTCGCCGACGACGAGCAACGCATCGCCCCCTTCGTGCGCCATCGCGGCGACGACATCGGGGGTGGTCGTCAGGCCATCTGCCAGCATCAACACTCGCGCGAGTGGATGGAATTTCTCGGCCGCTTCCGCCGCCGATCGCACCGTGTCGACGGTCACGTCACGTCGACCGATCCGGTTGATCGCGCCCAGCAGTTCGGGGGTCAGTCGCGCGACCATCACGACGATCTGCGAGGCCCCTGCCCCGATCAACAGCCTCGCCTGATATTCGATCAGCGTCACGCCACCGAACGGCAGGGTGGCGGTGAGCATCTGCGATCGATCGGCCGCGTCGTGGGTGGCGATAATGAGGCCGGCAAGCATGTCCGGCTGTTAGGGCGTGCAACCCCGGATGCAAACCCCGCCCGCGATCCCGTAAGGGGTCAGAGTCGCGCGATCGACCGGGTCAGCTTGCTGAGGATATCGGTATCGAACGGCCGCGTCTCCGCATCGCTCGCCAGCGCCATCAGCCGGATCGCACCGAAACTCGCGGACAATCCCTTCAGCCGCAGCGCCGCGTCGCGCCACGCCACGGCGTCTTCGGCGGTGCCCAGCGCCGCGAGCGAGCGCTCGACACTCTCGACGAACGCCATCCGCAGCTCCGCGATCAGCCCGGGCTCGTCGCCCACCGCGGCTGCCAGAGTCGCATCGATTGCACCGGGATCATAGGCCATCGCGTCGGTCTAATCGGCGGCTGGTTAAGCAATCATTGCGTTATCGCTTTGTGACTCGCCCAAACGTGGTAAATATCGGCGATGAACGGGGGTTCCATGATCGTAGATATCCGCGCGGAAACAGAGCCGCAGGCGCCAAGCGACACCGATGGTGCGATCGACCAGGGCGATTCGGGATTCGACCTCACCACCGTCGCCGAGCACGAAGAAGAGCCCGCGGCGGGGTCGTATCGCTCGCTGGGCGCGGTCGCGGTCGTCGCGGGCGTGGCATGGATCGCCGCGATGCTGTGGTTCGCGCGCGATTCGCTTGCCACGCTCGGCCCCGTCGCGCTCGCGCAGTTCGTCGCGGCGCTGGCGACGATCCCGGCGCTGCTCGGCATCGTCTGGCTGCTCGCGATGCGAACGAGTCGGCGCGAGGCGCGGCGCTTCGGCAACACCGCACGCGCGATGCACGCCGAGGCCGCGAGCCTCGAACGCACCGTTTCCGCCATCGCCGCCACGCTCGAAGCGAATCGGCGCGCGCTCGCGGAGCAGATCACGACGCTGATGGCGATGGGCGACGGTGCCAATGAGCGGCTGTCCTCGATCGGCCGCCATCTCGCGCTCGAAATCGGCCAGGCCGATTCGCACGCCGCCGCGCTGCGTGACGCCGCGGGCGGCGCACAGCAGAGCCTCGAGATTCTCCTCGCCTCGCTCCCGCGCGCGCAGGCCGAAACCAGCGCAATCGCGGATCGGCTGGAAGCCACCGGGCTCTCGGCGAGCGAGCACGCCGCCGCGCTCGATGCGCAACTCGCCGCGCTCGCCGAACGCGGCCGCGAAGCCGATGGCGTCGCGGGCGGTGCGGCGCAGCGCCTCGCCGCGCATATTGCGCGGATGGAGGCGACCAGCGAGACCGCGGGCGCCCGGCTCGAAACGGTCACTGGCGACATGTCGACCGCGGTCGATGCGCTGCTCGGGCGCACCGCCGACGCGGTCGACCAGGCCCGTCAGGGGATCGCGGCGCAGGGCGAAGCGGTGCTCGCGATGGTCGGTGCCAACCAGGCCGCACTCGATCACGCCGCGCGCGACAGCGCCGAGGCGTTGGCCGAACGGATCGCCACGGTCGAATCGGTGATCGACCGCGTCACCCAGCGCCTCGAAGGCCAGCGCGCCGCGACCGACGATCTGCTTGCAGGGCTCGATTCGGGGATCGGTCGCGTCGAACTGCGGATCGACGCGCTCCACGAACAGGGTGTTGGCAAATCCCAGCACCTGGCCGCTTCGATCAGCGCGCTCGGCGGATCGGCGGACGCGATGACCGAAGCGCTGAAGGCGGGCGAAGCGATGGCCACGCGCACGATCGGCACCACCGAAACCCTGCTCATCGCACTCGATTCCGCGGCGCGCGAAATCGACGAAACGCTCCCCGACGCGCTCAGCCGGCTCGACACGAAGGTCGCGGCGAGCAAGGCGGTCGTCGTCCAGGCGAAACCCGAACTGCTCGCGCTCGTCACCGCCGCCGAAAGCACCCACGATGCGATCGAGGCGATCGCGGGCGTCATCGCCGAACAGCGGCGGACGCTCGATCACCTGTCGAAAACGCTGCTCGATACGCTGACCGAAGGGCGCGAAAAGGCGGACGAACTCGGCGCGATGGTCGACGGCACGATCGGCAAGACCCACGCCTTCGCCGAAGAAGCCGCGCCGCGGCTGATCGACGCGCTACTCCGGGTCCGCGATACCGCCGCGGTCGCCGCCGACAAGGCGCGCGAAACGCTCGCGACGGTCATCCCCGAAGCCGCCGATGCGCTGGGTGCCGCGAGCGCCGACGCGATGCGCCGCGCGACGAGCGACACCGTCGAGCGCCAGGTCGCCGCGATCGGCGATGCCACCGCGACCGCGGTCGATGCCGCGACCCGCGCGACCGAACTGCTCGCCGATCAGGTCCGCGAAATCGCGGACCAGACCGCGATTCTCGAAACCCGGTTCGAGGATGCCCGCGCCGAACGCGAGGACCATGACCGCGACACCTTCTCGCGGCGCGTTTCGCTGCTGATCGAATCGCTCAATTCGGCCTCGATCGACATCGCCAAGACCTTCGCTCCCGACGTGTCCGACAGCGCATGGGCGGCCTATCTCAAGGGCGATCGCGGCGTGTTCACCCGCCGCGCGGTCCGTATCCTGGAGCCCGGCGACGCCCGCGACATCGCGCGGCTCTACGACGACGACGCGTCGTTCCGCGAAAGCGTCAACCGTTACATCCACGATTTCGAGGCGATGCTCCGCGCGGTGCTCGCGCAGCGCGACGGTTCGCCGCTCGGGATCACCCTCTTGTCGTCGGATATGGGCAAGCTCTACGTCGCGCTCGCCCAGGCGATCCAGCGGCTGCGCTAGGTCGTGCCGACCGCCCGCTGGGCATAGCCGTTGAACGCGTCGGTGGTGAGCCACCCAAACTCATAGTTCGCAAGGAATAGCAGGAACACCAGCGTCGCGACGATCGTGACGCGCACCGCGATCCTGCCGAGGTGCAGTTCGTGGGGGGCACTCTCGGCCTGACCCGGGATCAGGTCGCCCCCCATTTCCCGCGTCGTGCGCACCCCGAACGGCAGGACGAGGAAGACCGAAAACGCCCAGATCAGGGCGTAGATCGCGATCATCGACGTCAGCTTCATCGCCGATCAGCCCTGGATCAGCAGCACGTCGACGATCGGCTTCTTGCCGGTCCAGCGGGTGGTGATCTTGCGCACCGCCAAGCGGATATCCTCGCGCCGCCGCTCGACGTCGCGATTGCCGCTCTTCACCGCCGCTCCCGCCGCCGCGATCACATCGCTGACGAAATCGGCGCGATCTTCCTCGACCGGGATGCCCTGGATGCGAACCTGCGGCGTGCCGATGATGCGCCCGCCCTTGTCGAGCGCGATCGCGACCGAAATCTGGCCGTTGAGCGCCAGCTTGCGGCGCTCGTTCATCGTGCCGCCATCGGCGGGGAGGATCACGTCGCCATCGAGCACCAGCCGCCCGACGGTGGCGTTGCCGATCTTCGCCACCTTGGGCAGCAGGCGCAAGATATCGCCGTCGGACTGGACGATCGTTTCGGGGATGCCCTCGGCAAGCCCGAACCGCGCATGTTCCATCATGTGGCGCATCTCGCCATGGACGGGCACGAGCACGTCGGGCCTGATCCAGTCGTACATCTTGGCGAGCTCGGGCCGTCCGGGATGGCCCGAGACATGGACGTGCGCCTGGCGTTCGGTCACCATCTCGACGCCGCGTCCCGCGAGCGTGTTCTGGATCCGCCCGATCGCGACCTCGTTGCCGGGAATCTGCTTCGACGAGAAAATGACGGTGTCGCCGCTCTCGAGCTTGATCGGATGCGATCCTTCCGCCACCCGCGCCAGCGCAGCGCGCGGTTCGCCCTGCCCGCCGGTTGCGACGATCAGCACCGTGTTACGCGGCAGCCGCATCGCGGTGTCGGGATCGACCGTCTCGGGGAAATCGAGCAGATAGCCGGTCGCCTGCGCCACCTTCAGGATCCGGTCGAGCGACCGCCCGGTCACGCACAGCTTGCGCCCGGTCTCCTTGGCAACCTGCCCCAGCGTATGCAGCCGCCCCGCGTTCGACGCGAAGGTGGTGACGAGCACGCGGCCCTTCGCCTTCGCCACGGTCTCGGTCAGCCCAACCCGGACGCTCGCTTCGGAGCCCGATGCCTCCTGGTTGAAGACGTTGGTCGAATCGCACACCAGCACGTCGATGCCTTCATCGCCGATCGCTGCGAGCGCTTCGGGGCTGGTCGGCTTGCCGATGACCGGGGTCGCGTCGAGCTTCCAGTCGCCGGTGTGAAACACCCGCCCCGCGGGGGTGTCGATGATCAGCGCATTGGGTTCGGGGATCGAATGCGACAGTTCGACGAAGGTGAGGCCGAACGGCCCGACCTTGAATGCCTTGCCGGTCTCGACGATTTTGAGCGAGACGCGGTTCGCGATCCCTTCCTCGTCGAGCTTGCCGCGGATCAGCCCCGCGGTGAAGCGCGTGGCGTAGAGCGGCACGCCCAGATCCTCCGCGAGGTACGGCAGCGCGCCGATATGATCTTCATGCCCGTGCGTCAGCACGATACCGACGAGGTCGGCGGCGCGCTCTTCGATGAACGCGAGGTCGGGCAGGATCACGTCGATGCCCGGATAGGCGGCGTCGGCGAAGGTGATGCCGCAATCGACCATCAGCCATTTGCCGTTCGCGCCATAGAGATTGACGTTCATGCCGATCTCTCCCGAGCCACCGAGGGCACAGAAGAGCAATTCGTTATTCTTGGGGGTCATTCGATACTTTCAGGAATGTCGTGGACGCCCGCAGGCCAGGTCGGCGCGAGCGCGTCACGGGGTGATATGGGCATTGTCGACCATGATCGCCAGCCCCTGGATGGTCAGGTCTGGTTCGATCACGTCGAACACGTTGGTATGTCGTTCGAAAAGAGTGGCCAATCCGCCCGTCGCGATCACCTTGACGGGCCGCGCGACCTCGGTTTTCAACCGCGCAACCAGTCCCTCGATCATCGCGATATAGCCCCAATACACCCCGATCGACATCTGGTCGACCGTATTGCGCCCGATCACGCCGGGAATCGCGGGCGCCTCGATCGCGATGCGGGGCAGCTTCGCCGCGGCGGTGACCAGCGCATCGAGCGACAAGTTGATCCCCGGCGCGATGATCCCGCCCTTGTACGCGCCCGAATAATCGCTGACGTCGAACGTCGTCGCGGTCCCGAAATCGATCACGATCAAATCGCCGTCGTGGAGTGCGTGCGCCGCGATCGTGTTGATCGCGCGATCCGCGCCGAGCGAGGCGGGTTCGTCGACGTCGATCGCGATCCCCCATTCCAGCGGCGCGCGCCCGGCGATCATCGCCTCGGTCTTGAAATATTTGGAGCTGAGCACCTGGAGGTTGTGCATCGCGCGCGGCACGACGGTCGCGATCACGACGCGATCGACATCGCTGCGGTCGAACCCTTCGAGCGACAGTAGCTGGCTCAGCCACACCGCATATTCGTCCGCGGTTCGGCGCGGATCGGTTGCGATCCGCCAGCGCGCCTTGATCTCGCGCCCCGCCACCAGCGCGAAGACGACATTGGTATTCCCGGCATCGATCGCGAGCAGCATGGGGTTCCTTACAGCAGGAAGACGTCGGCGGCGTGAATGACACGCCGGGTCGCGTCCGCCAAGCGCAGGATCAGCGCGCCGTCCGAATCGAGCCCATCGAACAGCCCGTCGATCGCGGTGCCATCGGGCAGGCGCACGGTCAGCGCGGTGCCGATCGGGTGCGCGAGGTCGAGCCAGCGCTGGCGCACCGGCGCGAGCACTTCGCTGCGCCAGCGCGACAGCCAGCGCGCGACGCTGTCGGCGAGCGTGTCGATAAAGTTCTCGGGTGCCACGACCACGCCGTGCGCCGCCAGGCTGGTGGTCGGGCGCTCAGCCAAATCGGGGTGATGCGCCAGGTTCACGCCGATCCCGATCACCACCGCATCATCGGCGCGTTCGAGCAGGATGCCCGACAGCTTTGCGCCGTCGATCAGCAGGTCGTTAGGCCATTTGAGCCGTGGTGACGGTCGGCGCGTATAAACCGATACCGCCTCCGCCAACGCTACCGCCGCGACCAGCGCCAGCGTCGCGGCCGGCGGATCGGTCGGCCTCAGCCTGACCAGATTAGTCGCATAGCAGTTGCCGATCGGCGACTCCCACGCACGGCCCTGCCGCCCCCGCCCCAGCGTCTGGCGCTCCGCCCGCAACCACAGCCCTTCCGCGACACCGCTGCGCGCGAGTTCGAGCATGTCGGCGTTGGTCGACCCCGTCTCCGCGACGGTGCGGATCGTGCTCAGAGCAGCGACCGCGCCGCGCCCAGCGTTGCAACGCCCAGCGGCGCGAGCAGCAGCCAGCCGACCGGCGATACGAACACCGCGGCCGCCGCGATCAGCCCGCCCTCGACGATCCCCGCCTCGCCGCCATAGGCAGGGGCCGGGTCATCGAAATACATCACCTTGATGACGCGCAGATAATAATACGCCCCGATCACCGAAGCGACGAAGCCCGCCACCGCGAGCGGGAACAGCCCCGCATCGACCGCTGCCGAGAACACCGCGAGCTTCGCGTTGAACCCCAGCAGCGGCGGAATCCCCGCCAGGCTGAACATGAACATCGCCATCGCGAGCGCCAGCAGCGGCTTGGTCCGCGACAACCCGGCCATGCTCGCGATCGTCTCGACCGGTTCACCCGCCTCATCGCGCATCTGGAGCACGACGAGGAAGCTGCCGAGCGTCATCACGATATACACGGTGAGGTAGAACAGCACCGATGCGACACCCTCGCGTGTCCCCGCCGCCAGACCGACCAGCGCGAAACCGATGTTGTTGATCGACGAATAGGCGAGCAGCCGCTTGACGTTGGTCTGCCCGATCGCCGCGACCGCGCCGAGAATGATCGAGGCCAGGCTGGCGAAGATCACGATCTGGCGCCACTGGTCGGTCGCCGGCCCCATCGCATCGACCGCGACCCGGACGCTCAGCGCCATCGCCGCGACCTTGGGGGCGGAGGCGAAGAATGCGGTGACCGGCGTCGGCGCGCCTTCGTACACGTCGGGCGTCCACATGTGGAACGGCACCGCGCTGATCTTGAACGCGAGACCCGCGAACACGAACACGAGGCCGACCATCAGTCCGATCGACCGCGATCCCGCATAGGCGTCGGCGATGCCCGAAAACAGCGTCGTCCCGCTGAACCCATAGACGAGGCTGATCCCGTAGAGCAGGATCCCGCTCGCGAGCGCGCCGAGCACGAAATATTTGAGTCCCGCCTCCGCCGAGCGCGCATCGCGCCGCATGAAGCTCGCGAGCACATACGCCGCAAGGCTCTGCAGCTCGAGCCCGACGTACAGCGTCAGCATGTCGCTCGCCGACACCATCATCCCCATCCCGCATGCGCTGAGCAGGATCAGGACGGGATATTCGGGGCGCAGATCGTCGCCGCTGGTCCGTTCGAAGAACGACGGTGCCATCATGATCGCGACCGCCGCGGCGGCATAGATCAGCACCTTCGCGAACGCCGCGAAGCCGTCGGCGCGATACAGCCCGCCGAACGCCTCGCCCCCGCTCGACGCCGGCCCGATCAGCGCGATCCCCGCGCCCACCAGCACCGCGACCGATGCCCAGGACACCGCCTTGGTCGAGGCGCTCCCGCCCCAGGCCGCAACGAGCATCAACGCGATCGCGCCGAGCCCGAGCACGATCTCGGGCAGGGTCATCGCAAGATTGGCAGCATAGGACATCAGTGAGCGCCCTCATGCGCTGCGGTAATGGCGGCGGGCTTCCCCGCGGTCGGTCGGGAATCGCTGATCGGTGTCGCGCGGTCGATCCGCGCGAGCAGCACGCCGACATCCTTGCGCATCGGCGCGATGAAGCTTTCGGGATACACCCCCATCCACAACACCACCGCCGCGATCGGCGCGAGCAGCCACAGTTCGCGCGTCGAGACGTCCGGCATCGCGGCGACATCGTCGCTCTTGATCTCGCCGAACACGACCCGGCGATACAGATACAGCATATACGCCGCACCCAGGATGATCCCGGTCGTGCACAGCAGCGCGATCCCGGTCGACAGCTGGTATGTGCCCATCAACGACAGGAATTCGCCGACGAACCCGCTCGTCCCCGGCAACCCGATCGACGCCATCGTGAACAGCAGGAAAAACAGCGCATAGCGCGGCATGTTGATTGCCAGCCCGCCATAACGGCTGATCTCGCGGGTATGCAGCCGGTCGTAGATCACGCCGACGCACAGGAACAACGCGCCCGACACCAGCCCGTGGCTGAGCATCACGAGCATCGCACCCTCGATCCCCTGCCGGTTGAACGCGAACAGCCCGATCGTCACGATCGCCATGTGCGCGACGGACGAATAGGCGATCAGCTTCTTCATGTCGTTCTGCACCAGCGCGACGAGGCTGGTATAGATCACCGCCACCGCCGACAGCGCAAAGATCAGCCACGTCAGCTGCGCCGATGCTTCCGGGAACATCGGGAGCGAAAACCGCAGGAAGCCGTAACCGCCCAGCTTCAGCAGCACGCCTGCCAGAATCACCGATCCCGCGGTCGGCGCCTGGACGTGCGCGTCGGGCAGCCAGGTATGGACCGGCCACATCGGCATCTTGACCGCGAATGAGGCGAAGAACGCGAGCCACAGCCAGGTCTGGACCCCGCTGGGGAAATCGTAGTTCATCAGCGCGGGAATGCTCGTCGTCCCCGCAGTGTGCGCCATGTAGAGCATCGCGACGAACATCAGCACCGAGCCGAGCAGCGTGTAGAGGAAGAATTTGTAGCTCGCGTAAATCCGGTTCGCGCCGCCCCAGACCCCGATGATCAAGTACATCGGGATCAGCCCGGCCTCGAAGAAGATATAGAACAGGAACAGATCCTGCGCCGCGAAGGTGCCGATCATGAGCACTTCGGTGAACAGGAACGCCGCCATATATTCGGGGACGCGGGTCGTGATCGCCTGCCAGCTCGCGCCGATGCAGATCGGCATCAGGAACACGCTGAGCATGATCAGCAACAGCGCGAAGCCGTCGATGCCGAGATCCCAGCCGAACCGACCGACGTTGATCCCGTGCTCGACGAACTGCCATTGCGCGCCGCCGATGTCGTAATTCGCCCACAGCATGACCCCGAGTGCGAGGTCGACCAGCGTTGCGACCAGCGCCACCCGCCGCGCATTCTCCGCGCTCAGCAGCAGGCACGCGATCGCCGCGATCGCCGGAACGGCGAGCATGATGGAGAGGATCGGGAAGCCGCTCATCGCGCTATCGCCCTTTTGCCGTTCGTGCTGAGCTTGTCGAAGCACGGGTCCCGAAAGCTCCCTTCGACAGGCTCAGGGCGAACGGCGGCTGAGTTGGCATTGTTTGAGAACCCGCTCACTTCGCGATCACGCAGGTAACGGCCGCGGTAAGCCCGATCAGCATGACGAACGCATAGGTATAGACATATCCGGACTGGAGGCGCCCCGCGACGCGCGCACCGCGCACGACGATCCAGGCCGATCCGTTCGGCCCGAACCGATCGATCGTCTTTTCGTCACCGCGATGCCACAGGAACCGCCCGATCGCGAAGGCGGGGCGCACGAACAACAGATCGTACAGTTCGTCGAAATACCATTTGTGCGCGAGGAAGCGATAGATGACGCGGAACTGGTCGGCCACCGCCGCGGGGAAATCGGCATTGCGGATATACGCATACCATGCGGTGCCCAGCCCGATCAGCATCGCCACCGTCGCCGACAGCTTCACCCAGGTCGGGATGCCATGCATCGCGTGCATTAGCTGCTCGCGATACGCGATCGCCCCCTTCCAATATTCCTCGCCCGACGCGGGCTCGATGAAGAAGCTGTGGAACACATACCCCGCCGCGACCGCACCGATCGACAGGATGATCAACGGGATCAGGATCGACCACGGGCTCTCATGCGGGTGATAGCCGCCGGTGCCGTGGGGCAGTTCCTCGTGATGCGCACCATCGGCATGCGGATGCTCGCCCGCATCCTCGGCCTCGGGCGAATTGCCGTGCGCCTCTTCGGGATGATGCTCGTCGCCGTGATGCCCGTGCGCGTCATGCAGCGCATGCTGGATATGCTCGCTCGCGGCCCAGCGCGGCGCGCCCCAAAAGGTCAGGAACATCAGCCGCCACGAATAGAAACTGGTGATCAGCGCGACGAGCACGCCGACGAACCACACGCCCGGATTGCCCGACGCCCAGCCCGCCTCGATGATCGCATCTTTCGAATGGAATCCGGCGAACCCGATCGCGGGCAGCCCGAACACGCCGGGTAGGCCTACCCCGGTGATCGCCAGCGTCCCCGCCATCATCCCCCAAAAGGTGACCGGGATCTGCTTACGCAAGCCGCCATAATAGCGCATATCCTGTTCGTGGTGCATCGCATGGATCACCGATCCCGCGCCCAGGAACAGCAGCGCCTTGAAGAAGGCGTGGGTGAACAGGTGGAACATCGCTGCGCCGTATGCGCCGACGCCTGCCGCGAAGAACATGTAGCCGAGCTGCGAACACGTCGAATAGGCGATGACGCGCTTGATGTCGGTCTGCACCATCGCGATCGTCGCCGCGAACAGGCACGTCGCCGCGCCGATGAAGGTGACGAAGTGCAGCGCGGTCGGGCTGGTCTCGAACATCGGCGACAGGCGGCACACCATGAATACGCCCGCGGTGACCATCGTCGCGGCGTGGATCAGCGCCGATACCGGGGTCGGTCCCTCCATCGCGTCGGGCAGCCAGGTGTGGAGGCCCAACTGCGCCGACTTGCCCATCGCGCCGACGAACAGCAACAGGCACAGCACCGTCATCGTGTCGAAGCGGTAGCCGAGGAATCCGATCGTCGATCCGGCCATGCCCGGCGCCGCGGCGAGAATTTCCGGGATCGAGACGGTGTGAAACACCAGATACGTCCCGAAGATCCCGAGCATGAAGCCAAGGTCGCCGACGCGGTTGACGACGAATGCCTTGATCGCGGCCGCGTTAGCGCTTGGCTTCCTGAACCAGAACCCGATCAGCAGATAGCTGGCGAGGCCCACGCCTTCCCAGCCGAAAAACATCTGGACGAGGTTGTTCGCGGTGACGAGCATCAGCATCGCGAAGGTGAAAAGCGACAGATACGCGAAGAACCGCGGCTGATCGGGGTCCTCCTCCATATAGCCCCAGCTATACAGGTGGACGAGCGCCGACACGGTCGTGATCACCACCAGCATCACCGCGGTCAGCGCATCGACGCGCAGCGCCCAGGCGACGTCCATCGTCCCCGACTGGATGAAGTGAAGCACCGGGGTCACCCCGGCGGTCGTCGTGCCCATCAGATAGCCGATGAAGATCGGCCAGCTCAGCGCGCAACTGGCGAACAGCGCGCCGGTCGTCACCAGCTTGGCGGGAACCGCGCCGATCGACTTGTTGCCAAGGCCCGCGATGATCGCGGCCAGCAGCGGGAGGAACACGATGAAGAGGATCACGGTCAGCCCTTCATCCGATTGACGTCGTCGACCGCGATCGTCCCGCGGCTCCGGAAATAGATGACCAGGATCGCCAACCCGATCGCCGCCTCGCCCGCCGCGACGGTGAGGACGAACATCGCGAATACCTGCCCGACCAGATCGTGGAGATAGGCCGAAAACGCGACGAGGTTGAGGTTCACCGCGAGCAGGATCAGCTCGATCGCCATCAGGATGACGATCAGATTCTTGCGGTTGAGGAAAATGCCGAGCACCCCCATCGTGAACAGGATCGCCGCGACGACGAGATAATGGGTAAGACCGATCACAATTCCACCCCCTCGCCCACCGGCGGCTGGACGTTGCGCGTCGCGTCCTGCGGACGGCGTGCGTTCTGGCGGCTGATATTCTGCGGACGAACGCCGCTGCGCTGGCGGTGGGTCAGCACGATCGCGCCGATCATTGCGACCAGCAGCACCAGCCCGGCACCTTCGAACACGAACAGGTAGCGCGTGTAGAGCAGGTCGCCGATCGCCTGGATGTTGGGCACCGCGCTGTCGATCGGCGCCGCGCGCCGCGAAATCTTGACCCCGCCGGCTTCCCACGCGCCGATCCCGATCAGTATTTCGGCCGCCAACGCCACCGCGAGCGCCAGCCCGACCGCGAAATAGCGCGCGACGCCCGCGCGCATTTCCGCGACATCGATATCGAGCATCATCACCACGAACAGGAACAGTACCGCGACCGCACCGACATAGACGATGACGAGCAGCATCGCGATGAACTCGGCGCCGACGAGCACCATCAGTCCCGCCGCGTTGAAGAACGCCAGGATCAGCCACATCACCGAATGGACCGGGTTGCGCGACGAAATCGTCATCGCGCCCGATCCGACCACGACGATCGCGAACAGGTAAAAGGCGATGGCCTGAATCACAGCGCCATACCTCCCCGGCCCGGGGAGGGTGACCGCGAGCGCAGCGCGTGGTGGAGGGGCAGTTCCAGGCGCATCGCTTGTGGCCGCCCCTCCGTCACGCCGTCGGCGCGCCACCTCCCCGTTGCGGGGAGGAATTGGTTCATCAGAATCATCGCGCTGCGCCTACCGATACGGCGCATCGGCGGCAAGGTTCGCGGCGATCGCGCTTTCCCAGCGATCGCCATTGTCGAGCAGCTTGGCCTTGTCGTAGATCAATTCCTCGCGGGTTTCGGTCGAGAATTCGTAGTTCGGCCCCTCGACGATCGCATCGACCGGGCACGCCTCCGCGCACAACCCGCAATAGATGCATTTGGTCATGTCGATGTCGTAGCGCGTCGTGCGGCGGCTACCGTCATCGCGCGGTTCGGCCTCGATCGTGATCGCCTGCGCCGGACACACCGCCTCGCACAGCTTGCACGCGATGCAGCGTTCCTCGCCGTTGGGATAGCGGCGCAGCGCATGTTCGCCGCGGAACCGCGGGGATACCGGGTTGCGCTCGAACGGGTAGTTGATCGTCGCCTTCGCCTTGAAGAAATAGCGCAAGGTCAGCGCGTGCGCCTTCACGAATTCCCACAAAGTGAACGATTTGATGATCTGCGCGACGTTCATGATTGAAACCCTACGCGCAGCCACATCAGCACGCCCGAGACGAGGAAAACCCAGAACAGCGACACGGGCAGGAATATCTTCCACCCCAGCCGCATCAACTGGTCGTAGCGATAGCGCGGCACCGTCGCCTTCACCCAGCTGAACAGGAAGAAGAAGAACAGGATCTTGGCGAACAGCCAGATGATCCCCGGCACGGCGTAGAGCGGCGCCCAGTCGATCGGCGGCAGCCACCCGCCCCAGAACAATGTCGCGTTGAGCGCGCACATCAACAGCACGTTGGCATATTCGCCGAGCCAGAACAGCGCGAAGCTCATCGACGAATATTCGGTCTGATATCCCGCGACGAGTTCGCTCTCCGCCTCGGTCAGGTCGAACGGCGCGCGCTGCGTCTCGGCGAGGCTGGAGATGAAGAACATCACCGCCATCGGGAACAGCAGCGGGTTGATCCCGAACGCGTTGATATGGAGGCCGAGCGTGCTCTGCTGCGCCATCACGATGCCGGAAAGGTTGAACGTCCCCGACCACAGCACGACCGAGATCAGGATGAACCCGATCGCGACTTCGTAACTCACCATCTGCGCCGCCGCGCGCAACGCCGAATAGAACGGATATTTGGAATTCGACGCCCAGCCCGACAGGATGATCCCGTACACACCGAGGCTCGACGCCGCGAGGATGTAGAGCAACCCAACGTTGATGTCGGCGAGCACCACCCCCGCCTGGAACGGGATCACCGCCCACACGATCAGCGCGACGGTGAAGGTGATGATCGGCGCGAGCAGAAACAGCATGCGGTTCGCCGCCGACGGGATGATCGTTTCCTGCAGGAAGACCTTGAGCCCGTCCGCGAACGACTGGAGCAGCCCGAACGGCCCGACCACGTTCGGCCCCCGCCGCAGCGCCATCGCCGCCCAGATCTTGCGGTCGGCATAGATGATCATCGCGACCGCCAGCATCAACGGCAGCGCGATGACCAGGATGCCGACGATCGTCGCGGTGAACCACGCCCAGTCGTACGACATGCCGACCGTGGTGTTGAAGAAGGCGGTCATCTGAGGAACTCAATCTTGTCAGCAGAAATCAAATTTCTCTGGCCGGAGATGTTGCCGCGCATTCTGATCGAAAATCCGTACTCACGAACCAGATACAATGCCATCTCGATGGAGCCTACGAATATCGAATTTACTTTATGATGCTTTACAGCTCCCTTTTTTGGGTCGCCAAGCTCGTACATTCCTTGATCGTCAGGATCTGGAAAATAATGTTCCAAGGCTCCGCTGGCCAAACGCCTTACGCGGTGTGGTGTAGTAACGCTCACTCCGCCGCCTCCGCGAAATCCTGGCCGTGGATCAATTCGGCCGAGCAGCGCTGCATCGTCGGGCTCGCCCGGCAGATCGCGTTGGTCAGGTAGAAATCCTTGATCGGATATCCCTCGATCACGCCCTCACCCTTTGCATCGAGCGATGGCGGGTTCCAATCGAAGCTGGCCAGCCCCGGTTCGCGCAGCGCAGGCACCTCGGTCGCCATCGCCTCGCGCAGCCCAGCCAGGCTATCGAACGGTAGCGTGTGGCCCAACACTTCGGACAAGGCCCGCAGGATCGTCCAATCCTCACGCGCGTCGCCCGGTGGGAACACCGCGCGCTCGCCCCGCTGGACGCGCCCCTCGAGATTCACCCACGTCCCCGATTTCTCGGCATAGGTCGCGCCCGGCAGGATCACATCGGCATGATGCGCCCCCGTGTCGCCGTGATGGCCGACAAACACCTTGAAGCCAGCGAACCGGCTGTGATCCATCTCGTCCGCGCCGAGGAAGAAGCCGAGCTTCGCCCCCATCACATCCGCGATTCCGCCCGGTTGCGCATAGCCGAGCATCAGCCCGCCCATCCGACTCGCCGCCATATGGACGACATTGAAGCCGTTCCAGTCATCCGTGACGAGCCCCAGCGTGTCGACCAGCGCCAGCGCCGCGCCATGACCACCCTTCAACGCACCACCGCCGACGATCACCATCGGGCGTTCCGCCTTGCCAAACACCTCGGTCACCGCCTCGGGCAGGTCGCCCAGCAGCGCCAGATCGTCGCCGATCCACTCGGCCTTATAGGTCAGGTCGGTCTCCGGCCCGATGGCGAAGACCTTCGCGCCCTGCTTGATCGCTTTCCGCACGCGAGTATTCACCAGCGGCGCTTCCCAGCGCAAATTCGTGCCGACCAGCAGGATCGCGTCCGCGCGCTCGACGCCCGCGATCGTGGTGTTGAAATTCACCGCCGCCAGGCTCGACGTGTCGTACGCCATTCCGGTCTGCCGCCCTTCGAGCAGCGACGATCCCATCCCGCGCGCCAGCGCCTTGGCGGCGTACATCGTCTCGCAATCGACCAGATCGCCCGCGACCACCGCGACGCTCGACCCGGCGTCGACTGCCTTGATCGCCGCGAACGCCTCGTCCCACGTCACCTCGACAAGCTTGCCGTCGCGCCGCACATAGGGTCGGTCGAGCCGCCGCCGCACCAGCCCGTCGACGACGTGGCGGGTCTTGTCGGTTGCCCATTCCTCGTTGACGTCGTCGTTGATCCGCGGAACGCAGCGCAGCACCTGCCGCCCCCGGCTGTCGAGCCGGATGTTGGTGCCGACCGCGTCCATCACGTCGATCGTCAGCGTCTTCTTCAATTCCCAGGGCCGCGCCTCATAGGCGTAGGGCTTGCTCGTCAGCGCCCCGACCGGACACAGGTCGACGACGTTGCCCGATAGTTCGCTCGTCACCGCCTCTTCGAGGTAGCTCGTGATCTGCATGTTCTCGCCGCGATAGATCGCGCCGATTTCCTCGACCCCCGCGACCTCCTCGGCAAAGCGGATGCAGCGCGTGCACTGGATACACCGCGTCATCACCGTCTTGACGATCGGCCCCATATATTTCTCGGTCACCGCGCGCTTGTTCTCGG
Organism: Sphingomonas oligophenolica; assembly: GCF_006438955.1. Classification (GTDB taxonomy): domain Bacteria; phylum Pseudomonadota; class Alphaproteobacteria; order Sphingomonadales; family Sphingomonadaceae; genus Sphingomonas; species Sphingomonas oligophenolica_A. The sequence goes on along the minus strand of NZ_RCZK01000005.1, from coordinate 81,717 downwards.
TGTAGCGCGAATGCCCGCGACCATAGGCGATCGACTGGTCCTGCAGATCGCATTCGCCGCCTTGGTCGCAGATCGGGCAATCGAGCGGGTGGTTGATGAGCAGAAACTCCATCATTCCTTCGCGCGCGTTCTTCACCATCGGCGTGGTCGTGAAGATTTCCTGGTTGTCCGCCGCGGGCAGCGCGCAACTCGCCTGCGGCTTGGGCGGCCCCGGCTTCACCTCGACCAGGCACATCCGGCAATTGCCCGCGATGCTGAGGCGCTCGTGATAGCAGAAGCGCGGAATTTCCTTCCCCGCCAGCTCGCACGCCTGCAGCACGGTAGCGCCCTGCGGCACCTCGATTTCGACACCATCGACTTTAACTTTGGGCATCGTCGTTACGCTCCGTCGCCATGGGCGATCATCAATTCGACCACTGCCGCCATCTCATCCCGAAGGGCGGGAATATCGACATGATAGGTCGCATCCACCGGCATGCAGGCCTTCAATGAATCGCCGAACTGCATAAACTGCCTTCGCTCGGTCGCCGATTCGCGAGGCGCGCGCAGAAACGCGGAGGTCCACCCCGGTTGGGTAACCGCCAAGCATCCCGCATAACCGACAAGAAACGGGCGTCCGTCGATCGAAGGCACCCGTCCGAACTGGGCAGGCGTGCGGCGGGCAAAACTGTCGAGCGCGCCTGACGTCGACGCCAACCGACGCTCAGCCAACGCGCCGCGGAGCACAGGAACTGGTGTTGCAAACAGGAACGCGCGCCCGAAACAACTGGCGTGCGCGGACAACAGATGCCGCCCTTTGACTTGCTCGTCGCCGCTCAACAGCGGAGTTTGAAGAAATTTAGTCGCGTCCTTGGACGCGTGCTTGATTAGGCAGTCAGCGATCCGATCGATGGCGACTGTCTTCGTTTCGAAGTTTTCGGGCAAATTCGACGGTGGCCGGGGCATCGTGTGCCCAGTCTTTTTCTCTACCTGAGCGGAAGAGAGCGCCGCTGGCTGAGCCAATGCCAATAAGGCGAACAGCATCATTCCGCCGCCTCCTGCATGGGCGTCAGATCGCCCCCGCCTTGCTCGACGATCCGCCGCTCCAGTTCAGGCCGGAAATGCTTGATCAGACCCTGGGTCGCCCATGCCACGGCATCCCCCAGTGCGCAGATCGAATGGCCCTCGACCTGCTTGGTAACCCCTTGCAGCGGGTCGATTTCGACATCGTGGAGATGAAGCGTTGGCATCTAGCTCTGCCCTCCGCTCTGATCGGCAACATAGCGGTACAGCGCGATCGCGACCAACCGACGCACTTCGAAGGGCTTGAGGTGAAGGGAATAGTCGGTCGGCACGCAAGCCTGAATCGCGGGAACTAACTGACGAAAAGCCGCTATTTCCGCCGGTGTCGCTGCGCCGGATTCGATCAGGGCTGAGGCATCGACTGGATCGGCGGCCACCGCACAGCCGACAACCGCCTCATTCTGGTCGCCGTCCGCGCGTTGCAGGCGGGTCGGCGCAATCGCACGCCGGGTCCGGGCGACCCGCAGCGCCGCTCCATCGGCTTCGGTCAGTAATTCGTCGGCCAGATCGCCGCGCAGATCGAACGCCCGTAGCGTGATAGACCGATCGCGCGCGCTCATACAGCCGCGAAGCGCGGTTTCGATCCCCGGTTTAAATCGTTTGGCGGTCGCCTCGTCCCGGGCCTCCACGATCCCTTGCGAAGATTTGCGCGCGCGATCCAACACACAGTGCGCAATCTTCTTCGACCGTGCCGATAGCGTGTCAAAGGTGGTGGGCGGGCTGAAATGACCGACCGGAACCTGCGCGGAGGCGATGACTGCCGGAAGGACTGTTACAACGACGGCGAGACAACCAGACAGCTTCATTCCGCAGCCTCCATCATCGGTGCGGTATCGCCACTACGCTCGACGATCCGCCGCTCCAGTTCGGGCCGGAAATGCTTGATCAGCCCCTGGATCGGCCATGCCGCGGCATCGCCCAGCGCGCAGATCGAATGACCCTCGACCTGCTTGGTCACCTGTTGCAGCGTGTCGATTTCGCTGATGTCCGCCTCGCCGGTCCGCAACCGTTCCATCACGCGCCACATCCAGCCGGTGCCCTCGCGGCACGGGGTGCACTGCCCGCAGCTTTCATGCTTGTAGAAATAGCTGATCCGACTGATCGCGCGGACGATATCGGTCGACTTGTCCATCACGATCACCGCCGCGGTGCCGAGCCCCGATCCGACCGCCTTCAGCCCGTCGAAGTCCATCGGCGCGTCCATAATGTCCTTGGCGGGCACCAGCGGCACCGACGATCCGCCCGGAATCACCGCGAGCAGATTGTCCCAGCCGCCGCGGATGCCGCCGCAATGTTCGTCGATCAGCTGGCGGAACGGGATGCTCATCGCCTCCTCGACGACGCAGGGCTTGTTCACATGCCCCGAAATCTGGAACAGCTTGGTGCCGCGGTTATTCTCCGCGCCAAAGCTCGAAAACCAGTCCGCGCCGCGATGCAGGATCGTCGGCACCACCGCGATCGATTCGACATTGTTGACCGTCGTCGGGCAGCCATACAGTCCCGCGCCCGCGGGAAATGGCGGCTTCAGCCGCGGCTGGCCCTTCTTGCCCTCCAGGCTTTCGAGCATCGCGGTCTCTTCGCCGCAGATATAGGCGCCCGCGCCGCGATGGACGAACACGTCGAAGTCGTAGCCTGACCCGCACGCATTCTTGCCGATCAGCCCGGCGTCATACGCCTCGGCGACCGCCGCGAAGAGCACCTCGGCCTCGCGAATATACTCGCCGCGGATGTAGATGTACGCCGCCCGCGCGCGCATCGCATAGCCCGCGATCAGCGCGCCCTCGATCAGCTTGTGCGGATCGTGGCGCATGATCTCGCGATCCTTGCACGATCCGGGTTCGGATTCGTCGGCGTTGATGACGAGGAAATTGGGCCGATCCGCCCCCCCTTTACCGACTTGGGGCTCCTTGGGCATGAAGCTCCATTTGGTCCCGGTCGGAAACCCCGCCCCGCCGCGCCCGCGCAGGCCCGACGCCTTGACGATATCGATGATCGCGTCCTGGCCCTTGGCCATCAGCGCCTTGGTGTCGTCCCAATCACCCCGCGCCCGCGCGGCATCGAGCCGCCACGACTGAAAGCCGTAGAGGTTGGTGAAGATGCGGTCCTTATCGGCGAGCATCAGCGCGCTTCCAGTCCTGCGACACGGCGATCGATCGCCGCCATGTTCGCGCGAAAATTGTCCATGCTTTCGTGGACGCTCGCCATGTGCGCCACCAAGCCCTGCTCCAAATGCGTAGAAGCAGTCAGCCGCCGTTCGATCTGGGCGAGGCGCTCATCGACACGATCGAAACGCTCGCCCATCTCATCGAAACGCGCATTTATCCGACGAAATTGCTCAGCCAGGAAGCTGATCGTATTATCCTCCTCGCTCACGCCCACTCCCCCCGATAATCATGGTTCTCGCGGACCATCGCGATCAGCGTCGTCGGGCCACCCTCAGGGCTGCTCGTCTGACGACCGATCGTCGATCCGGGTTGCGGATGCTCGCCCTTCGCCAGCGCATCGAGCACCGCGGCGGTGCGATCGTAATCGAGGTCTTCGTAATTATCGTCGTTGATCTGGACCATCGGCGCGTTGGCGCACGTGCCCATGCACTCGACCTCGGTCAGCGTGAACAGCCCGTCGGGCGTCGTCCCGCCCTTGACCAGCCCGCGGTTCTTGCACGCCGCGAACACGTCGTCGCTGCCCGCGAGCATGCACGGCGTCGTGCCGCAGACCTGGACGTGATAGCGGCCGACCGGCGCCAGATTGAACATCGTGTAGAAGGTCACGACCTCATACACCCGCATATACGGCACGCCGATCGCGCGCGCGACGAATTCGATGACGGGGACAGGGAGCCAGCCCTGCGTCTGCGTCTCCGTACCGACCTGGCGCTGCGCGAGATCGAGCAGTGGCAGCGACGCCGACTGCTCGCGACCCTTGGGGTAGCGTGCGACGATCTCGTTCGCGCGCGTCTGGTTCTCGTCCGTCCACGCAAACGACCCCCACCGCGCGCGGGTTTCGGCCTCGTCGGGGATGGTGGGGGCGTCAGCCATCAGTTCGACCCTGCGAAATAACCGAGCCGATAGCTCGCAAAATAAGCCAGATACGCCGCCGCGGCGACGAGAAGCAGTGCGCCGCCGATCCACATATGCCGTCGCATGAACTTCACCGATCACACTCCCCGAACACGATATCCATCGCACCCAGAATCGCGGTCGTATCCGCCAGCATGTGTCCGCGGCTCATGAAATCCATCGCCTGCAAATGGCTGAACGCGGTCGGCCTGATCTTGCAGCGATACGGCTTGTTCGACCCGTCCGCGACCAGGAACACGCCGAATTCGCCCTTGGGGCTTTCGGTCGCGACATACACTTCGCCCGCGGGGACGTGATAGCCTTCGGTGTAGAGCTTGAAGTGATGGATCAGCGCTTCCATCGACTGTTTCATCTCGGCGCGCTTGGGCGGCACGACCTTGCGATCGAGGCTCGCGATCGGCCCTTCGGGCATCTCGGCGAGGCATTGCTTCATGATCCGCGCCGACTGGCGGACCTCCTCGACCCGCACCATGAACCGGTCGTAGCAATCGCCGCGGGTGCCCACCGGAACGTCGAAATTCATCTTGGCATAGACGTCGTACGGCTGCGACTTGCGCAGATCCCATGGAATCCCCGCGGCGCGGATCATCGGGCCGGAGAAGCCCCAGGCGATCGCATCGTCGCGGCTGACGGTCGCGATGTCGACATTGCGCTGTTTGAAGATGCGGTTGTCCGCGACCAGCGAGATCGCGTCCTCGAACAATCGCGGCAGCCGGGTGTCGAGCCAATCGCCGATATCCGCGAGCAGCTTCAACGGCGCGTCCTGATGGACGCCACCGGGACGGAAATAATTCGCGTGCATCCGCGCGCCGCTGACGCGCTCGAAGAAGTTCATGCAATCTTCGCGGATCTCGAACAGCCACAGGTTCGGCGTCATCGCGCCGACATCCATCACATGGCTGCCGAGGTTCAGCATATGGTTCGAAATGCGCGTCAGCTCGGCGAAGAACACCCGCAGATACTGCGCGCGCTCGGGCACCTCGAGATCGAGCAGCTTCTCGATCGCCAGCACGAAGCTGTGCTCCATGCACAGCGGCGAACAATAATCGAGCCGGTCGAAATACGGCAACGCCTGCGCATAGGTCTTGTATTCGATCAGTTTCTCGGTGCCGCGATGGAGCAGCCCGATATGCGGATCGATCCGCTCGATGATCTCGCCGTCGAGCTCCATCACCAGCCGCAGAACGCCGTGCGCCGCGGGATGCTGCGGCCCGAAGTTGATCGTGTAGTTCTGGATCGCGACGTCGCCGGTGGTCGGATCGGCGGGCGTCTTCTCGTCGAGCAGCTCGTCGACATAGGGGTCGATCGTGGTCGTCGCGGGGGCGTCGGTCATCATAGCGTCTCCAGCGACGCGCGGGTCAGGTCGGAGGGGTTGATCCCGGTATTCGGCTCGCCTTCGCGGTCGATCAGGAAGACCAGCGCCTCGTCCTCGGCAAACGGGCGATGCTCGGTGCCCTTGGGTACCACGAGCATTTCGCCCGCGCCGATCCGCCGCACGCCGTCGCGGAATTCGATTCCCAGGTTCCCCTCGACGACGAAAAACAGCTCGTCGGTATCGGCATGACTATGCCAGGTGAAATCACCCTGCAGCTTCGCGACGCGCAGTTCGTTGCCGTTGTAGGTGCCGACGATCCGCGGATTCCAGCGGTCGCTGAACGCGGCGAACTTGTCGGCGAGATTGATCGTGACGGGCGCGCTCACTGGTTCTGCCCCCTATCCTTGGCTGGGATCACATCGGAATCGACCGGCTTCTCGTCGGCTCTGTTGCCTGGGTGCGGATCGCCCTTGCCGGTGTCGGCGGTGCTCTGCGCATCCTTCTTGGCATAGGGCTCGCTCGGCGCCTTGGGCGACTGGACCGGGCTTTGGGCCTTGTCGGCCTTTACGATCTCGGCGGCGGACAGCGGCGTCGGCGCGCCTTTGGCTTCGGGCAACAGCCCCTTTTCGTCGCCGGGCAGCACATATTGCGCGCCTTCCCAGGGACTCATGAAATCGAAGCTGCGGAAATCCTGCGCCAGCTGGACGGGCTCATAGACGACGCGCTTCTGCTCTTCCGAATAGCGCAGCTCGACGAACCCGGTCAGCGGGAAGTCCTTGCGCTGCGGGTGCCCACGAAAGCCATAATCAGTCAGAATGCGGCGCAAATCGGCGTTGCCGGTGAACAGCACGCCGTACATGTCGTACACTTCGCGCTCAAGCCAGCCCGCGACCGGCCAGATGCCCGTCACCGACGCCACCGGCCCGACCTCGTCGGTCGCGACATGGACGTGGATCCGATGATTCCGCGTCAGGCTGAGCAGGCAATAGACGACCTCGAACCGCTCGGGTCGGCTCGGATAATCGACCCCCGCGATGTCCATCAGCTGCTGATATTCCAGCCCCGGCGTATCGCGCAGTGCGGTCAGCGCGGCGACGATATCCGCGCGCCCGACGTATAGCGCGACCTCACCGACCCGATCGGTCGCGTCGATCAGCGCCGCGCCGAGCGTCGCCTTCGCAACCTCGATCGTCTCGCCGTTCAGATCGGCATAGGCAGGCGCGGGGGCCCTCAACGCTCGATACTCCCGCTCCGGCGGATTTTACGCTGCAACTGCATGATCCCGTACAGCAACGCCTCCGCGGTCGGCGGGCAGCCGGGGACATAGATGTCGACCGGCACGATCCGGTCGCACCCGCGCACCACCGAATAGCTGTAATGATAATAGCCGCCGCCATTGGCGCAGCTGCCCATCGAGATGACGTATTTGGGCTCCGACATCTGGTCGTAGACCTTGCGCAGCGCGGGGGCCATCTTGTTGCACAGCGTGCCCGCCACGATCATCACGTCGGACTGCCGCGGGCTCGCGCGCGGTGCCGCGCCGAAGCGTTCGAGGTCGTAGCGCGGCATATTGACGTGGATCATCTCGACCGCGCAGCACGCGAGCCCGAACGTCATCCACCACAGCGATCCAGTCCGCGCCCACTGGAACAGGTCCTCGGTCGACGTGACGAGGAATCCCTTGTCGGTCAGTTCGCCGTTCAGGCTGTCGTAGAATCCCTGGTCGGGCGGCACGATCGACCTGGCTTGTGCCGATCGATCGAGCTCGACGGGTCCCGATGTCGGGTATCCGGAGGTCGGTGTCATTCCCAATCCAACGCTCCCTTCTTCCAGGCATAGACCAGACCGAGCGCGAGCTCGGCGATAAACACCATCATGCTGATCCACGCGGTCCAGCCTAGCGTGAACACGCTGACCGCCCACGGATAAAGGAACGCGGCCTCCAGATCGAAGATGATGAAGAGGATCGCGATCAGGTAGAAGCGCACGTCGAACTGGCTGCGCGGATCCTCGAACGCAGGGAACCCGCACTCATATTCGCTGAGCTTCTGCTCGGTGGGCTGGTGCGCGCCAGTCAGGCGGCCGACGATCATCGGCAGGAACACGAACGCGCTCGACAAAAGCAGCGCCACGCCCAGAAACATCAGGATCGGCAGATAGTGCGACAGATCGAACAAAGGCTTTCTCGCAGGTGCGAAGGATGGGGTGGGCTTTAGGCCGCACCGGCTTACCGGGCAAGGCCGGAGCCGATGAGAATCACTCGCAAAGTCTTCCTTCTCCCCTTGAGGGAGAAGGTGGCGCGAAGCGCCGGATGAGGGGGAGTGGCAACTGGCCTTTGAGTTTGCCCCCCTCACCCTCCCGCCCTCTCCCACAAGGGGAGAGGGGTACGGACGTTACCGCAGCGCCCCCGCGACCAGCTTGTGCAGCTTCGAATGCAGCACATCGTTCGCGGCCAGGAATTCGTTGCGCTCCATCGGCTTGTCGCCGCCGCGGAAGTCGGTGACGAACCCGCCGGCTTCCTTGATCAGCAGCAACCCCGCCGCGACGTCCCACGGCTGGAGCGAGGATTCCCAAAACCCGTCGTACCGCCCCGCCGCGACCCAGGCGAGATCGAGCGACGCCGCGCCGAACCGCCGGATCCCCGCCACCTGCGGCGCGACCGCGCCGAAAATGCGGCTCCACTGGACAAAATCGCCATGCCCCAGGAACGGAATCCCGGTCGCGATCAACGCCTCGCTCAGGTCGCGGCGCGCCGACACCCGCAACCGTTGGTCGGTATGCCAGGCGCCCCGGCCCTTTTCGGCCCAGAAGCTCTCGTCGGTCAGCGGTTGATAGACCAGCGCGGTCGTGATCTCGCGCTTGCCGCTCGGCATCGGCTCCTCGACCGCGATCGAGATCGCGAAATGCGGGATGCCGTGAAGGAAGTTCGAGGTGCCATCCAGCGGATCGACGATGAAGCGCGGCTTGTTCGGATCGCCCGCAACTTCGCCGCGCTCCTCCATCAGGAATCCCCAATCGGGGCGCCCGTGGCTCAGTTCCTCGAAGATCGTCTGCTCGGCGCGCTGGTCCGCCATCGTCACGAAATCGGCAGGCCCCTTGCGGCTGACCTGAAGCTGCTGAACCTCGTTGAAGTCGCGCCGCAACCGCGGCGCCGCCTTGCGCGCGGCACGTTCGATGACCGTCATGAGGCCGGAATGGGATGGCATGGTAGCGCTCCAAAGCCCTCTCCCGCCTTCGCGGGAGAGAAGGGACCCGCCGGCGCAGCCGGTGGGAGGTGAGGGTCTTCTTCTCGGGCGGGGCGCAAAGCAGAAGACCCTCACCCAACCCTCTCCCGCGAAAGCGGGAGAGGGCTATGAAAAGTTCAGTCCGCCCGCTTCACATAGGTCTGTTCGTACACGTCGACGACGATCCGCGTCCCCGCGCCGATATGCGGCGGCACCATCACGCGCACGCCGTTTTCCAGCACCGCGGGCTTGTAGCTCGACGAGGCGGTCTGGCCCTTCACCACCGCATCCGCCTCGACGATCATCGCTTCGATCGTGCTCGGCAGCTGCACCGATATCGGCCTTTCGTCGTACAGTTCCATCACGACATCCATCCCGTCCTGCAGGAACGCCGCGGCGTCGCCCAGGATATCGGCGTCGAGCGTGATCTGCTCGTAATTGACCTTGTCCATGAACGTCAGCGTGTCGCCGTCGCGGAACAGGAACTGGAAATCGACGGTATCGAGCCGAACCTTCTCGACGCTCTCGGCGGAGCGGAAGCGGATGTTGTTCTTGCGGCCGTCGATCAGGTTCTTCAATTCGACCTGCATATACGCGCCGCCCTTGCCGGGCTGGGTATGCGCCGTCTTCACCGCGCGCCAGATGCCGCCTTCATATTCGATGATGTTGCCGGGACGAATCTCGACCGCGTTGATCTTCATGGGATACCTGCTGGAAAGAGCGAGTGGCGCACGACGGAGCGCGCCCGATACGCCACGCTTTAGCCCCCCGCCCCGCCAGCGGCAAGCATCGGGTAGGGATCGACATCCTCGCCCTGATACCAGCGTTCGTCGGCGCGCATCCGCTGCATCCCGAAATGAAGATGGTAATTGCCCGGCCCCGCATCGCCGGTATCGCCGACATAGCCCAACGGCGTACCAGTCGTTACCGCCATGCCCTCGACCACCCCCGGCGCATAACCCGCCAAATGCGCGTAATAATAGATCCACCGTCGATCGCGCGACCGGAGATACAGCGTCGTCCCGCCCAGCTTGCTGTCGAACAGCTTTTCGATCCGCCCCGGCGCGACCGCAACCGCGGTCGCGCCGGCGGGCGCCATGATGTCGGTCCCGTGATGCGCCCGCGTCCCGTCGCCGCGCGGGTCGCCCCAGTTGTCGCGGATCGCGTTGCGCGGATAGCCGCGCACGGGCACCGCAAGGCGGCCGGGGATTGGGGATTTGGCCTCGTCCACGGGTACGATCGCCGCACGCTGCGATGCGTGCGGTCCCCCGCCGCCAAAGCGCGTCAGCGACAGAAACCCGGCGATCGCCAGCACGATCAGTCCCAGGATCGCCCAGCCCAGCCGCGTCATGCGATCACGCCTGGAATACCGCCTTGATCCCCGAATGGATCATCATCGCGACCCGCGCCGCGTCCCAGTTGGTCAGGCGAATGCAGCCATGGCTTTCGGCGCGCCCGATCGTCTCGGGATTGGGCGTGCCGTGGATGCCGTAATGCTCCTTCGACAAGTCCATCCACACCACCCCGACCGGCCCGTTCGGCCCCGGCGGCAGCATCGCGCCCTTGGCGGTCTTGCTCGCGTCCCAGAACAGCGCGGGATTGTACCGGAACTTGGGATTATAGTCGTTGCCGTTGATTTTCCACGTGCCGAGCGGCAGCGGATCGTGGCTCGATCCCATCGTCGCCGAAAATTGCGCGATCAGCTTGTCGTTGGCGTCCATCATCCGCAGCACGCCGTCCGATTTGTCGACGACGATATGGTCCGCCTTGGGCTGGTTCGAATCGACGTTGAGCGTCGTCAACGTCTGCTTCCATTGCGGGTCGAGCGACGAGTCATAATTCTGCGCCTGCGGCAGCGCGTTCGGCACCACGATCTTGCTGCCCGGCGCCAACCGCGTGGTCGGGCTGTTGAGCTCGAGCAGCACCGCCGGGGTGGTGTGGAACATCTCCGCCAATTTTTCCATCGGACTCTTGTAGCCCAATGTCGCAAGCTGCGCCTGTTCCTGCGGATCCTTGGGGAACGGCTTAGTATAGGGGCCAGCAAGCATCGCGGGCGTCAGCGTCACCTCCGCCTCGGGACGGAGAGCGCGATACGGATAGAGCGCCTGAAGCGTCCGGATATCGGCCTTGCCGGTGATGGGCAGCCCCTTGGCTTCCTGAAATCCCTTCAGCGCCGCGACCAGCGACTGCCCCTGACGCCCATCGAGCACACCGGGACCGAACCCAAGATGATCGAGAATCACCTGCACATGAAGCGTGTTGCGATCGAGCCCGGCGGCCGCTGGGGTCGTCGATGGCTTGGGCGATTGAGCCGCCACCGTAAGTGGCAATGTCATCGCCAGAACGGTCGCTAGCTTTACTGATGTTCGCATGTGTTTGGATCCTCTCACTGATACGCGTGGAGGCAGAACGGACGGGCGCGCCTTTGTTTCCTCCGCGCAATGATCGCGCCGACCGGAAGCGATCGCCGACATCAAAAGGGCGTCGGAATCGCCGACGCCCCTTTTCCCCTAGCCGACGTGCGCGACTTCAGGCCGCGTCGTCGGCAGCCTTCTTCTTTTCGGCATAGACGCGGATCGGTTCCTTGCGGCCCTCGATCACGTCCTTGTCGATCATCACCTCGTCGACCCCGTCCATTCCGGGCAGGTCGAACATCGTGTCGAGCAGGATGCTCTCGAGAATCGATCGCAGGCCCCGCGCGCCGGTCTTGCGCTCGATCGCCTTCTTGGCGACCTGGACGAGCGCGTCGTCGGTAAAGCCGAGGTCGACATCCTCCATCTCGAACAGCTTCTGGTATTGCTTGACCAGCGCGTTCTTGGGCTCGCTGAGGATTTTTACTAGCGCGTCGATGTCGAGATCCTCGAGCGTCGCGATCACCGGCAAACGACCGACGAATTCGGGGATGAGGCCAAACTTCAGCAGATCCTCGGGCTCGGTCTGGCGGAGCATTTCGCCCGTCCGGCGTTCCTCGGGCGCGGCGACATACGCGCCGAAGCCGATCGACTTGCCCTGCAGGCGATCACCGATGATCTTCTCGAGCCCGTTGAACGCGCCGCCGCAAATGAACAGGATGTTGGTCGTGTCGACCTGGAGGAATTCCTGCTGCGGATGCTTGCGCCCGCCCTGCGGTGGAACGCTCGCGGTGGTGCCTTCCATCAGCTTGAGCAGCGCCTGCTGAACGCCCTCGCCCGACACGTCGCGTGTGATCGAGGGGTTCTCCGCCTTGCGGCTGATCTTGTCGATCTCGTCGATATAGACGATCCCGCGCTGCGCGCGCTCGACGTTGTAATCCGACGCCTGGAGCAGTTTCAGGATGATGTTCTCGACATCCTCGCCGACGTAACCGGCTTCGGTCAGCGTCGTCGCGTCCGCCATCGTGAACGGCACGTCGAGAATCCGCGCCAGCGTCTGCGCCAGCAGCGTCTTGCCGCACCCGGTCGGCCCGACGAGCAGGATGTTCGACTTGGCAAGCTCGACATCGGCACCCTTGGCGCCATGGTTGAGCCGCTTGTAATGATTGTGCACCGCCACCGACAGGACGCGCTTCGCGCGCACCTGGCCGATGACATAATCGTCGAGGACGTCGCAGATTTCCTGCGGGGTCGGCACGCCGCCGTCCTTCTTGCTCACCAGCGCGGATTTGGTCTCCTCGCGGATGATGTCGTTGCACAGCTCGACACACTCGTCGCAGATGAAGACGGTCGGACCCGCAATCAGCTTGCGTACCTCATGCTGCGATTTGCCGCAGAACGAGCAATAGAGGGTGCTCTTCGAGTCGCCACCGCTCAGTTTCGTCATTCAATCCATCCTTCGCACGGGGGCACACCCCGCTTCCTGGCCGAACATCGTAGCCCGGTCGTTACGCAAACTACAATCGACAAACGTCACTAACGCCATCGGCTCGGCGTACGCCGATGGCGCTTCGTGGCGGTCAGGCCGGCTTGCCGGTATCCTCGGTCGGTGCCGGGCGCTTGTCGAATACCTCGTCGATCAGCCCGAATTCCTTGGCCTCGTTCGACGACATGAACTTGTCGCGGTCCATCGCCTTCTCGATCTCCTCGATCGGCTTGCCGGTGTAATGCGCGTAGAGCTCGTTCATCCGCGCCCTGATCCGCAGGATCTCGCGCGCCTGAATTTCGATGTCGCTCGCCATGCCCTGCGCCCCGCCCGACGGCTGGTGGATCATGATCCGCGAATTGGTCATCGCAACGCGCATCCCCGGCTCGCCCGCCGCCAGCAGGAAGCTCCCCATCGACGCCGCCTGCCCCAGGCACACCGTGCCGACGCGCGGGCGAATATATTGCATCGTGTCGTGGATCGCCATGCCCGCCGTGACGACACCGCCCGGCGAGTTGATATACATGAAAATGTCCTTCTTCGGGTTCTCGGACTCGAGGAAGAGCAGCTGCGCAGTGATCAGGCTCGCCATTCCGTCCTCGACCCCGCCGGTCACGAACACGATGCGTTCGCGCAACAGGCGGCTGAAGATGTCGAACGAGCGTTCGCCGCGGTTCGACTGTTCGATGACGATCGGCACCAGACCGTTCTGGGTCTGCTGCAAGCCGACGCCGGCAGTGGCCAGCGGACTCGCGAAATCGCCGGTCTCGAACGGATTATGCATGGGGGTGGAACTCTCTTATGCCCTTGGAACCGCCAACATCGGCGCTACCCGAAACGAGTTCAAGCCCCCGCCGCCCAGTCCCCCACCGTCCGCTCCCGCGACGGCGCGCGATGGCTCAGATACGCCAGCCGCCGCACCTCGCGCCGCCCGCGCACCACCGTATCGAGGATCAGCCCTGTGAAGAAACACAACGCCGCGATGATCACCAGTCCCGTCGCCAGGATCGCGGTGGGGAACCGCGGCACCAGGTGCGTCTGCATATAGGTGATCGCCAGCGGCACCGCGAGCACGCACGCAACCACGCCGAGCAGCGCACCGATCGCGCCGAAGAACAGCAGCGGTCGTTCGATCCGATACAGCGTCATGATCGTCCGCAGGATCCGCCAGCCGTCGCCATAGGTGTTCAGCTTCGACGTCGACCCCTCGGGACGCGCGAAATACGGGGTTTCCACCTCGGCGCACGGCATCTTGAGTTCGAGCGCATGGACGCTGATTTCGGTCTCGATCTCGAACCCCGCCGACAGCGAGGGAAAGCTCTTCACGAACCGGCGCGAGAATACGCGATAGCCCGACAGGATGTCGGTGAAGCTGCGCCCGAACAGCCGCGCCAACATCCCCGTCAGCAGTGCGTTGCCGAACCGGTGCCCGCGCCGATAGCTTTCCTGCGCCTGGCTGATCCGGCTGCCGACGATCATGTCGAACTGCTCGTCGATCAACTGCGCGACGAGCCGCGGCGCCGAGGCCGCGTCATAGGTCGCATCGCCATCGGCCATGATATAGATGTCGGCGTCGACATCGGCGAACATCCGCCGCACCACCGCGCCCTTGCCCTGAATCCGCTCGCGCCGCACGATCGCGCCCGCGGCTCGTGCGACCTCGATCGTGCGATCGGTCGAATTATTGTCGTACACATAGACGACGGCGCCCGGCAGCGCGGCGCGGAACCCCGCCACCGTCTGCGCGATCGCCGCCTCTTCGTTATAGCTGGGCAGCAGCACGGCGATCGTCGGTTCGGTCATGGTACGGCCTCTTAGCGCGGAACCCCTAACATCCCCACTTCGTCACCCCGGACTTGTTCCGGGGTCCATCGTGCCGCGACTCAAACGGCGGGTGCGTCCGCCGCCCGATGGATGCCGGAACACGTCCGGCATGACGGATAAGAAGATCCTACGCCTTGGTTTTCGTCGCCTTCTTCGCCGCAGGCTTCTTGGCGGGCGCCTTCTTGGGCTTCTCTCCCGCGCCTTCGGCCTGCTCCGCCGCGACCGGCGAGGATTCGGTCACCGCGGTCTCGGCTTCGACCGGCGCACCCTTCTTGGCGGCGGGCTTCTTGGCCGCCGGCTTGGCCGCCGCGGGTGCCTTCTCGTCCGCGGCCCCGGCATTCGCGCCCTTGGCCGCTGGCTTCTTCTTCGCGGTCGCCGCTTCATCCCCATCGGCGGGTTCGGCGGCAGCCTGCTTGGCCGAGGCCTTCTTCGCGGCGGCCTTCTTCTTCGGCTTGTGGTTGTCGTGATCGTGGCTGTGCGTGCCGGTCGAGAAGCCCTCTTCGCTCTCGATCGCGGCTTCCAGTTCCTCGCGGGTCGCCTCGCGGTCGGTGACCGCGGCCTTCTCGAACAGGAAATCGACGACCTTGTCCTCGTACAGCGGCGCGCGCAGTTGCGCGGCGGCCATCGGGTCCTGCTGGACGTACTGGACGAAGCGCTGACGATCCTCGGGGCCGTATTGCTGCGCGGCCTGCGCGATCAGCCGCTGCATTTCCTGGCTGCTGACCTCGACGCCGTTCGCCTGGCCGATCTCGGACAGCAACAGCCCCAAACGGACGCGCCGTTCGGCGATCTTGCGGTAATCGTCGCGCTCGGATTCCATTTCCTTCAGCGCCGCGTCGGGGTCTTCCTCGTGCGTCGCCTCATGTTCCAGCTGCTGCCAGATCTGCGCGAATTCGGCCTCGACCATCGACGGCGGCACTTCGAAATCATGCCCCTCGGCCAGCTGGTCGAGCAGCTTGCGCTTCATGTGCGTGCGGGTGAGCCCGTTATGCTCCTGCTCGATCTGGCCCTTCAACAGCCCGGTCAGCTGCTCCAGGCTCTCGAGCCCCAGGTTCTTGGCGAGGTCTTCGTTGATCTCGCTCGTGCCCGCGGTCTGGACCGACTTGACGGTAATATCGAACGTCGCGGGCTGCCCGGCGAGGTTTTCCGCGCCATAATCCGCGGGGAAGGTCACGTTGAGCACCTTCTCCTCGCCGGTCTTCACGCCGACCAGCTGGTCCTCGAACCCCGGGATCAACCGACCCGATCCCAGCTCGACGCCCATGTCCTCGCCGGTGCCGCCCTCGAACGCGACGCCGTCGGCGGTCTTGCCGATGGAATCGACGGTGACGAGGTCACCCATCTTCGCCTTGTACGTCGCCTTGGTGTCGTTCCAGCTCTTCTGCTGGTCGGCGAACTTCTGCAATTGCTCGGTCACCGCATCGTCGGCGACCGGCACGGTCAGCCGCTCGAGCGTGAGCGAATCGATCGACGGCGTCGGGATCGTCGGGAGCACTTCGAGCTCGACCTTGACCTCGGCATCCTTGCCCGGCGCATAGCCGTCGGTCAGTTCGACCGAGGGCTGCATCGCGGGGCGGAGCTGCTGCTCGGCCATCAGGCCCTGGACGCCTTCCTGGATCGCCGAATTCAGCGCGTCCTGCGCCAGTGCCTCGCCGTGCATCTTGCGGACCAGGTTGGCGGGCACCTTGCCGGGGCGAAAGCCGGGCATCTTGATCTGGGGGGCGACGCGCTTCACCTCGGCATCGACCTTCTGGTCGATGTCCTTGGCGGTGATGGTCAGCGTGTAGGCGCGCTTGAGGCCCTCGTTCAACGTCTCGACAGTCTGCATTTCAGGCCTTTTTGGTCTGGAGAAATCTCTTGGCGTCCATCCCCCCGCGAACGACGGGACTGGTGCGGGCGAAGGGACTCGAACCCCCACATCTTGCGATGGCAGGACCTAAACCTGCTGCGTCTACCAGTTCCGCCACGCCCGCATCGAGGACACCGCCGCTCGGGCTCCCTGCAAAAACCGATTGCCGGGATCCCTTTGGCGCGCGTCTATACCAGCCGGGCGCTCTGGAGCAAGCGGCGAGGCAACTCCAGCGAAAACCGCGCGTTGGGCGGAAAGAAGGAGACAGACCCGTGGCCACCCAACCGCCCCCCGAAACCCCCGTCCAGCCAGCCCAGCCGGTGCAGCCCAGTGCGCCGCCCCCCGAATTCAACCCGCCGAGCCCGGATTTCGACCAGCCCTCCCCCGGTACGCCAGCGGGCGATCCCGGCACCCAGCAACCCGCCGAAATCTGAAAGGTGATCATGACCGATACCAGCCACGCAGGAACCGATCCCAACACGCGACCCATCGACCGCGACGAAGACCAGCGCAGCGACATCGAACAAAAGGTCGCGTCGCGCGCCGACGCGGTCGCACGCGGCGAAGGCGGCCCTGAGCCGGAAACGCTGACTGATCCCGGCATGCCCGATGGTGTCGGCGGCACCGGCGGCGTCACCAAGAACCAGGGTCGCGACGCGCAATAACGATGGCTGACAGGCGCGTGACACCACGGCACGCGCCCGTTTGCATAAGCACGTTACTTTGGGGTCACCGAAAAATCGAAGATCCGCGACATCGT
Source organism: Sphingomonas oligophenolica (assembly GCF_006438955.1). GTDB lineage: Bacteria > Pseudomonadota > Alphaproteobacteria > Sphingomonadales > Sphingomonadaceae > Sphingomonas > Sphingomonas oligophenolica_A. Next base: position 64,766 of record NZ_RCZK01000005.1, on the reverse strand, counting down.
CGCCCCCGCACTATAAGCTCCAAACCCGCCGCCGGTTGTCGTCGAATACACGAACCCATATTCACCGGGTTCAAGATCGGCCTGCGGCGTCACTTCGAACACCCCGGGACGCACATCGACATAAGTCAGCGCGATCCGCTGGTTGTCCTGCACCCCCGACTTGGCGCCCGCGATGTTGAACGATCCGACCGCGGCTTCGCGGCGATCCTTCTTCACCTTGAACTTGACGAGCGAGAATTCGCTCGGCGACGTGATCGCCGCGCCCGGCCCCGCCAGCCAGAAATTCCCCGACGCGCCGTTTGATAGGCTCGCCCCGGCCTGGTCGAAATAGAAATAGAATGTTGGTCTCGGCGCGGCGGTGACGACCCGCGCCGAATTGCCGGGGATCACCGTGTTGATCTTCATCTTGGCGATGCCGCCGGTCAACGCATAGCCCAGAAAACCGCCAGTCTTGGTCTGATTGGCGCTGGTGGCATCGATCCGGATCATCTTGGCGGGCGTCTGGTTTCCGAGCAGATAGATACCCGACGCGTGCGGCGCGCGCGGATTGGGCGAATCACTGGCCCCCATCGCCAACGCGGACACGTTCGATCCCGATCCCGCCTCGATCATCGCCGCGATCACGCCGTCGGACACGCCGGCCTTTTTCAGCTCGACCAGTTTGGTCGCGCTCGTATCGAAACTGCTGGGCGATGCCTTGATCTTCGCCACCACGGTCTGTTCGCCCAGTCCCGCGGCGATCAGCGACGTGACGGATTCGTTGGTCAATACTTCCTGCGCCAGCACCGATGTCGATACCGTCAGCGCCAGGCACAGCGCCGCAACCTTCACGATTTTCATAAACACCCCCCAGTGACTTCGATTTGGCCAGCGTATCGGCTCGTAATACTTTCGGCAATCGGGTCGCCACCGATGGCGGTTACTGTCCTGGCATTAACCGCCGCGCGCTGATCAGCGTCACCGCTTCTTCGGGCACCTCGCCCCTGAACGATCCGCGCTGGGTCTTGGTCGGCGACACAGGCGCATCGAAAATCGTGAGGACGGTGTCCATCCCATCGACGACATGCGCGAACGCCGCATAGCCCAGATTGTCGCCAGGCTTGGCGGGATCGGCGTCTAGATAGCGCTGGTCACCCAGGCTGATCGTGAAATCGCCGCGTGCAGTCCCCGGTTCGAACCGGGCGACCGACAGGGTGCCGTCGGTATGCGACAGGCCGGTCAGCGTCGTCGGTTCATGCTTGATCGGCGGCAGCACCCGCTTGGGATCGTTGTCGACCCCGAACTGGACGAACCCGAACCGGTCGCCGACCTTGACGGTGCGATAGAATTTCACCCCGTCGAGCCGCTTCTCGTCGACGTATTTCAAGAAATTGGCGGCGGTGATCGGCGCCTTCACCACCTCGACCGCGACGGTAAAATCGCCCGCGCTGGTGTGGATCGCGACCCGCGGCAGCGACGGATCGACCGGCGGCGTGGCAACCTGCGCTGCGGCGGGCACCGCGATGAGCGTCAGCAGCATCGCGGCGAGCCAAGTCATGCGGCAAGCGCCTTCTTGAGCAATGCGTTGACCACCGCGGGGTTGGCCTTGCCCCCCATTGCCTTCATCGTCTGCCCGACGAAGAAACCGAACAAGGCCTCCTTGCCACCACGATATTGTTCGAGCTGGTTCGGGTTCTTGGCCATCACCTCGGCGATCACCGCCTCGATCGCGCCGGTATCGCTGGTCTGCTTGAGCCCACGATCCTCGACGATTTTGGCGGGCGACTCGCCGGTCTCGAGCATCACCTCGAACACCTGCTTGGCGAGGCTGCCCGACAGCGTCCCGTCGGCGACCAGCGCGAGCAGTTCGGCGGCCTGCGCGGGGCCGACCGGCGAATCGGTGATGTCGCGCCCCGTCCGGTTCAGCGCGCCGAACAATTCGGACGTCGTCCAGTTCGCCGCCGCGACCGGTGGTGCGCCCGCGTCGAGCAGCGTATCGAACCAGCGCGCCGCCTCGACCTCCGCGGTCAGCACCCCCGCCTGATACGGCGCGATCCCGAGTGATTCGAAGCGGTGCCGCTTGGCGTCGGGCAGTTCGGGCAGCGACGCGCGGCATTCCGCGAGAAATGCGTCGTCGAGTTCGAGCGGTAACAGATCGGGATCGGGGAAATAGCGATAATCATGCGCGTCTTCCTTCGACCGCATCGATCGCGTCTCGTTGCGATCGGGATCGTAGAGGCGGGTTTCCTGGACGATCCGGCCGCCCGATTCGAGCACTTCGACCTGGCGCCTGGCTTCCTGTTCGATCACCGCCATCACGAAGCGGACCGAATTGACGTTCTTGGTTTCGGTCCGCGTGCCGAGTTCGTCACCGGGCTTACGCACGCTGACGTTGACGTCGGCGCGCATCGATCCCTCTTCCATATTGCCGTCGCAACTGCCGACATAGCGCAGAATCGCGCGCAGCTTCCGGACGTAAGCCCCTGCTTCCGCAGGCGATCGCATGTCGGGACGGCTGACGATCTCCATCAGCGCCACCCCCGACCGGTTGAGGTCGACATAGCTGCGCGTCGGATGCTGATCGTGCATCAGCTTGCCCGCATCCTGCTCGACGTGGATCCGCTCGACCCCGATCACCTTCGTCGCGCCGTCAGGGTTCTTCTCGTCGAGACTGACCTCGATCGATCCCTCGCCGACCAGCGGGTGGTAAAGCTGGCTGATCTGATAACCTTGCGGCAGATCGGCGTAGAAATAATTCTTCCGGTCGAACCGCGACCATGTGTTGATCTGCGCATCGATCGCCATCCCGGTGCGCACCGCCTGGCGGATGCATTCGCGGTTGGGCACCGGCAGCATGCCGGGCATCGCCGCATCGACGAGGCTGACCTGCGTGTTGGGCTCCGCGCCGAACGTCGTCGACGCGCCCGAAAACAGCTTGGCGTTGGAGGTGACCTGCGCGTGGACCTCGAGGCCGATCACGACCTCCCATTCGCCGGTGTCGCCCTGGATACGATAGTCGCTCATCTTACCACCATGCCTCCGGCCGCGCGACGAACCCGGCGCGCTCTTCGATCGCCAGCCCCGCATTCAGCACGCCCTGTTCGTCGAGCGGTCGACCGATCAGGTGCAGTCCCAGCGGCAACCCGTGTTTGTCGAGCCCGCCTGGCACGCTCATCGCGGGCAGCCCGGCCAGGCTCGACGGCACCGTGAACACGTCGTTCATGTACATCGCGAGCGGATCGTCGCTCTTTTCGCCCAGCGCGAACGCGGCGGACGGCGCGGTCGGCGTCAGGATCACGTCGCATTGCTCAAACGCGCGTTCGAAATCACGCGCGATCAGCGTACGAATTTTCGACGCTTGCGTGAAATACGCATCGTAAAACCCTGCAGATAAAACATAAGTGCCGATCATGATCCGCCGCTTGACCTCTTCGCCGAAGCCGTCGGCGCGGGTCGCGGCATACATGTCCTGCAACCCTGCCCCCTCGGGCAGGTCGCGCAGCCCGTACCGGACGCCGTCGTACCGTGCGAGGTTCGACGAGGCTTCGGCGGGCGCGATGATATAATAGGCGGGCAGCGCATATTTGGTGTGCGGCAACGACACGTCGACGATCTCGGCCCCCGCATCGCGTAGCCAGTCGATCCCGCGCTGCCACAACGCGTCGATCTCCTCGGGCGTGCCATCGATCCGATATTCTTTGGGAATACCGACCCGCAGGCCATTGAGATTGCTCGACAGGCCATGTTCCCATTTCGGGACGTCGAGCTTCAGCGAGGTTGCATCCTTCGCATCGAACCCGGCCATCGCCGCGAGCATGATCGCGCAATCGCGCACGTCGCGCGCCATCGGTCCCGCCTGGTCGAGGCTCGACGCGAACGCGATCGTCCCCCAGCGCGAACAGCGGCCATAGGTCGGCTTGATCCCGCTGATCCCGGTGAACGCGGCGGGCTGGCGGATCGACCCGCCGGTGTCGGTGCCGGTAGCGCCCGGACACAGCCGCGCCGAGACCGCCACTGCGCTGCCCCCCGACGACCCGCCCGGCGCGAGGTCGGCGTTGCTGCCGCCGCTGCGCCGCCACGGCGAGATCACATTGCCGAACGCGCTGGTCTCGTTCGACGATCCCATCGCAAACTGGTCCATGTTGAGCTTGCCGAGCATCCCCGCGCCCGCATCCCACAGATTCTGGCTGATCGTGCTGTCGTAGGTCGGGGTAAAGCCCGCCAGGATATCGCTCCCCGCGGTGGTCGGCACGCCCGCGGTGCAGAACAGGTCCTTCATTCCGATCGGCACGCCCGCGAGCGGCTTCAGCACCTCGCCCGCCGCGCGCGCCGCGTCGGCGTCCTTGGCCGCGGCGAGCGCGTGATTCGGGGTCTCGACCAGAAACGCATTGAGCGCCTTGGCGCGCGCGACCTTGACGACGAACGCGTCAGCCACTTCCACCGCGGAAAAGCTTCCCGCTCGCACGCCGTCGCGGATCGCGGCGATGCCGAGGTCAGTCAGGTCGGTCATCATTCGATCACCTTGGGCACGGTAAAGAACCCGTGCTCGCCTTGCGGCGCGTTGGACATGAGTTGGTCGCGCTTGCCGCCGCCGGTCAGCGGGTCGGCGTCGACCACATCGTCGCGGAGCCGCAGCGTGTTGGGGATCACCGCTGTCATCGGCTCGACCCCGCTGGTGTCGACCTCGCCCAGTTGCTCGATCCAGCCGAGGATGTTGTCGAGTTCGGGCGCGATCCGCGCGGCGTCCTCATCGGTGATCGCGATCCGGGCCAAGCTCGCGATCTTCTTTACGGTGGTGGTGTCTACGGACATGGCGGAGCGGCTAGCACCGCGCGCTCCGCCCGCGCAACGGCTTTGGTGCCACCATGCCGCACGATTGCATTCGCTGCAGCCGTGCGGCACGGGCAGCGCGCCTGCCGGTGCAGGCCCCCTGACGCGACGAAGGATGATCGAGTGGCGCGCAAATTCCTTTATGTCATGGCGGCACTTGTCGTGCTCGCGATCGCCGGGATGTTCGCCTATCGGATCTGGGGCGTCGACATGATGCGGATCGCGATGACCCCGGGCGAGGCGTTCCAGGCGCAGCCGTCGCTCGCGAGCAAGGCGTATGACGACCCAAAGATGTGGCTCGCGCGCCCCGAGCTGGCGACCGATCCGGCGCGATGGACCCCGGCGGGCTATCATCGCGGCCACCGCGGGACGGGCGCCGCGATCTTCTTCATCCACCCCACCTCCTACCTCAACCGCGCGCACTGGAACGCGCCGCTCGACGATGTCGAGGCGAACGACCGCGCCGCGTTGTTCCTGCGTGCGCAGGCGAGCGCGTTCAACGCGTCGGGGGATATCTGGGCACCGCGCTATCGCCAGGCGACGTTCGGCGCGTTCCTGACCAGCGCGGCCGACGCCGACCGGGCGCTCGCGCTGGCGTATCGCGACGTCGCCGCCGCGTTCGATGCCTTCCTGCGCCAGGTCGGCCCGACACGCCCGATCATCCTCGCCGGGCATAGCCAGGGCAGCATCCACCTGATCCGCCTGCTCCGCGACCGCATCGCGACCGACACCGCGCTCAGAAAACGCATCGTCGCGGCGTATGTGGTCGGCTGGCCGATCTCGCGCCGCACCGATCTGCCCGCGCTCGGCCTGCCCGAATGCACCGCCGCCGATCAGGCGGGTTGCATCCTGTCGTGGCAGAGCTTCGCGACGCCCGCCGACCCGTCGCTGATCCTCGACAAATATGATGCGTCGACCGGGTTCGATGGCCAGCCGCGCCGCGACGCCCCGATGGTCTGCACCAACCCGCTGACCGGAACCGCCGATGCCGCCGCGCCCGCGACCGCCAATCTCGGCACGCTGTTCCCCGCCAAGGACCTCGCGACCGCCGACATCCGCCCGGGTCAGGTCCCGGCGACCTGCGGCCCCCGCGGTTTTCTGCTGATCGGCGATCCCCCTGACGTCGGTGCCTATGTGCTGCCCGGCAACAACTACCACGTCTACGATTACAGCCTGTTCTGGGCCAATGTCCGCACCGATGCCGCGCGGCGGCTGGCCGCGTTCACCGCGCGATGATCACCGCCGACCGCGCCGTGTTCCGCGCTGCCCTCCCGAACGCAGGGCGATTGATCGGGCTCGATCTCGGCACCAAGACGATCGGCACCGCGCTGTGCGATGCGGGGTGGAGCTTCGCGAGCCCCGCCGACCTCATCCGCCGTACCAAATTTCAGCAGGACAAGACCGCGCTCGCCGCCTTGATCGCGCGCCAGCAGGTCGCGGGCATCGTCCTCGGCCTGCCTCTCAATCTCGATGGCAGCGAAAGCCCGCGCAGCCAGTCGACCCGCGCCTTCGCCAGGAATATCGAGGATCTTGGCGCGATCCTCCTGTGGGACGAACGCTGGTCGACCGTCGCGGTCGAACGCACGATGATCGAACAGGACATGAGCCGCGCCAAGCGCGCGACACGGATCGACAACCTCGCCGCCGCCCACATCCTCCAGGCCGCGATCGACGCGCTGGTCGGCGTCTGACGCTTGCCCCCTGCCCTGCGCCGCACTAACCAGCGGCTTTAATGCCAGCCTCCGATCATCGTCCCGCGGCCCTCATCGATGGCGGCGCGGTTTTTCCGCACCGGCATCTCACCGGAATCGACGGCCTCCAGCCGCATGAGATCATGTTCCTGCTCGACGAGGCCGAACGCTGGGTCGATGCCAATCGCGCGCACGCCACCCCTGACAAGCGGCTTGATGGCCTGACCCAGATCAACGCTTTCTTCGAAAATTCGACCCGCACGTTGCTGAGTTTCGAGATCGCGGGCAAACGCCTCGGCGCCGACGTCGTCAACATGCACGCCGCGCAGAGTTCGGTAAAGAAGGGCGAAACGCTGATCGACACCGCGCAGGTGCTCAACGCGATGCGCGCCGACATCATCGTCATCCGCCACATGGCGAGCGGAGCGGTGCGGCTGATCGCGGACAAGGTCGATTGCGCGGTGCTGAACGCGGGCGACGGGCGCCACGAACATCCGACCCAGGCACTGCTCGACGCGCTGACGATCCGCCGCCGCCGCGGGTCGGTCGCGGGGCAACGCGTCGTGATCTGCGGCGACCTGCTCCACAGCCGCGTCGCGCGCTCGAACATCCTGGCGCTCACCGCGCTCGCCGCCGAGGTCCGCGTCTGCGCGCCCTCGACGCTGATGCCCGCAGAGGTCGAGCGGATGGGCGTCACCCCCTTCACCGATTTCGACCGCGCGCTGGTCGGTGCGGACGTCGTCATGATGCTGCGCGTCCAGAACGAACGGATGACCGGCGGCTACATCCCCTCGAGCCGCGAATTCCGGCTGCGCTACGGGCTGACCGCCGATCGGCTCGCGCGACTGCCCGACGCGCTGGTGATGCATCCCGGCCCGATGAACCGCGGGGTCGAGATCGATTCGGCCGTCGCCGACGGCGCGCAATCCGCGATCACCGAACAGGTCGAAATGGGGGTCGCGGTGCGGATGGCGTGCCTCGATGTGCTGACCCGCCGCGCGCGCCGCGTCGAAGGCTGGGCATGAAACTGCGCTTCACCAACGCGCGCATCGTCTGCCCCGACACCGGGGTACGCGACGGCGACCTGTTCGTCGACGACGGCGTCATCGTCGATTCGCTCGATGATGCGGATACGATCGACTGCCGCGGCAAGACGCTCGCCCCCGGCATCATCGACTTCGGCGTCGCGACCGTCGACGCCGCCGCGTGTCGCGCGGGCGGGATCGTCCGCGTCGCGCTGATGCCCGACGGCGTGCCCGTCCTCGACGACCCCGGCATCGTCCAGCGTGTCGCGCTGATGGGCAAGCCCGACCTGTGGATCCATCCGATCGCCGCCGCGACCCGCGGGCTCGACGGGCGCGATCTCGCCGAAATGGCGATCTGCTGTTCGGCGGGCGCGAAGGCGGTCGGCACCGGGCGGCACTGGATCGCCGATTCGGGGGTGATGGCGCGCGTCCTCGCCTATGCCCACGACCTCGACATCGCGGTCGTGACCCATGCCGAGGATGGCGGCATGACCGCGGGCGCGGTCGCGACCGACGGCGAGACCGCGACCCGGCTCGGCCTCCCCAGCGCGCCCGCGACCGCCGAGGCACTCGCGATCGCACGCGACCTGATGCTTGCCGAGGCCGCTGACGCGCGGCTCCACATCCGCCAGGTCACGACCAAAGCCGGGTTGGATCTCGTCCGCGCCGCCAAGCGCCGCGGCGTCCGCGTCACCTGCGGGATCACGCCCGCGCACCTCCACCTCTCCGACATCGCGATGAGCGATTTCCGCACCTTCGCGCATCTGTCGCCGCCGTTGCGCGCCGAATCGGATCGCCGGGCCGCGATCGCCGCGATCGCCGACGGCACGATCGACGTCATCGCCTCGGGGCACGATCCGCGCGGGCCGGAGGAAAAACGCCTCCCCTTTGCCGACTCGTCGCCGGGGATGGCGGGCGCGGAAACGCTGCTCGCGCTGTCGCTGATGCTGGTGCGCGACGGCCAGGTGTCGCTCGACCGCCTGTTCGCGCTGCTGGCGCGTAATCCGGCTAGCGTGCTCGGCCTCGAATCGGGAACGCTGCGCACCGGGATGCCCGCCGACTTGCTGCTGTTCGATTCCGCCGCGCCGTGGCGAATCGACGGCGAGCGGTTCGCCGCCGCGGGCAACACGCCGTTCGACGGCCTTCCCGTCGAAGGCCGCGTGCTCAGGCTATGGAAGGGCGGCCGCGAAATCCGCGCGGCCTAGCCGCTAGCGCACGACCGTTCGCCCTGAGCCTCTCGGGTTCCCATGAAAGTATTACTTTCACGGGGCCGGATCGAAGGGCATGAGTCTCACCGTGCTTCGACAAGCTCAGCACGAACGGAATTAGGTAATGCCATCGCGCGTTAGCGCGACGCGACCTGCGTGTTCTTCGGCGCCAGCCATTGCGCGATCCTGTCGCCCGCATCCTTGCGGACGAAGCAGTTGCCGCCCTTGGCACGCACCATCCGACACAGCCGATCCGCATCGGCGCGTGCGAACCCGCCGACCGACAGCCGATAGAACGACCCCGCCTTCGACGTGAAATTCATCCCCGTCGGATTAAGATCGCCGAGCGCGGCGTAGCGCCGCTGGATCCGCCCCCATCCGTCGTGCGCCACCGCCGCGTTGTCATAAGCCCCGAACTGGACGAACCATTCGCCCTTCGCCCATTCGGTTTTGGGCGCAACCACCGCCACGGGGGTCGCGACCTTGACGGCGGCGACCGCGACCTTGGTCGCGCGGGCATCGGCGCGGATCAGCCGCACCGGCAGCGCCTGGACGACTTCATGCGACGGACCGAACACCACGCTCGTCGGCGCGCTCACCGGCGCCACCGCCGCGACCATCTCGGGCGCAGCGGCCGGTTCCGGCTGGGACACCTCGGCCACCGCGACCGGCGCGACCGCGACCCCCATCGGCACCGACGCGTTGAGCGCCAGCGCCATCGGCTGCCCCTGATCCGCCACCGGCGTCACCCGGAGCAGCGAGGCGACCTGATCGGACGCGCGCTGCGGCTGCGCGAAGGTCGCCCATTGCGCCAGTCGGGCATCGACATCCGCAGGCGACATATCGACCGCGGCAGTAACCCGCGCGGCGTTCCAATTCCCCGCGAGCGCGAAGCTCAGCGCCAGATTCTGCCGCAGCTTGGCATCGGACTGATCGGACCGCGCCGCCTGGGTCAGGATCGCGACCCCGCCCGCGGGGTTACCCGCCAGCGCCAGCGCCAGGCCGAGGTCGCCGACCGGAATGTCGGTCGCGTGATCGTCGAGCGTCTTGCGGGCGGTCGCCCAGTCGCCCGCGGCGGTTTCGGCCAGCGCCAGGTTCAGCGCCGCCTTGCCGACCACCGCGTGATCGTCGGGCACCAGCTCGAGCACGTCCGAATAGGCCTGGCGTGCCGACACGAAGCGTCCGGCTTGAAGGTAGCTTTGTGCCAGGATCATCCGATACCCCGCATCGCGCGGGCTGAGCTGGACCGCGGCCTCGGCGTAGCGAACCGCGTCGGCGGCATCGTGCTTGCCGAGCGCCTTGTCGGCCTTGGCCGCATTCACCGCGGCTTGCTGGTCGGCAACCGCCACGCTGCGATCACTCGCCGAGGCGATGCCCTGCCCGCCCCCGGCGGTACAGCCCACCATCGTGCCGCCAACGATCAGGGCGGACAGCCCCAGCGATACGGTCATGCGTGTCTTCATCGGATGTCTCCCCCTCGTCACCGTGTACGGCCCGGTGTGGCCTTGGGCAGTTGCGCGACCAGCGTCGCGACTTCGGGTACGGAATCGATCAGCGCATCGAGCGCCTGCGTCACCAGATCCTGCGCCGACCGGTTGGTCAGCGCGCTCGCGAGCCGCAGCTTGAGGTGACGCGTCGCATCGACGCGCAGCGTGAACGCGGCCTTCGCCTGATGCTCGGTTTCCTTGCGCAACCGCGTCGCGGTCGGAACCGAAACGCTGCGTTCGACCGACGGTGCCTCGATCGTCGCCTTCAGCGCCTCGCGCTCGACGAGCACCGGCGGCACCGGCAACGCAGCTTCGACGACATGATTGTTGGTCGGCTCAGGACTGCGGACCGGTTCAGGGCTGCGGGCCGGTTCGGCGCGCGGCAGGTCGACGCGGGTCGGCGCAATCGATGGCGTGTCGAGCGGGAGCGCGTCGTTCTGCCCCATGTCGTTCCAGCCGAGGTCGTCGAGGCCCTGGTTGACCCCACCGAAGCCGCCGAAGCCCTGGCTGCGCATCGCGGGGCGCGCATGGCCCTTGCTGGCGAGCAGGCCCGACGACAGCGATGCGAATGGTTTGGCGTTGGGGGTCATGTCAGCCTCCCACCACGCGACGACCGAAGCCGCCGCCCGCGGGACGCGCGCCGAAGCCGGGTACCGCGGTCGGCACGCTGAACACGGTGCGGCGGAAATTCTTTTCGAGTCGGTCGGCGATATACTCCCACAGCGCCACCACCTCGCGGGCGGATTTGCTGTTGGCGTCGCATTCCATCACGGTGCGGCCGTCGATCATCGACGCCGCGAAATCGGTCCGCTGGTGCAGCGTGATCGGCGCGACGGTGCCGTGCTGCGACAGCGCGACCGCGGCATCGCTGGTGATCCGCGCCTTGGGCGTCGCGGCGTTGACGACGAAGATCAGCGGCTTGCCCGCGCGTTCGCACAGGTCGACTGTCGCGCCCACCGCGCGCAGATCGTGCGGGCTGGGGCGGGTCGGCACCACGATCAGTTCGGCGACGTTGATCACGCTCTGGATCGCCATCGTGATCGCGGGCGGGGTATCGATCACCGCGAGCTTGAACCCCTGCTGACGCAGCACTTCCAGATCGGCGGCGAGCCGCGCGACCGTGGTCTGGCCGAATGCGGGATAATCGTCGGTGCGCTCGTTCCACCAATCGGCCAAGCTGCCCTGGGGATCGATGTCGATCAGCACGACAGGGCCATGCCCCGCCCGCTGTGCCTGCACGGCGAGGTGCCCGGACAAGGTGGTCTTGCCCGAACCGCCCTTCTGCGATGCCAACGCTAATACGCGCATAGGTCCCCGACACTCCTCTGTTCGCGACAGGGATTGCCATGCTCAAGGCTAAGAACCGGTTAACGTGGTCGCGTGCTGCGCCGGGTTCCGTTAAGCTGGCGGTCACGCGCCTGCTGGCATCGGGTCGCGCAGGACCGGGCAATGCTATGGGGTATGATGATGCGTAACCTGTTTCGACTGGCGACGGTGGTGGCGGTGCTGGTAGCGGCACCCGCCGCAGCGCAGAATGTGAAGACCGGGGTCGATGCTTGGACCCGCGGCGATTACCGGGCGGCGGTCGATCAGTGGCGCGGCCCCGCGCTGGCGGGAGATGCCGATGCGCAATATAACCTCGGCCAGGCTTATAAGCTCGGCCGCGGCGTGCCGGTCGATCCCGGGCTCGCCGAAAGCTGGTTCCGCAAGGCGGCGCTGCAAGGACATCTCCAGGCCGAAGACAATTACGGCCTCGCGCTGTTTACCGCGGGCAAGAAGGCCGACGCGGTGCCATGGCTCGACAAGTCAATCGCGCGCGGCGAACCCCGCGCCCAGCTCGTGCTCGGGACGATGCTCTTCAACGGCGACGGGGTGCCGCGCGATTATCCGCGCGCCTATGCACTGATGACCCGCGCCTCGCAGCAGGGCATGACCTCGGCCTCCGAAACGCTCGCGCAGATGGACCAGTATATCTCGGCGCAGGATCGCCAACAGGGGATCGCAATGGCGCAGCAGATGGCGGCGCAGGCGAAGCCGTTGATCGTGTCGCCCCCAACGCGCGACAGCGCGGCAAAGACGCCGCACGCCGTCGCGACGACTCCCTTGCCCCCGTCGCGACCGGCGCGCGTGCCCGCGCCCGAACGGCTGCCCCGCACCTCGGGCCCCGCGGTCGTTCGCGCGCCGACGCCGGAACCGACGCCACCCGCCCGCACCCGCGGCTCGTGGCGGGTCCAGCTCGGCGCGTTCAGCAGCCAGGGCAATGCCGAAACCCGATGGTCGCAGGTAGGCGGCAAACTCCGCGGCGCGCAGCCCTATTATGTCCGGGCGGGCAAGATCGTGCGGTTGCAGGCCGGTGGTTTCGCCTCCAAGGCCGAAGCACAGCGCGCCTGCTCGGCCAGCGGCGTCAGCTGCGTCGTGGTGGCGCCGTAAGCGGGTGCCTGCGAAGGCGGGCGGGTTGAGTTAGTCCACCCACTCGCGCCGCGCGTACCCCTGCGCGTAGAGCAACACCGACAGGTCGCCGTGATCGATCCGCGCCCCCGCCGCCGCCGCGACGATCGGCTTGGCGTGATACGCGACGCCCAGCCCCGCCGCAGCGATCATCTTGAGGTCATTCGCGCCATCGCCCACCGCCAGCGTCGCCGACGAGTCGATCCCGCGCGCCGCCATCGCCGCGCGGAACGTCGCCAGCTTGGCATCGGCGCCGACGATCGGTTTCGCGACCATCCCGGTCAGCGTGCCCCCCTCGACCAGCAGCCGGTTCGCGATGGCGCGATCGAACCCGATGTCCGCCGCCACCGGATCGGCGAAGCGGGTGAACCCGCCCGACACTAGCGCGGCATAGCCTCCGTTCGCGCGCATCGTACCGACCAGCGCCTTCGCGCCCGGCATGATCGTCACGCGCTCGGCAAGGCAGCGTTCGATCACCGCCTCGTCGAGCCCGGCCAGCAACGCGACCCGCGCGTCGAGCGCCGCCTCGAAATCGAGCTCGCCGCGCATCGCCGCCGCGGTGATCGCGGTGATCTGCGGCTTGATCCCCGCATAATCCGCGAGTTCGTCGATACATTCGACCGTGATCATCGTCGAATCCATGTCCGCGATCAGCAGTGCCTTGCGGCGACCGTCGCGCGGCTGGACGATGACGTCGGTGGCGGGCAGTGCGCCCTCCAGCACGCGCCGCGCCGCCGCCGGATCGACCGCGAACGCGATATCCGCCGCAACGCCCGTGTCGATCCACCTCGATCCGCCCGGCGCGCACCCCGCCGCGGCCAGCCGATCGCGCGCCGCCGAAATATCCCCGTCGCGCAGGGTTGCTGCTATCAGCGTCGCCGTGAACACTGCGTCCTCCAAACCCGATGCCAAACCCGGCCTCGCGCTCATCGCAGGGCCGACCGCGAGCGGCAAGTCCGCGCTCGCGATCCGCCTCGCCGAGCGCCACGGCGGCGTGATCGTCAACGCCGACGCGAGCCAGGTCTATGCCGATCTCCGCATCCTCACCGCCCGCCCTTCAGCCGCCGACGAAGCCCGCGTCCCGCACCGCCTGTTCGGCGATGTCGACGCCGCCGAGACCGGCTATTCTGCGGCATGCTGGGCCGCTGAGGCCAAGGCAGCGATCGCCGCCGTCCACGCCGCGGGCCAGCTCCCCATCCTGGTCGGCGGCACCGGCCTGTATCTGCGCACGCTGATCGACGGCATCGCCCCCGTCCCCGCGATCGATCCCGCGATCCGCACCGCGGTCCGCGCGCTGCCCGTCGCCGACGCGCACGCCGCGCTGAAACGCGAAGACCCGCCCGCCGCCGCGCGGCTTGCCGCCGCCGACACCACCCGCGTCGCGCGCGCGCTCGAGGTCGTCCGCTCGACCGGACGCGCGCTCGCCGACTGGCACCTGAAACTGAGCGGCGGCATCGGTGATAGCGTGACGCTGACCGCCGCGATCCTGCTGCCCGATCGCTTCCCGCTGTTCGACCGGATCGACGCGCGCACCGACGCGATGCTGGCAGGCGGGGCGCTCGACGAGGTCGCGGCACTGCTGGCGCGCGACGACGTCCCTCCTAGCGCCGCGATCCGCCGCGCGATCGGCGTTCCCGCGCTCGCCGCCTATCTCGCTGGCGACACAACGCTCGCCAAGGCGCGCGACCGGATCGCGCTCGACACCCGGCGCTACGCCAAGCGCCAATATACCTGGTTTCGCAATCAACCACCCGAGGACTGGACGATCCTAACCGAATCTGATGATATAAGCGCGTATTTTGTAACTAAATTACGTTAGCACGGGTTGACGCGCAGTTTCTTGGCGTGTAGCCGCCCGCCATCCTCTAATCGAAGGAAGCCAGACGTGACCGAGCAAAGCGGAGCCGATATCCTCGTCGAGGCGCTATGCGATCTCGGCGTCGAGATCGTGTTCGGCTATCCCGGCGGCGCGGTACTGCCGATCTACGACGCGATGTTCCGCAGCAAGCGGCTGAAACACATCCTCGTCCGCCACGAACAGGCCGCGACCCACGCCGCGGAGGGCTATGCCCGCTCGACCGGCAAACCCGGGGTCGTTCTCGTCACCAGCGGCCCCGGCGCGACCAATGCGGTGACAGGGATCACCGATGCTCTGATGGATTCGATCCCGATGGTCGTCATCACCGGGCAGGTGCCGACCGCGCTGATCGGCACCGACGCGTTCCAGGAGGCCGACACCGTCGGCATCACCCGCCATTGCTCGAAGCATAACTACCTCGTCAAGGATCCCGCCAAATTGGGCGACGTGATCCACGAGGCGTTCCATATCGCCACCTCGGGTCGTCCCGGCCCCGTCGTCGTCGACATCCCCAAGGATGTGCAGGTCGCGACCGCGAAATATACCAGGCCCGGCCCGATCCAGCACAAGACCTATCGCCCCGCGCTCAAGGCGGACAAGGCGCAGATCGAACAGCTCGTCGACATGCTCGCCGCCGCCGAACGTCCCGTGCTCTACACCGGCGGCGGGATCATCAATTCCGGTCCCGGCGCGTCGCAATTGCTGCGCGAGCTCGCGAAGATCACCGGCGCGCCCGTGACCTCGACGTTGATGGGCCTCGGCGCTTACCCCGCGAGCGGCGACCAATGGCTCGGTATGCTCGGGATGCACGGCACCTACGAAGCCAATATGGCGATGAACCAGGCCGATCTGGTCGTCGCGATCGGCAGCCGCTTCGATGACCGCGTGACGGGCCGCCTCGACGCGTTCAGCCCGAACAGCCGCAAGGTCCACATCGATATCGACCGGTCGAGCGTGAACAAGAACGTCCGCGTCGATCTCGCGATCATCGCCGATGCGGGCCACGCTTTGGAGGACATGGTCCGCATCTGGAAGTCACGCCAGCACCCCAAACCCGACACCGCCGACTGGCAGCGCCGGATCGCGGGCTGGCGCGCGGTCAAGAGCCTCGACTTCCCCGAAACGAGCCCCAATGGAAATAAGGGGGAGATCATGCCGCAGCGCGCGGTCCGCGCGCTATGGGAAGCCACGCACAAGCGCAGCCCGATCATCACGACCGAAGTCGGCCAGCACCAGATGTGGGCCGCGCAGCATTTCGGCTTCGAAGCACCCAACAAATGGCTGACCAGCGGCGGCCTCGGCACGATGGGCTATGGTCTTCCCGCCGCGATCGGCGCGCAATTGGGCAACCCGACCGCGCTCGTCATCGACATCGCGGGCGAGGCGTCGATCCAGATGAACATCCAGGAGTTGGCGACCGCGATGCAATACCGGTTGCCGGTCAAGATATTCATCCTCAACAACGAATATATGGGCATGGTCCGCCAGTGGCAGGAACTGACCTATTCGAGCCGCTATTCCGAGAGTTACAGCGAGAGCCTGCCGGACTTCGTGAAGCTCGGCGAAGCCTATGGCTGGAAGGGTATCCGCATCGATGCGCTCGCCGATCTCGACGACAGCATCCAGGCGATGCTCGATCATGACGGCCCGGTGATCGTCGATTGCCGCGTTGCCAAACTCGCGAACTGCTTCCCGATGATCCCCTCGGGCGCCGCCCACACCGATATGATCCTCCAGGCGAACGAAGTCTCGGGCGAGATGGACGACGAAGCCAAGGCGCTGGTGTGATGCACATCACCCAGCAACCCGCCGAGCGCCACACGCTCGCGGTCGTCGTCGACAACGAACCGGGTATCCTCGCACGGATCGCGGGGCTGTTCACCGCGCGCGGCTATAACATCGAGAGCCTGACCGTCAGCGAGATCACCGAGGACAAGGCGGTCAGCCGGATCACGATCGTCACCAGTGCCTCGCCGCCGGTGATGGAGCAGATCATCGCCCAACTCGAACGGCTGATACCCGTCCACACCGTTACCGACCTCACCGTCGCGGGCGCGCACGTCGAACGCGAACTGGCGCTCGTGAAGGTCGCGGGCACCGGCGACAAGCGGATCGAGGCGCTCCGCCTCGCCGAGGTCTATCGCGCCCGCGTCGTCGACGCGACCACGTCGAGCTTCGTGTTCGAGGTGACCGGCGGGGTCGACAAGATCGACAAGTTTCTCGAACTGATGCGCGAAGTCGGCCTCGTCGAAGTCGCGCGCACCGGCATCGCCGCGATCGCGCGGGGGAAAGAAGCGGCTTAACGTTACACCACCATCACCCTCACCCCGGACTTGTTCCGGGGTCCATCGTGCCTCCTGGGCGTCCGTTCCGGGGGAGAGATGGACCCCGGAACAAGTCCGGGGTGACGATATGGAATTCGAGACAAGGAGCCCAACATGCGTGTCTATTACGATCGCGACGCCGATCTGAACCTGATCACCGACAAGAAGATCGCCATCGTCGGCTACGGCTCGCAGGGCCACGCCCACGCCCAGAACCTGCGCGATTCGGGCGCCAAGGACGTCGCGATCGCGCTCCGCGAAGGCTCGGCGACCGCGAAGAAGGCGATCGACGCGGGGTTTGCGGTGAAATCGAACGAAGACGCCGCTAAATGGGCCGACATCGTGATGTTCCTCGCCCCCGACGAGCATCAGGCCGCGATCTACGCCGCCGATTATCACGAACATATGAAACAGGGTGCGACGATCGCCTTCGCGCACGGGCTCAACGTCCATTTCGGGTTGATCGAGCCGCGCGCCGATCTCGACGTGATCATGATCGCGCCCAAGGGACCCGGCCACACCGTGCGCAGCGAATATGTCCGCGGCGGCGGCGTCCCCTGCCTGATCGCGATCGATCAGGACCAGAGCGGCAACGCGCATGACATCGCGCTCGCCTATGCCAGCGGCGTCGGCGGCGGCCGCAGCGGCATCATCGAGACCAACTTCCGCGAGGAATGCGAAACCGATCTGTTCGGCGAACAGGCCGTGCTGTGCGGCGGCATCACGCATCTGATCCAGGCGGGGTTCGAAACGCTGACCGAGGCCGGCTACGCGCCCGAAATGGCGTATTTCGAATGCCTCCACGAAACCAAGCTGATCGTCGATCTGCTCTACGAAGGCGGCATCGCCAACATGCGCTATTCGATCAGCAACACCGCCGAATATGGCGACATCGTCACCGGCCCCAGGATCATCACCGACGAAACCAAGCAGGAAATGAAGCGCGTCCTCGACGACATCCAGTCGGGCCGCTTCGTCCAGAAGTTCGTCCTCGACAACCGCGCCGGCCAGCCAGAGCTGAAGGCCAGCCGCAAGCGCGCCGCCGCGCACCCGATCGAGAAAGTGGGCGCCGAACTGCGCGCGATGATGCCGTGGATCGGCGCGAACAAGCTGGTCGACAAAGACAAGAACTAGGTCCTTCAATCCGCCCCCGCCAGGGGGCCGCGCAGCGGGTCGGAGGGGGCGGGCCGCAATCGGCCATCGTTCCGCGTCCTCCCCCGCCGTCAGCGTCGCTGCCACCTCCCCCTGGCGGGGGAGGATTTCGGACCAGTCGGCATTTGACGCCAGCGCCGCGTCGCGCCAGCATGACCGCCGTCAACAGGAGTCCCGCTCATGCGCCTAGCCCTTCCCGCCCTGATCGCCCTCGCCGCCGTCCCCGCGCTCGCGCAGATGCCGTCCGCGCCGCCGGGGTCGAAGAGCACCGCGTCGATCACCGCGGGCACCTATACCGCCGACCCGAACCACACCCAGGTGGTCTGGACGCTCAATCACATGGGCTTTTCGCCCTACACCGGCATCTTCGGCGACGTGTCGGGCACGCTGACGCTCGATCCCAAGAACCTGTCCGCCGCCACGGTCAGCATGACCATCCCGGTGGCGAAGGTCACCACCGCGGGCGAGCTCAGCCACCACCTGCTCCGCCCCGGCAAGGACGGCGCCAAGCCCGATTTCTTTGGCGCCTCGCCCGCCGACGCCACCTTCGTGTCGACCCGCGTCGTCGCCACGGGGATGACCGCCACGATCACCGGCAACCTGACGCTCAACGGCGTCACCAAACCGGTCACGCTCGCCGCCACCTTCTACGGCGCGGGCAAGGCGCCCGCGATGATGGGCGGCAAGGTGAATGTCGGGTTCTCCGCGACCGCAGATATCAAGCGATCCGATTTCGGGCTCGGCTTCGGCGTCCCGGTGGTGTCCGACAACGTCCACCTCGCCATCGCCGCGGCGTTTCAGAAGTGATGCCAGCCGCGGGGTGGACACGCGCCACCCCGCCGCGGTATCGCGGATGCCGATGATGTGGCGCGTCCGCCTTCCCCTGCGACTTACGCGCCCTTAGGCGCGCTACCGATCCCGTGCGGGTATTCCCCGCCTGCCGCGCCTAAGGGTAATCCCCGCTCCGATCATCCCGGAAGACACCCCGATGCTGCGCGATCCTTCGACCAAATACCGCCCCTTCCCGCCGATCGATCTGCCCGACCGCCAATGGCCGTCGCGAACGATCACCCAGCCGCCCCGCTGGCTCTCGACCGATCTGCGCGACGGCAACCAGGCGCTGATCGACCCGATGGATGCCGAAAAGAAGACGCGGTTCTTCGACCTGCTCGTCCGCGTCGGTCTGAAGGAGATCGAGGTCGGCTTTCCCGCGGCGGGCGCGACCGAATTCGACTTCATCTCGGGGCTCGTGACATCGGATCGCGTGCCCGACGACGTCGCGATCCAGGTTCTCACCCAGTCGCGCCGCGACCTGATCGAGACCAGCTTCGCGAGCCTCGACGGCGCGCACTCGGCGATCGTCCACCTCTACAACGCGGTAAGCCCCGCGTGGCGCCGGATCGTGTTCGGCATGACTCGCGACGAGGTGCGCGGCATCGCGATCGACGGTGCCAAGGTACTCCGCGACGAGGCCGCCAAGCGCCCGCACACCAAATGGCAGTTCGAATACAGCCCCGAAACCTTCTCGACCGCCGAACTCGATTTCTCGGTCGAGGTCTGCGCCGCGGTGATGGACATCCTGCGCCCGACTCCGCAAACCCCGATCATCCTCAATCTGCCCGCGACGGTCGAATGCGCGACCCCCAACGTCTATGCCGACCAGATCGAATGGTTTGCGCGGCATATCCCGAATCGCGACAGCGTCGTCATTTCGCTCCACACGCATAACGATCGCGGCACCGGAGTCGCCGCGGCGGAACTGGGGATGATGGCGGGCGCCGACCGGGTCGAGGGCTGTCTGCTCGGCAATGGCGAGCGCACCGGCAATTGCGACCTCGTGACGATTGCACTCAACATGTACACGCAAGGCATTGATCCGCGCCTCGATCTTTCCGACATCGACGATGTCGTGAAGACCGTGAACTATTGCACCAACATCCCCATTCACCCGCGCACCCCCTATGCGGGCGACCTCGTCTTCACCGCGTTTTCGGGCAGCCACCAGGACGCAATCAAAAAGGGCTTCGCCGCGCAGGACGCGCGCAACGACGATTATTGGGAGGTGCCCTACCTCCCGATCGACCCCGCCGACCTCGGCCGCAGCTACGAAGCCGTGATCCGGGTCAATTCGCAAAGCGGCAAGGGCGGCGTCGCCTGGGTCATCGAACAGGACAAGGGATTGAAACTCCCCAAGCGCCTCCAGGCCGATTTCAGCCGCCACGTCCAGGCGCTCGCCGACGAAACCAGCCGCGAACTCAACGCCGCCGATATATGGGCACGGTTCGAGAGCACCTACCTGCCGCGTGAGCGCGACCGCTTCGTGCTGCGCGACTACGAGGAGAGCGGCACCGCGGGCCAGCGCGTGTTCGTTGGCAATGTCGCGGTCGACGGCGAGGAGCGCTCGATCTCGGGACGCGGCAACGGCCTCATCTCCGGCGTGATCGCGGCGATCGCAGGGAGCACCGGCTCCGTGCTCGACGTGATCGATTACAACGAACACGCGATCGGCCATGGCGCCGACGCGCAGGCCGCGGCCTATGTCGAATGCCGGACCCCCGATGGCCGCACCATCTTCGGCGTCGGCCTCGACACCGACATCGCCACCGCCAGCGTCCGCGCGGTGCTCAGCGCCGCGAACCGCGCATGAGGGTCACCGCCAAGATCTGCGGTCTGTCGACGCCCGAGACGCTCGACGCCGCGATCCGCGGTGGCGCGAGTCATATCGGGCTCAACTTTTACGCGCCCTCGCCGCGCTACGTCTCGTTCGCGCTCGCCGAACGACTCGCCGCGCGCGTCCCCGGCCATGTCGCGCGCGTCGGAATCTTCGTCGACCCCGACGACGACCTGCTCGATCGCGCGATCGCCGCAGGCCAGCTCGACGTGATCCAGCTCCACGGCGCCACCCCTTCTCGCACCGCTGCGATCCGCACCCGCTTCGCGCGCGAAACCTGGGCCGCGATCGCGGTGAAGACCCGCACCGATCTCGATGGCGCGCGCGCCTACGCCACCGCCGCCGATCGCCTGCTCTACGACGCCAAGACCCCCGCTGGCGCCGCGCTGCCCGGCGGGATGGGCGTCCGCTTCGACTGGGCGCTGCTCGACGGCTTCCGCCACCCGCTGCCCTGGGCGCTGTCGGGCGGGCTGGACCTGACGAACGTCACCGCCGCGATCCGGCAAACCCGCGCCACGCTGGTCGACGTCTCCTCGGGCGTCGAGACCGCGGCGGGGGTCAAGGATGTGGACAAGATCACCGCGTTCCTTAAAGCCCTCGCCGCATGACCGCACCTCCGTCCTTCCCCCCCAATTCGTTCAAGGCTCAACCCGACGACCGCGGCCATTTCGGCGATTACGGCGGACGCTATGTCGCAGAAACGCTGATGCCACTCGTCCTCGACCTCGACCGCGCCTATCGCGCCGCCAAGGCCGATCCGGCATTCCAGGCCCAGTTCGACGACCTGCTCGAACATTATGTCGGCCGCCCGAGCCCGCTTTACTACGCCGAACGCCTGACCGAGTCGCTCCGCCAATCCGCGCCCAAAACCATGGGTGCGCAAATCTGGTTCAAGCGCGACGAGCTCAACCATACCGGCGCGCACAAGATCAACAATTGCATCGGCCAGATCCTGCTCGCGATGCGGATGGGCAAGACGCGGATCATCGCCGAAACCGGCGCGGGCCAGCACGGCGTCGCCACCGCCACCGTCTGCGCGCGCTTCGGCCTGCCGTGCGTGATCTACATGGGCGCCCGCGACATCGAGCGGCAGGCGCCCAACGTGTTCCGCATGAAGCTATTGGGCGCCGAAGTCCGCCAGGTCACCAGCGGCGCGCACACGCTCAAAGACGCGATGAACGAAGGCATGCGCGACTGGGTCGCGAACGTCCACGACACCTTCTACATCATCGGCACCGCCGCTGGGCCGCACCCCTATCCCGAAATGGTCCGCGATTTCCAAAGCGTGATCGGTACCGAGGCGCGCGCGCAGATGCTCGCGCGGACGGGGCGCCTCCCCGACCTGCTCGTCGCCGCGATCGGCGGGGGCAGCAACGCGATCGGGCTGTTCCACCCCTTCCTCGACGACCCCGATGTCGCGATGCTCGGCGTCGAAGCGGCAGGTCACGGGCTCGACAAGGAACACGCCGCCAGCCTGGCGGGCGGTTTCCCGGGCGTCCTCCACGGCAACAAAACCTATTTGCTCCAGGACGACGACGGCCAGATCACCGAGGCGCATTCGATCTCGGCGGGGCTCGACTATCCCGGCATCGGTCCCGAACATGCCTGGCTCAAGGACATCGGCCGCGTCGAATATGACAGCGCCACCGACACCGAGGCGCTCGACGCCTTCCAGCTGTTGTGCCGCACCGAAGGCATCATCCCGGCGCTCGAACCTTCACACGCGATCGCAGCAGTGACGCGTAGGGCACGCGACATGCGCGAAGACCAGATCATCCTCGCCAACCTCTGCGGCCGCGGCGACAAGGACATCTTCACGGTGGCGGAAGCGCTGGGGGTGGAGATATGAAGCGGGCCGCTCTTATGCTGAGTGCCGTCGCGGCAGGTATCCTGGCAAGTCTGGTGGTAGAAGCGCTGCTTGCTTTAATCCTGCCCGGGCTGCGCGGCGGCGCGGCGATACGATGGACCGGCAACGTTGTCAGCGTTGTGGTGGCGCTTGCGATCTATAATCTTGTCGTGAAGCCGAAGGCCCCGTGACCCGCCTCGCCGGGGCCTTCGAGAAATCCCATCCCGCCCTCGTCGCCTTTGTGACTGCGGGGGACGGACCGACGCGCGCCATCCTCGACGCGCTGGTCGCGGGCGGCGCGGACGTGATCGAACTCGGGATGCCGTTCACCGACCCGATGGCCGACGGCCCCGCGATCCAGGCGGCGAACCTGCGCAGCCTCGGCGCAGGCACCACGACCGCCGATATCCTGCTGATCGCCAAGGGTTTTCGTGGCCGCCACCCCGACGTCCCGTTAGTCCTGATGGGCTATGCCAACCCGATGCTCCGCCGCGGGGCCGACTGGTTCGCGCACGCCGCCGCCGACGCGGGAGTCGACGGCGTGATCTGCGTCGACGTGCCGCCCGAGGAAGACGATGCGCTCGGCCCCGCGCTCCGCGCCGCGAGAATCGACCTGATCCGCCTCGCCACCCCCACCACCGACGTCGCGCGCCTCCCGACCGTGCTCGATGGCGCGAGCGGGTTCATCTATTACGTCTCGGTCGCGGGAATCACCGGGCTGCAACAGGCGCAGCAGGCGTCGATCGACGACGCGGTCGCGCGCCTCAAGGCCGCGACCACCCTCCCCGTCGCGGTCGGGTTCGGCATCCGCACCCCCGATCAGGCCGCCGCGGTCGCGCGCGTCGCCGATGGCGTCGTCGTCGGCTCCGCGATCGTCGAGCTGGTCGGGCAGCACGGCGCCGATGCGCCCGCGGCCGTCACCGCCTATATCAAGAGCCTCGCCGATGCGGTCGCGTCGGCCCGAAAGGTAACCGCATGAGCTGGATCAGCAGCGTCCGCAACGCCCTCTCCTTCGGGTCGCGCAAGGTCGACGCATCGGACGAGAATCTCTGGCACAAGTGCAAGGGTTGCGGCCAGATGGTCTTCTCCAAGGAATTGGAGGAAAATCTCTATGTCTGCCCCAAATGCGACCACCACGAACGGATCGGCCCCAAGGTGCGCTTCGCACAGATCTTCGACGCGGGCAGCTATACCGAACTCGCAACGCCGCGCGTTCCCGACGATCCACTGAAATTCCGCGACCAGAAACGCTATTCGGATCGGATCAAGGCGGCGCGCGCCGCGACCAACGAGCAGGATGCGCTGATCAATGCGCGCGGTACGATCGACGGCCACGCCGCGGTCGTCGGGGTCCAGGATTTCGCGTTCATGGGCGGATCGATGGGGCTGGCGGTCGGCGAGGCGTTCGTCCGCGGCGTCGAGAATGCGATCGTGGATCGCTGTCCCTATATCATCTTCACCGCCAGCGGCGGCGCGCGGATGCAGGAGGGCATCCTCAGCCTGATGCAGATGCCGCGCAGCACCGTCGCGATCCAGATGCTCCACGACGCGGGGCTACCCTATATCGTCGTTTTGACCGATCCGACCTCGGGCGGCGTCATGGCGGCATACGCGATGCTCGGCGACATCCACATCGCCGAACCCAAGGCGACGCTCGCCTTCACCGGGCGCCGCGTGATCGAAAGCACGATCCGCGAAAAACTCCCCGAAGATTTCCAGACCAGCGAATATTATCTCGACCACGGCCTGATCGACATGGTCGTTCACCGCCAGGCGCTGAAGGCCGAACTGGCGCGGACGATCGGCTATCTGTGCGGGAACCGGAAGGCGGCGTGACCCTCGGAGGGTTTGGTGCCAAATGATCCGCACAACACCGTTCGTGCTGAGCTTGTCGAAGCATGGTGAGACTCAGGCCCCCTTCGGCGAAGCTCAGGACAGGCTTCGACCGGCTCAGGACGAACGGGGCAGAGTATGAAACGATTTGCCGTCAATACGTTCTATGGATGGGGTGCAAAACCCCGCATGAATCCCATGCCCGACCACGCCACCTCATCCTCCCCCGCGGTCCAGCGCCAGCTCGACCGGCTCACCGCGCTGTCACCCGGCGCGGATATCCTCGGGCTCGAACGGATCACCGCGCTGCTGGCGCGCCTCGGCGATCCGCACCGGTCGCTCCCGCCGGTGTTCCACGTCGCGGGCACCAACGGCAAGGGATCGACCTGCGCCTTCCTGCGCGCCGCGATCGAAGCCGCCGGGCACAGCGTCCATGTCTATTCCTCGCCGCACCTCGTCCGCTTCAACGAACGCATCCGGCTCGCCGGGCGGCTGATCGAAGACGACGCGCTGGCTGCGCTGCTCGAGGAAGTTCTGGATGTCGCCGACGGCATCGGTGCGAGCTTCTTCGAAGTCACGACCGCCACCGCCTTCCTCGCCTTCAGCCGCACCCCCGCCGCCGCGACGATCCTTGAGGTCGGGTTGGGGGGGCGGCTCGATGCGACCAACGTCGTCACCCCCGTCGTCACCGGAATCGCGCAACTCGGCATCGACCACCAGGCGTTTCTCGGGGATCGCCTGATCGAGATCGCCGCGGAGAAGGCGGGGATCGCCAAACCCGGCGTGCCCCTCGTCACGATGAACTACCCCAGCGCGATCCGCGCGCGCATCGCCGCGGTCGCGGCGGCGGCGGGCGCGCCGGTCGTCGCGCGCAACCAGGCCTGGACCAGCGACACCGCCCATTCGACGATGCGCTATCAGGATGCGGGGTTCAGCATCGTCACCCACCGCCCCCGCCTCGTCGGCGCGCACCAGGCGCGCAACCTCGCGCTCGCGATCGCGATGCTCCGTCACCAGGGCGCGCTGTCGATCCCCGAAGCCGCGCTGCGCGCCGCCGCCGACTGGGCGATCTGGCCCGCGCGGATGCAGCGGCTTGGCGATGGCCCGCTTGTGGCAACGCTACCATCCGGCAGCGAGCTGTGGCTCGACGGCGCGCACAACCCCGCCGCCGCGGTCCCGATCGCGCGCGCACTGCGCACCCTCGCGCGCGGTCGCCCGGTCGTGATGATCACGGGCATGCTCGCGAACAAGGACGCCGAGGGCATCCTCGCCGCGCTCGCCGCTTCGCTGACCCGCGTCATCGCGATCCCCGTCCCCGGCCACGCGCACCACGCGCCCGCGGCGCTGGCCGGGATCGCGCACCAACTCGATTTGGCCGCCGAGACCGCCGACGGCATCGACCACGCGATCGCGCGCCTCGCCGATTCCGTCGGCGGCGCGCCGCTCGTCCTGATCGCGGGCTCGCTCTATCTCGCGGGCGAGGCGCTCCTGCTCAACGACGAGGCGCCGACCTGATCGACGCCAAATCTAGGGGATCAGGATCGTGCTCCCATGCGTCTCCCCCGCCTCCATCGCGCGATGCGCCGCCGCGGCATCGGTCAGCGCGAATTCCTGCCCGATCTCGGGCGTAATCGCACCCTTGCCGAGCATCGCGAACACCCGGTCGACCAATTGCTGTTTCTCCGCACGCGTCACCGCATAATCGAACAATGTCGGGCGCGTGACGAAGATCGACCCCTTCGCCGCCAGGATGCCGAGATTGACTCCCTCGACCGCGCCCGACGCGTTGCCATAGCTCACGACCAGCCCGCGCCGCGCCACGCTGGCGAGCGACACCGGCCAGGTCGCCTTGCCGACCCCGTCGAGCACGACCGGAACGCCGTCGGGCACGATCGCACGGACGCGCGCCGCGACATCCTCGCATTTGTGGTTGATGACGTGATCGGCACCCAGATCGCGCACCATCGCCATCTTCTCGTCGGTCCCGACGCTCGCGATCACGGTCGCACCGACATCCTTGAGCCAGCCGACCAGGATGTGTCCGACCCCGCCCGCCGCGGCATGCACGAGCACCGCCTGCCCCGACCGGACCCTGGCACAGCTTTCGATCAGGAACGCCGCAGTCGCCCCCTTCAACAGCAACGCCGCCGCGGTCCGATCATCGACGTCGTCGGGCAAGCTGACGAGGTGATCCGCGGCCACGTTGCGCGCGGTCGCATAGGCGCCGCGTGCCGGGCCGAATGTCCCGACCCGGTCGCCCGGCGCAACGCCCTCGACGCCCTCGCCCACCCGGTCGACCACGCCCGCGGCCTCCGAACCGAGCCCGGCGGGCAGGTCGATCTGATAAAGCCCACTGCGGTGATAGGCGTCGATATAATTGAGCCCGATCGCGGTGTTGCGCATTCGCACCTCGCCGCGCCCCGGATCAGGCAGATCATGCTCGCGCCACTCGATGACCTCTGGACCCCCGGTTCGCGCGATATACGCAGTCGTCACCATGGCTTCAGCTCCGCATGTTGGGTTGGCCGTTCGACGCGGACACGCCGCCGTCGACCGGGATCATCACGCCGGTGACGAATCCTGCCGCGTCGCTGGCGAGGAACAGCACCACCTTGGCGACATCGTCTGGCTGGCCGACCCGCCGCATCGGAATGCGATCCATGAACTTCGCGAGCAACGCCTCGTTCTGAAGGTTCTTGGCCATCGGGGTGGCGGTCAGGCTCGGGCTGACCGCATTGACGCGGACCCCGTGCCGCCCCGAATCGAGCGCCATCGCGCGGACCATATTGTCGACCGCGCCTTTCGAGATGTTATACGCCAGCATCCCCCAGTCGCCGCCCCGCCCCGACGCGGACGAGGTCATGACGATCGAACCCTTGGTCTTCTTGAGTGCGGGCATCGCCGCCTTTGCCATCGCGAAATAGCCGCGGACATTGGTCGCCATGATCCGGTCGAAATCCTCGATCGAGGTCGATTCGACATCGCCCCCCATCGCGGTCGCCGCGTTGTTCACCAAGACGTCGAGGCCGCCGAACCGATCGATCGCGAGTCTTACCGCGGCCTCCCCCACCGCGGGATCGGCAACATCGCCCGCGTGGATCGCGACGCGCGCGTCATCGAACGCCTTGGTCGCGTCGCGCAGCTTGTCCTCGGTTCGCCCGATCACGATGAGGTTCGCGCCCTCATCGTGGAAGCGTTGGGCGATCGCCGCGCCGATCCCCGACCCCGCGCCGGTGACGATGACGGTCTTTCCCGTGAAGCCGGCCATGATGTTTCTCCTGATATATGATCGTTACTCGAACGCGGCGATGCGTTTCGGGTTGCAACCGTCACGCCAGGGTCGCAAAGCTGGTCCAAACCCGATATTCGAAAATAGGAGAGCGCGCCATGAACAGCCACCTCAAGCATTTCATCAACGGCCAGTGGGTCGAGAGCGAAGGCGGCACGCGCCATGAGGTGATCGATCCGTCGACCGAACAGCCCGTCACCGAAATCACGCTCGGCAGCCAGGCCGATGTCGACAAGGCGGTCGCCGCCGCACGCAAAGCCTTCACGACCTATTCGCAGACCAGCGTCGCCGATCGCGTCGCGCTGCTCGAACGCATCATCGAGGAATATAAGGCGCGGATTCCCGACCTCGCCAAGGCGACCAGCGAGGAAATGGGCGCCCCCGTCGGCTTCGCGGCTGCCGCACAGGCCCCGGCAGGGCTCGGCTATTTCATGGGCACGCTCGCCGCGCTCAAGGAATTCAAATTCGAGGAAGCGGTCGGCAAGAACAAGGTCGTCCACGAGCCGTTGGGCGTCGTCGCGATGATCACGCCGTGGAACTGGCCACTCAACCAGATCTGCGCGAAGATCGCCCCCGCGCTCGCCGCCGGGGATACCATGATCCTCAAACCGTCAGAAGAAGCCCCCTCGAACGCGATCATTCTCGCCGAGATTCTCGACAAGGCGGGCGTTCCCGCGGGCGTCTTCAACCTCGTCAACGGCGATGGTCCCGGCGTTGGTGCGGCGCTCTCGAAGCACAAGGGCGTCGACATGGTCAGCTTCACCGGCTCGACCCGCGCGGGCATCGCGGTCGCGCAGGCTGCCGCCGCGACGGTCAAGCGCGTCCACCAGGAACTGGGCGGCAAGGCCCCCAACCTCGTCCTCGAAGGCGCCGATCTCGGCACCGTCCTTCCGCCCACGGTCCAGGGCGTGCTCGCCAATTCGGGACAAAGCTGCATCGCGCCGACCCGGCTGCTGGTCCACAAGAGCCAGGTCGAGGACGCCACCGGCGTCGTGAAGGCGATCATGGAGCAGGTGCAGGTCGGCGATCCGGCGGAGATGGGCGCGCACATCGGCCCGGTCGTCAACAAGGCGCAGTTCGACAAGATCCAGGATCTGATCCAGTCCGCGATCGACGAGGGCGCGACGCTCGTCACCGGCGGCACCGGGCGTCCGGACGGCCGCAACGCGGGCTATTATGTCCAGCCGACGCTGTTCACCGATGTGACGCCTGAGATGCGGATCTGGCGCGAGGAAACCTTCGGCCCGGTCGCGACGATCACATCGTACGACGGCCAGGAAGAGGCGATCGATCTCGCCAACGACACCGACTACGGCCTCTCCGCGACGATCTCCGGCGACCCCGCCGCCGCCGCCAAGGTCGCGCCCCGGTTGCGCGCGGGCATGGTCACGATCAATGGCTGGTCGGGCGGCATGGGCACCCCGTTCGGCGGCTTCAAGCAATCCGGCAACGGTCGCGAGGGCGGCAAATTCGGGCTCGCCGACTTCATGGAGATCAAGGCGATCGTCGGCGCGCCAAACTGAGGAAGCCTGACGCAATCGAGCGCGGGCCCGAGGGTCAGGCTGTCGCCGACACCCCGGCCCCGCGCACGATCGTCGCCGCGCCCGCCAGTACCGCGGCGTCTTCGATCGCGCCGGTCACGGTCTGGCCGTAGCGCGGCATCGCCGCCATCCGCGCACGCCAACCCGGATAGGACGCTGCGATCGCGGTCAGCCCGCCAACCGCGGCGCCCAACCAGCGTTGCCGCCGCGGCACCAGCGCCGCACCCGCGATCGCATTGGTGATAAATCGCGCCGCCAGCCCCATTGGTACGATCCGGTCGGGCGCGGTCTTCTGCTTGTCGCCCGCCATCTCGCCCACCGCAAGCGCCACCAACCCAGCGGCGACGAGCGGATGCGCGATAATCGCAGGGGCGCCATTATCGTCGGGCAACTCCCCGCGCGCCGCCGCGACCGATACCATCGCCAATGGCGTCATCGCGCGCTGACCGCCGACGAGGCCCATGAGGAAGGAGCTAAGCATACGTGTCTCCAGACTGTTTCGTCGGCATCAACGCCCGCCCCGCGCGGCAGGTCCCCCACGGGCTGGAGCATGCTACTGCTCGTTCACTCGGACTCAAACCCGTTCGCCCTGAGCGTGTCGAAGGGCGGTGGGTCTTACCGTGCTTCGACAAGCTCAGCACGAACGGATCGATATGAAGGCCTCAGACTCTAACTCAGCGGCCACCAGAAGAGGATCAGCGGAGTCCCCAGCAAAATCACGATCAGCGACAGCGGCGCGCCGAGCCTGGCATAGTCGCCGAACTTATACCCCCCCGGCCCGAACACCAGCGTGTTGCACTGGTGCCCGATCGGCGTGAGAAAGTCGCACCCCGCGCCGACCGCGGTCGCCATCAGGAATGCGTCGGGCTGGTAGCCGAGTTTCCCGGCGAAGGTCGCCGCGATCGGCGCCATCACCAGCACCGTCGCGGCGTTGTTCAGGAACGGCGTCACCGCCATCGCGGCGACCAGGATCAGCGCCACCGCGCCCCATGGCGGCAGCGTCGCCGCAACATGGCTCAGCCACCCCGCGATCACCTGCGACGCGCCCGTCGTGCGCAGCGAATCGCTCACCGGAATCAGCGCGCCGAGCATGATCAGGATCGGCCATTCGATCCGCTCATACGCATCGCGCACCGGCAGCGCGCCGACCACCAGGATCACCCCTGCCGCCGCAAAGAACGCGACCGCCACCGGCACCCACCCCATCGCGGTCGCGAACATCGCCACGCTGAGGATCGCGATCGGCAACAGCGTGCGTCGGGTGATCCCCAGCCGCAGCTCGCGCTCGGCGAGCGGCAGGCAGCCGAGTTCCTGCAATTTCTCGGGCAGCACGTCGAGCGGCCCTTGGAGCACGATGACGTCGCCCGCCCGCAGCCGCGTCTCGGCGAGCCGCTTCGACAGCCGCTCCCCCTGCCGCGAAATCGCGATCAGATTGACCCCGTAGCGCGCCTGGAGATCGAGCCGCCCCGCGGTCTGCCCGACGAGCCGGGAATCGATGTTGACCACCGCCTCGATGACCCCGATCTCATTGTCCTTGGTCTTTTCCGCAGCCTCGCGATCCTCACCCTCGAGCGCCAGCTTGTCGCCCGCGATCACGCGTTCCAGCGCGTCGGGTTCGCCGCCCAGGATCAGCACGTCGCCCGCGCGCAGCACCGTCGCCGACTTGGGCGATCCGCGCATGTCGGCGCGGAGCAGCTGCGCGATCGTTACCTCGTGCTCGTGGCGTTCGAGGAAATCACCGACGGTCTCGTCGATCGCGGGCGACCCCTCGCTGATCGTCGCCTCGGTGACATAGCCCTTGATGTCGAGCGCATCGCCCATCGTCGGTGCGGCGCGGCGGTCCTTGGGAAGCAGGCGATAAGCGAACCGCAGGTAGATCAGCCCGATCAGCACCAGCCCGAGCCCAACCGGAAGATAGTCGAACATCGTGAATGGCTTGCCGAGCATTTCCTGCCGCACCCGGCTGACGATGATGTTGGGCGAGGTGCCGACCAATGTCATCAATCCGCCGAGCAGCGACGCGAACGCCATCGGCATCAGGAAGACCGATGGGCTGGCGTCGTTCTTCTTGGCCATCTGGAACGCCGCGGGCATCATCATCGCCAGCGCGCCGATGTTCTTGACCAGCGCCGACGCGAACCCGACCGACGCGGTCAGCACGACGAGTTGCGAGCGTACCCGCGTCACCCGTTTCGACAGCAATTTGAGCAGCCGCTCGATCACCCCCGATCGCTCGACCGCCGCCGAAATCACCAGTGCCGAGCCGACGATAATGACGATGTCATCGGAAAACCCGGTGAAGGCCTGTTTCGGGCTGACGATCCCGAGCGCCAGGCTGACCAGCAACGCGATGATCGCGGTGACGTCGTACCGGAACCGGCCCCAGACGAAGAGCTCCATCATCCCGACCAGAGTCGCGATCGAAAGATATTGGGGGATCGTCATTCGTTGCGGCTCAACAACGGTAGCGGCGATTCGGTTCCGCCGAAATCGCGCAACCTGCGGACAAGGTAGCGCACCGGATCGGGAAGGTGGTGGATTTCACCATTTTTTGGCGCACCGGCGGTCATCAATCGGTCCACTGGCAAGGTCTTATTCATCCATCCACCTGTAACCGCGGCGTAAATGTGAACTGGCACAGGCTTTGCGATCCCTCGGGCATCAGTCCCGGCGTCGGATCGCCGGTAATGCCAAGGAGACCCTACGTGCCCAACCAGACCCCGCTCTTCGATCGCTCCGATACGCTGTTCGGCGTGTGCGAAGGGCTCGGCCGCGATTTCGGCATCCATCCCAACCTCCTGCGGATCGCGTTCGGGGTCGGGCTGATGTGGAACCCGGTGTTCGTGATCGGCACCTATGTCGCGCTCGGCGTCGCGGTTTATGCCGCGCGGTTCCTGTTCCCCGCCGTCCAGCCCGCCAGCGCGTCGCTCGTCGCGGTTGCCGACACCGGCGCGAGCGACGACGACCGCGATGTCACCGAGGACCGGCTGGCCGCGTAACCGCCGCTCAATAATCCTTCGACACCCGGACGTTAACGCTCTGCCGGCCGAGCGTCGAGATGCTCGACAGCAGCGACAGCCAGCGGGTCACCTGGAATTCGACCTGCGTCGCCGAATAGCCCTGCCCGTCGGTGACGATCTCGGCGTACAGCCGCCGCGTCACATATTTGCCCGCTGCGATCGAGGTGCCCTGCCCGGTCTGCGGGTCGGCGGGCAGGATCCGCAGTCGGTCGAGCCCCGCCGCGCGGCGCACCGCGTTGATCGGGTTGATCCCGTTGCCGCCATCCTGCAACGCCGCGACCGCGGCAGCGAGTTGCAGCGCCTCGGGTGCCGACAGGTTGGTGATCGACGTGCCGAACAACAGCCGTGACAACAGCTCGTCCTGCGGCAGCGCGGGGACGCTGGCGAAGGTGATCTCGGGCTTCACCGCGTTGCCGGTGACGCGGATCGTCGCGTTCAGCCCGGTCGCACCGGCGTTCGCCTCGATATCGAGCGCCGGGTTGGCGGGGGTTTCGCCCGCAAACCGGATGATGCCGCGGTTGAGCTGGAATTCGCGCCCCGCAAATTCATAATCGCCGCGGATCAACGTCGCGCGCCCGGTGATCGCAGGGTTGGCGGGCGCACCCGCGATCTGCAGGTCGGCCGACCATTCGCTCGACAGCCCGAGCCCGCTCACCATTACCTGATTGGGCGCACGCGCATGAATCGCGAGCGTCCAGGGGCTCTTGGGCGCGTCGTCCTCCTCCGCGCCCCCGGGCAGGTTGATCTCGCGGATGTTGAGCTGCGGCACCGCGGTGGCCGCACTCGCCTGGCCCAGCCGATAGCGGCTGCGATCGAGCGTCACCTCGCCCGCGATCCGGCCACCGCGGCCATCCGAGGTGAAGGTGAGCGGCCCCGACACGGTCGCGCCGATATCGTCGCGGTTGATCATCACCGCGTGATCCGCGGCCAGCCGCAGGTCGAGCCCGATCCCGTTCTTCGCGGCGAAATCGAACCCGCCGGTGCCGGTCACGCGCCCGCCCCCCCCTCTTCCTGGGCCCGCATCGGCGGCGAACCGATCGATCTGGAGCCGTGATCCCCCGAACCGTCCCGACGCCTGGATGTTGGTCAGCACCGTCCCCGTCGTCGCGCTCTCGATCCGCGCGCCGTTCGCGGTGACGGTGCCGCTGATCGTCGGCGACGCCAGCCGCCCGCGCACGTCGGCGCCGATCGATACCGGCCCCGACAGGTCGAACAGCTCGACCCCGGTCAGCCGCCACAGCGTATCGGCGGGGCCGACATAACGCAGCTGCGCGAACAGCGGCGCGGCGCGCAGGCGGCGGACGAGGTCGCCCGATTCCGATCCTGGGCCGAGCGGGGTGAGCAGCGCCTGCGCGCGCCCAATCGTCTTGCCCCCCGACGCCGCGACCGCGCGCACCCCGAGCCGATCAGCGGAGAGCACGCCCGCGATCCCGACATCGACCGGGCGTGACGTCAGGACAAGGCCCGCACGGCTCAGCCCGCGGACGGTCATGGCGATCCGGCCCGTCGGCGCGGCGCCGCCCCGCGTCGCATAGCTGAGCGTGCCCGACGCGCTGCCACCGAGTCCCAGCCCCGGATAGCCGATGTCGAGGATCGCCAGCGGCATCCGCGTCAGCGATGCGGTGATGTCGGTCGCGCCATTCGCGAACCGCCCCCCGACCTCTGCCGCTCCCCCTGAAAAACTGAGCTTGGTCGGGGCGAGCCGCCACCCCTTACCGTCGCGACTGACCACCGCGGGGGTCAGCAGCTTCAACGCGCGCCCGTCGAGCGTGCCTTGCGCGCTGATCGCATAGCGATCGGGGGTCACCTGGGTCACGGTCTGGATATCGAACGCACGCCCGCGCGATCCCGAGATCGAGGCGCGCACTTCCCCGACGCCGCCGCGCAGCCGCGCATTACCCGCGAACCGCGCCAGGCTGAGCCGTCCCTGCCGCAACCCCTGGCCGGTCGCGGTCGCCTCGATCGACGTTCCCGCCGGATCGAGCAGCGTCACGAGATCGAGATGCCCCTGGCGCAGCGTCGCCCCTGCCAGCGTCGCGTTGCGCGCATCGAGATGCGCCTCGACGCGCTGGACGGTGCCGACCGGGCGGAACAGCAGCTCGCCCGTCAGTCCCCCGCCCGCCACCGCGAGCCGCCCATCGAACCCGCCGCTCACCACTGCCAGATTACCGGTCGCGCGCGTGCCCGCGACATCGAGTTGCGCGATCGCGATCGTCGCGCCCTGCCCCCGCGGTAACAGGATCGATCCGCTCGCGGTGAACGGCCCCAGGCGCGAACCCCCCACCGCGCGAAACGCGAAGCCCGCGGGCGTCGGGTCGAGATGCGCGCGGACGCCCGTCAGCCCCAACGTCGCATTGGGACTGGCAAAGACGAGGTCGAGCGTCGGCTTGTCGATCTTGCCGTCGAGTACGAGTTGCACCGGGCCATAGGTCGCCTGACGCCCGCCGCCCTCGAAATGGAATGTTCCGTCACGGCGGCGATAGCCATTGCCGCGCAGGCTGATTTGGGGCGCGGTCAGCACCAGATTCTTGAAATACAGCACGCCGTCCGCGCCGCGTTCGAGATCGGTGACGATCCGCGGCAATCCGCCCGCCAGGCTGCGGAAGAACGCGTTGTCGAGCCGCACCATTTGCGCGGTCCCCGTCCCGATCACCCGGCTGCCCTTGCCGCCCGGCCCCGGCACGACGCTGAGGCGCGAGGTGACATCGACGATGCCGAGCCCGGGGATCAGATACCGCCCGAGCGCGCCGTTGATCCCGACCTCGAACCGGCCATTGCGCAGATCGAGCGTGACGTTGATCCGCCCGGTCAGCTGGTCCGATTTCAACCGGAGATTGTCCCCGCTGACGAGCGTCGGCGTGACGCGCAGGATACCGTCGACGCTCAAATTGCGCAGGATGCCGCCCGCGACATCGCCGACCCCGGTCACCCGCGCCGCGACGAACCGCATCGGCACCATCACCGGCGCTTTCCACAACCGCCCCTTGCCGACGAGGTGCGCGTCCTCGAACCCGGTCTTGTCGAACGCGAACTGCGGCGCATCGATGCGATAATCGAACGCCGCGGTCGCGAACCCGCCATCCAGGATCGCGTGCAGCTCGATGTCGCGCCCGGTCATGTTGGGGAACAGCGCCGCGGGCCGCAACAGCCGCGCCTTGATCCGCACGTTGCGGTACGCGCGCGTCGCCAGATCGATTCCGCCGGTTGTGTCGACCGCCAGCGACGGCGAGCGCAACGTCACATTGCCGTTCAACCGCCGGTCGGCATAGGTCGCGCTGCCGTTCACCAGCACCCGCGGCTTCGTCATCCGCTGGAGCTTGCCCTTGAGGTATGGCGCAGGCGCGACGACCCCCGACAGCGTGTACCGCCCCGCGTCCGCCGCGAGCGCGAGATCGAGCAGCTTCGCCCCGCCCGCCTCGCCGACCGCGGTACCCCGCCAGCGTGCCCAGCGACCCTGGCCGTTGACGGTCAGCCGCACATCGCGCCCGATCCCGCTCAACCGCGACAACACCCCGCCGCGTCGCCCGAACGCGGCGACGTCGATAGCAAACCGGTCGCGCGCCGGCTCGGCATCGATCGACAGCCTTAGTCGGTCGGTGCCTTCGACCAGCCCGTCGATGGTCACCATCGCGCGGCCCGCGCGAATATCCGCCTGCCCCGCCAGCCGCGCGACGCGCTGCTGCCCGAGCACGGGCTTGGCGAGCACCAACCGCCCGATCGTCAGCTGGCCGATGCGAATATCGAAATCGGGCAGGATCGGGCCGGGCTTCGCCGATTTTCGGGTGTGCGGCTGGTGGAACAATGTCGCGCGCGGAATCGCGAGCCGATCGATGTCGAGCCGGTTGCGCGCCCAATGCAGCGGCGACCAGTCGAGCGCGACCACCGGCGCTTCGAACACCAGCCCGTCGAGATCATAGACCTTGAGGTCCGCCAGCCGCGTGTTCGAATACAGCGACCCCTCGATCCGCCCCACGGTAAAGCGCAACCCGTTGGTGGTCTTGATCGCGCCGATCCGCTCGGCGACCCAGCGATGCCCGATATCGGTGTCGACGATCAGCAGCGCCGCGCCGAGGATGACCGCGAGCGCGACGATCCCGCCCAGCACCCACGCGATCAGCCGCGTCAAAACGCCTGCCCCAGCGACACATAGACCGCGATCCGGCTATCGCCCGGCTGCGGATTGAGCGGCGTGCCGACGTCGAGGCGGATCGGCCCGAAGTTCGAATAATAGCGCACCCCGATCCCCGCGCCGTACTGGAAATCGGTGAAGCGCGGCAGCGGCGAGGTATAGATATTGCCACCGTCGAGGAACGGCACGACGCCGAAATTGCCGAACGCCTTGACCCGCGCCTCGATCGAGAATTCGGCCAGGCTGCGCCCGCCGATCGGATCGTTGTTGACGTCGCGCGGCCCGATCGCCTGATAGCCATAGCCGCGCACCGACGCCCCGCCGCCCGCGTAGAACCGCCGCGACGGCGCGATCTGGTCGCGCGGCGCGCCCAGGATCGTGCCCGCGCGGATCCGACCGGCAACGACGACACTCTTCGTGGTGGGAACATAGACCGACGCATCGACCTGGGTCCGCGCATAGCCGAACACCGCCCCCTGCAGCGACACTTCGGGGCTGAACCGCCCGCCGAGGCGGAACCCTCGCGTGGGGTTGAGCAGATCATCCGACCCGTCGTAATTCAGACTGGTCGGCAGCGCCCCGATGAAGAACGTCCGCCGCCGCGGCTGGCCGGTCGACACGATCACGTCGCGCTCGTCGGACGCCGCGAGTTCGGCGCCGAGCGACCACGTCCACGCCTTCTGGAAAAAGATGTTGGTCTGGCGTTCGAGCGTGCCCGACAGCGAATAGGTCTTCGCGTCATACGCGTTGCGGTTGAGGTGCGCCGCCGCGGCCTGGAGCGTCAGGACGCGGTCACGGCCATTGAAATTGTTGCGGCGGAAGACGACGGAACCGAGCTGTTCCTGCGTCCCCAGCACCGACCGGAGCGTCAGCGCGCCTTCGGGCGGGAACAGGTTGCGGTGGGTCCAGCTCACTTCGGCGCGCGCGCCCTCCCCGGTGCCATAGCCCAGCTCGCCCGCGATGGTTCGCGGCGGCGCGGGGTCCAGCTTCACCCCGACATCGACTACCGCGGGATCCGCGCTGTCGATCGGCTTGACCTCGACCGACGAGACCAGCCCGGTCTGGATCAACGCGCGCTTCAGGTCGTCGAGAGACCCCGAATCATACGGGTCACCGGGCACGAAGCGCGCGATCTCCTGGACGTGATCCGCCCCGAACACACCGTTGCCCGGCAGCGCGACGACCTGCCCGAACCGCCGCGCCCCGCCCGGCGCGACGTCGAGGTCGAGCGTCGCGGTATGGGTGGCGTGATCGACCACGATCGCCGAATCGCCGACCGTGGCGAACGGAAAACCCTCGCGCCCGATCTGCGTCTTGAGCGTCGCCTCGCCCGCCGCGATCGTATCGGCATTGACCGGATCGTCGGCCTTCACCCCGAACGCGCGGCGCAGCTCGTCTTCCTTGGCGCCCGCCGCCGCGACCCCATTCAGCGTCACGTCCTTGAACGTATAGAGCGTCCCCGGCACCGCTGCGATCACGACCCGCGGCGTCTCGCCCGGTTCGATCCGCGTCGTCACCGTTGCGTCGTAGAACCCTTCGCCGCGCAACAGCGTCTTGAGCAGGTCGGCATCCTCGCGCGCGCGGCGATCGAGCTGCGCGGCGTTGGCGGCGTTGCCGTCGTTGGCGTTGAGCGTCGACAGCTGGTCGAACCGCTGGCGCAGCAACGGCGTCGCGACGCCGTCGATGCCATCGACCCGCCAGTCGTAGCGCGTTTCGGCGGCGACATCGGTGGTGCGCGCTTCAGGGGTCGCGGCGGTGTCGGTGCCGAGTTCGGGCCAGGCCACGCCGATGTCGGGCATCGGCGCCAGCGGCGAATTGGGATCGAGCGGAATTTGCGCGTCGGGGACGGGTTGCGCAGGCACCGGCGTGGCCGCGGTCGTCTGTGCGCCGACCGGCGTGGTCAGCACCAGGAATGCGGTAGCCGCGCCGAGTCCGACCCACCCTGAATGCGACACCATTTCCGCGCTCTAGCAACCCCGCCGCCCCGGCGCCAGTAAGCGATCATGCGCGCCAGCGAGCGATGACCGCGTCCGCCGCAATCAGTGGATCGTGCCGCACGCCTCGGTCGCGGCCATCACCTCGATCAGCCGCTCGATCTGCCGCCACCGGCAGAATGCGATGGCATTGCCGATCGTCGCGCTGCGATCGGCACGCGTCGCCGCCTCCGCCGCCGCGGTCTCACCATAGGTCGCGATCAGCGCGGTCGCATCGGACACCTGACGCGCATCGGTAAGGTAGAGGTCGTTCATCGCATACTCCGCACGGGCCGTGAGCGACCTTCAGGCCTCCACACACGGATCGTGCCACGATCGCGCATGTTCGGAGCCGCGCAGGGTACGATGGTAAACCGCGCTCGGCGCGCTGCCCCACGCGTCCCGGCGCGGGACGCTGGCGTCTCGCAACGGGACGTGGCAGGGCGCGGCGATGCCGACGCCTCGCTCTTCGCCCACCCCCCCCTCGCCGCCCGCGGGCGGCGTGCTGATCATGATCGGCGCCCTGGGTGGCGCCGCGATCGGATTCGCCGTGGGTCAGGCGACTCCCGGTTTCCTGATCGGTATCACGCTGGGAATTCTCGCCGCCCTCGCGATCTGGTGGCGTCACCGCACCCGCTAACGCGTAGCTTTGACCCGTTCGCGCTAACGCGGCGCGCGCATCAGCCACACGACCTTGCCGATCACCTCGATCGTCCCCGCCACCGGCGGTGCGGCGGGATTGTCGCTCGACGCTACGATCCGTCCGCCCTCGCGGCGCACGCGTTTCACCATCGTCACCCCGTCGACCCGGATGACATGGACCTCGCCGCGCACCCCCGGTGACCGCGTCGCTTGATCGACCACGATCAGGTCGCCCTCGATCAGCCCCGGCTCCATCGACGTGCCGCGTACCCGGACGATCCCCGCCTGCCCCTCGCGCAGCCCCAGCTCGCGCGCCAGCCGCGGGTCGAGCATCGTCGCGCCGATCGTCACCTCCTCGTCGACGAACGCCCCCGCCCCCGCCGACACCCCGATCGCGAGTCGCGGCACCGCGAATCCCGCGGGCGCCGCCTCGCCGCCCAGCTCGGTCGGGTCGACCCCGAAATAATCCGACAGCCGCTGCCGGTCGTCGTCCGCCAGCCGCCGCGGCGACCCGCGCGTCACGAATTGCTGCAAATACGCCAGGTTGCGCCCGAGCATCGCCGACAGCGCCGCGAGGCTGTCCCCGCGCGCCGCCGCCAGTTCGCGCAACCGCGCCCGTGGATCGATCGCCGCCATCGTCTTCCTCCATACCGCAGGAAATTTTCCTAGACAAGTTGGAAATCAGAACAGAGCAAGAACATATTACGCGACTCGGGGAGACTGAAGATGACGCCTGCGCTTTCGATCGTGATCGATCGCTACCTGCGCGCCCATGACATGCCCGAAACGCTGTTCGGGCGGCGCGCGGTCAACGATCCACGGCTGGTCAGCGATTTGCGCCGCGGCCGACAAGTCGGCGAACGGGTGCGCCGCCGGATCGAGCTTTTCATGCGGGAAAACCACGCATGAAACTCGATGCCTTCACCGGCGCGGGCCGTCGCTTGGCGCGCGCGCTGCGGTTGTCCGCCGTCACCGCGGGGCTCGATGCGCTGGTCCTCTCCGCGACCGAGCAGCCGTGGGCGAGCGCGACCTACATCGGCGCGCGCCACCGGATCGAGCTCGGGCTCCCCGCTGGCCCGGCGCGCTATCGCTGGCTCGCGGGGCTCGCCGAGGCGGAGCTGCCGATGCGCGGTCATATCGCGCTGCCCCCCGCGATCCTCGCCGCCGACGACGACCGCGTGACGCTGGAGATCGTGACGCTCGAATCGCACTAGGATAAGGGTGGTGGATGACCACCCTCACCTACCGCAGCTATCTCAGGCTCCCCGAACTGCTCGCGGTCCAGTCGCCGCGCTCGGGGGTCCATGACGAACTGCTCTTCGTCACGATCCACCAGGCGTCCGAACTGTGGATGAAATTGTGCCTCCATGAACTCCGCGAGGCGCGCCGCCGGATCGCGCGCGACGACCTCCAGCCCGCGCTCAAGATGATGGCGCGGGTCAGCCGCATCCAGGCGCAGCTGATCCAGTCGTGGGAGGTGCTGGCGACGATGACCCCCGCCGATTACGCCGCGATGCGCGGCACCCTGGGCGCGAGTTCGGGCTTCCAGTCGGACCAGTATCGCGAGCTCGAATTCCTGCTCGGCAGCCGCAATCCTGCGCTGGTCGCGGTGTTCGAAGAGCCCGAGGTGCGCACGCGGCTCGAGGCGGAACTGGCGCGCCCCAGCCTGTACGACGAAGCGATCGCGCTGCTCGGCCGGCGCGGCCTGCCGGTCCCCGCCGACCGTGTCACCCCATCCCCCGAGGTCGAGGCGTGCTGGGCGACGGTCTACGCCGATCCCGATCGCTATTGGGATCTGTACGAGCTCGCCGAAAAGCTCGTCGACCTCGAATATCACCTCCAATTGTGGCGGTTCAGCCACCTCAAGACGGTCGAGCGCGTCATCGGGTTCAAGCGCGGCACCGGCGGCAGCGCGGGGGTGCCCTATCTCGCCAAGGTCATCGAACAACGCTTCTTTCCCGAGCTGCTCGACGTCCGGACCTCGCTCTGACACCGTTGGTCGCACCGGGGAAACATGACGCGAATTTCATTTTGATATAACGTATCATTGCCATTAGGGAGCAGCGACTCGCCACACAGGAAATCGCCTTGCTCCTCAAAGCCGCCCTGCTCGCTTCGACATTGATCATCACAGCCCCGATCGCCGCCCAAACCGTCCCCGCGCCCGTCACCGCGCAGTCGCCCGCGATGGTCGATCGCGCCGCCCCCGCGACCGATCCGGACCAGGCGACACCCGGCACCACCGCGCCGACCGCCGCAGCCGCGAAGGATATCGTCGTCACCGGCGCACGGCTCGATGCGGCGCGCGCGGCGATCCAGCCCTCGCTCGGCGCGACCAGCTACGGCATCACCAACGCGACGATCCAGGCGCTCCCCGGCGGCGACAACCAGAATTTCAACCAGATCGTCCTCCAGTTGCCCGGCGTCGTCCAGGACGGCGGTGGCCAGTTCCACGTCCGCAACGACCACAACAATTTGCAATACCGGATCAACGGCACGATCCTGCCGGAAGGCGTCGCGGTGTTCGGCCAGACGCTGTCGCCGCGGCTGATCCAGAGCTTCAACCTGCTCACCGGCGCGCTGCCCGCGCAATATGGCCTGCGCACCGCGGGGATTCTGGATATCACGACGAAGACCGGCTTCACCAACAACGGCAACGTCTCGATCTACGGCGGATCGAACGGCACGATCGAACCCAGCCTCACCTATGGCGGGTCGACCGGGTCGACCAATTACTTCGTGTCGGGCGACTATCGCCACGACGATGTCGGCATCGAGCGCGTCGACGGCCGCCGCGATGCGATCCACGACAAGACCGACCAATATCAGGGCTTCGCCTATGTCGATCATATCCTGAACGACGCAAACCGCGTGTCCTTCGTGGGCGGCTACGCCAACCAGTATTTCCAGATCCCCAACCCGCGCGGGCTGCACGCCGCGCTCGTCGGGCCGGGCTATGCGGTCAATGGCCGCAGGGATTTCCTCAGCGACGATCTGGACGAACGCCAGCTCGAACGCACCGGCTTCGGCCAGCTCGCGCTGCTCCACGACGCGGGCAACCTCACCGTCCAGACCTCGCTGTTCGCGCGCTATTCGGCGCTGACCTATCGCCCCGACATGGTCGGCGAGCTGCTCTTCAACGGCCAGGCGCAACGCGCATTCAAGCAGGATTTCACCGCGGGCGGCCAGGTCGACGCGGTCTATCGGCTCGGCGACGCGCATACGCTGCGCGGCGGCGTGCTGGTGACGCGCGACCGCGGCGCGAGCGACACGACCAGCTACGTCTTCCCGGTCGACGCCACGGGCGCACAGACCGGTGGGCCGCTGACGATCGCCGATCGCAGCGGCAAGACCGAATGGACCGAAAGCGTCTACGCGCAGGACGAATGGAAGCTGACCCCCAGCGTCACGATCAACTACGGCGCACGGTTCGATCATTATTGCGGCTATCGCTGCGAACAGCAGCTCAGCCCGCGGATCAACGGCGTCTGGCAACCTGCCAAGGGGCTCGCGATCCACGCCGGCTATGCGCGCTATTTCTCGCCCGCGCCGTTCGAAAACGTCGCGCTGACGACGGTCGCCCGGTTCGTCGGCACCAGCGCGGCTGCCCCCGGCACGCAAGGCGCGGTGCCCTATGCCGAGCGCCAGGATTATGTCGACGTCGGATTTCAACAGGTGCTCGGCCGCGTGACCTTCGGCGTCGACGGCTATCACCGCCGCTCGACCAATCTGGTCGACGAGGGCCAGTTCGGCGCGCCGATCATCCTGACCCCGTTCAACTATGCCAAGGGCCGGATCGACGGCGTCGAGGCGAACGCCAGCTACGCGCATGGCCCCTTCCTCGCCTACGCCAATCTCGCTTATTCGAAGGCGCAGGGTCGCAACATCGTTTCGAGCAATTTCAACTTCGATCCCGCCGACCTCGCCGCGATCAGCCGCCAGTTCATCTATCTCGACCACGACCAGACCTACACCGGCTCGGGCGGCCTCTCGTACAAGGTCGACCAGGGGATGCTGAGCGGCGTCCAGCTCGGCGGCGACCTGATCTACGGCTCCGGATTGCGCCGCGACGGCGATGTCCCCAACGGCGGCAAGCTCCCCCCCTATGTGCAGCTCAACCTCTCGACCAGCTACCGCATCCCCAGCGCCGGGCTCCAGCTACGGTTCGACGTGATCAACGTCGCCGACCATGTCTATCAGATCCGCGACGGGTCGGGGATCGGCGTCGGCGCCCCCCAATATGGCCCGCGCCGCGGCCTCTTCGTCGGGATTTCCAAGGATATTTGACGCGCGCGGTATCGCGACGCTGGCCATTTACATCCCCCACGCCGCCGCTTAACCGGTCGGCCAAAGGAGAATTGGAATGGCCGGTATGGGCAAGTTCGATTGGGCGGACCCGTTCCTCCTCGACGATCAACTGACCGAGGACGAACGCATGGTTCGCGATACCGCGGCGGCCTATGCGCAGGACAAGCTCGGGCCGCGGATCGTCGATGCGTTCCAGAACGAGCATACCGATCCCGACGTCTTCCGCGAAATGGGCGAACTCGGGCTGCTCGGCCCGACGATTCCGGAGGAATATGGCGGGGTCGGCGCAGGGTATGTCGCCTATGGTCTGGTCGCGCGCGAGGTCGAGCGCGTCGACAGCGGCTATCGCTCGATGATGAGCGTCCAGTCGAGCC
The DNA here is from genome assembly GCF_006438955.1 of Sphingomonas oligophenolica. Taxonomy (GTDB): domain Bacteria; phylum Pseudomonadota; class Alphaproteobacteria; order Sphingomonadales; family Sphingomonadaceae; genus Sphingomonas; species Sphingomonas oligophenolica_A. Next base: position 21,138 of record NZ_RCZK01000005.1, on the reverse strand, counting down.
TCGTGATGTACCCGATCCACGCCTATGGTTCCGAGGAGCAGAAGCGCAAATACCTGCCCAAATTGGCGAGCGGTGAATGGATCGGCTGCTTCGGCCTCACCGAGCCCGACGCGGGCTCCGACCCCGGCGGGATGACCACGCGTGCCAAAAAGGTCGACGGCGGCTACGTCATCTCGGGCGCGAAGACCTGGATCAGCAATTCGCCGATCGCCGACGTCTTCGTCGTGTGGGCGAAGAGCGAGGCGCATGGCGACGGTATCCGCGGTTTCATTCTCGAAAAAGGCATGAAGGGCCTCGTCGCCCCCAAGATCGAGGGCAAGCTCTCGCTTCGCGCCAGCATCACCGGGATGATCATGATGGACGAGGTCGAGGTCGGCGAGGACGCGCTGCTCCCCGATGTCCAGGGCCTCAAGGGTCCGTTCGGCTGCCTCAACCGCGCGCGCTACGGGATTAGCTGGGGCGCGCTCGGCGCCGCCGAATTCTGCTTCCACGCCGCGCGCCAATATGGCCTCGACCGCCACCAGTTCGGCAAGCCGCTCGCCGCCAACCAGCTGTACCAGAAGAAGCTCGCCGACATGCAAACCGACATCGCGCTCGGCCTTCAGGCGTCACTCCGCGTCGGCCGCCTGATGGACGAGGGCCGGTTCGCGCCCGAGATGGTCTCGATCGTCAAGCGCAACAACGTCGGCAAGGCGCTCGACATCGCGCGGATGAGCCGCGACATGCACGGCGGCAACGGCATCAGCGGCGAATATCATGTCATGCGCCACCTGATGAACCTCGAGACGGTCAACACCTACGAAGGCGCGCACGACGTCCACGCGCTGATTTTGGGCCGCGCGATCACGGGCATCGCCGCGTTCTAATCCTTCTACCACCCCGGCGCACGCCGGGGCCCAGTTGGTGAACATCACTTGTTGAACCTTGCGCTCCGTCACCACCACATTCCCCACTGGGCCCCGGCGTCCGCCGGGGTGGTGAAAAAATGAGCGAGCCACCCTTGAAGGGCCTTCGCGTCCTGGAACTCGCCCGCATCCTCGCCGGCCCCTGGGCAGGCCAGGTCCTCGCCGATCTCGGCGCGACCGTGACGAAGGTCGAATCCCCGCAGGGCGACGACACCCGCACCTGGGGCCCACCGTGGATCGAAAACCCCGACGGCACCCGCGACGCCGCTTATTACCACGCCTGCAACCGCGGCAAATCCTCGCTCGTCATCGACTTCACCACCCCCGAAGGCCAGCAGCAGGTCCGCGATCTCGCCGCCGATGCCGACGTGCTGATCGAGAATTTCAAGGTCGGCGGCCTCGCCAAATACGGGCTCGACTACGCCACCCTGTCAGCGCTCAACCCCCGCCTCGTCTATTGCTCGATCACCGGCTTCGGTCAGGACGGCCCGTATGCGCCGCGCGCGGGCTACGACTTCATCATCCAGGGGATGAGCGGGATGATGGACCTGACCGGCGACCCCGACGGCGCGCCGCAGAAAATCGGCGTCGCGATGGCCGATATCACCACCGGGCTCTATGCGGTAATCGCGATCCAGGCCGCGCTCCACCAGCGCGCGACGACCGGGCGCGGCCAGCATATCGACATGGCGTTGCTCGATACGATGGTCGGCGTCCTCGCCAACCAGGCCGCCAATTATTTCGCCAAGCGCGTCACCCCGACCCGCGTCGGCAACGCGCACATGAACGTGTCGCCTTATGCAGTGTTCGAAACCGCCGACGGCTGGTTCATCCTCGCGGTCGGCAACGACGCGCAGTTCCGCCGCTTCTGCGCGGTCACCGGGATCGAGGCGCGCGATGAATGGGCGACCAACGCCGGGCGGCTCGAACACAAGCCCGCGCTGTTCGCAGCGATCACCGCGGTGACCAAAACCGTCGCCCGCGACGACCTGCTCGCCAAGCTCGAGGCGGTCGGCGTCCCCGCCGGCCCGATCAACACCGTCGAACAGGCGCTAACCGACCCCCAGATCGTTGCGCGCGGCATGGTGACGAAGGGCGACAAGATCGATGGCCTGCGCACGCCCATCCGGTTCTCGGATGCGACGCTCGTCACGGGCAAGCCAGCACCGATGCTGGGCGAACACGACTGACCCCGTCACCCCGGAACAAGTCCGGCATGACGAATGGAGCGCATGATGACCCACCCCCCCCTCCACGGCCTCCGCATCGTCGAGATGGCGGGCATCGGCCCCGGCCCGTTCTGCGGCATGATGCTCGCCGATCACGGCGCCGAGGTGATCCGGATCGATCGCGCCAAGGCTGGCGGGCTCACGATCGACAGTCACGACCCCCTCCTGCGCACCCGCAAATCGATCGCGCTCGACCTCAAGACGCCGGAGGGCGTCGCCGCGGTCAAGCGCATCGTCGCCACCGCCGATGGCCTGATCGAAGGCTTCCGCCCCGGCGTCATGGAGCGGCTCGGCCTCGGCCCCGACATACTGATCGCCGCCAACCCAAAGCTCGTCTACGGCCGGATGACCGGCTGGGGCCAGACCGGGCCGATGGCGCACGAACCCGGCCACGACATCAATTACATCGCGATCTCGGGCGCGCTCCACGCCTATGGCCGCAGCGGCGAGAAACCGACCCCGCCGATCAACATGGTCGGCGATTTCGGCGGCGGCGCGATGATGCTCGCGTTCGGGATGCTCGCCGCGTTGCTCCACGCGGGCAAGACCGGCCAGGGTCAGGTCGTCGACGCCGCGATGACCGACGGATCGGCGTTATTGATGAGCATGATCTGGGGCTTCCGCGGTATGGGTCGCTGGTCGGGCGAGCGCGGCACCAACCTGCTCGATACCGGCGCGCATTTCTACGACACTTACGAGACCGCGGACGGCAAATGGATCTCGCTCGGCGCGATCGAGCCGCAATTCTACGCCGCCTTCCGCCGCGTCATGGAACTCGACGATCCGGCGTGGGACGCGCAGCTGAACCCGGCAAGCTGGCCCGGCCTGAAAGCCGAACTCACCATCCGCTTCCGCACCAAGACCCGCGACGGGTGGGTCGCGGCGTTTGCGGGGCACGAGGTCTGCTTCGCCCCGGTCCTCGATTTCGACGAGGCGCTTGCCCACGACCACAACCGCGCCCGCGACACCTTCGTCGAGGCGGGCGGCGTCCACCAGCCCGCCCCCGCCCCGCGTTATTCGGCCAGCGACACCGTCCGCCCGGTGATGGCCGGCGCGCGCAAAGATGCGGCATGGCTCGCCGACCTCGGCTTCGACCCCGCCGAGATCGCGGCGCTGGGCCATTAGTACCAATCAATTACCGTTCGTGCTGAACCCGTCGAAGCACCGTTGCCGTCGATGCCCTTCGACAAGCTCAGGACGAACGGAAACGGCCGATTAGGCCGTCGCCGCGACCACCTCGGGCGCGGGATGCCGCGCGTACAGCCCATACCCCAGGATCACCGCATAACACGCCGCGGGCAGGATCAGCGCGAAGTGGAGCGACCCGCTCGCATCGGCCAGCGCGCCGGTCAGCGGCGGGATGATCGCGCCGCCGACGATCGCGGTCGCGATGACCCCTGATCCTTCCGCCGCGCGCTTGCCGAGCCCTTCGCTTGCCAGGCTGAAGATGGTGGGGAACATGATCGAATTGCACAGCCCGATCGCGAGCAGCGACCAGCCCGACACCAGCCCCGTGGTGTTCGCCGAGATCAGGATCAGCGCGATCGATCCGGTCGCGACGGTCGCGAGCACCTTGCCCGGCGATACCCGGCTCAGCACATACGCGCCGATGAACCGCCCGATCAGCGCGCCGCCCCAATAGAAGGGTACATGCTTGCCAGCCTCCTGACCGGTCAGCCCCATCACGCCGGGCTGCATCAGGTAATTGACGATCAGCGACCCGATCGCGACTTCCGCGCCGACATAGAGGAAGATGCACGCCGCGCCGATGCCGAACCGCGGCCGCGCGAGCAGGTCGAACGCCTGGAGGATACTGCCCTGCTCGCTCTGCTCCTCGCGCAACCGGTTGCGCCGCGTCCAGATCACCGCTGCGACGATCGCCAGCGCGATCGCGAGCCCGATATAGGTGTGGACGACGGTCTTGGTCTCCGCCGCGCGATACGCATCGAGCGCCGCGCCGGTCAGCGTCGAGGCGTCCATGCTCGCCAGCCCGCCGAGTATCAGTACCGATCCGACATAGGGAAAGATCGTCGTGCCGAGCGAATTGAACGCCTGCGCGAAGGTCAACCGGCTGTGCGCGGTATTCGGCTTGCCGAGCAGCGAGATCAGCGGGTTTGCCACGACCTGGACGATCGTGATCCCCGCCGCGAGCACGAACAGCGCGAACAGGAACACCCCGAACGTCGCCGACGCGCTCGCCGGGATGAACAACAGGCACCCGACCATCATCGTCAGCAATCCGATCGCGGCCGACCGCATATAGCCCGCCCGCCGCACGATCGCCGCCGCGGGGATCGACACGATCGCATAGGCCGCAAAGAACGCCGATTGCACCAGCAACGCCTGCGCATAATTGAGCGTGAACAGTTCCTTCAGCTTGGGAATGATCACGTCGTTGAGGCTGGTGATCCCGCCGAAGGTGAAGAACAGCGCGAAGACGAAGATGCGCAGGTCGGGCGCGTCATAGCCATGCTGCGGATCGCCCGCCGCCGCCGGATCGCCGGCCGCCGCCGGATCGCCCGCCGCCGGATTGCCCATGCTGCTAGTATCGACGTGCATCACCATGGAATCCGGCCCCTCTCGCCCACTCTCGGTGACGAGGCATAGGCCGCGCGCCGCGACGCTCGCAAGCGCGACATACGGGCTGGCTTGCGGTGCGCCGGATCGCCTACAACGCTTACCGTGACCCGTTTTACCGTCAACAACCAGCCGATCGAATATAAGCTCGATCCCGCGACCCCGCTGCTGTGGGCGCTGCGCGACGCATCGAACCTCACCGGCACCAAATATGGCTGCGGGACGGGGCATTGCGGCGCGTGCATCGTCGATGTCGACGGCGCTGCGGTGAAATCGTGCATGGTGACGATCGCCGCGATCGAGGGCAGTTTCGTCACCACGATCGAGGGCCTCTCGCGTGAGCGCGCGCATCCGCTCCAGCTCGCGTTCATCGCCGCCAACGTGCCGCAATGCGGGTTCTGCATCCCCGGCGTCATCATGGCCGCCGCGGTGCTGCTCAAACGCGATGGCAATCCCGGCGAAGACGCGATCAAGGCCGCGATCACCAACATCTGCCGCTGCGGCGTCTATCCCCGACTGATCGACGCGATCCAGCGCGCCGGGCGAGCCGCCCGCGGCGAAGAAACGATTCCCGCGGGCGCGCGCCCCGGCATCGACCCCGCCGACGCCGCGCGCGTCGTTCCCGCGCTCACCCCGGCGCGCGATTAGCTGTCGCAACGCTGACCAACGAATTCAGCTTCCGCTCAACCCGCGTGGTACATAACGGCGCCATCATCGGGGCCGGCTCGTGCGCCGGCATGTTGAGGACGAGACCCATGAAGACCGTGATCAAGGCATTGCTGGCGGCGACCACGTTGTTGCCCGCGGCGGCCTATGCGCAGAACGCGACCTGGCAGAACCGCGGCGACCAGGGCGAGACGCGTGCCGACCGCGACGGCGACGGCACCACGCGCGGGGGCCAACGCGGCCAGTGGCGCAACCGTGTCGACACCCAGCCGCAAGCCCAGGCGCGGCTACAAGCCGAGGTCCAGGCCCAACCGACCGTCGTGCAACCAGACGATCGGCGCGATCACCAGCACCGTCGGGGCGACGCGAACCGCGGCGGTTATCAGGGCCGCGTCGAACAACCCCAAGCCTATCAGGCTCCCACCTATCGGACGCCGACCGATCAGAACCGTTGGGGCGACCAACGCCGCCGCGGTGAAGTCCAGCGCGCCGACAATGGTGCCGATGCGGTGCAACGCTACCAGAACAGTCGCCGCGACATCGCGCGCGGCCGGCAGGACAGGCGCGACGACCGCGATACCGCGCAGCGATACGGCAACCGCTACGGCACTCGGTCCGACAACCGCGGGACGTGGAACCGCGATTGGCGCGGCGACCACCGCTACAATTACAACAGCTACCGCACGTCGAACCGCGGCGCCTATCGCCTGCCGCGCTACTATGCGCCGTCCAACTGGGGCTATGGCTATCGTCGCTTCTCGATCGGGGTGACGCTGTCGTCGTTCCTGTGGGATCAGAATTACTGGATCGACGATCCCTATGCCTATCGGCTGCCCGAGGCGTACGGCCCCTATCGCTGGGTCCGCTATTACGACGACGCGCTGCTGATCGACATTCGCAGCGGACGGGTCGTCGATAGCGTGTACGGCATCTTCTACTAAGCGTTCGTCCGGTCGGGCGGCGGGGTTCCGCCGCCCGATTGCCGCTTGCCTTCCGCGCGTCGCGACGCCAATCCGAATGCCATGTTCGGTCGCAGGAAGTCGAAGGCCACCGGGGCCGACCCCACCCGTCAGCGCTTCGGCGCGGAGGTCGCCCAACGGCTCGACAGCGATCCGCGGATGGTGAAGGCCGACATGCCCACCGCGCAGATCTATCACTGCCTCGATTTCCTCGACACCGCGCAGTGCGACGCGCTGGTCGCGATGATCGACACCCACCGCCGCCCCTCGACCTTGCTGTCCGAAAAGGCGGGTGCGGGCTTCCGCACCAGCGAAAGCTGCGACATGGCGCGCCACGACCCCCAGGTTCGCCCGATCGACGAATCGATCGCCGCCGCGCTCGGCATTCCCCCCGATCACGGCGAGACGATGCAGGGCCAGCGCTACGCCCCCGGCCAGCAATTCCGCGCGCATCACGATTATTTCCACGACAGCGAAAGCTATTGGAAGGCGATGGAGAAATCGGGCGGCCAGCGCACCTGGACCGCGATGATCTACCTCAACGACGTGACCGAAGGCGGCGCCACGTGGTTCCCGCAAGCGGGGATCAAGGTCATGCCGCGCAAGGGCCTGCTCCTGACGTGGAACAACATGAACCCCGACGGCAGCCCCAACCTGTTGACGCTCCACGAAGGCATGGCGGTGGTCGAAGGCACCAAATACATCATCACCAAATGGTTTCGCGAGAGGCCGTGGATCACGGGGTGACGCTGCTGGGTTACGGGCCAGTGGGATAGAAATGTCTGGAATTGGGGGGAGCTGCCATTCGCGGGGATACTGCGAGTGGCCGCTTACAATCTGCCACTGACGGTACCCTCAACCAAGGGTGAACGCCGGCGCTCGTTCATGCTGCGCACGATTGCCTCAGAGGGCCTTCGCACGGCGGCCCACCGCTGAGGTGCCAAGTAAACTTAGGTGGACTGATTTTTAAGGAGTAAGCCGACCCCAACTAGGGATATTCGAATGGCGGACGTAACGGCAAAATCAGACGTTCAGCAACAGGACGAAGCCTCGGTCGACGCGTTTCGCCGGGATCTTGGCCCGTTCGTAGTGGCCGCCGAAAAGACCCGCATGCCAATGGTGTTCACAGGCGAGGAGCCCGGTCACCCTGTCATCTTCGCGAACGACGCCTTTTTGGCGCTGACGGGCTACGCGCGCGATGAGGTGTTAGCCAAAAGCTTCCAATCGCTCCTGGCGGTTGGTGTCGATGCGGAAACGATGCCGATTGTCGAAGCGGCGTTCCGAGGTGAGTGCGAGACCGATCCCGAGATTCATTACAAGCGCAATGACGGCAGCGAGTTCTGGGCATCGATGTTCGTCAGCCCGGTGTGCGATGATACCGGCGCGATCGTGCAGCAGTTCGTCTCACTCGTCGACCTAACCGATCATCGGCGGGAGAACGCGCGGTGCAAGATGCTGATCGACGAACTCAATCACCGGGTGAAGAACACGCTATCGACGGTGCAGTCGATCGTGACCCAAGCGCTCCGCAGGCCAGCCGAGCCCGCCGCGGTCCGTGAGGCAATCGAGTCGCGCATTCTCGCTCTGTCGCGGTCACATGACCTGCTCACGATCGGCAATTGGGACGGATCGGGCTTGCACGATCTGGTCGACACCGCCCTACATCCGTTCGAGGTGATCGCGGGCCGCCCCGAGCGTTTCACGGTCGTCGGCGAGAATGTGCGATTATCACCCAAGACCACGCTCTCGCTGGCGATCGCGATCCACGAACTCGCGACCAACGCGGTCAAGTATGGGGCCTTCTCGAACGACGCTGGAACGATCGCGATCGACTGGACGGTGGTGCCGGACACAGCGGGCGATCGCCTGGTGCTGCGGTGGCAGGAGCGCGATGGCCCGGCAGTGACGCCGCCGTCGCGAAAAGGCTTCGGCTCATGGGTCATCGAGCGCGGTCTGGCGCACGAGCTGGGCGGCAAGGTCACGCTCGACTATCATAGCCACGGGGTGGCCTGCACGATCGACATCCCCACTTCCAACCCGGTGAAGCAATGACCGGCCTCCTCGCTGGCCGCCAAATGCTCGTCGTCGAGGACGAGATGCTTGTCCTGATGAATATCGAGATGGCGTTCGAGGATCTTGGCTGCTCCCAGATCCACGCCGCAGCCAGCGTCGCAGAAGCGCTGGCCTTGCTTGGCAGCCACGACTTCGACGCCGCGTTCCTCGACGTCAACTTGGGCGGGGAGAAAAGCTATCCGATCGCCGATGCGCTGGCACAGCGCGGCATTCCGTTTGTTTTCTCGACTGGTTATCGCGACCACGGCGATCGTCCCGATCTCGAGGACCGCCCGGCGCTCAGAAAGCCCTATACGCGTGAGGCGCTGATCGCAGTATTAGAACGGTTGCTACCGGACGAGCCGTTGCCGGTGGCGGCGTAACGCGGCGGCGAAGTCAAAATGGGCAAGCCGGCGCGAAGCTGCTTGAGCTCGACAGCGAACAGGGATGTGATTTTCCACTCAATCGAGTTCGGCCAAGGATCGATGTCTTTCGCATGGGTCAAGCCTGATCGTTCGGCTCTATGCAAGAGTTGGCCGGTCGCGAAGTTGCGGGCAGCGGATTCATCCGTGTTTCAGAGCGTCAAAATCGCGGGCCGAAAATCGCACCTTTTGGCTAGCGGGAGAAATCTCGCGACGACTGAAATTGGGCGATAGCCGCCGCTACGCCCTACTTCCGCTCCCCCGGCCGATAGCGCCGCTCGACATGCCCCGTCAGATCCTCGGGATAGAAATACACCGGCCTGAGTTTACCGCCCGCATACCGATCGATCTCGTCGCGAAAATGCGGCGACGCCGGATCGCCGCTTTCACCACCCGCGGTCACTGCCCAAGCCCGCACCTTCGGCCCGAACTCGACAACCGCGACGAAGCTGTTCCCGCTCGTTCCGTAATAGCGCTTGGTGTTGTCGTACGCCCGCGCGCCGAACGAGGCGAGGCTGCCCCATTGCGCCGAGGTGAAGGGGACGGGTGTGCTCGGGCGGGCGTCGTCGAAATGCGGGTCGATCGCATCGTCCAGTCGCTGGAACCGGTTGATCGTTCCCCACGCGACGCGCCAATTCCCGAAATCGCGCGTCAACCGGTCGACCGCCGCCTGCAGCGCCGCGAGCTTCACCTCGTGCGTCACCCGCGTCGCGATATAATCGGGCACGTTGACGCGCTCCGCGCGCGCGAACTCGCCGACATCGCGCCACAGCGTATCGCCCCAGAACACCGCCAGCGACGTCGGCTCCGAGGCGGCACCCCACCGATAATCCCACCCGCGCAGCAGCGCGATCGGTTCGGCCAACTGCGCACGCCGCGCGGCCCCCTTGGGCAGCGCATCATACGCCGCGACGAGTTGCGGGATCAGCGTCGCGAACGCGGGCAGATAACTGTCGAACGCCGCGGTCATCAGCCGCTCAGGCGTGAAGTCATGCCGGTTCTCAAGCAGCAATGCCGCATGGACCCCGCGCGCGTTCTGCCCCGCGGTATCCATATACGCCGGGAAATCCGCCGCCTTGGGGCTGTCCGCCCCCGCCGCGGTCCACGGCGCATTGTTGCTGTTGGCGACATAGCCCGTCCCCGGATCGACCGCCTGCGGCAGCTTGGCGAGTGGGGTGAGCCCGCGCCAGTCGGTCGCCGGGTCCGCGCCATCCACCGCCCGCGTATAATCGAACCGCTCGCTGCGGATCGGCACGAATTGCGGGTGGAGATACGCGATCTCGCCCTTGGCGTCGGCAAAGATCGTGTCGTTCGACGAATTCGCCTGCCGCTGCGCCACCGTCACATAGCTCGCCAGATCGGTCGCCCGCGTCCTCAGCCAGCTCTGCTCGAGCGCCGGGATCGGCCGCCACATCAGCGCCTCCGCGATCCACGTGGTCCCGCGCTTCGCCACGATCGGGCCGTGATGCGTCGCATAGGTGGTGACGGTGCGGCTCCCCATCGTCCCGTCCGCCCGCCGAAACCGCAGCGTGATCGCGCGCGTCGTCAGCGGTCGCAGCGCCTTACCATACCGATACCGCCCCGCCGCCACCGTCTCGGCGAACTCATCGACGTTATCGACCCCCGATGAGGTATGCATCCACCCCGCGTGCGCGTTGAACCCCTGGTAGATGAAGAACTGCCCCCAGGTCGACGCGCCGTACGCGTTCAGCCCCGCATCGCTCGTCATCTGCAATTCGCTGCGGAAATAAAAGCTCGTGTGCGGGTTGATCAGCAGCAGCGCGTGGCCGTCGACGGTGTTTTTCGGCGCGATCGCGATCCCGTTCGATCCCTTGGGCTCCTGCGGCCGCCGCCCCAGCTCCTCGTCGGTCATCGCCACCGGCGTGCCCCCATAGAAGCTCGCGAGTTCGCTGAGCGAGATCCGCTCGATATCCCCGCCGATGCTCCCCTCGGTGAACGACAGCGCCATCCACGGCTCGAACCGGGTCAGCACCTGCGGATGCACCCCCGGATGCGTCGCCAGATAGAAATTCAACCCATCCGCCCACGCATCCATCAGCCCGCGCAGCCACGCCGGACTGCGATGATATTCCGCCTGCAGCGCAACCGGATCGACATAGAGCCGCTGGCGCAGATCGGCCCAGATCGCGCCTTCTCCGCCCCCCATTTCAATTGGCGCCTCCGCGGTCCGCCCCAGCGCGGTCAGGTAATTCGCCTCGACCCGCGCGAAATCATCCTCCGCCTGCGCATAGATCGCGCCGAACACCGCATCGGCGTCGCTCTTCCCATGGACATGCGCGATCCCCCAGTCGTCGCGCGTGATCGTCACCCGCGCCGCCTCCGCCCGCCACCGCGCCAGGTCGGGCGATTGCGCCTGAGCCGGGGCAGCCGCCAGCAGCATCACGGCGACAAACGAAACAGGGAGCGGGTTGCGGAGCGCGCGTGCGGGTCTATCCATAGGCAAAGGCTATCGGGGCCACGCCGGGGAAACAACATGCGATCACTCATCACCGCTCTGTTCGTGCTTATCGCCGCACCAACCCTAGCCCCAGCACTCGCGGCAGAACCCCCATCGATCCTCCTCCGCCCCGCGCAGGTCTTCGACGGCGAGGACCCCCTTCCCCACCCCGGCTGGCAGGTGCTCGTCACCGGCGACACCATCGCCGCGGTCGGCCCGTCGCTCGCCACCCCGCCCGGCACCCGCACCATCGACCTCCCCGGCGAGACGCTGATCCCCGGCATGATCGAGGGCCACAGCCACCTCTTCCTCCACCCGTACAACGAAGCGAAGTGGGACGATCAGGTCCTCCACGAACCCCTCGCGCTCCGCACCGCGCGCGCGGTCGTCGCCGCCAACCGCACGCTCATGGCGGGCTTCACCACCACCCGCGATCTCGGCACCGAGGGCGCGGGCTATGCCGATGTCGGCCTGCGCGAGGCGATCAGACAGGGCATCGTCCCCGGACCGCGCATTCTCGCCGCGACCCGCGCGATCGTCGCCAGGGGCGCCTATGGCCCCAAGGGCTTCGAGCCCGGCGTGATCGTGCCGCAGGGCGCGGAGGAAGCCAGCGGCGTCGAGGGCATCGTCGCCGCGGTCCGTGGCCAGATCGCCGCGGGGGCCGATGTCGTGAAGCTCTACGGCGATTATCGCTGGGGACCCGGCGAGCCGAGCCGCGCCACCTTCAGCCAGGCCGAGATGACCGCCGCGGTCGCCGCCGCGCACGATGCGGGCCGAACCGTCGCGGTCCACACCTCGACGCCCGAGGGGATGCGCCGCGCGATCGACGCGGGCGCCGACACGATCGAACACGGCTATGGCGGCACCCCCGAAATCTTCCGCGCGATGCACGACCACGGCACCACGCTCTGCCCCACCCTCGCCGCCGCCGACGCGACCGCGCGCTACGCCGGGTGGAGCGGCGCCGATCCCGCCCCCACCGGCGTCGCCACCAGCCGAACCGCCTTCGCCGCCGCGCTCGCCGCGCACGTACAGCTGTGCGTCGGCGGCGACGTCGGCGTCTTCCCCCACGGCGAGAACGCGCGCGAGATCGCGCTGATGGTCGCCGCCGGGATGCCCGCCCCCCAGGCGATGATCGCCGCGACCTCCGGCAACGCCCACGCCTTCCACCTCACCGACCGCGGCACAATCAAGCCCGGCCTCCTCGCCGACCTCGTCGGCCTCGCAGGCGACCCGACCCGCGACGTCGCAGCGACGACAGCGGTGCGGTTCGTGATGAAGGGGGGCGTGGTGGTGCGGGGGGAGTAGTTCAAATTCGTACCGCTGTCGAACGTCGGATGCTTTCCGTTTGCCGCCTGACCTATTATAGTAATCGAGCGTAGTTGATCTATCGCTTCCGCGATTTTCCTCGATCGTGATCCCGACCAACTCGCCCTTTCCGCGCACTGCTCCGCAGCGACGGGTTTGCAGCACGCCCATCATATTCGTGGAGATCACGAAGCGGCAAATTCCACTCCCCAGTGGAAGCAAACAGCAACATGCGTTGTCTAGCTGATGTCACCATAGGAGCCGCTACCGTCTTCTCCAACTGCGTTAATTTATCGTAATAACTCGGCGCGAGCTCGGTGGCCTCGCCTGTTTGCCCGTGGGCAAGAAGCGCGCCTATATGCCCATTACAGAGCGTCACTATGGGATATTGATCTGTTCGCGTCTCATGCCTCGCATCTTGGGCGAGCAAGTTCGTAACTGCATCGCTGATCAACGCTTTTGTTTTTGCGTCATAGACAGGGCGACTTCGAGCCATCTTGAGCTGAATATCGGCGAGCGCGTGCGAAGCAAAAATGTTATCTGGGTAGGCCCGTATCGACTTCGTCAATAATTCAACTGCGACTTCATCCTTTCCAAGACGCCCCATAAATAGCCCATATTGAAGCCAGAAGTGGCCATCGAGCTGAAAGGAAATCTCGTTTTCTCCATAATGGCCGATCCCCAGAGTTTCAGAACGGAATCTTTTTGTGCTTTCGAATATATAGTAATGGTTCAGCAGGAATCTAAACAGAGCAGCATCTTGTCTATTAACGTACTTAATGATTGGCGTATCATACTTTACAAATGTCTTGAGAATACGAGACATACAGTAGAAGAACTCATCTCTTGGCGTAAGAGATTCAAGGATGTGACGCACATAGAGTTCGTGACGAGCAAATAGTCGGCCACCGCCCGCGTCCGCGACGATACCACCAAGCGCAGAAAGAGCTTGATCAAACGATCGCTGCGAGGCGCTCTGCTCGTAAGCCTCCCGCGCCATTGCCTCGCTCATTCCAACGCGCGCGATAGTGGCTATGCCAACCATCACAAGCAAACGCTTTGTCTCGTCGTCCGGAAGATTTTCAAATTCGCTAGAAATGGTGTCCGTGAAATTCGTCGAGTCTGTTGCCTCACGGAGAGCTATCAACAGCTGGCTTTTAGAGCTCGCAAACTTCGCTTTACGCTGAGCGTCGGTCATTCTTCTGAAAATAGGAGCCGGAACGTATTGGACCAAACGCTTTATAAGCGGGTCGAAGTCTGTCCTCACGAACCTTTGAAAATCGTGTACAATTGCAACATCATCCAGATACCTCGAAAGATGCTCATTCCACTCTCCGCTACGAGCAGTACCTACCACTAGTACATCCTGGCCAAATAATGACTCGAGATCCGTTCGCAGAGAGCCTCCAAAAATGAATAAATCACCGACGTGTACAATCACCCGTTTTGACTCTACTCGTCTTAAGACAGAGAATGCGTTTGTGACAGACTTAGTCTCGTGACTAAGATCATAGAGAGCCAGGTTTTCGTTTTCTGCGACTATACGGAGCAGACAAATCATTACCGCGGTTGATTTCCCGCTCCCTGATTGTCCAGTAGCGACTACCAACTCAGCACTAATTGCCAGAGCTGCCTCAATATTACGTTTCAGGCCGCCAATCGCATCGAGTTCAACCGGAATATCTGACGCTGCCACAGTCCACGATGGAGGAAATCCCTGCAGAAACTGCCGCGCAAGCTGCGCCTTTTGCCCCTCGTCCATTTGGCGAGCGAGGTTCAGTTTTTCCGATGGATAGATCGGTTTAAGTGACTGAGCTGCTTCAAGATCCATTGGCGTAAGCGTTGCAAGCGCATCCGGTGAATAATGATTCGATGCTGCAACAATATCTCTCGGTAAAAGTCCGCTAGGAAACTGGCGCGCTAACCAGTTTGTAAATATCTCCAGTGTCCCCTGAAAGTGCACGATTCCGCGAGCCTTCAGTCCAGCTTGCCGTATAGGGCTAAGGTCGTCCGGCGTCACCAAATAAGCACACCCCGATGCCAGTTCACCCTCTCTCTTGGCCCGTTCAAGTTCTGCTGTTAATATTGGTTCGTTCATCGATGAACCGATAAAAACCGGTGTATAAGTTAAATAGTCTTTTGCCGCTTCCTGGTATCAATAATGTCGATCGCTTTTTATCTGTCTCGCATATTCAACCTCGGTCATAATTAAACCATGCTCTGGCCGCGACACTTGACCATGTAAATAAACTATCTGTAAACGCTGAGGTCCAGAGGTTTCTGCCGCTCGGTCAACCATTCCATTATAAGTTACAGCAGCCTGAGCTCGATGACCTCTCACGCTATCGAGAGCATCATCAATGTTCCATGTGTACAGATGCTTCCAACTATATCTAAAAAGTGCTTGAAGTTATCTGGATGGCTCCACGCCCTTATATTCAGAATCCAAAACGCTTCTGATTCCAAGATCGCCGATAATTGGCTGAACTGCGGAAAGTACTTCCGTTAAGGACTCTTCAGCATACGGTAGAGCCGCTCGCCCAGCTAGTATGGCGGCAAGCTGGGCGCTGTTAGGGACCGCCCCCTTCCCGCTACGACTGGACATGGATGCGCCCGCGCCGAGCACGATGACGACACGCCCTTCGCGCAACGATGTAAGCAGATAAGCCTCGTCGTGGTCGGTCATACTTGTGCTGTGCATCTGAACCCCTCAATGCGCTTATCTTGCCCGAAAATGACGACCGTGCAAGTTAAACTCGATCATCGCTTTCATTCCGATACTGAATTGTAATCTTGCACCGTTCCGTCATGGAATTTGTAAAATTCTCAGGCTCGCCCCTGCCGAGATCGGACGATGCTAAAGCGCTGCGCGTGGAACGGTTAACTGCACGCAGATACGAGCCCCCGTTTACCGCTGTCCTACAGCCCCCAAATATGCTTTAGAAATTATTTATTGTCTGCCCGCTCGATACGCCCGCCTCACCATCGCGTCCGCACTGCCGACCTGCGTCCGTCGCATCCGGTCGCATCCGACAGGGAAACCCAAAAAATATTCGCCCCTGTAAAGATCGTCAACTTCGTCAAACTCGTCAACTTCGTCAAACTCGTCCACGTCACCGCGCGGGCACCAACCCTCCGCCCGGCGTACGTTTTGGCATGACCTTGTGTGAACTTTGCGCCTGCCCCGGCGCGTCGACTGCCCTGCCCCCGCCATCGTACTGGCGTGACCTTATGTGACCTTTGCCGCTGGCCCGGCGCGTCGACCGGCCCGGTCCGCACCGCGTCCTGGCGTGACCTTGTGTGAACTTCGCCGCGTCCATTGCCTCCTCCCCGCGTTGCGATAAGACCCTGGGCGATGACCACCGTCCTCAACGTCACCCACTCGATCCTCGGCCAGCCGTGGCGGTGGCGCGCGCTCGCCGCCGATGCGCGCGACGGGTTCGGGACCGACGATCTGGTCACCCAGCTGCTCCTCGCGCGCGGCTGTTCGCGCGCCGCGCTCGACGATAATCGCGCGCCCTCGATCCGCGCGTTCATGCCCGATCCCTCGGTCTTCCGCGACATGGACCGCGCCGCCACCCGCCTCGCCGACGCGGTCGCGGCGGGCGAAAACGTCGCGATCTTCGGCGATTACGACGTCGATGGCGCCACCTCCGCCGCGCTCCTCGTCCTCGTCCTGCGCGACCTCGGCATCGAGGCGCGCCCCTACATCCCCGATCGGATGCGCGAGGGCTATGGCCCCACCGCCGCCGCGCTGCTCCGCCTGGGCCATGAGGGCGCGTCGCTGATCGTCACCGTCGATTGCGGCGCGCAAGGCTTCGACGCGCTCGCCGCCGCGCACGCCGCCGGGATCGACGTCGTCGTCGTCGATCACCACAAATGCACCGCCGCGCTCCCGATCGCGCACGCATTGGTCAACCCCAACCGCCTCGACGAGACCCCGGGCGACGGCGGCGGCGCGGCGCACGGCCACCTCGCCGCGGTCGGGGTCTGCTTCCTCCTCGCCGCCGCGCTGGTCCGCACCCTGCGCGCCCGCGGCTTCTTCGCGGATCGTGCGGAACCCCGGCTGATCGACCTGCTCGATATCGTCGCGCTCGGCACGGTCGCCGATGTCGCCCAGCTCCGCGGCCTCAACCGCGCGTTCGTCGCGCAGGGGCTCAAGGTGATGGCGCAGCGCCGCAACATCGGCCTCGCCGCGCTGATCGAGGCCTCACGCCTCACCCGCGCGCCGACCTGCAGCGACCTCGGCTTCGCGCTCGGCCCCCGGATCAACGCAGGCGGGCGCGTCGGCAAGTCCGACCTCGGCGTCCGCCTCCTCACCACCCGCGACCCCGCCGAGGCGCGCGCCATCGCCGCCGAGCTCGACGCGCTCAACGACCAGCGCCGCGGAATCGAGGGCGACGTCCAGCTTCAGGCCGACGCGCTGGCCGACCCCGCCCGCCGCGTCGTCGTCGTCGCGGGGTCGGGCTGGCACGCTGGCGTCATCGGTATCGTCGCGGGCCGACTCAAGGAACGCCTCGGCCGTCCCGCGATCGTCATCGCGATCGACGACCACGGCGTCGGCAAGGGCTCGGGCCGCTCGATCGCGGGGGTCGATCTCGGTGCCGCGATCCTCGCCGCCAAGGAACATGGGTTGATCGAGGCAGGCGGCGGCCACGCGATGGCCGCAGGGCTGACGGTCTCCGCCGACCGGATCGCCGCCTTCGCCGATTTCCTCGAGGATCGCCTCGCCGCCACCGTCGATCGCGCGCGCGAAGACCGCGCGCTGCTCGTCGATGCGGTGCTCGCGACCGGTGGGGTCAACCCCGCACTGGTCGAGTCGCTCGAGGTCGGCGGCCCCTACGGCATGGGCTGGCCCGCGCCCCGGATCGCGGCGGGGCCGGTCCGCATCATCAAGGCCGATATCGTCGGCAACGGCCATGTCCGCGTCATCGCGAGCGGCGGCGACGGCCCCAGCCTGAAGGCGGTCGCGTTCCGCGCCGCCGACACCGCGCTCGGCCAGGCGCTGCTCGCCGCCCCCCCGCACCGCCGGCTGTGGCTCGCGGGCCGCATCAAGATCGACGACTGGGGCAGCCGCCCCGCCGCCGAGATGCACCTCGAGGACGCCGCCTGGGCCGATTGACCAACTTCCGCACGCCAACGCACACACCATCTTGACCCCCCCGCCCCCTTCGCCTAGTCGACGCCCCGTTGGCCCCTTCGTCTAAGGGTTAGGACGCGGCCCTTTCACGGCTGAAATACGGGTTCGAATCCCGTAGGGGTCACCAGTAGCCTAAGCTACTGAAAACAAACGATTTATTCCTGATAGATGCCGATATTGGCTCTCGGAACCGGGCATAACTCCGGGCATAACTTGGGTCTCTGGTGCGCTCCAATGCGCTAAACGATCTGCTGGTCGCTCAGAAAGAAACGTCGGATTGCTGGGGTTTTTGGTGTCGACGCTGTGCTTGACGCATAACTATCTGCACGGGCGCGGTGCTTTCAGCGCGAAAACCCGGGATCGGGGTCACGCTCAGTCGATTGACGTGCGATCATTCGGAAAGTTATTCGTTCGGCTGCTTTGACTTCCGACTAAATCTGTCGGACTTTAGCGCGATGGGACAACCACCTCACACCCTCGCCACGCTTCGTGCTCGCTATGAACGCGTCAAGGCAAGCGCCGCAAACGGGCTGAGCTCTGGTGCGCTTAATATCGCATTGAGGGAGCTGGTTTTATACTCGATCGACCTAATCAACGAATCGGCAAATCCTGTGGATCTTGTGTCCATGGTTCCAGGTAAGCGTTACGTGGCCTTCGGAAGCGATCGGAACGATACTCTAACACGACCAGCCAATCTCGCACTCTTAACGCTGGACCGCGCACGAATGGGAGCAAACTGGGGACTCCTGACTGGCCAGGAGGATGGCAAAGACGGTAACCGCGATCCTCGTCGGCGAGCTGGTCGCGGAAGGCAAGTTGTCGCTCGACGCGCCAGCGCCGATCGCCGAATGGCATCGTGCGAACGATCCGCGTGGCGCGATCACGCTGCGGATGCTGCTCAACATGTCGTCGGGGCTGCAACATACCGAAGTCGGCGATCCGGTCGAAGCGTCGGACACGAATCAGGTGCTGTTCGTCAGCGGGACCCAAAAGATGGCCGCGCGCGCGATCGGGGTGCCGCTGGAAGCACGACCCGGTGCCAAGTTCGAATATAGCTCGCTCACGACGACACGGTAACCGCGATCCTCGTCGGCGAGCTGGTCGCGGAAGGCAAGTTGTCGCTCGACGCGCCAGCGCCGATCGCCGAATGGCATCGTGCGAACGATCCGCGTGGCGCGATCACGCTGCGGATGCTGCTCAACATGTCGTCGGGGCTGCAACATACCGAAGTCGGCGATCCGGTCGAAGCGTCGGACACGAATCAGGTGCTGTTCGTCAGCGGGACCCAAAAGATGGCCGCGCGCGCGATCGGGGTGCCGCTGGAAGCACGACCCGGTGCCAAGTTCGAATATAGCTCGCTCACGACGATCATCTTGGCGGAGATCATCACGCGGACGCTGACGTCCAGCAGCGATACCCGGGTACGAGCCGAGGCGTATCGCAGCTTCGCCACCCAGCGGTTGTTCGGGCCTGCCGGGATCACAAGCGCGGTGCTCGAGTTCGACGGTGCCGGAACCCAGATCGGCGGATCGCTGATCTACATGACGCTCGACGATTATGGGCGGCTTGGTCAGATATTGCTCGCGGGCAAGGCGCCGGACGGAACACAAATTGTATCGCCTGATTGGCTCTCGTTCATGAAGACGCCTTCGCCCGACAACCCCGAATATGGTGGCCAGCTGTGGCTGAACCGCGCAGGCGGGCGCGACCCGCGCCCAGCGCTGTTTCCAGGCCATGGTCCGGCAACGCTAGTGTCGTGCCTCGGGCATCTCGGCCAGTTTGTCATCGCATCGCCGGACCAGAACCTTGTGCTCGTGCGGCTCGGCAAGACCCAAGACGATACTGCTGCGTTCGCGGCGCTGCGCGTTGCGCTCGGGCGGGTCGTTGAGCGGGTGCCGGCGACCCGCTAACGCGGGCCTTCCGATGTGGTTAGCCGTCAAATAAATAGCTTAGGCACTCGCGTCGATTTCGGGAGAATCGTTGCGCCTGGAACCACCGTGGATAAGTAACCGGTCCGGCCAATGCCGGCGCGCTCGCTGCCGGCAAGTTTCATAGTCGGCTATTCTGAGCGTCTTCTCCTGGGCTCGATCGTCCGCATATTCGGCTTCTCAACAAGCGCGCCTTCTCTGAACCAGCAATGATTCCGGGGGCGAACCGCACCGTGGGACTGATGCGTTTCGTAGGCGAGCGTCCTATATGCCTCGAATGACCAACCTCACCGTCTGGCACGATGGCGACTGTCCGCTCTGCCGCGCAGAAATTGCGTTGATCCGCCGTCTCGATAGGCGCGGTGCGATCCACTTTGTCGACGTAATCAAGGCGGATGCCGACGCCTGCCCCCTTGATCGAGGAGCGCTCCTGGCTCGCTTTCATGCAAACGAGGACGGTGAATTGTTGTCGGGCGCAGCGGCATTCGCAGCAATGTGGCGAGCGATCCCACTGCTACGTCCACTGGGATTGGTCGCGCGCTCACCCACGGTGCTGCGGACACTCGAGACGGCATATATCGGCTTCCTGCGTGTCCGCCCCACGGTACAGCGATTAATCCGTCGGGCTGCGAAGGGGCGAGCTCGCGTCGCGAATTCGTAAATCTCGCCAAGAAAGCGCATCGGGCACCTTTGTCCCTTGGTCGCCCAGGCCACCCATACGAGCTCAGGGTCGATCGTCGCGGTAAGATCGCGCTTGGCGCCATCGCGCGGCGGTCTCAACGTCGGAAACAAGCGCCCATAGCGCTGGACAATATGCGACCTCTCGCGCACCAAACGCACTGTATCGAGCACGCTATTAAGCGCTGCCTAGATTGGGGATATTCACGTGCTGAAAGCCATCGCCGCCATCGCGCTCGCGCTCGCCACCGCCGCCGCTCAGGCCGAGACTTATGCAATTCAGGCAGGTCGGCTGATCGTCGATGCGGCAGCCCCTGCGCGTGCGGCCTCCACCCTCATCATAACCGACGGACGAATCACCCGGATCGACGACGGTGCCACCGCACCCGCCGGTGCGACGGTGGTCGACATGCGCGACAAGACGGTCATGCCTGGGCTGATCGACGTCCACGTTCATTTGACCAGCGACGCAAACCTTCCCTGGTACGAGACGCTCCGGCCCAAATATTCTGAAAGCTACGCGGCCGTCACCGGCGTCAAGAACGCGTTGATCACGGCGCGCGCAGGCTTCACGACAGTTCGCGACGTCGGCTCCAGCGGCACATCTGCCATCGCGGTGCGCGATGCGATCCGTGACGGCAGCGTGCCAGGGCCGCGCATCAAGGTCTCAGGCCAGCCGCTATCGATGATTGGCGGCCACGCCGATCCCGCGGTTGGTCTCTCGCCGGACCTGCGCGACGCCCTCTCGACTACGCCGGGTATGTTCACTGTCTGCACGGGGACCGAGGAATGCAGCAAGGCTGTTCGGCGGCTCGC
>NZ_RCZK01000047.1 GCF_006438955.1 Sphingomonas oligophenolica | reverse complement strand
TGCGGCCATCGTCGAGGAACCGGCTGAACGCGGCCCAGTCCTTGAGCATATAGTCGATCGCGCCCGCGACCGGGCTGTGGCGCGCGAGCGCGGCGCGGTGGGACCGCAGCCATTGCCCCAGATCGGTGACGAGCGGTGCCGCCATCTCGTGGCGCAGGGCAAGCCGCTCGGTTATACCCTTGCCATTGATGGCGCGTTCGACGTCGAAGATCGCGTCGATGCGCCTGACCGCTTCGGCCGCGATCGGCGAGATGACCGGTGCACCCTTGCGGCGCTTCAGCTGCGCCGCGACATCGGCCAGCTCGAAGAACTTGCGCCGGGCATGTGCCCAGCACAGCGCGCGGGTGAGTGGCGACGGCAAACGATCGACACGGAACAGCGCGTTGTATCCGGCATAAGCGTCGGCTTGCAGGATGCCGCCATAGCCGGTGAGATGCCCAACCGGGTGCTCGGCGCGGCGGGTCCGCGAGTAATGGAACAGCGCCGCTGGCGGTGCCGGACCGCCGAACGGTCGGTCATCGCGAACATAGGTCCATAGCCTCCCGACATCGGCCTTGGTCTTCGCCAACACCGGCACGGTCGTATCGTCGCCATGCAGTCGCTCGGCGGCGAGCACGTGCGCTTCGATCAGCCGATGAAGCGGCCGCAGCGCGGCAGCGCAGGCCCCTAC
>NZ_RCZK01000046.1 GCF_006438955.1 Sphingomonas oligophenolica | reverse complement strand
CACGTCGATCGCCGGTTCGCTCGCGGCCGGCTCCGATCCGAATACGTCCGCCGCGCCCTCCAGCAGCCGGGATCGCCACTGGTTGATGAGGTTTGGATGCACGTCATACTGCTGCGCCAACTCGGCCAGCGTCTTCTCACCCTTTACGGCAGCCAGAGCTACCTTGGCCTTAAACGCCGGGCTGTGATTCCGGCGGGGTCGCTTGCTCATCTTGCCTCCTGGGGCGGCCAACATGGCCGCGGTCAGATCGGCAATCCACTTATCCCCGCTGTTCAGATTTCCCGAGCCACCTCTGATTGATCCAGCGACGGCAGCTTAGGCAATCCTCGTTCCCGAAAGTTGTCGGACTGCAAACCACCACCTATCGCCGTTCCACCGCCGCCAGCGTGCGCGGCGTCGCCCAAAGCCGACTGGTAGCTATCAGGATGGAAAGCGGTAGGGCGGCAAGCGCCCAGTTCCGGTCGTCGCGGATTGATTTGCAGAATCCTGAAAGCTGCCGCTTTTGGTTCCCGGCCTTGAGACTTGCGAACGGACGGAAACCTGTGCCCCGAACGGCAATGTCAAAACCGAGCCGAGACTGTTGAAAAAGTAGCGCTTGCAGCCTTTGGCGCAGGGTGATTCACTCGATCCAGGCAGGCGGGAGCGCGGAGCATGATGGGTCGGCAGGTGGCGCAGGGGTCGCTGTTTTACGGCTTCCGGCTCGACGATCACGTGCCTGGCGACCATTTTTTGCGTCGGATCGACGGACTGCTCGACTTTAGCTTCGTGCGCGAGGCGCTGGCCGACAGTTATAGCGCCGCCGGGCGGCCGTCGATCGACCCCGAGCTGATGCTGCGGATGCTGCTGGTCGGTTACCTGTTCGGCATTCGG
>NZ_RCZK01000045.1 GCF_006438955.1 Sphingomonas oligophenolica | reverse complement strand
GCCATCAGTATGGACGGCAAGGGCTGCTGGCGCGACAACGTGTTCGTTGAGCGCCTTTGGCGCTCGGTGAAATACGAGGAGGTATATCTGCACGCCTACGCATCGGTCCCCGAGGCCCGCGCCGGCATCGGCCGATACTTCGCATTTTATAATGGCATCCGGCCGCACTCAGCTCTTGGCGGCCGCACGCCCGACCAGATATACTTCGACCAGCCGCTTCTCGCAGCGGCATGATCAACCAGCGGCGATCCACTTATCCAAGCCGCGAGCCTGTGCAGACGACCGGAGCCACCTCTGTGGCGCCCTACGTGAAAGCACAGAAGACCGACGACCGTGATGCGGAGGCGATCGCCGAAGCCGCGACCCGACCGACGATGCGCCTGGTCACGCTCAAGACCGAGGCGCAGCTCGATCTGCAGGTGTTGCACCGAGCACGCGAGCGCCTAGTTGCAGGCCGGACGAGACTGACCAATCAGCTTCGGGCCGTATTGCTGGAGCGCGGCGTGATCCTGCCCAAGCGTCGCTCGTGCCTTGCCAAGCGGTTGGACGAGATGATGACGGAGGGTGAGCTGAAGATCAGTCCCCGCGCGCTCAGGTTGTTGCAGGATTTACGCGAAGAGTGGGCGAGCCTGGACCGGCGGATCGGTTCCTACGATGACGAGCTCGCCGCGCTGACCCGCGATGACGAACAGGCGAGACGGTTGGCGACGATCCCCGGGATCGGAACGATNCACGCGAGCGCCTAGTTGCAGGCCGGACGAGACTGACCAATCAGCTTCGGGCCGTATTGCTGGAGCGCGGCGTGATCCTGCCCAAGCGTCGCTCGTGCCTTGCCAAGCGGTTGGACGAGATGATGACGGAGGGTGAGCTGAAGATCAGTCCCCGCGCGCTCAGGTTGTTGCAGGATTTACGCGAAGAGTGGGCGAGCCTGGACCGGCGGATCGGTTCCTACGATGACGAGCTCGCCGCGCTGACCCGCGATGACGAACAGGCGAGACGGTTGGCGACGATCCCCGGGATCGGAACGATCAACGCCACCGCGCTCCTGGCTGCCGTCGGCGACGCTTCCGCGTTCGCAAAGGGTCGCGATCTGGCGGCCTGGCTCGGGCTGACGCCGCGACAGCATTCTACCGGCGGCAAGACCAAGCTGCTGGGCATCAGCAAGCGCGGCAACAAATATCTGCGAACGCAACTGATCCACGGCGCTCGATCTGCCTTGGTCCATTTTACGAAGCGGCAGACGCCAATCGGGGCATGGGTGCGTCAGATGCTCACCCGCGCGCATCCCAACGTCGTGGTCGTCGCACTCGCCGCCAAGCTGGCGCGTATCGCATGGGCGGTGCTGCGACACGGTCGCGATTATGATCATGGGCCAGCGATGGCCTGATTCAGGGTTCGCGGCCGCCGCTCGGGCTGCCGTGCACGATGTCTGTGGAGGTGGAAGATAGATGGCTTAACGGTCGAACCGGCGCCCCGGCAGCCTGACTAAAAATGTGGTGTACGACACCGCGAACTTTATGAGGCCCGGAGCGCGCGGAACCCATCTTGGCCAAGGCTCGACCTTGAGACCGGATACGTTGATGCAGACCAGCAAGCTGTCAAAAAATCACCCTTGCAGACGGGGCGGGCCATACGTTTTTAGACACGGTCGCGATTATGATCATGGGCCAGCGATGGCCTGATTCAGGGTTCGCGGCCGCCGCTCGGGCTGCCGTGCACGATGTCTGTGGAGGTGGAAGATAGATGGCTTAACGGTCGAACCGGCGCCCCGGCAGCCTGACTAAAAATGTGGTGTACGACACCGCGAACTTTATGAGGCCCGGAGCGCGCGGAACCCATCTTGGCCAAGGCTCGACCTTGAGACCGGATACGTTGATGCAGACCAGCAAGCTGTCAAAAAATCACCCTTGCAGACGGGGCGGGCCATACGTTTTTTACGCGTGATCCCGTGCCGGGCGAAGAAGCGGTGCAGCGTCGAGATCGCCACTGTCACGCCCGCTTGGCCCAGTTCGCGCCGCAACTCGTCCAGCGTGATGTCGCGGCGTGCGTCATGCAGCGCCAGGACCGTGTCCCGGTGCGACTCGATCCGGCGTGACCGCGTGTCTCCGCCCTGCGGCTTGGCGGCATAGCCACCCGTATTGCGACGCTGGTCGTGCCAGCGGATCACCGTCGAGGCCGCAACCCCGAACCGCCTCGCTGCAGCCCGGCAACTCAGCCCTTCGTCGACCGCGGCCAGTGCCCGCGAACGCAGATCCATTGATAATGGCTTGCCCATCCATGCCGACCTCCATCCAGCCAGCACCCTGAATCAGATCCGCACGCTTATGGGAATCCCTGATCGACTCACATCGGGCGGAATTCGCTCTA
>NZ_RCZK01000044.1 GCF_006438955.1 Sphingomonas oligophenolica | reverse complement strand
GTGCCCGCGGTGTAAGCCACGGGTCATCAGAGGTCGTCGTAGGGCGGCAAGTGGTCGAAGGAGGGCATGGCGCACAGTCGGTGAGACGGGATTGGTAAACCAGGATTTGGTTTTGTGCCTCGAGCACGTCTGTCTGATCTGGATCCGATCCGCGAACTCCCATGCAGGCCTGCAGCATCGAACGCTGCTCCAAAGGCCGGACAGATGACAGCATCCGACCAAGCGCAATGCATCTCCAGATTTTGCTTGCTTCCCGAGGGGCGTCCACAGAAAACCAAATGCACCGATCGTTAAGCGGGGCCCCGGTAGCGTCGTCAGATGCCACGTCCCCGCAAGCCGCAAAGCCCGTTCCGGTGCTTCAACTCATCGCCCGAGGTAATCCGCCTCGTGGTGATGATGTACATTCGCTTCCCGCTATCGCTGCGAAACGTCGAGGACCTGCTGTTCGAGCGCGGGATCGACATTTGCCACGAGACGGTGCGGCTGTGGTGGAACAGGTTCGGTCCGATGTTTGCGGGCGACATCCGCCGCCGGCGGGTGAGCCACATGCGCGGGTTCCGCCACTGGCGGTGGCATCTCGACGAGATGTACGTGAAGCTGAACGGCGAGATGGTGTATTTATGGCGTGCGGTCGACCACGAGGGCGAGATCCTCGAAAGCTACGTCACCAGGAGCCGCGACAAGGATGCCGCACTCACCTTCATGAAGAAGGCACTGAAGCGCCACGGCAAGCCCGAGGCGATCACCACCGACGGGCTACGCTCGTACCGCGCTGCGATGAATGCGCTCGGCAATGCCGATAAGCAGGAGATCGGACGTTGGGCCAACAATCGGGTCGAGAACAGCCATCTGCCGTTCCGACGACGGGAGCGGGCGATGGTCAGATTCCGGCAGATGAAGTCGCTACAAAAATTCGCCAGCGTCCATGCCAATGTCCACAATCACTTCGATCTCCAGCGCCATCTCGTCGACCGCCAGACCTACAAGGAACGCCGCTCGGCCGCGCTGGCCGAGTGGCAGGCACTCGCCGGCTGAGTTATGACCCCAAAGCCCGAACTGCATCGTGTGGAGACGAGTTCGCATTAGACTG
>NZ_RCZK01000043.1 GCF_006438955.1 Sphingomonas oligophenolica | reverse complement strand
CAACCGCACCGTGTGGCCTTGCCCTTCGAACGTGCGCCCGAGATAATGAGCACCGCAGCACGCCTCCATCGCCACGACGCAAGCCGGCAGCGCGGCGGAGAACTTGATCAGTCCCTCCCGCGTCATTCGTCGGCGCAACACCACGGTTCCGCTCGCATCCATTCCTGCCAAGCTACAGCTGTTCTTGCCTAGGTCGATCCCGAGCGTGGCAATCGGCGTCTTCGTCGTCATCGGTCCTCTCCTTTTAATCCAACGCCAGATTGCGCCAGATGATGAGGGGCGGGCCATCCCATAAAGCTAGGTTATCTGCCACTTTCTGCTATCCTCGCAACCATGGCAGCGACGCTCTCCAGCGATGTCACAACGCTTCGCGCGGCGCTCGTGGATGCCGAGGCCGAAGCCGCCCGGACCAAGGCGATCAACGCCGATCTGGCGGCCCGAGTGGCACTGCTCGAGTTGCAGAACGAGAAGATGCGCCGCGCGCTATATGGCCAGCGTTCCGAGCGCGGCCAACTGCTGATCGACCAGCTCGAGCTCGGTTTGGAGGAGCTGGAAGAGGACGCCGGCGAGGACGAGGCGCTCGGCGCGCGTGCCGCGGCCGGCACCACTGTCGAGGCGTTCACCCGAGCACGGCCCTCGCGCAAGCCGCTGCCTGCGCATCTGCCGCGCGAGCGCGTCGTTATTCCCGCGCCGACCAGTTGCGGCTGCTGCGGATCCGACCGGCTGTCGAAGCTGGGCGAGGACATCACCGAGACGCTGGAGGTGATCCCGCGGCAGTGGAAGGTGATCCAGACCGTCCGCGAGCGGTTCGCGTGCCGCGCGTGCGAAGCGGTGACCCAGCCGCCCGCTCCGTTTCACGCGACGCCGCGCGGGATGTTCGGCCCGAGCTTCCTGGCGATGGTCATGTTCGAGAAGTTCGGCACGCATCAGCCGCTCAACCGTCAGCGCGACCGCTATGCCCGTGAAGGCGTCGAGATCAGCCTGTCGACACTCGCCGATCATGTAGGGGCCTGCGCTGCCGCGCTGCGGCCGCTTCATCGGCTGATCGAAGCGCACGTGCTCGCCGCCGAGCGACTGCATGGCGACGATACGACCGTGCCGGTGTTGGCGAAGACCAAGGCCGATGTCGGGAGGCTATGGACCTATGTTCGCGATGACCGACCGTTCGGCGGTCCGGCACCGCCAGCGGCGCTGTTCCATTACTCGCGGACCCGCCGCGCCGAGCACCCGGTTGGGCATCTCACCGGCTATGGCGGCATCCTGCAAGCCGACGCTTATGCCGGATACAACGCGCTGTTCC
>NZ_RCZK01000042.1 GCF_006438955.1 Sphingomonas oligophenolica | reverse complement strand
CATCAGTATGGACGGCAAGGGCTGCTGGCGCGACAACGTGTTCGTTGAGCGCCTTTGGCGCTCGGTGAAATACGAGGAGGTATATCTGCACGCCTACGCATCGGTCCCCGAGGCCCGCGCCGGCATCGGCCGATACTTCGCATTTTATAATGGCATCCGGCCGCACTCAGCTCTTGGCGGCCGCACGCCCGACCAGATATACTTCGACCAGCCGCTTCTCGCAGCGGCATGATCAACCAGCGGCGATCCACTTATCCAAGCCGCGAGCCTGTGCAGACGACCGGAGCCACCTCTCCGAATGCATCATGCTACGGGCAACTCACGGAGGTTACCTCAGCGGCTACGTGGGCATTCCTAACGATCATCCACTGTGGGGGTGGCGTCACGAAGCAGTTTCCGCGGATTTCGGGATCAAGGTTCACGGGGGCCTGACATATTCCGAGATCTGCGATGAAGGGCCTCAACCGACCCGCCGCGTGATCGTTGAGGCTCGCTCGATTTGCCACGCACCCAGGACGCCGCTCCGGTTCGAACCGTTGAAGCACGCAACAGATCACCTGCCCCATGATGCTCATGCGTGGTGGTTTGGTTTCGACTGCAACCACCTTTACGATGTCGTGCCTGGCCGGGCCAGCCATCAGAAACGGTTTCTCGCTGCCGAAACTGGTGCCGTTTACCGCGACGACGCCTACGTCATCTGCGAGATCATGAATCTCGCGCGCCAGCTCCGCGCAATTGCGGATGGCGAAGCGCCGTCCCCTCGCGAGGGCAAGCCGTTGCCGGCCATCGGTCTTGATCCGCGGGGGAAAGGCTGATGATGAGCCAGTCGAATTACAACGCTGACGCGCTCCCGTGGGGATGGGAGCTTCGGGCAAACAAAGGTGTGTTCGAAGATTCTTCGGGCCGTACCTGGAGCACTGTGCGCGATGCGTTCTGGGTTGGGGAGCTCGGCTTTCCGTCCAACCACGTCGCCAGCGAGCAACAGGAGTTGTTGACCCGCGTCCTCACGGCGATCGGTGCGGAGCGGCAATGGGGCGACGAGCAGCGGTTCGATTTTTTTGAAGGGGACATGCTTTTCTGGGACTTTTATCTCTGCTGGCTAGCGTCGATTGTGATGCTGGAGATCAGCGACAAGCGGTATCTTCGCGACACGCAGATCAGTGCAAGAGGTCGTTCGGTGCTGATGATGTTGCAGGCAACGCGTGACCCAGCCTGGGAAGCTCTGCCGATGACTGAAGTTATCGCGGCGGTTGCGACCGTGGCGGGAGAGGTGGCTCCGGTCGTCTGCACAGGCTCGCGGCTTGGATAAGTGGATCGCCGCTGGTTGATCATGCCGCTGCGAGAAGCGGCTGGTCGAAGTATATCTGGTCGGGCGTGCGGCCGCCAAGAGCTGAGTGCGGCCGGATGCCATTATAAAATGCGAAGTATCGGCCGATGCCGGCGCGGGCCTCGGGGACCGATGCGTAGGCGTGCAGATATACCTCCTCGTATTTCACCGAGCGCCAAAGGCGCTCAACGAACACGTTGTCGCGCCAGCAGCCCTTGCCGTCCATACTGATGGC
>NZ_RCZK01000041.1 GCF_006438955.1 Sphingomonas oligophenolica | reverse complement strand
GCCATCAGTATGGACGGCAAGGGCTGCTGGCGCGACAACGTGTTCGTTGAGCGCCTTTGGCGCTCGGTGAAATACGAGGAGGTATATCTGCACGCCTACGCATCGGTCCCCGAGGCCCGCGCCGGCATCGGCCGATACTTCGCATTTTATAATGGCATCCGGCCGCACTCAGCTCTTGGCGGCCGCACGCCCGACCAGATATACTTCGACCAGCCGCTTCTCGCAGCGGCATGATCAACCAGCGGCGATCCACTTATCCAAGCCGCGAGCCTGTGCAGACGACCGGAGCCACCTCTCTTTCTCGGTATCGCTTAGTGCCTCCCACTTTGCCTGTGCTACGGTTTTCATCGGTATCCCCGCCGTCCGCGACCCCTTCCTGCGTTAGCCATCGATAAACATCCGTTGTCTAGATGCGTTGACATCCTCACACCCGGACCGGGACCGAGACCGTCACCAATCCAGGCAACCCTCTGTCACACGACTATGCCGAGCCGACGCCAAACGCGCGCGCTCCTCGTGCGAGCGTGATGCTGAGCGCCACTGTGGAGCGGTTCGGCGGGGGAGCCCCAACTAAACACCGCGTGCGCGATCTGTCCCCAGGCGGCATACGAATCGATCAGGCAACAGAACTGCGGCCTGGTGCGACTGTCTTGATCTGGGTCGGCATTCTGGAGGCGGTTGGCGCGACGGTTAAATGGGTCGCGGAAGGCTGCGCTGGCTTGGCATTCGCGGAGGAGATTGACCCCGAGCATGCCCGCGCACGAGCGTCCTCAGTTCCTCGCCCCGTTGCAGCGACGGCTCCTGTTCAGGCTTCGGCTCCCGCCCCCGGAGCTGGATGGATAACCGATATGCAGAGTCCGTATCGAACGTGAGCGGTCGTAGTTGATCTGCAACCGCCGATAGTCTCCGTTACCGGAAGCGCATTTTCACAAGCGAAAGCAGGCGGGCTCGATCGCGGGTAGCGGCTGGCGTGCGATCCAACGCCTTGGCGATGTCCACCACGTCACCGCCCCAGAGAAGCCGCAGCTTAGCCTCGTCTTCCGGGGTCCATTGCCGGTTCATATTTCGAGCCCGCGCCGATGTAGCCTGGGGAGGATGATGCCGACCTCAGAATTGCGAGGGTCGTGGGTCGGTGCGGTTGGGTCGGCCATGATTCGAGCTTATGCTGTCTTGCTGAGGGGTCAAATGCCCGATTACGGCTGTGGGTCACTCCCTGTCGCCCTACCTATCGGCGCCAATGGCGCTAACGGCATGGGGTCGTGCTACCGTCGAAAGGTTGGCGCTCCAGTGCCTAAAAGGGGAGTTCGTGCGGTGCTGGAGCGCCATCGGCACCTTGGCTGATGGCGTTTTGAGCGTCAACCGAGCCAAGCGCACCGTACGGACCATAGAGGTGGCTCGGGAAATCTGAACAGCGGGGATAAGTGGATTGCCGATCTGACCGCGGCCATGTTGGCCGCCCCAGGAGGCAAGATGAGCAAGCGACCCCGCCGGAATCACAGCCCGGCGTTTAAGGCCAAGGTAGCTCTGGCTGCCGTGAAGGGTGAGAAGACGCTGGCCGAGTTGGCGCAGCAGTATGACGTGCATCCAAACCTCATCAACCAGTGGCGATCCCGGCTGCTGGAGGGCGCGGCGGACGTATTCGGATCGGAGCCGGCCGCGAGCGAACCGGCGATCGACGTGA
>NZ_RCZK01000040.1 GCF_006438955.1 Sphingomonas oligophenolica | reverse complement strand
GCCATCAGTATGGACGGCAAGGGCTGCTGGCGCGACAACGTGTTCGTTGAGCGCCTTTGGCGCTCGGTGAAATACGAGGAGGTATATCTGCACGCCTACGCATCGGTCCCCGAGGCCCGCGCCGGCATCGGCCGATACTTCGCATTTTATAATGGCATCCGGCCGCACTCAGCTCTTGGCGGCCGCACGCCCGACCAGATATACTTCGACCAGCCGCTTCTCGCAGCGGCATGATCAACCAGCGGCGATCCACTTATCCAAGCCGCGAGCCTGTGCAGACGACCGGAGCCACCTCTGCCGACGGGAAGGGGAGGACCTGTGAATCCGGCGAGAAGACTGACAGCGCGATGGCGGTCAACGTGTGGGGCGAGTTCTCGAAGGCTCTCTCGAGCTCCGCTCGCACTGCGGGGTCGCCGGGAGCGGTTGCGATACCGCTAAACGCGATCGCGCGCGACCGCGATGTCGAACAAGCTGCTGGAATCGAGCGACAATCGTATATCGCTCACCGCATGATGCTTGTCGACCATGGTTAACAACCGTTTCATCATGGGACATGGATTGCGTAAGTTAATCAAAGACTAACGTGCTACGCCTTCGTATTCTTCTGCACATGCACTGACGATGGTGCGGCGACCCAACAGGAGAAATTTCATGCGTGATCTTCGTCTTAGCGAACTCAACAGCGTCTATGGTGCCGGCGGTTGCGGTTGCGGCAGCTCGCCCCAGGGTCCCGGCAAGGGCAGCAAGAACAAGGGCAGCGCCAGCAAGGGCAGCAAGAACAAGGGCAGCAAGAACAAGGGCAGCAAGAACAAGGGTAGCCGGAACAAGGGCAGCAAGGGCTGCTACTGATCCGCTGAACGCGCTCGGTGCAAGCTGAACCAGGGGGTGGGGCCAGACGGCACCCACCCCTTTTTCGTTACATACTCACGCGGCGCGCGCTCGGCGCTCAGCTGAGCCATCCGGTGATCGCGTAGCGACGGTCCACCGCCGACGGCGGTGATGCAGGGCTTTGTCAGACCAACGTGGCACTGCCTCTGCGTGGCTGATACCGGCCGGTGATGAGCCGAAAATCGAGAGCACTTCCGCCAAGCCCGTTTCGACGTTTCAACTCGTCGCCGGAGGTAATCCGCCTGGTGGTGATGATGTACGTGCGTTTCCCGCTGTCGCTGCGGAACGTCGAGGATCTGCTGTTCGACCGCGGCATCGACATCTGCCACGAGACGGTGCGGATGTGGTGGAACCGGTTCGGTCCGATGTTCGCAGGCGACATCCGCCGCCAGCGGGTGAGTGCGATGCGCGGTTTCCGCCATTGGCGCTGGCATCTCGACGAGATGTACGTGAAGCTCAACGGCGAGATGGTTTACCTCTGTCGAGCGGTCGACCAGGAGGGCGAGATTCTCGAGAGCTACATCACGAAGACCCGCGACAAAGCGGCTGCGCTTACGTTCATGAAGAAGGCGTTCAAGCGCCACGGCGCGCCAGCAGCCATCACCACCGACGGGCTGCGCTCGTACCGCGCGGCGATGAAAGACCTCGGCAACGAGGAGAAGCAGGAGGTCGGTCGCTGGGCCAACAACCGGGCGGAGAACAGCCATCTGCCGTTCCGAAGACGGGAGCGGGCGATGCTCCGGTTCAGGCGAATGAAGACGCTACAGAAGTTCGCCACAGTCCACGCCAATGTCCACAATCATTTCAATCTCGAACGCCATCTCGTCGACCGGCAGACCTACAAGGAAAGACGCTCCGCCGCGCTGGCGGAGTGGCGGATCCTCGCAAGCTAGGCCGATGCGCTCGAAGCCAGGACTGCATCGTGGAGAGACCGGTTCGCATTAGACGGCTCTGTCAGACCAATGTGGCAGGACGCCGCGTGGGCTGATAGCGGGCGAGAATGAGCCGAAAATCCCGTGCGAAGCCGCCAAGCCCGTTCCTACGGTTTAACTCGTCACCTGACGTAATTCGCCTGGTGGTGATGATGTACATTCGCTTCCCGCTATCGCTGCGAAACGTCGAGGACCTGCTGTTCGAGCGCGGGATCGACATTTGCCACGAGACGGTGCGGCTGTGGTGGAACAGGTTCGGTCCGATGTTTGCCGGCGACATCCGCCGCCAGCGCGTGTGGAGGATGCGCGGATTCCGTCATTGGCGCTGGCACCTCGACGAGATGTACGTGAAGCTGAACGGTGAGATGGTGTATCTATGGCGTGCGGTCGACCACGAGGGCGAGATCCTCGAAAGCTACGTCACCAGGACCCGCGACAAGGATGCCGCACTCACCTTCATGAAGAAGGCACTGAAGCGCCACGGCAAGCCCGAGGCGATCACCACCGACGGGCTCCGCTCGTACCGCGCTGCGATGAATGCGCTCGGTAATGCCGATAAGCAGGAGATCGGACGTTGGGCCAACAATCGGGTCGAGAACAGCCATCTGCCGTTCCGACGACGGGAGCGGGCGATGGTCAGATTCCGGCAGATGAAGTCGCTACAAAAATTCGCCAGCGTCCATGCCAATGTCCACAATCACTTCGATCTCCAGCGCCATCTCGTCGACCGCCAGACCTACAAGGAACGCCGCTCGGCCGCGCTGGCCGAGTGGCAGGCACTCGCCGGCTGAGTTATGACCCCAAAGCCCGAACTGCATCGTGTGGAGACGAGTTCGCATTAGACTG
>NZ_RCZK01000004.1 GCF_006438955.1 Sphingomonas oligophenolica | reverse complement strand
GGCCGGCGCCTATGTCGATCACTTGGCCGCGATCGGCGCGACGCCCTCAATGAGCCGCACCGGCAATTGCTACGATAATGCCCCGATGGAGAGCTTCTTTCACACCCTCAAGGTCGAACTCGTCCATCAGTGCCGATGGGCGACACAGGCCGAAGCGCGGCACGCGCTGTTCGGATACATCGAGGGCTACTATAACCGGCACCGCATGCACTCGGCCCTCGGATATCTAACCCCCGAGCAAGCCGAGCGGAGCATGACCGGCTAACCCTGCGTGTCCGCCGAACCGGGGGAATATCACCGGCTCCAAAGCGGCGCTCGAAGCGGCGGTCACGAAAGGAGACATCAGCGCCGGTCCCGCAGTTCGCGGTTTTGACCGGAAGTGGTGCCGCTTACAGGACTCGAACCTGTGACCCCCGCATTACGAAGGCTACTGACGCAACGGGAATAAACGTTACTTTTCCGCCGATTATGGGGTATTCGCTCGTCAGAATTACGCTTGACCCACGCGCTTCCCAGTCACGCGTGAGGTCGCCCGGCTGCGGTTTCCTAGCTAAAGCACTTTGGCTCAGCAAATCCGCTTTCAGCGACCTCCTCTATACCCACAGAGCGGTCAAATGACCGCGATCATGTTGGCAGTAATGACCGTGCCGGGCGCGACGGTGGCGAACAGAACGGCGGCACCCGCGCCCGATCCATCGGCGTCATAGAACAGCTGCCCGGTCGCCTGGTTGTAGACGATATGCTGGTCCGCGGTCGTCGCCGCGGCGCCGATGACGAAGTGGGACGCTGACAGCGTGCCTACCGCCATCCCGCCGAACACCCCGGTCGACAGCGCCAGCTTGTCCGCGCCGTTGCCGAAGTCGGCGATCGTCACGACATTTCCGCTACCTGGCTTGGTCGAGAAGGCGAACGTGTCGTCGCCCGCCAAGCCATAGAGCGTGTCCATTCCGCCGCCGCCGTTGAGGACATTGGCACCGTTGTTGCCGATCACCGACTGCGCCTGGTCGTTGCCGGTCAGGTTGATCGCTTCGGTGCCGCCTTGAACCTGCGCCGACAGTACCTCAATCGACTGGCCTGCGGCGAGGGCGTAGCTGACATTGGCATAGACGGTATCGTACCCCTCACCGGGGTTCTCCACCACGATCGAAGCGCTGTTACCGACTTGGAAAATGTCATCTCCCTTCAACCCGATCAACGTATCGACGCCGCCGTTGCCGTTCATGACGTTGTTGCCAAAGTTGCCGATCATATATTGATCAAAGGCATTGCCGATCAAGTTGATGTTCTCAGTGCCCTGCTGCGTCGCGACCGACAACACCTCAATCTCGGCCGTGCCGGTTAGAGCGTAGGTCACGCTCGTATAGACGGTGTCGCGACCCTCGCCGGGATTCTCAACGATGACAGCGCTTCCGTCGGCGATGGCGTACGTGTCGTCGCCCTTCAGCCCGATCAGCGTATCCGCACCGCCGTTGCCGTTGAGAACGTTGTCGCCCTGGTTGCCGATGACGTACTGGGCAAAGGCATTTCCAACCAGGTTGATCGGATCGGTTCCCTGCTGTGATTGAACCGACAGGACCTCGATTGATGCGCCGCCCGTAAGCGCGTAGCTCACCGAAGTGTAAACAGTGTCGTTTCCTGCACCGGGCTCCTCGACCACGGTTACGCCGCTGGCGCTAATAACATAAATATCATCCCCCGCGAGTCCTCTGAGAGTGGCACCGGAATCATTACCGTATAATGTATCTGCCCCATTTGTTCCCACGATTTCGAGTTTGACGCTATTTGTTGATGCCAAGGGTTTCAGAGCAAGGTCTTCATTAAATCCTAATTGCCCCGAATTGGCGTAAATTGAAAACAATGATTCCCCGTTTGTTGAGCTTATTGTTGTCGTTAGGTATCGTAGGTTTTCCGGATTGGGGAAATCGGCCAGTCTGATTGCCGAAAACACGCCCCTGCCATCGTTCAGATAGAGGACTGGTGTATCCAGGCTAGGCTGGCCGCCTTGAAATCCACCCACGACTATATCCAACGCACCGTCGTGATTTACGTCCTTGATCGTAACTGCTGATGCCCAGTGTTCACTCGTCGTTTTATTAATTAAGCCACCATGCGCATCAGCTCCGCTGATATGGTTATTGGTATCTAACTCGAATTTGCCATCTCCTTTATTGATATAGATATCGATAGCCCAACCGTCATAAAATGGACTGTCTTGCGTTGACAGGAATACAAGATACTGTTTACCATCCCTATTTACATCAATATGCGCGATATCTACAACCACTCGGTTCTGATCGGTGAAATATCCAGCCGGAATATAAATCGGAGATACATTGGTGTAACCGTGCCCATTGTTTAAAAAAACAAAAGAGCCGTGACTTGATGACCCACCAGCTCCACCCAGGATTAGATCCGACAACCCATCACCATTGACGTCCATCAACAAGGACGATGTATAGGTGTCTGTTCTGATATCGAGCGCTTGCCCGGCCTCCGCGTTTACAATCGAAGTATCTCTATGAAATCCTCCCTTTCCGTCCCCTATTAGGGCGTAAGGTGAAATTAATTGAGAGCCAAATATATTTCCGACAAAGATGTCCAAATGGCCATCGCCATTAATATCCCCAACTGCCGCGCTGTGGGAAAAATCGGTTAATGCGGGTAAGTTACCGGACGCATCTATCCAGACATTTCCGGATGATAAAAATAGTTTGTTTTGCTCTCCTGGAAAGGGCGACGCATCGTAGCCGTGCGATGCAATGAAGACGTCTATCTTCCCGTCTTCATTGAAGTCTCCAACAACAATATCACGCGCGTGTACAGTTTGGAGTGCTTGTGATGGGAAAATGCTATACGAGACTGGAAACCAAGTTTCCCGACCCGTCACCAAAAAATACTTGGCCTCTTTGCGGGGTATTTGGGCCTGGAGGATATGAGGCACCGGTTACGATTAGATCGTCAAACCCGTCACCGTTTAAATCGCCGGTCCAAGTGAAGCCTGCAAAGGCTGCATTGAAGGCCGAAAGCGTTCCCACCTTCGGTTGATAGAACTCTGCTAAGTTGGCCATAGAGGTCCCCATTCACAAAAACCGACTTACTATCTACTTATCGACCTATTGCATGTCCAGCCTGAATAACTCTAGCCTCGTTCGGAGTAGCGCTTATGTAATCCGCGTTGAGCGACTTTCGGTATACCCACAGAGCGGTCAGACGACCGCGATCATATTGGCGGTGATGACCGTGCCGGGCGCGACGGTGGCGAACAGCACGGCGGCGCCTGCACCCGAGCCATCGGCGTCGTAGAACAGTTGCCCCGTCGCCTGGTTGTAGACGATGTGCTGCTCCGCGGTCGTCGCCGCGGCGCCGATCACGAAATTGGACGCCGATA
Organism: Sphingomonas oligophenolica; assembly: GCF_006438955.1. Lineage (GTDB taxonomy): Bacteria > Pseudomonadota > Alphaproteobacteria > Sphingomonadales > Sphingomonadaceae > Sphingomonas > Sphingomonas oligophenolica_A. The sequence goes on along the minus strand of NZ_RCZK01000004.1, from coordinate 266,137 downwards.
GCGTACCACTTGCCATCCCGCCGAAGATCGACGACGACAGCGCGATCTTGTCCGCACCGTTGCCGAAGTCCGCGATCGCAGCGACGTTGCCATTGCCGAGTGCAGTGGTGAAGGCGAAGGTGTCGTCGCCGCCCAGGCCGTAAAGCGCATCCGCCCCGCCGCCACCATTCAGGACGTTAGCACCGTTATTGCCGATCACCGCCTGTGCCAGTTCGTTGCCGGTCAGGTTGATCGCTTCGGTGCCGCCCTGCGACTGCGCGGAAAGCACTTCGATCGACTGGCCATTCGCCAGGGAATAGCTGACGCTGGCATAGACGGTGTCGAACCCCTCACCTGCATTCTCGATCACGACCGATGCCGCGTTGCCGACGACATAGGTGTCGTTGCCCTTTAGCCCGATCAGCGTGTCGATGCCGCCATTGCCGTTCAGCACGTTGTTGCCGAAATTGCCGATGATGGCCTGGGAGAAACCGTTGCCGATCAAATTCAGATTATCGGTGCCCTGTTGTGTGGCAACCGACAGCACCTCAATCTCCGCGCTGCCGGGCAGCGCGTAGCTGACACTGGTGTATACCGTATCGGTGCCTTCCCCCGGATTCTCGATGATTACCGCGTTCGGATCGGCGATCGCATAGGTGTCGTTGCCCTTTAGCCCGATCAGCGTATCGGCGCCGCCATTGCCATTCAGCACGTTGTTGGCGAAATTGCCGATCACATATTGCGCAAAGCTGTTGCCGACGAGGTTGATGGGGTCGGTTCCCTTCTGATCCTGCGTCGATAGCGTTTCGATCGACGATCCACCATCCAGCGCATAGCTGATCGAAGTGTAGACGGTATCGTTGCCCTCGCCCGGCTTCTCTACGATCGTCACGCGGGGGTTCTGGACAATGTAGGTATCATCGCCATCGCCGCCCGCCACCGTATCGGGGGTCGATCCCTGCAGAACATATACGCCGTTGGGGTTCGGGGGCGGCGCGGGGGCAGGTGCAGGCGCAGGCGCGGGCATGATCGCCGCATCGTCATTGGATATGGTGCCGGTGCCCTGCGCGGTGCCGATGGTCGCGTTTGTCGCGTTCGACAGCGTGACGGTGAAGGTCTCGTCGCCTTCCACTACGCTATCCGCCGCTATGGGAACATGAACCATGGCGGTAGATGCGCCAGCGGCAAAGTTGACGGTACCGGTTTGTGGATGCTGCGCATCGAACACGAAATCGTTCGCGTCGGTGGTACCGTTGGCGATCGTGTAGGTCGCGCTCGCCGCGCCGGTGGTGCTACCCGACCGCGTTACCGTGAATGCGAAGTCCGTCGTGCCGCCGCCGCTACCCTCATTCTGGGTGAGGGCAGCAATGGCCAGGCTGCCTACGGGCCCACCAGGGTCGTTGATGTTTCCCGTAAAACTCAGATTGGTGCCGTTCGTCCCCCCAAATAGTTTTATGGTGAACGTCTCCGTTCCCTCGAGTCCGTCTCCGCCTACGACGCCGAACGTGAAATCATGGAAGGCCTCCCCTGCCGCGAACTGATAGGATGTCGTGTGCGCGCCATTTGGATTGGCATACCCAGTGAAATCGAAGTCGACATCTTCCGCCGTTCCGAACAGCGGCGCTCCTGTTTTGGTTATAATTTGGAGTTCGAGAGACTCTGCGTTGGTGGAATCTCCGCGCGTCACCCTTATAGTGACTGTCGCTGTGCCAGCCGCCGGCTCAGTAAAACTCAATGGAGTGATGGAATAACCAGGAGCAACCATGATCGTTACCTCTCTTCGTGCGGAGCCCTGCCCAAATTCACAATCGGGATTGCGGCACCGGACCGCCCGCCGGGACGGCTATGCAAGGAGGTCTAAATCCGAGAAGGGGAGCGAATATTGTAAAAGTTCGCCAAAATTTGGGGCGTAGACGTGTTTAGGCAGCGGCGCCCGTGACGGCGTGAGCGCTGTCCTCTTCCACCAGCGACGGCGGCAGGCGGAACGACAGGGTTACGCCAGCACGAACCTGCGCTTCCGCAGCGGCCGCCATCAGCAGTCTCGGCGCGCCGAAATATTCGCGCGGCGTCATCGCCATGAAGTCGCGGAAATCCCGATAGAAATGGGATTGGTCGCAATACGCTTCGTCCATCGAGTTTCGCACCGAGTTTCCTACAGCCGTCCTAACCTGGCCCAGCGTGTCGAGAAATCGTTGCAAGCGCATCAATCGCTTCGGCGGGAAGCCAAAGGCACCCAGACACAATCGGTGCAGTGTCCGTGCCGACACCCCGGCAGCAGCTGCGAATGCCGCCAAATCGCGCGGCCGCATACGCAGGGCGCGGTCGGTTGCTAGGACTGCCTTGCTGACCGGCGGTCGCGACGCCAAACGTCTGGTCAGCAACTCTTCGAGACGCTCCACGATCACCTGATCTTCCTTATCCCGAATAAGGTGCGCCCTAAGCTGTTCCCCGGATATACCGAGCCGGTCGCCGAGCGGCACGACCCGGTTTGCCATCGCTCCGGCATCGCCGCCGATAACCGCTTGCCAGCCGATCGGGGTCAGGCCGAAACCAATCGTTCGGCCTCCCTTGGTGTCGATCGCCCCGTGACGATCCGTCGGTCCGAACAGCACCGCGGTCTGCGGCGTCTCATCCTCATACCCCGGCATCCTGACCATCCAGGACCCGGAGATCGAGAAGCGAACGTTACCCCACTCGGGATACAGGAAATCCGTCAATGCCTCACTTGCTGTCACGAAATAAAAGAAGGTGACGTAGCTTTGGAGGTGGTCGCTCGGGCGGACGATGTTTACGCTAAGACAACCATCGGGCCGTGCAAGCTGCGGCGGGGAACACGAAGGGCTTCGATCCATAGATCCCCCTTTCGGGACACGGCGCACCTGGGGTTATTGCATTAAGGAGCCGAGCGTTTCACGCTTTCTGGCGGAAGTCTAGATATTTAAAGCGTGAAACTGCGCCGGGACGCGCCCGTTCGACGGGGTCAACGGTCAATTGAATCTCCCAGCCTATTGCCAGAACGAAGGGGAGCCCGATCGTGGACGGGACGGCTGCCCTGCCGCCATGAGGCGCAGCTGGCGTTGCCGCTTTGATCCGTGGGGGCAAAAACGTTCAGGTGTCTGGCCCGGCACGGGCAGCATATCTGGATCGAGTGCGCCAACCCGCAGTGTGAGCATCACGGCATCGTCGGCGCCTGGGAGGCGGCGACATGGTTTCGCTTTCATCGCTTCGCGACATCGTTCGACGGGTTTGGTGTCTACCCGCAACAGGCTGTTCGAGCTCAACGTTTGGCAACCGCCAAACAAGCGGACGCATCGCGGCGGCGGTGGTCGCATGCCCGCGGCCAAATGAAATTGGCGCTGTTGCGCTGTTTCAGTTCTGCAGACATGTTCGCCAGCGCAGCAACGCAAAAGCAAAATTTAGGCAAGAGGTTGGAGGAATGATGGGACCGTGGATCAGGGCCACGTTGTTGCTGGGAGCGTCGTTTTTTGCGGTGTCCAACGTGGAAGGTCAACTGCCTGTCGACTCGCCCGAACTGGCCGCACGTGGCGCATCGCCCGTAGGCACGCAGACCATCATCCTGATTGATCCCGATCGCGCAGATGTGCTGGAACCTGATGGCGTGGGCGGGTTCAAACACCACGCGCGGAAGCTGCCGATCGAGATATGGTATCCTGCGGTGAGCGCAGCAAAAGACGTGCAGCAGGTTACGTACACGATGCCTGCGCCTTTCCTCGGCAACCGCAAGAGGAAGCGGGTTGTGCGGCTCAGTTTTCCCGGAAAGGCGGCCCGCAATGCCGAGCCTGCTGTGGGGCATTTTCCGCTGCTGATACTATCGCACGGCTATAACAATCGCGCGATTGGCTTCAGTGATCTCGCCGAAAACCTTGCGTCTAAAGGATATGTCGTCGTTGCTATTGAGCATGGCGACGTCGATCCGGTAATTGCGGGATCGCGCCGTGCCTCGTTTACGCAGGTCTGGGTCGATCGGAGCGCGGATCAGCGCTTCGTCATTGCCGAGATCCGGCGACGCACAGCCTCTTCGTACAAAGGTGTGTTTGAACATATCGATGCCGATAAATTGGCTCTCGCTGGTTATTCAATGGGCGGCTACGGCGCGATCGCGACGGCCGGGGCAGGCTATGATCCCAAATCGTCGCTGATGGCACAACTCCCCAAAGCGATGATGGCAGGATCGCTTGAAGACGACGACAAACCCGTGCCCGGCCTCAGGGCGCTCATCCTGTTCGGGCCGTGGGGTGGATCGCCGGCAACGCGGATGTGGTCGCCCGCGGCTCTGAGTAAGATCTCTGCCCCGGCGCTGATAATCGACGGGGATCGCGACGATGTCGCTGATTACGCGAATGGGGTACACTGGCTGTTTGATCGAATGGCACAGTCGGACCGCTATTTGCTCTCTTATCGCGAGGCACGGCACAACATTGCGATGAATGCCGCACCTGCGTCGGTCTCAGACGACTACCTTTACATCGACAAGTTTAATGAGCCGGTGTGGCGTAAGGACCGCATACTGGCGATCAACGCTCATATGATCACCGCTTTTCTCGATCTACATTTGAAGGGGATCAGCGACCGGGCGGGTTATCTGAACGTCCCTGCACCCATCGCGGACGACGGTACCTGGCTTCTGAGCGAGGGCGAAGTATCGGGTGATCAATTGGCGAAGCCGACTGGTTCGAGCGCTACGTACTGGCGGGGTTTTCATCGCCGCTGGGCGCTAGGACTCGAGCTTGCGCACGTCAGTCCAGCAAAAACCCACGGGCAGCAAACTCGTGAATGATTGAGGCTGACGTTAACCGAAGAGAAGCCCACCGTGACCACCTTCTTCCCGCCGACGAAAAGGGCTGGAAGATGCTGGTGAGGCGGCTGCGCGGGTGAACGGGACAGCACCCGCCCGCCAAAGCAAGAGCGACCAAGATGACGGGCGGGGCGGTTCGCTCCGTGTCACAATTTAGAGAGGGCGACGCTGGCCGCAATGGGCTGGTCGAGTTCAGGGCTTGGGAACGGCCAAGAGAGCGGATTTTGGGTCCGAGCTTTCAACATCGCTTTTGACAACATATCTAACGATCCACTTCGGATACCCTTCCGGGGTCGTCACGATGTCGGGAAACCCAATTGGATCATCCCCGGTTTCGACCCAGCCCGCGCCGTAGCAGTGATCGCAGATCGCACGCTTGCAACGAAAGCTGACCAGATCGATCTCGGTGTTCCATTGGCCGTGACCGTGACAAATTGGGCAGCGAGCGTCCAGGCTGCCGTTTCTCGGCCGCAGCGGAATGATGTCGAAGGCGTGTGGGCTGTCCGGGCCATCACAATGGACGATGTTGCTGGCGTGCGGCATACATCTCCAACGCCCTCGGCATCATTTGGGTTCGATCGGAGCTGGAAGGTCCGCGTCGATTATTCGTGCCATTCGCTGCTTCCCCTTTCAGCGACAGCGCTGCTACTGCGCAGGAATGCTCAGAACCCGGATCAAACGAAACGCCCTCCACGACGCGCGGACAATGAATCGACTCGCCGATATCGAGGCTTCGATACTGGCTCTCAAGGACGACGACCTGCTCGACCTCGCCGACATCTTCTCGGACGACCCGCAGACCCCGCTCGCGCGTTTAGCCGCCGCAGAAATGGCTCGGCGAAATATCACGCTCTGACCACGGGGAATGCTGGTCGCCGTCAGTTTGATTTCTGCAAAAGCTTGTTGCTGTCCGCGCGCATCCTGACGACCAAGGCGGCGAAGCGATCGGTCGGCGGCCCTGGAATCCGATCGGTGAACGCTTTGGCCAGTTCCTCGTAGTACCAGAGTGACCCATCCCGACCGCCGGTGAACCGATCCCACAGCGCCTCCCCGTGCACAGCCAGATCGGCGACGATCGCGCCAGCGTTGTGCGTTTTGTCCGCGAGGCTGACCCGCAACGAAGCTTCAGGCTTGTGGGCAAGGCTCGCGATGTAAGCCTCCTTGCGCGGACGCCACGCCGGTTTGGGATCGACGACGGCGTCGGTGCAGTGATCGACCATTTCGGCGACGCGCTCCCCGAACCGCTCTCTGATCGCTTGCAGCTGCGGCTCCCCGCCCTGATCCTCAACCGCGTCGTGCAACAGGGCGGCGATGGCTTGATCCTCGTCGGCGCCGTTCTCCAGCGCGATCGAAGCGACTCCCAGCAGGTGCGCGACGTAGGGGATGTCGGTGCCTTTCCGCCGCTGCTCACGATGGAGGCGGCTCGCGTAGGAAAGCGCATCGTCGAAACGGTCGGTCAGCATCGCTATACCCATTGGACGGTCAGCTGCTCGATGATATTGGCGGACGCTCCGCTCCTCATCCCGGAAGCGTAGCCGCTGAAAGCATCACCGTCTTTGGAAATCGATCCGGCGCTAAGATTTGTCCTCGCAACCGTTCGGGACGCTGTGGTCATAACGTAGCCAGAGGCGTCGAATCAGCGAATGGATCGCGCCTAGATTTTGAGTGAAAAATGGAATAGCTTTCGTCGGATGCATCGATGCGAAAAGCTGGAGGGGTGCGATGGGGGACGAGCATTCCGGGCGGCTGTTTCGTCGTTTCAGGAGAAACTCCGCTGAGCCCGGCGCGAACCGGGAGCAGGTAGAGGGAGAAAGTTTCGTTTCGTTCCATTCGCCTCGTTTCGCGATAAACCCCGCCAACCTGGCCGACGCGGACTTCCGCTATCGTTATCTTCAGTGCGAAAGCGAACACGTCAAATGGCGAAACGAGCGCGTGTCGTTGCTGCTCAAGCAGCTGACCGTCGTCATTGGAATCTGCTTCGCATTAGGCGTGCTCGGCATTTTCCTCTCCGCGGTGCGCGCCCGGGGGGTCGTGGTGGAATCTTTTGACGCGCCGCCGTCGCTCGCGTCATCCGGGCTGAGCGGACACCTCATCGCGGGCGCGGTGCAGGACGGTCTCGCCACCATTCAAGACGGCGTTCGGACGACGGCGTCCAAGCAAAAGATCGACAACGCTTGGACCAATCAAGTCACCGTTCAAGTTCCCGAGACCGGTATTTCTGTCAGCGAATTGAGCCGGAATTTGAGGAGCGCGCTCAGCCACGAGACCCATATTTCCGGCGCCCTGGTGATCAATCCAGACGATACCCTTTCTTTGACGGTGCGCGGCACCGGAATTCCACCCCAAGTCTTCACCGGGCCGAGGTACGATTTGCCAAAGCTCGTCACCAAAGCCAGCGAATACACATACGGCATGTACGAGCCGCGCCTGTTCGCCGCGTATCTGAACCAGCATCACAGATATCCTGAAAACGAGCAATTTACCCGGACGGCGCTGGATCGCTCCGATCCGGACGCGCGCCCTTCCCTCCTTAGCAGCATGGCCATCGCGCTCAGTCACAATGGCCACAGAGGAGAAGCAATCCGCAAGCTTCGCGAGGCGCTCTCCCTCGATCCCACTTATTGGTCCGCCTGGGCCACTCTAGGCGCTTATGAAAGGGTGATGCACGGTTGGGAGGCGGGGTGGAAGGTCGGTCAGCAATTGGCGCGTGTGCCGGGGGCCGATGCGAACGAAGATTGCGGGCGCGCTTGGATCAACTATTATTTGGCCGTCGAGGACTGGACCGGCGAAATCCGGTTCCACGAATGTAACGCCCGCAAATCCGGTGGATTTGGAACAACCTCGACTTCGGCGGCTACGGGGCTCGCCGACTCGGAGGCGCACCGCCATGACTGGGCGTCGGCGGAACGGCGGCTCAGCCTTGCTTACTATGATGATCCGGCGCTTTTGGCCACGCGCTTTTGGATCGCTGGCCTGCACGCCCTCGATCGGGGAGACTCGCAAACCGCCGCAACGGCTTTGGGACGGTTTTATGCTCTGTTGTCCGCTTCCGAGGCGCTGCAATTCCAGTTCGATGATGGCGACTGCTACGCCGCGCTGGCCTTTTCGGAGGTGGGGAATACGCGCTTGGCCAATGCTATTTTCTCCCAACATGCGGACGATTCCCGGTGCCGCGCCCTGCAGGCCGACGGGGAAGAGGCGAACGGAAACAGGAATGCCTCTGACCGTCTGTACCGTCAGGCGGTGGCTCTCGCTCCGGACATTCCTTTCGCTTACCTGCATTGGGGCGTGGCGCAGCAGCGGCAAGGAAATTTGCGGAATGCGGCGGCGATGTTCGCCAAGGCGCATCGCCAGGGCCCACATTGGGCCGACCCGCTGAAAGGTCAGGGCGACGTGCTGGCGGCGCAAGGTCGCTGGCGGGAAGCCAGGGAGAGATACGAAGCCGCCCTCAATTTCGCCCCCGGCTGGGCAGAGTTGAAGCAGGCTGCGAGAAAAGCGAACGAGAAGGCCGCTAAAGGTGGCCAAGGCTTGTCTGGATGGCTGACGCGGCGGATTTAGGCGCTCCTTAAAGTCGATTGAAAGGGGCGTACTGGCGGCGAATGGCTCCGCGGATCGGCGGCGGCGGAGACCCTGGTCTGCATCATCTTCGACCATCAAGACGACCCTCCCCTCCTCTGCCGCGATGAGGCGCAGCTGGCGTTGCCGTTTTGATCCGCGGGAGCAAAAACGTACAGGTGTCTGGCCCGGCACGGGCAGCATATCTGGATCGAGTGCGCCAACCCGCAGTGTGAGCATCGTCAGCGCCTGGGAGGCAGCGACATGGTTCCGGCTGCATCGCTTCTCGACATCGTTCGATGGGTTTGGAGACAGCGCCTACGAACACTTTCGCTGCACCGCGTGCAACGCAAAGGCGGGAACGCTCCGGCCCACTGAAGAGCGGCCCACTGTAACCACCTTCTTCCCCGCCGACGAGAAGGGTTGGAAGATGCTGGTGAGGCGGCTGCGCGGGTGAAGGGGAGCACCCGCCCGCCAAAGCGAGAGCGACCAGGTTGACGGGCGGGGCGGTTCGCTCCGTTCCGCAATTTAGAGACGGCGACGCTGACCGCAATGGGCTGTTTGATTTCAACGCTAGGCAACGGCCTACCAAGCGGACTTGGGGTATAGCCGATATCCAGCAGCCGCAGGAAACGCGCTGTGGGGTCGGCATGTACACCCAAATGAACCGCACGCCGCAGTGATCGCTGTCGCTGCTTGGGCGAGCAGCTGAAACGAGCTATCTGTCACAGCTGGATTGCACGTAAGGCATCGTCAGAGCAGGTTTAGGAAATTTCCCTTTTCATCTTTGATCCATCGCTGTCCACATCCTTCCTGCAGCATGATACCGGCATGTTGGCGATTGAACCCAAGTTGTGCAATCGCGCCGGTAATTCGCGGACCGGTCACGAAGCCCTCATCAACGCAGGCTGATATTAGAATCAGGACACGATCATGTTTGTTGATCTCGGTCGGAAAACCTTCTTTTAGCTGACGTAACCGTTGAAATTTTGCGTCCACATCGTGCCGCGGCGCATCGGTGGCGAGCATGGCGGTTGCGGGCAGCGGGGTTACATCGACAACGATGTCTTTGGCGGAAATCATTTGGCGTTCCTTCGAAAAAAATGGTGGAAATTGCCCCGCCCGCGAACCAGCCGAAGCCAGCGCGCGGAGCGGGGTGTGAGTTAAACCGATACTTGCTTGGCAGCCCCGGCCTCGACGGCAGCGAGCAGCGTGTCGTTGGCGAGATGACTGTACCGCATGGTGCTCTTGTGATCGGCGTGCCCAAGCACTCTGCCGACCGCGAACAGGTCGACCCCGGCGTTGATCATGAACGACGCCGCAGAGTGCCGCAGGTCGTGAATGCGAAGACCTGGCAACACCGCCCGGTCCCGTGCCGCCTGCCATGCGTGCTTGATCTCGGTGAACGGCTTCAACGTCGCGGGATTGGGCAGGAGATATGGACAGCTCCCAAACCGCGGCACCTGACCCAGCAGGTCAATCGCTGCCCCGGACAGTGGCACGTGCCGCGGCTTTCCCGTCTTCGATGTGGGGATCAGCCATGCCTGTCCTTCCAGGTCGATATGTCTCCACTCGGCATTCAGCAGCTCCGACACTCGCGCGCCCGTCAGGAGCAGCAGTCCGACGATATACTTCAGTTGCGTGTTCCGGGATCGCGCCACCGCCTCCCGCAAGCGCTTCGCCTCCGCCGGGTTGAGATAGCGATTACGCGCATTGTTGATCGGAGGGCGCTTGATCCCGACCGTGGGGTCGCGGGTGACGCCGGGCACCTCCCACTCGATCGCCAGCGAGAACGAGCGCCCGAAGATGACGCGGATTTTCTCGACCGTCGCCAGCGCCAACCCCTCCCCGGTCTTCTCGGCGAGCCACTGGGCGACCTCGGCTTTCGTGATCGCGGTCACCCGCTGCTTGCCCCAGCGCGGCAGGATGTGACGCCGCATGTACATTTCGGTCGTGTCGTAGCTGCGCTGGTACGTCTTGGCGTGAGCGAGATGCCGAACAGCAAACTCGCCGTACGTGGGCACCGCCTTAACATCGGCCTTCTCGACGGCGGGATCGCCACCCAGCACGATCTCGGATCGCAGCCGCTGTGCTTCCTTACGGACCTCTGCGACCGATAGATCGCCATAGGCGCAGATTTTGTGCTGACGCTGCCGATCGCCCTTGTCCTGATAACGCAGGTAGAAGGTCTTGCCGCCGGTTGAACGGGCTTCGAGGACGAGACCGCGAATGTGGGTGTCCCAGTAATCGGTTTTGCGTTTGCCCTCGTCGCACTGAGCGAGGAGTGCATTGCTGTTATCGAGCTTGAGCTTGGGCATGATGATTTCCTTGATTTATGTTGGATGGACTGGAGGCGCACGACGAGGCGCGCCGACACCGAGGGTGGTGACAGGGAACGGGTCGGGTTGGCGTCGGGTGAGGCCCCAGCGGGCCGGAGAGGGACAGTTTAAGCCGGGGTCCGGCTGCTCACCGCACCGTTGCTGGAGCAGGCTCGCAGGTTTTCAGGTTCGCAGTTCTGCAGTCACTGCACCACGCACGTCGAGACCGAAATCCTGAAAAGCTGAAATCCTGAAAAGCTGGCTTTCGGTGATCAGCCCGGCGGCGGTAGCAGCGCGAAAACCTTGGCTCCCCGCGCTTTTGTCGTGAACTGCCAGCGGTGTTGGAGGGGATCGTCGCCTGTGTAGCGCTCGATGATGCGATACGCTTCCCGTCCGGTTATTCCGCCACGATCGGCGGCCTCCTTCCCGAGAACCATCTTGGTGTTGTGCCCGTCGGCGATGCAGGCGGCGATGATCGCGACGACGTCCTCATCGACTCGTTGGATCTCGACCCGCTTGAAATTATCAAGGGTGTCGAGATCGATCGGGCGAACCGATGACAGTCGTTCGACGTAACCGACCCCGTCCTCTGCGGCGTAGCCGAACGCAGCGGACTGCGCATTATCGCCGCGTCGTTTGAAATTGCGAAACTCGACGATCTTCTCGCCGGGCTTGCCTGCCTCTTCCACGGGCGACAGCATGTAAGCCGCGTCGGCGTCGTCGACCAGATCGGTGGTGCCTGCGAACTGCGGTGTCCCGTCAGGCTTGGGAGCCTTGTTGACGTGAGCGAGGTTCAGCACCGCGCCACCGCGCATAGCTACCTGCCGACACGCGTCGCCATAGGCAGACGCCAACTTCTTATCCATAAGGGACGTGAACTTCTTGGCGGTATCAACCAGCACGAACACGCCTCGCGCCTCGTCCCGTTCCGCCATCTGGATTAGCTTGGGGACGAGCAGATTGGCCTTGAATTCGCGGAAGCCGGGCGAGAGGGTGTGGACGCCCAGATCATCCATCAACTCCATCTTGGTCGCCATGCCCTCGCTGCCGTCATCGGCGTTGACATAGTAGGCGTTGTGCCCTGCAATTCGGCCAGCCCTCACCGCTTCAATGAGCAGGTTGAGTGCGATCAAGGTTTTTCCGGCGTTCGGCGCGGCGAACCAAACTGTCACCTGCCCGTTGAGGCAAAGGTCACCCAGCAGCGGCGTCGCCTCAATCGCCTGTTCGCGGAACGCCTGGGACTCGCCACGCAAGCTGTAACAGGTGAGCGGATTGGTGGTCATGGCAACGTCAATTGCGACCGTTTCCGCCTTGGCCACACGACTAACCTCGACCGCTGTCAGCCTGGAGAGATCGTCGATCGACTGCGCGCATTGCTCCGGGAGCTGCCAATCGGCTTCGCTGGGCAATTCTACTTGGTCAGTCGGTCCGACGAAGCGAACATGCTCAGGAACGCTGCGCGCCAACGTTGTGGCCAGAGCGGGGTCGCTGAGACGGTAAAACAGCTGTTCCAGCTCGCCGAGCTTAACGATCAGACGCGGCGGCATCTCCATATCCGCCAGAAAACGGCTGAGTTGGGACCGCCCGGCTTGATCGTGCGTTTCGAAAACTACGACGGCAGCGGGCACCCGGTATGTGCCCAGATGGGCAGAGGAAGCGAAACCGAACTCATCCCATCGATCGGAGGCAAGCGGCGCAGCGTCGGCGGCGGGATTTGGTCCTGCGATATCCGCGTCGCTCGGCACAGTCGGGTCGGACGCAGCGTTGATGACACCGTTCGCATGACCGGATGCCACGATTTCAGTGGGTTCGGGTGTAACAATATCCGCCCGCAAAATGGGTTCGGAAATGGTGCCTGAAACAATCGGACCGGCGAACTTCCGGGGTTCGACGACTGAGTGAAGCGTCATGAGATTGCCTCTCTGAAGGGATTATTGAAGCGGCTGTTGGGCATGGTGTCTCGGACAAGAATAGCGCCCACCTTTCGATACAAATCTTCGATATTACGTGGTGTCATAGTGTTCCTCCTAAATTGCCGACCGGCGTCGCGGGCATCGGCACGCATTCGATCGAGATGGACGCGACCCGCCGCTTTTGCCGCCAGATTGTCTGCGCCCACGGGTGATCCGCCACCGTCGCCCGTGGTCGAGCAACGGCGGCGGTACAGTTGGCTTTTTCGGTCTTGAGCTTCTCGTGCTGCCTGTTCTTGCTAGGAGCCTTCGTGGCCTGCAGAGGCCAACGATGCACGAGCTGATCCTGAACGGTGTTTCGATGCAACTCTTTAAGTCGCATCCTCTTTTGGTTTATAGCGGATCAGAGGGGGACGAACTGACGTTCGTGAATGTCGTCTACGTCCGCCGGTCGGCGCATATCCATGCACACATGGGGATACATTTTTTTGAGCTTGTCATCAGTAAATGCTATGTCCTCAAGCGCTGCCCCTTGCGTCCAAAGGCCACGCCCGTTCCAGTCCTCGAACATTTGAAATATTTCTTTCGCATTCGATGCTATTTCTGGACCGAGTACATCGCCGAGACGCTCTTCGATTTCAGCGGTGTAATATCCTCTACTGATATATGCCGCAACAATGCCAATTAGCTCCGCCGTTTCGAGACTTGTCGTATTCTGCTTTTTTGAGAACGCAAATTCTACGATTGTCGCTCCTTTTTGAAGTGCTGGAACGCTAACAAATTTCATGTCGTTTACCTTTGTTTTTTTGAGAGTTTTATTTAGTCGATCACATCGAAACGACCGCCGCTCCGAATGAACGGCCTTGCTGTTCTACGTGCCAGCGCGTCTGCTGGTGTTAAACAGCTAAACCGAGGTCACTCGGCCTGTCACGCCAAAAGCAGAAATTTGCAGGGCGACGGTCGGACGGGGAGAAGCCCTGACATGATGTGACCCAAACGCGGCGAGGCCACCTCCATGATATTCAACACCGCCCAGACACCGACCGCCTGCCTATCCGACGCCAAGCGGTGTTCGCCAGTTGAAGGAATGTTATGACGAAGCGATTCCCTGACAGCGCCCGCCTCATCTGGGTGGACGCGTTTATCACTTTCGCCGCATTCGAGAATGCTGAGCGTGCCGGTGCAGAATCTGGCTTGCCGCCAACAACCATCCAACGTCGCATATTTAAGCTAGAGGCGTGGCTACACAGAATGCTAATTACAGACGAAAACCCCGCTCAACTCTCTGACTATGCCTACGATTTTTTGGATGTAGCTCTTGAGATATCTCGTCTGGTTGATCAGGATGGATTGAGTAACAATATGAGCAAGTCACGTATATCGAAGGATGGAGATTTTACTATCGACGGCTCACTTTACCGATCGGACGATGCCCAAAGGATCTGCAAACTACTCATAGACTGTCGTGCAGTTGTTCCATTGGAAAGCGAAACTGATAGACTTAAGAGAAAGGCAGACAGGACTCACAAAAGCCTATCAAACCAGTTATTTAGACTGAACTCTAATATTCGATTATATAGATTTCAGGATCTCAGTCCGAACGACCATGAAAGTTTGATAAAAGCTAAGCAACAGGTCGCAAAAGTTGAAAAAGAAATAGCTTTTTTGGATGAGGAATTTGGACCGTTCAAAAGGATCTCGGGTTCTGATATAGATATGAGTTGGTGGGATGCGAATGAATCCGAGTCCAAGAAAAAATGACAGGTGAATTGTCACAATCTTTCGCTTACGGGTAGTTTGTTGCGTGTTGTCTGCACATGTTTAGGAATTCTGGCTCCGTCCCATGCGCGTTTTGGATGAGCAACACGTAGGCAAAGCTGCTGCCAAATGTCTGGATCAACTCAAACCAGCCACCGAGGTCAGCGAGCCAGTCCCAGTGCGGGTGGAATGCGGCGTCCGGATAGCGGGCCCCGTCCAGCGGGTTGACCAAGGGAGAGAAGCCGACGTGCCGGACGACGTCTGCTTCCATGTCTCCGGGTTGGATGATCAGGTACTCGGTATGACCGGCAGCGACGATCTCGCGGCGGGCGGCGAGGAGCAAGCTCAGCCTCGGGTCGATGTCGAGCGCGATCAAACGTTGCAGACTAGCGAGGTCAAATATGTAGTTCATGGTTTGTTCCTTTTTTACAAGCACGAGAAAAGCGTCCGAGGCGGGATGCCTGGACGCGGGTGTCGGTGATGAGGGTCTTCGAGAAACGTGGTGACGGGAGGTCGTCGGGATTGCCGTAATCGTGCAGCTGACCCGCCCTGCGGATCGTTGCCGCCCCCCGTTCACCTCTTTGAGTAGGCCACTTCAGCTCGCAGGCAGGCCAGCAGCTGAGGATCGATCCCGTATTCGTCCTGCACGAGGAGCACCGTTGCGAAGCCGTCATCGCTCAGGATCGCGACTGCCTCGAACCAGTGCCCGTGCTGCTGGACCCACTCGACTGCCCCGGTGGTGATCACGGGGTAGCCTGCCCTTGCTTCAATCGTGGATAGGCTATCACCCGGCGCAACGACGATGAACAACGCCAGCGTGCCGAGATCGTCGTCGGTATTGTGCGTCAGTTGATCACGTCGAAGCGTCAGCAGCCGTTTGAGGTCGTCGTCGATCGGTCGTTCCATGGCGCGTGCCATGGCGATCGTGCTGTCAATAACGAGCATTGTACTTCTCCAGAAACGACAAAGGGCGCCCGCGGAATGAACCGTGAGCGCCCTTTGTCGGGGTGGTAAGGATGAGAGTTTTAGGTTTCGGTGTCGTCGGTCAGCAGCTTGGTGTCGTCCTTGCCCGCTTGGGCGATTGCGACGATGACGATGATCGCAATCACCGTGTAGCTGATGGCGGGGTAGTTACGCAGAAGCGCCAGCATGCCGAGGACGGCGATTAGCCAGAGCGTCTCCTTCGTGCGGAAGATGACCCCGACGATGAGCACGAAGATGAACGCCAGTTTCAGCGCGAAGACGGCCAGCGCTGCCATCAACAGGATGCCGATGATCTGTGCCACGGTCAGCCTGCCTTGGGATCGGGTCCGAACCGGTTTTCGCCTGCTGTGCCCGGCAATGCCAGCATGACGAGGACGATGAGGCTTCCAAGGTAAGGGATAAGATTGATGGCGACGAACCAACCCGATCGATCCTGATCGTGAAATCGACGGATTTGCACTGCCAACAGCGGCACCGCCATCGCTAACAGGGCGATTGCGGCCAGGACCATAGAAGCCCCCTGCAGCATGATCGCCAAGATCACGATTGCGACGGGGAGCAGATGAAACATCCAAAACTCCCTTCTTGTCGAACGGCCTTGAAAATCCGCATATCGCTTGAGCGGAAGCGTAAGCCAGCCGAGATAGTCATCCATTGCAGGAAGGTGTTCCGGCGGCGCGCCGAACATTGATGCGATAGCGGCACCGGGGCTGGCGGTCGGGGTTGACTGTCGTCCACCGAACAAGAGCTTTTCCTTCGAGCGCTCGAACTCATCCTCGCTGATTATACCATCGGTTTTGAGGCGGTGCAGATCCTCGATGCTCTTCAGTGTAGCTTGGTCGATCATGTTCTTCTCCCGTGGTGATGCCCGAACGTGGGCGCGTTGAGGCCATCGCCGACGGTTCAAGTTACCGACGTCAAGGGCCAATGCCAGATAAAATGGGATTCATAGTCCGTGGTCCGATCGGCCACACTTTGGCTCAAGCTGTCGGATGGACGTCCGGCAACGACTGGCTGTGAATATGAAGCGGCTGCGCAAGGCGCGGGGCTGGTCGCAGGAAGCTCTCGCCGACGAGGCGGGGCTGGATCGAACCTACGTTAGTGGCATTGAGCGAATAGTGCGCAATCCGACCATCACAGTCATCGAGCGCATCGGCTCGGCTCTGAAATGTCAGCTGGGCGAACTGCTCGATTGAGCCATTCATATAAGATGCCCAATTTCCCGCGGCCGCGCTGACCCCGGGAGCCTTCCGCGCTATGCGCTTCCCATGATCAGCGAAGCCTACCTGGATGAACTCGACGCCCTGCTGCTTAATCGACTCGAAGATGGCATGTTGCTGTCCGAGCTGGACGGTTTCCTGACAGGCTTGATCGTCAGCCCCGACCCGGTGCCGCAATCCCGCTGGCTGAAGCTCGTGTGGGGCGACGGGCCGACCGCGTTCGAGGACCAGGCGGCGCTGCAGACCTTCCTTGACCTGCTTATGCGGCATCACAACCAGATCATCGCGGACCTGGATCGCCCAGGCGAGTACGAGCCCGTGCTGGAGGTCGACACGCGCACCGACGAGACGCTCTGGGAGATGTGGATTGAAGGATTCGCAAAGGCGATGACGCTGGCGTCCGGCGGCTGGAACCGAATCAGGGCAGGTGATGACGAGGCGGCACAGGCTGCGATCGCGGGAATCACGCTGCTGGCTGGGCTGATCAGCGGGCGGATCAAGCTGGACGAGGTGGAGGAAGATCACTGGGATCGCGAGGCTCCCGGCTTGATCCCTCTCTGGGTCCAGGTGCTGCACGCTTGGCGCCTTGCGCAGGATGGTCTCGTCAACAGCGCAAAGATCGGTCGTAACGATCCATGCCCCTGCGGCTCGGGCAAAAAGTATAAGAAGTGCTGCGGGCTGAACTGACGCGCGGCTGATGCTACACTAGAAACAAGAAAGCTGCCGGGTTATAACCACCCACCACGGGATCGCGGAGAAGCAGACTTGGAAAACGACATCAGCACGACCGAACTGGCGACCGCGCTGACGGTGGCGTGGTTGTCGAACCCCAACACGCGTACGGGGGCGGATGATGTCCCGACATTCATGCAGACTGCCAAAGCCGCGCTCGACAACATGGTGACAGGCACAACGTCCGCCGCCGGTGCAACTGACAGCGCCAAACCCGAGCCCGCGGTGGGCGTCCGCAAGTCGCTCGCCAGCGACGACCACCTTCTGTCGATGATCGATGGTAAGCCTTACAAGACGCTGCGCCGCCATCTCTCCACTCAGGGCTACACGCCTGATTCTTACCGCGAGACGTTCGGGCTCAAGTCCGACTATCCGATGGTGGCGAAGACCTACAGCGAGAGGCGCAGCGTCTTGGCGAAAAAGATTGGGCTCGGTCGCAACCCAAGGCAGAAGCCCACCACGAAGGCCTGACGATCACCTTTCCAGTTGCTGCGTTCGCTTCGCTCTGGGTCGCTCCTCCCGGGCGAAGCGGACAAACTTATTCGTTTTTCCAGCCCAAGTCGTCAGCGAACCCCGAAGCCCGCTGAGCTTCGTTCGCCGTCGTCGGTCCGCTCCCGTCCAGCCAACACGTTTTCCAGTTCCGCGAGCGAGTGCGGCACGTCCAGGTGCTGAGCGCCGAGATAAAGCCTGGAGCCCTCACCCTCCGGCACGGCGTGGGTCAGTTTGTCGATGTCGACTAGCGCCTTAAATGCGGCGGCGGCCAAAATAATCCATCTCTTCAAAGAACCAAGAATGGCTGGATTGGGTTGGCTGGTGCTCGTTTCCGAAGCGTACGGCCTGCAATCGCTCGAACTACGCCGTTCCGAACGGCAAGACCTGGACGTTTGCAGTTGATTACGGTGGCGTGCCGGGGGTGCATCTCGTGGCTTTTTTCGGGGATCCTACAGTGGAACCTTCGAGAGGCGCAGCGGTTTGGCAGCGATGCGCCATTTTATTTCACTCGCTTTGTTGTTGTCGACCCCCGCGCTCGCCCAGACGAATTCATTTCAGACGGGCCGCGCGGCGCCAATCACCGCGGCAGAGCGGCAGCAGGGCAACCAGACCAACGCCAGCATCACGGCGCAATATGGCGGCGCGCTGGCCGGGCGGCAAGCTGCGTATGTCGAGGCGGTGGGGCGTCGTATCGCCGTCCAATCTGGGCTGAGCTCCAGCCCGCAAGCCTTTGATGTCAAGCTTTTGAACAGCCCGGTCGAGAACGCGTTCGCCATACCCGGGGGCTACGTTTATGTAACGCGCAACCTGGTCGCCTTGATGAACGACGAGGCCGAACTGGCGGCCGTGATGGGCCATGAGGTCGGCCATGTCGCGGCGCGACACAGCGCCAAGCGCCAGAGCGCAGCGACGCGAAATTCCATTTTCGGTTCCTTGGGTCAGGCAATCGTAGGTGCTATTGCGGGTAATTCTGC
This sequence comes from Sphingomonas oligophenolica, assembly GCF_006438955.1. Taxonomy (GTDB): domain Bacteria; phylum Pseudomonadota; class Alphaproteobacteria; order Sphingomonadales; family Sphingomonadaceae; genus Sphingomonas; species Sphingomonas oligophenolica_A. Next base: position 247,399 of record NZ_RCZK01000004.1, on the reverse strand, counting down.
CATCGGCGGCCTTCTCAGCCGTGGCGTTGGCGTCGGAAGCCAGCTTGCAACGCTAGGTTATTCGCGAGGGCAGGAGACCCAGGCGGATGATCTGGCGATCCGTTATCTCGCGAGCGCCGGCTACGACCCTCTTGCGCTCTCGACGGTCCTAGAATCACTCGCGCGGCAGACCGCGCTCGAAGGACGTATCAGCGGCGACGCACGCGCGGTGCCACAGTGGGCGAGCACTCATCCCGATCCCGCGGCTCGCGTCAGGCGCGCAGCTCAGCAAGCGGCAGCAATACGAGGCGGAGAGCAGGCGCGGAACCGTGATGCATTTCTCACCGCTATCGACGGCATGATGTACGGCGATGATCCGCAACAGGGCGTCATCGACGGGCGAACTTTCCTGTATCCGGCGTTCGGCGTTGCCTTCGACGTGCCGCAGGGCTTTACGTTGCAAAATGGTTCGGACGCGGTCGCGATCAGCGGTCAGGGCGCGCAGGCGAACTTCGGCGCGCTGCCGTTCACAGGCGATCTCGACCGCTACGTCCAGTCGGTGGTCCAGTCCATCGGCGGTTCTCCATCGGCGGCACCGTTGCAGCGCAACACGGTCAACGGCTTTCGGACGGCATATACCCAGCTGCGCGCGGTCAGCAGCAACACACCGGTCGACGTGACAATATTCGCCTACCAACTCGGATCTACGCGCGCGGCGCATTTCGTAATCGTTGCGCCTGCAGGCAGCGGTGCGGGGGCGCTAGAACCGATGCTTGGATCACTGCGCCGATTGTCGAACGACGATGCCGCACGCGTTCGTCCCCGCTATCTGCGCGCAGTGACGGTGCGATCTGGCGATACAGCGCAAAGCCTGTCTGCGCGGATGGCATATGATGACCTCCGTCTGGAGCGGTTCCTCGTGCTTAACCGCCTCGATCCTCGCGAGCCTCTCCAGCCAGGAGAGAAGGTGAAAGTCGTCACCTACTGATTCAGCTTATTTCCGCCGGGAATTCTTAGCTCTTAGCTCGCGATCGCGACGAACAGCGCTGTTGCCCGCCGGTCATGTTCCGGTGGGAGTGTCGTTCTCAATGTACGTGGATAAGCGTCGGAGCGGGATCTCGTTAAAATGCATTTAACTAAATGAAGAATTGGAAAACTTGAGATTAAACGGGGTCCGACGCTGATCCAAAAACCTGACAGAAGGCAAGCGCAAGGCGCAGCGCATCGGCTATCTCCTTTGCCCGGGAACGCCTGAGCCTGCTATCCGTGTGTCGAGTCGTGCCGGGAGAGCGCTCGGCGAAGCCGACGAGACATTATTCTCGCTTCCGGCTGCCATGCGTCCGCAACTTCGAAGTCGCGAGAACGACGGCGTTTCGCCCACCCTCTCGCTGCCCCAAACGTTTCTTTGGGAACATCGGGGCGCCATGCTTCGGTGAGTTCGGTTAGCCCTGAAGGAGTTATATCATGCGTAAACTAATTTTGATGGCAGGGATCGCTGTTATTGCAACCGCTTCACCCGTGCTCGCCCAGCACCAAGGCAAGGGGCACGGTAACGGCCACGGCAACGGCGGCCAAATGTCTGAAATGATGGGCCATCAGGGCAATGGTATGGATCGAGGCGAGCGTGATGAGCAGGACTCACTACGCTCCGGCTATGTTAGGCATGACGATGACGGTCGTGTGAGGCGCAACAAGCATGCACGCTATGGCGGCGGTTCCTGCCCTCCAGGCTTGGCCAAAAAATCGCCAGCCTGCATCCCACCGGGTCAGGCCAAGCGGCTGTTCAACCAGGGCCAGCGAGTCCCTGCAGGCTATCGGTATTATTCGCCCTATAATTCGATTCCGCAGCAGTATCGCTCCAATGTGCCGTACGATGCCGCCAACCGCTACATCTATCGCGACAATCAGGTGTACGTCGTGGATCCGCGGACACGGTTGGTCGAACAGATCATCAACCTGCTTCGCTAGTCGGATGCAAAAGCCCCCCGGCTGTCGCCATCTGGGGGGCGTATTGTAGCATTGGAGCAACGCGTCTCGACTTGGGGCTTTCGCCGATGCCGGCCCCGAAAGCAGACGGAAAGCTAACCACCACACACCGTCGTTGGACGTTCGCTGCCGTGCTGACCCGCCCGAAACCCGACCGACAGCTAACGGGCGGGAAAAGCGGACCGGCGGCAGTCGCCCAAAGGTGGCCGTCCGGGCCTTGCGTCTGCGTCGCCAATAGCGGACCCTCCGTCCATGCGGAAAGCCGAGGGTCAGGATGCCGATGTTTCCTAGCCAATGGCCGGATTTTACTCCGCCCCGCTCAGCACATCACCGGCGGTCCAATGGCCTGCTTTGTCACCGCCCTGCACAGCTCTACGCGGGTGCGGCCGGTGGAGCGTCTGGCATTGACACCGGACGTGCGCCTGGACATCGGCTTGCCCCTTGGCTTTTTTCGACGGACCCGGCTGACCCGGCCCATCGATTTCAGCCACGCCTCGTTTGCCTGGCTCCGGTAGGCGGTATTGGGGGTGCCCATTTCGTTAGACAGTGCCGACTGACAGCAACCAAGCAGCCGCACCCGCAGCTACTGCGCCGTATTCTGAAAAGCGCGCCGTGTTTCAGCGAGATGCAAAGCCGGGGCGCGGAAAAATATAAAGTTCACGTCAACAATGTATTTCGCGCTGATGTCCGCATAGTCACCGTCAGCGTTCGTGCCATGAGCGATACTCGTTGACAGTGAACTCGGGACGAGACCGAACTGCTTATCTTGAAACCTTTTTATAATCGATGCGTCGTCCGGCCGCGGGTAAATCATCGCGTATCGAGCGCTTTCATCAATCGCAAACTTCAAACCGGTTCTCGCCTCAAACAGCACGCCCAGCTGCAATATTCCAAATAACATTAACAGAATAACCGGCGCCGCGACCGCAAACTCTACCGCCGAACTCCCTTCGCAGTTAGGGTAAAAAGATTTCCAATGTTTCATTGGACTCGGACCCTCGCTGACCCCATCAGCTTGACGGGAGTTAGTCCAGGTACTGAAGAAAGCCCAGGCACTGCAGAATAGTCAAACGGAGGTAGATACTGATAGGCGATTGCGATGGCCACTCGGCGCGCAACTACCTGCTGGCCCGAGCAATCTCCCTCAAATGATGTTTGTCGGGTGCCGTCGCACTCAAGCCATTTGTCTAAGCTTATATTGCTGACTGGTTGACCTGAGGTGGTCGAGGCCGATTGTATCAAATAATCATAATTTGATGCCTGAGGCCCCTGAACGATTGCCTGTTGAATTGTTTGAGCCGCGGCCTGTTCAAGCGCCATACGCTTTGCGAAACCGGACGCGAGGTCTACGCTGCCCAATAGCAACAGCGCGAGCGGCGGAAAAATCAGCGCCATTTCGATCAGCGAAGCGCCGCGTACATCCGAGATTACGAACCTCAAGATCGCTAAATATCGCGATGCCATCTAACCGACCAGCCTTACGATCGTGCCTAAAAACGCATGAGCACCAGACGCTTGATCGCAAGTGTTCGAGATTGAGCTATTTCCGGAAAATGTGGCACGTCGAGCCACCAACTGAAAGCAATCGGTTTTCATTCCGGCGTTACCGGTATAACTTATTGCTTGGCCCGGAAAGTAAACCGCTCCCTGAATAGACGAATCCGCGTTTCCGTTTATCAGATTCGTCGTGTTATCCAGTGCTCGTCGATCTTGGTAGAACAAAACACCTGCATAAGCCCCAGAGGTGGATGCCGACAGATTGATCGTCGCACCTCCGTCGACATCCGCAGTAGCTATTGTAGCCGGATTCGTTATCGCTGAAGAGCTAGTTAGGATAAATGTTACATCAGACCCAGTCAACGTGGCCTGGCTGCCAATGTTAAACGTACCTCCGCTGCTGCCGTCAATGTAGTATATGCCGGGCGCAAAGTTAACTGTTCCCTTTATGTCGAACCCGCTATAACATCCAGGAGTTACATCTCTTTCCAGATTAGGATTCACCCTCAGATAGTTATTGCAATGAGCTATGTAAGGATCGGGTAACTTTGCGAAAGGGTCAGACTGGGGTAGAGCATGAGAAAAAATCTTTGTAGAGTCTGGAAATGCTCCGCTTGCCGGAACTAGCCCCACAGCGGCCGCCGCGGTGACATTTGCATAGCTGCTACCTGCAGCACTGATCGCAGACGATCCTTTTGCATTCGCGTTGATGCCGCAGCCTAGGTCCAGCGTAGCGTTTCCAGAAATTCTAATCCCAGTGACGTTATCCGGATCCAGGGCGATAACGCAATACTGTCCGGATGAGGCGACTAAGCTGGTTGCCTCCACGGTTAAAATCGGGGCGGTGCTTAGAAATAGCCCAGAGAAGGGGAGCGCTTGGCGTGATGAAAGAACCACGCGTACCGCCTGACTTTGTCCAGCGTACGCTCCCACCGTCGGGCCGTTCTCGATGATTGGGGGTCCAAACAATCGCACCTTCGCGGTCGCGTTAAGGTCGCCTTTGACAGCACTGGGCACATCCGCACCTTGCGCTCGGGCGTATGCTCCGGACATAGCACCGGCATCAGCCTGCTGTTGCAGGACCCGCTTCGTTAGCGCCCACTGGACCGTATCCGTGGCCAATCCAGCGGCACCCACCAGGACTGGCATCGCTAAAGCCGCGAGAACCAACACATTTCCTTTGGCGTCAATCAACGCGGAAGGATTGCCTCGAATAGGCGACGTTCGCATTTTTGGCTCCTCGTTTGAGCCAGCCAGTAGGATATCTACATAAAAAATGATTAAATCGGCGTGGCGAAAGGAAGCTTAAGCATAGCCAGGGTGCTGTCAGTCTAATGCGAACTCGTCTCCACACGATGCAGTTCGGGCTTTGAGGTCGTAGCTCAGCTGGCGAGTGCCTGCCACTCGGCCAGCGCGGCCGAGCGGTGTTCATTGTAGGTCTGGCGGTCGACGAGATGGCGCTGGAGATCGAAGTGATTGTGGACATTGGCATGGACGCTGGCGAATTTCTGTAGCGTCTTCATCCGCCGGAATCTGACCATCGCCCGCTCTCGTCGTCGGAACGGCAAATGGCTGTTCTCGACCCGGTTGTTCGCCCAGCGTCCGATCTCCTGCTTATCGGCATTGCCGAGCGCATTCATCGCAGCGCGGTGCGAGCGTAGCCCGTCGGTGGTGATCGCCTCGGGCTTGCCGTGGCGCTTCAGTGCCTTCTTCATGAAGTTGAGTGCGGCATCCTTGTCGCGGGTCCTGGTGACGTAGCTTTCGAGGATCTCGCCTTCGTGGTCGACAGCGCGCCAGAGGTAGACCATCTCGCCGTTCAGCTTCACGTACATCTCGTCGAGATGCCAGCGCCAATGGCGGAACCCCCGCATGTGGCTCACCCGCTGGCGGCGGATGTCGCCGGCGAACATCGGGCCGAACCTGTTCCACCACAGCCGCACCGTCTCGTGGCAAATGTCGATCCGCGCTCGAACAGCAGATTCTCGACGTTGCGCAGCGACAGCGGGAACCGCACGTACATCATCACCACCAGGCGGATACCTCGGGCGATGAGTTGAAGCGTAGGAACGGGCTTGGCGGAAGTGCTCTCGATTTTCGGCTCATTGCCGCCCGCTAGCAGCCCCCGCCGCAACCTGCCACATTGGTCTGACAGAGCCTTGGCGAATGACCGAGATTAGGCCGCGTAGCTGCCGCCATCGATTGATCCAGCGAACGGCAGCTTAGGCAATCCTCGCGCCCGAAAGCTGTCGGACTGCAAACCACCAAAGCCGGACGTTGAACGTGCGAGCGTTCCTATCCAAAGCGCCCCAGCGAGGACCCAAACGCGCTCCCCGGCGAAAGGCCTTTCCGCCCAGACCGTTCTGTTTGCCTAGTGGAAGGGGTGGTGCCGCTTACAGGACTCGAACCTGTGACCCCCGCATTACGAATGCATCTTAGGCGTCGCTTTTCTGCCGATTATTGCGCCCATGTTGCATTCGTGTTGCTACGCGAGCAGCTCGGCCTCGATCGCGGAGACGACGGCTGCGTCCGATGCCGCGGCCTCGAAAAGGTGGCCATAAGTGTCGAAAGTGAGCTGGATCGATGCGTGACCAAGCCACGTTTGAACGCGCTTCGGGTCTGTCCCCCGTTCGATCCACATTGAGGCAGCCGCGTGGCGCAACGCATGCAGCGCATAACGCCAGGTGGCACCCCCCTGCCCCTGCTCGGTCACGCCGGCGCGGATCTGCAGCGGTCCAAACAGCCGCTGCAACAGATTGGCGTGCGTTTCGACCCGACCGATGCCGTTCGGGAACGCCAGGTCGAGATCGCCGATCGGACAGGCCAGCTTCCACCGCTTCAATTCCGACACGAGAGTCGGCGCCAATGGGATGGATCGCCGACCGGCTGCCGACTTGGGCGGGCCGATCACGTTCCATGCATCGGCGCGCTGATTTACGGCGAGGCGAGCGTTGACGAGGTCGACGTCGGCCCAGCGCAGACCACGCAATTCAGATCCGCGAAGCCCGGTCAGGATCGCTGTCATCACAATGGGGCGCTCGCGATCGTCGGCAGCCGCAAGGATGGCGCGCAACTCGGCCTTCGTCGGGATCACCACGTGTTCGCGCTCGCGCTTCGGCCTCTTGATCCGAACGCCCGCTGCGACGTTCTGCGCTACCAGTCCACGGCGCTGGGCCTCGCCGATTGCCGCGCTGAGCGCGCGCATGACCATCACCGCCATCGCCTTTCCGCGCGTTGCGATCATCGTGTCGGCGAATATCTCGACCTGCGGTCGCGACAGACGGCTGAGCTTCTCACTGCCGATGATCGGGCGGATATGGAGGCGCGCCCGGGTTTCGTAGCCGCGCAGCGTGCTTGCCTCGAGGCCCTGAGCTCCCGATCTGGCCAGCCATAGATCGCACGCCTCCGACACTGTGATCGATTGAGAATCGGGGGTGTGCGTCCCCTGCGACACATGCCAGGCCGCTTGAGTCGACCACGCTTCAGCGTCGCGCTTGCGGGCGAACTGCTTCGCGCGGCGCTTACCGGCAGCGTCCCGATAATCGACCAACCAGGCCGTTTTTTCGGTGCCGTCGGGGGCAGCCCAGGAGCGTTTCCTAATCGCCATAGTCGGTCGGCTCAAAGTTATGCGCCCAGTAGAATATCGCTTCCTTGAGCTGGTCAGCCTTTTTGGGCACCGCTGTCGTCGCAACTGTGATGGCCGCGTTTAACATCGCCGAAACGTTGATCAGCACTATCCTGCGATGCTCGTCTGAGCTTTCCGCAAAGCGATCGATCACTTGGTCCATCGCCACTATCTTCGCAGTATGCGGGATCGCCAAGTCGTCGCCGTAATGGCGAGTGAGATCGGAGAGGGCGCGCGCCTCGAGGACCATCCCGACGTCCAAAGCCCGTTCCCGCACCTCACCGAATCGCACGCGGCCAACGGCTTCAGGCAGCTCCGAACCTAGCTGGCGCAAAACGCCGACGATTACCTCGGGCCAAAGGCCTACTTGCAGCAGCTCGAATGCGACGAGGAGATCGACGACTTGGCGTGCGCCGTAAGCGGCCGGCTTCCCTTTTCCGGTATTGATGCCGGCGGGAAACCCGAGTCGCTGAAAATGCTGCAAACGGCTCTTCAGCGCTTTTTGACGGTCGTCCACGACGTGGTGCACCCCTCCCACGATCGACAGGACATCCCGCTGTGACAGTGCGACAGGCATTGCGACTAATTCCAACATCAACGTTGGTTTAGCTATTGCACGTCACCCACGGTTACGTCTATGCGCTAGATGAAACCAACGGTAGTGTTTCGGTTATGGAGGACGCAAGATGTTGAAGGACGACATGCTGAAGGGGGCCGAGGCTGCCGCGAATTATGCGGGACTGACCACGCGCGCCATCTACCACCTCGCCGAAACCGGGGAGCTGCCCGTTATCCGCAAGGGCCGCACTTTGTACTTCCGAAAAAGCGAAATCGAGGCTGCTTTTCGCTCGACCAGCGTGGCGGTCTGACCCATGCGGCCGCCCTCAATCGTCGTCGCCGACGAGCCGTTCGGTGCGTTTGATGTTACGGTCACCCCGCCGCCCGCGGGGATCGGGCACGACCGGGAATTTCGCACTCGCGCTGCGGCGATAGCTTACGCGCTACGCCTAGGCGATGCGAACGGCTGGCCGGTGGTGGACCGGACGTCGATTGATGCCTGACCGTCTCTTCGACGACGCGCACGCGTTCCTGATCGCCGCGACCGACATGGGCGCGAGGCTGCAGTGCTATCGCGCCACGCTATGCTTGATCGACAGCATACCCGCGGCCGAGATCGATCGGCTTACGGGATTTCTTCACGCCTTCGCTATCGAGTTCCTGACTCTTCGAAAATCGGGGCGCCCGGCCAGCGTGATTAAGGCCCTACCCGACCGCCTCGTCGCCGCGTTGCGCGCGCAGCACGAAGCCCAGGAAGACATGCTTGCGGCGCGACAGGGGCTCGACGCCGATGATGACGTTGGCGCCAAGGTGCATGCGTTTTATGATTTCGTGATCGCGACTTTGCTGCCGGGCGCGCCGATCGCTGATCGAGATCCCCGCGACCGCGGCCACGCCGAGCACCGTCGCACCTTCGCGACCATGGCGGACGAAGTTGAGGCTTTCGCCGCCATCATCGGGCTGGACGACATCACAATCCCCAACCGCGTGGTAGATCCGTCGTTCGATATTCTGATCGACCGGCTCGCAGGCTTCTGGCGCGATTGGACTTTCACGGATGCGACCGCGGCCGCGAAGACCGGATGCCCCAATTATCGTTCGCCGTTCGCAGAATTTGTGTCCACATTTTGGGGTGCAATCGACCGAACACCACCGTCGAATTCTTCGATCAGCCGGTCAATCGATCGACTGAATAGGGCGCATCATTCTTTTTGTCCGAAAATCCGGGGCGATAAAGACGGACTGCCCCCGGGGCTGAGATGAGGCAGCAACGGCGTCATGGGCGTCCTCCTTACGACTGCCGAGACGGCACCGCGGCTTCGCATCAACGCGAGCACGCTGGAACGTTGGCGCGGTGCTTCGAAGGGTCCGGCGTGGCTCCGTCTAGGCGGACGGATCTACTACCAGGAAACCGACGTCGAAGCCTGGATCGAGCGCCAGCGCGTCGATCCCGAAGCGGGGGCGATGGCGTGACGGGCCTCGATAATGCCGCGGTCCATCGCATTGCGTCGATCGCGGCGCGCACCGTTTCTGACGCTGACGGGGAAGCTCTGACGGCGGTAAGAATGCTGAATCGCGAGTTGCGCCGCAATGGCTTACGTATTGAGGAATTGATCGCCGCCGGGATCATGCGTGACGCGACATCGTCCACGCCTTCCCCGGCGATCAACACCGATCACCAACAGCTCGCCCGCGAGGCGCTCGTCGCGCAAACTCGGTTCAACGAACGTGAGTTAGACTTCCTGCGGACGATGGCCGTGGCGCGCTATTGCTCAGGGCGCCAGGCTGAATGGCTGGACGGGCTGGTCGCGAGATCGCGGGTGACACCGCCTGCCCAGCGAGCCGCAGCATGACCGCCGCACAGCTCAACGCCGACATTGATCTGGCCAAGGTCATGGCTGCCGTCGCCCGCAAGCTGCTCGGCGAGCCGCGCCAAATCACCCACGGTGGCTTGGAATGGCGCTATGGTGCCCACGGATCGATGCAGGTTCATATCGGCGAAGGCTGGTACCGCGACCACGAATGCGGCGAAGGCGGCGGCACTTTGGCGCTTATTCAACGCGAACGCCGCTGCGATCAGCGCGGCGCTTTTGCGTGGCTCGAGGAACAAGGGCTCAAGCCGACCGGGCAGCGCAACCAAACTGCCCGCGCCATCTTCTACGATTACCGCGACGAAGACGGGGCAATTCTCTTTCGGGTCGAGCGCCGAAAACCTGCGAATCCGCCGTTCCTGCCTCATGGTCCCGACGGCCGGGGCGGCTTTCATTCGCGGTCAGGGTGCATGCAGGGCGTGCGTCGGGTCCCTTATCGGCTCAACGACCTGATCGCGGCGCCGAAATCCTCGATCATATGGATCACCGAGGGTGAAAAGGATGCGGACCGTCTGATTGCGGTCGGCCTCGTCGCCACCACCAACGCCGGGGGCGCAGGAAATTTCGGGGCCGAGCTCGCGCCCTATTTCGAAGGCCGCACGGTCATCGCGCTTGCCGACAACGATGCTGCCGGGCGAAAACATGTTACCGTCGTCCGGTCCCGCCTGTCCGGCGTCGTTCGCCGCTTCGCAGATCTTGAGTTGCCCGGCCTGCCCGTGAAGGGCGACGTCTCGGATTGGCTCGATGCAGGTGGCACGGTTGAAGAGTTGCGTGACCTGGGCGAACGGGCGCTCGGCCAAGCTTCTGAAGCCGAACATGCCGACACAACCGACGACGGCCCCGCAGTTTTGCCATTAGAATGGTTCGATACCGTCGAGGCGCAGCTTACCGCGCTTTGGCTGGTGAAGAACCTCTTCCCTCAGCAAGGGGTTGTCTTGATCTATGGCCACAGCGGCAGCGGGAAGACGTTCTTCGTACTCGATATAGCGCTTCATGTTGCGCTGGGATGGGCCTGGGCCGGGCGCCGCGTTCGTCAAGGATTGGTTATATATCTTGCCGCCGAGGGCGCGTCAGGATTGCGGAACCGTGTCGCTGCATTCCGCCGACATCACAAAATCACCGATCATGTGCCGTTCGCTATCATTCCGACGGCGATCGATCTCCAAGCGCCGAACGCCGACGTGCTCCGCCTGGCCGCAACGATACGTTCTGCCTGCAAAATTGCGGGGGCCGATGTTGCGATGATCGTGATCGACACCATCGCGAAGACGTTCGGCGCCGGAAAAGAGAACACCGACGACATGGCGAGCTACGTGTCGAACGCAGGTTGGCTTTCCGGCGAATTCCAATGCTGCGTCATTCCAGTTCATCATCGGCCGAAGGACGCCGAGAGCAAGGAGCCGCGCGGACATAGCAGTCTCAAGGCGGGTGTCGACACGGTGATCCTCATCGAGGACGGCCAAACCAAGCGCGCGGAGGTAACGAAGCAGAAGGATGGGGAGATCGGCAAGACGGTGTTGTTCAACCTTGTTCCAGTCGAACTTGGCGTCGACGAGGATGGGGGCATCGTCACCTCGTGCGTGGTTGAACCGACCGAAACAGATTTGACGCCATCGATGGACCCGTTTCTGCGCGAAGTGGGGCGGTTGAGCGCCGGTAACCGCCTTGCGTATGATGTTCTTGCCGAGCTCATCGAGAATGACGGAATCGCCGTCCCGTCCGACATTCCAGATCCTGAGATCAACCGAAATGTTGTCGGTAAAGTCGCTGCTTTCGAATCGTGGGGGGACAACTACCTCCTGCGGGCGGGGACAACGCGGGGACAACGCGGGGACAAAGAATACGAGCGCGCTCGGAAAGCCTTCGACAGGGCGCGCAAGACACTGGATACAAAGCATATTGTACGGACATGGGGTGGATTTTCATGGATAACGCACGAGCTTGAGCGCTCCGCGGGGACAAATCGCGGACAGAATTGGGGACGTAGCGGGGACATGGGGACAGCGGGGACAGCTCTTTATAAAGAGCGTCCCGTTGTCCCCGCGTCCCCGAAGTCTGGCGTCATCCTCGCTTCAGGTGATGGGGTCGACGACCCCGTGCCCGGTTGGGAAGGGCTGTGATGGATCAGCTAGCGCAATCCGAGAGGATCGAGCGTGCGGTGATCGCCGCGATTTTGAACGAGTGCCTTATTGAGACCGCTTCATCGCGGACGGCCGTTGTTCCGAGCGGCGACGTCGTCGAGGCGCTCGTTTCTATCATGGCTGGATTGGTCGCAACCAGCGAGGAGGTCGCAACATCGCGGGCTCGCCGCCAATTTTGCGATAGGTTAGCTAAGCTGCTCGGCCGCCGGATAGTCGCGATGCAGGCTCACATCGAAGAGCATGGAGCCCCGTTCGCAACACGTGCCGTGCAGGTGGCCTCGTGATCGCCCGCAACGCCGCCCGCCGCGCTCGCCGATCCGCCGCGACGTACATGCGGGCCTCGGCGGTAGTCGACGATCTGATCGCGGACCTGATGACCTTGTCGAGCGCGGTCGAACGCCTCGGCGCGACCATCGGTCAGACGGCGATCAGGATGCAGCCCGACGTGACCCCGCAAGATCTCCTCGCGGCGACGCGCCAATGCCTTCGCACGGTCAAAATTCCCTTCTGGAAACTGAGCACCGGGGACCCGACCGAGCATCCCCGCGCACTGCTCGCGACCTTTGATGAAACCGCCGCCCGCGTGCTCAACAAACTGGCGTTGGCGATCGATGTCGAGGCGTCCGCCGCGGTCGAATTCAGCGCGGATTTCGTCGCAGTCGGCGAGGCGCGGATGACCGCCAGGTTCGAGATCACCGCCGCGATGGTGCGTGCCGGCATCGACCCGATGACCATCGGCAGCGGGGGCAGAATGCTCCGCGTGTGCGCCGCCTGGATCGATGACCCGGCCGCCGCGCTCGATGCGGTGCACGGGCGAGCGCTGGTCGCCGAGACCATGCTCGCGAAGTTCACGAACGGAGTTGAAGAATGAACCCCCACCTCTCCACAATCCGCGCCGAGATCGACGACTTGCTCGGTAGCGGGTCGGCCGCGCCGGTCGTGATCTTCGCCGAGGGCCAGTCCCCCAAAAAGGCCTCGAAACTGACTGAGTTCGAACGCTGGCGAGCCGCAGATCCGCAATCGCGCGCCGCCGACGCACGTCGCGACGCGGATGAGGCCGCTCAGGCCGCCGCCGACGCCCGTCAGTCCGCCAAATCGCACCGGGGGCGTGCTGCGGAAGCCAGGGCTGCGGGATTCGCCGGCCAGGCGGCGTTAGCGGAGGAACAGGCAGATCTTGCCGGGAAAAAGGCCGGCGAGCGTCTCCGGTTCGCGGCAGCCAAGGAGGCGCACGCCCGCAAGCTAGAAGCCGCTGCCCGCCCCGCGCCGAAACCCAGCGCGAAGCTCGCCGCGACCGCGCCAACGGCTCCGATCAGCGCGGGACCGCCATCGGCGTTTGGTGCAGCCCACATGCAGCGGACAGCCGAAGCGGAGGCGCAATTTATCGCCACGTGCCAACGCAACCAGGTCGCGCAGGCGCCGGCGTCGACGGCAGGGTCAACCGACGCGTGGGCCAGCGCCCGCCCGGGCGGCAAGAGGTATCGTTGATGACCGATCCCCTCATCCTGGCGCGGTTTCCGGACCTCTTCGGGCCTCCGCCGCCCGTGCGCGCAGCTGGGCGGATTATCCGGACCGCCGCCGCCGTCGTCACCATTTTCACCGTCGCCGCGACGATCTCGCCGCGCTTCCATTCGAAGGACTCATAATGACCGAACTGACCCGTATCGCCGACCAAGCCGTCGCCGCGCTGCTGGCGATCAACCTCGATCCGCTCGAAGCGGACATCGTTGAGGCCGAGCGCCGCGCTGCGGAGGCCGAGGCCAACGCCGAACAGGGTGCTGCCCGGCATGCCGAGGCGCTCGCAAAAGTTCGTCAGCGGCAGATCGACGGCCCTGACGCGATGCTCGCCGCGAACGCCATCATCACGGGCGGCGACGTGCGCGATGCGATCTCGGACACCGGTGCCCTGGAAGCCGAAGCGCGGGCGATCCAAGCTGGCGCGAAGCATCTTCGGCAAAGCGCCGATCGCGCGAGAGCATTTGTCCGCGACACGAACCGGGCCAAGCGGGAGGCCGTCGGCACGGCGCTAGATCCGATCGCGACCGAGTTGGCAGCGATGGCGAAGGCGCTCGCGGCCGAACTCGTCGAAATATATTCCGTCGTGACTGCGATCAGTCGCGCTGGTCAATCGCATCATCTCGCCAGCCTCGGCCGCAAGCTCGGCGAATGCGTCGCCGAGATGCCCGTCGCCGGTCTAATCGAGAGCCACCCGATTGTTTTGCCCGCCGAAGTGGCTGAGCGATTGGACGGCGCGCGCGAGGTGTTCGAGGCGATCGGCACGACCGTGATGGCGACCATCGAGATGCCGCGGCCCGATCGGACTTCCGATTTCATGAATGGCTATAGGGCGGCGGTGAATCAGCGCTGACCCTTCCGAGATGCGCGCCGCGGGATCGGCGCGCGGGCGGCCGGGGTTTTTCCTTTCCTCCGGCCGCCCAACTATCTGTTTTCGCGGCAAGCCTTGCCTATCTCGGCACAGCGGGCATAATCCGAACCATGACCTTGGCGATCACTGATTTCCCTCTTCGCGGTCGGGCGCTCAGCAGCACTTATCCGAGCATGCAGGCCGGTGGGCAGCTCGGCGTTTGAAACGGGCATGGACGGAAGCGGACGAGGCGCAACTCCGCTCGCTTTGGCCTGGCGACCTCAACGAAATCGCCCAGGTGCTCGATCGAACACCGCGGGCAGCTCAGGAGCGCGCGCGGCTGCTCGGACTGACCGAGATTGGGCAGCCCGACCGATACCGGGCCGCGGCTCGTCATTGGGACGACGCCGGTGCGTGCAAACCGTTGTAGCTAGCCGGGCGGCAGTCGCAGCGGCGCTGGCGGTGCCAGCTGAAGCGACCTTACTGACGGATATTGGGCTCGCGCTGTTCGTCGCTTCTGGCGGGGGAATCGTCCTGGCGGATTGCGGCCAGAACCGAGGGGCGCACGACACCCATGGAAGCCAAAACGGCGTCGCCGACCTGGAGCGGCGCCCACATCGGATGTTCGGCGCGCGGTGTATCTCCCTGCCGACAGGCTTCAAGGCGCTCGACGGCGTTGCGCATTTCGGTGAGCTTTTTGCCAAATATGGGCAAAAACACTGCCGGATGAGCGGCTTGGGGCGCAATCGGCTTGAAGGCCGCAAGAGCCTCACTCACCGCCATTGAAAACCGTGGATCGTCGATCCGTGATTCTAGAACCGGTAATCGCTCGGCGACGAGCGCGCTGAATGGATGCTCAGTCAGTTCGGTCACGGTGGACGGGTCGGCGTTGTGGAACGCGGCATTGTTCGCCATGGCCTGAACCTCAACGGTCTTGATCGCCGCTCGACAGAATTCGAGAGCGTCGTCGATCGGCTTGTTGAATCGGGCCCGCTCGGCTTGGGCCATCCGAAGTTCGTTGGCCTCTCGCTCGGCGTCCTGCCGATCGCTCGCCTCGGCTGCCATCTTCCGGGTGAGCCGGATCGTCCAGACGGCCGCGATTACCTGCAACGCCGCGGCGACCGACGACACTACAGTCCACCAGGGCATAGCCGTTTGATCGACAAGGTGCTGGACGGCCATGTGAAGGACCTATCACAGCCCGCAGCTCCCGCAAATCGATCGAACCGGGGACCAGCAACCATCGACTAACCCAAACATCGAGGAAGTACTCACAAATATAAAAAGGGGTTACATGCCTCATATGATACCACAACCCATAGGTAGGACCCGTTATCCATGGCCCCATATATAGTAACGTCACGCGCGTCGTCGCCTAAAGACTGACCCCGTCGTCAGCCTCATCATGAGGTCTATTGATGGTCGGTCGACCGCTGCATCTACCGCCCGCCCAGGTGCCGATCAGTTGACCGTTTCGTGCGGGCTGGCCTGGGCCTGCCGAATGCGCCGCGTGTCACGCATGATTGCATGCAGGCGCTTCCCCGCCGCCTCTGCCGTCTTCCGCATCCCTGACGGCGTCACTGCCGCGGGAGCCTGCTCGAGAAGCGATGCGGCGATCGAGAGGAGCGCGGTGATCACCTCCGGAGCTGGCAGTGCCGTGTCGCCTGTTTGGGTTGCGTGGTCAGTCGATACCTCGACCGTCGCGCGCTGCAATGCGAGGATCAGGCGGTCGATATACGCCTCGTCGAGCGACCCCGACCACAGGTTCTCTTCCTCGGCCATCGTTCCTCCCTCTGCGCGCCATCTCCCGATCCGCTTGCCATAGACGCTCGGCGCAACCTAGCGATCGATCAAGAGCCGCGCACTTGGTCAGGCGGCAAGGCGACGAAGATAGCGCTCGGCACTTGTCCAAATACAGCGGGCACCTGCGGCTGCCCGTGCTGATCCAAATCGTTGCGAACCTGAGCGGACGCGTTAAATATTGCCCGTGGCCTGCCTCCCCGGGGGGCCACCGCCCCGGCGCGTGGTCGCTCATCCGTCGGGGCGCACCTTGCCGCTGCCAGTCATCGAGACGAGTGCCGCGCGTAAGGCCATGACCCTATCGTCTAAAGACGGCTGCAGTCTTCCCCAACCGAATGCCGAGCGCTCTGCACCCGTCTCTATCCATATGCGCTCCGCCAAACGGTCGAGCTCCTGCACCGTCGGCGATCGATCCGAACCGATGCAAGCGGCCACTACGGCGGCCGTGAGCAGGGACGCTGGCGTTGTCGTCATTCCTCATCCTCTCGCACCCCAATAGCGCGGCGATGTTGCTCGCGCATGACCGGCGCATGACGTTCGCCGCATGATTCACCGGGCGGCATCGGCCCGCCGCGCTCGCATCGATCCGTGGACGACCACGACGGCACGCTCGATCGCGGACGCTGGCCGCATGCGCTGCATCGGTATCGCTCGCGCACGGCGGGCACCTTCACCGTGCCGGGCAAGTGGTCGACATTGATCGTCACGTGACGACCGCACGCGCACCACAGATCGACGAACCGCGTCCCGTTGTCGCGCATATTGGCGAGCGTCATCCAACCCGGGTCAGCCACGCGCGATCCTGACCAGCCGCTTGCGCTCGCGATCGTCGCCATTGAGCCAGGCCATCACCGGCACGCCCTTCGGCAGCCCAGCGCTAATCTCCTCGCTCTGCTCGGTTCCGGCCAATTATCTCCTCAACACGCTCCCTAAAGCGCTCAAGTTCGTAGCCGGGATCAGGCCGGGGGCGCGGTGGGGGCAGCCGAATGGCGGATCGAGGAAGCACACCCAGCGATTGCGCTGCTGTTAGTAGTAAAGAAACAATGCGGCCCCACAGAGCGCCGCTCGTGCCCCCGTAAGCGGCTATCGGTTCGTCATTGTCGAGGGGGGCAGGATCGACCATGCTCGAAGCATATCAAACCACGGCTTGAGCGCCCAGCCCTCACCATCGTGCTGCGCGGCGACGATCTCCATGCGCTCATCGGCGGAAAGCTCGTCCGGCATCAGGTATCCTGCCCACCGAGCGGTCCTACATATCGCGGACGTGTGAGCCCGAGCAGCAGCGCTCGTACACGGACAGCTGATGGCGATCGGTCGAGGATCTTGCCGATCTCAATCGCATCGCCAGGCCACAGCAGGCGCAGCTTCGCTTCGTCGGCCTCCGTCCAGTTCCTCCTCACACGTCCAGGCATCGTCGCTCGATCTCGGCGAGGATCGCTTCGGCGTCCGGCCCCTTGCCCTTCGTCCGCTGATATTCCGCGAGCAGGTCGGCGTCGGATACCTCCACCGGGTCGTCGTTCAATTCGGGCGGGTCAGGTTCGGCCATTCGGTCAGCCTATGCTCAGGCCGTCAAGCTGCGCAATCCCCAACCTGGATGATCTTCCCTCGCCAGCAGATTGGGAGATTCCCGTATCGGTTCTATCGCGCCGAAATGGGCCTGAGGATGGATTGACCAGCCCATTCGGGCAGCCCTACATCGCGTTGGCGCTTCGCCTTTTTCGAAACTCCCTTTCTTGCTGGCGAAGCGCCAACGCTCGCAAAGTACTTAGCGCTGATGCCGGACCGATCGCGGCAATCATGCCGTTCGACGAACCGTAGGCGGGCCATCAATCGGGAATTGCGATCCTAAGCTCGGGACGTTCCGCTTGATTCGCGAGGGCATCATATCGCGCCGCCATCTCGTGGTGAATCCGAGCGATACTAGGATCAGTGGCAATCGCCTCCAATTCCCGCTCCTTCTCCGCACGGCTCTCGTAATATCCCCTGTCTTGATTCGTGTTCACGGCGGCCCTCCGAGTCGAAATGCCAGGAAGGCAGCAAATTAGTCGCCTTACTGCACTTATGTAAATTACGCTGTCAGCGGCCGGCACGTTTGAGCGGCAGTCACGTGCGCCAGCCAGCTTCCGCGATTTATTGGAGCGTGCCCCGCTGCAATCGGCCGACCCGATCCGCGATCTCGCGCCACCGATCGACGCCGTCCTGATCGCCCTCACGGGCGAGATCTATGATCCGCTCGGCGATAAAGGTGAACACGAAGTCGCCATGCAGGTCGAGGACAGTATGCGCCTCGGCCCAGCGCTCTTGGTCGCGCGTTAGCGACATCCTGACAATCAACGGCGTTTTTCTGCGAGACGCTGTGCTCGCTGCGCCGAGAAGGTTGGAATGACATCAGACTTGCTCGAGCGGCCGATGCGGGCCGCAGACTGGGTTCGGCCTGGCGTCCGCTCAAGTGGCGTGACTATCGTCACGCACCGTTGAATGTATTCCTCGAGATCTGACAATCGATAGAGAATTCTTCGCGAGCCTATCTTCACGTAAGCAACCCGGCCTTGAGTGCGAAGGTCCCGTAGCAGCCGTGGCGAGATGCGGAGCACCTCGGCTGCCTCCGCCTCATTGAGCAGTTCGGACAACTGGCACCTCCCGAATCGTCAGCGCGCATTTTGGCGCGTGAGAACGATGGCACGATGGCACGATGGCACGACGTTGTGGAAGCGGGAGCGCCGCATTCCATCTCACCGAACCCGCCCGACTCACCCTAATCCGCGACGTAGCGTGAAACGTCAGTCCCGCAGAAATGCTGGAATTTTGCCCGGTCGGCTCACCGAACTCACGCTACGATTGTGACGCGGCTGCCCGACAAAAACTATCGCGCGAGCGGTGAAACCGGCATGCGCGATGATGCGCCTGGTCAGTGGATCGCCTGGAACATCGCCCGGCCGATATCGATGCTCGCCCAGAATATGAACAGCACGCACAGGGTGGGGTACGCCACCACCTCGAGCCTCTATCGCACTAGCCGGGTTGAGCATCGCGCCAACCAACTGAAAAGGCTAGTTATAATGGCAAATTCTCTTCCTCAGAGCATCACCCCGCGCTTCCCACCAGGCCTTAAATTCCGATATCCTCTCCCCCTGTTTTCCAGGAGACTAGCTGCCCTGCGCAGAGCGGCAACCCCTATCGTGCGCTCCAGGATCAAGCGTTCCGGAGCGTGTAGGCCTGCCCTTCCGAGAAAGCGTTCCCGCCCCCGCCGCTCAGCTTGCCGGTGGTGCTGATCATCAGGTTGAACCCCGCGCGCATCGTTTCGGTCTGATCTCGGAGCTGGGCGGTCTGCGCATTGATGGCGTCGACCACGTCGGCGTTGGAGGGCTGGATCACCGACAGCTGCGGCGCGGCGATCGTCAACCCCGCTGCCACCGCATCGCTGAATTGCCCGGTCGTGAAGAGGGCGGCGCTACCGGGCGGGATCGTCAGCGCATCGGTCTGGTCGACCAATGCCGCCGCGATCGCACCCGGGGAATTGTCGTTCGCGACGATCGGCCCGCCCTGGATTGTGCCGCCCGCGTTCGTAATCGCCTTGCCGGTCAGCGCGGTGATGTCGCTCAACCGCTCGAAATAGGTTGTGGTCGAGCCGTAAAGCTGGCGCTCGATGTCGAGATACGCTTGCGCCGCGTCGGTGAACGCCTGCTGATCGACCACGCCGCCGCCGCGCACCGTTGCCGCGAGCGGATCGAATGCGGCCTGCGCATTCTTCTCGCGGGTGCGCAGTGATAGGCCGCTGTCGCCCTTGTAGCGGAGGTTGTCGAGCAAGCCCTGCAGCGTCGAGGTGAGGTCCTTGCTCGCCGACTTGACCGCATCCGCGCGCTTGAAGGCGTAGAGCGATTCGAGGTCCGCATATTCCTGCGTCGAGGCCCCGGCTTCCGCGAACACGCTGCGCAGATACCCGAACTGCTTGTCGAGCGCGTCGACCGCGGCGCCGACCGGATCGGTATATTGCTTCAGCTCGGCGAACACGCTCTCGAAATCGGTCGCCTTTTGCAGCTGTGCGGTGAGATCCTTGCCCGCCGCGAGGATGCGCTTGGTCGATTCGCGGATGCCGCTGATCACGCCGTCGTCGAGCGCGGCCTTGATCGCGAACTTGATCGCCGCGGCTTCATCGGTGCCGAACCCCACCGCGCCGGACCCCTTCACGCCGCCCACCGCGCCGCCATGGTCGTTGACGCGGAATTCGCCCTTGTACGTGCCGATCTTGACGTCGGTCGAGCCGCTGACGAGCCCGCCAAGCTGCTTGGCGATCGAGTTGAGGCCATCGGAGACGCTGCCTGCCAGGCCTGCTGCCTGGGCGGCGAGCGCGCCGGTCGAGCCGGATGACGAACCCGCGCCGAATGCGCCGTTCGCGACCGAGATACCAGCCGAGCCCTTGGCCGTCTTTTGGAATAGGCCGCCGATGATGCCGCCGATCGCACCGCCGATGAACGCGCCGCCGGGGATCGGCACGAACGACCCGATCGCGCCGCCGATCGCCGCGCCGGTGCTGCTGCTCTCGACGCCGAGCAGTTTCAGAGCCGAGTCTGAGACGAGGCCTTGCCCCGCGCCCGTGAACGCACCGCCAACCTTTTCGCCCAAGGTCCCGCCGAGCCCCTTGGCGATATCCTCGCCGATGTGGCCGAGCTCTTTGCTGTTCTGATAGGCGTTGATCAGGTTGCCGCCTTTGCCGCCGATCGCCTGGGCGGCATAGTTGAGAACGACGGCCTGGGCCGCCTCGCGCCGACGATCCTGATCCGCTTTCTCGGCAGCGATCTTCGACAGGTCGGGCAGGCTGCTCGAATCGAGCGAGAATTTCACCGGGCCGAGCGCGTCGGCCAACGGATTCTGATCGAGCTTCTGGCTGGTGACGACGATGTCTCCGACCTGGCCCGCGATCTGCGCAGCGACTCCGGCGGGACTCGCGCCGTATGCCGTGGGCGTGGTGGTCAGCGACGCGATCGACGGATCGTTCGATTTGGCCGATGCGATCGCCGCGGCTGCCTCGGACAGTTTCGCCGCCGACCCCTTGAGCGCGTCCGCCGCTTGCACCGTCGGCTGGTTATTGCGGGTCAGCGCATCGTGGACCTTTGAGCCCAGATCGCCGCCGAATAGTTTCAGCGATAATGTCTCTGCGATCTGGCGCTGGCGGCCGGCGGTCAATGCGTCGGTCAGTTTGGTGATCGACCCTTTCGCGAAGGGCTTTTCCAGCGCGTCGGTTAGTGCCGATTGAAGATCGGATGCAGCGCGCACCTGGATATCGATGAATTGCGCCTGGCGCTCGAGTTCGCTCGCCTGATCCTTGAGCGCGCTGGTGTTGGCGATGATCACCGCCCGTTCGGCTTCCGTGACCGTGCCCTTGGTCCGCTGTAGCTGGAGGATCTGACCGAGCGCATCGGCCTCATCCTGGCGCCCGGCGAGGATCAGCTTGCCGGTGGCGAGCTGTTCTTGCTGCGCTTCGACAAGGTCGCGGAACGGCTTGGTGAGGCCGGTCTCGACGATGCCCTTCGCCTTCTCGGCATCGGCGATCAGATCCTCGAAGCCGGGCGGCTGGCGCTGGCCAAGGTCGGCGATCAGGTCGCTCAGCTTCTGCGTGGCGGCGGCGGCGCGATCGATGAGGCGCGGCTGGTCGTCGAATTCTGCGCTGATCTGCGCGATCGAGGTACCGGCGCTCTTCCCAAAATCGATAAGCTTCGTGTAGGCGCGCTCGGCGGCCTTGCCCGCGGCGGTGGCCTTCTTGAGCCCCTCGGCTTGGTTCACCTCGAGCTGAGCGGCCTTCACACGGGTCCGGTAGGTCGCCTCAGTGATCTTGCCCTGCGCGAGCAGCTCGGCATTCTGGGCCTTGGTCACCGCGAGCCCCGCGCGGGCCTGTTCAACCGGATTGTCGGCAGCGTCGAGGCGCGCCTGCGCGTTGAGCAGGGAGGTCCTACCGCCGGTGCCCGTGCCCTTCGTCTTGGTCGGCTTGACGAGCTGCGGCGCGATCCTGCCGCTATCGAGGCTTTCGTCGATATACTTCGAAATCGCCGTGTTCGCCCGGCTGGCGGCCGCCTTCGATACCGCCTCGATAAACGCCTTCTTGTCGACACCCGAGCCGTCGAAATTGGTGGTCTCGGTCGACCGTAGCAGCGCGTCGAACGCCTTGGTCTGCGCCGCGGGGTCGCTGATCGCCAGGGCCGCCCGGCCCCGCGTCGCCAGCGCGCGCACCGGATCATTGCCGCGGAACTGGTCGACGCCGCTGCTGAAGAGCGACCGGTTGAGCGCGAGCGCGCCGCCGACGACGCCCAGCGTGCCGGCGAGCTTGCGCCCGGTGCTCGGCTTGCCCGCATCCCGGAATGCGGCCCGAGCATCATTCGCGTCGTTCGCCGCCTCGATGCGCAGGTTGATCGCCTTCGCGCGCGCATTCAGGCGAAGCAGTTCGGTTTGCTCGGCGATCTTGCTCGACGTCTTGCCGAAGATGTCGGCGAGGGTGCTTTCGGCGTCGCCAAGCCTGGACGATGCGAGCTCCGCCACCTTGGCCGCTTCGCCGGTCTCAAACAGCTTCTCGACGAACGGAGCGGCGACAGCGGCGGCGACGGTGAGCGCGATACCCCACGGGCCGGTCAAGAACGCGCCGACTGCGCCGAGCTTCCCGCCCATCTCCGACAGCGCGTATCCCAGCTGACCGGCCTGTTGACCGAACGCCCGCGCCGGACTGATCCCCGCCGCGACCGACAGGCCGAAATCGCCAAACTGCTGACCGACGTTGCGGATCGCGAATTGCTGCGCGTTGGCCGATCGGGTGACGATCGCGCCCGCGGTGTTGAACTTGGTCCCGATCTCGCCCGCGGCGGTGGCGACCCTCGCCTGATTGACGGCGAGCGCCTCGAGCCGGTTGGCTTGGAAGCTGGCGGCGTTGGCAGCCTCGCGCATCGCGACGGCCTGATCGCGATCCGTCTGCGTCACGTCCCGCCCGTTCACCGCGACGTGCTCGGCGGCGCGCGCGATCTGATCGAGCGACGTGGCAAAGGTTCGCGCGGCGGTGGCGGATGCCTGCGCGCCCGCCGGATCGAAGAACACCGGCTGCGGCGCGCTCGGCGCGGCGACATTTTTGACCGCCTCGGCGACCCGCTGCTGTTGCTGCTGGATCAGCGCCTGCCCCTCGGCCTCCGCTTTCTGGAACGCGGCGGTCTGCGCTGCCTTGCGATCATTGATCGCGGCGATGGCGAGGGTCGCTTCACGCTGGATCTGCGCGACCCGTTCCTGCGCGTATTGCTCGCGCTGTCGAGCAAGGCCGTTTTCCGCGGCGAGTTGATCGTTGGCGAGCTTCTGGAACGTCGACCCGTTGAGCGCGGCGGCTGAGGCCTTGATGCCCAGCGGGTCTGCGATCGACTTCGTTTTGAGCTCACCGATCGCGCGGCCGAACTGCTCGACCTGGCGCCGGGCATCGCCGATGTCGAAGGCCTTGTTGATCCGCCTCCCGGCATCCTCCGCAGTTCGCGCAGCGCGTTCGAAGCCGCCGCCGATGAATTGCTCGATCCGCTTCGTGGTGGCGGCGAGCTGGCCGTCTTCCTTGACCGAGATCACGAGCGGGAAAGAGTTGAGCTGGTTACCCATGACGGGTCCTTTCGATGCGGGCGATCACGACACGGACAGCGACGGCGTGCCCTGCCGGGCGCCGGTATTGAGTTCGCGTTCGATCAGTTGCGGGAGACGCGCTTGCCACCGAGCGGCGATCGACCGGGGATCGACCCGGCGCGACCGGCGCGTTGCGCGGATGAGAATGAACGCGGTGATCGACACCCGGGCGCGCGACTTGGTCGACCGGAGCGTCTTGGTCGCCTTCGCCCTACCGCCGCGGCTGCGCAGGATCGTGGTGTCAACGACCAGTCGCGCGACGCCGGGGTGCCGCCCCCTCACGAACACGAGTGGGCCGATCGAGGATTCGAGACCCGCCGAGCGATACAGCGCGGGGGTCATCTTGCGCCGTCCGACCTTCTGGGGGATCTCGGGACCGGCGATCGCCAGCCACTTGCCGCCCGGCCGGATCGTGGTCGTCTCATTGTCGACGTAGGATTCGATGGCACCCAGCGTGCGGGCCGATCTGATCTTGGCGTAAACGAACCCGCCGATGTCGAAGCTGCCGTCCGAGCCGACCTTGGTCCGCTTCTTCGCACGGTCGCTGGTCGAGCCGATCACGTTCGACAGCTTGCCCAGCCGCTGCCCCTGCATCGCTGTCCGGATATCGTCGCGCGCGCCGTCGGCGGCTTTCGCGGTGGCGTTGGCCGCGGCGTTGGCGACTTTGCTCGACACGTCCCGGCGCCAGGGCGTGAGCGAATAGCCCGGCGGGGTGGTGACGCCGATCTTCATGCCGCGATTCCCTCCGGTTCGATGGGGACGGCACCGGTGAAGCCGAGCAGCGCGAGCGCGTGGAGCGCCAGCTCATCGAACGCGATGCCCGCGATGCCCGGCACCTCGGCCATTGCGGCCTTCACCTCGATGTCGTTGATCTCGTCCTGCAGCGCGTCGATCGTCGCCATCGGAATGCTGCCCATGTGGAAGCGGTACGGCGTGGCGAGCCCGGTCCATCCGGCGAGCAGCCTGCAGAGCGCCAGCTTGGGCGCATCCTCGCCGAACAACGCGTTTTGCTCGGACATGGTGCGCAGGGCTGGCGATGCGTCGACCAGCTTGCCCATCGCTTCGCTGATCGCGTCGGCTTCGTCCTGGTCGATCGTGACGGTCGGATCGGTCTCGGCGTCGCGAACCGCCTGCCAGAATGCGCGGAGCCGGGCTTCGTTGCTGGCGAGCATGTCGGCGTCGCCGGTCCAGAGATTGCGCATCGTGGCGATCGTCTCGCGCTCGATAGCCGCGCTGTCGTGGCAGCGAAGCCCGGCCTCGATCAGGGCGTAGCGGAAGCGGCGACCGGCGCGGGGATCGGGGTTGCGGAACAGGAAGCTGGGCGGGTCGGTCAGCGCGGCCAGTGAGGGCGGCGTGTAGCTGGTCGTGGCCGCATGCAGCGCGGGATTGGTCGTCATGGGTCGTCACCCGATGATGTCGCGCGGGCTCGGCGGATCGTTGCCCTCGTGCCCGCGAGCGTACACGCGCGCGCGCGCGACCGTCCCCCCGCCAATGCTGGCCGTTACCGGCTGGAACCCGCTAACGCTGGCGAACGCTGGCCGAATCTCTGGGCATCGGCTCGATCTGACCAAGGAGCAGCGCGACGAGCATATCTGGCGATATGCTGACCTGCTCGAAGCGCGGGCCGAGGTTTCGCGACAGATTGACGCAAAACCTAAATCTGGACCGCAAGGCGGGAGGCCGGTTGGCGTCGCAAAGCAGATTGCGGATGAAACCGGATTGAGCAAGCGCACAGTGGAGCGCGCGCTTAATCCGAAGCCGGTCAACGTCGTCATGGTTCGTGAGGCCGAGACCGACGAAGAGGCGACGAGCCGCGAAGGTGAAGCGCTCAGCCGCTCGTGACCCCGCGCCGATTCAGCAGCGCGTGTACCTGTTGCCACGGATCGCCGCCGAGGCCTTCGAAGAGCTGTCCCGATATGGCCTCGAGGCCCAGGAACGCGCGGAAGGCTTCGGTGCCGGTATGAGGACCGGCGCCCAGTTCGTCGATGAATGCTTGCACGATCGCGGCCTCTTGCTCGCGGTTCATGGCTTCAACGCCTGCTCGAGCAGCTGACGGATTGCCTCGGGGCGGGAGGGGGCTGTTTCATGGTTCGCAATCCACTGGTCGAGCGCGCCGAGCTGGTCGGGCTGCAGGCGCACCATGACTGGTGTGCCGATGCCTGTTCGCGGGCGCCCGCCAAGGTTTTTGATATCAGGCGTTGACGCGGTCATAGGTTATTGGTAGCAGAAAGCCGAGCCGAAGCAAGGCTTAGGACCCTTGCTCCGGCTCTAACCACGAACCGCCTTCTCTCGAAAGGAACGGCAATGGCTAACCACGTCACTATCATAACTCGCCGCGCGATGCTCGACGCCGTTGTGGCAATTCCCGCTGTCGCCATGATTGGCGCGATGCCAGCCCTCGCAGCCCCCTCCGCCTCCGGTTGGGATGCCGCGATGATCACCTACGAGCGGGCCAAAAAGCGCGCCGCACGATTCGACGTCTATCATGACCGAGTGATGGTCGGATGGGAGGCGAACAAGCCGAGCCAGGCAATCATCGACTGGAGCGAATTCCCGTTCTCCGATCGCAACGCTGTGGCGCATACGCTCGACATTGATGCCTATCGCCGTTGGGTCATCTCGAATGAGAACGGCCTTTGGACCGGCTCAGCCTTGGCGAAGCAGCGTCGTCTTGACGCGATTGACACCGTCGCCGAATATCGTCGCCTCCGCACGGTCAACGATCGCCGGTTCAATATCGAGCGCGTCTGCACGTCGTTCGAACGTCACGATGACGCCGTTGTTGCCGCCGAGCACGCCTTGATGGCGATGCCAGCGCCCAATCTGAGGGCCCTTCAATGGAAGCTTCGCCACGGGATCACCGCCGACGAGGATGGCCACTTGCAGTCATTCAGCATGGACTACCTCAAGCCGATATTTGATGACGTCGATCGTCTGATCGAGGAGCGGGCCGATGCTTGAGCTCCGCATGCAGGCCGGGGCCCAGCTCGTGCCCTTGTGCGATCTGGCCCAGCGGCTCGGTCGCGCCGACGCCGCCCGCGAGATCGGCGAGACGATCGACGGATTGATCGACATGCTCGACGCGATCGACGGGGATCCGGAAGGCGAGGATGACGAGCGCGGAAGCGTGCTGATGATCGCGCCCGGCAACGACTATGACCCCGCCGACGACGACAGCGCGCCCGATGGCCTTCCTGGCGTGCCGGAGGACGCGGAAGACGACGACGGCGATTGCTGTTCGGCGCGCGATGACGATCCCGGCTTCTACATCAGTGATGTCCGCGGCCTTCCCGGCGACCCTGATGACGCCGAAGTCGCCTACACCGAATGGAATACACGCGGTCGCCACAAGCTGTCGCATGGCGGCGAGCAGCGACCCGGTCTGCGGGGCTGGCCGATCGGCGAGGATGACGAGGATGACGACCGCGACACGTCGATCGAGGATGACCGCCGCGGGTTTGATCCGGAGAGCGACCTTGGCGTCGACGATTTCGGCGAACAGGAACACGAGCAGATTCACGACGACGTGCCGATGTTACCCGTTTTCGCGATCGAACCTGATTCGGAGACGGGGAAGCGGCCGCTCCTCGGGCACCTCAACCTGCAGTCGTCATACGGATCGCTGGGCGGCGAGATCGCGACCGACACGGGAGGCGTGCATTGGCGGGCGATCTGGCCGGACGAGATTGGCGTGCCGGTTTGATGGGCCCGAATGACGCGGGCCATGTTGCACCCGTGTTGCATGGAGTCGCCGGGGGTCAGACGGAAACGGCGGAAATCAGCCGAAATCAAGAGTACGCGATGAAACAGCCGCCGGCCCTACCGCGGGGCACCAGGCGACGGCTACCTCATTGATTTAGAATGATAAATAATGGTGCCGCTTACAGGACTCGAACCTGTGACCCCCGCATTACGAATGCGATGCTCTACCAGCTGAGCTAAAGCGGCCTGGTGCGCCGAACACCGCGGGCGGCGATCGGCGAAGGCGGGCGAGTAACAGGTGTCGGGGGGGCTGACAAGCGGTTCGGCAGGTCGTTTGCGCCTCTTTACGGCGCGTTTACCACCTTGGTGGCAAACACCCTGCGACGGGCGTTGGGCTCGGTCGGTGAGGGTACGCATTCGCATGGATACGACAGGCGGCTTCGACAACGCACGAACCGAGATCGACGATGCGACCGACGGCGCGGTCGAAGATCAGGTGTTCGATCTGGGCGGCGACGAGCGCCGGATGCATGTTCGCGCCTACAACCATTGGGTCTCGCTGCTCCACGGCGCGCCCTTCCCCGCGATCGATCGGCTCGATCCCGACAGCATCACCGATTTCGGACCGCATAGCGTGCTGCTCGATTTCGGCCACGGCATCGAGGATCCGACGATCGCCTTTCTCGGCGCCGCGCTGCGCCTGGAATGCGGGCTCGACGCGGCCATCCGCCGCGTCGCCGAAGTGCCCAGCCGGTCGCTGCTGTCGCGGCTGACCGACCATTATCTCCAGATCATCGCCAATCGTGCGCCGATCGGGTTCGAGGCCGAATTCGTCGGTAACAGCGGCTGCACCACATTGTACCGCGGCATCCTGATGCCATTTTCGTCGAATGGCGTCGACATCGATTTCATCTACGGGGTCATCAACTGGAAGGTGATGGCCGACGCCGACACCCAGGCGACGCTGACCGCCGAGCTCGACGCCGCGGTCCGCACCGCGCCGACGACCAACGACATCCCGGTCTGGGCCGATGGGCCGAGCGCAGGGTTAGACGACCGGGATGAGGACGACGCCGAAGTCGAAAACGAAAACGAAGACCCCGATCGCATGATGCCGCCCGCCCCGACCGGCGCGCTCGGCGATCGGCTGGCGATGGCACGCGAATCCGCGGCGCAGGTGCGCGGCGCCGATGCCCGCGGCCGCGCCGCGCTCTATCGCGCGCTCGGTCGGGCGCATGATTTCGCGCTGGCCGCGGATGCCGACGAGGCCGCGTATCGCGCGCTGCTCGACGACGCGCTGATCACCGCGCAGGCCCGCGCACCGATGACGCCGATCGTCAAGCTCGTCTTCGGCGCGGAATACGACAAGACCCGGCTCGCGGAATATGCTGCGGTGCTGAGCCACGCCCGCCGCCACGCGGTCGCCGCCGCGGGTCTCGGCGCGTTTCTCGAGGGGTTCGCTGGCGGCATCAAGGCGATCGTCGCCGCCGAACGCGCCGCGCGCCGCCCCGCCCCGCGCCCCGACCTCTATGCCCGCGCCGCCGCCGAACTGCGCACGCTGCCGGTACTCGCCACCGTGCCGATCGGCGCGGGCGATGGCGAATTCGTCGTGCTGGTCGCACGCGCGGGCCGCGACGGCACGCTCGACATCGTCCAACGGATCGACCAACCCGCGCTCGTCGAAACCGTGGTGAAGCGCGCCGCGGCCTGACGACGGGCGGCTGACCCGCGCGGTTGATTTGTTGCGCGTGCGAGACATAATCGCAAACGCTCGATCGCTCTTGAGCTAGCCTGTCCGCGGGCGTAGGCCTCCCGCGCATGGCTCATTCTCCCCAGACACCGATCGACGCGCTGGCCGCGCGGCTAACCAAGGGCGCGCTGCCCGGTGAACTCGTCGGGTTCGACCGGCCAGAGATCGAAGAGGCCGCGCGCTTCCTCGTCACCGCGGGTGCCCGGCGCAAGCCCGGCAAGGCCGCGATCGCGCTGCAGCCGATTCCTTCCGACGACGTCCGGCGCCGGATGCGGCTCGGCATCGTCAACGACGACATGCCGTTCCTGGTGGATTCGATCGCCGCCGCGATCGGCGCCGCCGACCTCGACATCGATCGGATCATCCATCCCGTCGTCCGCGTGACCCGATCCGCCGATGGCGAGATCGAGGACATCGGCGGCGCAGGCAATCCCGAATCGATGGTGTATCTGGAGCTGGAACGCGCCGATGCGCGCGCGCGCCGCGACCTCGTCCGCCGCCTCCACGCGGTGTTGACCGACGTGCGCGATGCGGTGGTCGACTGGCCCGAACTCCAGCGCGCGATGGCGCGCGACGAAGCGACGTTGGTGCCGGGCGAAGGCGCGGCATTGCTGCGTTGGTTCATCGACGGCCACTTCACCCAACTCGGTCACCAGCACTGGACCTGCGATGGCACCAGCAGCGATGAACTCGGCATCGCGCGCCACGACCACGCCGTTCCGATCCTCGCCGAGGCATCGCGCACCGCCGCGATCGAATGGTTCGAAGCCGATCCGGATGCCGCCCCGCTGCTGCTCAAATCGAACCTGATCTCGGCCGTCCATCGCGCGGTGCCGCTCGATCTGGTCATCGTGCCGCGCAAGGACGGCCCCACCATCACCGGTCTCTCGATCCACGCCGGGCTGTGGACCAGCGCGGCGCTCACCGCGCGCCCGCGCGACGTTCCCGTGCTGCGGACCCACCTCGCCGCGCTCGAAGCCAAGTTCGGGTTCGACCCCAAGGGCCACACCGGCAAGGCGCTGACCCACGCGCTGACCGCGCTGCCGCACGATCTCGTCGTTGCCTTCCCCCCCG
Organism: Sphingomonas oligophenolica; assembly: GCF_006438955.1. Taxonomy (GTDB): domain Bacteria; phylum Pseudomonadota; class Alphaproteobacteria; order Sphingomonadales; family Sphingomonadaceae; genus Sphingomonas; species Sphingomonas oligophenolica_A. The sequence continues at coordinate 217,422 of NZ_RCZK01000004.1, read as the reverse complement.
GCGCGCTCGAACAGCTGGCGCTGACCGCGATGAGCCTTGCCGATCGTCCGCGCCCCGCGCTGGTGATGGTGAAATCGGCGCTCGCACGGCATCTGTTCGCGTTTGTGTGGCTGCCACGCGACGACCTTACCACCGCGCGCCGGATCGCGATCGGCGAGATGCTGGGCGAGGCCGCAAACGGCAGCATCCTCAACTGGTCGATCGCGCTCGAGGACGGCACGGTCGCGTTGCTGCGCTACACCGTCGATCTGCGCGGCGCGGGGCGAATGCCGGACCACGCGCCGCTCGAGGATCGGCTCGAACGAATGGTCCGTGGCTGGGGTCCCGCGATCGAGGCGGCGCTGGCGACCCAGGTCGGCCCGTCGCGCGCGACGCGGCTGATGCTGCGCCATGCCGGGACGTTCCCGACCGGCTATCGCAACGCCAACACCGCCGACGAGGCCGCCGCCGATATCATCCGCCTCGCGGACCTTGCCGATTCGGGTGCCCGATCGGTGCGGCTGTACCACCGCGACGGCACGACCTACCTCAAACTCTATCGTCAGGGCGGCGCGCTCGCGCTGTCGGACGCTGTGCCGGTGCTCGAGAATTTCGGGTTTCGCGTGATCGAGGAGCTGCCGACCGCGCTGACCGACGACGCGCGCTCCTACGTCCATGAATTCGTTGTTGACGCAGGCGGCCCGCTGTCGAGCGACCCGCACATCCTCGAAGACGCGATCGCCGCGGTGCTGGAGGGGCGCGCGGAGAACGACGCGTTCAACCGCCTGATCGTCGATGCCGCGATGGACCCGCAATCGGTCGTGCTGTTCCGTGCGTGGTTCCGTTACTTGCGCCAAGCGGGGATGTCCTACGGCCTGACCACGGTGGTCGATGCATTGCGCCGCGCGCCCGATGTTGCGACCGCGCTGATCGACCGGTTCGGTGCGACGCACGATCCGCAGTCGCTCGAAAGCACCAGCCGCGCCGACGGCGCGATCGATCGCGGGCTGGAGGCGGTTTCCGCGATCGACGACGACCGGATCCTGCGCGCCTACCGCAGCATGGTCGCCGCGACGCTCCGCACCAACGCCTTTGCCCCCGCGGCGCGCGAGGCATTGGCGTTCAAACTCGACAGCAGCCTGATCCCCGGCCTCCCTGCCCCCGTGCCGTGGCGCGAGATCTGGGTGTACAGCCCGCGGGTAGAGGGCATCCATCTGCGCGCCGGGCCAGTCGCGCGCGGCGGCCTGCGCTGGTCCGATCGCCGCGACGATTTCCGGATCGAAATCTTGGGGCTGATGAAGGCGCAACGCGTCAAGAACGCGGTAATCGTCCCCACCGGCGCGAAGGGCGGCTTCTACCCCAAACAGCTCCCCTCCCCCGCCACCGATCGCGACGCGTGGTTCGCCGAAGGCACCGAGAGCTATCGCATCTTCATTCGCTCGCTGCTGTCGATCACCGACAACATCGTCGAGGGCAGCGTCGTCCACCCCCAGGGCGTGACGATCCTCGACGGCGACGATCCCTATTTCGTCGTCGCCGCCGACAAGGGTACCGCGACGTTCAGCGACGTCGCCAACGCGCTGGCGCTCGAACGCGACTTCTGGCTGGGCGACGCGTTCGCGAGCGGCGGCAGCCAGGGCTACGACCACAAGGCGATGGGGATTACCGCCAAGGGCGCGTGGATCAGCGTTCAGCGGCATTTCGCCGAGCGCGGGATCAACGTCCAGCGCGACCCCATCCGCGTCGTCGGCTGCGGCGACATGTCGGGCGACGTGTTCGGCAACGGCATGTTGCTGTCGAAGACGATCAAGCTCGTCGCCGCGTTCGATCACCGCCACATCTTCATCGATCCCGACCCCGATCCCGCGACCAGCTGGGTCGAACGCGACCGCATGTTCCGGTTGCCGCGATCGTCATGGGACGATTACGACAAGTCGCTGATCTCGAAGGGTGGCGGGGTCTTCTCGCGCGCCGATAAGGTCATCACGCTCTCGAAACAGGCGCAGGACGCGCTCGGTATCGCCGATGCGGCGCTCGACCCGGGCATGCTGATCGCCGCCATCCTGAAGGCACCCGCCGACCTGCTCTGGTTTGGCGGCATCGGCACCTATGTGAAGGCCGCCGCCGAAAACAACATCCAGGTCGGCGATCCCGCCAACGATCGACTCCGCATCGACGCCGAGGAGCTGCGCGTCACCGCGATCGGCGAAGGCGCGAATCTTGGTATCACCCAGGCCGCACGAATCGCGTTCGCGGCGCGTGGCGGGCGGATCAACGCCGACTTCATCGACAATTCGGCGGGCGTTGATTGTTCGGACAACGAGGTCAACATCAAGATCGCGCTCAACCGCGAGATGATCGAGGGTCGGGTGTCGTTCGACGACCGCAACGCGTTGCTCGCCAGCATGACCGACGACGTCGCGCACTTGGTGCTCGAGGACAATCGGCTTCAGACACTGGCGCTGTCGATCGCGGAAGCCGATGGCGCGACCGCGATCCCCAGCTACGTCCGCGTCATCGAGATTTTTGAAAACGCCGGGCGGCTCGATCGCAAGGTCGAAGGCTTGGGCGGCAACGACGATCTGCTCCGCCGCGGGCTTGATGGCCACGGGCTGACCCGCCCCGAACTTGCGGTGCTGCTCGCGACCGCCAAGCTCGCGCTGCAGGATGCGATCGAACGCGCCGGGCTCGGCATGGCGCCCGAGCTCGAAGACGATCTCCACCAAGCGTTTCCCCCCGCGATGCGAGAATCGTGGCGCGGCGCGATCGACGAGCATCGGCTGCGCGCCGAAATCGTCGCCACCAAGCTCGCCAACCGCCTCGTCAACCGGCTCGGCATCCTCAACCCGTTCGAACTCGCCGAGGAAGAGGGCGCGGCGATGGGGGACATCGTCGCAATGTTCGTCGTCGTCGAGGAATTGTTCGGGCTCCGCGCGCTGTGGGCCGAGATCGAAGCCGCCGCGATGCCAGAGGCGGCACGGATCGCACTGTTCAACGAAGTCGCGATCGCAACCCGGTCGCAGATCGCCGATCTGCTTCGTGCGACCTCGCCGGGGACACTACCAGGCATGGTGATCGGGCGGATGAAGGCCGGTATTGCCGCGCTCGATGCGCAGACCAAGGCGCTGCTGCTCGAGGAAGCGAGCGCGCACAGCGGGCGGATCGCCGCCGAACTCGAAGCCGTCGGCGCGCCGCGCCACTTGGCGCAAAAGGTCGTGCGGCTCTTCGAACTCGACGGTGCGATCGGGCTCGCCGATCTCGGCGAGTGCCTCGGGCTCGACGAGGCCGATCTCACCCGCGCGTTCACGCACCTCGGCCAGGCGCTCGGGCTCGACTGGGCGCAATCGACCGCGGCGCGGATCGCGTCGAGCGATCCGTGGGAACGCCTGCTGATCGCGGGGCTGGCGCGCGATTTCCAGCAGCTTCGCCTCGAATTTCTCGCGCGCGGCGGGGTCGGCGATCCGGGCGCGTTCGTCGCGGGCTGGCTCGATGCGAACGCCGCGCGGGTCGCGCAGTTCAGGGCGCTGGTCGACCGCGCCAGGCAGGCCGCGCAACCCAACGCCGCGATGCTCGCGCAGATCGCGGGCCAGGCACGCGTGCTGCTGGGCCGATAATTCCTCCCCAAGGTCCGGGGAGGAAATTAGCCGCGCGCCGCCAGCCGCGCCTTCACCATCGCGCGCCAACCGCGGTTGCGCCACCACATGATCACCCCGGTCATCGCGAGCACCGCGGGCAGGATGCCGCCGACGACAATCACCGTTTGCCACGCGGCACCCATCCCGGTGCCGTCGTGAATTCGCCGCATCAGCCGCCCGACCTTTGCCCGGTCGCGCTCGGGTGCCGCGCTCGCGACCCCGCTATCGTCGGCGACCTTGATCGGCTGCCGAGCGCCCGCAAAAGTCACCGTCCAGTCAGGGCTCGTCGTGGTCGGCCAAGCGATCGATCGCAAGTTGCCCCTCGCCTCGCCGCGCGCCCGCGCGATCACCGCCGCGATCGACTGCGCCGGGGTCGCGAGCGGCACCGGGCGCGTCCGCGGGCGTTCACCCCGCGGTGCCTCCCCCGTCAGCGCGCCGGAGAAGCCGGGAAAGCTGATCCACGCACCGGTCAGCGACAGCACGAACAGCGGCAACGCGATCCAGAACCCGAACGTCTGGTGGATATTGGTGTCGAGGTGACGATGCCGTCCCCAGCGGAAAGCACGCTTCAGACTCCCCTTCGTCGGCCACCACAGCCACAGGCCGGTGAGCGACGAGACCATCATGAACACCCCAATCGACCCGACGACACTGCGCCCGACCCCCGGGATCTGCAGGCTGCCGTGGAGACGATGGAGGAATCGGACAAGGCCGCCGTTGCCCGACGCGACGGCAAGCACTCGCGCGCTGGGCGGATCTAGGTACACGGTCATCCGCGCCGGTGGCCCCGGTCGGTCGGTGGTGGCCGCGCGACTGGCGACCACCGACACTGGCCCTTCGTCACCGGGTAGCGTCAGCGTCGCGATCCGGTCGCCCGGCGCCAGCACCGCGCGCGCCGCCGCGACATAGGTATCGGGCGCCACGATCGCGGTCCCGCTCACGGCGTAGCGATCGGGATTGATGGCCCGGTCGAGACCCTCGTCCCAAACTAACGCCGCCCCCGACAGCGACAGGGGAATGATCAGGATCGCGAGCGCCAGCCCGATCCACTTGTGAACCTGGAACCAGGCCCGCCGGAGTGCGATGGTCGTCATCGTGCGGACAATGGCAACCACGCTAATGCAAGTCAATCGCAGTTGATGCATATTGCATTGGGGTGGCGCAGTCGACGGATCGAGCATGGAACCACATCGCTGCGCCGCCATTGCCATCGGCGTGACCGACCTTCCAATCTCGGCAATCGACATCGACGACGATCTGGGCCTATTGACCGTCGCGATCGATAACGGACACGGCATGGTGCGAAAGATACGATGACGGATCGGCGTTCGGAACGATCCTGGGAGAAGGCGTTGCGCACCGCGGCGATGCTGTCGACCGGTGGCGCCCTGTCGGGTTGCGATGTGCTCAAGCTCACCGTGGTAAACCACGCGGGTCCGATCGCCGCCGCGCAGTGGCATCTCTATGTCGTCGTCGGCATCGTTCTGGTCTTCGTCGCGGGGCCGGTGCTGCTGCTGACGCCGATCATGGCGTGGCGTTATCGGCTGTCGAACGAACATAGCACGTACAAGCCGAAGTGGGATTTTTCCTGGTGGATCGAAGGGCTGATCTGGATTCCGCCGACCGGGATCGTGATCGGGCTGGCCTTTCTGTTGTGGACCTACACGCATCGCCTCGATCCCTATCGCCCGATCGCTTCGACCCAGCCGACGGTGGAGGTGCAGGCCGTCGGGCTCGACTGGAAATGGCTGTTCATCTATCCCGATCATCACGTCGCGGTCATCAACCAGCTGGCGATCCCGGTCGGGCGCCCAATTCATCTCAGCCTGACCAGCGGCACTGTGATGCAATCGCTGATGGTGCCCCGCCTCGGCGGGCAGATCTACGCGATGGCGGGCATGCGGACCGAGCTCAACCTTGCCGCCAGCCAGCCCGGCGTTTTCCGCGGCGAGAACACGCAATATAACGGCCCTGGCTTTCCCCAGCAGAAGTTCGACGTCGTGGCCTTGCCCGCTCCGGACTACGACCGCTGGCTCGCACGAGTCCGCGCGGCGGCGCACCCACTCGATACGGCGGCCTATGCAGCGTTGTTCCAACGCTCCGTTCCCGCACACCCGATCTATTATTCCCGAACGCCCGATGGCTTTTTCGGCTATATCATGAGTCGGTTTCGGTCGTCGCCCACGGAGAATGAACGATGAGCGCGTCCGTCTGGCCCGCAGTGCTCGGCCGGTTCGAATGGCATGCGCTGCCGTTCGTGCGCGCGTGGGAAAATCCGACGCTGAACGAACTCATCGGCGCGGGTGCCGCCGCGATCGTAGTGGTCGGCGCGATCGCGCTCATCGCGTTGATCACCCTGCTCGGCAAATGGCGCTATTTGTGGCGCGAATGGCTGACCAGCCTCGATCACAAGCGGATCGGGATCATGTACGTCGTGCTCGCCTTCGTCATGCTCTCGCGCGCGCTGGTCGAGGCAATGCTGATGCGGCTGCAACAAGCGACCGCGATCAACGCGCCCGGCGTCGTCGATCCCGAACATTTCGCGCAGTTGTTCAGCACCCACGGCAGCATCATGATCTTCTTCATGGCGATGCCGTTCCTGACCGGCGCGTTCAATTACGTCATGCCGCTCCAGATCGGCGCGCGCGACGTGGCCTTTCCGCTGCTCAATTCGATCAGCCTGTGGCTCACCGGGGGCGCCGCCGGCCTGATGATGATCTCGCTCGTCGTCGGCACGTTTTCGACCGGGGGATGGAGCGGCTACCCGCCCTATACCGAACTCGCGTTCAGCCCCGGCGTCGGTCCCGATTACTGGATCTGGGCGGTGACCTTGGGGTCGATCGCCTCGACGCTGTCCGGGCTCAACTTCGCGGTCACGATCTACAAGAAGCGCTGCCCGGGCATGACGCTAATGCGGATGCCGCTGTTCGTCTGGACCACGCTGTGCACCAGCATCCTGATGATCTTCGCGATGCCGCCGCTCACCGTCGCCACCGCGCTGCTCGCGCTCGACCGCTATTTGGGGTTCCATTTCTTCACCAACGACCTTGGCGGCAACATGATGAACTACGCCAACCTGTTCTGGCTGTTCGGCCACCCCGAGGTCTATGTTTTGATTCTGCCCGCGTTCGGCGTTTATTCGGAGGTCGTCTCGACCTTTTCGAGCAAGGAGCTGTACGGATACACCTCGCTGGTCCTCGCGACGATGGCGATCGCGGTGCTGTCGTTCACCGTCTGGGTCCATCATTTCTTCGCCATGGGGCAAAGCGCCAACATCAACGCAGTGTTCGGGATCGCGACGATGACGATCGGGGTGCCGACCGGGGTCAAAATCTACGACTGGATCTGGACCATGTTTCGCGGGCAGGTGCGCTTCACCGTGCCGATGCTCTATTCGCTCGCGTTCATGATGACGTTCGTGCTCGGCGGTTTCACCGGGATCATCCTCGCCTTTCCGCCGCTCGATTATCTCGTCCACAACACGCTGTTCCTGGTCGCGCATTTCCACAACATGCTGATCCCCGGGCTGCTCTACGGCATGCTCGCGGGCTATCATTACTGGTTCCCCAAGGCGTTCGGATTCCGGCTCGACGAAAAATGGGGCCGGGTGTCGTTCGGCTGCTGGGTGATCGGATTCTACCTTGCGTTCATGCCGCTCTACGTACTCGGCGCGGCGGGAATGGCACGGCGGACCCAAGAGGTGTTCGAGCCCTCGTTCCGTCCTTGGCTGTACGTCGCGGGGGTTGGCGCGCTGATATTGTTCGGCGCGCTCGCGTCGCTGTTCGTCCAGCTGTGGGTCAGTATCCGCGACCGCGAGGCCAATCGCGTCACCGCGGGGGATCCGTGGGACGGTCGCGGGCTCGAATGGTCGACCTCGGCGCCCCCGCCCGACTATAATTTCGCGCTGCTGCCCCAGGTCCGCGGTCGCGATCCGTTCTACGACGGCAAGCGCGACGGCGATCCCTATGCGCCGCCCCCCGAATATCACCCCATCGAACTGCCCCGGAACAGCATGACCGGCCCCGTTCTCGGCATCGTCGGCACCGCGCTTGCGTTCGGGTTGGTATGGCACATGTGGTGGCTCGCGATCCTCGGCACGGTGATGATCGTCGCGACAATCATCGCGCGCAGCTTCGCCCGGGATGTCCACCGAACGATCCCGGTCCACGAGATCGAACGGACCGAAGCGCACTGGCTGGCCGCGGTCGCCGCCGCGCGTGCGATCCCGCGCCAGCTCGAGATGACTCCGCTCAACCAGGGCCTTGCCGCGGTGACCCGGTGAGCGCCGACGAGGTCAAGCACCCCGGGATCAACCTCGGCGACACTCGCGATCTCAGCCATCGCGACGCCGAGCACGATCTGTTCGGTTTCTGGATATTCCTGATGAGCGACGCGATCATCTTCGCGCTGCTGTTTGCGACCTATGGCGTGATGCTTGTCGGCACCGCGGGTGGGCCGACCCCCGCCGACACGTACAAGATCCTGCCCGCGTTCATCGAGACGCTGGTCCTGCTCACCAGCAGCTTCACCTTCGGCATGGCCTCGATCGCGATGAAGCACGACGCCGGCAAGGTACGACTGATGCGGTGGCTGGCGGTTACGCTGGTACTCGGGCTGATCTTCCTGGCGATGGAGCTCAAAGATTTCGCGACGATGATCGGGGATGGCGCATACCCCGCGCGCAGCGGCTACCTGTCGTCGTTCTTCGCGCTCGTGCCGTTGCACGGGCTCCACGTCGCGGCGGGGTGTCTGTGGGTGGTGGTGATGATGGTGCAGGTGGCGTTCTTCGGGCTCGACGAGCGCGTGAAGGTCAATCTGCTGCGGCTAGGCCTCTTCTGGCACTTCCTCGACATCGTCTGGATCGCGATCTTCTCGGTTGTCTATCTGCAAGGCCTGATCCGATGACCAAACCGAACGATTCCAGATCCCAGGAAACTCGCGGCTACACGATCGGCTATGTCGCCGCGCTCGTGCTGACCGGCGCGGCGTTCGCGGCGGTGCGCTGGCCCAGCGTCGGCACCACCGCCACCCTCGCCATCGTCTTCGCGCTCGCGCTGATCCAGATGGCGGTTCACTTCCGCTTCTTCCTCCACATCGGCCTCGCGCGTTCCGCCCGCGACGACCTGCAACTGATCCTGTTCTCCGCCGTCATCATCATCCTGATGGTATCGGGCACCCTCGTGATCCTGTTCAACCTGCGTCACCGCATGATGTAGCCGCGTCGAAAGCGATTGCGACCCACGCCGGTCGATGCGACACCGCGGCATGACCGGCGCCACCCAGACCCAATGACGACCACGATCAAGGATGTCGCGCTGGCGAGCGGGGTGTCGATCAAGACCGTCAGTCGGGTCCTCAACAACGAACGCTATGTCGGACCGTCCACCCGCGAAAAGGTACTCCGCGCTGTAGCGGAATTGAATTTCCGGCCGAACCATGCGGCGCGGTCGTTGGCGGGGCGGCGCTCGTTCCAGGTGGCGCTGGTCTGTGACAATCCCAGTCCCGCCTATGTCTATGCGATGCAGCAGGGGATTCGCGACCGGTGCGAAGCCGACGGGGTTCGGGTCCTCGCCCAGCCCTATGATCGGGGGTCGCCGCGGCTGCTCGCCGATCTCGACGCGCTGATCGCGACGAGCGGCCCCGACGGCGTCATCCTCACGCCCCCGCTGTCCGACAACGAAGCCGTGCTCGCGCTGCTGGCGGCGCGGGGGATCCGCTTCGCCCGGGTGTCGCCGGGGACACGGCCGGGGCTCGCACCGTCGACCTTCATCGACAATGTCGCGGCGGCACGCGAATTGACCACGCATCTGATCGCGCGCGGCCACCGGCGGATCGCGCACATCGCGGGGTCGAGCGACTATGCGACCAGCGCGCAGCGCGTCGCGGGATATAAGGCCGCGCACGACGCGGCGGGAATCGAGATCGATCCGGGCTTCGTCGTATCGGGTCGCTATGATTTCGCCAGCGGGGCCGAGGCGGCTGACCTGCTCCTGTCCCGCGCCGAGCCCCCCACCGCGATCTTCGCGGGCTCCGACGAGATGGCGGCGGGGGCATTGATGGTCGCGCATCGCCGCGGCCTCGCGATCCCCGGCGATGTCGCGATCGCCGGGTTCGGCGACGACGCGTTGGCAAGCTACGTCTGGCCACCGTTGACGACGATGCGCCAGCCAGTGCGCGAACTGGCCTGGAACGCCGCCGACCTGCTGCTCGGCGATGCCGAGGCGGACGAGCAGCGTGAATTGGCGCATGCGCTCGTGGTACGCGCGTCGACCTAGCCGATCAGCCACTCGGTCGCGCCGAGCGCCAGCACGAACGCGGTCACCGTCGCCGCCAGGATCACCAGCAGCGGGCGCGGACCCGCCTTCACCAGTTGCGCCATCGGCGATCGGATCGCGGTCGCGGTGACTGCAGCTGCTAGCAGCCCGGTCGCCAGCGCCTCGGCTGCCCTCGTCGCAGGCGCCGGGATCACTCCGGTAGAATTGACGCCCGCGAGCAGGAAGAATCCGATCACGAACCACGGGATGCCGACGCCCGTGCCCGCGGTGCCGCGCGGCAGGAACAGCGCGACGATCGCGAGCACCGGGGCGAGCAACGCGACGCGGGTCAGCTTCACGATCGCGGCGATCTGCCCTGCGCCGTCGGAATAGGAATAGCCCGCACCCAGCGCCTGCGCGACGTCGTGGATCGACGCGCCGAGCAGGAACCCGGCGCGCAAATCCGACAGCGCCAGCGCGTGCGCCGCGAGCGGATAGAGCACCATCGCGCTCGCGCTCATCGCCGAAATCCCGACCAGGACCAGCGTCAGTTGCGCCTGGCTTGCGCGCCGCTCGCCGAGCAGCGTCGCCAACGCCAGCGCGGCAGATGCGCCGCAGATCGCGACCGCGCCCCCCGCCAGCGTCCCGAACGCGCTGTCGTACCCGAGCCGCCGCGCGGCGAGGATCCCGACCCCGATCGTCGCCGCGACGATCCCGAACACCGCGAGCAGCGCGACCGGGCCGAGCGCGGCGATCTGCCCGAAGGTAATCCGCACCCCGACCAGCACGATCCCCCACCGCAGCAACGACCGCGACGCGAACGCGAGCCCGGGTGTCAGCCGCACATCCCCCGACAGGAAATTGAGCGCCAGCCCGATCAGCAGCGCCATCAGCGTCAGCGGCGCACCATAGCGATCCGCGATGAACCCCGCGGCCAGCGTGCCCGCCGCGACGATGGTCAACCCTGGCACGTAATCGCGCCAGGTGACACGCGGGCTCGGTTCGAGATCGCCGTACAAATCGGCGGCGGCGGGTAGCGGGCGCTGGGTGGCGGCACGATCGGTCATGCGACAAAGCTGTAGCGCGGAGACGTCGTCTATGACAACGTTATCGGAACGCGACGCGGGAGAGCAGAGTGATGACCGATCGGAAGCGCTGGATCATTGTTGCGCTCGTGTTCGTCGCGATCATGCTCAACTATGTCGATCGCCAGATCCTGGCACTGCTGAAGCCGACGCTGGAAACCGAGTTCCACTGGTCGGACCAGGATTACGCCAACATGCTCTCGGCGTTCCAGGTCGCCGCCGCGGTCGCGTTCCTCGGCACCGGCTGGTTCATCGATCGCGTCGGGTTGAAACTGGGCTTCGCGCTCGGCGTCGCGGTCTGGAGCCTCGCGGGCATGGCGCATGCGATTGTCGGTAGCGTCGCCGGATTCATCACCGCGCGCGTCGTGCTGGGGGGTGCCGAATCGATCGGTACACCCGCCGCGGTCAAATCCGCGGCGGTCTATTTCACGCAAAAGGAGCGTTCGATCGCGCTCGGCATCGGCAACACCGCGCCCAATATCGGCGCAGTGGTGACGCCGCTGGTCGTCCCCGCGCTCGCGGTCGCGTTCGGGTGGCGCGCCGCCTTCCTCGCCGCGGGTGCGCTCGGGTTGATCTGGGTCGCGGTCTGGTTGTCGGTCCGCATCCCCGCGGTCGTCGAAGACGGCGTCCGCCCCGCGCCGATCCGCTGGGCCGATCTGTTCCGGCGCCGCGAAACCGCGGCGATCGCGATCGCCAAAGTGCTGTCCGACCAGGTGTGGTTCTTCATGCTCGCATGGCTCCCCGACCTGTTCCACCGGATGTTCGGGCTGCCACAGGGCACCGTCGGTCTGCCGGTCGCGCTCGCCTATGCGATGGCGGCGGCAGGTGCCCTCACTGGCGGTTGGCTACCGACCCGGCTGATGGCGAACGGGTGGAGCGTCAACCGCGCGCGTAAAGGCACGATGCTGCTCTATGCCGTGCTCGTCTTGCCGGTAACATTGGTGCTGATCGTCGACGATGCCTGGTCGGCGGCGCTGCTGCTCGGGCTGGGGCTGTTCGCGCACCAGGGTTTCTCCACCAACTTGTTCGCGCTGGCGACCGACATCGTGCCCGCGCGCGCGGTCGGATCGACGATCGGGATCGCCGCCTTTTGCGGCAACATGTGGTCGATCGTCCTGATCCAGCTCGCCGCGGTGTCGCTCGCAGCGGGCTATGGTTATGGCCCGCTGCTCGCGATCTGTTCGGTGTCCTATCTGCTTGCGCTCGGTTGTATCCAGCTGATCATCCCGCACATCGTGGCGGTGCCCGACGACGGATCAGGCGCCGTCGCGATGGCGCACTGAAGCCGCGTCGGCACCGTTCAGAAGTTCACCCGCCCCGTCACCCCATAATAGCGATCCGCCTCGCGCGGGATGATGTAGCGATAGCTGCCGCCCGGCCCCCCGCTCGTGATCGCCGAGGCGAAGCTGGTATCGAACAGGTTCTTGACGGTGAAGGTGATCCGGAACAGGTCGTCGCGCTGGACGATCCCCGCCGACAGGTCGACCAGGCCATAGGCCTTGATCGTGGTTGCCGCCCGGATCGCCGCGCTGGCATCAAGCTGCGAGATTTGACTCGACTGATAGCTCCCCTGCGCGCCCAGTGCGAGATCGACCACACCGCCGGTGCGATACCGATAGTCCGCGCCGAGCGTTCCCTTCCACTTCGGCGCGTAGCCGAGCGTCGTACCCGACGGCACCACCCCGGTCGTGACACCGTTGGTCGGCACCTTGAACTGATCGATGTGCGCGTCGGTATAGGCAACCCCGCCCGAGAAACTCAGGTCGCGCACCGGCTGGAACAACAGGTCCGCCTCCGCCCCGCGCGTCGAAATCTCGCCCGCATTGGTGAAGCGCGTGACCAGCACGCCCGCGACGATGTCGGGGTTGTTCGCCTGGAAATTATGATATTTCGCGTAATAGGCGGCGAGGTTGAGGACGAGCTTGCCGTCGAGGAACGTGTTCTTCAACCCTACCTCATAGCTGTCGGCGGTTTCCGGCGCGATCACGTTGGTGCCGGTCGCGGTCAGATTGTAGAAGACGTTGAACGCGGGGCCTTTGTAGCCGCGCGAATAAGTGGCGTAGGCGGTCGACTGACGCACGATGTCGAACTGGACGCCTGCCTTGCCCGACAGATTGTCGCTGGTGGTCTTGCCGTTGAACGGCCCGAAGCTCGGCTGGATTCCAGGTCCTGCGAGCGGCGTGTTGCGCGTCAGGAAGACGTTGAGCTGGTCGGTCGTGTAGCGCAAACCCCCGATCAGGCGCAGCCGATCCGACAGGTTGAGCGTGGATTGGCCGAAGAAGGCGAGGTTCTTGAAGGTCGACCCGAACACCGCGGTGCCCTGCGGTCGCGTCACGGTCAGCCCCGGCGTGGTGCACGGGGTCAGTGCGCTCGGCGTCGGCGTGGCGGAACAGACGATATCGAACCGGCTGAAGCTCCGCTCGGTATAGGCGCGCGAATAATACGCCCCGACGACATAGCTGAAGAACTGGTCGGCGGGCGAGGTCAGACGGATTTCCTGGGTCAGCGTATTGCTGACCTGCGGTCCGAAATCATGAAGCTGGATCAGCCCGATATAGGCCTGTGGTAGCCAGTCGCCGTCGCGAATCTCCTCGTTGTCGTACTCGCGATACGAACCGATATACGTCACCGTCTGGTTGCCGAGCGTCCAGTCGAGCTCGCCCGATACACCCCAGCTCTTCTCATTGGCCGAGGTAACGAGATTTTGGCTGATCGTGCGCGATTTGTTGCCGAGCGGGGTGGGCAGCACGGTGGCGGCGAGGTTCGTCGGGCGCGTCCCGATGATTTCCGCGCAGCAATTGTCGTGGCTCTCGCGATAATCCGCGATCAGCGTGAAGCTGACATCGGGGGTCGGATCGACGACGACGATCCCGCGCACGCCGTAATGCTCATATCCGTTCACCCGGTCGCCGCCCTGCGCCAGATTGCGGATATTGCCATCGTAATGGCCGTAGAAACCAGTGATCCGGCTCTTGATGATCCCCGACAGCGGCAGGTCGACCGCGCCGCGAACGCGATATTCGTTGCCGTTGGTGTAATAGCCGCCTTCGAGAAAGCCGCCGAAATCGTCGCCCGGTCGCTTGGTGACGATATTGATCACCCCGGCGCTGGTGTTCTTGCCGAACAGCGTGCCCTGTGGCCCGCGCAGCACCTCGATCCGATCGACGTCGATCAGGTCGCTGAACGCCTCGCCGGCACGGCTGTAGACCACCCCGTCGACGACGGTGGAAATCGACGGCTCGCCTGCGATCGAGAAGGTCGAGGTGCCGACCCCGCGCAGGAACAGCGACTGGTTGATCGCGGTTCCCGATTTGCGGAAGTTGAGCGTCGGCACCAGATATTGCGCGCTTTCGAGGTTCGTCCCGCCCTTGGCGCTGATCGCGTCGCCCGAGATGACCGACACCGCGACCGGGACATCCTGCAACCGCTCCGAGCGTTTCTGCGCGGTGACGACGATGTCTCCAGGCTCGTTCTGGTCAGCGGTGGGCGGCGGCGTTTCGCCCGCAACGGGATCGGGCCGGGTCGCATCGCTCGGCGGAGTCGCTTCCTTTTGCGCCAGTGCAGGGCTGGCCAGTAGCAGCGCGGCGATTCCCGCGCTCGTCAGAAACATCGTCTTCATCTCTTCCTCCCCATCCCGCTCCTTGGCGGATTGCTTGTCGTGTCGCGATCGATCGTCGGCGACTGGTCGTCGCGTCGTCGTTAGAAACCCAGTTCGCTCATCGTCACCACGCGGTGTTCGCGCGCGCTGATCTCCGCCGCGGTGCCGATCGCGACCGCCATCAGCCCGTCGCGCGCGGTTACCTCGACGGATCCCTCGCCGCGTACCGCCGCGATGAATTTCTGATGTTCGTAGAAGGTCGAGCCGTGGTGGCTGCCCGCCTCCAGCGCGGCCTGGTCGACCGCGACTACCCGGCGCGAGGGGCGCTTGGGATTGCGGAAACCGACCCGCGGCGAATGGACCAGCGCGCCCTCGGGGATCAGCACCTCGAGCCGCGCCGCATCGCCGACCGCCGCGATCTCCTCCTGGTTTTCCGCGCCGTCGGCGAACATCGACAGATCGAGCATCGCGCGCACGCCATTGGCGAAATCGACCGTCGTATAGCTGTTGTCGATGATGTCGGGGCGTTCGGGTCCGGTGCCGCTGTCATAACGCTCGTCGAGATGATTGACGTCCATCGCGCCCGAACAATAGACGCGCACCGCCTCGGACTGCGTGATCAGCCGCATCAGGTCGAAGAAATGACAGCATTTCTCCACCATCGTGCCGCCGGTGTTGCGCGCGAACCGGTTCCAGTCGCCCACCTTGGGCAAGAACGGAAACCGATGCTCGCGGATCGACAGCATCTGCAAGCGCCCGATCGCGCCGCCATGGATTTCGTCGATGAACGTCGCGGCGGGCGGCATGTAGCGATATTCCATCGCGGTCCAGAACGGCGCATCGCTGGCCTCGGCCTGCTCGACGATCCAGCGCGCATCTTCGATCGTCGTCGCGAGCGGCTTCTCGCACAGGATCGCGATCCCCTCGCCGAACAACGGCGTCAGCACCTCGCGATGGGTATGGTTGGGACTGGCGACGATCACCGCGTCGACCAGCCCGCTCATCGCCAACGCCTGCGAATCGGCAAAGGTGGCGACGCCATCGGCCCGCTCGCCCAACGCATCGGACGCCCAACCGAGCGACGCCGCGGTCGGGTCGGCGATCGCGGTCACCACCGCACCGGGCGTGATCGCGAGGTTGGCGAGATGCTCGACGCCCATCATCCCGGTTCCCACCAACCCGTAACGGACTTGCTCTTCCGGCATTCCTCATCCTAATATGACAGCGATGTCTGAAATCCACCTTACACCCGATTCGCGGCCCCTCGGCAAGAGCGGAATCCAAGTTTCCCCGATCGCCTGGGGCATGTGGCGCTTCGCTGGTCAGTCGGAGGATGTCGGCCGGACGTTGATCGAGGCGGCGTTTGCCGCTGGGGTCACCTTCTTCGACACCGCCGATATCTATGGCTTCGATGGCAGCGGCGGATTCGGCGATGCCGAGGCGCTACTCGGTCGCGTGTTCGCCGCGTCGCCCGGGCTGCGCGACCGGATGGTGCTCGCGACCAAGGGCGGGATCACCCCGCCGGTGCCGTATGATTCGGGTCGCGACTATCTGATGGCTGCGCTCGATGCGTCGCTGCGTCGGCTGCAGGTCGATCACGTCGATCTGTACCAGATTCACCGCCCCGATATCCTGACCCACCCCCACGAGGTCGCCCGGACGCTCGAGGACATGGTGGCGTCGGGCAAGGTGCGCAGCATCGGCGTGTCGAACTATACCCCCCACCAGACCCGGACCTTGGCGTCGTTCCTCACCGGGGTCCCGCTGGCGAGCCAGCAACCCGAATTCTCGCCGCTGTGCCTCGATCCGATGATCGATGGATCGTTCGACCAGGCGATGAAACACGATGTCGCGATCCTCGCCTGGTCGCCGCTCGGCGGCGGACGGGTCGCGAGACCGACCACCCCGCGCGAGCAGGCGGTCGCCGCCGCGCTCGACGTCGTCGCGGCGAAGTTCGGGGTCGATCGGTCGGCCGCCACCTACAGCTGGATCATGGCGCATCCGGCGCGCGCGATCCCGATCGTCGGCACGCAGAACGCGAGCCGGATCGCCGAACTGGCCGATGCCTACAAGATCATCTGGTCGCGTGAGGACTGGTATGCGGTGCTCACCGCCGCGCGCGGGGAGAAGCTGCCATGACGACGGGTCCGTGCGAGATTTCTTGGTTTTCCGCGTTGTGCGACGATGATTACGAATTCCTCGGCCAGCCCGACCCCGGGCTCGCATCGAGCTGGGAACATTGCCGCGACATCGTGATGCAGGCGGAAACCGGCGGGTTCGACAACATCCTGCTCCCCTCGGGCTATGCACTCGGGATCGACACCACCGCGTTCGCCGCGGGGATCGCGGCGCTGACGAGGCGGATCAGACTGCTGATGGCGGTGCGGGTCGGCGAATCCTGGCCCCCCCAGCTCGCGCGCCAAATCGCGACGATCGACCGGATGACCGGCGGGCGGCTGACGATCAACATCATCTCGTCCGATCTGCCCGGCGAAACGCTTGCCTCCGCCCCGCGCTACGCACGCACCGTCGAGGCGATGGATATCCTGAAAACACTGCTCAACGGCGAACCGCTCGATCACCAGGGCGAATTCTGGCAGCTCAAGGTCGATCCGCCGCGCATCGGCACTGTCTCGGGCAAGGCGCCACTGCTCTATTTCGGGGGCCTCTCTCCGCACGCGCGCGAAGCCGCGGCCAAGGGCTGCGACGTATTCCTGATGTGGCCCGACAAGAAGGAAGTGGTCGCCGAGATCATCGCCGACATGACCGCGCGCGCCGCCGCGCACGGCCGCACGCTCCGCTTCGGCTATCGCGCTCACGTCGTCGTCCGCGACACCGAGGCCGAAGCGCGCGCCTATGCCGACCGCCTGCTCTCGAAACTCGACGCGCAGCAAGGCGCTGATATCCGCGCCAAATCGCTCGATTCGACCTCCGCCGGGGTCGCCGCGCAGGCGGCGCTGCGCGAGACGGCGGCGGACGATGGCTATGCCGAGGACAATCTTTGGACCGGCGTCGGCCGCGCCCGATCGGGCTGCGGTGCCGCAATCGTCGGCGATCCCGACCAGGTGCTCGCCAAGCTGCGGATGTACCAGGACATGGGGATCGAGGCGTTTATCCTGTCAGGCTACCCCCATGCCGCCGAAGCCGACCTGTTCGCGCGCCATGTACTGACCCACATCGACCACGCGCCCCTGCCGAACTGACCCGCGTCAATCGGCTGCCAGCCGCGCCCGTGCCCATGCCGCCGCCTCGCGCACGACCTCCGACGCGTCGTCCGCCAGCCGATCGAGCGCAGGGACCAGCGCGGGGTCGTCGCTGTTGCCTGCGGCGATCGCCGCGTTCCTGACCATGCGATCGCGCCCGATCCGCTTGATCGGGCTGCCTGCGAACACTTGGCGAAATCCCGCATCGTCGAGCGCCAGTAAGTCGGCAAGCGCAGGCGCGGCAAGTTCCGCGCGGGGCGCGAAGGCGAGGTTCGCGCTCGCGGCGTGCGCGAACTTGTTCCACGGGCACACCGCCAGGCAATCGTCGCAGCCATAGATGCGGTTGCCGATCGCTTCCCTGAACTCGTGCGGGATCGACCCGGCGTGCTCGATCGTCAGATACGAGATGCAGCGCCGCGCATCCAGCCGATACGGCGCGGGGAAGGCGTCGGTCGGGCAGGCGCGCTGGCACGCGTCACACGAACCGCACGTGTCGCTTCCCGGCCTGTCGGGCACCAGATCGAGCGTCGTGTAGATCGCGCCGAGGAACAGCCAGCTGCCATGATCGCGGCTGACGAGATTGGTGTGCTTGCCCTGCCAGCCCAATCCCGCCGCCTCGGCGAGCGGCTTTTCCATCACCGGGGCAGTGTCGACGAAGACCTTCAGGTCGCACCCCGCCTCTCCCGCGAGCCAGCGACCCAGCGCCTTCAACTGGCGTTTGACGACGTCGTGATAGTCGCCGCCCTGCGCATAGACCGAAATCCGCCCGATATCGCTCTCCCCCGCCAGCGCGAGCGGATCGATCGTGGGAGCGTAGCTCATCCCCAGCGCGATCACGCTCCTGACCTCCGGCCATAGCGCCCGCGGGGTTTCGCGCTGATGCGCGCGCGTCTCCATCCAGATCATGTCGCCATGCCGCCCCTCGTCGAGCCATTGGCGCAGCCGCGCGGCGGTTTGCGGCGCGGCGTCGGCGCGCGCGATGCCACAGGCCGCGAAGCCTAGTTCGGCGGCCATCGCCTTGATCCGGTGGGCCAGCCCCTGGGCGGACTGGTCTTCAGACTGGCGTTCTGGCTTGTCTTCGCGCACCCCGCCCCGCTACCACAACCTTCTGCGCAAAGGGGAAATTCGTGGGCGATGCATCGGCGGTCACCGCCACCGGGTTGGTCAAGAAATTCGGCGGGCGGCGCGTCGTCGACGGCGTCGACCTGACGGTGCCGACCGGCGCGATCTACGGCGTGCTCGGCCCCAACGGCGCGGGCAAGACCACGACGCTGCGGATGTTGCTCGGGATCATCGAGCCCGATGGCGGCGAGCGATCGGTACTCGGCCACGCCAACCCACGCGCGGTAAGCGATTCGATCGGCTATTTGCCCGAAGAGCGCGGTCTCTATCCCGCGATGAAGGCACGCGATGCGATCGCGTTCCTCGGCGCGCTGCGCGGGCTCGATCGCAAGACGGGACGCGCGCGCGCCGCCGCGATGATGGAAGAGGTCGGGCTCGGGCATGCGGTCGACGAGAAGATCCGGAAGCTCTCCAAGGGGATGGCGCAGCTCGTCCAGTTGCTCGGATCGGTGGTCCACCGCCCTGCGCTGCTCGTCCTCGACGAACCGTTTTCCGGGCTCGACCCGGTCAACCAGGAAAAGCTCGAAGCGTTTATCCTGGCCGAGCGCGATCGTGGCGCGACGATTCTGTTCTCGACCCACATCATGAGCCATGCCGAACGGATCTGCGACCGGCTGGCGATCATCGCGGGCGGCAAGCGACGGTTCGAAGGCACCGTCGACGATGCGCGCGGGATGTTGCCGCAGCGCGTGCTCTACACCCCGCGCGATCCCGGCGACGCGGTCGCTGCCGCGCTGCCGCGCGATGCGGTCCGCGACGGCGCGGTGTGGCGATTCGAGCTTCCCGACGGCGGAATCGAGCCGTGGCTCGCGACGCTGATCGAGCGCGGCCACGGCATCGCCGGGCTGTCGATCGAACGGCCCGGGCTCCACGAAGCGTTCGTCAGCATCGTCGGGCGCGACGCGATCGAGGCGGCGGGTGAGCCGGTCGCGCCGGGGATGGCGGCATGAGCGGCCACCTGCGGCGGACGATCCGCCAGACGCTAACGATCGCGCGGCGCGATTTCGTCGCGACGGTCTTCACCCCGATCTTCCTGCTTTTCCTGTTCGCGCCGGTCATCATGGGCTCGTTCGGCGCGATCGGCGGGATGGGCGCGGCCAGCGTCTCGGGCGGCAGCGCGGGCAAGACCCGCATCGTCGCGATCCTCCCGCGGGCCGCAGCCCCGACGATCGCCGCGGCGGACACGCGGCTGCGCGCGGCGTTCCGCAATCCCGACGAGGAGCCGCCGCCGCTGACGACGGTCGATCCGACCACCGATCCCGCTGCGCAGGCGCGCGCCGCCTTCGCCAGCCCGGATTATGATGCCTCCGCGGTGCTCTACGGCCCGATCGCCGCGCCGCAGATCCTCTACGGCCCACGCGGCGCGCGTGCGGCGGAATATCTGACGCTGCTTGCGGGCGAGACGCTCGCGGCCGAACGGCTGGGCGGTAACGCGCCACAGGTGGTCGCGACCAAAACCCAGATGTCGCGCGCAACGCCCTCGGCAAGCGGACAACATGAATCCGCCTTCTTCGCGGTGTTCGGGATCTTCTTCCTGACGCTGTTCCTGTCGGGGCAGGTCGTCGGCACAATGGCGGAGGAGCGCAACAACAAGGTAATTGAGGTGCTCGCCGCCGCGGTACCGCTCGAATCGGTGTTTCTGGGCAAGCTGATCGGGATGTTCGGGGTCGCGGTGCTGTTCGTCGCCTTCTGGGGGACGGTGATCGCGCAGATCGGGTCGCTGCTGCCCGCCAGCGCCGCGCCCGCACTGGCCGAACTGGTGCCCGCGGTCGGCCTGCCGATGTTCGCGCTGCTGTTCGGCACCTATTTCACGATGGCGTATCTGCTGTTGGGATCGGTGTTCCTGGGCGTCGGCGCACAGGCCTCGACGATGCGCGAAATCCAGATGCTCTCGCTGCCGATCACGATCCTTCAGGTCGCGATGTTCGCGCTGGCGACCGCGGCGGCCTCGCATCCGGGGACATGGATCGCGACGATCGCCGACGTCCTGCCGCTCTCTTCCCCGTTCGCGATGGCGGGGCACGCCGCGAACAGCCCAGCGCTGTGGCCGCACGTCGCCGCGATCGCATGGCAGCTGCTGTGGGTCGCGATCTTCATCGCGGTCGGCGCGCGCCTCTTCCGCCGCGGCGTGCTGCAGTCGGGGAGCGCCAAGCCGAGATGGCGGCGCGCCAAGCCCAATTGACATGAATGTCAGTTAAGGGGCATTCTTGGGTCAAAGGAGAGACCAGGATGGCGACACTCGCACACGATGCCCAGCCGCAGATCGAGATCGACCCGCTCGACGTCAGCCGCGCAGAGCTCTACGCCGAAGATCGGTGGCAGGCGCCATTCGCGCAGCTACGTGCCGACTCCCCGGTTCACCGCGTCGAGCATTCCGATTTCGGCGCCTATTGGTCGGTGTCGAGCTACAAGCCGATCGTCGAGGTCGAATCGCTCCCCGAACTCTATTCATCCGAAGTCGGCGGGATCACGCTGGCCGATTTCCTCCCCGAAAACGACGTGCGGATGCCGATGTTCATCGCGCGCGACCGCCCCGTTCACACCGGGCAACGCCGCAGCGTTTCGCCCGCCTTCACCCCGTCGGAAATGACGCGGATGTCCGACGATATCCGCGGGCGGACCGCCGATATTCTCGACAGTCTCGATTGGAACAAGGAATTCGACTGGGTCGATACTGTGTCGATCGAGCTGACCACGCAGATGCTCGCGATCCTGTTCGATTTCCCCTGGGAGGATCGCCGCAAGCTGACGTTCTGGTCCGACTGGGCGGGCGATATCGAGCTGATCAAGGACGAACCGTCACGGCTCAAGCGGCTCGAATATATGTACGAATGCGGCACCTATTTCCAGAATCTGTGGAATCAAAAGGTCGATAAACCGCAGACCCCCGACCTGATCAGCATGATGATCCATTCGGACGCGATGAGCCAGATGGACCAGTTCGAATTCATCGGGAACCTGATCCTGCTGATCGTCGGTGGCAACGACACCACGCGCAACACGATGTCGGGGCTCGCCTATGGGCTCGATCAATTCCCCGACGAACGCGCCAAGCTCGAAGCGAACCCGGCGCTGATCCCCAATACGGTCAGCGAGATCATCCGCTGGCAGACCCCGCTGTCGCACATGCGCCGCACCGCAACCCAGGATACCGAACTTCACGGGCAGCAGATCAAGGAAGGCGACAAGCTCGCGCTGTGGTACATTTCCGCCAACCGCGACCGTAGCGTGTTCGGCGACGACGCCGACAAGATCGTCGTCGACCGCGCCAATGCGCGCCGCCACTTGGCATTCGGCCACGGCATCCACCGTTGTGTCGGCGCGCGCCTCGCCGAAATGCAGATCGCAATTCTGCTTGAGGAAATGGCCAAACGGCGGATGCGCGTGAACGTCACCGGCGAACCGACCCGCGTCGCAGCGTGCTTCGTCCACGGCTATCGGTCGATGCCGGTCGAGATCAGCAAATACTGATCGACTGAGCTAGCAATCGGCCCGCAGCGGCCCAGAGAGTACGACGTTACGTAGATCCGTTCGTGCTGAGCTTGGCGAAGCGCAGAGAGACCCACGCCCTTCGCCAAGCTCAGCGGATCGAGCTGAGCGAACGTCATCTTGCGCACGACGGACGAAATTTCGCGCGGTTCCGTATCCTTTTGCCGGGTTGATCCGTATCTACATCATTGTCGATAAGGAGAAATTCGTGATGACCCCCGATCGCCGCTCGTTTCTGGCTCTCACCGGCACCGCCGCCGCCGGTGCCGTATTGTGGGGTTGGCGGAGCACACCCGCGGACGCTGCCGCCGAAACATTCCCGGTGTCCAAGACCCCCGCGCAATGGAAGGCGCAACTCGGCCCCGCCGCCTATAACGTGCTGCGCGAGGCGGGGACCGAACGCCCCGGTTCCAGCCCGCTCAACGACGAGCATCGTGCCGGGATCTTCCACTGCAAGGGGTGCGACAACGCGCTCTATTCGTCGAAGACCAAGTTCGACAGCGGCACCGGATGGCCGAGCTTCTGGGCTCCGCTCGATGGCGCGATCGTGACCAAGACCGACCGGTCGATGCTGATGGCGCGGACCGAGGTCCGCTGCGCGCGCTGCGGTGGCCACCAAGGCCATGTGTTCAACGACGGTCCCAAGCCGACCGGCAAACGCTATTGCATGAACGGCGTGTCGATGACGTTCAAACCCGGCAAGGCGTAACCTGCTCGCCGCGTCGCCGGTGGCGGTGTCAGTTCGCCGCCACCGGGACGACCGGGACGCTCGCCGACGTCGCGATGATCGTGCCGGTCGGCAGCGGGATGACGTCGTCGGTATCGACCGTGGGCGCGCCATCGGCGTAGATGAAGCCGCGGACGGGATAGGCGGAGGTCCCGAGATCGCCGAGCGGCGCGTACCAGACCTTCACTTCGCTCCAGTCGCCCGCCGCCGAGACATCGACTGCGCGGACGCCGGTTTCGATGCCTCCGGGGCGTGACCAGTTGGCGTGGGTCAACAGGACTTCGCGATCGCTGACGATCTTCGATACCATCGCGACATGACCGACGCGCATCCGGCTGGTCGATTCAAACGCCATCACCGCACCGACCTTGGGCGCCGCGCCGCGCTGGTAATGACCCGCGGCCTGGCTCCACCAGGTGTTGGCGTTGCCGTGGATATCGACCCCAGAAATCTCGCGGGCATAGGGGGCGCATTGCCAGAACCGCGCGGAGGCCGGAGCCGCCGTCATCAGAATGCACGAAACCACCAGCGCAAACCGCGCCGTCAACTGCTTGAACGTCATCTTGACCCCCCGGCCTGAAACCCGTTTGTCCAGTTCGGGCTAGCCGAGGGTTTTGCGATTACCAACCTCGGCGGGAACCTTTTCGGGTGAACGGTGTTCGCCCCCCGATGAACCGCTCACCGCGCGACGAAGCGAGGCGGAATAGCTGACCTATTCAGCGCAAACGCTCCCGAAAACACGCCAAGTTCAGGGTTTGATCGGGCCCTTGTCCATCGCCGCGGCTTCGGCGAGCCGGATCAACCGCGCATCATGCTCTGCACGCCCGAAGGGAAACCGCGTGAACAGCACCGCCGCAGCCAGCGCCAGCAGCGCGTACACGACGATGAACAGCAGCGTCAGCCGGTCGAGCGTCTCCACCGGCACCGTTCCCGCCTTCGCCGCCTTGGGGAAATGCGCCAGGAACAGGATCAGCCCCGCGCCCGCGATCCCGATCCCCGAGGTGCATTTCTGGACGAAGAACGATCCCGCGAAGAACACCCCCTCGTTACGCCGCCCGGTGCGCGCCTGCGAATCCTCGACCACATCGGCCATCATCGACGCACCGAGGATGAACGACGACACGCTCAGCGCGGTCGACATCGCGAAGATCGGAAACAGGATGGAGACGAGCACCACCGATCCTGGCGGCGGCAGGACGCCGAGGAAACGGAGCCAGTAGGGCGCGGTGTGGAACAGCATCGCGGCGATGACGAAGACGAACGCCGCGCGCGGCTTGCTAGTCCGCTGCCCGATCCGTGGCGCCACGACGAAGGCAACCCCCGCCCCGACGAACAGCGCGAGTGGCAACAGCCCCAGCGCCCATGGCGCAAACTGCCAGACATAATTGTAGAAATAGGTCGACAGCGCGTAGCTGATCCCCTGGTTGGTATAGGCGCACACTCCCGCCAGCATCAGGATCACGAACCCGCGATTATGCATCGTATCCCATAGTTCGGTGAGGTTCGCGCCGAACGTCTGCTTGGCAATCGCGACCTTGGGCAGGCGTCCGATCTCGCGATGGGTGCCGAGCGACGACACCAGGATCGCGACCAGCATCAGCCCCGCCGAGGCGAAGGCGAGATGGTGATAACCATCGGCGTTGAGCAACCCGTTGGGATAGCGCGCCGAGGGGACGAGGAACACGCGATAGGCGAGCAGCAGGATCGACAGCCCGCCGATCCAGCCGAACAGGTAACGATAGGCGGTGATCCGGGTGCGCTCGTCGTAATCCTGGCTGAGTTCGGGGGTCAGCGCCTGGCTCGGCACCTCATACGCACTCACCGCGCTGCGCACGACGACCGCGGTGACGAACAGCCACACCAGCTTGGCGGGTTCGGCGAGCGATGCGGGCGGGTTCCACAGCAGCAGCCATCCGATCGCGATCGGCAGCGCGCTGGCGTACATCCATGGATGCCGCCGCCCCCACCGGCTCTGCGTCCGGTCCGAAAACATCCCGATCGCGGGATCGACGAACGCGTCGAGCACCAGCGCGGCCATGATCACCAGCCCCACCGTCCCCGGCGCGACGCCGATGACCTGGTTGTAATAGATCAGCAGGAAGGTGCCGAATCCGGCGTCCTTCACGCCATAGGCAACCGACCCGAATCCGTAGCTCAGGGTGACCGACGTCGCGAGCCGCCGCGCGGGCGGGATCGGGGCGGAACTCACTGCAGCGCGTCGAGCGCGGACAGCAGGTTAGGCTGCGTCGGATCCCAGCTCGCGCGCGTGCCGATCGTCAGCCCGCCGTCGACCAGGATGTGCGTGCCGGTGACAAACGAGGCATCGTCGCTGGCCAGAAATGCGACCGCGGCGGCGATATCCTCGGGTCGGCCCGCGCGCCGGATCGGTTGCGCATCCGCGGCGGCGCCTGCGATCATCGCATTCGCCTGCGCACGCGTGTCTTCGCCCACGTCGAGGTGGCGGGTGAAGATATTGGTGGTGATGAACCCCGGCACCACCGCGTTGACGCGGATGCTGTCCTTGGCGAGGTTGGCCGCCGCCATCTTGGTGAGGTGGAGCACGCCCGCCTTCGCGGTCGAATAGGCGGTCGGTGCGTAGCCGGTGCCGAGCGCCGACACCGACGATGTGTTGACGATCGCGCCGCCACCGCGCTGAGCGATCAGCGGCGCGGCATAGCGAATCCCGAGCGCGACCGATCGCAGCAGCAGCGCCATCGTCCGGTCCCAATCGTCGGGTGCGACCTCGTCGATCGGTTCGCGCGCGCCGCCCGCGCCCGCGTTGTTGAACACGATATCGAGCCCGCCCCCGTCATGACACGTCTGCATCAGCGATTCGATCGCGCCTGCATCGGTGACGTCGGTATGCCGGAACGCGATCCGCCCGTTCGATTCCTCGGCGAGTGCGCTACCCCCCGCCGCGTCGACGTCGCCGACCAGCACGAACGCTCCTTCGTCGACGAACCTGAGCGCGGTGGCTCGCCCGATCCCCGAGGCACCACCGGTCACGACGGCGCGCTTATCCTTCAACCGCATCACTCTCTCCATTTCATTTTTGCCAACCATAGTATGGCGCTAGCCGCGGTCAATCGACGTGCGTCAGGCCGAGCTTCGAATAATGGGTTTGCGAGACGCGCGTGCGGTCGGTAGGCAAGCGCAACCGACAGGAAGGACAGCATGGCCCTCGACCCCGAAACCTTCGACGCGCTGATCGACACGATCCGTCGGTTCGTCGCCGAACGGCTGCGCCCACTCGAGGCGGTGGTCGAGGAGAACGACGCAATCCCCGCCGATCTCGCGCAAGAGATGAAGGACATGGGTCTGTACGGCCTGTCGATCGCCGAAGAATATGGCGGGCTCGGCCTGACGATGGCGGAGGAATGTCGCGTCGCGATCGAGATGGGCCGGACGACCCCGGCCTTCCGGTCGAGCTTCGGCACCAATGTCGGGATCGGCAGCCAAGGCCTCGTCATGGCGGGCAACGACGCGCAGAAATCCGCATGGCTGCCCCGGATCGCGAGTGGCGACATCGTCACGAGCTTCGCGCTCACCGAACCCGATGTCGGCAGCGATTCGGGCGCGGTGAAAACGCGCGCCGTCAAGGATGGCGACGTTTATCGGCTGACCGGCACCAAACGCTACATCACCAACGCCGACAAGGCGCAACTCTTCACGGTGATGGCGCGGACCGGCGAGGAAAAGGGTGCGCGCGGTGTCTCCGCCTTCCTCGTCCCCCGCGACCTGCCCGGGATCACGATCGGCGAACCCGAAAAGAAGATGGGGCAAAAGGGCGCGAAGGTCGCCGACGTCAATTTCGACGACGTCCCCGTCCCCGCCGCCAACCGACTCGGCGCGGAGGGCGAAGGCTTCAAGATCGCGATGCGCGTGCTCGACCGCGGGCGGCTTCACATCAGCGCGGTGTGCGTCGGCGTCGCCGAGCGGCTGATCGCGGACAGCGTGGCCTACGCCACCGAGCGTCAGCAATTCGGCAAGCCAATCGCCGAGCACCAGCTGATCCAGGGCATGATCGCCGACATGAAGACCGAATCGCTCGCCGCGCGTGCGCTGGTCATGGAAACCGCCGCCAGGAAGGATCGCGGCGAGGATGTCGTCCTCGAAAGCGCGGCGGCCAAATATTTCGCGTCCGAGATGGTCGGCCGCGTTGCCGACAAGGCCGTCCAGATCTACGGCGGCGCGGGCTACATCGCCGATTACGGGATCGAGCGGCTGTACCGCGACGTGCGGCTGTTCCGGATCTACGAAGGCACCAGCCAGATCCAGCAGATCATCATCGCGCGCGAAACGATCAAACGCGGGGGTTAACGCATAGCCCTCTCCCCCCGGGGAGAGGGTTGGGAGAGGGCAGTCGACACGCGAACAATGGGCCGGATCGGAGGGACTGCCCCTTTCCCCGGCCCTCTCCCCAAAAGGGAGAGGGAGAGAAACATGGACACGAGCAAATTCTTCAGCCTCGAAGGGCGCGTCGCGCTGATCACCGGTGGATCGCGCGGGATCGGCAAGATGATCGCGGCGGGCTATATCGCGCAGGGCGCGAAGGTCTACATCTCGTCGCGCAAGGCCGCGGCGTGCGACGAGGCCGCCGCCGAGCTCGGGTCGAACTGCATCGCGCTGCCGATGGACGTCGCAACGGTCGACGGCTGCAAGGCGCTCGCCGCCAAGCTCGCGGAGCATGAAGATCACCTCGACATCCTCGTCAACAACGCGGGCGCGGCGTGGGGCGAACCGTTCGCGGATTTCCCCGAAAAGGGCTGGGACAAGGTCATGGACCTCAACGTCAAATCGCCCTTTTTCCTCACCCAGGCGCTCCACGGGATGCTTAAAGCGCGCGCGAGCTATGACGCGCCGTCGAAGGTCATCAACATCACCTCGATCGACGGGCTACGGCTCAACCCGTGGGAGACGTACAGCTATCACGCGTCGAAATCGGCGCTGATCTACCTCACCAAGCGGATGGCAGCGCGGCTGATCGAGGACGCGATCATCTGTACCAGCCTGGCGCCGGGCGCGTTCGCGAGCGAGATGAACCGCGCCGCGCGCGATCATGGTGACGAGGTCGCCAAGCGTATCCCGATGCGCCGGATCGGCACCGACGAGGACATGGCAGGCGCCGCGATCTTCCTCGCTAGCCGCGCCAGCGACTATGTCGTCGGCGACACGCTGGTGGTCGACGGCGGGCTAGTGAACGCGCAGGCGGGGACCAGCATCGACGCGTGAAAGCTCGGACGACCCGACCCCGCACGAGCGGGGGGGGCCGCGTCGGAAAGCACCGGATCGCGCTTCAGCACCGACTGTTCGAACGACGCCGCATTGCCCGCCTGCCCGCAAATCCGCGCGCGTTGCGCCACCTGCATCGCCGCATCCCCGATCGCGATCGAGGCGAACGCCACGTCGTAACGGCGACGCTGCGGGTATACCGGTCGCGCCACCCAGCGCGGCGGCCAGCCGGGCAGGCAGGATCATCGGGTAACTCCGGTTTGGGAAGCTCGTTGTGAACGATGCGGCGTCGGGATCAGCGCGCCGTCCTCGACCCGCCATCCCTTCAGCCGCGACAGGAAATTCATCCCCACCACGTTCATGTCGCCGAACGCGGGCGAGACGACGACGGGCAGGTCGTGCGTGACAACGTTGCCGACCCGCACGGTCGGGACGACCGCGGTCTGCGCGGGAACCGTCCCGTTGGCGGTTCGGATCAGAATCGGGAACGGCGCGACGCGCACGGCTAGCCGCGCCGTTGCCGCGGTCTCGCTCGACAGCGCAGTGATGATCCGCCGACTTAAATTAGTTTTCTGATTGATTGAACCGATTTGGGATTCCCAGTTAGGGATAACGCCCACGGACGCACCCTCAACACCAGGGCTGTCGCCGCCCCTCCCACGGCCGCGCCAGCCCTTCGTTGACCAGCATATCGCCCAGCGACACCCCACCCCGCTCGACCACCCGCAGCTTGCGGCCATAGCGGTCGGTATCGCGGTCGACCGACATCAGGGTTACCGGCCCCGCGTTGAGCAGCGCCTGCAGCCGGTCGGTCGCGGCATTGCCCAGCCGCGCTTCTTCGGCGCAGCGCGACGGGTGCGTCTCGGGGGCGTCGATGTCCGCGACGCGGATCTTCTCGCCGTCGATCCAGAAGGTGTCGCCATCGACGACGCAGTCGATCCCGCCCCCGGTGTGGCACTGGCCGAACGACCGGACCACGCCCGCCGCGTCCGCGGTCCCCGCGGTGCTCACGATGCTCACCGGCG
The DNA here is from genome assembly GCF_006438955.1 of Sphingomonas oligophenolica. Classification (GTDB taxonomy): domain Bacteria; phylum Pseudomonadota; class Alphaproteobacteria; order Sphingomonadales; family Sphingomonadaceae; genus Sphingomonas; species Sphingomonas oligophenolica_A. Next base: position 188,073 of record NZ_RCZK01000004.1, on the reverse strand, counting down.
CCGCGCCGCGCCACCAATCGGCCCCCGGCACCGCCAGCCCGATCGCCACCCCCGCCAGCACGACCAGCCGCAGCTCGCCGGCCGAAACGCCCCAGCCCGCGCGCCGATATCGGCGTCGGGACCGAAACCGCGACGGCGGGCTGACGAGATCGCGCGGGTGAACCATCGCGCGATCCTGCGCCGCCTTAACACCGCGCTAAACCGGCCCCAACCGCTGTCCTACACGCCCCGCGAGGGCTAACCTGCCCCGCTCCATCCGCATCGATCGAGCCGCCGCCATGCTCAGCCCATCACCCACGCCCGCCCTCACGTCCACAGCGCGGATTATAACGAAAATGGAAACGATCGGCCCCGACAAACACGCGATTCCGTATCAAAGTCGTCAACTTCGCACCGTCAATCTTGATCGAAGTGAATCGTTTTCGCCGCCCATGCGTTGGTGGGGGAGAAGGAGAGCCGACATGGCGGAGAACACTGGCGAGGGCTATCGGATCGGATCGGTCGACGACCGCACCCAGGTTGCGCGCCCCGATGGTCACTGGACCAAGCGCGACCGCGCCACCGGGCGCTTCATGGATGTCAAATCCGACGCCGATCCGTTCAAGGGCGTCGCGCGCGAACCCGATGGCCGCCGCCACCACGACGACTGACCGCCGCCCGCTTAACCCCAGCGCCTTAACCAATTCCCGCAACCCGCGTGCAACGCTTTGGCGCGCATAGCGGCACGATGATGCCATCCGCCCGCCTGTTCCGAAGCCGCTGGAGCGCGCTGTTGTGGGCCGCCGGGATCATCTGGATGGCGGTCGACGTCGCCGATTCGGCCCCGACCGCCAAGCCCGCCACCAACGGCGCGGCCCCCGCTCCGAAAGATGCCGATGGCGACGCCTTCAACGCCGCCGATGTCGCGTCGATCCTCAACGACTTCGGCAGTTAGCGCGCTACAACCGTACACTACGCCGTTCGTGCTGAGCCTGTCGAAGCACGGTGAGCCACCGGCCCTTCAAAAGTTGGAAAACCTGTGCTTGATAGTCGCCGGGGCTCGGTGGTGGGCATCCCGGATGCGGATCATCGTCAACGAGATCGCGCCGTGGCGTGACCTTCCGTGAACTTCCGATCCCGATCAGGCGAGGACACGACGATGACCCACACCCATATCGACCCCGATCGCGCCGCATTCGACGCGTTCAAATCTCTCCCCCGCGACACGCCGATCGAGATGCTCAACCTCGTCCGCTTCCGCGATGCCGCCGTCTATCCCGCCGACCATGCCTGCGCCGCGGAGCAACTGACAGGCGCGGAGGCCTATCGTCATTACGGCAAGGCGAGCGGCCCGGTCTTCGCGCGCATCGGCGGCACCGTGGTCTGGTCGGGCGATCCCGCACTCGTCCTGATCGGCCCCGCCGACGAAGTGTGGCACACCGCCTTCGTCGCGCGCTATCCCACCGCCGCCGCGTTTCTCGAGATGGTCACCGACGACGCGTATCGCGCCGCGGTCGTCCACCGCCAGGCCGCGGTCGCTACCTCGCGGCTGATCCGCTGCGCCCCACGCGAGCGGCGCGACGGCTTCGCCTGACGCAAAAAGGGCGGGGCATGGCCAGTGCCACACCCCGCCCCCTCTTGCATTGCCGCGTGCGCTTAGAAGTGCGTCACGATCCCCGCCATCGGGCGGAAGCTGTGCGCCGCGCCGAACGTCGACACCTCGGTGCGGATGCGGAAGCCGGCGTTGCCGGTCAGCCCGCCGAGCCCGATGTCCTTCGGCCCGAATTCGGCGCCGACGCCATAGGTCACGTCGTTATAGTCGCGGTTGGTCGGTGCGCGCTTGTCGAAATTGACCCACTGATAACCGACCTTGCCGTAGAACAAGCCGCTCTCACCCGCGCGGAAGCCGAACCGGCCCGCGGCGCCATATTCCCAATCGATGTCGCCCGACACGCCCTTGGCGACGTTGCCTTCGGCGCCGACGAACACTGGTCCGAGCGGAATATTCACCCCGGCGATGCCCTGAACCAGGCTGCCGTTGAGCTTGTTGTTGCGGAACCCCTGGGGGATGCCCGCCGGGTTACGCTCGCTGTCGAACTGTTCCCATCCGCCCATCACGGCGACATAGGGGTCGATGCCGAATGCCTTGGTGCCGTCGGGCGCAGTGGCGCCGGTCGACTGATCGGCATTCATGTCCTGCGCCGCGGCGGGGGCGGCAATCGAAACGGCAGCCGTCGTCGCCGCAAACGCGGCAACGGCAAGAAATTTACGCATGTGGTGGATACCTTTTCATCACGTTGGGGCCCGCAGCGCACCGCGCCGTTGCTCGGACCGAGCCCCTATAACCATGACGATTCCGGTTTGTTGCGTCGCAGCGCAAACTTTCCGATTATTACAGAAGACGTGGCCTTCTGGTCACGGTTCCTGTCAGCAGGATGAACGAAAGCCTGGTATCTGTGTACCTTACGGGGTGGCCTACATCGCCACCCGCACAACGGCTATCGGCCGGGTTACGGCTTGAGCGCCTCGTCGTCGGCGTCATTGAGCTCATCGTCCGCCACGCTGCCGTCGTCGAACTCGGCCTGAACATCGTCTTCGTCGATATCGTCCTCGATCATCCCCACGCTGCGGTCGGTTTCGCCCACCGTGGTCGATGCCATCTCGATCTCGTCGGAATCGTCGCCCTCGTCGTCGGTCATTTCGCCGAGGTCGGGGCTGAGGTCGGTCATCACCGTCCCGTCGCTCGGCCCGTTGCGGGTGGCCTCCAGGATTTCGGCGCGCTGGCTTTCGTCGAATCCGTCCTCGTCATAGCCATCGTCGCCCGAACCGTGACTGCGTACCTGATGTCCACCCATGATCGTCTCCATTGGTTGTGCAGCGCGAACGGCGGGCGGGGCTTCCGGGTTCCGTCAGCCGGGGCGGAACAGCCGCCCGCGTTCGGTCGCGAGCACGAACAGGATCGAGGCGACCCCCATGATCAGGAACCCCGCCGCCAACGGCCGCGTGGTCCCATCGAACGCCTGGCCGATCACGACGCCGAGCCCCGCGCCGATCGTGACGCTCAGGAACCCCTGGACGCTCGACGCGGTCCCCGCGATCCGCCCCATATTCTCCATCGCCATCGACGAGAAATTCGACGTCGCGAGCCCGAAACACGCCATCGTCAGCGCCTGGAGAATGACGAAGGTCAGCAGCTGCTCGCCCCCCAGCGCGGCGATCGCGAGATGGATCGCGCTCAGCAGGACCAGCACCGACACCGCGCTATGGCTGATCAGCCGCGTGCCAAGCCGCATCACGATCCGCGAATTGGTCAGGTTCGCCACCGCCATCAGCGACGCGGTCGCCGCGAACATCACCGCGAGCAACCGGGGGCGTTCGAAGGTGTCGAACATGATCTGCTGGACGGAATTGAGATAGCCATACAGCGCGCCCATCAGCATCGCGGTCGCCAGCGTATAGCCGATCGAGAAGCGGTCGGTCAGCGCGATCCGCCAACCGCGCGATACCCGCGCGAACGAAATCGGTAGGACATTGTCGGGACTCAACGTCTCGGGCATCCGGAAATAAAACCAGACGAACACGAGTGCAGTCACGCCCGCGACCGTCCAGAAAATCCCCCGCCAATCCGCAACCAACAGCACGGTCTGCCCGAACGTCGGCGCCAGCACGGGCACGATCATAAACACCATGAACGCGATCGACATCACCCGCGCCATCGCGCGCCCGTGATAGCAATCCCTCACCAGCGCGACCGTCGCGACGCGCGACGCCGCGATCATCGCGCCACCGACGACCCGAGCGACCAGCAACAGCGTGAAGCTCGCCGACACCGCACACAGCACATTGGCCACGACATACCCCGCCAACGCCCACAGCAGTACCGTCCGCCGCCCATAGCGATCCGCCAGCGGCCCATGGATGAGTTGCGCGACGCCGAATCCGATCAGGAAGGCGGTGATGATGAACTGCCGATCATTCTCGGTCGCCACGCCAAGCGACGCGCCCATCGCGGGGAGCGCGGGGAGCATCGAGTCGATCCCAAGCGCGGTCAGCGACATCAGCGCCGCGACAAGCGCGACGAATTCGACGAAGCCAATCGGCGCGCCGGGCGGGTCGACCGCGACCGACGCGGCGGTCTCGATACTGGTCTGCTGATCCATGACGCGATCGCCTGTAGCGGCATTTGCTGCACTGCGTCACCCATGGAAAACGCGGCACTCCAAAACGCCCCGCCTTGCACACCCAGCCTTGAACGCGACGCGGATCGGGATTAACCGACTTACCACGCCAATACACCGGAGATCGCAATGCCCCGCCTGATACTGCTCGCCCTGCTTGCGCTGCCCCTGGCGGGATGCAACCGGCCCGACGAGGGAACCTCGATCTCGATCAACGCCGACAGCGGTAACGTGCTCGGTGCGGTGGATGGCAAGTCGGGCGAGGTGAAGCTCGACGTTCCGGGTTTTTCAGGCAAGATCAAACTGCCCAAGATCCAGCTCGACGCCAATAATTTCGACCTGAACGGGGTTCACCTCTACCCCGGCTCGACGATCGATAACGTCAACGTCGCAGGGGGAGGCCAGCAGGAGGGCGGCACCGTCGAGGTGTCGTTCACCAGCCCCGCCAACGCTGCCGCGGTCCAGCAATGGTTCCAGGATCGGTTGAACAAGGTCGGATTCTCGGTCCAGCCAGGCGGCAACGGGTTGGTCGGCACCACCGACGAGCACAAGCCCTTCGCGCTCGACCTGAACCAGGACGGGCAGGATCGCTCGAAGGGGAAGATCACGCTGGGAAGTTGATCCGCTTCCCCGGCAGGGTAGGTCTACAGACCCTTGACGGCGTCGAGCACCGCTGCGGCATGGCCGGGAACACGCACCTTGCGCCATGCCTGCGCCAGCGTGCCATCCGCGCCGAACAGGAAGGTCGATCGTTCGATCCCCATATATTTGCGCCCGTACATCGATTTCTCGATCCACGCGCCGAACGCCGCGCACGCCGACCCGTCCTCGTCACTCGCCAGCGCTACGGACAGATCGTGCTTCTTCGCGAACTTGGCGTGGCTCGCGGGGCTGTCCTTCGAAACCCCGAGCACGCTGACCCCGGCCGCCGCAAACTGATCACTCAGCGCGGAAAAATCCTGCGCCTCGCGCGTGCAGCCCGCCGTATCGTCTTTGGGATAAAAATAGATCACCGCGGGAAGCGGCAAGTCGGTCAACGCCAGTGGCGTCCCGTCCGCTAGCATTACAGTTACCTCGGGGATCATCTCGCAGTCATCCATCGTCTTGCTCCGTCGTCATGCGCCCGGTGGTCGCGCTCCAGGCTTGTTCGACCTCGTGCCGGGTCTCGGCAAACGCCGCAACCACCGCCGCCCAATCGGCCAACCCCAACGCGCGAGCGATCAGCGCCTTGGTCGCGGCCGATGGCTCATCGACCTCGGGCGCAACGAGCCGCGTCGTCACCAGCAAGCGCGTCAACAGATCATGCGCGGGGCGCAGCGGCGCGGGCAGCAGCCCGTCGCCGACAAGAGCATCGATCGCGATACCCAAATTGGGATCGAACCCGCGGCGGTGCAGCAGTTGCGCGATATGAACCGTGAATTCGAGGTCAACGAGCCCGCCCTGCGACAGCTTCGCGTCGAACGCGCCGCGCGGCGGCTTGTGGGTCGCCATTTCTATGCGCATCGCGCTGGCGTCGGCGACGATGTCACGCTCCGGATGCGACGTCGCGAGCACGTCGGCGATGACCGCCGCCACTCCCGCCCGCGTCGCCGCCGATCCGAACACGCCGCGCGCGCGCGTCAATGCCATATGCTCCCAGCTCCAGGCGTCCGTGCGCTGATACTGCGCGAACGAGTCGAGCGACACGACCAGCGGTCCCTGATTGCCCGACGGTCGCAAGCGCGTGTCGATCTCGTAGAGCGGCCCCGCCGCGGTGGGCACCGACAAGGCCGCGGTCAGCCGCTGCGCGAGGCGGTTGTAATACAGCGTCGCACCGAGCGGCTTCGCGCCGTCCGATTCGGCGCGAAAATCACCCGTGAACAAATAGACGAGGTCGAGGTCAGACGCGTGGGTCAGCGCCGCGCCGCCGAGCCGCCCATAGGCGACGACGACGAGTTCGCTATCGGGCACGTGCCCGTGGCGCTCCGCGAAATCGGCGACCGTCGCCGCGGCAATCACCTCGATCGCGGCCTCGGCAACGCGCGCATACCCCGCCGACACCGCGAGCGGATCGGCCGCGCCGACCACGATCTGCGCCCCCAGCGCGAACCGTCGTTCGCCGACGATATGGCGAACCTGATCGAGCTGTCCCTGATAATCCACCGCGCCATTCTCGCGCATCGCGGCGACCAGCTCGGCAACCGTCCCGACATCGTCGAACGCCGATGAGTCGATCAACCCGTCGAGCAATGCGGGCCGCCGCCCCAACGCGTCCGCGAGCGGTGCCGCATGGCTGAGAATCGCCGCGAGCTGGGTAGCAAGGCCGGGGCGCGCCTCAAGCAGGCGGAAGATGTTGACCGCGCTCGACAGCCGCTCGAGCATCGCGTCGAGCCGCAGCAGCGCTGCCGCGGGATCGGGCGCGGTGGCGAGCGCGGGCATGATAACGGGCAGAACGGCCTCCAACGCGTCACGCGCCGCCGGGCTGCGCAGCGCCGGATAGCGCCCGCTCCGCCACCGTTCGACTCGCCCCGCCGCGGTCTCGCCATCGGCGAACCCCGCCACGCTGAGTTCCGCCGCCAACGCCTCGGACGCCAGCGAAAATGCCTCCGGCGCGCCGTCGTCGAGCGCATCGTAAATCCGTCCCGCCTGCGCGACATGCGGTGCGAGCAGATCGATCAGCGCGCGGTCGTCGGCCAGACCGTGCAGGCGCGCCACCCGATCCAGCGCCTTCCCCTCGGGCAAGGCATGGGTCTGGCGATCGTCGATCATCTGGACGCGGTGCTCTATCGTCCGCAGCAGCGTGTAGGAATCGATCAACGTTCGCGCGTCGCCGGGTGCAATCCAGCCCGCCTCGGCCAAGCGCGCCAGCGCGTCGCGGGTCGCGGGCGCGCGCAGCACCGGATCGCGGCCACCGTGGATCAACTGGTGGATTTGCGCGAAGAACTCCGCCTCACGAATGCCGCCGCGTCCCCGCTTCAGGTCGTAGCCCGGCCCGAGCCGTTGCCCCGCGCTGTGATGGTCGCGGATCCGGTGCGACATCGCGCGAATGTCCTTGATCGCGCCGAAATCGAGCCCGCGCCGCCAAACGAACGGCGCGATCTCGTCGAGGAAGGATTGCCCCAGTGCGCGATCTCCCGCCGCCGCCCGTGCGCGGATGAACGCGGCCCGCTCCCACGCCAGCGCCTGCGATTCATAATAGGTGATCGCCGCGCCCATGGGCAGCACGATCGGGGTGATTTCGGGCGAGGGCCTGAGCCGGAGGTCGACCCGCAGCACATATCCATCGCCATCGCGGGTCTGCAGCAGGTCGACCACCCGCCGCCCGATCCGCACCGCCGCCTCTTCGGGCTCCTCGCGCGCGCGCCGCGGCAAGGTCGCGGGGTCGAAGATCAGGATCGGATCGATATCGGACGAATAATTGAGCTCGCGACTCCCCTGCTTGCCCAGCGCCAGGGCCGCAAACCCTCGCGGCTCGGCACCAGGGGTGCGTTCGTCGATCGCGGCGCGGATCGCGCTATCCAGCGCATAATCCGCAAAATCGGTCAGCCGATGCGTCACCTCGGTCAGATCGAACACCCCGGCAAGATCGCCGATCGCGACCGACAGTGCCACCGCGCGGCGTTCGAGGCGCAGGCGGCGCGCAACGGGAATATCCGGGTCAAGCCGCGCGTCTCGCCGCATATCTCCCGCTGCGATCCGCGCCGCCAGCGGTGGATCGCGCGCGATCAAACTCGCCAGAAACGGCGAATTGGCCGCGGCGCGAGCCAGCGCTTCGCTCATCGTCTCAGCCGCCATGCGGTCGGCGGTCATGGTCGACCCACTCCCTGCACGTCGATTTCGTGCAACATTTTGGTATTCAGGTCGTTCTTAATCCCATGAGTGACCGGTATTCCTTCAGCGACCACGCGCAACGCGGAGACTATGTCGTCCCGGCGCCGCGGCTGGCCGATGCGATCGGTCAGGCGCTGAAGGGCGTTTATTTGACGAGCGCGCTTCCTGCCGACATGCAGTCGCTCCTCGGTAAGCTCGACCAGGTTCTTCACTAAACGTCCGCCATGACCGGTAGCAGTTACCGCCCCTGACTAAGTTCGTCGACTTCCCCCATGATCGTATCGAGCGCCGACTTGCCCGCTTCGGTGGGATGATCGCGCCGGGCCGACAATGAATTGTCGGTGAGAATGGTCTCCAGCGCCACGCGTCCCCGCGCCACCCGGCTCTTGATCGTGCCCACCGCGACTTGACAAATTTCTGCGGCCTCTTCGTACGCGAACCCACCCGCACCGACCAGGATCAGCGCTTCGCGTTGGGGCTGCGGCAGGTGCATCAACGCGCGCTGCATGTCGCCCAGTTCGACATGGCGATCCTGGTTCGCGGGCGCTGCCAGAATCTTGTCGGCGACCAAATCGTCCCACTCGCCCTTGAACCGCGCACGGCGCATCTGGCTGAGGTACAGGTTGCGCAGGATGATGAAGGTCCACGCGCGCATGTTCGTGCCGGCCTGAAACCGCTGCCGCGCGGCCCATGCCTTCAGCAGCGTTTCCTGAACCAGATCGTCGGCAACATCGCGGTTGCCCGACAGCGATCGCCCGAACGCGCGCAGATGCGGAATGACCTGCGCCAGCTGCGTCTTGAACTCGGGGTCCGACAGCGCGACGTGCTCGACCTCGGGCTGGTTGCCCTCGGCCTCATCTTCTCGATCATCGCGCGGCGCGGGGTTGGTCATGCAATTCCGTTCGAAGAAGAGGGCGGCTGGGAGCGCAAGATAGGATCGGCACCCGCCAATTGCCACCGTCGGGACAGTGCCGATTTCCCACCCACCTCAGAGCAGGATGAACGCGAACACCACGATGATCAACACCATCGAAATCCCCAGGATATACCGGGTCATGTGCGGGGTTGCTCCGGCGCGCGCGGCGTCGGTGGACAGGTGGGTTCGGTCGTCGCGATCAGCCATGGGATATCAACCTTCGAACGTCGTTTTGGGTCCGTCATCATCGAATCGCGGGTGCGGTCGGTGTTCAGTCCGCCGCCGGCACCGTCGACTGATCGAAGAACAGCGCTTGGCTGATCGCCGCCTTCACCGTCGAGCGCTGGAACGGCTTGGTGATCAGGAAGGTCGGCTCGGGTCGTTCGCCGGTCAGCAGCCGCTCGGGGAACGCGGTGATGAAGATCACGGGGACGTCGAACTCGGCCAGGATATCCTTGACCGCGTCGATCCCCGAACTGTCGTCGGCGAGTTGGATATCCGCGAGCACCAATCCGGGCCGATCCTCCATCGCCAGCGCCACCGCCTCGTCGCGGGTGACCGCTACCCCGGTCACGTCATGCCCCAGGTCGCGCACGATCGTTTCGATGTCCATCGCGATGATCGGCTCGTCTTCGATGATCATCACTCGCGCGCGGGTCTGCTGGTCGATCTCGGCAAGCGCGTCGGCGACCAGCGCCTCGACATCGCTGGTGTCGACTTCGATCAGATACGCCGCGTCCTCGGGGGTGAACCCCTCCATCGCGGTCAGCAGCAGCGCCTGGCGCGACAGCGGTGCCATCCGCGCCAGTCGCGCCCGCGCGACTGCTTCGCTTCCCTCGATGTCGCTGGCCGAAGTTACGTCCGCGCCATCGATGTTGGCGGAAGCCCAGATGCCTTGGAACATCCGATACAGCCCCAGGCGGGGATCGACCTCACCAGGGAATTCATCCGGCGCGGCGACGATCGCCTCAAGCGTGGCGCGAACATATTTGTCGCCTTGATGCTGGCTGCCGGTCAGAGCCCGGGCGTAGCGCCGCAAAAAGGGAAGGTGCGGTGCGAGTTGCTGTCCGAGCGACATGAGCGTTGGTGACTCCCTGATATAGATATGCGCGCCCCCATCTGTGCGGCGGACAGCGCTATTGCAACGGTGTTTGTCGAACGATCCCCCCGACCGCAAGCCGAGCAAGATTTTTCGCACGGGCATGGAACCAACGAGCGCGGCTTTGGTTTCATCGAGCAGTCGCGTGCGTCAAGTCGACAGGCGGCGTGCATGATGTCGAGCGTGTCAGATCCATGGTTTGGGTCTTAAGGGGGCGAGTTAGAATTGGCTGGCAATAAGGACGAACAGACGGAACAGCGTGCATCTCCGGCCAGGGTCCAGAGCAAGGATCGGGATATGGGGTCGGCGTTGCGATCCGCCTATCAGCGAACGGTGGACGAGACCGTTCCCGATGAGATGCTCGATCTGCTAAACAAGCTCGTCTGATCTTCACATGATTGACCCGTCCGTCTCGGCACGACCCGATGGGGGTTTTGCCGAGCCGCTTCCCGTCGAATCCGCACCGCCGCCAGTCTCCGACAGCGACAGCGCTTCGGCGGCGCCGTCATCCGCGCTGTCGAGACTGCCGACGGGTGCCAAACTTTTCCTCATTCTGAGCGCCGCGCTGCTGCCGTTGGCGCTGATCGCGATCATCGCCACGCTGCAGACCAATCGCGTCGCCGATGCGGAGGCGCGCGCGCGGCTGCGGGTTGCCACGAACGAAAGCGCGCGGTCGCTCGCGATCGAACTGGTCGGGGATACGACGGCGCTGCGCTCGGCGGTCAACGCCCTGGCAGTCGATCCCGCGGACGCACTAAGCTGCGCGCGGGTGCGCGGCGTCTTTGCCGAACAGGCGCCGTTGGGAACCCGGTTCGCGATCGTCGGTTCGACCGGGCGCCTGCTCTGCGGCAGTCCGCTGCCGGCCGTCGCCGCCGTGCCGACCGCCGGCTCGATTGCCGCACGCATCGTTCCTGGTCAGGGTCTGTTGCTCGCCGTCCGCGGGCGTAGCGGTCGCACGAGCGGCCGGGTTTTCTTCCCCCGCGCCTTCATCGTCCGGCTCGCCACGCCGACCAGCCGCGCCCTGCCGTTCGCCAGCGCGTTGGTCGAGGGCGAGACGACTTTAGAGCTGTCCGCGATCGCGGGCGTCGAGCCGCTAGATCGGATGGAAACGATGCAAACCGGCATCGGCCTCGGCACCTTGCAGCTGCAGACGAGCATCCGCAGCGCGCCGATCACCTATTCGCTGATCATCGCGCTGCTGCTGCCGTTGATGATGTGGGCGGCCGCGGCCGGGATCGGCTGGTTCGTCGTCGACCGATTGCTCATCCGTCCCTTGCGCCGCCTGCGCGCCGAGGTCGCAGCCTATCGCCCCGGGGAGATCATCGATCCCGGCCAGCTACGCTCGCTCCCCGCCCAGGAGATTCGCGAACTCGGCGATACCTTCCGGTCGATCAGCGAAACCGTCGCGCGGCATGAAGAAGGGCTCGCGCAAAGCGTCATTCGCCAGACGAAATTGACACGCGAGGTCCATCATCGCGTCAAGAACAACCTCCAGGTCATCGCCAGCTTGATCAACTTCCACGCTCGCGGGGCACCGAGCATCGATGCGACCAACGCCTATGTGTCGATCCAGCGGCGCGTCGATGCGCTGGCGGTCGTCCACCGCAATCACTTTGCCGAGCTCGAGGAGAACCGCGGACTCAACCTGCGCGCGGTCATTAGCGAGCTCGCGTCGAACATCCGATCGAACGCCGCGGAGAGCGTCGGGCGGATCGTCATCGCGCTCGACATCGACCCCTATCTCGTCACCCAGGACGTCGGCGTGGCGATCGCGTTTCTGGTGACCGAAACGATCGAACTCGCGATGAGCTGCGACCCCGCGGCGCAGATCCGGGTCGCGGTCAAGCCCGACACCGACGACGACGCGCGCGCCGTCCTGCGCGTCGTGTCACGCTCGCTCGTCGCCAGCGACACCCTCGATACTCTTCTGGCGACGCGCTATGGCAGGGTCATCGAAGGACTCTCGCGCCAGCTCCGCGCGCGGCTCCATCACGATCCGATGGTAGGCGCGTATGAAATCAGTTTCGCCGTCGTGGGCCGGGACTGAAAAAATGTCGATGTCGCATTTTTTTTGCGCGCTCCCGGGAACCGTCGACCTTGATCGACGTTATCACTATCGGATCGCGACCTTATGCCCCCCGCTATCGCGATCCACGACATAGGCCCGAAAGCACCCACCCTCCCCCCCCGGTGGTGCTTTCGGGCCTTTAACGTTCGGGCCTCATTCGTCTCGAATGCGGAACGAAACGCGGGCCACGATCATTTTGTGATACAGGCACCCTGCCCCTGATCGGAGATGATCGATGCGTAAAGTTTTAGGATTGGCCCTCGTCGCGGGCGCGCTGCTAATTTCGGCGTGCAACACGATCGAAGGAATCGGCAAGGATGTCGGGTCCGCTGGCGACACGGTCGCCAGAACCGCCGACGGCGCCAAGTAATCCAGTGTTCATCGGACCCAGACCGACAACGATAGTATAAACGGAAAGGCCCCCGCCAGGCACTGCTGGCGAGGGCCTTTGCATGGATGGCGCGCGCACTGTCCCGCCGCCGCGTTACTCGTCGACCGCGACCGTCTTGGGTTCCTTGGCACGGCGACGTTCGGTGATCCATATCCCGATCAACGCCAATTCGTATAGCGCAACCAGCGGGATCGCGAGCAGCAGCTGCGACCCGATATCGGGGGGTGTCAGCACCGCCGCGATCGCGAAAGCCGCAACGATGGCGTAGCGTCGCGCCGACATCAGCTGTGTTCGCGTCACCACCCCAGCGCGTTCGAGCAGCATCAGCAGGACGGGAAGCAAAAAGGCCAGTCCGAACCCGAACAGGAATTGCATGATGAACGACAGATAATTGCCGATCGCGGGCAGTGCTTCGCGCTTCACGCCCCCGACCACGCCATCGAACCCGAGCAGGAAGTGCAGCGCCATCGGGACCGCGACGAAGTACGCCATCGCCGCGCCGGCCAAGAACAGCACCGGAGTCGCGAGCAGGAACGGCAGCAACGCGCGCTTTTCTTTTTTGTAGAGCCCCGGCGCGACGAACTGCCACAGCTGGTTGGCGATGACGGGAAACGACAGCATCATCGCGGCGAAGAACGCGACCTTGACCTGGACGAAGAATGCTTCGAAAATCTCCGTGTAGATGACGGTCTTCTGACCCGCGATCAGCAGCGGATAGACCAGAAACGCAAAGATATCCTCGGCGAAATACATCGCGATCGCGAAGGTCACGACCAGCGCGGCGATGCAATACAGCAACCGGCGACGCAGCTCGATCAGGTGATCGAGCAACGGCGCGCGGCTGGTATCGACCTCGTTTTCGTCGCTCATGACGACGCGCCGTCGGGATCGGGCGCAGGCTTGTCCTGCGGCGCGGCTTCGATCACCGGCCGTTCGACCATCACGGGCGGCGCCGGATCGTCGAACGGCAACGCCGGTTCGGCGCCGGGTTCGACCGCCATCGAATCGGGAGCGACTGGATCATCCGTGGGATGTTCGCGCATGATCCGTTCGTTTTCCGATGCCCACTTCTTCTCCATTTCCTCAAGCTCGGCTTCGCGCACCATCGAATCGAAACCCGAACGGAACTGGCGCGCGACCCCGCGTGCCTTGCCGACCCAATAGCCGACCAGCCGCATCGCCTTGGGCAGATCCTTGGGACCGATCACCACCAGCGCCACGAAGGCGACCAGCAAGAGCTCGGTCGGCGCGATATCGAACATGAGCGCCTAACCAGCGTCGAGAGCAACGAAAATCAGGGCTGGTCGTCGCGAACGCGATTACCGTCGCGATCGAACGCAGGATCGGCGCTCTTCTGCGCCTCGATCCGCGCCGATGGCTTGCGCGCCGCGGCCTCGTCTTCTTCCGACATGCCCTTCTTGAAATTCTTCACGCCCTTGGCGACATCGCCCATCAGGCTGGAGAAGCGCCCGCCGCCGAGCAGCAAAATCGCGACCACCGCAAGGACGAGCAGATGAATTGGGCTGAAACCGCCCATGATGTGTCTCCTAAGGATTTGACACTATCTAGGCATCCTCGGTAGGATTTTCCACCACCAATCCCGCATCGTCGTCGCCCATCGCCAGATCGACCGGATCGAGCAGCCCCGCCGCCCTCAGATCGTCGATCCCGGGCAGGTCGCGGCGACTGTCCAACCCGAAATGAACCAGGAAGCCGGGCGTCGTCGCATAGGTCAGCGGGCGCCCCGGCACCTCCCGCCGACCCGCCGGGCGTACCCACCCCGCCTCCATCAGCACGTCGAGTGTGCCCTTCGAAATTTGCACCCCGCGGATCGCCTCGATCTCGGCGCGGGTCACCGGTTCGTGATACGCGATGATCGCGAGCGTCTCGGTCCCCGCGCGGCTCAGCTTGCGCGCTTCCTCGCGGTCGCGGCGCAGCAGATGCGCCAGATCCCCCGCGGTCTGGAACTGCCAGCGATCGCCGCGCCGGACGAGTTCGATTCCCCGCCCCGCGTAGCGCGCGGCCAGTCCGCCGAGCGCGGCGCGGATATCGCCTTCCCCGACATGCGCCCGGATCGCGTCGATCGTCAGCGGTTCGGCGGCGGCGAACAGCACCGCTTCCACCGCGCGTTCGACGTCATCGGGCTCTTCGTCGGATCGATTCATGGCGCAGCTCTCAAGTACAGCGGCGCGAACGGAGCCTGCTGGCGCAACTCCACCCGCCCCTGTTTCGCGAGTTCGAGCGCGGCGAGGAACGACGACGCGAGCGCGGACGTCCGCCACCGCGCCGACCCTGACGGCAGGAACGTGTCGATCGCCGCCCAATCGATCGTCGCGCCGATCATCGCCGACACGCGCTCGAGCGCCGCGTCCAGCGTCATCACCTCGCGATCCGCGACGATGTGCATCATCGGGCGGGTTCTGGCGCTGATCCGGCCATAGGCGGCGATCAGGTCGTAGATCTCGGCCCCCCACACCGCCTTGCGCACCGTCCGGAGCCCTGCGGGCGCATCGCGGCGGAACACGTCGCGCCCCAGCCGGTCACGCGCCATCAACCGTGCGCCCGCCTCGCGCATCGTGTTCAGCCGTTCGAGCCGCAGCTGAAGCCGCAGTGCCATCTCCTCGGGACTCGGCTCCTGCTCGGGATCGCGCGGCAGCAGCAGCGCGGATTTCAGATACGCCAGCCACGCCGCCATCACGAGATAATCCGCGGCGAGTTCGAGCTTCAGCGCCGCCGCCGAATCGACGAAACCGAGATATTGCTCAACCAATTCCAGGATCGAAATCTGCCGCAGATCGACCTTTTGCGAGCGCGCGAGCGCGAGCAGCAGGTCGAGCGGCCCCTCCCACCCATCGATGTCGAGCGTCAGCGTGGCGGGATCGTCGGCCATGCCGGCATAGTAACGGTCAGGCGAGGACCAGCAAGGCGTCACGCTTGGCGACCAGCGCCGCGAAATCGGCGGACGATGCCTTGCCCGCGACGCTCGCCATCGCCGCGTCGAGCCGCGTGCGCGCAATCGGCGCGATGTCGTCGAGCCGCGCGGCGATCGCGACCATTTCGTCCATCCGCGCCCAGCAATCGAGCACGCAATCGCACCCTGCCGCGATCGCGCCCGCGGCCTTGTCCGCCGCAGTCCCCGACAACGCCTTCATGTCGATGTCGTCGGTCATCAGGAAACCGTCGAACCCGATCCGGCGACGGATCACGTCGCCGATCACCATCGGCGACAGCGTGGCGGGCAACTCGGGGTCCCATGCGTCGAACACGATGTGCGACGTCATCCCCATCATGGCGTGGTTCAATGTCCTGAACGGTTCGAGATCGACCGCAAGTTCCGCCTCGCTCGCCGTCACGGTCGGCAGCGCGTGGTGCGTGTCGACGATTGCGCGGCCATGCCCCGGCATATGCTTGACCACCCCGACGACGCCAGCATTCGCCAGCCCCTCCAGCATCGCCCGGCCGAGCGCGGCGACCTGCATCGGCTCCGACCCGTAGGCACGGATCGTGATTGCCTCGGTCGTGTCGGGCTGCGTCACGTCTAGCAGCGGCGCGCAATCGACGTTCACCCCGACCTCGGCGAGCATCAGCCCCAGCGCCTCGCCGTTCGCACGCATTGCCTGGATCGCCGACATCGGCGCAGCCTGATAGAGCGCGGCGAACGCGGGGCCGGCGGGAAACGCGGGCCATTCGGGTGGCCCCATCCGCGCGACGCGCCCGCCCTCCTGATCGATCAGGATCGGCACGTCGTCGCGCCCCGACAAGGCGCGCAGGCTGTCGGTCAACGCGCGCAGCTGGGCGCGGGTCTCGACGTTGCGCTTAAACAATATATAGCCGACCGGATCGGCGTCGCGGAAGAACGCGCGCTCGTCGGGGGTAAGCGACGGGCCGGACAGGCCGAAGATGACGGGTTTCATCCCCGCCATCTACCCCGCAATCGAGCGGCCCGCCAGATCGACCGCCCGATCACGTTGCTCGGTCAACTCGCGACGAAGCAGGTTTCCCCGGCGACCCGCAACCGCCCGCAGATATCCGCCGCCTGGTTCGCACTGCCCGCGTTGACGCGAAGGCGATAGAGCGTGCGACCGCCGGTCGCGACCGGCTCGATCGATTTGCCGAGTGCCGCCAGATAGCCGAAGCGCTTCGAAAAGCTCGACCACGCGGTGTCGGCCGCCGCCTGGCTCGGGAACGCGCCGAGCTGGACGAGCGAGCCGCCCCCCGCCGCGCCGGGCACGTCGCCGCGCTTCACGGTGACGGGAGCCTCGGCGACCAGCCTGCCCCCCGACGCCGGCACCTGCGCGACCGCATTGCGGCCCGCGTTGCCGGTTGCGCCCACCCCCGGCTGGACGCGCTTGCCGTCCACCGGCTTTTCGGCCATCGCGCCGAGGTCGATCGATCCGTTACCGCTCTTGCCCGCGCTGGTCGCGATCGCGGCGTCGCCCTCGCCCTTGACCTTCAACCCGCCGGGATCGTCGGGCTTGACCTTATAGTCGCCTTCCTGCGCCGCGATCAGCTGACCATCGGGGCCTTTTTCGTTGTTGAGCTTGTACACCGCGAAGATGATCACGGCGAGGATCGCAAGTCCGCCGATGACGAACGCTAGCACGCGGCCAACCGGGACGCCTTCGGTCTCGTCGGGTTCGACGGTCTCGAGCCAGGGCAGGCGATCGTCCTCGCTTAGTTCTATCTCGTCGGCCATCACGTCATCTCCGAAACCGCCACCACTCCCATGATGGCGAGACCGTTCTGAATAATCTGTCCGATCGCCGCCGCCAAGGCGAGACGCGCGCGCGTCGCATCGGGGTTCTCGACGACCAGGAAGCGCCGGTCGGGACGCTCGTTTCCGACATTCCACTGCGCATGAAAAGCCGCCGCCAAGTCATAGAGATAGAACGCGATTCGATGCGGCTCCCGTGCCAGCGCAGCGGTTTCGACGGTGCGCGGGAATTGCGCCGCGAGCTTCACCAGCGCGAGCTCGTCCGTCTCTAACAGGGACAGATCGTGGTTACCCGGCGCGATCCCCGCTTCCGCGGCGCGACGATGGAGCGATTTGATCCGCGCGTGCGCATATTGGACGTAGAACACCGGGTTGTCCTTCGATGCCTCGACCACCTTGGCGAAGTCGAAATCCATCTGCGCGTCCGATCGGCGAGTCAGCATCGTGAACCGCACGACGTCCTTGCCGACTTCATTTACAACATCAGCCAGCGTCACGAAGTTACCGGAACGCTTGGACATCTTGACCGGCTCGCCGTCGCGCAGCAGCCGCACCATCTGGACCAGCTTGACGTCGAACCGGGTCTTGCCGTCGGTCAGCGCGGCCACCGCGGCGACGATCCGCTTCACCGTCCCGGCGTGATCGGCACCCCAGATGTCGATCAGTTGATCCGCACTTTGCGCCTTCTGGTAATGGTACGCGAGATCGGCGCCGAAATAGGTCCATTGGCCGTTCGATTTCCTGATCGGGCGATCCTGGTCGTCGCCGAACCGCGTCGAGCGGAACAGCGGCAGCTCGACCGGTTCCCAATCGTCGGGCGTCTCGCCCTTCGGCGCCTCGAGTACGCCGTCATAAACGAGGTCGCGGCTGCGCAATTCGGCCTCCGCCGCCGCGGGCTTCCCCGCCGCCTGAAGCTCGGCCTCGGAGGAAAACAGATCGTGATGGATGCCGAGCAGCGCCAGATCCGCGCGAATCATCACGAGCATCGCCGCGACCGCGCGGCTGCGGAACAGTGGCAGCCATTCCGCCTCGGGCGCACCGGAGAATTTACCGCCGAGTTCGCCCGCAAGCTGCTGCGCGACGGCGATAAGATACTCGCCGGGATACAGCCCCTCGGGGACCGTCCCGACATCCTCGCCCAGCGCCTCGCGATACCGCAGGTGGACCGAGCGCGCGAGCGTATCGACCTGCCCGCCCGCGTCGTTGACATAATATTCGCGGATCACGCGGTGCCCCGCGAATTCGAGCAGGCTGGCGAGCGCGTCGCCGACCACCGCGCCGCGGCAATGCCCCATGTGCATCGGCCCGGTCGGGTTCGCCGAGACATATTCGATATTGACGCTGATGCCGTCGCCGATCGTCGATCGCCCGTAATCGTCGCCCGCCGCACCGATCGCGGCAATCTCGTCGCGCCAGGTATCGTCGGTGAGCCGCAGGTTGATGAATCCCGGCCCCGCCACGGCGACGTCGGCGACCCCCTCGATCGTGCGCAGTCGTGCGGCGAGCCCGTCGGCGAGCGCGCGCGGGTTCGTGCCCGCGGGCTTGGCGAGGACCATCGCGGCGTTGGTCGACAAGTCGCCATGGCTCACGTCGCGCGGCGGCTCGACGGTGACGTTGCGGCGATCGAGCCCGGCGGGCAGCGTGCCCGCAAGGATGAGGTCGTCGAGTGCGGCGTCGATCAGCCGGGTGTAGCGGGTGTAGAGCGTCATACGGTGTCGCTTAGCGAAGGCGGGCGCGGTTGAATACCATTCGCGCCGATCACGCACCGGCGCGAAAGTTGACGAAGTTTCGCTGAAGGCGATTCATTCGTCCAGTTTCGCCGAGGGACTGGCGACGGGTGGCGCCTTGGGCGGCAATAGCGCGGCCATGATCGTGCGGTGATCGAAGCGGTGCGTGGTGCCGACGAATCGCCCGCGATAGAAGCGCGGCACGGAGATGCCGTTGACCGCGCGATCGACCGCGATCTCGAACGCGCGCTCCCGCCCCTGATCGATCGCCTCGTCCCACGCCGCCGCGAAGCTGTCGGCCCCGGCGCGCTTGCGCAGCGCATAGGCCGACGCGGCGCTCATGCCTACGGCGCGCGCCGCCTTGGCAACGCACCCGTATAGCGCGAGCGCGGCGAGGAACTGGCGCTGGCGATCCTCGGTCCACCCGTCATGCCGGGGTTTAAGCGACGCGACGGGCGTGAAGGCGGGAAGAGACGCCGCGGAATCGGGCGAGTCGTGGGCGGTTGGGGTCGTCATCGATGATGATGTGGCGGATCGTTCGTGTGTAGGACAGGGCTTTTTTGGCAGGACGCGGGGATTGGCTAGTTTCGCCCAATATTACCCCTTCATTCACTCGACAGGCCTACCCAGAAGCTGCCATTGTTCACCGGCGAAACGCAAAATCTCGAACAACTGACATGCCTGCCGTCATCTTTATTATGGCCATTCAAGCCGCGATTGCGGGACCTCCCCAGGACACCACTGAGGGGTGCAATGACAAGTATGGCACCGCCGCGTTGTCGTCCTGCTATTCTGAACACGCGGAATCTTGGAAGAGGAGGGTAATTGCGGCTTACCCAATCGCGCTAGATCATACCAAGGGACGGCAGCGCGATGCTCTCAAGCGCGCGCAAGACGCATGGTTGAAGTATCGTGCCGCCTCGTGCGAATTCTACGAGCTAGAACAAGGAAGTATCCATTTCATCTGGGGCGCTTATTGCATGCTGGACCTGACTCGCAGACGCGCACTTGAACTGGAGGAGTATGTTCAGCCCTGACCACTGGGCGACGCTCTGAACGGCGGCTTATCACTACCTGGCGCAAAAGCAGTCGGACTGCTCACACCAATAGCTCACACCAATAGCAGACCACCCCTAAACTCGCACCAACCCTCCGATTGCCGCCACCTTCGCGCTCGCGGGAAACAACGCCGCCATCGCGCGCGCGGGGTCGATCGCGAAATGGTCGGCGACCGCGCCCGCGATGAACGCGTCGAGCTGGGTCGTCGGCTTGAGGTCGCGGCCTTCGTAGAGATCGGCGGTCTTGAGCCCCGGCCAGTCGGCAAGTACGCGGCCGCCCCTGACCCCGCCCCCGAACAGCATCGCGGCGGAGGCCTGGCCGTGATCGGTGCCGCCGGTGCCGTTGACCGCGACCGTCCGCCCGAATTCGGTCGCGACGAGGACCAGCGTGTCGCTCCATAGCGGCCCCAGCCCCGTCCGGAGCGCGCCGATCATCGCGTCGAGCCCCTTCAGCTGCGCCGCGAGCCGCCCGCGCTGGCCGGCATGCGTATCCCAGCCCCCGGTCTCGATCATCGCGATCCGCGCGCCGTTGTCGGGGGCGAGCAGCCGTGCCGCGAGCGCGCCGGTCGCCGCGGCGTTGCGGCCATCGTCCTGCGTCAGGTCTCCGGCCAGCGCGCGCGTCGCGGTCGCCTCGCCCCAGAGCGCATGGAGTTGCGCGTCGCCTTGATACAGCTGCGTCACCCGCGCGAGCAGATCGTCGGACGCCGCGGGCAGCGCGCTCGGCGCATAGCTGGCGACATCATGGCGTCCGCGCAGCGCCATCGGTATCGTCGCGGCGACCGCAATCGCCTTGGCATCGTCGGTCGGGACGACCCCGAGCAACCGGTTCAACCAGCCGTCGCGAACCTGATACGGCCCCGCGCCCCCCGTCTCGAGCACATTCTGCCCATCGAAATGCGACCGATCGCGATACGGTGAAGCGATCGCGTGCGCGAACAATGCCTGACCCTGCCCGTAGAGCGCCGCGCCCGTCGCCATCGCCGGATGGAGCGCGAACATCGCGTCGAGCTTCGTCCCCGCGGCGAGATCCGCGGCAAGATCGCCGCGTGCGCCCGCAAACATCGGGTCGCCGATCGCGGCGACGATGCCGAGCCCGTCCGCCGCGCCGCGCTGGATGACGAACACGAATCGCTTGGGCGTCGCGGCCCTGGCGAACGCCATCCGCGGCGCGAAGCTGCCGAGCAGGCCGACCGCGCCCGCGCGCGCGATGAAGGAACGACGGTCCATGGCTTATCTCCGCATCATTTCGGGCGCGACGAGCAGCAACGCGAGCGCCTGCCCAGGGCTTTCGGCGCGCGCAAGCGATTGCGCGGTCGCCGCCGACACCGAGGCGGGAAACAGCTGCGGCGCCAGCGTACGCGCGTCGATCGTCCCTTCCGCGCGGGTCGCAAAGCGTTCGGCGGCTTCCACCCGGCGCAACAGCGCATCGGGGCCTGCCCAACTCCCGGCGATGTCGTCATAGCCCACCGGTTGCCCCGGCTTCCACACCGGCTGGCCGAGCTGATTCATCAGCCCAACCATGACCAGCGGCTTGACCTGCGTAGTACCAAGTGCGCGGAGCGATGATATCGTCCATTCCCATGGGTTCTTGAACTTCACCGGGGTCTCGACCCATGCCTCGGGCGACTCGATGATCGCGCGATAGATGGTGGGCAGATCGCCCTTCGATGCCAGGAACGCTGCGCTGATCCGATCGACCATTGCGGGCGGGGGGGTGTCGCCCGCGAAATGCCGCGTCAGCTTGGTCGCGATATGCGTCGCCGTCGCGGGGTGGATCGCTACGTCGGTCAGTACCGCCTGCGCCTGCGCCTCTCCCCCGGCGGGGTAGGTCCGGCCCATGATCGTCCGCGCGCCGGGTTCGTGAATCGCGGGTGCAAAGACGAAGTCGCCGGGCTGGCCGCCCGCGGTGCCCGCTGCGCGCGCGCCCGGACCACGACCGATCCCCGCGACGGTCCAGCCGGTCATCGCGCGCGCGAATTCGGTGACGTCAGCCTGGGTGTACCCGGTGCGGACGCCGAGCGTATGGAGCTCCAATATCTCGCGCGCGAGATTTTCGTTGAGGCCGACCTTGCGCGTCATGCCGTTCTGCGCCGCGCGCTGCGTCACGCGCTGGCCGAGCGGGCTGTCGGGGCCGACCGACACCGCCTGGTCGAGATAGAGCAGCATCGCGGGATGCCGCTCGACCGCGTTCAGCATATCCGCGAAATGGCCCAGCACATGCGGCCGGATCGCCTCCATCTCCAGCGTCCCGGCGAGCCCGACGACGGTCAGCTTGTCGGCGGAGACCGCGAAATGGTTCGCCCAGAAATGCACCATCCGTTCGACGAACGGCGCCGGGCCGGTCAGCGCGGCGATCGTCCGCGCGCCGACCAGCGCGCCATAATCGTCCCGCGCCTCGCGCCGCGCAAATCGGCGCGCTTGCTTCATCGCATCGTCCGCGCCGGCATCGGCGGGCTTCGCCGCGCCACCCGCCATCGCTGGGGCCGCTGTCGGATCAGGAGCCGCAATTCCCTGCTGTCGCATCGCACGGCGTTGATCCTGATACTCGGCGAGATCGGCGGCAACCGCGGCGCTCGTCGGCGCCTCCGCGAGTGCCGCCGGGCGCGGCTGGTAGGAGGCGAACTGATCGACCAACCAGGCTTTGGGCCGGGCGGGTATAGCCTCGCCCGGTCGAGCTCCCAGGCCGAACCGATTCAAGGCGATGGCGGCTTCGGACATCGGATGCCTCGCTTTCATCACCATCCTGCACGCCAATTGTCGCAAAGATATGCCGAAATCCCCGATCCGGCGCGAGACCGGCTCGCGTGATGATGCGTACAACGCAATCGTCGCAACTAAGTTCGCAATTGCAACTTATATCGGGGAGGCATACGCCAAGGGTATGAAGGTCGGAGAGGACCTGAACGGATCGACTCACTTACGGGAGACACGATCATGACCAAGACCATCGCCATCCTCGCCGCCGCCGCCGCTGCGCTCACTTCGACCGTCTGCATGGCGCGCGACGCCGATCAGAGCACGCAGCAGCGCTTCGTCCACAACGGCAGCACCTATGTCTACACGAGCAAGATCGTCGGGGGCCGCCGCGTCATCGACGGGCGCCGCTTTCCGAGCGGCACCGGTTTCCATCTGGTCGTCCGCGGCGACCAGGTCTCGGGCACGTCGGGCGGTGTCCCGGTGGCGTTCCACGTCGCCAGCGCCAAAGGCGCCACACTCGAAATTGCGGCGCGCTGACGACGCCGCGTCGCGGGGCCGGTCAGAAGCCTTCGGGCAGATCGATCGGCCCCACGCGGTCTCGGTAGCGCGCGATCGCGTAACGGTCGGTCATTCCCGCGATGAAGTCCGCGATATGGCGGCTGCGCCATGGCTCCTCGGTCGGTAGCTCATCGCACCAGTCCGCCGACATCGTGTCGGGATGGTCGCGGTATGCCGCGAACAGCCCCGCCACGATTATTCGCGCGCTGTCCGCCGCCGCCAGTTGCCGCGGATGGTGATAGAGATTGGCGTACATGAAGCGTTTGAGGTCGCGCTCCTCCCCGCGCATCGCGGGCGAAAAGCCGACCAGCGCCGCGCCTGCCGCGCGGACATCCTCGACGCTGGCGATTCCGCACGATGCGATCCGCCGCCCGGTTTCCTCGATCACGTCGTTCACCATCGTGCCGATCTGGCTGCGCACCAATTCGCCGGTCAGCCGGATCGGCTCTACCTCGGGAAACCGCGCGCGTGCCGCCTCCCACCCCCGCGCCACCAGCGGCACCGCGAGCAGCTGGTCGAGCGCCAACAACCCGGCGCGCAAGCCATCGTCGATATCGTGATTGTCGTAGGCGATGTCGTCCGCGATCGCCGCCACCTGCGCTTCCAGGCTCGACCAGCGCGCCAGATCGAGCGGGAATGCCGCATCGACCGCCGCCAGCGCCCAATGGGGATGCCGCACCGGTCCATTGTGCTTAGCTAACCCTTCGAGCGTCTCCCACGACAGGTTGAGGCCGTTCCAGCGCGGATAGGGCCGCTCGATCGCGGTCAGCGCGCGCAGCGTATGGCCGTTGTGATCGAACCCGCCCTGCCCCGCCAGCGCCTCCTTCAGCGCATCCTCCCCCGCATGGCCGAAGGGCGGATGGCCGATGTCGTGCGCCAGGCACAGCGCTTCGGTCAGATCTTCGTTGAGCCGCAACGCGCGCGCGATCGTCCGACCGATCTGCGCGACCTCGATGCTATGCGTCAGGCGGACGCGAAAATGATCGCCATCGGGCGCCATGAACACCTGGGTCTTGTGGCGCAGGCGGCGAAAGCTGATCGAATGGACGATCCGGTCGCGGTCGCGCTGGAAATCGTCGCGGGGGCCACGCACCGCGGCACCGATGGCCCCGGTATGTTCTTCGTGGAGCCGCCCGTGGCTGCGCGCTGGGTCACTCGCCCAGAGCGCCAGCGCGGTCATTTCGTCGGCAACCTCGTGATGTCCTGGCCTTTGTCGCTGGTGAACGGGAATGCCGACACGCCTTCCTTGGCGAGCGCGTTGACGAAATCGCGGGCGTCGTCGTCGGACGCGAACGGACCCGCGAGCACCCGGTTGGTCGCGCGCAGCGGCGTCCACCAACCCTGTTGGCCCGCGAACGCCTTGGGTGCCTTCGCCTTTGCCGCCGCCCAGGCCTTGGGCAAGTCGGCCTCGGACGCCCCGCCCGCGACCTGAACCCAGATCCGCGCGGGATTGGCGCGTTCCGCCTTGCGTTCGTCCGCCGCGGCCTTGGCGTCGGCGGCCTTCTTCGCCTCGGCGACCTTCTTCTCCGCCAGCGCCTTCTTGTCGGCGACCGCCTTGCGATCCGCCGCGCGCTTGTCGGCGGCGATCTTTTCCGCCGCGGCCTTGTCGGCGAGCAGCTTGCTCGCGGCGGCATCGCGCGCTTCCTTCGCCTTGGCCTCTTCGACCAGCGACGGATCGGCGGCGGGCTTGGCGCCCGGCATATCGGGAACGCCGAGTTCGGAGGCCGGGATCGACAGCCCTGCGACGATCCGTGCGAGGACCGAATCGGCCTGGCGTGATGCGAGCGCCGTGGGGACGGGCCGATCGGCCGCGGCCTGCTCGATCGAGAATCCCGGGGGCGCGACCGCCGTCGTACCCGCCAATGGCGGCGAACCGGCGGCGGTCGAGAAACCAGGCGCGGGCGAGGCTTCGGGCGGTGCGGGAACCGACGTCGACGCCAATTCGGTGGCTGGCGGTATCGACGCTGTCCCGGCCACCGGGGTTGCCGCTGCATTCGACTCCGGCACGGGCGGTCCGCTCGCAACCGCCGCAACCCGCGTCTCGGGAGGCGGCGCGCTAATCGCTACGGGAGCGGACGTCGCCGTCTCGCGAGCGGCATTCACCGCCGGGGTCGGCATCGGCGTTGCCTCCGTTCGCTCTGCCGCGGCAACGTGTGCAGCGGGCGGCGCGACCGGCGGCGGCGTTACGACGGGCGGCGGCGTGGGTATCGACGCGGGCGTGGGTGCTGGGGTCGGAGTGGATGTCGGCGTCGGAGTGGGAGTGGGAGTGGGGGTCGGGGTCGGGGTCGGGGTCGGGGTCGGGGTCGGGGTCGGGATCGGGGTCGGCGTGGGCATCCGTACCGGCACCGCGGCAGCGAGTGTCACGCGGCGGGGGCGGGCTTCGCGCGACGGCGTCGGTGCGAGGGTCGGAGACGGCGTCGGCGTCGTGCTCGTCAAGCTCGCCAGCGCCTGCGCGTTGGCGCGCGCGGTGGCATTCATCGGCGCGGATCGCGGGTCGGCGGGCGCGACGGTAGGAATCGGCTGCCCGCGATAGGCCGGCGGCGGCGGCAGCGCGGGGGCCGGATTGCGGGTCACCGCCAGCGCGACGCGACCCGGCTTCTCCTTGTTCTTTTTGCGGCCACGACGGTCGTCGCGCGTAGGTTGCGGCGCCACAGGAGCGGCACGCGCGACGATGACCGGGCTCGCGGCATCGGGCGCCAGCGGGGGCATGGCGGGAACCAGTCGCGCGTCGATCGCGCGCGCAGCGGTCGGCTGGATTTCGCCGAAATGGACCGCAAACGCCCGATCGACCGCGGGTAAGCTCGGCAGCCGCTGGAAAAACGGCTGGAGGCCCTCCGCCATTCCAGGCGGCATCATCGTCGTCGCGATTCGTTCGGCCCCCGCGACGTCGCCGGCCATCGCCAGCACGAACGCGCGCGCGCGCCACGCGCCGCGGTCGGTATCGCGCAGCAGCGGGTCGAGCACCGCCAGCGCCTCGTCGCGCTTCCCCGAAATCCCCAGGCTCAGCGCGTACCGGCGCATGACCTCGGGGTTGGCACCCGATGTCAGCGCCAGACGATAGTCGCGTTGCGCGCGTTCCTGCTCGCCGATCAAATCGAACGCCAGCCCGCGATCGCCCGCGAAGGCACTCGGGTCGAGCCCATAAGACTGCGCGATCGCGAAATAGCGCAGCGCCTGCCCCGGCCGCTCGGAGCGCACCAGCACCGACGCCTCCCCCGCCTTAAGCCGGGCATTGTGCGGATCGATCTGTTCGGCGCGCGCGAACAGCGATGCCGCGCCGCTCAGATCGTCGAGCTTCAGCGACAGCTCCCCCGCGCGGATCAACGCGGGCACGTCGCGCGGGTTCGCCGCCAACGCGCGCATCTGCTCGCCCAGCTTGTCGGCGTCGGTGGTCCCCGGAATCGGCTGGACCACCGCCTGCGCGCCACCGGCCGCGGAGGCCGCGACGCTTGCGAGCGCCAGGCCGAGCGCGGCGCTTCGCCAAAGACTCGAAACTGAAGACATGGGATCCCTACCGCCTACAGCCGAGCCGCGATGAACCCGCAATGTCCGTGACGACGACGCGCGACCAGCGGAGCCTTCCCGGCGACGAACTGGCCGGAATCAGCCGTTACTGGTTGTTCTGGCGATTCAGGAACCGGGGAATGTCGATCGCGTCGCCATCCTCGGCATCGCTGTCGTCGCGCGATGCGCCGCGCGCGGCGTTCGACATCCGTTCGAACAGCGTGCCGCCCAGCTTCACCTTGGGCTGCGCGGCGGGTTCGGTGCTGTCGCTGCCCGGCGACAACCAACGTCGTCGCTGGCTGCCATCCTCGACCGGAGCCGCGGGCGCGGCATCCGCCGCAGCCGCGGGTTCGACCTTGCGACCGAACGGCGCCGTCGAGTCGGCCTCGGGCGGCTGCGACACGATCGTTTCGGCGCCCAGCACCAGCTCTTCGTTCGCGGCGTCGGCGGTTTCGGGCTCCGCATCGGCGGCGATCGCATCGTCGCTCGACAGGTCGAGCGCATCGTCGTCGGCACCCTTCTCGTCATCCAGCGCAGGCGGCGTGGTGAACGAGGCGACTGGCGCGGCGTCAGCCTCGCTCGGTTCCGCGGCAGGCGCGGGGGTGGCCGCTGCGGGGCGGAACGAGACGGGTTCGTCGCTCTTCTTGGCGAAGCTGAAGCTGCGGGTCGGCTCGGCGGCGGGGCGCTCCTGCGCGTTCACATCCGCCTCGATCCCCGTCGCGACGACCGAAACCCGGATCTTGCCTTCGAGTTCGGGGTTGAACGCCGAACCCCAGATGATGTTGGCATCGGGATCGACCAGGTCGCGGATGTGGTTCGCCGCCTCGTCGACTTCGAGCAGCCGCATGTCGTCGCCGCCGGTGATCGAGATGATGACGCCCTTGGCACCCTTCATGCTGACGCCGTCGAGCAGCGGGTTGGCGATCGCCTTCTGCGCGGCTTCGAGCGCGCGGTTGTCGCCCTCGGCCTCGCCGGTGCCCATCATCGCCTTGCCCATTTCCTGCATGACGGAACGGACGTCGGCGAAATCGAGGTTGATCAGGCCCGGCATCACCATCAAATCGGTAATCCCGCGAACGCCCTGCTGGAGCACTTCGTCGGCCATCTCGAACGCCTGTTTGAAGGTCGTGTTGGCGTTGGCGATCAGGAACAGATTTTGGTTGGGAATGACGATCAGCGTATCGACGAATTTCTGCAATTCCTCGATCCCGCCCTCGGCGCTCTTGGCGCGGCGGTTACCCTCGAAGCTGAACGGTTTCGTCACCACGCCGACGGTCAGGATGCCCATGTCGCGCGCCGCCTTGGCGATGACCGGGGCTGCACCCGTGCCGGTGCCCCCGCCCATCCCCGCGGCGATGAACACCATGTGCATACCCTCGAGCTGCTTGGCGAGCGCGTCGATCGTCTCCTCCGCCGCGGCGCGCCCGATTTCGGGGCGGCTGCCCGCGCCGAGCCCCTGGGTGATCTTGACGCCGAGCTGGATCCGCCGTGGCGCGATCGATTGCTTCAGCGCCTGCGCGTCGGTGTTGGCGACCAGGAAGTCGACCCCCTGCACCTCGGCGCGCATCATGTTCGCGATCGCGTTGCCGCCCGCGCCGCCGACCCCGATCACCGCGATCCGCGGGGTGAGTTCGTCGACCTCGGGAGTGATGAATTCGATACTCATGAGATTCTCTCCGCCCTGCCCGGTAAACATCCGGGGCCCCGTGGTTAACCTTTTGCCCTAACGATTCGCGCGGTGCCACCGAATTCCGTCCAGCGCGTCATAATTGCTCAATAATTCGCGCGCGCTGCCTGAATTAGCTTGCGCACCACGCCCATGCCCTTCTGCCGATGCACCGTCGTCTGCTGCGGCGACAGCCCGCGCAGGTCGATCGGATCGCTCGCGGCGTAGAACGCGAGCCCCGCCAGGGTCGCGAACGCCGGGCCACCATGCGCCTCGGGCAGCGCGATCAGCCCGCGCGGCCGCCCGACGCGAACCGACCGCCCGAGCGCCTGTTGCGCGTAATCGGCGATCCCCTTCAGCTCAGCGCCACCGCCGGTCAGCACCACCTGCCGCCCGACTGGCCCTTCGAACTTTAGCCGCGCAAGCGCATTCCTGATCTCGCCCATCTGGTGTTCCAGCCGCTGGCGGACGACGCCGATCAACTGCGCCTTGGTGATCTGCACCGCGTCCTCGCCGCCGTCCTCCGCGGCGATCGGCACGACCGGGATCATCTCGTGATTGTCACGCGGCGAGGCGTTGGCGGAGCCGTGGAAGCATTTCATCCGTTCGGCCTGTTGCCGCCGCGTCCCGAACGCCGAGGCGATGTCGTCGGTGATGTCCGCTGCGCCCATCGGGATCGAGCACAGGCCGACCAGCATCCCGCCCGCGAACAGCGACACGTTGGTGATCCCCGCCCCCAGTTCGACCAGCGCGACGCCAAGCTCGCGCTCCTCGTCGCTCAGGCACGCCAGGCCGGTCGCGACCGGGCTGGCTATGATCGATTTCACCTCAAGATGCGCCGAACGAACGCACAGATCGAGGTTCCGGACCGGCGATCCGTCCGCCGCGACGACATGGATGTGGACGCCCAGCCGGTCGGCGTGGAGCCCCAATGGCTTCTTCACCCCGGTCAGCCCGTCGAGCGTGTAGAGCGCGGGCTGCGCGTGGAGCACCATCCGCCCCTGCGGATCGATCGAATTGCGCCCCGCTGCCAGCAGTGCATCGATATCGGCCTGTTCGACGCGGTGTCCGCCGAGTTCGAATTCGACCTCCGCGACATCGCTGACCAGCCCGCCCGCCGAAAAGCCGACCCAGACATTCTCGATGTTGATCCCCGCGATCCGCTCGGCCTGCTCGACCGCCTCGCGCACCGCGGCCTCGGTCGCGGCCATGTCGGCGATATAGCCGCGCTTGACCCCGCGGCTTTCACGCTGCCCGGTGCCGAGCACGATCAACTCGCCGCCATCGCCCTTCTGCGCGATCATCGCCGACACCTTCGACGATCCGATATCGAGCGCGGTGATCAATCCTTCCGGTGCAGCCTTCGCCATTATGTATCAGCCCCCATTTGAATATCCGCCGCAAGGCCGGCCGGCGCGGTCGACGTCTCGTCGTCGGGAATCGCATGCGCGACGTTCGCCCCGGGCTTGCGCGCGACCAGCTTCGACGCATCGCGCATGTCGAAGCTCAGCCAGCCGCGCCCCAGCAACGGGTGCGCGCCGTCCTTTTCCGCGAAGGTGACGAGCGCGTCAGCGGCATCCGTTTCGGGCAGCTTGAGCGTTTCGCCGCTGTCGAACAACAGGTCCCAGCGCCGGTTGCCGACCCAGGTCGCGGCAGTGACGCGCGGTTTCAGCGCGGGCGCCGCGGCGAGCAGCTTCTGATACCCCGCCTCCTGCCGGTCGGCGCCGGGGCCGATCACCAGCGGCAAATCGGGCATCGCGTTGCGGTCGACCGGATCGAGCAGCGCACCGGTCGCGTCGATCAGCGTCAGCTGGCCGTTATCCTGCCAGATCGCGGCGGGCGTGCGTTCCTTGATCGTGACGAGCAGCGTATCGGGCAACCGCCGCGACACCGCCGCATCCTCGACCCAGCCATAGGCGAGCAGCCGTTCGCGGATATGGGCAAGGTCGACCAGCGGCATCGCGAGTGAGGGCTGATCGAGCGCGACCGCGCGGATCGTGTTGCTGTCCATATGATGCTGGCCGACGATCTCGACCCCGGTGACGCGGAAGCCCGCGCGGCCCGCGCCTTCGCCGATCGCGTCGCCGATCATGCCGGGGAGCCCCAGCGCGGTCGCGACCACCAGCCCGATCGCGACGACCCCGCCGGTGACGACCCAGGTCGCCGCGCGGCGCAGCGTCGGCTCACTCACCGGCAACGCGCCGACCAGCCGGTCCATCCGCGATACCTTGCGCACCGGCTGCTTGCGCCGCGGCGCGGGGCGGCGGGGCGGCGGGCCGCGCTTGATCGTCCGGCTCATCGCTCGGTCGTCCCCACCGCTTCGTCGACGATCGCCTGGACGAGCTCGGGATAGGAGATGCCGCAATGCCGCGCCTGTTCGGGGACGAGGCTGAGCGGCGTCATCCCCGGCTGGGTATTCACCTCGAGCAGGAACAAGCCATCGACCCCGCGCTCGTCGTCCCAGCGGAAATCGGCGCGGCTGCACCCCTTGCACCCCAGCAGCCGGTGCGATTCCAGCGCCAGCGCCTTGCACGCGGCCGCGATCTCGTCGGGGATGTCGGCGGGGAAGATATGGTCGGTCATCCCCTCGGTATATTTGGCGTCGTAATCGTAGAACCCGCTCTTCGGCCGCAACTCGGTGACGCCGAGCGCGCGGGTTCCGAGCACCGCGGTCGTCAGTTCGCGCCCGCGGACATAAGGTTCGGCGAGCAGCTCGTCGAAGTCCTGCCACGGCCCCGCGACATCGCGCCCGATCGGATTGCCATAATTGCCCTCAGCGGTGACGATCGCAATCCCGACCGAGGAGCCTTCGTTGACGGGCTTCAGCACATAGGGCCGCTGGAGCGGATCGGCGGCGAAGATTTCGGCGGATTTGACGACGCGCCCGCCCGGCATCGGCACGCCATGCGGTACCAACGCCTGCTTGGTCAGCACCTTGTCGATCGAGATCACCGACGCGGCGAGCCCGCTGTGCGTATAGGTCAGTCCCATCAGGTCCATCAGCCCCTGGACGCTGCCGTCTTCCCCCGGCGTGCCGTGGAGCGCGTTGAAGACGATGTCGGGTTTGGCTTCGGCGAGCCGCGCGGCAACGTCGCGATCCATATCGATCCGCGTGACGCGATGCCCCAGCCCTTCGAGCGCGTCGGCGACCCCCGCGCCCGACATCAACGACACCGCGCGCTCGGCGGACCAGCCACCCATCAGGACAACGATGTGGAGCGGTGCCGTCACTTCTCCCCTCCCGCCCGCGGGAGGGGTCGGGGGAGGGCGTGTCCGGAAGCGGGGTCGTGCATGACCACGCCCTCCCCTAACCCCTCCCGCAGGCGGGAGGGGAATAACCCCACACGCTGGATTTCCCATTCCAGCATCACCCCCGACTGCGCGTTCACCCTGTCCCTGACCTCTTCGCCCAGCGCCTCGATCTCCGCGGCGGTCGCGGACCCCAGGTTGAGCAGGAAATTGCAATGCTTGTCCGATACCTGCGCATCGCCGCGGCGCAAGCCCCGGCATCCGGCGGCATCGATCAACGCCCAGGCCTTGTGGCCCCCAGCCGTTTCGGGGGGCGGGTTCTTGAAGGTCGACCCCCCCGTCCGGCTGCGCAGCGGCTGCGACGCCTCGCGCTCGGCGGCGATCCGATCCATCTCGGCACCGATCGTCGCGGGATCGCCGGGAACGCCGTCGAACAGCGCCGCGACGACAACCGCGCCCGCCGGAACCGCGGAATGGCGATAGGTATAGCCGAGCCGGTCCGCCGACCATGTCTCGATCGTCCCCGCGCGCGTCACGATCGTCGCCTCGACCAGGATGTCGCTGACGTCACGGCCATAGGCGCCCGCGTTCATCCGCACCGCGCCGCCGACCGTCCCCGGAATCCCGCGCAGGAATTCCAGGCCCGCGATCCCCGCGTCGCGCGCCGCGCTCGCGACCGTGATCCCCATCGCCGCCGCGCCCGCACGGACCCGACCATCGTCGATCGTCACGCGCGCCATCGCCTTGGGCAACCGTACCACGACACCGGGTACCCCGCCGTCGCGAACGATCAGGTTCGATCCGACGCCGACCGGCAACACCGGGATCGCGGGATCGAGATCGGCGAGCAGCGCGGCGAGATCGTCGACATCGGCGGGCCGCACCAGCCATTCGGCGGGGCCACCGGTGCGGAACCAGATGAAATCGGCCAGCGATCCGCCCCGCTCGACGCGCCCCCTGACCCGCGACAGGTCGAGCCCCTGGGTCTGGAACGGTGCTGCGAGCGTCACCACGCCCCGCCCCACAGGTTCATCCACGCACTCCACGCCTTCACATTCGCGTCGATCGCCTGCTGCGATGCCTCCTGCACCTTCACGACCGCGTCGCCCGCCTCGACGGACGGCTGTCCCGCCTCGATCGCCTGCCGACCGGCGTCGAGCATCTGCTGCTGGAGGTCGAGCGAGGCCTTCATCCAGTCGGTCATCGCCGTGCCTCGATCGCTTCGGCGAGCCCTGCCGCCCATTTAGTGATGTCGCCCGCGCCGAGGCACACCACCATGTCATCTGCGGCGAGCGTCGCCGCGAGGTCGTCGGCAAGCGCATCGGCGTCGGCGACGACCGCGGCGTGGCGATGCCCGCGGCGGGTCAGTCCGTCGACCAGCGCCGCGGCATCGACGCCCTCGACCGGGGGTTCGCCCGCGGCATAGACCGGGGTCACGAGCACACGATCGGCGTCGTTGAACGCGGTCTGGAATTCCTCCATCAAATTGCCGAGCCGCGAATAGCGATGCGGCTGGACCACCGCGATCACCCGCCCCGCGACCCCTTCGCGCGCGGCGGCGAGTACCGCGCGGATCTCGACCGGGTGATGGCCGTAATCGTCGATGATCGTCGCCTTCCCGCCATCCGCAAAACCGACCTCACCGACCTTGGTGAAGCGCCGCTTGACCCCGCCGAACTTGGCGAAACCCTGTTGGATCGTCGCATCGTCGATCCCCATCTCGAGCGCCACGCCGATCGCGGCGAGCGCGTTCTGGACGTTGTGACGCCCGGGCATCGGCAATTCGACATGCTCGATCGATCGGGTCGTGCCGTCGCGATGGCGGATGATTACCTCGAACCGGTTGCCGCCGGGGATCGGGGTGACGTTAACGCCCCTGACATCGGCCTGCGCCGCAAAGCCATAGGTCACGACCCGCCGGTCGCGAACGCGCGGCAGGACGTTCTGGACCTCGGGATGGTCGAGGCACAGCAACGCCGCACCATAGAAGGGGACGTTTTCGACGAATTCGACGAACGCATCCTTCACCGCCTCGAACGATCCATAGTGATCGAGATGTTCGGGATCGATGTTGGTGACGACCGCGATCGTGCCGTCGAGGCGCAGGAAGCTGCCGTCGCTCTCGTCCGCCTCGACGACCATCCAGTCGCTCGCGCCGAGCCGCGCATTCGAGCCGTAGCTGTTGATGATCCCGCCGTTGATCACGGTCGGATCGATCCCGCCCGCATCAAGGAGCGCCGCGATCATGCTCGTCGTCGTCGTCTTGCCGTGCGTCCCCGCGACCGCGACGGTGGATTTCAACCGCATCAATTCGGCGAGCATTTCGGCGCGCCGCACCACCGGAATGCGCGCGGCGAGCGCGGCCTCCACCTCGGGGTTCGACCGCACGATCGCGGTCGACACGACGACCACCGCCGCGCCGTCGACATTTTCCGGCTGGTGCCCGATCGCAACGCGGATACCCTTCGCGCGCAGCCCCTCGACCGCATAGCCCTCGGCGATGTCGGAGCCCTGGACGTCATACCCCAGGTTCTTCATCACCTCGGCGATTCCCGACATGCCGATCCCGCCGATCCCGACGAAGTGGATCGGGCCGATATCGGTCGGCACGCCGGTCACGCGAACGCCTGCTTCGGGCGGGACACCCCGACCGGCAACCGCGCGACCGGCGCATCGAGGCTCTCGACCAGATCGGCAAGATCGCTCACCGCATTGGGGCGACCGACGCTCTTCGCGCGCCCGGCGGCGTTTTCGAGCGCGGCGGGATCGAGCCCGAGCCGCTGCATCTGCTTGGCGAGTTCCTTCGCGGTAAAGTCGCCCTGCGGGATCGTCCGCGCGCCGCCCGCCTGCGTGATCTCGCGCGCATTGGCGGTCTGGTGGTCGTCGGTCGCCGACGGCAGCGGCACCAGGATCGCGGGCCGCCCCGCCACCGTCAGTTCCGCGATCGTCGACGCGCCCGCGCGCGCGATGACGAGATGCGCCCAGGCCAGTTGCGCGGGCATGTCGGGCAGGTAGGTCGCCAGCTCGGCGGGAATCTGGTGCTCGGCATATTTGGCGCGCACCGCATCGATATCCTCGATTCGCGCCTGATGGGTCACCTGGAGGCGGCGGCGGAAGGTGACCGGCAGCATCGCAAGCCCATCGGGAACGACGCGGCTGAGGATGCTCGCGCCCTGCGACCCGCCGGTGACGAGTACCCGGAAGATGCCGTCCTCCTCCAGCAACGGATAGGGCCGGGTCCGCAGCGCCAGCACCGCCTCGCGCACCGGGTTGCCGACGAGATGGGTCTTGCCCTCATATTTCGCCGCTAACCGCGCGGTGCGATCGTACGACGTCGCGATCGCATCGACCCGCCCCGCGACCAGCCGGTTGACCCGCCCCAGCACCGCATTCTGTTCGTGCACCGCGGTCGGGATGTGGTTCACGAACGCCGCGAGCAGCGCGGGCAGCGCGGGATAGCCACCGAAACCGATCACCGCGGCGGGCTTGAAGGTTCTGTAGAGTTGGCGCGCCATCGCGCGCCCCCGCCACATCTCGCGAATCGCGCCCGGCCAGCCCAATGGCTTTCTGACCTGAAACCGGCCTGCCGGGATCACGTGCGTCTGAATGTCGTCGAACAGCCCCGGGAACCGCACCCCGCGCGCATCGCTGACCAGCGCGACGCGGTGGCCACGCTTGGTCAACTCCTCGGCAAGCGCGGCGGCCGGGACCATGTGCCCCCCTGTGCCCCCCGCAGCGAGAACGAAATGCTTGCTCAATTTCCACCCCATTTCACGACATAGGGGCTGCGCGTCAGGAATGGATTGCGCCGGGTGAAGGCGAGCAACAGCCCCATCCCGATCGACAGCGCGATCATCGACGATCCGCCATAGCTGATAAACGGCAAGGTCATTCCCTTCGACGGCGCCAGGCCGGTGTTGACCGCCATGCTGACCAGCGCCTGCGCGCCGAACTGCACCGCGAGCCCCGATGCGGCGAGCAATTTGAACTCATCCTGTTCGTCGAGCAGCTTCACGAATACGCGCACCACGATCGCCAGGAACACAAGTCCGATGATCATGCACGCGATCAGCCCGAATTCCTCGCCGACGACCGAGAAGATGTAATCGGTATGCGCTTCGGGGAGCCCGAACTTCGCCTGCCCCGCGCCCGGCCCGGTCCCGGTCCACCCCCCCGCGGTCAGCGTCGCGTGCGCGGCGTTGACCTGGAAATGATCCGCCGCGCCCTCGCCCTCGACGCCGGGGAACAGGAACGCGTCGATCCGGTTGCGTGCGGTGCCGTAGAATAGATACGCCGCGACCAGCCCGACCGGCACCATCCCGATGATCGTGCCGAGCACCTTGGCGGGCGTTCCCGCGATCATCAGCAGCGCCAGCCACACCGCGCAGAAGATCACGGTCTGCCCGAAATCGGGTTGCAACATGAGCAGCCCCGCGATCGCCGCGGTCAGTGCGCCGGTGATGACGACGGTCGGCAATTCGGGATCCTTCGCCTTCAGCGACAGCAGCCATGCGGTCGACACGATGAAGAAGGGTTTGAGGAATTCGGACGGCTGGAACTGCGCGAATCCATAGCCGATCCAACGGCGCGCGCCGTTGACGCTGACCCCGACGAACGGCGTCGCCGCGAGCAGCACGATCAGGATCGCCGCGCCGGTCAGCGCCATCCGCCGCGCCATCGCGACGGGCATCATCGACACCCCGAACAGCACCGGTAACGACACCCCGACCCACAGCAGCTGGCGCCAGAAATAATACAGCGGGGCGAGCTTGCGATGCTCCCCCGAATAGCGGACCGCAGTCGCCGGACTCGCCGCCGCGACCGCGACCAGCCCGATCGCGATCAGGAACAGCGTCAGCAACAACAGCATCCGGTCGATGTCCCAGAACCACGTGCCGAGCGGCGACCGGTCGCCGCGCCCGCCGCGCTGCTTCACCTTGGCGATCAGCCCTTCTGCGCGGACATCGGTCACGATAGCGCCTCCACTGCCGCACGGAACGCGTCGCCGCGCTCCTCGTAATCGCGGAACTGGTCGAAACTAGCACAGGCGGGCGACAACAACACCGTCTCCCCCGGTCGCGCCCCGGCAGCCGCCGCGCCGACCGCGGCCTCCAGCGTGCCGCATTGTTCGACGGGCATGACGGGCGCCAGGATCGCGGCGAAGCGCGGCCCCGCCTCGCCGATCGTATAGGCGCGCGCGACCGACCCGAAATGCGGCACGCAGGCATCGAGGTCGTCGCCCTTGGCACGCCCCCCGACGATCCAGTGGACCCGGTCGAACGCCGCCAGCGCGGGCGCGGTGCTGTCGGGGTTGGTCGCCTTGCTGTCGTCGACATAGGTGACGCCAGCGACCTCGCGCACGCGCTCCATCCGGTGCGGCAGACCGCCGAACGTCTCCAATCCGCGATCGATATCGGCCTCCGCAACACCCAACGCCTGGCACGTCGCGATCGCGACCAGCGCGTTCTGCGCGTTGTGCGGCCCCTGGAGCGCGGGCCATTTGCCCTGGAACAGGCACACCCCCGGCGCGATCTTGGTCAGATGCTCGCCACGTGCCGACAGCGACCGCGCGATCGCCGCCGACGCCGCATCGCCGATCCCGATCACCGCCTCGTGGCCAGGCGACTGCATCGCGAACAACCGCGCCTTCGACGCTGCATAGCCGTCGAACCCGTCATAGCGATCGAGATGGTCGGGGGTGATGTTGAGCAGCACCGCGACGTCGCAATCGAGGCTGGCGGTCAAATCGATCTGATAGCTCGACAGTTCGAGAACATAGACGCCGCCGGCGGGCAACGGTTCCTGCGCCAGGATCGGCAACCCGATATTGCCGCCCATCAGTGTCGGCACGCCCGCGGTCTGGAGGATATGGTGGACGAGCGCGGTGGTGGTCGATTTGCCGTTGGTCCCGGTGATCCCGACGACTTTGTGCGGCGGCAATTGGCCGCGTGCCTGCGCGAACAATTCGATGTCGCCGATGATCGGCACCCCCGCCGCGCGCGCCCTCGCAGCAATCGGATGCGTGTTGAGCGGCACCCCCGGCGACACGACGAGCGCGTCGAACCCGGTGAGGTCGTCGAGCGGCGCGACGCACAAATACCCTCTCCCCGGCGGGGAGAGGGTTGGGAGAGGGGCAGTTCCAGCCACAGCACTGCTTGACTGCCCCTCTCCCCAACCCTCTCCCCAAAGGGGAGAGGGAGTAAGAGTGCTACGTTTCGCCTCATCGCTATCCCACGCCGTCACGCGCGCGCCCGCCGCCAGCAACGCCCCCACCGTCGCCGCGCCCGACCGCGCAAGCCCGAGCATCGCATAGCGCTTACCCGCCCAGGCGGCGCTGGTGATCACCGCAACTTCAACGTCGACAGGCCCGCCAGCGCCAGCACCAGCGCGATGATCCAGAACCGGATCACCACGGTCGGCTCGCTCCAGCCAAGCTGCTCGAAATGATGGTGGATCGGCGCCATCCGGAACACCCGCTTGCCGGTCCGCTTGTACCAGAACACCTGGATGATGACGCTCAGCGCCTCGACGACGAACAGCCCGCCGATGATCCCGAGCACGATCTCGTGATGCGCCACCACCGCGATCGTGCCGAGCGCGCCGCCGAGCGCGAGGCTGCCGGTATCGCCCATGAACACCGCCGCAGGCGGGGCATTATACCACAGGAAACCCAGCCCCGCACCGACCACCGCGCCGCAGAAGATCGCGAGTTCGCCCGCGCGCGGCACGTGCGGGATGCCGAGATAATCCGCGAACTTCACGTTCCCCGCCAGGTAGACGATGATCATGAACGCGACGCTCGCGATGATCACCGGCATCGTCGCCAGCCCGTCGAGCCCGTCGGTCAGGTTCACCGCATTGCCGAACGCGACGATCGTGAATGCCGCGAACACCGGGAAGAACCAGCCCAGATCGAGATACACCCCCTGGGTGAAGGGAAAATAGAGGTGCGGCCCGTTCTGGGTCATGATGATCGTCGCCGCGACGCCCGCGATCACGAATTCGAGCAACAGCCGCGTCCGTCCCGAAATCCCCGCCGCGCTCGCCTTGGTGACCTTGTCGTAATCATCCATGAATCCGATCGCGCCGAACCCGAAGGTCACGAACAGGCACGCCCAGACATACGGATTGCTGAGGTCCATCCACATCAGGATCGCCAGCGCCATGCTGGTCAGGATCATCAGCCCGCCCATCGTCGGCGTGCCGCGCTTGGCGAGGTGGGTCTGCGGCCCGTCGGCCCGGATCGGCTGCCCCTTGCCCTGGCGGACCCGCAGCCAGCCGATGAACTTGGGACCGATCAACAGCCCGATCGCCAGCGCGGTCGCCACCGCCGCCCCGGTCCGGAACGACTGGTAGCGGATGAGATTCAAAATCCCGGTGAAGCCCAGGTGTTCGGCCAGCCAATACAGCATCTACGTTGTTCCGCCCTTTAGCCGCGCGATCACCCGCGACAGGCCCACCCGGTTGGAGCCCTTGACGAGCACGGTGTCGCCCGGTGCCAGCACCGTGTCGAGCCGGTCGAGCGCCGCCGCAACGTCGCGCACATGGACGACATTGGTTGTTCCCTCAAGGGCTTCCGCCAGTACCCGCATCGATTCACCGACCAGCAGCACCGTGTCGACCCGCGCGCCACGAATCGGATCGGCAAGGTCGCGATGATAGGTCGCGGTGGCATCGCCCAGCTCGCCCATCTCGCCAAGGATCGCGACGTGCCGCCCCAGCTCGTCGGCGAGGACCGTCAACGTCGCGCGCATCGACAGCGGGCTGGCGTTGTAGCTCTCGTCCATCACCAGCGCCTCGCCGCCCGCGATCTTCGCTACGAACCGCGCGCCGCGCCCGGGCAGCCCGCCCATCTCCGCCAGCGCGAGCGCCGCCTGCGCCAGATCGGCCCCGACCGCATCCACCGCAGCGAGCACCGTCAGCGCATTCGAGACCCAGTGTGCGCCGGGCTGCGCCAGCGTGAAGCTCACTTCGCTGTCGCCGATCCGCGCGGTGACGAAGCTGCCCCCGGTCGCGACCCGCATCACCTCGACCGCGCGCGCATCGGCGCCCTCGCCCGTGCCAGTGGTGACGACCCGTCCCGCGTGCGCGCGGGCCACCGCGACGAGCCGGTCGCGATGCGGGTTGTCGAACGGCACGATCGCGACGCCGCCCGGCTCCAGCCCCTCGAAGATCTCGGCCTTGGCATCCGCGATTCCAGCTTCGTCGGCGAAAAATTCGATATGCACCGACGCCACCGTCGTCACGATCGCGACGTCGGGACGGACGATCCGGGTCAGCGCGGCGAGTTCGCCGGCGTGGTTCATCCCCATCTCGAACACGCCGATTCGCGCGTCGCGCGGCATCCGCGCGAGGCTCAGCGGGACGCCGGTATGATTGTTGTAGCTCTTGACCGACCGGTGCACGCGGCCCGGCATCGAACGATCGAGCGCCGCGAACAGCGCCTCCTTGGCGCTAGTCTTGCCGACCGACCCGGTTACCCCGACGATCGTCGCGTCCGTCCGAGCCCGGCTCGCCCGCGCAAGGTCGTTCAACGCGGCGAAGCTGTCCGCGACGCGAACATGGGGATGATCGGTCGGCGCGCTGACGATCGCCCCCGCCGCGCCCTGCGCGAACGCCTGATCGAGGAAGCGATGCCCGTCGGTCGTCTCTCCGCTCAGCGCGACGAACAGGTCGCCCGGCCCGACCTCGCGACTGTCGAACGCGACGCCAGTCACCTCAAAATCGGCGGACGCGACGCCGGCGGTGGCGGTAGCGATTTCGGTAGAAGTCCAGAGGCTCATTCCTTCTCCCCCTGTGGGAGAAGGTGGCCCGCAAGGCCGGATGAGGGGGCGTTTAACTCGAAACCGAAGTCCCCCTCCCCCTTCCGCGACTGCGTCGCTCCCTCCCTCTCCCACAAGGGGAGAGGGCAGTCGAATGCCCCCCTCACGCCGCGCACTCGCGTGCGACCGCGACGTCGTCGAACGGCAACACCAGATCGCCGACGATCTGCCCCTGTTCGTGGCCCTTGCCCGCGATCAGCACGATATCCTCCGCGCCCGCGTCGTGGACCGCGGCGGCGATCGCACCGCGCCGGTCACCGATCTCGGTCGCGCCCTTGGCACCCTTCAGCACGTCGCGCCGGATCGCGGCGGCGTCCTCGGTGCGCGGGTTGTCGTCGGTCACGATGACGGCATCCGCCTGGCTCACCGCGACCTGCCCCATCGCCTCGCGCTTGCCCTGGTCGCGATCCCCGCCCGCGCCGAACACCACGATCAACCGCCCGCCAGCATGCGGTTTCAGCGCCGCGATCGCCGCCTCCAGCGCATCGGGGGTATGCGCGTAATCGACGTAGACCGGCGCGCCCGTCCGGGTGATGACCGCGCGTTCCAGCCGCCCGCGCACCGGCTGCAACCGCGACAGGTTCGCCAAGGTCTGCGCGACATCCCCGCCGGTCGCGATCACCAGCCCCGCCGATACCAGCGCGTTCGCCGCCTGATAGGCACCGATCAGCGGCAGCGTGACCCGATGGGTCCGTCCCTCGGCTTCGATCGTCAGCCCCTGCCCCAACAGCGTCGGGTCGCGCCCGACCAGCCGCAGCGTCTCGCCATGCGTTCCCACCGTGACCAGCGCGATGCCGCGCGCGCGCGCCAGGTCGATCACCCGTGCGCTCTCGATATCGTCG
Organism: Sphingomonas oligophenolica; assembly: GCF_006438955.1. Lineage (GTDB taxonomy): Bacteria > Pseudomonadota > Alphaproteobacteria > Sphingomonadales > Sphingomonadaceae > Sphingomonas > Sphingomonas oligophenolica_A. Next base: position 146,795 of record NZ_RCZK01000004.1, on the reverse strand, counting down.
GCCCACACCACCGCGGTACCATCGACGCTCAGCACCTCCGCGAACAGCCGCAGCTTCGCGGTGAGATACGCCGCCATGTCGCCATGATAGTCGAGGTGGTCGCGGCTGAGATTGGTGAACGCCGCCGCCGCCACGGGCAGCCCCTCGGTGCGATATTGCGTCAGTCCGTGGCTCGATGCCTCGAACGCCAGGTGCGTCACGCCTTCGCGCGCCAGCCCCGCGACGTTCGACAAAAAGGTGACGATGTCGGGGGTGGTCAGGCCGGTCGTCACGCGCTCGTCGGCGGTGGTCACCCCCAATGTCCCGATCGAGGCGGCATGATGCCCCGCCATCCGCCACAGCTGGCGCGTCATCTCGACACAGCTCGTCTTGCCGTTGGTCCCGGTGATCGCGACGCTGGTCGCGGGGAACGGCGCGAAGAAGCGCGCGGCAGCGCGGGCGAAGCGTTCGCGCGGATTGGCGTCCGCGATCAGTACCGCGCCGTCGACCGCGACGCCGGGGCGCGCGACGATCGCGACCGCACCCGATCGCACCGCGTCGGCAATATAGTCCTCGCCATTGACGCGCGCGCCCTCGAACGCGCCGAAGACGGTGCCCGGCGCCACCTTGCGGTGGTCGATCGCGAACCCGGTGACCTGCGCCGTCTCGGCCCCGCCGGTCAGCGCCCCCAGCTTCATGCGCCGAGCCTGGCTGGTGGGACGCTCATTGGCCCGTCACCGGCTTGTGCGCGGGGTCCTGCCACAGCATCGGCAACATCTCGTCGATGTTGATGTCGCGGCTCATATCGGGAATGACTCCCAACAGCGCGCCGGTTCGCGCGATGGTGCGTCCGACCACCGGGGCGGCGTTATAGGCGGCGGTCTTCCATCCCCCGGTTTCCTTGGTCCCCTGCGGCGAATCGAGCATCGCCAGCACCACATAGCGCGGCGCCTCCATCGGAAATGCCGCGACGAAGGTCGCGACGTTGCGGCTGCGATCATAGCCGCCGCCACTCGCGGCTTCGGCGGTGCCGGTCTTGCCACCGACGCGATACCCCGGCGCATCGCCCTTGCGCCCGGTGCCGCGCATCACCACGAGCCGCAACATTTCGCGAATCTGGTTGCTGGTCGCGCCGCTGATCACCCGCCGCCCGGCCGCAGCGTGCCCTGGGGCGACCTTCAGCAGCGTCGCGGGCCGCCATATCCCGCCGTTGACCAGCGCGGCATAGGCGCTCGCCAGCTGCAACGGCGTGATCGCGATGCCGTGGCCAAACGCCGTCGTCATCGTCGTGGTCCGCGCCCAATAGGTCGGCCACAGCGGGCGTCCCTTTTCGCGCAGCTCGATATCGGGCTTGGTGTCGAAGCCCAGTTTGCGGAACATCGCCTGCATCCGCTCCGGCCCGATTTCGTCGGCGACGCGCGCGGTCGCGACGTTGGACGAATAGATCAGGATTTCGGGCATCGTGAGCCAGCGTTTCGGATCGCCGCGTTCGTCGTGGATCGTGAACCTGCCGACCTTCAGCGGATGGGTCGCGTCCCAGCGCCGCGCCGGACTGGCGACCACGCCGGTATCGAGCGCCGTCGCCATCGCGATCGGCTTGAAGGTCGACCCCAGCTCGAACACGCTCTGGGTGGTGACGTTGCGCAGTTCCTCGGGGCTCGACATGCCGACGCGATTGGGATTGAAGGTCGGGAGCGACGCCATCGCGATCACTTCGCCGGTCCGCACGTCCAGCACGATCCCGCCCGCGCCACGCGCCGAAAAGGTCGTCATCGCGCGCCCGAGTTCGCTTTCGATCGCGGCCTGGACGCGGGTGTCGATCGACAGCGCGACCGGCGCGCCGTTGCTGGCGGGGTCGAGCAACCGCTCGTCGAGCACGCGCTCCATCCCCGCCATGCCATGCCCTTCGCGGGTCAGGTAGCCGAGCGCATGTGCGCCTAGCGTCGATTGCGGATAGAGCCGCTGGGTTTCGCGCGCGAACACGATCGCGGGTTCTCCGATCGCGTTGACCTGTTCGACCAGCGCGGGCGAGGCCCGCCGCTGGAGATAGGTGAAGCTCACATCCTTGGTCAGCCGGCCATAGAACCACGCGCGGTCGCCGCGATCGGGCATCAGCGCCGCGAGCTTGGCGGCGATATCCATCTTGTCGCCGAGCACCTCGCGGGGGTGAACCGCGATCGTCCAGGCGTCGATCGTCCGCGCGAGCGGCGCGCCGTTGCGATCGACGATGTCGCCGCGAGCCGCCAGCGTCGCAACCCGCGTTTCGGCATCCGACCCCGCGAACGCCGCCAGCATCGCCAGCCGTGCGATCACCACCAGAATAGCGGCGGCGAACAGCAGCATCAACATCATCAGCCGCATGTGCGCGGTCGCGACCAGCGCATGTCGCTGGCCGCTGCTGACGCGTGCCGCGACGGGCCGGGCGACCAGGACGGTCAACGCAGGTGCGATTCCGCGCGCGCGCTCCGCAGGATCGTGCCCAGCGTATCGTCGGACAACAGCTTCCGGTCGAGCATCGCGACCGCCTCCGGGCGCACCTTCGCTACCGCGACCGCGGCGCGCGCGGTGTCGGTCAGCTTCGCCAGCATCGGCGCGCTCTTGGCGACCGGAGCTGGCCTGATCACGGTCTTCTCGGCGGTCCGGATCGCGCTGGCGACCTGCGCAACCGCGGGGGCCGCGGCGGCGGCGGCACGCGTCGTCGGCACCGCGGGCAGCGCGGTCGGCAGCGATGGCACGACGAGCGCCGCAGTCTGGATCGTCGCGCCCACCTGGTTGACGTCGAACGCGGCGAGCGCGGCCTCGTCGGGCAGGAACTGCCCCGCGGTGGGCGATGCCAGCGCCAGCGTGTCGCCGTTCCATTTTTCGAGCTGGGCGAGGTTCGCCCGCGTTTCGAACTCGGTCTCGAGCGCGCGGATGTCGCGCTGCGCTGCCTCGATCCGGCCGTTGACGCCATCGAGCTTCTTGCGCTCGGCGGCGACCTGCAGCGACACCAGGTAGAATCCCAGCACGATCGCCACGCAGCCGCCGAACCAGCCCACGCCCTTCAACCGATACGCCGCCGTCATACGCTCAACTCCTCAAATACCGGGCGATCCCACGCCGGGGCCGCCGTCCGCTTCGCCGTCCGCAACGTCGCCGATCGCGCGCGCGGGTTGCGCGCGACCTCGTCCTCGCCCGCGCGCACCGCGCGACCGACATCCTCGAAACTCGGCGCCGTCGCGGCGTCCGCGACGATCGGCGCATGGCGCGATCCGCCGGGGGTGTTGCCCGATCGATCGCGCAGGAACCGTTTCACCATCCGATCCTCGAGGCTGTGGAAGGTCACCACCGCCAGCCGCCCGCCGGGTTTCAGCGCACGCTCCGCCGCCGCCAGCCCGTCGGCCAGTTCGCCGAGTTCGCGGTTCACATGGATGCGGATCGCCTGAAACGCGCGGGTCGCGGGGTCCTTCTTGTCGTGTGCGCGATGACCGAGCGCCTTGCGCACCACCTGCGCGAGTTCCGACGTCCGCGTCAGCGGGCGCGCCGCGACGATCGCGCGCGCGACCCGGCGGCTCTTGGGCTCGTCGCCATAGTGATAGAGCACGTTCGCGATTGCATCCTCGTCGGCCTCGTTGACGAACTCCGCCGCGGTCATCCCCGCCTGCGCCATCCGCATGTCGAGCGGCCCGTCCGCCTGGAACGAAAAGCCGCGCGCCGCCTGGTCGAGCTGCATCGACGACACCCCGATGTCGAAGGTGACGCCGTCGACCGGCTCGCCGATTTCGCTGTCGAGCCGCGAGAATTCGGCCTCGATCAGCGTCAGGCCGTCGTCATTCGCTGCGCGCCCCGCCGCGATCGCATCGGGATCGCGGTCGAACGCGATCACGCGCGCGCCGGTGGCGAGCAGCGCGCGGGTGTAGCCGCCCGCACCGAAGGTCGCATCGACCATCGTCTCGCCGGGCGCGGGGGCAAGCGCGGCGACGACCTCGGCGAGCAGCACGGGGACATGGGGTTGAGTCGCGGTCGGGGCGGGCGTCACAGCGCGATCCCCTTTTCCTGCGCATAGAAGCGACAGGTCTGGACGACCTTGGGATCGATTCCCGGGGTCTCGATCAGCGTCTTGGGGTTCCAGATCTCGATCGTGTCGAGCATCCCGTAGAAAAACGCGTGCTGCTCGATCCCGCCGAGATGCTGCGACAGCATCGACATCACGAACCGACCCGACCCGTCGAACGGCGCCTCTTCGCCGTTGGCGAAGCTGCGCCGGATATTCTGGTCGACCTTGCCGTCCGCGCCACGCGACAGTTCGAGTCGCCGCGCGAGTTCGGCCTTCAGCGTGTCGCGATAGGCGGGGTCATAGGCGACGAGGCAGGGCTGATCTTCGTGCGCGGCGATGATGATGGTGCCGCCGTCCTTGCCGTCGGCGCGCGGCGAATTGGCGGCCAGGGCCGATCGCATGGCGTTGGGGATCGCGACGCGGCCCTTGTCGTCGACAAGAGCAAGTCCACTCCCCTGATAATCCGCCCGTTCCGCCACGCCACCCTCATCAACGGCGCGCACAGCTCCACCGCTTCGAAACGCGTCCCTCGACACGCCCCGAACTTGCCCATGCAAAGGGTAAAACTGGCCCCGTTGAAATGAATGACTATCAAGGCGACGACGGGGACGCAACGGGATTTTTGGGGATAGACGGGGAAATCGACCCTAATTCCAACGACCGCACCCGAAACGGTGCGTTACGGCACCCCGACGGCCTCCCCGCTCGACCAATCAAATCCGCCAATCGCAAGCGACACCGCACCTATCCCCGCCATTCCCCGCGCCCGGGATTCATTCGGTGCGGGGCGATGCCGCCGCGGTGTTGGTGGTGGGGGGCGCGACGCCGAGTTCGGCCATCGGCTCGGCCGACGGCGTCGCCTCGTTGATGACCGCCATGTTCGCGACGACCGCAGGCTGCGCGGCACCGGCGGTATCGATCGGGCGTTCCCGGCTCGCGGTGCCGATGATCGCGCTTGCAACCACGATCAGCAGCACGATCGCGGCGAGGCCGATCAGCCCGACCTTGACGCGCTGCGACGTCGAGGATGCGGTCGTGGTGGGGGATGGCGCAATCTTCATCCTGGCGCTGTGATAGCCCGGTCGTCGGTGATTGTCGATCCGGCCCTAGCGCAACCCCTTGGACTCGCGCCATTCGGGGTCGTGGAGCGACGACAGATAGCGAAATCCGGTGTCGCACAGGATCGTCGCGACCCGGCTACCCGGCCCCAGCTCGCGCGCCAGCCGCACCGCCCCCGCGACGTTGATCCCCGACGACAGCCCGAGGCACAGCCCCTCCTCGTCGAGCAGCCGCTTGACCCAATCCCAGCCCTCCTGGTCCGAAATCCTGAACTGCGTATCGATCGGCGCGCCTTCCAGATTGGCGGTGATCCGCCCCTGCCCGATCCCTTCCGCGACCGACGACCCTTCGGACTTCAATTCGCCATGCGCATAATAATCGTACAGCGCGGCGCCGTGCGGATCGCTCAGCGCGATGGACACCCGCTCGTCGTGCGCCTTCAGCCCCATGCCGACCCCCGCCAACGTGCCGCCGGTGCCGACCGCGCAGGTGAAGCCGTCGATCCGGCCCTCCATCTGCTCCCAGATCTCTTCCGCCGTCCCGACGATATGCGCGCGGCGGTTGGCGATGTTGTCGAACTGGTTGGCCCAGACCGCGCCCGGCGTCTCCTCCGCGATCCGGCGCGAGGTGTGGACGAAATGACATGGCGACGAAAACGGCGCGGCGGGCACCAGCACCAGCTCGGCACCCAGCGCGCGCAGCGTGTCCATCTTCTCCTTCGACTGGGTGTCGGGCATGACGATGATCGTCTTGTACCCCTTGGCATTGGCGACCAGCGCGATCCCGATCCCGGTGTTGCCCGCGGTCCCCTCGACGATCGTCCCGCCGGGTTCGAGCACCCCGCGCGCCTCGGCGTCCTCGACGATGAACAGCGCCGCGCGATCCTTCACGCTGGCGCCCGGATTGGCGAATTCGCACTTGCCGTAGATTTCGCCGCCACTCGCCTCGCTCGGCCCCTTCAGCCGGACGAGCGGAGTGTGGCCGATGAGCGATAGCGTGTCGGGATAGGTCTGCATCGCCAATAGATGGCGGCACAGACCGGGCGGGGCAAGCGAGCTTAGCTTGACCCCGCGCAAGCGCATCCGGCTTGGCCCCGCGCAAGCGCACCCCATCGCACGGTTGCCGACCGCCGGAACCCCGCCTAGTTTTGCCGCGATGATCCCGACCGCCGCGCCCGTCCTGCCATGGCCCGTCGGCTGATGCTCAAACGCTCCTTCGCCCCGGTCGTTGATCCCGCCACCCGTGTCCTCGTGCTCGGCAGCCTGCCCGGCGACCGCAGCCTCGCCGAACGACGCTATTACGCGCACCCGCAAAACCAGTTCTGGCGGCTGATCGGGTCGGTGTTCGACCGCGACCTGGCGGCGCTCGACTATTCCGATCGCCTCGCGCTGCTGCTGGCCGCCGGCGTCGGCCTGTGGGACGTCGTCGCCACCGCGCACCGTCCCGGCAGTACCGACGCCGCGATCCGCGATCTGGCGACCAACGACCTCATCGGCCTGACGCGCCGCCTCCCCGCGCTCGGCGCGATCGCGTTCAACGGCGGCAAGAGCCTCGCGATCGGTACGCGTGCGCTCGCGGGCGCGGTCCCGCATGTCGCCCGCGTCGCGCTCCCCTCGTCGAGTCCGCTCCACACCGTCGGCCTCGCCGCCAAACTGCCCGCGTGGCTGGCGTTGCGGCACTATCTCTGACCCGGCGAGGACATGGTGGGAGGCACATCGCCTCCGATGATCGCATCGCAACACGGTCCTCGCTCATGCAAAAACGACGGAATGCGTACCGTCATCACCAATTCGGCTTGACGCTCCATGCCGCATCGGCAAAGCGTCGCCGCGCCATGAAGAGCCCCCTCCTCCTCGCCGCCCCCGCCGCGCTGTTCGCGCTGGCCGCCTGCAACTCCAAGCCGCCCGAGGTCGTGGACACCAATCCCGATCCGATGGCCGCCGAACTCGCAAACCGCGCGCCCGTCGAATTGCCGCCCGCGATCAGCGCCGACAAGTCGATGCGCTGCCAGCCGGGCAATATCCTGCTCTACGTCACCTTCTTCAACGAAAATAAGCTGGTCTATGTCCGGACCGAAAAGGGCGGCGCGATCAACCGCCTGACCGCCGAAACCGCGGGCGATCCGTTCACCGCGCCGGGCGGCTGGAAGCTGACCGGCACCCCCAACAGCGCGACGATCAGCGTCCCCGGCAAGGGCGATTTTACCTGCAAGGGCTGATCGTTTTCTGACTTCACATCTTCCAGGCCGGCGCTCACCACGCCGGCCTTTTTCATGGCGATGGCTGACGGCGCATCGTCCGAACGCCACCGCCGTTCGATCATCGCTAGCTCAGCCGGTCGATCGCTTCGCGGTCGAGGCTGCCTGGGATGATCATCACCGGGACCGGCAGGATGCCCGCGTCGGTCCCCGCGAAATGAGTGACGAGGCTGCCCGGCGCGCCGCTCGCCGCCGCGCCCAGCACCAACGCGGCGATGTCGGGATCGCCCGCGATGATCTCGCGGATGATCTTGGGGCCGTCGCCCTCCCGCACCGTGATCGACGGGCGCAGCCCCGATTCCTCGATCAGCGTCCCCGCCGCGCCCGCGACGAGCCCTTCGGCGTGGCGGCGCATGTCGTCCTCGATCGTCGCCTGGACGCCGCCGAACGCGATGAATTCCTGCGGCGGGATCAGCGCGAGGATCTCGACGCCGCCGCCGGTCTTCACCGCGCGGCGCGCCGCAAAGCGCAGCGCGATCTCGGCCTCCGGTGAATCGTCGATCACGACGAGATAGGTACGCATGCTGGTTCCCCCCGGGCGCCAAGGTGGCGCGGGTTCGCGGCGCGCGCAAGTGTCGCCAGGGTTGACCCGGCGCGGGGCTGGCGCGAAGAGCTAGTCCGCTTCCCCAGGCGAAGAGGACCCGAATGTCGATCGAGATCAAGATGCCCGCATTGTCGCCGACGATGGAGGAAGGCACGCTGGCCAAATGGCTCGTCAAGGAGGGCGATAGCGTCAAGTCCGGCGACATCATGGCCGAGATCGAGACCGACAAAGCGACGATGGAGTTCGAGGCGGTCGACGAAGGCGTCATCGCGAAGATCCTGGTAGCCGAAGGCAGCGACAACGTCGCGGTCGGCGCGGTGATCGCGATCCTGGCGGAAGAAGGCGAGGACGCGTCGGCGGTCGAAGCGCCCACGACGAGCGACACGCCCAAGCCCGCGGCCGCGGCGTCGGACCCCAAGCCCGACCCCGCCGATCCCAACCGGACCGGCAGCGAGTCAAAGCCTGCGGCGCGTACCGCGGAGCACGCGGAGGATCACGGCAAGCCGATCGCACCCGCCGCGCCCAACACCGACGGTAAGCGCGTGAAGGCGAGCCCGCTCGCGCGGCGAATGGCGGCGGACAAGGGGGTCGACCTCGGTGCCGTCAGCGGATCGGGGCCGAACGGCCGGATCGTCAAGGCCGACATCGAGGGCGCAAAGGCGGGAGCCACGGCGCCCACCGCCGATGTCGCAGCGGCACCCGCGGCGGCGGCGCCCGCGCCCGCCAAGCCCGCAGCGGTTCCCGACATCCCGCACGAAGCGACCAAGCTCAGCAACATCCGCAAGACGATCGCGCGTCGCCTGACCGAATCGAAGCAGAATGTGCCGCACATCTATCTGACGGTCGACGTCCGGCTCGACGCGCTGCTGAAACTGCGCGCCGACCTCAACAAGGGGCTCGAGGCGCGCGGCGTGAAGCTGTCGGTCAACGACCTGCTCGTGAAGGCGCTGGCGGTCGCGTTGATCGAGGTGCCGGCGTGCAACGTGATGTTCACCCCCGACCAGTTGATCAGTTTCACCCGCGCCGATATCTCGGTCGCGGTGTCGACCCCGACCGGATTGATCACCCCCGTCGTCGTCGGCGCGGACACCAAGTCGCTGTCCGCGATTTCGGCGGAGGTGAAGGAACTCGCCGGGCTCGCGCGCGACGGCAAGCTGAAACCCGAACAATATACCGGCGGCACCGCGTCGATCAGCAACATGGGGATGTACGGGATCACGCAGTTCGACGCGGTGATCAACCCGCCGCAGGGGATGATCCTGGCGGTCGGCGCGGGCGAGAAGCGGCCCTTTGTGGTCGACGATGCGCTCGCGATCGCGACGGTGATGAGCGCGACCGGCAGCTTCGATCACCGCGCGATCGACGGCGCGGACGGTGCCAAATTGATGCGGACGTTCAAGAACCTCGTCGAACGGCCGCTGGCGATGCTGGCCTGACGCGATGCGCGTGGCAATCGAACTGCTCTATATCCTGCTCGGGCTGGCGGTCACGATCGCGCTGACCGCGGCGGCGGCGTGGTCGTATCCGCTGGGGCGCGCGGTAATCTGGTATTGCGGCGCGGGCGCGGCGGCGGCGACGATGCTGATGGGCATCGGACCATTACGTCGTGCGTGGCGGATCGATCGGGGAGCGGCATGACGCAACTGCCCGACACCGCGCCCACGATCCGCGTCACCGCGATGCCCGCCGACGCCAATGCCTATGGCGACATCTTCGGCGGCTGGCTGATGAGTCTGATGGATTCGGCCGCTGGCCTTGTCGCCGCGCGCCGCGCCAAGGGTCGCGCGGTGACGATCGCGATGAACGGCATGCAGTTTCATGCACCGGTGCATGTCGGCGATGAAGTGTCGGTCTATGCCAGTATTGCCACCGTCGGGCGGACCTCGATGACGATCGCAGTCGAAAGCTGGGCGCGTGATCGCCACGGCGAGGAAGCGCGTAAAGTGACGCAAGCCGACTTCATCTTCGTCGCGATCGACGACGAGCGGAAGCCCAGGGCGGTGGATGCGGCGGTGTGAAGAGAGGCATGGCAGCAGCGCTCGCGTCCCTGATGGCGGTGCCTGTGGTGACAGTTGCTGGAACGGGCATGTTTATGGTCGCGAACCGCGGCCATGCCCATGACATCTCACGCTCGTTCGGCGCGATCATCGGTGTCGTTGGCTTGATCGCGAGGTTGGTGGTTGGTTGGCCTGTTTGGCGGGCTGGGTGCCCTCGCTGCTGCCATCGTTTCAATCTATTTTACCGAGAGGCAGACTGTGGCTGACCAATTCGATCTCATCATCCTGGGCTCCGGTCCCGGCGGCTATGTCGCCGCGATCCGCGCGAGCCAATTGGGGCTCAAGGTCGCGATCATCGAGCGCGAGCGGCTGGGGGGAATTTGCCTCAACTGGGGGTGTATCCCGACCAAGGCGCTGCTGCGGACGAGCGAGGTCTATCATTATATGACCCACGCCGCGGACTATGGCCTGACGGCCGACAATGTCGGGTTCGATCTCGACAAGGTCGTCGAGCGTAGCCGCAAAGTGGCGGGGCAGCTCAACGCGGGCGTCAAAGGGCTGATGAAGAAGCACAAGGTGCAGGTGTACGAGGGGGTCGGTGCGCTGACCGGGAAGGGCAAGCTCAGCGTCAAGCAGGGCGACAAGGCCGTCGAGCTCGCCACCAAGCACATCATCGTCGCGACCGGCGCGCGCGCGCGCGACCTGCCGTTCGCCAAGGCCGACGGCAAGCGGATCTGGACCTATCGCCACGCGATGGTGCCCGCCGAGATGCCGACCAAGCTGCTGGTCGTCGGATCGGGCGCGATCGGGGTGGAGTTCGCCAGCTTCTACAACGACATGGGCGCCGAGGTGACGATCGTCGAGATGCTGCCGCGGATCCTGCCGGTCGAGGATGCGGAGGTGTCCGCGTTCATGGACAAAGCGCTCCGCAAACAGGGGATCGCGATCGTCACCGAAGCGGGGGTCGAGAAGATCGAGACGTCGGCCAAGGGCGTGACGGCCAGCATCAAGGGCCCAAAGACTGCAGAGGGGGACGGCAAGGTCACCACGACCGAGTTCAGCCATGTCATCGTCGCGATCGGGATCGTGCCCAATACCGAGGACATCGGGCTCGAGACGCTCGGTGTCGCGACCGAGCGCGGGCAGATCACGGTCGACGGGTTTGCGCGGACCAATGTCGAGGGCATCTATGCGATCGGCGACGTCACCGGCGCGCCGTGGCTCGCGCACAAGGCGAGCCACGAGGGGATCGTCTGCGTCGAGCAGATCGCGGGGCTGAACCCGCATCCGTTTGCGACGTGGAATATCCCCGGCTGCACCTATTCGCGCCCGCAGGTGGCGAGCGTGGGGATGACCGAGGCGAAGGCCAAGGAGGCGGGGCATGAGCTGAAGGTCGGCAAATTCCCGTTCATCGGCAACGGCAAGGCGATCGCGCTCGGTGAGGCGGAGGGGTTCGTCAAGACGGTGTTCGATGCCAAATCGGGCGAGCTGCTCGGCGCGCACATGGTCGGCGCGGAGGTGACCGAGCTGATCCAGGGCTATGTCATCGCGCGCCAGCTCGAGACAACCGAGGCCGAACTGATGGAAACGGTGTTCGCGCACCCGACGCTCAGCGAAATGATGCATGAGAGCGTGCTTGGGGCTTATGGGCAGGCGATCCATATCTAGACAGATAGCCGTTCAGCTGTTGGCGTGCAGTTTGCTTTCCGCACCGTCACCCCGACTTGTTCCGGGGTCCATCAAGCGGCTTTCGATAGGAATAGTGGGTCGACTCCGGATTCGCGGTGGGATGGACCCCGGAACAAGTCCGGGGTGACAAGCAAATGATGAGCTTCGATCCGTCTGCGGCTCGCATCGCGGTATTCCATCAACCGGTCGTTCGGCTATCGCCCAGTTGCGGACGTTGGCGAGTCTGATAGGCTTGCCAAATGAACCGCAAGCTCCGCTCGATGGCCGCAGCCGGCATAGTGGGGGTTTCGGCAGTTTTGCTCGGCTCTTGTTCGAGCTTCTTTGAAATCGAGTTTTCGGGATTTGGCCCAAACATACGTCTCGAATTTCACAACGATAATTTGCTTCAGTCAGTACCGCAGGCCACCTGCCTGAAAGAGTTGACTGTTTACGAGTTAGTCGGCCCGAGCGGTCACGAGCAAGTTTCCTGGCAAATCAAAGCATCCGCAGGCTGCGTGACTTTGACCGGTATCGACACCGGGCACGTCCCAAGCGGCTTCGTAGAAGAGACTAATCGGCTGCCTCTGAAAATTGGAAGTCGTTACCAAGCGTTCGCTATAGCCGACAAGGATTATCCCGATCAGGGTATTTCGTCTCGGTGGTTTGTCTGTCGAAGGTCGCCGGAGAAGGCAGACTGGAAGAACGAATCCGAACTAAGCGCGTTGCCTCCATCTTGCCTACGCTAACGTCCGCTGTCCACCACGATACGCCGTTCAAAGCCTGCACGACACTCAAGCGCAACGAGTCAGGTGGATCGTGACCTCTTTATTTTATCGGTCGAAAGGGATCAGCTGGCGGCGTAGGCCCCGATCAGCCTCGGATACTCCTCTACCGCGGGAAACCCCGCATAGCTGTGCGCCGCGCCGGTGGTGACCCAGGGTAACGCCGCACAGGTGCAGGTTTCGACGAAGGGGGCTGACCAACTCGTGTCGTCGAACATCGTGCTGCGGACGTTGACGAAGCCGAACTGGAGCGGGATGAGGGTGAACAGCCAGCTCTTGCACCAGCCGCAATGCCGGTGGTCCTGGCCCGCGGCGTGACAGCCACCGGGCTCGGTATCGCCGGCGATCACCGCGAAGCCGTCGATCGGCACTGCGACGCTGAGCGAAAAGGCGCTTGCGGTCATCCGCTGGCAGCCGCGGTAATGACACGCCATCGTCAGCAACGGCGCGGCGGTGATCCGCAACCGGACCCGCCCGCACCGGCACGCGCCGTCCTGCGGCAATTCGATATGGGGCATGGCTTTCCTCCCGAGCGCGCGTCATGTTGGAGCGCAGCCGAATAAGGGGAAACACGATGGTGCTCGTCAACATTTTCTGGCCGACCTTCGCGCTGGTCGGGCTTGTCTTCGCAGTCTGGATGACGCTCTTTGTCCAGCGGTTCGCGCACATGAAGCGAACCCCGCCGACCGCAACCGACTTTGCCGATGGCGACGCAGCGATGCGCTATTTCAGGCCGGTCGAGATGCCCGCGAACAATCTGGCCAATCTGTTCGAGCTACCCGTGCTCTATTTCGCGCTGGTTCCGCTGCTGCTGATCACCGGAAGCATCGACGGGCTCCAGGTGCTGCTCGCCTGGGCGTTCGTGCTGCTGCGCGTCGGGCACAGTATCATTCATATCGGGCCGAAGAAGGTGCAGGCGCGCTTCATCGTCTATCTGCTGTCGACGATCGTGCTCGTCGCGATGTGGGTCGGGTTCTTCGTCGACATGGTCTGGCAGGCCTATGCGTACAGCCACGCGATCGTGGCGCTGGCCCCCGCCTGACCTCCCTCACGCCACGCCCGGCTCGTCAGGCGGCGCGGGTCGCCCCCCAGCTGCGGATCGCGAGCTCGCGCGCCTCGGTCACGGGAAGCGGGCGTCCGAAATAATAGCCCTGGACCTTGGTGCAGCCGAGCTCCTGGACCATCTCGTGCTCCGCCTCGGTCTCGACGCCTTCCGCGGTGGTCGCCATGCCCAGGCTCTGCGCGAGCGCCACGACCGCGCGGATGATCGCGATCGCTTCCTTGACCCCCTTAGAGGCGCCCTGGACGAAGCTGCGATCGATCTTGATCGACGAGAAGCGAGTGCGGCTGAGATAGCCCAGCGACGAATAGCCGGTCCCGAAATCGTCGAGGCTGAGCCGGACGCCGAGGTCGAGGATGCGCTCGAGCGTCTTGGTCGCGCCGAGGCCTTCGTGCATGAACACGCTTTCGGTGACTTCGAGCTCGAGCCGCCCGGCGGGGAGGCCCGACGAGGCGAGCGCGGAGGCGACGACCGCGACGAAACCCGGGTTCTGGAGCTGATCGGCGGACACGTTGACCGCGATGCGGACTTCGGACGGCCAGCGCGCCGCTTCGTCACACGCCGTCCGCAGCACCCATTCGCCGATCGGCGCGATCAGCCGCGCCTCTTCGGCGAGCGGGATGAACTTGACCGGCGAGACGCTGCCGAAGTCGGGACTGTTCCAGCGGACCAGCGCCTCGAAGCCCTTGAGCACGCCCGTGCCCGCATCGACGACGGGCTGGTAATTGAGGTGCATCTCGCCTTTTTCGAGCGCGCCGCGGAGCGCGACTTCGAGCACGCGGCGTTCCTCGGCCTGGACATGGAGCGCGGGTTCGTAGGCGTGGAACACGCCGCGGCCCGCATCCTTGGCGCGATAGAGCGCGAGATCCGCGGAGCGGATCAGCATCTCGGCGGTGCGGCCATCGCGCGGGCCGACCGCGAGGCCGACCGAGGCCCCGACGTGCAGCGTGTGCGCATCGACCTCATAGGGACGCGACAGCGCTTCGATGATGCTGTGCGCCAGGCGCTCGAGCGCGCGCGGGTCGCTCGCATCGCGCACGACGATCGCGAATTCGTCGCCGCCGAGCCGCCCGCACATCGCATTGTCGTCCATCAGCTGCGCCAGGCGTTCGGACACACGGCTGAGCAGGCGGTCGCCGATCGGATGGCCGAGCGTGTCGTTGACCGCCTTGAACCGATCGAGATCGATCATCATGAACCCGCAGCGGCCCGACCATTTTTCGGCATCGGCCATCGCGCGCGCGAGGGTTTCGTTGACCATCAGCCGGTTGGGCAGCCCGGTCAGCGTGTCGTAGCGCGCCATCCGGTTGATCTTGTCGGCCGACGCGCGCTGTTCGGTGACGTCGGAACCGACTCCGCGGAATCCGCAGAAGCCGCCCGATTCGTCGAAGCGCGGGCTGGCGGCGAGTTCCCACCAGCGTTCCTCTTCGCCGACCATCACAGGCAGCCGCAGGTCGCGGAAGCTCTCGCGGCTCTTGAGCTTGTTGGCGAGATTGCGCAGCCCCGCTGAGAAGTTGCCGCTCTCCCACGTCGGTCCGGCGAGCACCTGGAGGAACGGCATCCCCTCGATCGTGACCGGGTCGATCCCGCAGGCATAGGCGAAGCGCGGCGACGCGCGCATCACCCGGCGGCTGGCATCGGTCTCCCACAGCCAGTCGGCACCATTGTCCTCGAATTCGCGCAACAGCAGGCTGACGGTGTCGTTGCGCTCGGTGAGCGCCATCTGGCTGGCGCGGATCACGACCAGCGATTTCGCGCGGTTGAGACTGGCGAGCAGCAGCATTGTCGTGAACAGCATCGTCGCGCCGGCGGCGGCGTAGGCACCGGAGATCGCCAGCGTCGTCGAGACCGCGAGCCCCAGGCTGCCGACGAATGCGATCGTCGCGAGCGCGAGCGGCGCCATCGCCAACGCCACCGCGGTCATCAACACCGACAGGATCATCCAGAGCACATAAGCATCGCCGGTTTCGATGCCCTGCTGAAAGAACAGCGGCGGGATCGCCCACACCATGCCAAGTGCAATGCCGTCGCCGATGGTCCCACGCAGATCCTGGACGCTGGCGAAACACCCTTCGGTGCGATGGGGAGTCGCCAGCCGCCGGACCGCGACCGCGACCGCGGTGACGGTGGCGAAGGCGCCCCAGGCGGCAAGCTGGCCGAGTGCGACCTGGCCCGCGAACAGCGACGCGGTCGCTGCGGCGGCGATCAGATTGGCGGCGAGCAGGAACAGCGCGAGCCGACGACCGGCGTATAACTGGGTCGCCCGAATTCGCGCCCATTGCGCAGGGTCGCCATCGTCGCGGAGACCCAGCAGCGTTGCCAGGCGAACCTCGGTCATATCGATCGCGGGAAGCTTATCGTTTTTCACCCCGCATTATTAGCAGCGGGAGGTTATCAGATAGTTTCGCGCGCGCGGATTTCGCCACTATTGCATCCGGTATTTCGCTGCCGCATCCGTATCATGCCGCGATGTCGTAGGGCTTGATATCGCCGCTGAGATAGAGGTTGCGTGCCTTGGCGCGGCTCAATTTTCCCGACGAGGTGCGTGGCAGCGTGCGCGGCGGGATCAGTTCGATCACGCAGTTCATTCCCGTCACCGACCGGACGCGTTCGCGGATTTCCTCGCGCAGCCGCTGGCGTTCGGTTTCGTCCGAACTGCGGCACTGGACGAGGACCGCGGGGGTCTCTTCGCCCCCCGGAGTCGTGATCGCGAAGGCGGCGATGTCGCCCGCCTTGAAACCGGGCAGCTGTTCGACCGCCCATTCGATATCCTGCGGCCAATGGTTGCGGCCGTTGACGATGATCATGTCCTTGGCGCGGCCGACGATGTAGATGTAACCATCTGACATATAACCCATGTCGCCGGTGTCGAGCCAGCCGTCGGCCATGCACGCCGCGGTCGCATCGGGGTCACGAAAATAGCCGACCATGACGCTGGGGCCCTTGCACCAGACCTTGCCGATTGCGCCGTCGGGAAGCGGGGTGCCGTCCTCCTCGCGGACCTCGATCGTCATGTCGCGAACCGGCTTGCCGCAATTGACGATCGCGCGGAACCGCTGGGGGCGCGGCTGGCGCGTGCCCGACCCGTCGTCGCCCGACAGCTGGGTTTCCTCAACCAATTCGACGCGGATACCTTCGCCGGGTGGCATCAGCGACACCGCGAGCGTGGCTTCGGCCAGGCCGTAGCTCGGTAGGAATGCAGACGCCTTGAATCCCGTCTCGGCGAAGGCGTCGACGAACGCCTGCATCACGTCGGGGCGGATCATGTCGGCGCCATTGCCCGCGACGCGCCAGCGCGACAGGTCGAACCGCTCCGACGGCTTGATCTGCGAGGAAATCCGGCGCGCGCAGATGTCGTAGCCGAAGGTCGGCGAATAGCTGAGCGTCGTGCCGTCGTGGCGGCTGATGAGATCGAGCCACGCGAGCGGGCGGCGCGCGAAATCCTCGGTCTTGAGATAATCGGTCGAGACCTGGTTGGCGACCGGCGACAGGAAACAGCCGACCAGCCCCATGTCGTGATACCAGGGCAGCCAGCTAATGCAGCGATCGGTGTCGACGACCTCCATGCCATGGCTGTGCGCGGCGAGGTTGTTGAGCAGGGCGTGATGGGTGATCGCGACGCCGTGCGGAAAGCGGGTCGAGCCGCTGGAATATTGGAGGTACGCGATCGCCTTGCCATCGGGCTCAGGCAACGTAGCCGGTGCAGCGTCGCGGGTCGCGAATTCGGACCAGTCGATCCCTGCGACATCGGCAAGCCGCGCGGCTTCGGCGGCCATATCGGCGAGTTCGGGCGGATAGATCAGCATTGTGGGATCGCAGCTCGACAGCTGGACCCGGAGCTGTTCGACATACGAATCGCGGCCGCCGAAGCTGGTCGGCAGCGGCAACGGCACCGGCCAGGCGCCCGCATAGACCGCGCCGAAGAACAGCGCCGCGAATTCGGGCCCGGTTTCGGCGACGAGCGCGATCCGGTCTTCGGGCTTCGCTCCCGCCGCGATCAACCGGTGCGCGGCGGCGAGCGCGTCGGTGCGGAGTTCGGCAAACGGATAGGCGCGGGTCAGCGCGCCGCGCGCATCGTGGAAATTGAGCCCGCGCACCCCGCTCGCGGCATAATCGAGCGCATCGCCCAGCGTCGCGAAATCGGCAAAGCGCCGGGGCAGATCGTCCAAGGTCGGCGTCGAGCGTAACGGCTCAGTCATCTATCCATCCCGTTCCGGCCGACCCGCGGCTCCACCATGCTGCTGTGGCGCGGCGAGGCGTTCAAAATCGGTTCCGACTGTGGCACAATCATGGCGTATGCGAACAGCCCGGACCGAACACGCCAAGCGACCGATTCCGCCGCTCGATGCCGCGGCGCTCGAACGGCTGGCGCTGCGCTATGTCGAACGCTTCGCGACGACCCGGGGGCGACTCGCCGATTATCTCCGCCGCAAGGTCCGCGAGCGCGGCTGGGAGGGGCCTGCCGCGGACCCGCCCGCGCTGGCGCAGCGGATGGCGGATCTCGGCTATGTCGACGACCTGGCGTACGCCGAGGCGAAGGCGACAGCGATGGGGCGGCGGGGGCTCGGGGGACGGCGCGTCGCGCTGGCGCTGCGCCAGGCGCATGTCGGCGCGACCGACGCCGAGGAGATCGCACCGATGGTCGCGGATCGCGCGATCGAATCGGCGCTGACCTTCGCGCGGCGGCGTCGGTTGGGGCCGTTCGGGGGGGTAGCGATCGATCGTGCACTGCGCGAAAAGCAGATCGGCGCGATGTTGCGCGCGGGACACGGTTTCGATCTTTCGCGCCGAATCGTGGATTCGGAGCGCGAGATCGGCCCCGACGACCTGATGTGACGCACGCCGAGATGTTGCGGAAGCGGCACGACATGCTAGCGTCGCTGCGACAGGGGTTGTTGCGATGCGTATCGAGCCGGGTCCCGATCGGGGCGACAGGAGCGGAGAAGGGACGGGCGGCGTCGGTGGCCCAGGCGCGGGCGCGGGCGCGGGCGCGGGCGCGGACGATCCCGACGCGATCGCGATCACCGGCACGATCAAATGGTTCGATGTCACCCGCGGGTTCGGCTTCGCGGTCGCGGACGATCCGGCGATCGGCGATGTCCTGGTGCATTTCTCGGTCCTTAACGACCATGGCCGCCGCAGCCTGCCCGAGGGCGCGCGGATCGAGGCGCGCGCAGTCCAGCGCGGGCGCGGCTATCAGGCGCGCGACATCGTCTCGATCGATCTGACCGATGCGGTCGAGGAGCCGGTCCGGACGCCGCGGCAGAGCGACCGGATCGACCCGACGACGCTGATCGACACCGCGGGGCCGTTCGAGGGCGTCAGCGTGAAATGGTTCAACCGGCTGAAAGGCTATGGCTTTCTGGTCCGCGACGCCGATGGCAGCGACGTGTTCGTCCATATGGAAACGCTGCGCCGCGCGGACATCGCGGCGATCGAGCCCGATCAGCGGCTGGCCGCGCGGATCGTCGATGGCCGCAAGGGGCCGCTCGCGGTCGTCGTCGAGCCAGCATGACCGCGTCGTGGCGGCTCGCGGCGGCGACGCTCGGCGTGGCACTGGCGCTGGCGGGGTGCAAGGACGGGCGGCGCGTGACGCCGACCGGCTATTGCTCGACCGCGCCGACCGGCAGGCTGCCGGTCGCGATCAAGGGGACGACGACGCGGCATTGCCTGTCGGTCGAGCGCGCGACCACCGCCGCCGAGCAGGAACAGGGGCTGATGTTCCGCACCGACCTCGCCCCCGATGGCGGGATGCTGTTCTGGCCCTATCCCGCGGGGGGCGGCGCGCCGCAGGACGCGAATTTCTGGATGAAGAACACCCCGACCCCGCTCGACATCCTGTTCATCCGGGCGGACGGCACGATCGCGCGGATCGCGGAGAATACGATCCCCTTTTCGGAAACCCCGATTCCCTCGGGCGAGCCGGTCGCCGCGGTGCTCGAACTGGTCGGCGGGCGGGCCGCCGCGCTGGGCATCGCGGAGGGCGATACGGTGACCTGGCCCCACGGATCGACATCATCCCCGGCGCCCACGTCGTGACCGGGTTGGCGACGATCGCGGTTGCTGGCGCGGCCCCGCGCTTGTAAGCGCTCGTCCATGGGCATCAACCTCAATCCCTTTACCTGGTGGAACGGCGCGTCGTGGGGCACCGTCCTCTACGGCCTGCGCGGCAAGACGAAGGTCGGCGAGGACGCCATGGGCAACGCCTATTGGGAGGGCGGCAGCGATACCGCGGGTCGCCCGCGCCGCTGGGTAATCTATGTCGGCGCGAACGACGCCAGCCGGGTGCCGCCCGCGTGGTTCAGCTGGCTCCATCACCAGATCGACGACATTCCCGATCGCGCGCTGCCCCCGCCGCGCGCCTGGCAGAAGCCCGCACTCGCCAATCTGACCGGCACCGCGCTCGCCTATCGCCCCGCGGGCGCGCTCGAAAAGGGCGGGCATCGCGCCGCCGCGACGGGCGATTACGAAGCCTGGACGCCGGAGGGATGACGCGGCGGTGGATCGCCGCCGTGGTGCTGGTGGTGGTGGTGGGGATCGCAGGATTCCTGGGCTACCGCACCTATTACGGGCAGACGGGCCGCGTGTCCGCGGGAACCGAGCAGATCCTGCCGCCCGCGGATACCAGCGCGACCGAGACGATCGAGACCGTCGCGACCGAAGCCGATGGATTGCCGACCGGGGGCACCCCGATGAAGGATCGGGTCGCGGTGGTCGGGCTGCTCAACAAGCGTAACGGCGTCAGCCGCGAAGTGACGCTCAAGCCCGGGCAGGCGACGCGGCTTGGCGATGTCGTCATCCGGCTGCGCGCATGCGAACAGACCGCGCCCTGGGAGCAGGACAAGCTGACCGGCGCGTTCGTCCAGGTAGACGTGCGCGGCATCGACCGGCATTGGCGGCGGACATTCTCGGGGTGGCTCTACAAGGAACGCCCCGGGCTCAACGTCGTCCAGCACCCGATCTACGATGTCTGGGCCAAGAGCTGCACGATGTCCTGGCCCGATCGCGGCCCCGATACGACGGTGCTGGGTGCGCCCGGATCGGACGCGTCGACCCCCGCGACGGGTCGATCGAGCGCGCCGAAATCGGCGCCCGCCACCGGCACGACCGCACCGACCACCCCCGACACCGCGGTCGTCAGCAACGCGACGTAATCCGCCCGATCGATCTCGATCGCGCCGAGCCGCGCGAGATGATCGGTCTGGAACTGGCAATCGAGCAGCGTGAAGCCGCCGACCCGCAGCCGCGCGACGAGCCAGGCGAGCGCGACCTTCGATGCATCGGTCCGGCGGCTGACCATCGATTCGCCGAAGAACGCGGTGCCGAGCGCCAGCCCGTACAGGCCACCGACCAGCTCGTCCCCCTCCCAGCATTCGATCGAGTGCGCGAAACCCATCGCATGGAGCACCCCGAACACCTGTTCGATGCCGCGGTTGATCCACGTGTCGCGGCGCCCGTCGACGCTTTCGGCGCAGAGCGCGAGGACACCGGCGAAATCGCGATCCGCGGTGACGCGGAACCGATCGGCGGCGATCGTTTTCCGGAGCGATCGCGACAGTTGAAAGCCATCAAGCGGCATGATCGCGCGCCGCCGCGGTTCGACCCAATAGACATGATCGGCATCGCGATCATCCGCCATCGGAAAGACCCCGACCGCATAGGCGCCGAGCACGAGTTGCGGATCGAGCAATTCCATCGCCGTCGAACGTGGCGACCGCACGGGAGCGAGGCAAGAGCGCACTGGCGGTCGAGTCGCGCGGTGAAGACCGGCGGCGGAGGCGAGCGGCGCGCCGGGCAGCTCGGTCAGCGATTTCGCGGGCACCACCGCGGGCATCCTGCCGCCGACCGCGAAGCGATCGACCGACTGAGCTAGTTGGTTATTGTCTGATTGTGGTGGAAAACGGAATGGCAGCTTTCGCTTCGCTGCGAGGCAGTTGACCGAACCGTCTCGCCCGACCACGATCTGAAGATGTTCGAAGCAAAGCCTACCGCTCGCGCCGACATGGCCGCCGGAACACTTTACGCGGTCAGCGGTGAAGCCGGGTGGATTTACTATGGGCAGGTCACGCCCGAGAAAAAGGTCGGCTTCTTTCGTCGACGGGATCGAAAACCGGCTCCGGCAGACGAGGTCCTCGCCACTCCGGTCATGGTCCTGACCACTGTTGCATACCCGTCCATTACACGGGCGATGCGAACCGGGAAGTGGGAGAAATTGGGCAGGTTTCCGGTCGTCGGCGAACTTGTCGCCCCCCAACCGTCCGTTCAATGGCCAGTCGGCACACTTACAGTCACCGTGTGGAACGGAGATGGTCCGGATTACGATACGCGCGTGGAAGACCCTGCCATCCAGAACATGGAGTTGACGGCGGTTTGGGGTGCAGCCGAGCACATCCCGGCGCGGCTGACCGCAGAGTTCGGCGAGGAAGAAGCCGAGTGGCATGTTGGTGGCCCAATCTGGCGGGAGCGGCGGATCAAGGAAGAGATGGCGGCGCGTTTCACGGACCAGCCGTGGCATGAGCTGCCCGACGACTGGGTGCCGACCAACCCCCGCTAACCACTCGACGATGCGGGCGGCGATTTCCGTTTCTGGGCGATACCAGCCACCCCCTCCACTCCACCGCACGCCTTGAGCCCGGCCCCATAATCCGCCACGGTGCGCGGATGATCGCACTTGCCCTCCTCGCCGCCGCCACCGCCGCCGCTCCCCCCCCCGCCCCCAGCCCAGAACGGCTGAAGACGACCGTTTCGGCGCTCGTCGGCTTCGGCACCCGCCACACGCTGTCGACCACCACCGACCCCAAACGCGGGATCGGCGCGGCGCGCACCTGGGCCGCGGGGGAGTTCGAACGGATCGGCAAGGACTGCGGCGGCTGCATCACGGTCGAACGGATCAGCCGCACGGTCACCGGCGCGCGCGCGCCCGACGGCGTTCGAATCGAGGACGTGCTCGGCATCCAGCCGGGGCGCGATCCCAACCGCGTCGTCATCATCGGCGGGCATATCGACAGCCGCGTCACCGACATCATGGATTCGACCAGCGACGCGCCCGGCGCCAACGACGACGCCTCGGGCGTCGCGGTCGTGCTCGAGGCGGCACGGCTGCTCTCGAAGAAAAAATTCGACGCGACGATCGTCTATGCGGTGTTTTCGGGCGAGGAACAGGGGCTGTTCGGCGGCGCGCTGCTCGCCGACACCGCCAAGGCGCGCGGCTGGCGCGTCACCGCGATGCTCAACAACGACATCGTCGGCAATTCGATCGGCCAGGGCGGCGTCAAGGATGCCAACCGCGTCCGCGTGTTTTCCGAAGGCATTCGCGCCTCCGAGGACATGGTCGAGCAACTGCGCCGCCGCGGCGAAGGCGGCGAGGACGACGGCCCCAGCCGCGCGCTGGCAAAGGCGATCGACGGCGTCGCCGCGACGCTGCCCGGCAATTTCGACGTCGTGCTCGACCAGCGCCCCGACCGGTTCGGGCGCGGCGGTGACCACGAACCGTTCCTGAAATTGGGCTATCCCGCGGTCCGCTTTTCGGTCGGCGCGGAAAATTGGGACGCGCAGCACCAGGACCTGCGCACCGAAAACCGCACCGTCTATGGCGACACGATCGACCGGATGGACTTAGCCTATCTCGCGCACGTCGCCGCGATCAACGTCGCGACGATCGACCGCCTCGCCGCCGCCCCCGCCGCCCCCGCCGAGGTCTCGCTGGTCGGCGACCTGTCGCGCGATACCAAGGTTTCGTGGGACGCGGTGCCCGGCGCGGCGGGCTATCGCGTCCACTGGCGCCGCAACGACGGCACGGGCGACTGGACCAAGGCGCTCGACGTCACCGCCACCGCGACGACGCTGAAACAGGTGCCGGTCGACGATCATTTCATCGGCGTGTCGGCATTGGCGAAAGACGGTACGGAAAGCCTCGTCACCTTCGGCGGCCGCGCGACCCGGCGTTAAGGCGGAGCGGAGTCCCTCAAGTCCTCCCCCGCCAGGGGGAGGTGGGCCGCGTAGCGGGTCGGAGGGGGAGGGTACGGCACGATAGTGGGTCGGCTTCCCGCCCCCTCCGTCAGCTTCGCTGCCACCTCCCCCTGGCGGGGGGGGATTATCGCACCGTCGATCTCACGTCGCGACGCATGACGCGCTGCTAGCCTCTGCTCAGCGGCACGAACACGTCGCCGGCGCGCGCCACCGCTTGACGATCTTGGTCCGGTGCGCGCGTTGGCGCGCATAGGTGACCCGGTCTTCGTACACCTCGGTGGTCGTGGTGGTCACCACCGGGGCCGCCCGCACGACCACCGTCGTCGTCGAGCCCGCGGGGAAATAATAGCCCCCCGCCGCATAGCCGCCGGTCGCGGTCGTCGTCACCGTGGTGCCGCCGTTGCGCGTGATCGTCGTGCCGCGATCGCCCCCGCCATAGCCCTGCGCGCCATAGCCCCGCGCATCATAACCTCGCTCGGCATAGCCGCCGCCGCGATAGGGTGCGGCATAGGGCGCGCCATAGCCGGCCCCCGGCACGTCGCGACGCGACCCAGCGTTCGACGCGCGGTCGATCGCATAGCCCGCCGCCGCGCCGACGCCCGCGCCGATCAGCGTCCCGCCGAGCCGGTTACCCCGGCCCGCGATCACATTGCCCGCGACTCCGCCGACGACGCCGCCGACGACCGCTCCTGCGACGCCATCGCTGCGGCGGTCGCCGCGCCCCCCGCCGCGATCGTCATAGCCCGGCGCGACCGGGGCATAGCCCCCGCCCACCGCACCGCGGTTCGCGTAATAGCCACCCTGGTCATAACCACCCTGGGCATAGCCACCCCGGTCGCCCCCCGCATAGCTATCGTCGACGCCATAGGCGCTGCCGTAACCGTCCCAGTCGATCCCGTCATAGACGTCGGACACCGATCCGCGCGCATCGACCAGCACCGCGTCGTCGTAATAGCGCACCCAATTATAGCCATAGCTCGGCTGGGTCAGGCCATAGCCCGACCAGTCGTTGATGTAGAACCGCGGGTTGACCCAATAGCCCGGCAGCGCATAGCCACGGGTCGGGCGGCGATACGCGTTCCACCCCCCCGGCGCGTTCATCCCGCCCCACCAATGTCCACCGACCTTGCTGCCCCAGCGCGATCCGCCCATGTGGGCACCCGGCATGCCGTGCGACATCCCGCCGCCCTTCATGCCCCCGCCGTGCATCATGCCGCCCATGTGGCCGCCGCCGGTCGCGCCCGCCGCTGGCGTCATCTGTCCCGCCTCCGCGCCGCTCGCCGTCATCAGCGCCAGCCCCGCACTCGCGATCATCAAGGTCCGCATCGTCATCTCCCTGTCGAGCGACCCGCCGCTCGCCACCTATGGTTGACGAAACCTTACCAGTCGGCCCCGCGAGTCGCCAGCGCGCACCCCGTCCCGCTTTGGAGCACCGCAGGGTTAGTAGCCGCGGTTAACCGATCCGTGCCGCGATCAGCCGCGCGATCGCCTCGCACCCTTCGGCATCCGCCGCATCGAACCGCGCCGGATGCGGGCTGTCGAGGTCGAGCAGCGCGGCGACGCGTCCATCGACCACGATCGGGACGACGAGTTCGGACCGGCTCGCCGCATCGCACGCGATATGCCCTGGAAACGCGTGGACATCCTCGACCAGCTGGGTCGCCCCGGTCGCCGCCGCCGCGCCACACACCCCCGCGCAGATCGCGATCCGGATACACGCCACCTTGCCCTGGAACGGCCCCAGCACGAGCTCGTCGCCGATCGTCCGATAGAACCCCGCCCAGTTGAGGTCGGGCAGATACTGCCACACCAGCGCCGCGACATTGGCCATGTTGGCGATGCCGTCGGGCTCGTCGGCGGTCACCGCATCGATCGCGGCGAGCAGGTCGCGGTAAAGCTCGGCCTTTGAGCCGGTCGAAATGTCGAACTGGTACATCCGCGCCAGATGGAGGGCCTGACGACCCGGCGCAACCGCTTCTATCTACCACCCCGGCGAACGCCGGGGCCCAGTTGGCGCGCAGACGTGATCAGCGCTGCGTTTCGTTACCTCTAACGTCGCAACTGGACCCCGGCCTTCGCCGGCTGGTTTGACGTGGATCGGGGAAAGACGTGGATCGGGGGAAAGACAGCGTCAATCCTCCCGCACCCGCCCCCGCCCCGCCTTCACCCCGGCGCGCTTCACCTTCCCGTCGACCCGCCGCGTCTGCGAGGCTTTCGTCGGGCGGGTCGGGCGGCGCTTCTTGGGGACGATCGTCGCCTCCTGGATCATCCCGATCAGCCGCTCGCGCGCCTCCTGCCGGTTGAGATGCTGCGACCGCGAGCCCTCGCTCCGCAGGACGAGCACCCCCTCGCGCGTCAGCCGCGATCCCGCGATCGCCGCCAGCCGCCGCTTCACCGCGTCGGGCAGGTTGGGCGACTGCGCGACGTCGAACCGCAGGATCACCGCGCTGTCGGTGGTGTTGACGTGCTGTCCGCCCGCGCCCCCCGATCGGGTCGCCGATTCCTCGATCTCGTCACTGTCGATCGCGATCGAACGGGTGACCGGGATCGCGGTCACGGGATCGCGATTTCCGCCGTCATCGGAGTATACGCGGGATCGATCAGCCCCGCGAACCGCTCGGGCAGCGGCGCCTCGGCCGTCACCGGCGGCTTGTTCGCGCGCGGCACGATCAGTTCGGCGGCGTGGAGCATCATCCCCCGCTTGTCGGCGCGGCCATAGACCGGGTCGCCGAGCACCGCGATGCCGAGCCCCGCGGCGGCATGGACGCGGATCTGGTGGGTCCGCCCGGTTTCGGGGCGGAATTCGACATAGGCGCGCCCCTCATGGCTGCCGAGCAGCCGCCAGTGGGTCAGCGCGGACTTGCCCTCGGCATCGGGCACCATCCGCCAGCCGTCTTCCTTGGTGCTGGTCTTGGCGAGCGGCAGGTCGATTGTGCCGTCCTCGCCCTCGGGCATCCCGTCGAGCACCGCGAGATAGCGTTTCTGCACCTCGCCGCGCTCGAACGCCTGCTGCAGCCGCGCGTGCGCCTTGGGATTGCGCGACAGCAACAGGCACCCGCTGGTGTCGCGATCGAGCCGGTGGACCGCGTGCGGCACCCGCTGGAACCCGAATTTCAGGCCCACCAAGTGGTTTTCGAGGCTCAGCGAGCCATCGCGCGGGCGGTCGACCGGCAAGCCTGCGGGCTTGTCGATGACCAGGGCCTCGCCGTCGAGGAAGAGTACGCGGTCGCCATGCATCCACCGCCCTTGCCACCGGATGCGTCGTCATGCCAGAGCCACGCCCAAGATGTTGCACCGCGTCATCCCCCGGCTTGGTCTTGCGCTCGCGCTGTTGGTCTGCCCCGCCGTCGCCCCCCCGGCTTGGGCGCAGCTGTGCGGCGACACCGCGACCCCGACCGCCGACGGTCGCCTGCTCGGCCATTTCCCCTATGGCGACGTCCCCGGCGACGAACTGGTCAGCGCCCCGCCGGGCTTTGCGCTCAACACCTGCATGGTCCGCCGCGAGATGCTGCCTGACCTCTCCCGGCTCGTCGCCGCCGCCAACGGCGATCCCGCGCTCCGCGGCCAGCTGCGCGCGCTGTCGTGCCACCGCGGCATCATCCGCCAGGGCGACGTCTTCTGCCGCCCGCGCGCCGATGCCGACGCCGCGACCCGCGCGATCTCGGTCGCGCCCGCGGGGCACAGCGAACACACCACCGGCTATGCGATCGACTTCGCGGTCCGCCCCGCCCACGGCTGCCCCGATGCGGAAGGCTGCATGGCCGCGACCCCGATGGCGCGCTGGCTGCTCGCGAACGCGCCGCGCTACGGGTTCGAAATGTCGTTCCCCGGCGGCAATGGCCAGAACGTGAAATGGGAACCGTGGCACTGGCGCTGGGTCGGCACCGCGGCGGCCGCACCCGGCGCCGCACGCGCGCGCTTCATCTTCGCTGCCGCCCGCGCGCGGTTCCCCGCGCACCCCGCGGTCGACGGCGTGACGATCCTGCGCAACGTGCCGATCTGGCCGACCGTGGTGAACGCACCGCCGTTCCCGGTCTGCAAGAAGAAGAAGTGCAAATAATTCCTCCCCGCCAGCGGGGAGGAATTAGCTCACCCCGCCACCTTCGCCGCGAGCTCCGCGATCCGCTTGCCCTGATAGCGCGCGCCGTCGAGTTCCTCCTCGCCGGGCTGGCGGCTGCCGTCGCCGCCCGCGATCGTGGTCGCGCCATAGGGCGAACCGCCACGGATCTGGTCGACCCCCATCTGCGCCTGGAACCCATAGTCGAGCCCGACGATCGTCATCCCCTGGTGGAGCAAATTGGTCAGGATCGAGAACAAGGTCGTTTCCTGCCCGCCATGCTGGCTCGCGGTCGAGGTGAATGCGCCGCCGATCTTGCCGATCAGCGCGCCCTTCATCCACAGCGGCCCGGTCATGTCCCAGAACGCCGCCATCTGGCTCGGCATCCGGCCAAAGCGGGTCGGCGCGCCGACGATGATCGCGTCATAGTCGGCGAGTTTATCGACGCCCTCGATCTCCGGGTGTTTGGTGTCGGTCTTGAAATGCGCCGCCGCGACGATCGCTGGCGGCGCGGTTTCGGCAACGCGGCGGATGTCCACCTCGGCCCCGCCCGCGCGCGCGCCCTCGGCGACCGCATCGGCCAGCTGTTCGATATGGCCGTAGGAGGAATAATAGAGGACGAGAACCTTGGTCATGACGTGTTCCTTCTGAACGTTGGACAAAAAGGGAAGGGCTTATTCCGAATCCACGAGCACGATCTCGGCATCCTCGATCGCGGTGATCGTGACCGTCTGTCCGCCCGACAGCGCGGCCCCGTCACGCGCCTCGAACGGCGCGCCGTCGATCGTGATCCGTCCGGTTGCGGGGACCAGATAGACATGGCGCCCCTCGCCGATCGCGTGGGTCGCGGTGTCGCCCGCCTTCAGCGTCGCCGCCATCACCCGTGCCGCGGCGCGGATCGGCAGCGCGTCGGTATCCTCGGCGAACCCGCTCGCCAGCGTCACGAACTGCCCCGACCGCTCACCCTTGGGAAACGGCTTCGCACCCCAGCTCGGGCTCCCGCCCTTGCGGGTCGGCTCGATCCAGATCTGGAACAGCGTCGTCGTCTCGTCCTCGAGGTTATATTCGGCGTGCCGCACGCCGTCGCCCGCGCTCATCACTTGGACGTCGCCCGCTTCGGTGCGGCCCTTGTTGCCCATCGAATCCTGGTGCGTGATCGCGCCCGAGCGGACATAGGTGATGATCTCCATGTCGCTGTGCGGATGCGGCGGAAACCCGTTCTGCGCCTGGATCGCATCGTCGTTCCAGACCCGGATCGCGCCCCAGCCCATCCGCGCCGGATCGTGATAGTTCGCGAAGCTGAAATGATGCCGCGCATCGAGCCAGCCGTGGTTGGCATGGCCCAGGCTGGCAAAGGGGCGGCGGTCGATCTTGGTTTTGGTGTCGGTCATCGAATCCTCCATCGGTTGACGCCAAGATAGGGTTCCGCTTGGCCATGAAAATAGAAACGATGGAAACCGATCGTTTCTCATTCTACTCCTCCCGGTTCCGGGGAAGGAATGTCAGATGAAGCTACCCGATCTCGAAGCCTGGGCGATCTTCGCCAGCGTCGTCGAACACCGCTCGTTCAGCGCCGCCGCCGCTGCGATCGGCCTCAGCAAGGGCACCGTGTCGAAGGCGGTGACCCGGCTCGAGGCGCAGCTTGGCCAGTCGCTGTTCCACCGCACCTCGCGCCGCCTCGCGCTGACCGAGGCGGGCCAGGACCTCGCCGACCATGCCCAGCGCATCGTCGCCGCGGCGCGCGCTGCCGAGGACGCCGCGAGCGATGCCGCCACCGCGCCGACCGGGCGCATCCGCCTCGCCGCACCGATGAGCTTCGGCGTCACCAGCGTCGCCCCGCTCCTCGCCGCGTTCCTCGCCGATCATCCGGGCATCGAAATCGACCTCAGCCTGTCCGACGCGCGGGTCGACATCGTCGCCGAGGGGTTCGACATCGCGCTCCGGATCGCCGACCTGCCCGACAGCACGCTACGCGCGCGCCGCCTGTGTTCGATCGCGGCGCACCTCGTCGCCGCGCCCGCCTATCTCGCGGCGCATGGCACCCCGAGCCATGCGGGCGAACTCGGCGATCACCGGCTGCTCGGCTATTCGAACATCGTCGGCCCGTGGCGCTTCCGCGGGCGCGACGGTACCGAGGTATCGGTCAAGCCGCGCGGGCCGCTCACCGCCAACAGCGGCGAGGCGCTCGTCCCCGCGCTGGTTGCGGGACTCGGCATCGCGCGCCTCCCCGGCTTCATCGTCGGCGCGCAGCTCGCCAGCGGCGCGGTGGTCGAAATCCTCGCCGACTGGAACCCCGCCCCCGTCGGGCTCCACCTGCTGACACCCCCGAGCCCGCTCCGCCCCGCGCGCGTCGAGGCACTGATCGCCTTCCTCGCCGCCAATCTCAAAGACCCGTGCGCTTCCTAACACCTCCCCCGCCAGGGGGAGGATGTGCATACCCACTGTCCTACAGTCGTCCGATCTGCCAACAATCCGTCATGATCAAACCCCGCCGCCTGCATGTTTTTCCGCCCGTCCGCCCCGCCATCCACGACGCCGTCAAAAACGCGATTCCGTGTAAACTTCGTCAATGTCACCCCGCGATCGGCCTCTCCGTATGAACCGGCTCGCACCCGACGCGGACGACGCGCGGTTCATCCGCCGCATTCTGTATATCGTCGTCATCGTCGCGGTCGGCGCGGCGTTGCTACGCGCGGGCGACCTGCTGATCCTCGCGTTCGGGTCGATGCTCGGCGCGATCGTCATCCACGCGATTGCCGAACTTTACGAACGCTATGCCCGCGCGCCGCCGAAGCTCGCGCTCGGCCTCGGCATGGCGACCGTGCTAGGCGTCGTCGCGTTCCTCGTCTGGCTGTTCGGCGTCCAGTTCCGCCAGCAGGTCAACGAACTCGTCGTCGCGCTGCCCGGCCTGATCGACCAGCTCGCGGCGTACCTGTCGCACAGCCCGGTTGGCGCCAAGATCGTCGACGCGGTCCGCCAGGCCTATGCCGGGTCGAAGGTCGCGAGCGATATCGGCGGCCTCGTCCGCGGCGCGGGCGAACTCATCCTCAACTGCCTGCTGCTGCTCATCGGCGCGCTGTTCTTCGCCGCCGATCCGGGCGTGTATGAACGCGGCTTCCTCTATCTCATCCCGGCCTCGAAACGCCCCGCGGTCGAGGATGCGCTGTTCGACGTCGGCTCGACGCTGAAGCTGTGGCTGCGCTCGTCGCTGATCCTGATGACCAGCATGGGCGTGTTGATCGGCATCGGCCTGTGGATCTCGGGCGTCCCCTCCGCCGCCGCGCTCGGGCTGCTCGCGGGCCTCAGCGAATTCATCCCCTATATCGGCCCGACCGCGGCGATGATCCCCGCGCTGGGCCTCGCCGCGACGGTCGGCACCGGCCCGGTCGTCGGTGCGCTGGCGACCTATGCGGTCGTGCGGCTGATCCAGACCAATTTCATCACGCCTTATGTCCAGAACAAGGTCATTTCGATTCCCCCCGCGATCACGGTCTTCGCGATCATCGGCATCGGCGTGATCTTCGGTGTCTTCGGGCTGTTCTTCTCCGCCGCGCTGCTGGTGGTGATCTTCACCCTCGTCCGCAGCCTGTATCTGCGCGAGGTGCTGGGCGAGGATATCGCGCGCACCGGCCACGAAACGCTGCTCGATGCCGACCTCACCCCCTCGGCCCCGCAAGGCGACTCGCCGGAAACGCTAGATTAATTCGAAATTAACCTTTTGCCTTCAGATGTTCTTTGGTTAATAAATCTCAGGCCGACCACACAGCAGGGGTGCTGCGCGGCGAAGCCAACGGGGGACGATGCGATGCGGGTGCTGCTGATCGAGGACGAGCCGACCACGGCCAAGGCCATCGAGCTCATGCTCAATACCGAGGGCTTCAACGTCTACACGACCGACCTCGGCGAAGAGGGGTTGGATCTCGGCAAGCTGTATGATTACGACATCATCCTGCTCGACCTGAACCTGCCCGACATGCACGGCTATGATGTCCTGAAGAAGCTTCGGGTGGCGCGGATCGCGACCCCGGTGCTGATCCTGTCGGGGATCAACGAAATGGACAGCAAGGTCCGCAGCTTCGGCTTCGGCGCCGACGATTACGTCACGAAGCCGTTCCACCGCGAAGAGCTGGTCGCGCGCATCCACGCCGTCGTCCGCCGCTCGAAGGGTCACAGCCAGTCGGTTATCCGCACTGGAAAACTAGCGGTGAACCTCGACGCCAAGACCGTCGAAGTCGACACCGCGCGCGTCCACCTGACGGGCAAGGAATATGCGATGCTCGAGCTGCTGTCGCTGCGCAAGGGCACCACGCTGACCAAGGAAATGTTCCTCAACCACCTGTATGGCGGGATGGACGAACCCGAACTCAAGATCATCGACGTCTTCATCTGCAAGCTCCGCAAGAAGCTCAGCCTCGCATGCGACGGCGAGAATTACATCGAGACCGTCTGGGGCCGCGGCTATGTCCTGCGTGAACCCGAAGAGGTCGTCGCGGTCGCGTAACCCGGATCACCAGTCACCCTTCCCGTCACCGGGAACAACGAAGGCCGCGGCATCGGGGGGTGCCGCGGCCTTTTTTGCTGTCCTAAGCGCCGGGATTGTGATGGAAGAAAAGGCGCGCTATTTCTCAGCTCGAAACCAACGCTATTGCCCAATTGCGGACGGCCACAAAAAAACCAGATGCGGTAAAAGACGCTGTGACGTAGGAAAAATATGGCAGCGCGCAGTTTGTGCGCGTGACCGCCACCCGGATCCAAAAAATGTTCGCCGTTAACTACGATAAAGATAACAACTGTCTCAACGTTGTGGTCAAGGGTTTCTGGAAACCGGAGGACGTCGCACTCCTCGCAAGCGAAGTCGGCTCAAAGGCCAATGCAGCCAGAGGCATTCGTCAGGATTTTGACGCCTGTGTGGAATCCCTTGAATTTCCTGTTCAGGCGATGGACGTGGCCAACCTCCTTACTGCGATTATGCAAGGGGCCATGGCACTGACCACGGGACGAGCCGCCGTCGTCGTGGGTAGCCAGCTGAACAAGCTGCAGGCTGAACGGACGCTCGTCCACGAGAGAGTGCGCATGTTCCTATCCAGCGGTGAGGCACGAGAATGGTTGGCAGCGCCAGCCGATTAAAGCTCTGTCAGGGTGTCATCGATAAATGGTGTCGCCCGCGTGGCGGATTCGGGGGAGGGTCTGGCGGTCTATGACGTGCCGACCTGCCAATGCTGGAACTCCTTCGCCCTTCTACCATTCTTTTCGGGAAAGGCGGTTGCGCCGCGCAATGTCGGCGATCGCCACCGGCCTTCCCGAAAGCGGTCAGGCCGCTTTCCACCAAAGTTGGCATAGCCCCTACTTCCGCTCGTATACCTTCTGTCCCCCGACCCACGTTTCCTCGACCTTGGTTGCGCGCAGCTCGGTCGGGCTGGCGAGCAGGGGATCGCGATCGACGATAATGAAGTCCGCGCGCTGCCCGGGGGCGAGCCGCCCGAACTTGTCCTCGGCGAATCCCGCATGGGCCGCGCCGCCGGTATAGGCCCACCACGCCTGTTCGCGCGTCATCGCCTCCTCGGGACGCCAGCCACCGAACGGCTGGCCGTTCGCATCCTGGCGGGTGAACGCCGCCGCCCATCCGGCCCAGGGATCAGGGCGCTCGACCGGAAAATCGCTGCCGAATGCCACACGCGATCCGTTCCTGAGCATCGACGCCCACGCATAGGCCCCCGCCAATCGCTGCGGCCCGAGCCTTGCCTCCGCCATCGTTCGATCGCTGGTCTGGTGGGTCGGCTGCATCGAGGCGATGATGCCATGCTTGCCGAACCGCGGAAGATCGACCGGATCGACGATCTGCGCGTGCTCGATCCGCCAGCGCCGGTCGCCCTGGTAGGTTTCCGACAATTCCTCGATCGCCGACAGCACCTGCGCATTGGCCTTGTCGCCGATCGCGTGGACCGCAACCTGGTATCCGTCCATCGCCGCACGGCTCATCAAATTGCGGATCACGTCGTCGGACATGAACCCCGCGCCCGACTGCCCCGGCGCATCGCTATACGGCGCCTTCAGCCACGCGCCGCGCGACCCTAGCGCGCCGTCGGCGTAGAGCTTGACGCCCGCCATCCGCAGCTTGTCGTCGTACAGCCACGGCGTCGGCCCGACCCCGCCGATCCTGACCGCGGTATCGACCCCCAGGCCATAGCTCATGATCCTGACCCTCAGCCCCCCGGCGTCGCCGATCCGGCGAAAGGTGAGCCAATCGTCGAGGCTGGTGCCCATGTCCGCGATCGCGGTGACGCCATAGCCGAGCAGGATCGATTGCGCCTTCAGGAACGCCGCGCCCCGATCCTTGCCGAGCGGAGTGGGCACCACTTTGCCGACCAGTTCCTGCGCGGCATCGACGAACACACCCGACGGCTGGATGCCGCTTTTCTCGATCCGCCCGCCCGCAGGCGCCACCGATTTGGCGGTGACTCCGGCGGCCTTCAACGCGGCGCTATTGCCCCAGCTCGCATGCCCGTCGGCGCGCGACAGCCACACCGGGCGATCGCCCACCGCCACATCGAGCTCGGCCGCGGTCGGGAACCGGCCGAGTCCCCACACCTCCTGGTTCCAGCCGCCACCCAGAATCCACCGCCGCTCGGGATTCGCGGCGGCATAAGCGGCGATCTTCGCCTGCGCCTCGGCGAGCGAATGCGTGTCCGACAGGTCGAGTTCGAGCGCGCGGAACCCCAATTCCATCACATGCCCGTGCGCATCGATCATCCCGGGCAGCATCACCCGGCCCTTCATATCGGCCCGCCAGTCGAGCTTATCGGGCCGCTTGTCCTTTGCCGACAGCAGCCGCGTGACCTTGCCGTCGAGTGTCACCAACACGCCCGTGAAGCGCACGACGCGCCCGTCCTTGTCGAGCGTCACCCCGGTGACGTTGTCGACCAACCCGTCGGCGAGCGCGGGGGAAGCGAGCGCCAGCGCGAGGACCGACGCGTAAATGCCGCGCGCTAGCGCGCGGAAGGGGCCAACCATAGGATACTCCAAAGCGACGACTTGCGGTCGGCATAAGCGGTGTTTCGCAGGCGCGCCAGACGGTCTAGGGGGCATCGATGGCTACCCGAACCGCTGAACCGTCCGCCCTGCCCGTCTCGATCGACGACATTCGCGCCGCGCACGACCGCATCCGCGACGCGATCGTCCGCACTCCGACGCTGATCAGCCGGACGCTGAGCGAAATGACTGGCGCGACGGTCTATCTGAAATTCGAGAACCTGCAGTTCACCGCGGCGTACAAGGAGCGCGGCGCGCTCAACACGCTGCTCCAGCTCTCGCCCGAAGCGTGCGCAGCGGGCGTTATCGCTGCGTCGGCGGGCAATCATGCGCAGGGCCTCGCCTATCACGCCCACCGCCTCGGCATCCCCGCGACGATCGTGATGCCGCGAAACACCCCGACGGTAAAGGTCACCCAGACCGAGGGGCATGGCGCGACCGTGATCTTGGAAGGCGACACGTTCGACGCCGCCTACGCGCACGCCCGCGTGCTCGAAGCCGAACGCGGTTTCACCTTCGTCCACCCGTTCGACGATCCGCGGATCATCGCGGGGCAAGGCACGACCGCGATCGAGATGCTCCAAGATGTGCCGACCATCGACACCTTCGTCACCCCGATCGGCGGCGGCGGGCTGATCAGCGGCATGGCAACGGTCGCGCGCGCCGCGGATCACGCCATCGAGGTGGTGGGCGTCGAGGCCGAACTCTTCCCCTCGATGTACAACCGGATCAACGGCACCGACATGCCGTGCGCAGGCGACACGCTGGCCGAGGGCATCGCGGTCAAGGAACCGGGCGCGATCACCTCGACCATGGTCGCGCAACTGGTCGACGACATCGTCCTCGTCAGCGAACGCAGCCTCGAAATGGCGGTCAGCCTCCTGCTCCAGATCGAGAAGACCGTCGTCGAGGGCGCGGGCGCCGCGGGGCTCGCCGCGCTGCTCCAGCATCCTCAACGATTCGCCGGAAAGACGGTCGGCGTTGTGCTGTGCGGCGGCAACATCGACACCCGGTTGCTCGCCAACGTCCTGCTCCGCGATCTCGCGCGCTCTGGCCGCCTCGCGCGGCTCCGCATCCGGCTCCAGGATCAGCCTGGCGCGCTGTTCAACGTCGCGCGGATTTTCGATGCGCAACGCGTCAACATCATCGAGGTGTATCACCAGCGCGTCTTCACGACGCTGCCTGCCAAGGGGCTGATCACCGACATCGAATGCGAGGCGCGCGACCGCGCGCATCTCGACCGGCTGATCGCGGCCCTCCGCGATGGCGGCTACG
This sequence comes from Sphingomonas oligophenolica, assembly GCF_006438955.1. Taxonomy (GTDB): domain Bacteria; phylum Pseudomonadota; class Alphaproteobacteria; order Sphingomonadales; family Sphingomonadaceae; genus Sphingomonas; species Sphingomonas oligophenolica_A. The sequence goes on along the minus strand of NZ_RCZK01000004.1, from coordinate 111,083 downwards.
AAACGACGACGGTCGAACTTGCCTGAACCGGCGAGTCGCTCGTCGTATCATCGACCCGCAAACGAAAAACGGGGCGGCGTGCCATCGCACGCCGCCCCGCCGTTTTCAGGTCAGAACCCTTTGAGCCTTAACGGCTGACGGGGGTGTTGACGTTGTCGTTCTTGGTGGCCGCGATCACGCCGATCGCGATGATGCCAGCGACGATCCCCAGTGCGATCACGACGCCCGAACCACCGGCGATACCATTCTTGTGGCTGGCGGCAGTGCCCGAACGGACGCTGCTGCTCACCGACAACGGCGCAGCGGGGTTGGTGGCGGCACTTGCCATCGTTGGAACGGCGATCATCGACAGCGCGGCGACGGCGCCCATAACAGTTTTGAACATGGATATTTCTCCCTTTCGGCCTTCGACTTGCTGCAACGCCGCGACATACGGTCGGTTCCAGCTATCACGCGCATCCGTTGCATATTTCACGATGCGCCCGGGTGCAATGACAATATGTTCGCTGCGCCTAGCCGTTCTGGCTAAAAGGTCAACCACCTGGCGCACAGCGGGCCGGTCTTTGCGGCGGAACCGCCTAACGGGCAGTTAACGTTCTTTCATGGTAAAGCGCCTTTTCAGGAGCGTCACGATGACTCATAAGGGGGCGACGGTCGCGCGGCGACGTCGAGTTCGAAAGGTTTGCCGGCGGTGACTGCGCCCTTCCGTTTTCCCAGGTTCTTCGTCACCAGCCCCGCGCCATGCCCCTATCTGCCGGGGCGGCAGGAGCGCAAGGTGTTCACCGAACTGACCGGGCCGCATGCGACCGAGCTCAACGATGCGCTCGGGCGGATCGGGTTCCGGCGAAGTCAGGGTGTAGCCTATCGTCCCAGCTGCGCGGGCTGCGCTGCGTGCGTATCGGTGCGGGTGGTGACCCAGGACTTTTCTCCCAACGCCACCCAGCGCAAGCTGACGAAACGCTTGGGCGATATCGAGGTGTCGACCTGTCGACCCTGGGCCACCGACGAACAATTCCGCCTGCTGCGCCGGTATCTGTCGGTGCGCCATCCGGGCGGCGGCATGGCGGGGATGGACGAGGACGACTACGCCGACATGGTGGAACATTCTCCGGTCAATTCGACGATCGTCGAATATCGTGCTCCCGCCGTGCATGGCGAGCGCGGGGCGCTGCTCGGGGCCTGCCTGACGGATTGTCAGGCCGATGGCCTGTCGATGATCTACAGCTTCTTCGCCGCCGACGATGCGACCCGCCCCGGTCTCGGCAATTTCATCATCATGGATCATATCGCCCGCGCCCGCGATATTGGCCTGCCCTATGTCTATCTCGGTTATTGGGTGAAGGGATCGCCGCGGATGGCGTACAAAACGCGGTATCGACCGATCGAGGTGCTCGGTCCGACCGGCTGGCGCCTGCTCGAAGACCGCGAATTGGTCCTTGTCGGCCAGCACCAAGCCGCAGACTGAGCGTTACTGGCTTTCCGACACGCCGATGTCGACCTCGATCACCTCGTCAGCCTCCCCCAGCCGCGCCCCCGCAACCGCAGCGGCACCGGTCGAATCCAGCGCGACAGCGACGCGAACATAATTATCATCGGGTGAACGTCCGACGGACGGATCGAAACCCAACCAGCCAACGCCCGCGACAAAGGCTTCCGCCCAGCCATGCGGCGTCGACAGTCCCGCGTCGTCGGAAAGCCGGTACCCCGACACATAGCGCGCCGGCGCACCGAGATGCCGCGCCGCGACCAGGAATATCTGCGCCAGATCGCGCGCGGTTCCCGTGTCGTACGCAAAGGCGTCGCCCGCCGCCAGCCCCGGCTTCGGTCGGGAAGTGTCAGGCGCGAACCGGTCGTGCAGCGACTGTGCGATGCGGTGTAGCGCCTCGGTCGTGGCTCTCCCTCCCGCCGTATCCTCCGCGAACCGCGCAATCGCCGGGTCGGCGCGGGTCGCCGCTGTCGCGCGGAGGAACAGCGCGGCGGGAAATACTTCGTTCGTGCCATGCAGCTCACCGCTCGAATGGCTGGTCACTACTTCGCCGGTGACGCTGATTTCAATCGCGTCGATCGGTCCCGCGACATACAGCATCGTCGTCGCGTTGCCGAAGCCGTCGTGCGCGTCGCGCATCGTGGCATCGCAGTCGACGTCGATCCGCCACGACGCCACCGTCTGGTCGTGATGATTTTGCGGCGTCATCCGCAGCATTTGGACAAGCCGCCGCTGCGGTGCGCTGAAACGATAGAGCGTGCGATGATCGATCGCGAGCCGCATCAGCCGAACCTGAACTGGCGACCGATCGCGCCGTGCAACTGCGCATTCTCGTCGATGAACGACCGCAGATACTGGTGGAGCCCGCTGGCGATGACCTCGCTCGATCGCGTCCGCGTGGTGCGTGCCTCGCGCATCCGCGCCATCCGATCGGCTTCGCCATGCGCGCCGGTATGCCGGGCGAGGTCACCCAAGATGTCGACCACTTCCTCGACCGACGCGGCCAGGCTGCGCGGCATTTCCTTGCGGGTGACCAGCAGATCGATGACGTTCGCGGCGCGCAGCCCGTCGGAATAAAGCCAGCGATACGCGGTCACCGCCGACACAGTCTGCAGGATCGTGGTCCATTGATCGCGATCTACCACTCCGCCCACCTTTTCGCCCTCGGGCAGCAGAATATGGTATTTGACGTCAAGCAACCGCGCGGTGTTGTCGGCGCGCTCAATCGCCTGCCCCAGCCGGACGAACCACGTCGCCTGGTTACGCAGCATCCGATGCACCGCGCCCTCGAATCCACGGGTCTCGTTCTTCACCGCCTCGACCATGTTGAGCGTCGCCGATGTCCCACCGACCCCGGCGTGATTTTCAAAGATCATCCACGCGCGGTTGATCGCGGTCCACGCATCCCGGCTCAGCGCGGTCCGCACCGCGCGTGCATTATCACGGGCTCGGGACAGGCAGTGCAGAACCGAGCCAGGGTGGCTGGTATCGAGTGTCAGGAACTTCACGACCTGCGTCTGCGTCATCGCCGCGCCGGACTCGGCAAAGTCTGCGTCGGTTTCAGTCACCGTCAGTGCCGACGACCATGCGACTTCGCCCGCGGGCCGCGACGACAGCACGTCGAGCCGGACTGTCGCCTCGACGATCCGCACGATGAAATCCGCACGCTCGATATAGCGGCCCAGCCAATACAGCGACGACGCAGTGCGCGAAAGCAGCATCATGCTGCGCCACCCTGGTTTTGCGACATCGATCCCATCGTCTGGGTTTGACCGTCGGCGGATTGCGATTGCGCGGATCCCGAAGCGCCGTCGTCCATTAGCACGAAACTGTCCTTGGTCCCGCCGCCCTGGCTCGAATTGACGACCAGCGACCCCTCCTTCAGCGCGACCCGCGTCAATCCTCCGGGCACGACCCGCACCCCGTCCGACCCCGACAGCACGAAGGGACGGAAATCGACATGCCGCGGGGCGAGGCCCTGGTCCGCCATCGTCGGGACAGTTGAAAGCGCCAGCGTGGGCTGCGCGATGTAGCGCTGCGGTTCGGCGATCAGCGCGGCGCGGAACGTCTCGATCTCCGCCTTCGATGCGGTCGGGCCGACCAGCATGCCATAGCCGCCCGATCCGTCGACCAGCTTGACGACCAGCTCCGGCAGATTTTCGAGCACATAGGTCAGCGCGCTGGGCTCGCGGCATCGAAACGTCTCGACATTGGGAAGCTTCGCCTCCGCCCCGTTGTAGAATTTCACGATCTCGGGCATGTAACTATAGATCGCCTTGTCGTCGGCGATGCCGTTCCCCGGCGCGTTGATGATCGCGACGTTGCCCGCGGCGTACGCGGCGATCAACCCCGGCACCCCCAGCGCGCTGTCGATGCGGAACACCAGCGGATCGAGATAATCGTCGTCGATCCGGCGATAGATCACATCGACCTTCACGAGCCCTTCGATCGTCCGCATCCATACCACATCATCGTCGACGATCAGGTCGGCGCCTTCGACCAACTCAACCCCCATCGAATCGGCCAGAAAACTATGTTCGTAATAGGCGGAGTTGTAATGACCGGGGGTCAGCACAACGCACCGCGGGGTCGGCCCCGCGCCATGCGGCGCGACCGACTTCATCGTTTCAAGCAGCAGGTCGGGATAGCTGTCGACCGCAGCGACGCGAAGTTCCCGGAACAGTTCGGGGCACAGCCGCAGCATCGCCTCGCGGTTTTCCAGCATGTAGCTGACGCCCGACGGCGTGCGCGCGTTATCCTCGAGCACGAAGAATTCATCAGGACCGGTGCGGACGAGGTCGATCCCGCAGATATGCGCGGCGATCCCGTGCGGCGGGCGGATGCCGGCGATCTCGGGGCGGAACTGGTCGTTGCCAAGCACCAGATCGGCGGGCAGCACGCCTTCATCGAGGATCCGACGTGCGCCATAGATATCGTCGAGAAACGCATTGATCGCCTCGACCCGCTGGACCAGCCCCTCGGACAACCGATCCCATTCGCTCTTGAGGAAGACGCGGGGAACGATATCGAACGGAATGATCCGCTCGCTCGCCTCGCTCTCACCATAGACCGCGAAGGTAATCCCAAGCTGGCGAAAGGTGGTCTCGGCGGCTTCCTGGCGACGGCGCAGTTCGTGTTCGGGGGTGTCAGCCAACCATTCGCCGAGCGCGGCGAGCGCGGGTCTCGGCGGTGCGGCACCGCTGAACCCCATGATCTCATCGAACGCGTTTCGTTTCCCCATCGGAATGATAAGTCTTGCGCGGGGACCGTTGTTCCATGCTACCTTCATTATGTGCACCGCACGATGGCCGAGGCACCGCCGTCAACGCTGCGCGATCGTCTGCTGCCTGATCAGTTCGCGATCAAATGCTTCGCGCGCAACGGCCACCATCCGCCCCAGCGCACCGGGATCGACGAACGCGTCGCGGCGACCAGCCACCACCTGCGCGCGATGCGCCATGACATCGGCGAGTTCGGGGTGTGCGGGTAACAGCACGTCCGCCGTCATCGTCGCCAGCCGTGCGAAGCTCGATCGGAAATCGGTGACGATGCCCGGATAACCCGGATTGCCGACCAATTGGTTGCCCGCGACCGTCAGGCTGCACGGGAACATCACCACCAGCGTCCGACCGCGCTCGCGCACTGGCATCGTCCAGGTCGTGCAGCCCGCGGTGTGCCCCGGCGTCTTGATCGCTGTCAGCGTGATTCCGCCCAACGTCACGGTGTCGCCGTCGTGGAGCTCCCGGTCGACCCGCGCCGCCGGGAAGGTGACGAGGCCGTAACTGACGACGCTCGGCGGGCGTCCGGTCGCGATCGCGCGCGCGTCGCCGTCCATCACCGCCAGCCGCGCGCCGCTGTCGCGCTGCAGCTGCGCAAGCCCCGCGGCATGATCGAAATGCGCATGGCTGTTGAGCAGGATTTTCACGCCGTGGATCGGCACCCCGACGCTGGCGATGTTGCGTTCGATCGCGGCGACGTTTTGCTCGAGCGTCGCGTCGATCAGGATCGCGCCGTCGCGGGTCTTGATCAGATACGCTGCCAATCCCTTGGTCCCGACATAATGGATCGGGCCTAGGATCGGGAACGCGGCGGTCGGCTCGCTCCACGCGGGCGGATCGAGCGTGCTCGCGCCGGTGCCGAGCAGCGCCAGCATCGCGATCGCCGCCCTCATTGCAGCGCCATCAGCATGCCGGGGGTCAGCACCTGCGGCAACACCCGAGGTTCCGCCGCACCCTTGGGATAGAACAAATAGAGCGGCACGCCCGCGCGGTTATGCGCCTGGATGAATCGCCCCAGCGTCGCATCGCCGTCGGTCCAGTCGCCGACCAGCACTGCCACCCCGTGCTTGGCGAACGCGTCGCGCACGCCCGCGGTCTCGATCGCGGCCTTCTCGTTGACCTTGCACGTCAGGCACCAATCCGCGGTGAAATAGACGAACACCGGCTTGCCTTCCTGTCGCAGCGCCCCAAGCCGTGCCTCGCTGAAGGGTTCGGCACCGACGGTCGCGATCGCCGCGCTTACTGGGCTGCGTGACACCCCCATGATCGTAGACCCCGTGATCACGACCAGCCCGACCACGCCGATCCATCCGAACGACAACCCCCGCCGTTGGCGTGCGCCCGCGGTCCACAGCACCAGCGCCGCCGCCAGCGCCGCGACGAGCGCGAACGTCATTCCGTCGACCCCCGCCTGTCGCCCCAATACCCAGGCGAGCGCAATCGCGGTCAGCCACATCGGAATGCTGAGGACCCGGCGGAACGCCTCCATCCACGCGCCCGGCTTCGGTAACCGCCGCCGCAGCGCGGGGACGAATCCGATCAGCAGGAACGGTAACGCCAGCCCGATCCCCAGCCCCGCAAACACCGCCAGCGCCGCATACCAGGGCAGGATCAGCGCCGCGCCGAGCGCCGCGCCCATGAATGGCCCGGTGCACGGCGTCGCAACGAACGCGGCCAGCGCCCCGGTTGCGAACGAACTGGTCACGCCACCCTCGCCTGCGAAGCGCGGCATCGGCATTTCGAACAAGCCGGCGAGGTTGAGCGCGATCCCGACCGACAGCAGCAACAACGCGACGATCATTTTCGGGTTTTGCAGCTGAAATGCCCAGCCGACCGCAGATCCACCCGCGCGCAGCGCCAGGATCGCCGCGCCCAGTCCGACGCACACCAGCACCACCCCCGCGGTATAGGCTAGCGCCTCGACCCGCGCGCCGCGCTCGTCCGCGCCGCCGCGTGCAAGGTTGAGCGCCTTGAGGCTCAAGATCGGAAAGACGCAGGGCATGATGTTGAGGATCAGCCCCCCCAGCACCGCGCCGACGAACGCGACGAGCGTCAGCCACGCCGCCCCGCCGCCGCCGCCGCCGCCGCCGTCCGATGCGGCGACAGTCCCACGCTGTGCGGCAATCGCCAGCCCCCGGTTCGCGCCGATCCGCAACACGCCCTCGATCGGTCCCGTCGGCTTGCCCTTCGTTGTCAGTAGCAGCCGATCGCCGTCACGCGTCACCGTCTGCGGCGCGGCGTAATCGACCGCGCCGTTGGGCGTGATCGGGAAGAAATACGCACTGTCGACCCGAGCGGAAGCTGGCAGCGGCACCGCGATCGCCAGCGCGCCGTCCTTGACCGCATAGGTTGCCGCCGCATCGAGCGGTTTCGGAATCGCCGCGCGCCATCGATCGAACGCCGCGCGCGCGGTCGAGTGGCCATCCCCCACCGTCAGGTCGAGCGTCAGCGTTTGTGCTTCGGGCACGCAGATCGACGTCGTGCATACCAGATAATTGATCGCGACCTTGATCGGCAGCCTCGTACCCGTCGCGATCCCCACCGGCACGTTCAGCGTCACCAGCGGCGCGTACGGCGCCTCGTAGACATAGTTCATCAACCCCGCGATCAGCAGCGTCGTCGGCACTGGCCACGCGACCTCGCCCGCCATCGCCGCGCCCTTGGGCAGCGTCCACGCGAACTGCGACGGCAGCCCCGCGTCCCCAGGATTGCGCCAATAGCCATGCCAGCCGGGTTCTGGCCGCGTCTCGATCGCCAGCATCACTGGTTCGCCCGCGCGCGGTACATCGCTTTCGGCCACAAGACGCATCGCAAGGTGCGGTCCGCTGTCGAGCGGAGCCTGCGCAGCGGTCGGGATCGCCCACACCGCCACCAGCGTCATCAAAGCGCAACCGAGTGCGCGCATCCTTGCGAGTGTCATCACGCGCCGCCATACCGCGGACGTCGCATCCCACCAAGGTACGCTCATGAAACCCGTCCTCCCCGCCCTGTTCGCTGCCACCATGCTGGCGGTTACGCCGGTCGCCGCGCGTGACGCTCCCGTTCCCCCTCATCCTGCCGAAGCGCAAGCCCCCGCCACGCGGCCCAAGCTGATCGTCGCGATCTCCGTCGACCAGTTCTCCGCCGACCTGTTCGCGCAATATCGCGCGCATTTCACCGGTGGTTTCAAGCGGCTGCTGACCGGGGTCGTCTTTCCTTCGGGCTATCAGAGCCACGCCGCAACCGAGACCTGCCCCGGCCATTCGACGATCCTGACGGGGATGCGCCCCGCGCACACCGGGATCGTCGCCAACAACTGGATCGACCAGAGCGTCTCGCTGACCGACAAGGTGATCTATTGCGCCGAGGACGAGAGCGTCCCCGGCAGCACCCACGACAAATACACCGTCACCGACAAGCATCTGAAGGTGCCGACGTTGGGAGAGATGATGAAAGCCGCCGATCCGCGCATCCGCGTCGTCTCGGTCGCGGGCAAGGATCGCGCCGCGGTGATGATGGGCGGACATAAGGTCGACGAGCTATGGTGGTGGGACGGCGAGCGCTACACCAGCTATTCGGGCCGCGCCGAGCCTGCGGTCCTCACCCGCGCCAACACCGCGATCGCCGCGCTGGTCGCGCACCCGCAGGCGCCGCTCCCGCTCCCCGCTTACTGCCAGGCGGTCGACCGCCCGATCCGGGTCGGCGATCAGACCCTCGGCACCGGGCGCTTCGCGCGCGCCGCGGGCGACCTCAAGTCGTTCCGCGCCTCCCCGGCCGCCGATGCCGCGACGCTGTCGATCGCGGCGGGGCTGATCCAGTCGATGCGGCTCGGCACCGGGCCGCAGACCGACATTATCGCGATCGGCGAATCCGCGACCGACTATATCGGCCACGCCTATGGCACCCAAGGCAGCGAGATGTGCATCCAGCTCGACCAGCTCGACCAGGCACTGGGGTCGTTCTTCGCCACGCTCGACGGCTGGGGGCTCGATTACGAGGTCGTGCTGACCGCCGATCACGGCGCGCACGATATGACCGAACGCCAGCAGGCACACGCGATGCCGATGGAATCGCGCGCCGCCCCCGCGCTCGCGACCAAGGCCGCCGACGCCGCGGTGGCCAAGCAGCTCGGCCTCACCGCCCCCGTCCTCATGGCCGCGGAGGGCGACATCTATATCGACGCCAAGCTCCCCGCCGCGACCCGCACGAAGGTCTCGGAGGCGGCGCGCGCCTATTACGCCGCGCAGCCGCAGGTCGCCGCCGCCTTCCCGCGTGCCGAAATCGCGGCGACGCCGATGCCTAGCGGCCCGCCCGAAACCTGGACGCTGATCCAGCGCGCCCGCGCCTCGTTCGACCCGGCGCGCTCGGGCGACCTGCTCGTGCTGCTCAAGCCCCGCGCGACGACGATCGAAACCCCCGGCCCCGGCTATGTCGAGACCCACGGCAGCCCCTGGGATTACGACCGCCGCGTGCCGATCCTGTTCTGGCGCAAGGGGATGGCGGGATTCGAACAGCCGCTGTCGGTCGAGACGGTCGATATCGCGCCGACGCTCGCGGCAACGATCGGGCTGCCGGTCCACGGCCTCGACGGGCGCTGTCTCGACCTCGACGTCACGGCGGCGACGACCTGCCCGCAATAGGCGCGACGATAGCCGCTTCGGGCGGCGACGCGGGGCGCGCGCCGTCGGGCGGCGCACTATCGGTGGATAGCGCGGCGAACCAGGCGTCGCGTTCGGGGGCGCTCGCGGCGTGGAGCCGGGCGCGCACCGCGGCATGATGGTCCTCAACCGCCTCCTCCTCCTCGGGCGTGAGGGTGCGCGAATAATCACCGTCCTGAAGGTCGCCGTCCTCGACCCCGTCGAAGTCGGGCGGCGCGGCGAAGCGGGTGCGCCATTCGTTCCTGCCATCGTCCCACCAGACGGGCGATTGCTCGACGGCCGGGGCGTCGTCATCGGGGTGAAGTGGACAAAGTGGAGAGTGTCGCGCGGGTTCGGCCGGGGCGGCGAAGGCGAGCATCCCGGCGGCATCGGCGCGCGCCCATTGTTCGGCGGTCCAGTGGCTGCGCGCGTCGGGATCGAGGTCGCTGGTGTCGATCTCGGCGGCGAGGCCGTGGCCGGTGCGCAGGAAGCGATCGGCGCGCGCGAGCGACTGGACCGCGCCGAGATCGGCGTTCCCTGCGTCGTCCGCGATCCGCGCGGCGAGGAACAGCCCGGTGCGCGCGGGGCCGTCGTCGCGGTCGATCAGATCGAGGAAGCTGTCGAATTCGGCGGCGAGGAGCCGCGCGGCCTGGTGCGTCGCCTCCCGCGCCTCGGTGTCGGCGAAGCGATCGAGCCGCGCGAGCATCGTCGAGGCGAGGCGGTTGTCGAAGCGGTGGCGGGTGATGGTGTCGCCGTTCTGGCGCGTCAGCGTTTCGACCTGCCCGTCGATCGCGCGGGCGAGGAGCGTGTCGGCGACCTTGTCGCGCGCGAGCAGATTGGCGGCGCGCCAGCCGAGCGCGAACCCCACCCCCGCCGCGCGCCGCCGCAGCGCATAGGCCGACGACGACGCCATCCCGACCTTGATACAGGCGGTGACGACGGTGTGCCCCTCGGCAATCGCCTCGAGGAAGGTGCGCTGTCGATCGGGGGTCCACCCGTCATAGCGCTGCGCGCGATCGGCGAGCGCGGGCAAGGTGGTGGTGGATGAGACGGTGTCCATGACGCTCCCTTCGCGTGAGAACAAAGCGGGACCGTTTTTATATGCACGAAGGGGGTTTGTAGGACAGCCCGCGAACCGAGGAATGTGCAGGAGGCAAATTCGAGGCCGACGCGACAGCGCCCGGCGGGGCCGGCCAGCGGGTGGCGGAGCCCGCTAGCGCACGGGTTCGACGAGCAACGTGCCCGCGGGCGCGGGGCGGCAGAGGTCGGCGCTGGGGACCGAGCCGTCGAGCCACCCGGCGTAGTCGGCGCGGTCGAGCACGACGACCTGGCGCGAGTGATAGGGCGCGATGTCGGGGCCGGGCTCGGTGGTGAGCAAGGTGAACGCCTCCCCCGCCCCGTCTTGCGGGGCGTCCTTGATCGCTACCCCGGCGCGCCACAGCCCCGCGATGCAGAACCAGTCGTCGCGGGCGTGGGTAAAGCGCCACTTGTCCTTGCGCTTTGCCTTGGGGTCTTCGGGCGCGGTGAATTCGTAGAAGCCGTCGACGGGGATCAGGCATCTTCCCTTCCGCAAATCGCGCCCGTCGGAGCGGTAATTGTAGACGGGCTTGCCCGAGGGGCCGGGCCAGCTCCAGCGGCGCACGACGCCCTCGGCCCCCTGCCCCGCGCCCGCGGAGTCCGTATCATTGGCGGCGGCGCGGATGACGAGCGTGGGATCGGTGATGCGGATGCTGTCGACGCTGGCGAGGTTGGGGAAGCCCTCGGGGAAGACGAGCGGGATCTTGAGCTCCCCCCAATCGTCGCGGAGTTGGCCCAAGGCGATACGGCGAGCGACTTCGTTGCACATCGCGCGAACGCTAGGATTTAGCAGCCGCTAAATCCAGCGCCGCGCGACGCGCGCGGGCGCGATCGGCCAGCGTCGCTCAAGCGACGACTGACGGGGGTACGGGATTATTCCAGTACCCCCACGCCGTGCCTGCGAGATGACCGCAATCTATTACTACACCGGCGCGCAGAACGCTTCTCCGAAGCACGTTATAATGACTTGCGCTTGACTGACGCCGACAAGTCTTATGTAATTGTAAAGTGGCAAAAGGGTCGAACGAATCGCAGTCAGGCCCTCGTAGAGGCATCGAGCTGCTCCGCCGAATTTATGACGAGCTATATACTCAGCTTGGTGAAGATTTTTCGCCGGCCGAGCTCCTACGAGCGGCGTAAACGCTCATCGATGTCACACAGGACGAGTATGGGTTAGAGAGCTATCAAGACGGCCAGCTACATCCCGGATATTATTCATCCGATGTCGACCGTATGATCGCCGGACGGCAGTGGCTGGTCCTTAATGTCGAGGCCATGCCTCTCGACGTCAAAGAGGACTACGAAAGCTCAACAAGCCAGAAATATCGGAGTTTAAAGAGGTTCTATAATCCGGACCGTTATTACCATAGAGGCTAGACAATGTCGCGATTTCAGCCATCCGTGGCTCTTCGAGAGCACATGCTGGAGGGTCATAGAGTTTCTTTACTTGAAGCGCTTTTGGTTTTTGGCGTCCAGAATCTAAACGCCGAGCTAGCTCGGCTAAAGAAAGACGGATTTCTGATAAAATCGGAGGTAGTGTCTATGGCAAAGGTTGTTCGACGCGCAAATAGTTTTGCTTCCTGTCAACCGCCGAGCGCGTTACCCTTTCGTGAGATAGCAATGACCGAGTACTGGATTAGCCGTTGAAAAGGCTATTTTCCTTGCGCCGAAGGAAGACTTTATAGATACTATCTGGGAATATGTGCCAAAAATGCGGCTGCCCGCTCTTGGGGTCATTCCACGCTGATCATGTGCAACCGTTTTCGAAAGGCGGGTGGACCGTAACCGGAAACGGTCAAGCCCTGTGCGGCCCGTGCAACGTGACGAAAGGTGATCGTTATGAGTGAAATCATGTTGAGAGCGTGGCAGAGTGAGGCCACAACGAAAGCACTTAAATGGTTAGTGGAGGACAAAACTGACCGCCATTTTCTGATCAATGCCGCGCCGGGTGCTGGAAAGACGATATGTGCATCCGTAATTGCCAAGCGATTAATAGAGCAAGGCCAAATCAAACGTGTGATTGTAATCGCGCCGCGTTCAGAAGTCGTCCGGCAATGGGGTGAGGAGTATAAGTTCGTGACTGGGCGTCATATGACAAAAGTAACTGGCGCTGATGGCGACGTCACTGATTTCGGTATGGACTTGTGCGCAACATGGGCAGCCATTCAAAGCTTGCAGGAAGCGTTTCAGGCAGTTTGTAGGCAGGCGAATACCTTAGTTATCTGCGATGAGCATCACCATGCTGCCGTGGAAGCGGCATGGGGGTCAAAAGCTAATGATGCGTTTCATGAGGCAAAATTCGTTTTGGTTCTGACTGGTACGCCAATCCGTTCCGACGGCAAGGAGACGATCTGGTTTGCGTTCGACGATGACGGGCGAATAGATCATCCGGAAGCGGGAACATATAATCTAGGATATGGGGAAGCAGTAGAATTAAACTATTGCCGTCCTATAACATTTCACCGTCATGAGGGTCGCTTTTCGGTAAAACTATCGGATACGGAAGCGGTAGCGGTTTCTGGAACGGTTGCCACGGATCTGGATCCCTCGCTGAAGCGGGTATCGGGACTCCAAAAGGCGCTAGACTATTATCGCCTGGTTTGTACGCCGAAATATCTAGACGACATGACAACCCCCGATGCCGATTCATATCAGGGTACAATGCTTGAATGGGGCATCGCAAAACTCGACGACCTTCGGGAAACTGTACCGCATGCCGGTGGACTTGTCATTGCGCCGTCAATTGGCGTCGCCCAGTACATGGCTGAGCTTTTAGAAAAGCTAGACGGCGAAAAGCCGATACTCGTGCACAGCCAAATGCCAAATGCCGAAGCCAGAATCGCTGCTTTCAAAAACTCGAACAAACGGTGGATCGTTTCCGTTGCGATGATTTCAGAAGGTGTGGATATCAAGCGGCTTCGACTACTGATCTACTTGCCTAACGCAAAGACCGAGTTAGCATTCAGGCAGGCGATGGGACGGGTAGTTAGGACGCTTGGACCTGACGACTATTCTAGGGCTTACGTAGTCATGCCAACCCTCGGGGTATTTGAAGAATATGCGCGGCGTGTAGAGCGTGAAATGGCCTTGGCTGGCGTGAGACCAGAGATAAACAACGATACAAAAATATGTGGCACATGCGGAAGCGAAAATGATAAATCTGCTGTCGAGTGCGTATCGTGCGGTGCCGGGTTTCCAAAGCGGAAACATCGATACGTCGCTTGCCCGGATTGCGGAGGACTTAATCGAGCGGGCGCGCCGAAATGCGATCACTGTGGAACGAACTTAAAGACGAGTTACGATATTACGCTAAACGAAGCACTTCGCATGGGTGCCATCGTTCGAGGAATGGACCTCGAGGAAGATGAGGTCAGAGACGCTGAGAATAATAAGAAGCAGATACTAAGGGACGTCCTCGCGAGCGGCGACGATGTAATCATCCGGGCTCTTAAACAGTTGCCAGAGGAGTCTTATGGACGGCTTCGTAAAATAATGAAGCTAGATGAATAGCTGATTTACTCCGCCGCCTCCGCCACCCGCTTCACCAACAACGGCGCCAGATACCGCCCCGTAAAGCTCCCCTTCGCCTTCGCGACCGTCTCCGGCGTCCCCTCGGCGACGATCTCGCCGCCCTTGACGCCGCCCTCCGGGCCGAGGTCGAGCACCCAGTCCGCCGTCTTGATCACATCCAGGTTGTGCTCGATGACGACAACCGTATTGCCCTGCTCGACGAGCGCGTGGAGGACTTCGAGGAGTTTGCGGACGTCCTCGAAATGCAGCCCGGTGGTCGGTTCGTCGAGGATGTAGAGCGTGTTGCCGGTGGCTCTGCGGCTGAGTTCCTTGGCGAGCTTGACGCGCTGCGCCTCGCCGCCCGAGAGCGTCGTCGCCTGCTGGCCGACCTTGACGTAGCCGAGGCCCACCTCGACCAGCATCGCCATCTTGTCGCGGATCGGGGGGACCGCCTTGAAGAATTCCGCCGCGTCCTCGACCGTCATGTCGAGCACGTCGGCGATGCTGTGGCCCTTGAACTTCACCTCGAGCGTCTCGCGGTTGTAGCGCGCGCCGTGGCAGACGTCGCAGGTCACATAGACGTCGGGGAGGAAGTGCATCTCGATCTTGAGCACGCCGTCGCCCTGGCACGCCTCGCAGCGGCCGCCCTTGACGTTGAAGCTGAAGCGGCCGGGCTTGTAGCCGCGCGCCTGGCTTTCGGGGAGGCCCGCGAACCAGTCGCGGATCTGGGTGAAGCTGCCGGTGTAGGTCGCGGGGTTGCTGCGCGGGGTGCGGCCGATCGGCGACTGGTCGATGTCGATGACCTTGTCGAGATATTGGAGGCCGGTGATCTTGTCGTGCTTGCCCTGGACGATGCGCGCGCCGTTCAGCTCGCGCGCGGCGGCGGCGTAGAGCGTGTCGATCGTGAAGCTCGACTTGCCGCTGCCCGAGACGCCGGTGACGCAGGTGAAGGTGCCGAGCGGGATGCTCGCGGTGACGCCGTTGAGGTTGTTCGCGGTGGCATTGTGGACGGTCAATTTCTTGCCGTTGCCCTTGCGGCGCTGGTCGGGGAGCGGGACCGCGCGGGTGCCGTTTAGGTAATCGGCGGTGATGCTGCCCGTGGCCTTGAGGATCTGTTTCAGCGTGCCCTTGGCGACGACCGCGCCGCCGCGGACGCCCGCGCCGGGGCCCATGTCGATGATATAGTCGGCGGTGCGGATCGCGTCCTCGTCATGCTCGACGACGAGGACGGTGTTGCCGAGATCGCGGAGGCGGCGCAGCGTTTTGAGCAACATGTCGTTGTCGCGCTGATGCAGCCCGATGCTGGGCTCGTCGAGGACGTAGAGCACGCCGCTGAGGCCCGAGCCGATCTGGCTGGCGAGGCGGATGCGCTGGCTCTCACCGCCGCTGAGCGTGCCGCTGGTGCGGTCGAGGTTGAGGTAATCGAGCCCGACGTTGTTGAGGAAGCCCAACCGCTCGACGATTTCCTTGAGGATGCGTTCGGCGATCGCGTTCTGCTGGTCGCCGAGCTTAGCGGGCATCGCGGTGAAGAAGGCGAGCGCGTCGACCACCGAGAGATGCGTCGCGTAGCTGATGTCCTGCATCCCGATCTTGACCGCGAGCGCTTCGGGTTTGAGGCGGGCGCCGTGGCAGACTTCGCACGGGGCGGCGGACTGGTACTTGCTGAGCTCCTCGCGCATCCACGCGCTCTCGGTCTGGAGCAGGCGGCGGTTGAGGTTGCCGATGACGCCCTCGAACGGCTTCTTGACGTCGTATTTCTTGCGGCCGTCGATGAAGGTGAGGGTGACGGGCTTGCCCTTGCTGCCGTGGAGGATGACGCTGCGGACCTCCTCGGGCAGCTCGGCCCAGGGGGTGTCGAGCGCGAAGGCATATTCGCGCGCGAGGGAGCCGAGGACCTGCATGTAATAGGGCGACGGTGGGTTGGACTTCGCCCAGGGGACGACCGCGCCCTTCTTGATGCTGAGCGCGTGGTTGGGGACGACGAGATCCTCGTCGAACAACTGCTTCTCGCCGAGGCCGTCGCACGCGGGGCACGCGCCCTGGGGGGCGTTGAAGCTGAAGAGGCGGGGTTCGATCTCGCTGATCGTGAAGCCCGACACGGGACAAGCGAATTTCTCGCTGAACACGATCCGGCCCGCGGGCGCGTGGTCGCCGAGGATTTCCTGCTTCGGGGTGTGGACCTCGACCGGATCGGCGGGGTCGATATAGGCGAGACCATCGGCGAGTTTCAGCGCGGTTTCGAAGCTTTCGGCGAGCCGGGTCGCGATGTCGCCGCCGATGACGAGGCGGTCGACCACGACCTCGATGTCGTGCTTGTACTTCTTGTCGAGCGCTGGGGCCTCGTCGATCTCGTAAATCTCGCCGTCGATGCGGACGCGGGTGAAGCCCACCTTCTGCCATTCGAGCATCTCCTTGCGGTATTCGCCCTTGCGCCCGCGCACGACGGGAGCGAGCAGATAGGCGCGCGTCCCCTCTGGCAGCGCGAGGACGCGGTCGACCATCTGGCTGACGGTCTGCGCGGCGATCGGTTCGCCTGTGGCGGGGCTGTACGGAATGCCGACCCGCGCCCAGAGCAAGCGCATGTAATCGTAGATTTCGGTCACGGTCGCGACCGTCGAGCGCGGGTTGCGGCTGGTGGTCTTCTGCTCGATCGAAATCGCGGGGCTCAGCCCCTCGATGTGATCGACGTCGGGCTTCTGCATCAGTTCGAGGAACTGGCGCGCATAGGCCGACAGCGATTCGACGTACCGGCGCTGGCCCTCGGCATAGATGGTGTCGAAAGCGAGGCTCGACTTGCCGCTCCCCGACAGCCCGGTGATCACCGTCAGCGTGTCGCGGGGGATGTCGATATCGACGTCCTTGAGATTGTGCTCGCGCGCGCCGCGCACGGAGATCGTGGTGAGAGCCATAAGAGTGACGTGTTCCAGATTTGTTCTTGCGCCGCAACCCGCGCTGCGCGATCCTCCCCGAAATGGGTTGCCGCGCGCCGAGGGCAAGGTTTGGGTCGGTTCGCGCAGAGCGCAGCGCCGACTTCACGTGCCGGGGTTGCGCTCGCGATCGTTCGTCGCGATGGAGCGCGTCGCGCCCACGGCTGAGGGGTGATGACGGGGACGATCGATACGATGCGTGGATGGGGGATCGGAATCGCGATGCTCGTCGCCGGGACGGTGGCGGGGTCGAGTATCGCAGCGAAGACGGGGGCTGCGAATATAGCGGCCGATCCGGTGTTCGGCACTTGGCGCAACCCCAAGGGGACGCTGACGGTCGAGACCGCGCCATGCCGCAACGGCGGCGCACTGTGCGGTGCGATCGTGTGGGCGAGCGACAAGGCAAGGGCCGATGCGCGCGCGGCGGGCGTCGCGACGTTGATCGGCACCCAATTGCTCTCCGACTATCACCGGACGGGCCAGGGCAATTGGAGCGGGACGGTGTACATTCCCGACATGGGGCGTAGTTTCTCGTCGCGGATCAAGCAGGTATCGCCGGAAACGCTGACGATCTCGGGCTGCCTGATCCACGGGTTCATCTGCAAATCGCAGGTCTGGCACCGGATCGCCTGAGCACCGACGCGTTAAGCGGTTGTTGACGCTACCCCGCGCATCATCATCCCCAAGACAGGGGGAATGATGATGGCGTCGACGGCAACCCGGTTCAGGACGGCGCGGTTCAGGGCGGCGGAACCCGCCACCGCCGAACACCGCAGCGAACCACGCTACCAAGTCGGCGTGAAGCGCGCGAGCGTCCGCAGCCACGGCGCGCTGGCGCTCGACGCGTCGCTGGAAAACATCTCGATCTACGGCTGCCGCCTCGGATCGACCGGCGATCATGTCGCGGAAGAACGCGTGTGGTTGCGCTTCGTCGGGAAGCCTGCGGTGGCGGCCACCGTCATATGGTCGGATGGCGGGATGATCGGCTGCCGGTTCGACGCGCCGCTCGACACCGCGCTGGTCCGCTCGCTGACGTTGCGCCTCGTCTGATCGACGCCATTGCGCGTTGCCCTGCGTGTATTATATTGCCGATACACTTTGAGGCGGGCCCGATGACCAAGACCAAGATCCCCAAGCGTATCGCGGGCGTGAAGCTCAACAAGAAACTGCGCAAGCGCGGTAACGAGTTGCTCGAACTGGCGGACTCCCCGCACGGCCGCCAGACGATCGCGATGGGCCTCAGCATGGCCGCCGCCGGGTTGAGTGTGGCGCTGAAAAAACGGGGCGAGACCCGCGCCACCCCGGCCGACGCGCCCACATCGCCCACGCCGCCGATCAAGGACGCCGCGATCGACGGTACGCCCCACCCTGCCCCACCGCTCGATCCAGACAAGATCGTCGCCGCGGTCAGTCAGACGATCGACGCCGCGATGGCGTGGTTTTTCCCACCAAGCGGCAAGCGCTAGACCGCGAATGCCGCCAAAGCGGCGGTAAATTCGGAGTCAGTTGCGCTGGTCGGCGCGGTCCGGGTTGGCATGATGGCATTCATGGCCGACGCCAACCGACTCTATTATGGCGACAATCTCGACGTGTTGCGCACGCACGTCGCCGACGAGAGCGTTGACCTCATCTATCTCGACCCCCCATTCAATTCGAACGCCAGCTACAACATCCTGTTCAAGTCCCCCGACGGTGCGGGCGCGGATGCCAGCATCGAGGCGTTCGACGATACCTGGGTCTGGGGACCCGCCGCGGCATCGGCGCTGATGGACATTACCGAAAGTGGCAACCACGCACTCCACGCGCTGATGCAGGCGATGCGCTCCGCGATCGGCGAAAATGCGATGATGGCGTATCTCGCGATGATGGCGGTGCGGCTGATCGAATTGCGCCGGGTGCTCAAGCCAACCGGCAGCCTGTACCTCCACTGCGACCCCACCGCGAGCCATTACCTGAAACTGGTGCTCGACGCGGTGTTCGGGCTGGAGAATTTCCGTAACGAGATCATCTGGTGCTACCGCAAATGGAGCATCACGCAGGGGCAGTTCGTCCGCAATCACGACACCTTGTTCTTCTATTCGAAGGAGCAATCGCAACAGGTGTTCAACACCCAATTTGTCGCGCCCTCTGCAGGCACGATGAAGCGATGGAAGGGGCACAAACAGCACGCGGTGTTCGATGCGGACGGGGTCCGCCACGCGAGCAGTCAGGACGGCGAGGACGCCAAGAGCGCGATGCCCGATTGGTGGGACATCTCCATCCTCAATCCAAACGCCAAGGAACGGCTCGGCTATCCCACGCAGAAGCCCGTCGCGCTGCTCGAACGCATCGTTGCGGCCTCGTCCAACCCCGGCGACATCGTGCTCGACCCGTTCTGCGGCTGCGGCACCGCGGTCGACGCCGCGCAGAAATTGGGGCGGCGCTGGATCGGGATCGACATCACGCACCTCGCGGTCGGGCTGATCGAAAAACGCTTGCGCGAGGGCTATGGCGACGCCGTGCGATTCGACACGATTGGCGTGCCCCGCGACCTTGCCTCGGCGCAACGCCTCGCTGCGGACAACCCGCACCAGTTCCAGGCGTGGATCACGTTGAAGCCGGGCGGATGGCCGTGGATGGGGGGCAAGAAGGGCGGCGACCGCGGCGTCGACGGCTATTTCTATTATGTCGCAGCGGGCGGGAAGACCGAAACCGGGGTCATCTCGGTCAAGGCCGGCGCGCATGTGAATCCCGCGATGGTCCGCGACCTGGGCCGGGTCATGGCGCGTGATGGCCACAAGATGGGGCTGTTCGTCTGCGCCGCCGATCCGACCCGCGGCATGACCGAGGAGGCGAACAGCCACGCGCTGATCCAGACCGAGTTCGGGCGCTTCCCCGCGCTGCAATGCTTCACGCTCGAAGCGCTGTTCGACGGCCATCACCCCCGGCTGCCCCCGCTGGTCAGCCCCAACCGGCGCGCGGCGCGCGTCGAAACGCGTGAATCGCACCAGCCCGGCGCACAGGGCGCACTGATCTGATCCGGCGGGGACATTGCGGACACCGCTTTCCGCCACGCATCATGTCCTAGTATCACCCGGGGTACGGATGATAGGCGTCGCGGATTCGGCGCTGGAGGTTGCGTGAGCGGACATCATCACGGGCATGACCACGGCGGCCACGGCGACGCGCCCGCGAATTACAGCCGCGCGTTCGCGATCGGGATCGCGCTCAACATCGCCTACGTCCTGGCCGAGGGCGGCGCGGGGCTGTGGACCGGGTCGGTCGCGCTGCTGGCGGATGCGGGGCACAATCTGTCCGACGTGCTCGGGCTCGCGGTCGCCTGGGGCGGCGCGACGCTGGCGCGGACGCCGCCGTCGAAGCGATTCACCTATGGCCTCAAAGGATCGTCGATCCTCGCGGCGCTGACCAACGCGCTGCTGCTGCTCGTCGCGCTGGGCGCGATTGTGCTCGAGGCGGCGCAACGCTTCGCCGATCCGCCCCCGGTCGCGGGGCTGACCGTCTCGATGGTCGCGGGCGTCGGGATCGCGGTCAACGCGGTGACCGCCTGGATGTTTGCGCGCGGACGCCGTGGCGACATCAACATCCGCGGCGCTTACCTCCACATGCTGTCCGACGCGATCGTATCGGTGGGGGTGGTGATCGCGGGCATCGCGATCTGGGCGACCGGGATCGCGTGGATCGACCCCGTCGTCAGCCTGGTGATCGTCGCGGTGATTTTCGTCCAGACGTGGAGCCTGTTGCGCGAGACGGTGGAAATGGCGCTCGCCGCGGTGCCGCGGGGAATCGATTTCGACGCGGTGACCGACGCGCTGGGCGCGCTGCCCGGGGTCGAGCGCTGCCACGACCTTCACATCTGGCCGATGTCGACGACCGAACCCGTCCTGACAGCGCATCTGGTGATGCCCGCGGGTCATCCCGGCGACGGGTTCCTCGGCGAGGCGAGCGCGATGCTCCACGACCGGTTCGGGATCGGCCATGCGACATTGCAGATCGAGACCGGAGCGCGCGACTGCGCGCTCGCCAGCCCGGCGCGGGTTTAGATCGCGACGCGCTTGCGGTAGGCGACGACCACCAGCAGCACCACGACGATGACGAGCGTGTCGGCGACCCAGTCGCGGATATCGCAGTCGCGATGGAGGCTGGGAATCGACTGGAGCACTTCGATCAGCGCGCCGAGGAACGACAATCGCTCGCCGATGCGGAGTAGCTCGGCCTCGGGGTAACCCGCGACCGCGAGAATGGTCAGCATGCCGAACACCAGCATATGCTGAAATTTATCGTTATCCGACAGCGTGATCGGCGGATGCGGTAACAACGCCATGGTCACCGCAAAGGCGAGCGCCGCCCAAAAGACGACGCGCATCACATAGGGCCGCAACGTCGCCGTCGTCACGTCAGTAGGCGCGCGCGACCGCGAACTCGACCGCCTCGACCATCGCGTCCTTGGCCTTGCCGCCCGCGAAGCCACCGATCGAATCGATCGCGCGCTGGCCGTAGTGGCGCGCGCGGGCGAGCGTATCGTCGACCGCGCGGGTTTGCCGGACGAGGTCGATCGCGTGCGCGAAATCATCGTCGCTGTCGCGGCGGCCCTCGATCGCGTCCTTCCAGAATGTGCGGTCGTCGGCGTCGCCGCGCGCATAGGCGAGGATGACGGGAAGCGTCATCTTGCCTTCGCGGAAATCGTCGCCCGCGTCCTTGCCCATCGTCCCCGCGTCGGACACATAGTCGATCGCGTCGTCGACGAGCTGGAAGGCGATGCCGAGGTTGCGGCCATAGGCGTCGAGCGCGGACTCTTCGCCCTCGGGACATTCGGCGACCACCGCGCTGATCCGGCACGCCGCGGCGAACAGCGCCGCGGTCTTGGCGTTGATGATGTCGAGATAGCGATCCTCGCCCAGATCGACGCGGCGCGCGGCGGTGAGCTGGTTGACCTCGCCCTCCGCGATTACCGCACTGGCGTTCGATAGGATCTTGAGCACCTTGAGGCTGCCATCCTCGACCATCAGTTCGAAGCTGCGACTGAACAGGAAATCGCCGACCAGGACGCTCGCGGGGTTGCCCCAGATGATGTTGGCGGTGCGCTTGCCGCGACGCAGGTCGCTGCCGTCGACGACATCGTCGTGGAGCAATGTCGCGGTGTGGATGAATTCGACCGCGGCGGCGAGGCGGTGGTGGCGCGTCCCCGTATAGCCGATCAGCCGCGCGCTCGCGAGCGTCAGCATCGGGCGCATGCGCTTGCCCCCGCCCGCGATCAGATGCCCGGCGAGTTCGGGGATCAGCGGGATATCGGACTGCATCCGGTCGAGGATCACCGCGTTGACCGCGTTGAGATCGCCCGCCACGAGTCCGAGCATCGGCTCGAGGCTGGGCTGCGGCGTGCAGAGGCGGTGGATGGTCGCGGTCATCTCCGCTGGGGCTGTGACGCCAACCCCTCCCGAACGCAACCCCGCGCACGCAACCCGCACGCGGCGCTTGCCCGGTGGTGCCCGACATTCCATAGCGCGCGGCGAAGGGGATCGCTGCCATGACCGACGACGTGCTGAGCGGATATCGCAAGAGCATCGACAATATCGACGCGGCGCTGGTCCATCTGCTCGCCGAACGATTCAAGGTCACCCAGGCGGTCGGGCGCTACAAGGCGACCAGCGGGCTGCCCCCCGCCGACCCGGGGCGCGAGGATCGCCAGATCGCGCGGTTGCGGCGACTGGCCGAGGAGGCGGAGCTCGACCCCGAATTCTCCGAGAAATTCCTGCGCTTCATCATCGACGAAGTGATCCGCCACCACGAGCGGCTGCGTGGCTGACCCCCGCCCCTTCCTGCTTGCGATCGAGGGCGCCGACGGCGCGGGCAAGGCAACCACCGCCGCCGCGGTGGTCGCAGCGCTGACCGCGCAGGGTCGACGTACCGAGGTGATGAGCTTCCCGCGGTATCGCGAGACGGTGGGCGGGCATGTGCTCGGCGACTTCCTCGCCGGACGATTGCCGCACGCTCTGGCGCCGCGCGAGGTCGCGGTGCTCTATGCGCTCGACCGGTTCGAATCGCGTGGCGCGATCGCGGCGGCGATGGCGCGGGTCGATGTGCTGGTGTTCGATCGCTACATCGCCTCGAATATCGCCTATCAGACCGCCAAGGTTGCCGACGCCGACGCGCCCGCGCTGGCCGACTGGATCGTCGCGCTGGAAACCGGGCAGTTCGCACTGCCCGCGCCGACGCTGTCGGTGTATCTCGACACCGATCTCGACCGTGCGCGCACGATGATCGCGCAAAAGGCGGCGCGGTCGTACACGACGCGAACCTATGACGAGCATGAGGCGGATGCCGCGCTACAGGCCAAGGTGCGCGCGCGTTATGCGATGCTGTGCGACGGCGACGTGCTCGGGCGGTGGACGCGGGTCCGGACCGCGCCCGACGGCACCATGCGCGCGCCCGACGACATCGCCGCCGAGATCATCGCCGCGATGGGCAATCCACCGCCGGCGTGACCGCGGATGCCGCCGGGGTCTTCATTGCCCTGACGGTTTGGCTTAGACGCGCCGGCATGACCCAATCCCCCCTGCCCGCTCTCGCCTTCCATCACACCCCGGGCGCTGGCCCGACGATCGTCTTCCTGCCGGGCTATGCCTCCGACATGACCGGGACCAAGGCAACCGCGCTGGAGGCGTGGGCCAAGGCGCGCGGCCAGGCGTTCCTGCGGTTCGATTATCGCGGGTGCGGCGCGAGCGAGGGGGCGTTCGCGGACCAGACGCTGGCGGACTGGCGCGACGATACGCTCGCGATGATCGAAACGGTCGCGAAGGGGCCGGTGGTGCTGGTCGGATCGTCGATGGGCGGGTGGCTGATGCTGCTCGCCGCCAAGGCGCGCGCCGACGCGGTCGTCGGACTGGTCGGGGTCGCGCCCGCGCCCGACTTTACCGACTGGGGTTTCACGACCGAGGAGAAGGTCGCGTTGATGAGCGCGGGGAAACTCGAACGCGCCAATCCCTATGGTCCCGAACCCACCCTCTACACCCGCGCCTTCTTCGCGTCGGGGGAGGCGAACCGGCTGATGTTCGGGACGATCGCATTCGATGGCCCCGTCCGGCTGGTGCAGGGACAGAAGGACCCCGAGGTGCCGTGGCACCGCACGTGTCGGCTCGCCGAGATGATGCGTTCAGCCGATGTGCAGACATGGCTGGTCAAGGACGGCGACCACCGCCTGTCGCGCGATTCCGACATCGCGCTCGTCATCCGGGCCGTCGAGGATGTGATCGCCGCCTTATGATAATGATCGTCGCGCTAGCGCTCCAGGCCGCCGCCGCCGCAGGCCCCGTCGATCCTGCCACCGGGCGTTTCGACCGGTGCATCGCGCTGGCGCGGACCGACCCTGCCGCGGCGCGCGCGGAAGCGACACGCTGGACCGCGAGCGGAGGCAATTGGCTCGCGCGGCAATGCGCGGGGCTGGCCGACACCGCGGAGGGCAAGTTCGCGGCGGCCGCCGACGATTTCGAGGCCGCGGGCCGCGTGGCGCAACTGGCGCACGACGCCCACACCGCGTCCTATTTCGCGCAGGCGGGCAATGCATGGCTCGCCGCGGGTGACGCCGCCAAGGCGCGCACGGCGCTCGACACCGCACTGGTGCAGGGAACGCTCGACGGGCTCCAGCTCGGCGAGGCGCGGCTCGATCATGCCCGCGCGCTGCTCGCGTTGGGCGACAACGATACCGCGCGCGCCGATATCGATCGCGCGCTGCAGAGCGCGGGGGACGATCCGCTCGCGTGGCTGCTGTCGGCGACGCTGGCGCGGCGGATGGGCAACCCCGCGCGCGCCGCGACCGATATCGCCGAGGCGCTCAAACGATCGCCCGACGATGCGTCGGTTCAACTGGAAGCGGGTAACATCGCCGCGCTCAGCGGGGACGAGGCGCGCGCGAAAGAGGCGTGGGCCAATGCCGCCCGGATCGCGCCCGATACTGCGGTCGGGCGCAGCGCGACCACCGCGCTGGCGCAGTTCGCCACCGCTACACCCGCGGCGAAACCACCCGAGGGTCGTTGAGACGGGTGGCGGCTCGGCGCACGCTATCCTACCTAGGGTGCGCAATCACGACGAGGCCCGCTGCATGAACTATCTCCACACGATGATCCGCGTTTCCGATCCCGACGCGACGATCCGGTTCTTCGAGCTGCTCGGGCTGAAGGAAGTCCGGCGAATGGAAAGCGAGAAGGGTCGCTTCACGCTGATCTTCCTCGCGACTCCCGACGACATGCGTGGCGAGGGTGAGCGTGCGCAGGCCGAGGTGGAGCTGACATACAATTGGCCCCCCGAGGACGGGAAAGCCGAGGACTATACGGGTGGCCGGAATTTCGGGCATTTGGCGTACCGGGTCGAGAATATCTACGACACGTGCCAGCGGCTGATGGACGGCGGTGTCACGATCAACCGCCCGCCGCGCGACGGGCATATGGCGTTCGTGAAAACCCCCGACGGCATCTCGATCGAACTGCTCCAGAACGGCGTGCTCGGGCCAGCCGAACCATGGGCGTCGATGGACAATAGCGGGAGCTGGTAAACCGATGGCCGACCTCGAGATCGTTCGCGTCCCCGTTCTCAGCGACAATTACGCCTGGCTGATCCACGATGCCGCGAGCGGCGAGACCGTCGCGGTCGATCCCGGCGAGGCGCAGCCGCTGTTCGATGCCGCGGCGTCGCGGGGCTGGACGATCGGACAGGTGTGGACGACGCACTGGCATCCCGATCACACCGGCGGCAACGCGGCGATGCAGGCCGCGGGCGCGCGGATCACCGGGCCGGGCGCAGAAGCCGCCAAGATCCCGACGCTCGACGTTGCGGTCGGTGAGGGCGATACGGTTGCGATCGGCGATCATGTCGCGGCGGTGATGACGGTACCCGGACATACCCAGGGCCATATCGCGTTCCACCTCGCCGACGATGCCGCGATCTTCACCGGCGATACGCTGTTCGCAATGGGGTGCGGGCGCTTGTTCGAGGGGAGCGCGGGGGACATGTTCGCGAACATGCAGCGCTATGCCGCGCTGTCCGACGACACGGTCGTGTATTGCGGGCACGAATATACCCAGAGCAATGGCCGTTATGCGCTGGTCGCCGAGCCCGACAATCAGGCGATCGTCGAGCGGATGCGCGAAGTCGACGCGTTGCGCGCCGACGGCGAGGCGACGGTCCCGACGACGATCGGGCGCGAGCGCGCGACCAATCCGTTCCTGCGCGCCGCGTCGGCGGACGAGCTTGGCGCGCGCCGCCACGCAAAGGACAATTTTTGAGGCTAAAGTGGCGGGCCGTTCGTTACGGCACTGGAGAACGATCATGACGAGATCACTGACCCTCACCTTGCTGGCGGCAGCCACGCTGAGCGCCTGCACCCAGACCCCCGCAGAATCCGCCCGCGCGATCCAGGATGCCGCCGCAACGCAACTGGCGCTCGACAAGGAATTGGCCGGACTGGTGCCGACCGGCAACCGACTGACCTGCCTTCCCCCGCTGCCCTCGGCGCATGTCGAGGGCTATGGCTCGACGCTGGTCTATTCCGTCAGCTCCCGGCAAAAATATCGCACCGAAACCGGTGGCGGCTGCGAGGGCGTCGGCCGCGGCGATATTCTTGTCACCACGTCGAACGGCGGCAGGACATGCCAAGGCGATATCTCTCAGACGATCGACCGCACGAGTCGTTTCCCCACCGGAAGCTGCGCGTTCGGGCCGTTCGTCGAATACCGCCGCCCGTAGCGGCGGGAGCGGCGATTACAGCACGAAGCGGCTGAGATCGGTGTTGCGCGCGATGCTGGCGAGTTGCTGGTCGACATAGGCGGCGTCGACGGTCAGCACGCCCTCCCAATCCTCGGCATCGAAGCTGACGTCTTCGAGCAGCTTCTCCATCACGCTCTGGAGCCGACGCGCGCCGATATTCTCGATCTGGCCGTTCACCTCCGCCGCGATCCGCGCGATCGCGGCGATGCCGTCGTCGGTGAAGACGATCTCGACCCCCTCGGTTGCGATCAGCGCCGTGTACTGCGCGGGGAGCGAGGCCTTGGTGTCGCTGAGGATCGCGACGAAATCCGCCTCGGTCAGCCCTTTCAGTTCGACGCGGATCGGCAGCCGCCCCTGAAGCTCGGGGAGCAGATCGGATGGCTTGGCGACGTGGAACGCGCCGCTCGCGATGAAGAGGATGTGATCGGTCTTCATCGGGCCGTATTTGGTCGAGACCGTGGTGCCTTCGATCAAGGGCAACAGGTCGCGCTGGACGCCTTCGCGGCTGACCGATCCGCCGCGGACGTCGCTGACCGCGATCTTGTCGATCTCGTCGAGGAACACGATCCCGTTCGCCTCGGCATCGGCGAGCGCGACGCGGCTGACCTCGTCCTGGTCGAGCCGCTTGTCGGCCTCTTCCTCGACCAGCTTGTCCCAGGCGGCGCGGACGGTGAGCTTGCGGCGCTTCAACTGCTGGCCGCCGCCGAACGACTTCATCATCTCGCCGAGGTTGATCATCTGCGCACCGCCGCCGGGGATGTCGAACGGCATCGCGGGGGCTTGTTCGACCTCGATCTCGATCTCGGTGTCGTTGAGATGGCCGTCGAGGAAGCGCGCCTTGAACGATTCACGCGTCGCGGCGGAGGAATCCTTGCCGGTCAGCGCGTCGAGGATACGCTTCATCGCGGCCTCCTCGGCCTTGTCCTTCACCGCGACGCGGCGGCGTTCCTTTTCTAGTCGAATCGCCTCTTCGACCAGGTCGCGCGCGATCTGTTCGACATCGCGGCCGACATAGCCGACCTCGGTGAATTTGGTCGCTTCGACCTTCACGAACGGCGCGTCGGCGAGCTTCGCCAACCGGCGGCTGATCTCGGTCTTGCCGCAGCCGGTGGGGCCGATCATCAGGATGTTCTTGGGCGTCACCTCGTCGCGGAGATCCTCGTCGAGCTGCTGGCGCCGCCAGCGATTGCGCATCGCGACCGCGACCGCGCGCTTGGCATCGCGCTGGCCGATGATGTGTTCGTCGAGCGCGGCGACGATGGCCTTGGGGGTGAGAGCGTCGTTCATAATAGTTCCTGATCGTCATCCCAGCGAAGGCTGGGATCTCGTGCCGCGAGGGCACGGTCTATCACGGGGAGATCCCAGCCTTCGCTGGGATGACGCCAATTCAAGCAGCCGCGTCCATGCTTTCGACCGTAAGCCGGTCGTTGGTGTAGACGCAGACCTCCGCGGCGATCGCCATCGCCTTGCGGCAGACCGTCTCGGCATCCGGTTCGTAGTCGACCAGCGCCTTGGCGGCGGCGAGCGCGTAGTTGCCGCCCGATCCGATCGCGGCGATCCCCGCTTCGGGTTCGAGCACATCGCCGTTGCCGGTGAGGATCAGCGTGATGTCGGTATCGGCGACGATCATCATCGCCTCCAGATTGCGGAGATATTTGTCGGTGCGCCAGTCCTTGGCGAGCTCGACCGACGCGCGCAGCAACTGGCCCTGATGCTGTTCGAGCTTGCGTTCGAGCCGTTCGAACAACGTGAAGGCGTCCGCGGTCGCGCCCGCGAACCCCGCCATCACCTTGTCGTCGGCGCCGAGGCGGCGGACCTTCTTCGCGTTGGGCTTCATCACGGTCTGGCCCATCGAAACCTGGCCGTCACCGGCGATGACGACCTTGCCGCCGCGCCTGACCGACAGGATGGTGGTGCCGTGCCAGACCGGCATGGCGTGGGGATCGTTTCCGTTCATACCCGGCGATATGGGAAGCCGCGCGACGGGTGCAATCTCGGTGGATGGGAAACGGGTTGGCTATCTTTCCACGCCCTTCGCTTTGCCCCAGCTGCGCGCGGCGGTGTAGCCGAGGTAGCCGGTCCCGAAGAGCGCGTAGAGCGGTTCGGGGAGGCCGTTCAGATACGCGGTCATCCCGTGCGCGATGGCGTCGGCGAGCGCGGGGCGGAACGCGGCGATGAGCCCCATCGGGATCGACCATAGCAGCAGCGCGTAGATGACGTAGAGGAAGCCGGGGCGCGCGCGCGATACCCAGGGATCGGGCGCAGCAGGGCGGCGGCGGATGGTCGATACCATGAGGATACTCCTTCGCGACGTGGGCGATCTTGACGACGTTGACACGGAATCGCCTATTTGCCGGTGCTCCAGGTTAACCGATCCGGTTCGCGAGCCAGCCGTAGAGGAATGCCTCGTTGGCGGGGCGTGATTCGGCGAGGTGGAGATAGCGTTCGCCCTGGAGCGCCTCGATCGCCTTGAGCAGCACCTGCTCGCCCGCGGCGCCGCGATGCGTCAGGAAGCCATCGAGCGCAGCGAGCGTGCGCGCGCCGATCGCGGTATCGAGCGCGAGGTCGGGATAGTCGGTGCCGCCGCGATTGAGCGCATTGAGCGCGCGCTGGAGGAAGCCGGTCGCGACCGATGGCCCCATATTGATCCCGGTGTCGAACAGTTCGGCGGCGACCGCGGGGGCGCGGGTCGCGATGCGATCGAAACCGGGGCGCTGCCAATAGCGGCGGCGGTAGATCGCGACCGCGCTGGCACGCGGGAAATCGTGCATCGCGCCGCGATAGCCGTCGGCGCGCGCGACCGCGACCGTGATGCCGTAACGGGTTTCGCCACCGCGATCGGCGGGATGGTTCACATAACCGCCTTCGCGATCGATGACGGCGTCGATCAGCGTGTCGATGTCCATGGTTCTGCTCCGCTGTTGGGCGGATCAAGAACCATATAGGTTCGTTGTAGGACAGCGAATTTTGCGAGGCGTCCGCGCGCAGCAGGCGCCTGGTCGGTTACCGCTGGAAACGCCGCGCATTGGCGGCGGCGCGGCCACGGCCGATGCTGTCGACAACGAGTTCATACTGGTCGGGGGTAAAACCCGCGGCGTGGAACGCGCGCACCTCCGCGGACGGGATGGTGTAGCCGTGGTGCCAGCTGAGTACCGCGATCCGGCGCAGTGCTTCGAGCCGCGGATCGGCGAGCTGCGGGTTGGGGCGATCGCCGAACAGCAGCGCGATCGCGATCGCCATCCGCCCGGGGGTGCGCAGCGTCGAAAGCCGATCGCGCTCGGCCAGCGCCACCACCGACCATTCCAGCGCACTGAGTCGCGGTGCGGCCAGCGGTGTTACTGGTGCTACGATTGGATCCGCCACGGGCGTCGCGGCCCGATCCAGCACCGTGCCGCCAGCGATTTCGTCGAACGCGAGATAGGCCATGTCGGATACTCCAGTGCTGCCGTCGCGCGGGATCGTCAGTGTCGCAGCGCGTTCCATACCGTGCGGTATATAACCTCGATTCGCGGGGTCAACAGTTTTCTGTATCGGTCGGTAGAATTAGGCGCCACTTCGACCGAGTTGGATCATGCAAGATCAATCAGAACGTCAACCGTTCGCCCTGAACTTGTCGAAGGGCCTGAGACTCACCGTGCTTCGACAAGCTCAGCACGAACGGGTCGGGTTGGGTCACAGCGCGCCACCTTTTGCGACCCCGTCCCTACGCGCTGGGCCAGATCGCCAGGCTGGTGTCGACCAGGCGGGACAGATCGTCGCACGACGCGCCCGATCCGGCCTGCACCGCCATCCCCTGCATCAGCGCGATGAGATAGCTGGTGAGCCCTTCGGGATCGACATGCGCGGGCAGATCGCCCTCCGCCTTGGCGCGCGCAAAGCGTTCGACCAGCGCGCGATGCGACGAACGGCGGCGTGCGATCACTTCGGCGCGGATCGATTCGGCCTCCGCCCCACACGCCACCGCGCTGATGACCCCGAGGCACCCCCGAGGCTCGTCGGCGCAGGTCTGGTTGGCGAGCCCGCCGCGCAGGAAGCGTTCGGCGACGCCGCGCGCGGTCGGCTGGTCGAGCGCGACGCGGGTATAGGCAAGCTTTTCCTCCTCGTAGAGGTCGAGAGCTTTGCGAAACAGCGCCTCCTTGTTGCCGAACGCGGCGTAGAGGCTGGGACGGGTGATCCCCATCGCTTCGGTCAGGTCGGTAAGCGACGTACCTTCATAGCCCTTGGTCCAGAACAGCCGGAGCGCGGCGGCGAGCGCATCGTCGAGGTCGAACTCGCGCGGGCGCCCCTTGGTCGCACCGGCTTTGGCGTCGAGGGTGTCGATGGTTTCCATATCGAACGGTATATAAGTCACGCTGCGCCGATAGTCCAGTCGACCAGCCCGTCGGCGGCCCGCCGCGCGATACCGCGGGTGCCGATCGGGTCGGCGACGCCATCGGTCAAAAACGCGATCGTCGCGGCATCGCCAGCCTGAACGCGTGCGAGGAAACGACACCCGGCGGGGTTCAGCGCGACGACCACCCCCGCGCGCGGCGCGCCGGTGCGGTCATAGAACAGCGTGTAGGTTTCGACGATGCCGTCGCCGTCATAGTCCGGATCGACCCGCGGCGCAGCGGCGCGGAGCGCATCCGCCTGCGCCTGATAATCGGTCTGGCGGGGGAAGCGGGTGCCGGGGAGCGCGGCGGCGGACAGCACGATCGAATGGTTGTGGGTCGCGACCCCGCCGTTGCCGAAGAGGAGGCCGACCGCCTGCGCACGCGTCGCCCCATCGCCACGCAGCCGATCGACCATCGCGGCGATCGCGTGGCTCATGTAATTGCCGATCGGGCCACCGCCGAAGGTGAGGCCGCCGACGACGCTCATCGCGCGAGCGAGCGGCCAGCCGATCACGCGGCGCGCCATCTTGGGAACGCACGGGAAGCAGGAATAGAGTTCGACATGGTCGACGTCCGCGATCTCGAGCGCGTTGAGCCGGAGCGTCGCTTCGAGCGACACCCGCATCCCCGCCGAGGCCGCATAGCCGTCGCGCGCCAGGATATCGTCGGGTTCGTGCGCCGCGGCACCGTGGCCGACATGGACGAGGCGAGCATCGGGGATGCCGCGCGCCCGCGCGTGGGCGAGGCTGGTGACGAGGAAGCCCGCACCCTGGTTCACCGAGCTGTTGGCGACCATCAGCTTCGCATAGGGAAAGGCGATTCTGCGGTTGTCCGCGGTGGGGGTCGCGATCTCGGCCGCGGTCCGCGGGGTGCGCAGCCAGGCATGCGGGTTGGCGGCGGCGACCACCGAGAAATCCGCCCAGATCGCGGCGCTTTCGGCCTGCGCCTGCGCGAGCGATTGGCCCCAGGCCGATCGCGTCGCATTTTCGTAGAGCGGGTAGATGTCGACCGGCGCGACGAGGCCGTAGCGCTGGCGGTAATCGGGCGCACGGTCCCGATGCCGCGCGCGCATCGCATTGTGATCCGCCTCCCCGCCGCCTGCGCGCGCAGCGGCACGCCGCGCGGCGGTGCGCAGTGCCTCTGCGCCGACGATCGCGGCGACGCGGGTCTCCCCCGCGCCGATCCGGTTTGCGGCCTCGTTCAGCAGGCGAACCGGGCTGTCGCCCATCGGCATCGCGGTCTGCGCGCGGCGCGCCGGGGACATGCCGAGCGCCGCGGCCAGCGGGTCGACGAGCGGGTTGAGATCGCGGAACGAGATCTGGTCGACGACATCGAGCGAATCGACCTCGGCAAGCCAGCCGCCCCCCGCATCGGCATCCGCGGCGTGGAGTGCGTCGACCATCAGCCCGAGCGAATCGCGCGCCGCGAACGGGTCGGGCTCGCGATCCTCGACCTGCCCGACGCCGACGATGACGGGGACGCGGGCCGGATCGACCGCGCGGGCGTCGATCATGGAGGCGTCGGTCATGCCCTGATACCCACTGCTCCCGCGGCGACGAACGCGGCGATCTCGTCATCGGCATAGCCGAGCTCGGCGAGGATCGCGGCGCTGTGTTCGCCCGCCTGGGGCGCGCGGGTCATCGGTTCGGCGGGCGTATCGCTGAGCTGGATCGGCGCGCGCATGACCGGGGCGGTGGCGCGGGTGCCGGGATAGCGAATGTCCTCGACGAAGCCGGTCGCGCGGAGCTGCGGGTGCGCCATGACCTCGGACGGATGGAGCACCGGCCCGGCGGGAATCGCGGCGGCGCCGAGCGTCTCGATCGCCGCGTCGGTGGTGCGGGTGGCGCACCAGGCGGCCATGATCGCGCTCAACGCCTCGCCATCATCGCCGCGCGCCATGTCGTCGGCATAGCGGGGATCGTCGATCAGATCGGGGCGCTCGACCAGCGTCGCCCAGCGCGCGAAGATCGTGTTGCTGACGACCTGCACCATGATCCACCCGTCGCGGGTGCGGAAGACGTCGGTGGGGCCGGAGCCATAGCTGCGGTTGCCCATCGGAGTGCGTTCGATACCGGTCAGCGCATGGTCGATCGCCAGGCCGTTGGCGAACGCGGCCGCGGTGCCGAGCAGCGAGCCCGCGACCTCCTGCCCCCGCCCGGTGCGATCGCGCTCGCGTAGCGCGAGCATTACCCCGAACGCGCAGTGGAGCGCGGTGCCGAAATCGACATAGTTGACCTGCGCGCGGATCGGCTGGTCGGGGGTGCCGCTGAGCCGCACCGCGCCCGCCATCGCCTGACCCACCCCGTCGAACCCGACCCGCCCGCCGAGCGGCCCCGCTTCGCCGAACGCGGTGGCGGTGGCGAGGATGATGTCGGGCTTGATCGCACGCAGCGTCTCGAGGTCGAGCCCGGCGCGGCGCAACCCTGCGGCGGGCATGTTGGCGACGACGACATCGGCCGACGCAACGAGGCGGCGGACGATGGCGCGCCCGCCCGCGCTGCCCAGCGACACGGCGAGGCTGCGCTTGTTGCGGTTCATCTGGAGGAACCCCGCGCCCGAGCCATCGTCGGCGACCGGCACCGGCGCGCGATCCTCGTTCCCGCCGATCCGTTCGACGCGGATGACGTCGGCGCCGTAATCGCCGAGCAGCGCGGCGCAATACGGCCCCGCGATATAGCGCCCGAAATCGAGCACGCGGATACCGTCCAGGGGTTGCATACGCGTCGCCATCCTCTGCTGCGCCGCGGATCGCGGCCGTCGGACGCCGACGTAGCCCGACGCCGGGGGCGCTGTGAAGCGTTGCGACGATGTCGAAAGACTTGGTCGGGGCGACAGGATTCGAACCTGCGACCCCCACACCCCCAGTGTGATGCGCTACCAGGCTGCGCTACGCCCCGACCGAGCCGCGCGCCCTACGCGGGGTCGGCGCGCGATGCAAGATGCGTGTGACCTCAGTCGCCGATCCCTAGTCGCCGATCAGCGTGCGCCAGAATTCGCCGTTCCATGCCTTCACCCCGATCGATTCGACCGTAAACGCACGCAACGCCCGCCCAAATGCCTTCTGGTGATCGGCCTGGCCGTGCGCCGCGAGCGCCTCCGCGGTGTCCCAGCGTTCGGCGATGCGAATCAGGTCGGGATCGGCGGCGTCAATCGCGAAGCTATAATGGTCGCAGCCGTCCTCCGCGGTAACCGCGGCCATGTGATCGGCGAACAGCTGGCGCGCCTTGTCCGCATCGCCCTTGGCCAGTTTGATATGGCCCATCACGAGGATCATCGACTGCTCTCCTTGGTTGTCGTTACGGGCGAGGTCTAGGCGACGACGGCGGTGGCGTCACCCCGGAACGACGGCCGCGCGTGTTGCGCGGTGCGCGCGGCAATGCTAGCGCGCGGCGCTTCACGAGCGGGGGCTTTCCCCGCCGATCAGTCATGTCACGGACCTGCGATGTTCATCTCCCCAGCCTATGCCCAATCCGCCGGTACCGCGGCGACGACGGGCGGCCTCGCCTCGCTGATCAGCTTCGCGCCGCTGCTCCTCATCTTCGTGGTGTTCTATTTCCTGATGATCCGCCCGCAGCAGCAGCGGTTGAAGGCGCAGCAGGCGTCGATCGCGGCGGTGCGCAAGGGTGACAGCGTGGTGACCGCGGGCGGCGTGGTCGGCAAGGTGACCAAGGTCGAGGAGCTGTACGTCGAGGTCGAGATCGCGGCGAACACGCGGGTTCGCGTCGTCAAGGCGACGCTGTCCGACATCACGAGCCCCAATTCGAAACCAGCGAACGACTGATGCTCGATTTTCCCAAGTGGAAGGTCTGGTCGATCTGGGCGCTGCTCGGCGTGCTGTGCGCGCTCGCGATCCCGAGCCTCGTCCCCGAACGCTATGCGCCGAATTTCCTCGCGGGCGCCCCGCACATCAACCTGGGGCTCGATCTGGCGGGCGGCAGCTATCTGCTGCTCGAGGCGGACACCAAGGATCTGGCGAACAGCCGGATCGAATCGATGCGCGACAATATCCAGGGGCAGATGCGCAACGGCACGCCAAGGATCGCGATCGGCGATATTTCGACGCGCGACGGGCAGATCAGCTTCCTGTTGCGCGATCCGACCCAGGTTGATGCCGCGCGCGAGCGGCTGCTGACGATCACCGGCGGTGGCGCGGGGATGACGGGACAGCGCGAATGGGACATCGGCGTGGTCGACACCAGCCGGTTCGTGCTGAAACCGACCCAGGCGGGACTCGCGCAGGCGATCGATACCGCGATGAAGGACGCGACCGAGGTCGTGCGCCGCCGCATCGATCAGCTCGGCACCCGCGAACCGACGATCGTGCGCCAGGGACCGAACCGGATCGTCGTCCAGGTGCCGGGATTGCAGAATCCGCAGGCGCTGAAGGACCTGCTCGGCAAGACCGCGAAGCTCGAATTCAAGCTGGTCGACCAGACCGCCAATCCCGCCGATCTCGCCAAGGGGATCGCGCCGATCGGCAGCCAGGTGCTGCCCTATCCGACCAATCCGTCGGGCATCCCGTTCATCGCGGTGAAACGCGCGGCGATCATCACCGGCGATCAGTTGTCGGACGCGCGCCAGGGGTTCGATCCGCAGACCAACGCGCCCGACGTCATCATCAACTTCAACGCCGCGGGCGGCAACCGCTTCGCGCGGGTAACGCAACAGAACGTCAACAAGCCATTCGCGATCATCCTCGACAGCAGCGTGATTTCCGCGCCCAACATCAACGAACCGATCCTGGGCGGCACCGCGTCGATCAGCGGCAGCTTCACCGTCGACAGCGCCAACCAGCTCGCGATCGCGCTCCGCTCGGGCAAGCTGCCGATCAACCTGAAGATCATCGAGGAATCGACCGTCGGCCCCGATCTCGGCAAGGATTCGATCCACGCCGGAATCCTCGCCAGCGCGGTAGCGGTGCTGCTGGTCGTGGTGTTCATGTTCCTGACCTACGGCCGGTTCGGACTCTATGCGAACCTCGCGGTGATCATCAACGTGTTCGTCATCGTCGGCGTGCTCGCGCTGATCAAGGGGACGCTGACGCTGCCGGGGATTGCGGGGTTCGTGCTGACGATCGGCACCGCGGTCGACGCCAACGTGCTGATCAACGAACGTATCCGCGAAGAGCGACGACGCGGGCGGAGCATCATCCAGTCGGTCGAACTGGGCTATAAGGAAGCCAGCCGGACGATCTTCGAGGCGAACATGACCCACGCGATTTCGGGGGTGATCATGTTCTTCCTCGGCAGCGGGCCGGTGAAGGGCTTTGCGGTCGTGCTGCTGATCGGGATCGCGACGAGCGTGTTCACCGCGGTGACGTTCACGCGGATGCTGGTGGTCCAGTGGGTGCGCCGGACCAAGCCCAAGACCATGAACATTTGAGGCGGAAGGACCCCTCATGCGCCTCCTGAAAATCGTTCCCGATCACACGAACATCGATTTCGTCAGCCTGCGCGGGATCGCGTTCGCGATCACGATGCTGCTCAGCCTCGCTGCGATCGGCGTCACCTTTGCCAAGGGCCTCAACTTCGGCGTCGATTTCGTCGGCGGGTTGATGATCGAGGAGAAGTTCGCGACCCCGCCCAATCAGGACAAGGTCCGCAGCCTGGTCGATTCACTCGGTGTCGGACAGGCGTCGCTCCAGCAGGTTGGCAGCGCCAATAACCTGACGATCCGCCTCCCCGTCCAGAGCGGCGCCGACGAAGGCGCGACCAACAAGGTCGTCAAGAAGGTCGAGGGCGCGCTGGCGCAGCAATTCCCCGGCGCGACCTTCAGTCGCTATTCGACGGTGTCGGGCAAGGTGTCGGGCGAGCTGATCAAGAACGGGCTGCTGGCGGTGGCACTCGCGGTCCTGGGCATCGGGCTGTTCGCGATCCTGCGATTCGAATGGCAGTTCGGCGTGTCGACCGTCGTCGCGATCGTCCACGATCTGTTGATGACGATCGGCTTCTTCGCGCTGACCCGCTTCGAATTCGACCTCAACATCATCGCGGCGGTGCTGACGATCATCGGCTATTCGATCAACGACAAGATCGTCATCGACGACCGGATCCGCGAGAATATGCGCCGATACCGCAAGATGGAGATGCGCGAGATCATCAACCTGTCGGTCAACGAGACGTTGCCGCGAACGGTGATGACCAGCCTGACGATCCTGCTCGCGCTGTTCGCGCTGCTGTTCCTGGGCGGGCACGTGCTGCGCGGGTTCACCGCGGCGATGATCCTGGGCATTTTCGTCGGCACCTATTCGTCGATCTACGTTTCGTCGTCGCTGCTGATCTCGCTCGGCCTGCGCGCCGAGCCGCGGCTCGAACGGATCGGCAAGACCGACATGTCGAACGCGGAGCGCGTGGCCCCGCGCAAGCCCTAGCGATGCGGATCGAGCGCGATCCCGGTATCGGCGGCCCGCTGGTCGCGGGGTTCGTCGGCAACGGGTTCCGGATCCAGGAATCGCGGTTCGACTCGCTGCTGCTGATGACCGAGGATGCCCAACCCTGGTCGCCGCCGCCGCTGGGCGCGTTGACGATCGACGCGATCGCGATGCTGCTGGCGAGTGCGCCCGAATTCATCCTGCTCGGCACCGGCGCGGTGCTGGTCCGCCCCCCCGCCGCGTTCGTCGCGGCGCTGGAGGCGCGCAACATCGGGGTCGAGCCGATGGACAGCCGCGCCGCGGCGCGCGCCTGGGGGGTCCTGCGCGGCGAGGGTCGGACGATCGCGGCGGCACTGTACCCGCTCAACGCCTGAGAGCGCGCGGCTGTGACGGCTACGCGTGACGACGCCCGATCGACGAATCTGACTGCCGTTCGCCCTGAGCTTGTCGAAGGGCCTGAGCCTTACCGTGCTTCGACAGGCTCAGCACGAACGGGTTTAGGTTAAATCATCTCGTTCTGATGGGGGCTGTCCTTCCGGCGTCAGGCTGTGGCACCTACCCGCGATGGAAGCCGCGCCCCCCGCCCCGCCTCGCCCCTGGCCCGCCGCGCTGGCAATCGGCGCGCTGGCGCAGACGCTGTTCAGTTGGCGGGTCACCATCCCCCACCAACTGGTGTTCGACGAGGTTCATTACGTCCCCGCCGCGCGCGCGCTGCGGGCGCTGACCGCACCCGCCAACAGCGAACACCCGCTGATCGGCAAGCTCCTGATCGCGGTCGGGATCCAGTTGTTCGGCGACCATCCGCTCGGCTGGCGCGCGCTGTCGACGGTGGCGGGGACGGCGGTGGTCATGGGGGTGTTTGCGATCCTGTGGCTGGGGACGCGGCAGTTGCGCCCCGCGGTGGTCGGCGCGCTGCTGACGATCCTGAACTTCACGGTGTTCGTCCAGGCGCGGATCGCGATGCTCGACGGGTTCATGGCGGCGTTCGTCGTGCTGGGCGTCGCGGCGATGCTGTGGTCGATGCGCGCGCACGGCGCGGCGATGTGGCGGCGCTGGATCGGCGCAGCGGTACTGCTGGGTCTGGCGGTCGCGTGCAAATGGACCGCCGCGCCCTATGTCGCCGCTGCGGCGGGCGCGTTCCTGGTCCTGCGCCACCGCCGCGCGGATCGCTGGCCCGGGATGAACCCAGCGTTTGCAATAGGCGTGCTCGCCGGGGTCAGCATCGCGACCTATTTCGTCACCTTCGCGCCCGCGTTCTTCTACGCGGCCGAACCGCTGACGTGGGCGCAACTGGTGCCGTTCCAGCTCGACATGTACCGGCTCCAGACCCAGATACTGCCCCCGCACACGTACCAGTCGAGCTGGTCGACGTGGCCGCTCGACCTTCGCCCGATCTGGTATCTCTACGAGCCCGCCGACGGCGCGCAGCGCGGCATCCTGATGATCGGCAACCCCGTAGTGCTATGGGGTGGGCTGATCGCGGTGTGCGCCTGCGCCATCGGCTGGGTGCGGACGCGCGACACCGCGTCCGGCGCGTCGGCGATGCTGTGGCTGTTCTCGATCGCGATCTGGGCCGCGATCCCCAAGTCGCTGGGGTTCTTCTATTATTTTTACCTGTCGAGCATCTGGTTGCCGATTGCGCTGGCGATCGCGTTCGACCGGTTCGGGCGCCGGCTACGCTATGGCGACGAGGCGTTCGTGCTGCTGAGCGCGGTGCTGTTCGTCCATTTCTATCCCATCCTCGCCGCGACCGCGCTGCCCGGTCCGCAGGCGTTCACCCGGTGGACGTGGTTCGATAGCTGGCGCTAACACAGGACATAACCGTTCGTGCTGAGCCTGTCGAAGCACCTGAGACTCATGCCCTTCGACAAGCTCAGGGCGAACGGTCGAGCGTTTGGACGATCTCGCGACGCTGGCGCTAGTATCGACCCCAGGTGAATTTCGACGACAGTGCATAATTCCACACCGCGCCGACCAGGATGCCGATCAGCGCCGCACTCGCCGCGGTGCCGTTGCGCGCGTCGTGGACGAACGCCGCGATCCCGACATTCGCGACCAGCCCGACCGAACACACGGCGCAGAACGACACCCAGCCGTCGAGCATCTGGCGAAGTCCCTTGAGCCGCCGGTCGCGATAGGTGAGCGCGTTGTTGAGGAAGAAGTTGAAGGTCATCGCCGCCACCGCGCCCAGGATCTGCGCGAGGATGAAGTCGCTTCCCGCCAGCATCGCCAGCCCCAGCACGCCCATGTGGACGCCGATCCCCATCACCCCGATCGCGGAAAACATCGCGAAGCGGACCGGGATGATCCGCCCGAACATCCGGTCGTACAGCGCGATCAGATATTCCATCGCGACGACGTGATCGAGCTTCGATTCACCCTCGCTGCGGGTACGGAAAGTATAGGGCAATTCGGCGAACGCGAGCGGGGTCGGGCTCGCGGTCATCAGGTCGAGCAGGATCTTGAACCCGATCGCGGACAGGGCGGGCGACAGCCGCCGCGCGATGTCGGTGCGGATCATGAAGAACCCGCTCATCGGATCGCTGAGATCGGCCTTCAGCACGCGGCGCGACAGCTTCGTCGCGAGCGCCGATTTGGCGACGCGGTCGCGATCCCAGTCGCCGGTGCCGCCGCCCGCGACGAAACGCGATCCGATTACCAGGTCGAGCGCATCCGCCGCCTGCAACCGATCGAGCATCTGCGGCAGCAAGGTCTCGTCATGCTGCAGGTCGCCGTCGATCACCGCAACGCATTGCGCGGCAGTCGCGCACATGCCCTCGATACACGCCGACGACAGCCCGCGCCGCCCGATCCGCTGGATCACGCGCACGCGGTTGTCGATCCGCCCCAGCTCGCGCGCCGCCTCGGCGGTGCCGTCGGGGCTGTCGTCGTCGACGAAGATCGCTTCCCACCGCCGCCCGGCGAGCGCAGAATCGAGCTTGGCGATCAACGTCGGCACGTTCGCGCGTTCGTTGAACGTCGGAATGACGACCGCGAGTTCGAGGCTGTCGCTCACGCCGCCCCGGATTCCAGCGCGGCGAGCACCGCATCGCCCATCGCGGCGGTCGCCAGCGATCCGCCGAGATCGGGGGTGCGCGCGCCACCCGCGATCGCCGCGGCCACCGCCGCCTCGATCCGCGCCGCCGCCGCCTCTTGCCCAAGCGAATGGCGCAGCATCATCGCCGCCGACAGGATCGCGGCACATGGATTGGCCTTGCCCTGCCCCGCGATGTCGGGCGCTGAACCGTGGATCGGTTCGTACAGCCCGGTGTCGCCGCTCCACGTGCGCAGCGATGCCGACGGCAGCATCCCGATCGACCCCGCGCACATGCTCGCCTGGTCGGACAGGATGTCGCCGAACAGATTGCCGGTGACGATCACGTCGAACTGCCCCGGGTTGCGGACCATCTGCATTGCCGCATTGTCGACGTACATGTGGGTCAGCGCGACCTCGGGGTAATCGGCGGACAGCTCGATGACGACGTCGCGCCACAGTTGCGAGGTTTCGAGGACGTTGGCCTTGTCGACCGAACACAGCTTGCGCTCGCGTCGCTTGGCCATTTCGAAGCCAACCGTCGCGATCCGGCGCACCTCGTCCTCGGCATAGGACATGATGTCGTAGCCCTCGCGGCGCCCATCGGTGGTACGGTGCTGCGCCTTTTCGCCGAAATACACATCGCCGGTCAGTTCGCGCAGGATCACCAGGTCGATCCGCCGCGCGATGTCGGGGCGCAGCGGAGAGGCATCCTCCAACCCTGCGAACAGCGTCGCGGGACGCAGGTTCGCGAACAGCCCGAGCGCCTTGCGCAGCCCCAGGATCGCCTGTTCGGGCCGGAGCGCGCGCTCGAGCGAATCATAGGCGGGATCGCCCACCGCGCCGAACAGGATCGCATCGGCGCGCGCGGCGAGCGCGAGCGTCTCGGGCGGCAACGGATGCCCCGCCGCGCGATACGCTGCGCCGCCGACGGGTGCCTCCTCATAGGCCAGGGTGAGGCCGGTCGCATCGAGCACGCGGCGTGCCTCGGCGACGACTTCGGGGCCGATGCCGTCCCCGGCGAGGAGTGCGATCAACGTCATGCCGTCCGCCCTTGCCGAGCGCCGCGCGGTCACGCAACCGCCCTTTTGAGCCGATCGACCAGCCGCCCGCGCGCGGCCAGCGGATCGGCGCGGCGATCGACCAGGATATCGCGCGCGAGGAAATGCCCGGTGATCGCCAGCCCGGCGAGGATATCGGGCCAGTCCGCCGTGCCGCCGTCGCGCAGAAAATCAGGCAACGCCAGTAGCTTCGCCTCATGCCCATGCGCCGCGCCGCGGCTGACCGCTGCGCCGCTCTTCGGGCTGACGAAGCCCAGATCGTCGACCGCTCCGGTCACGACGCAACGGTCGAGATCGAGCCCGAACCCCAGTTCGGCGAGCAGCAGCAGTTCGTAACGAACCAGCGCCACCGCCCAGCCCCGCGCCGCGGGCGCCGCCTCGATCGCGTCGAGCACCCCGATCAGGCCATCGTAAAGCCGCGGATAGGGTTGCGCTTCGGGCAAGGCGGTCGCGGTGAGCGCGGCCGTCCAGTCGATCGCGGCGGCGGCCAGCGGCTCGCCATGGAGCGCAGCGCGGCTGTGGACGGGTTCGATCGTCAACGCCGCGAGCTGTTCACTGGTCCGCGCGCGCCAGTCGCCAAGGATCGTGTCGCCGGGCTGGAGCAGCGGCCGCAACCGCCGCGACCCGCCGCCACGGACATAGCCGGGCTGAACCCCGTCGTCGCGCGTCAGCGCGCGGACGATCGCGCCATGTTCGCCATGCGCGCGGACGGCGATCACGATGGCGGTGGCGGACAGGTGCATCACGCCAGCCTAGCCGGTTCGCGTCAGCGGCGCACCCGTCGAGCGATCCGCGCGAGCAACGGGCTGGCCGCGGCGCGCTTGGCGACCGCGACCGCGGCATCGAACCCCGCCAGCGCCGCGACGGTCGCGCGGTTGGCGAGCGTCGGGCGCAGCAGCAGCAGGTCGACGCACCGCGTCCCCCCGGTTGCGAACAACCGCTTGTGCTGGCCCTCGCCCTCGGTGAAGTCGAACCGCGCGAAGCGATCGTCGAACAGCTGAGTCATTGCCTCCGCCTGGAGCACCGTCCCCGGCGACAGGTCGTTGTACCCCGGATCATGCCCGACATAGGTGTAGAGCAACGTGCCGCCGCGCGCGGTGCAGCACAGATACGCGACCGGCTCGCCCGCGATCGACAACAGCCAGGCGCGCACGCAATCCGCCGCGGCAAGCTCGATCAGACGGTGCAATGAGTCCCCCGCGGCGGGAAGCCCCGCGCCGAGTAATTTTTCCTGATAGGTCCGCGCCGACACGCGCCGCGCAAGCGGATGGAAGGCGGCGAATTCGTCGGGGGTGCGATACGCACGGATATCGAGCGTGCCGCCCGAGGCCGCGGCGACCTTCTTGGTCTTGCGCTTGATCGTCGCGCGCGCGCTACCCGACAGCGCCGCGAGCCAGGCCTCGTGCCCGACCGAGAAATCGGCGTGATAACGGACATAACGCTGGCGGACGTAGCCGATCATCCCGTCGCGCTGGATCGTTGGCAGCAATGGTTCGGGCAACGATGTAATGAGATAGCCATCGCCGTCGAGCGGCGGAAGCACCGGCGGGGCGGCGGCGAGGACCGCGTCAAGCGTGTACGGCACCCGGATCAGCGACCGATCGACGCTCGCCAGGGTCCGCGCGCCGATCTGGAATGTCAGCGCGATCGGTGTCACGCCGCGCGTTCCGACACCCAGTTCGACCAGAGTTGCTCGGCTTGTCGCCACCGGGTCCGCAGCGTGTCGGGCGCCAGCGGCTCGTCGTTGTGACCCAAGGCGAGCGCGGGCCGATCCGCGAAATGCATCGTCGGCAGCGTGTCTGCATCCGCCTCGAGCCGTTCGCACAACGCTTCGAACCGGCGCACATGGACGCCGTTCGGCCGTGTCCCCGAACGGTTGGCGAGCTCGAACCCGTGGCTGACGATCGTGACCGCGGCATGGCGTTCGTCACGGGCATGATCGAGCGCTGCTTCCATCTCCCCGGTCGACAGCGCGCACAGCTGAAAGGTGCGCAGGCTGCCCGGGCTGTCCTCGATCACCGTCACCGGAACCTCGATCACCGCGTCGCGCAGCGGCGCGATGCAATCGGGGGGCAACGAGATCCGGCTCGCGACCGGGGCCGCTGCACCGTTGTGGCTGCTGTCGAACAGGAACCCGGTCATCGCGAGTGCGGCGAGGGTGTCGTCGTTGGCGCCATAGCTACCCGCGCGGAACGCGATCGGGCGCGGCGCCCCCGCCGCAACGAGCAATTCGGTTGCGCCTTCGAGCAGGTCGATCTGTTCGGCGCGCGGATATTCGTGCATCAGGTCGCGGCCGCGGACGGTACGATCGTCGAGCCGCGCGGTCGTCCAGCTCGGGTGGAGATGGAGCTGCACCTCCTGCCCCGCGTCGAGGATCGTTTCGACCATCCGCCGCACCGGATCGAGCCCGAACACCATCGCGGGCATCGGATCGACGAAGAAACACGCCTTCAGCCCATGCCGCGCGAACGCCTCGAGCTGATAGCTGAGCCCCACGCCGGCGGGTTCGAGCGAAAGATCGTAGATCGCATCGAGGTCGAGCCCCGCGGCATAATGCCGCTCGGCAAATTCGGTATCGATCGTGATGAAGACAGGGGTCGTCATGCCCATGGGCTAGCGACCGGGGATGAACAATTCGCAAAACTCGCAGAATCGGCGTGCGGGGGCGCGGCACATTCCGCCAACCCTGCCGCCGTCACCGCGCATGGTAGAAGTCATAGACTTGTTGCGCGACACCCTTCGACACGCCGGGGGCCTGTTGCAGGTCTTCGAGGCTGGCGTTCCTCACCGCGCGGCCGGTGCCGAAGTGCATCAGCAGCGCCTTCTTGCGCGCGGGGCCGATGCCGGGGACCTCGTCGAGCGGGCTTGCGCCGATCGCTTTCGCGCGCTTGTCGCGATGCGCGCCGATCGCGAAGCGGTGGACCTCGTCGCGGAGGCGCTGGAGGTAGAACAGCACCGGCGCGTTGACGGGCAGCTGGAAGTCGCGCCCGTCCATCAGGTGGAACACCTCGCGCCCGTCGCGGCCGTGGTGCGGGCCCTTGGCGACGCCGACCAGGCACACGTCCTCGATCCCGAGATCCTCGAGCACCGCCTTCGCGGCGTTCAATTGCCCCCGCCCGCCGTCGAGCAGGACGAGATCGGGCCAGGTGGCGTTGTCGCGATCGGGGTCATCCGCCTGCGCGCGGGCAAAGCGGCGGGTGAGCACCTCCTTCATCATCGCGAAATCGTCGCCGGGGGCGGTGTTCTTGTCCTTGATGTTGAATTTCCGGTACTGGCCCTTGCG
Source organism: Sphingomonas oligophenolica (assembly GCF_006438955.1). Taxonomy (GTDB): domain Bacteria; phylum Pseudomonadota; class Alphaproteobacteria; order Sphingomonadales; family Sphingomonadaceae; genus Sphingomonas; species Sphingomonas oligophenolica_A. The sequence goes on along the minus strand of NZ_RCZK01000004.1, from coordinate 66,312 downwards.
AAAGCCCTCCGGCCCCGCGACCACCATCGCGCCGACCGCGTTGGTGCCCTGGATATGGCTGTTGTCGTAGACCTCGATCCGGTCGGGCGGCTCGGCGAGATCGAACAGCTCGGCGACCTCGCGGAGCAGCCTGGCCTGGGTGGTGCTCTCGGCGAGGCGGCGTTCGAGCGCCTCGACCGCGTTGCGCTTGGCCTGATCCATCAGCCGCCGCCGGTCGCCGCGCTGGGGCACCGACAGCGCGACCTTGTAGCCTGCGCGCTCGCCCAATGCTTCGCCGAGCAATGCCGCCTCGCCGAGTTCGCGGTCGAGCAGGATCGTCTTGGGCGGCGGCACTTCCTCGTAGAACTGGGTGAGGAAGGCGGCGAGCACCTCGTCCTCGGGCACCTCGTTGGTGTGCTGGGGGAAGAAGCTGCGGTGGCCCCAGTTCTGGCCGCCGCGGATGAAAAACGCCTGGATCCCCATCACGCCGTTGCTGCACGCCAGCGCGAAGACGTCGGCGTCGCCGACCCCCTCGGCGTTGATCGCCTGCGTCCCCTGGATGAAGGTCAGCGCCTTCAGGCGATCGCGGAGCAGCGCGGCGAGTTCGAAATCCATGTTCTCCGCGGCGCCCTGCATCTGCGCCGCGAGCTTGGCCTGGACCCCGGTCGATTTGCCGCCGAGGAACGCCCGCGCGTCGTCGACCAGCTCGGCATAGCCGGCGGGGTCGATCCGCCCGACGCACGGCGCCGAGCAGCGCTTGATCTGGTAGAGCAGGCACGGGCGGTCGCGGGTCTTGAAGAAACCGTCGGTGCACGAGCGTAGCAGGAACAGCTTCTGGAGCGCGTTGAGGGTGTTGTTGACCGAACCCGCGCTCGCGAACGGGCCATAATAATTGCCCTTCGCACGGCGCGCGCCGCGATGCTTCTGGACGCGCGGAAAATCATGATCGGCGCGGATCAGGATGAAGGGAAAGCTTTTATCGTCGCGGAGCAGGACATTGTAGGCGGGGCGATAACGCTTGATCAGCTGCGCCTCGAGCAGCAGCGCCTCCGCCTCGTTGTTGGTCGTGACGATCGTCATCGACCGGGTCTGCGCGATCATCCGCTGGAGGCGTTTCGACAGCGTCTTCCACTGGACGTAATTGGCGACGCGCTGTTTGAGCGAGCGCGCCTTGCCGACGTAAAGGACGTCGCCCTTGGCGTCCTGCATCCGGTACACGCCCGACCGCGTCGGCAGCGTCGCGAGCACGTTACGGATCGCGGCGACCCCCGCTTCGAGGTCGGGCGTGTCCGATCCGCGCACCGCATAGGTCGCGCGTTCCTCGTTGAAGCGATCGGGGGGGCCGTAGGAGCCGGACATTGTCGTGAATCTAGGGGGTTGAGCCGCGGATCGCTAGAGCGGCGTGCATCGCGCGCCCTTCGACAGGCTCAGGGCGAACGGAGGGTTGGGGAGCCTGCGCCTTAACACCCCGTTCGTGCTGAGCCTGTCGAAGCACGGTGGAAAGCCATACCCTTCGCCCACACCCGACAGTCACAGCGGCGTCGCCACCACCACGCAGGCGAGGAACATTAGCAGCCCCGCGAACCGGTTGCTGCGGAACCGCGCGAGCGCGTTGGCACCGTCGGCGGGGTCGAGCGTCGCGACCTGCCACAGCAGGTGAAGCGCGACCGGGGCGAGCGCGAGCAACGCGAGCGGATCGCGGCGGACGAGCCAGATCGCCGCCGCCCACAGCAGCAGCGCGAGCGCGTAGAACAGCGCAGTCCCGTCCTGCACCCGCGTGCCCATGCGCAGCGCCGAGGAGCGCACTCCGATCAGCGCATCGTCCTCGCGATCCTGGAGCGCGTAGATCGTGTCATAGCCGATCACCCACGCGATCGACCCCGCGTAGAGCAACGCGATCGGCCACGACAGCGCGCCCGCGACGTCGCTCCACCCGACCAGCGCGGCCCAGGAGAAGACGAGGCCGAGCCACGCCTGCGGCCACCAAGTGATCCGCTTCATAAACGGATAGGCGGCGACGGGGGCGAGGCTGGCGAGCGCGACGATTGCGGCGAGGACGCTCAGCTGGAGCAGCACGACCAGCCCGACGAGGCACAGCGCGACGAGCCACACCCAGGCGAGCTTGATCGACACCAGTCCGCTCGGGATCGGGCGCGCGCGGGTGCGCGCAACCTGCGCGTCGAGATCGCGATCGACGATGTCGTTGTAGACGCACCCCGCGCCGCGCATCGCAACGCTGCCGACGAGGAGCCACACGATCAGCGTCCACCGCGCGACCGCGCCCCCCGCGAGCGCGACGCCCCACGCCCCCGGCCAGAACAATAGCCACCAGCCGATCGGGCGATCGAACCGCGCGAGCAGCGCCAGCCCGCGCAGCGTCGGCGGCAGCGCGCCGACGAGGCCGCGATGCTCGCTGTCGGGGACGATCTCGGGTGTCATCCCCCTCGCCTATGAAGACGGCGGTAGGCGCGCAAGCCCGGGGCGGGTACGACGGGGCATGAGTGCGCTTCGAAAGTCCTGCGGTTGATCGGCCTGTCGGTCGCGGTCGGGCGCTTCGTCGAGGCTTTGTTCTGGGCGATCATGCGGGTTGCGGGCGCGGTGAGCGTCGCGGCGGTCGCCGCTGTGGTCGCGGCGGTGATGGTGTGGATCGTGGTGCGGAAATTGTTGGCGAAACCGCGGGGCTGACCCCTTGCTCCCCCTCCCCGTGCCGGGGAGGAATTGCTAGAGCCGCTTGATGACCGCGACCCCCGCCTGGCCCCCGCAATCGACCCCGCGCCTTTTTGTCGAGGAATCGATCGCGCTCGGCCCACGCCGGATCGACGGCCCGGCGGCGCATTATCTCGGCGGGGTGATGCGGCTGAAAATCGGCGATCCGGTCAAGCTGTTCGACGACGTGACGGGCGAATGGCTCGCGGTCGCGACCGAGGTCGGGCGGCGCGCGGTGACGCTCGACGTGACCGGGAAGCTCCGTGAGCGTGAGCCGGTGCCCGACCTGTGGCTGTGCGCCGCGCCACTCAAGAAGGGGCGGGTCGACTGGCTCGCCGAAAAAGCGTGCGAACTGGGGGTCGACCGGCTCGTCCCCGTCGTCACCGCGCGGACGATCGTCGATCGCCCCAAGCTCGACCGGCTGCGCGCGCACATGATCGAGGCGGCCGAGCAATGCGCGCGGACAGCGTTGCCGACGCTGGGCGAGACGGTGAAGCTCGCCGCATTCCTCCGCGATTGGCCGGGCGAGCGCACCTTGTTCTTCGCCGACGAAAACGGCGGCGAGCCCGCGTTCGCGGCGATGCGCGCACGCACCGGCCCTGCCGCGATCCTGATCGGCCCCGAAGGCGGGTTCGACGACGCCGAACGCGCCGCGATTCGTGCGCATCCGCAGGTGGTGGGTATCAGCCTCGGCCCCCGCATTCTACGCGCCGACACCGCGGCGGCGGCGGCGGTATCGCTGTGGATGGCGGCGGCGGGGGATTGGCGCTAGCGCGCCCGTTCATCGCGGCGTAAGGCGCGGCCCTATGACGACCAAGACGGTTTCGGATAGCAACTCAGCGACGATCGAGTCGCGCGACCAACTGATCGCGAGTTTCGCGGTCGGCGAAAAGCCGGCCGACCGGTGGAAGATCGGGACCGAGCACGAGAAATTCGTCTATGCAACCAAGGATCATCACGCGCCGAGCTGGGGCGAACCCGGTGGCATCCGCGCGCTGCTGATCGAGCTGGAGCAGTTCGGGTGGAAGCCGGTGCTGGAGGGCGGCAATCTGATCGCGCTGACCGGGGCCGATGGCAGCGTCAGCCTGGAGCCCGCGGGGCAGTTCGAACTGTCGGGCGCACCGCTCGACAACCTGCATCAGACCTGCGCCGAAACCGGCCGTCACCTCGAACAGGTCAAGGCCGCGGGCGAGAAGCTGGGGATCGGGTTCCTGGGCCTCGGCATGTGGCCCGACAAGCGCCGCAGCGAGCTGCCGATCATGCCCAAGGGCCGCTACGCGATCATGCTGCGCCACATGCCGCGGGTCGGGACCATGGGGCTCGACATGATGCTGCGCACCTGCACGATCCAGGTGAACCTGGATTATGAATCCGAGGCGGACATGGTGAAGAAATTCCGCGTCGGCCTCGCGCTCCAGCCGCTCGCGACCGCGCTGTTCGCCAACTCACCGTTCACGGAAGGGCGGCCCAACGGGATGTTGTCGTACCGCAGCCATATCTGGTCGGACACCGATCCGCACCGGACGGGGATGCTGCCGTTCGTGTTCGAGGATGGCTTCGGCTACGAGCGCTATGCCGACTATGCGCTCGATGTGCCGATGTACTTCGTTTATCGCGAGGGCCACTACATCGATGCGGCGGGCTTGAGCTTCCGCGATTTCCTCAAGGGCGAGCTGGCGGTGCTGCCAGGCGAGAAGCCGACGCTCGACGACTGGAACGATCACCTCTCGACCGCCTTTCCCGAGGTGCGATTGAAGACCTTCCTCGAGATGCGCGGCGCCGATGGCGGGCCGTGGAACAAGATCTGCGCATTGCCCGCGCTGTGGGTCGGGTTGCTCTACGACGACGCGGCGCTCGATGCGGCGTGGGATCTGGTCAAGGATTGGGACATCGGCGAACGCCAGGCGCTGCGCGACGCGGTGCCGAAGCTTGCGCTCGACGCGCCGCTGCCTAGTGGCGGCAAGCTCAAAGATATTGCGGGCGCAGTGCTCGATATCGCGGGCGCAGGGCTGACCGCGCGCGCGCGGACCAACGCGGCGGGCGACAACGAAAGCGGCTTCCTCGATCCCCTCCGCGAGATCGTGCGAACCGGAAAGGTGCCCGCGCAAACGCTGCTCGATCGCTATCATGGCGCCTGGAGTGGCGACGTCAGCCGGGTGTACGCCGAGGAAAGCTTCTAGGCTCTGACGGCGACAGATGGACGGGACTTTTAACGCGGTCGCCTGAGCTTACCGGGCCCTTCAACCTATTACCCCCGGGGCGGAGTCGGCGGGCCCAAGACCCACCGTGCTTCGGCACGCTCAGCGCAAACGGGTCCACGTGCCGTCATCCCGCATCACCCGACCCGCTCACCCACGACATTACCCGCGGGCAGATAGCGGCACACCAGATAATCGTCGGTGGCGTTGCTCGCCATCGCGCAGCCGACGGTTCGCGTCGCGCGCCAGATGATCTGGGTGTAATGGCCGACATCCTCGAACCGCCCGGTGCGGCTCGAATCGGGAACGGGCCGATCGACAAAGTCGGCCTTCTCCGCGAGCCAATGCCCCACCATCTCGCGATAGGCGTACGCGTCGCGCGAACCCTTCCACAGATTCTCGCCCTCGTCGCCGACGAGTTGCGGGTGTTTGGCATGTTCGAACCGGCCGGTGCGCGCCATCTGCTGCGCATAACGCTGCGCATCGACCGCCAGATTGTTGTCCCAGATCAGCCGCGGCGCGCCGACCGCGGCGCGCGCGGCGTTCTGGCCGGCCAGCATCGCGGTGCGCAGCAACGCAGGTCCGCGTGGCGCGGGGGCTTCGGTGACGCGGCGTTCGACCACGCGTTCGGGCTGGGGCGCGCAGGCCGCAAACAGCAGCGGCGCGACAAGGGCAAGGTGGCGTTTTGACATGGTTGCCGCCATATCGCCCCGATCATGAACGCCGACAAGACGCCCCCCGATCATCATCCTGCGCATTCCCAATCTGCTCCGGAACCGCTGGCGCTCTATGTCCATTGGCCGTTCTGCGTCTCGAAATGTCCCTATTGCGACTTCAACAGCCACGTCCGCGACACCGTCGACCAGGATGCGTGGCGCGACGCGCTGCTGGCCGACCTGGCGCATGAAGCGCGCGTCCTGCCCGATCGTCGGCTGACATCAGTGTTCTTCGGGGGCGGCACGCCCTCGCTGATGCCGCCCGCGACGGTCGCGGCGGTGCTCGACGCGGCCGAACGCCACTGGGGCTTCGCGCCTGATATCGAGATCACGCTGGAGGCAAACCCGTCGTCGGTCGAGGCGGCGCGGTTCGCCGATCTGGCGGCGGCGGGGGTTAACCGGGTGTCGCTGGGGTTGCAGGCGCTCGACGACGCCGCGCTCGCGTTCCTGGGCCGCGCGCATGATGTCGACGAAGGCCTCGCCGCGCTCGATGTCGGGCAGGCGGTGTTCGCGCGCGTCAGTTTCGACCTGATCTACGCGCGCCCCGATCAAGCACTTGCCGCGTGGGAGACGGAATTACGCCGCGCGCTGTCGTTCGGCACCGAGCATCTGTCGCTGTACCAGCTCACGATCGAACCGGGGACGCGGTTCGCGACCGACGCGGCGAACGGGCGGATCGCGATCCCCGATGGCGACAGCGCCGCCGATCTGTTCGAGGCAACGCGCGCGATCGCCGCGGCGGCGGGGCTGCCCGCCTATGAAACCTCGAACCACGCCCGCACCGGTGCGGAGAGCCGCCACAACCTGACCTATTGGCGCTACGGCGACTATGTCGGCGTCGGCCCCGGCGCGCACGGGCGTCGCGCGGGGCTGGCGACTGCGCGGCACAAGAAGCCCGAAAACTGGATGAGCGCGCTGGCGCGCAACCGCCACGGCCTCCAGATCGAGGACGTGCTGACTCCGCACGAGCGCGCGACCGAGGCGCTGCTGATGGGGTTGCGGCTTGCCGAGGGCGTCGATCTGTCGCGGATCGCACGGCTCGCGGGCGGGACCGCGCCGATCGATCGTGCGGTCGCAGCCCGGCTCCACGATCAGGGGCTGCTGGTGCTGTCCGACGACTGGCTGCGCGTGACCGAGGCGGGCGCGATCCTGCTCGATGCGATCCTGCCCGCGATCGTCCTCGACGCGGTTATCGCGTAAAACCGGTCGGCGCGGGGGACACCAGCACGGTCGAACCGCCGCGAATCTCCTGAACCTCCAGCGCCCGGTCGGCAACGCCATCGCCCGCGAAGCGAAACGCGCCGTCGATTCCCGCAAACCCGTCCTTGTCGCGCAGCCGTTGTTCGGGGAACGCGCGCCCCACCGGCCAGTCGCGCGAGATGCGCACCGTCAACAGCACCGCGTCATAGCCTAGGCTCGACAGCCGATAGGGTGCTGCCCCGAACCGCGCGCGATATTTGACCGCGAACTGGCGATAGAGCGTGTCGGGCACGCTCGCGAACCAGGCACCGTCGAGCGTCGTCCGCACGCCGATTCCAGTCTCCGAATTCCACAATTCGGTCCCGAGCAGGTGGACCCCAGGGCTCGCGCGCTTGACGAGCGGCGCGGCGCTGGCGGCGGCGGCGGCACCATCGGCGACCAGCACCGCGCCATAAGGTGCCTGCTGGTTCAACCGCGCGACCGCGGTCGCGATCGCCCCCGCGCCGCGCGGGTAGGTCTGGAGCGACACGACGCGTCCCCCCGCATCCTCGACCGCGCGCAGGAACGCGGTCGACGATCGCTGGCCGTACAGCCCGTTGGGCACCAGCCCCGCGAAATTGGTGATGCCGCGCGACTGTGCATAACCGACGACGCGCTCGATCGACTGGGTCGGCGCATAGCCGAGCAGATAGACCCCGTCGCCCGCGACTCCGACGTCGTTCGAAAAGCTGATGACCGGCACGCCCGCCGCCTTCGCGATCGGCGCGACCGCCCGGACGTCGTCGGACAGCAACGGACCGAGGATCAGTTGCGCACCCTCCGCGATCGCGCGGCGCGCAGCGGCGCCCGCGCCGGTCGCGGTATCGTAATTCGTGACCCGGACCTTTTCGGTCCTGGTGTCGAGCACCGCGAGCATCGTCGCGTTCGCGATCGAGCGACCGATTCCCCCGTTCGATCCCGACAGCGGCACCAGCAACGCCACCCGGTTGCGTTCGGTGTCGCGCGGGATGCCGCCGGTATAGGTATCGCGCGGCGCGGGGGCCGGGGCCGCGACGGGCCGCTCGGGCGCGGAGACCGGCCCGCGGGGCACGATCGTCGAACAAGCGCCGAGCAGCATCGCCGCCGCCAGCGTGACCCAGCGGATCAGCCCCGCCCCCGGTTGCCGAACCGTCATCGCCTCTGCCATGGTACGCCCCTTGTGAACACGCTCGTAAACCCTCTTCACCCCGGCCTCTACATCGTCGCGACCCCGATCGGCAATCTCGGCGATCTGTCGCCGCGCGCCGCCGACATTCTCGCGCGCGCCGACGTGATCGCGGTCGAGGACAGCCGCGTCACCGCGGGGCTGCTCCGCCATATCGGGGTCAAGCGCCACATGACGCCGTATCACGACCACAATGCCGAGGGGGTCCGCCCCGGCTTGATCGCGCGGATGGCGACCGAGGCGGTGGCGCTGGTCTCCGACGCGGGTACCCCGCTGATTTCCGATCCCGGCTTCAAGCTGGTCCGCGACGCGCGCGCCGCGGGGCATCTGGTCGTGACGATCCCCGGCCCCTGCGCCGCGGTCGCCGCGCTGACGCTCGCGGGGCTGCCGACCGACCGCTTTCTGTTCGCGGGCTTTCTGCCGCCCAAGGAAAAGGCGCGCGCCGACGCGATTCGCGAGATCGCAGCCTTGCGTGCCACGCTGGTATTCTACGAATCGGGTCCACGTCTCGCCGCGTGCCTCGCGACGCTCGCTGCCGAACTCGGGAATCGCGACGCCGCGGTGACCCGCGAGATCACCAAGAAATTCGAAGAGGCGGTCACCGGCACGCTCCCAACGCTCGCCGCACGCTATGCCGACGCGCCGCCCAAGGGCGAGATCGTCATCGTCGTCGCCCCCCCCGGCGACGCACCCCCCGCCAGCGACGCCGACGCCGACGCCGCGCTGGCAGAGGCGCTCACCCGCCTTTCGACCGGGCAAGCGGCCAGCGAGGTCGCCAAGGCGCTCGGGCTCGACCGCAAGACGCTCTACGCGCGAGCGCTCGCGCTGAAGGCATGACTCCGCGAAACCTCCAGCAACGCCGCGCCGCCGAAGCCTCGGGGCGCCGCGGCGAGCGCCTCGCGGGTTGGTGGCTCCGCCTCAAGGGCTGGCGGATCCTCGATCGCCGCGTCCGCACCGCGGCGGGCGAGGTCGACATCGTCGCGCGCAAGGGCAACCTCGTCGCCTTCATCGAGGTCAAGACCCGCGCGACCGCCGCCGAGCTCGATGTCGCGATCGACGAACGCCGCCTCGCGCGCGTCGCCGCCGCCGCCGAAGTGCTGATGCCGCGCTACGCCGGGGCGGGCGACGACATCCGCGTCGACGTCATCCTGATCGCACCGGGCACCCGCCCGCGGCATATCGAGAATGCGTGGATCGGATCGCGGATCGGGTGACGGCGGCGTCGGCATATCGTGACAACGGACGATACCGCGCCTACCTGCCCCCGTTCGCCCTGAGCTTGTCGAAGGGCGCGACCCACACGGCGGGCTTCGACAAGCCCAGCCCGAACGGAAATGGGAACGATCGATGAGCCTCACCGTCGCCGTCCAGATGGACCCGCTCGCAGACATCAACATTGTCGGCGATTCGAGCTTCGCGCTGATGCTCTCGGCGCAGGCGCGCGGACACCGGCTGTTCCATTACGCCGCCGAAGACCTCAACTACCGTGACGGCCGGGTCTGGGCGCGCGCGCATCCGGTCACCGTCCAGCACGTTGCGGGCGATCATTTCACCATTGGCGAAGCAGTGAATCTCGATCTCGGCACCGACGCCGACGTCGTGTTGATGCGCCAGGATCCCCCGTTCGACCTCGGCTACATCACCGCGACCCACCTGCTCGAGCGGATCGCGGACCAGACGCTGGTCGTCAACGACCCCGCCAGCGTCCGCAACGCCCCCGAAAAGGTTTTCGTCCTCGATTACGCGCTGTTCATGCCGCCGACGCTGATCACCCGCAGCCTCGACGAAGCGCGCGCCTTCCTCGCCGAACATGGCGCGATCGTGATCAAGCCGCTCCACGGCAACGGTGGCAAGGCGATCTTCAAGGTGGAGCGCGACGGCGCCAATCTGTCGGCGCTGATCGAGGTCTTCAACATGACCTGGCGCGAACCCCACATGGTCCAGGCCTTCCTCCCCTCGGTCGCCAACGGCGACAAGCGCATCGTCCTCGTCGACGGCGAGATCGCGGGCGCGATCAACCGTCTCCCCGGCGCGGGCGAAATCCGCAGCAACCTCGCGGTCGGCGGGTCGGCGGAAAAGACCGAGCTGACGCCCCGCGAACGTGAAATCTGCGCCGCGATGGGGCCGGAACTCAAGAGGCGCGGGCTGATCTTCGTCGGCATCGACGTGATCGGCGGCGAATGGCTGACCGAGATCAACGTCACTTCCCCGACCGGGATCGTCGCGATCGAAAATTTTGATGGCACCGACGTCGCGGGCATGATCTGGGACGCGATCGAAACGCGGGTCGCGGCGCGCGCCTAAGCCCGCGGGTGTGCATTCCGGTACACGTCCATCAGGTGCGCCGCATCGACTGCGGTGTAGATTTGCGTCGAACTCAGGCTCGCGTGCCCGAGCAGCTCCTGTAGTGCGCGCAGGTCGGCGCCCCGGCCCAGCAGATGGGTCGCAAAGCTGTGGCGCAAAGCATGCGGGGTGGTCCGCGTGCCGAGACCCAAATGCGCACGCGCCGTCCGCACCGACTTTCGCACCACGCCCGGCGATAAGGTCCCGCCCTTCGCACCGCGAAACAACGCGTCGTCCCGCGCGATCGGCCACGGGTTCTGCGCCGCATATAGCTCGATCGCCGCGCGCACCTGCGGCAGCAGCGGGACGATCCGGGTCTTGTCGCGCTTGCCGGTTACTCTGAGCGTCTCCCCCAGCGGCAGGATCGCGCCGGTCAGCGCCAGCGCCTCGCCGATCCGCAATCCCGCGCCGTACAGCAGCAGCAGCACCGCCCAGTCACGCGCGCCGATCCACGGTTCGGCGGCATCCTCCGCCACCTCCTCGGCCAGCGCCACCGCCTCGTCGGGGGAGATCGGGCGCGGCACCCCCTTCTTGACCCGCGGCCCCTTCAGCCGGGGGCCTGGCTCTTCGGGATTGGCCCAGGCGAGGAACCCCCGCACCGCCGACAATTCGCGCGCCGCCGAGGCATTGCCCAACCCCTCGCCGCGCCGCTTGGCGAGATAGGCGCGCAAATCCGCCGCAGTGATCCGGGTCAGCACGGCGCGATCGATCGCTTCGCCCCAATGCTCGGCCAGAAACGCCGTCAGCCGCGCCGCGGTCCCGCGATAGGCGCGCACGGTGTGCGCCGACCGGCGTCGGTCGCGCGCCAGATACTCGGCATAGTCACGGGCGAGCGGGTGGATCATCGCCGCGACGCTAGGCGCATTCGCCGACCCAGTCAGCCGCCCGGTTGTAACAATCGGCAAATGGCGCCGCGGCGACCGGCGCAGCGGCGCAGCGGCGCAGCGGCGCCTGGCTTCACGCGCGCGCCTCCGCCCCCCATATGAAGGCGGCATGTCCCGCGCCCGCATCCTCATCCTCAATGCCGCGCTCGGCCCGCTCGATTATCGTGTGCCACCGGGCATGCACGTCGAGCCGGGCTCGATCGTCATCGCCCCGCTTGGCCCGCGCCAGTTGCTCGGCGTCGCGTGGGAGCCCGACCGGATGCCGTCCGACGCGGAGGTCGGCGACAACCGGCTCCGCAATCTGCTCGCCGTCGCCGACGCCCCGCCACTTGGCGCGGCGCTGCGCCGCCTCGTCGAATGGACCGCCTCCTATTATCTCGCCCCCCCTGCCGCCGTGGTCCGGATGGCACTCGCCTCGACCTCCGCGCTCGAAGGCGCGCGGACGATCACCGAATATCGCGCGACCGGCGAGGTGCCGACGCGCCTCACCCCGCAGCGCGAGCAGGCACTCGAACGGATCGGCGACCGCCAGGGCCTGATCCGCGAACTCGCCAGCGTCGCCGAGGTCAGCGACGCGGTGATCCGCGGCCTCGTCAAAATCGGCGCGCTGGAACCGGTCGCGGTCGACATCGACAGCCCCTATCCGGTTCCCGACCCAGCATTCGGCGCGCCGACGCTCTCGCCCGAACAGCAGGCGGCCGCCGCCACCCTCATTGCCGGAGTAGCCGCGCGCGCCTTCGCGCCGACGCTGCTCGACGGCGTGACGGGATCGGGCAAGACCGAGGTGTATTTCGAGGCGATCGCCGAGGCGATCCGAACGCGCCGCCAGACGCTCGTGCTCCTCCCCGAAATCGCGCTCACCGAACCGTTCCTGCGCCGCTTCCACGACCGCTTCGGCTGCGATCCGGTGCCGTGGCATTCCGGCCTCCGCTCGTCACAACGCCGCCGCGCGTGGCGCGCGCTCGCGAGTGGCGCGGCGCTGGTGACCGTCGGCGCGCGCTCGGCGCTGTTCCTGCCCTATCGCAACCTCGGCCTGATCGTCGTCGACGAGGCGCACGAGACCAGCTTCAAACAGGAAGAGGGCGTCCATTATCACGCGCGCGACGTCGCGGTGATGCGCGGCAAGTTCGAGGGCTGCCCGGTAATTCTCGCCAGCGCGACCCCCGCGATCGAGACCCGACAACAGGTCGCGCTCGGCAATTACGCCGAGCTCCAGCTTCCCGCGCGGTTCGGCGGTGCGCAGATGCCGACGATCGAGGCGATCGACCTGATCGAACATCCCCCCGAACGCGGCCGCTGGCTCGCGCCCAAACTCGTCGCCGCGATCGAGACGACGCTGGCGAAGGGCGAACAATCGCTGCTGTTCCTCAACCGCCGCGGCTATGCCCCGTTGACGCTGTGCCGCACTTGCGGCCACCGCTTCCAATGCCCCAATTGCACCGCGTGGATGGTCGAGCATCGCCTGACGCGCCGCCTCGCCTGCCATCATTGCGGGCATATCGAGCCGACCCCGCGGGTCTGCCCCGAATGCCAGGGCGAGGACACGCTCGTCGCCTGTGGCCCGGGCGTCGAGCGCATCGCCGACGAGGTCACCGCGCTGTTCCCCAATGCGAAGACCGCGATCGTCACGTCCGACACGATCTGGTCCCCCGCCAAGGCCGCCGAGTTCGTCGCGCGGATGGAGGCGCGCGACATCGACATCGTCGTCGGCACCCAGCTCGTGACGAAGGGCTATCATTTTCCCAATCTCACGCTGGTGGGAGTGGTCGATGCGGACCTCGGCCTCGAAGGCGGCGATTTGCGCGCCGCCGAACGCACCTTCCAGCAGATTCGCCAGGTTTCGGGGCGCGCGGGCCGTGGCGAGAAACCCGGCCATGTCTTCATCCAGACCCATAGCCCCAAGGCGCAGGTGATGCAGGCGCTGATCACTGGCGACGCCGATGCCTTTTATACAGCGGAGACCGACGCGCGCCGCGACGCAGGCGCGCCGCCGTTCGGGCGCTACGCCGCGATCGTGGTATCGTCGGAGGACCAGCCCGCCGCGCACGAGATCGCGATCGCGATCGGCCGCTCGGCCCCGCGGATCGACGGCATGGCGGTGTACGGCCCCGCCCCCGCGCCGCTAGCGATGCTCCGCGGCCGCCACCGCTACCGCCTGCTCGTCCACGCCCGGCGCGCGCTCGACGTCCAGGACGTGATCCGCGACTGGCTGCGCGCCGTGGAATGGCCAAGCAAGGTGCGCGTCACCGTGGACGTCGATCCCTACAACTTTCTGTGAGCTATCTTGAACCGGTTGTTGCTGCCGTCTAACCTACGCTAAAGCTTAGGGGGATTGGGGATCGTGCGTTTAAAGTTCATTGCTGCGCTGGTCAGTGCACTCATTGGTTCGACCGCGGCGCAGGCCGACTGGTACCGGGCAACGTCCAACCATTTCATCGTCTATTCGGACGACAGCCTGGAGGACGTCCGAGACTATACCATGCGGCTCGAACAGTTCGACCAGGCGATCCGTGCCTGGCATGTTGCGCCGCAGGACAAACGCGGCGCGTCCGCGCGCGTGACGGTCTTCGTCGTCGACACGACCAACGATGTTGCCAAGCTGGCGGGACATGACGGCGTCGCAGGATTCTACCGCCCGGTCGCGGGTCAATCCGTCGCCTTCACGCCCCGCAACGGCAGTGGAGACCTCGGCGCACGCGCGATCCTGTTCCACGAATACACGCATCACTGGATGCTGACGAACTGGACCGATGCGGCGCTGCCACCCTGGTTCGTCGAGGGCTTCGCCGAATTGCACGCGACAGCCTTGTTCCGCGGTAACCAGATCATCTTCGGCGCCGTCCCGGCGTATCGCAAATATACCATCGGGCAGATGAACGCGCTGCCGATGAGTCGCTTGCTGCGGTTCGATCCGGGGAAGCTTAGCGACGTCGAACGCGATGCGCTCTACCGCCACGGCTGGGCCTTGACGCATTACCTGACGTTCGATCCCGACGGCCGGAAGCGGCTCGCCGGCTATATCGGCGCGCTAAACGGCGGCAAGGCGGAAGATCCGGCCGCGTTAATCGGCAACGGCGCCAACATGGACCTCAAGATCGACCAATATGTTCGGCGACCGCGGCTGCCGTCGTCTGCAATCGACCTCGACACATTGTCGATCGGGTCGATCGAGGTAACGAAGCTGACACCCGCCGAAAGCACGACGATGCCCGCGATGATCGCGTCGAACGCCGGCGTGAGCAAGAAGAATGCGGGCGATGTCGCCGCGCTCGCCCGGCGGCTCGCCGCGCCCTATCCTGACGACGCCTTCGCGCAGAACGAGCTTGCCGAAGCCGAGTTCGACGCGTGCGAAATCGACGCCGCCGCAAAGGCTGCATGCTATTCCCGGGCCGCAGCGGCCGCCGACCGGGCGTTGGCCGCCGATCCGCGTTCGGTCCACGCGCTCGATTATCGCGGGATGGCGGATACTGCGGCGCTGGTGAAGGACAAGATCACCGACCCCACCCGCTGGGCTGCGGCACGCCAATGGTATTTGCGCGCCAACAAGGTCGCGACCGAAATGCCGCAACCGTTGATCGCCTATTACGACAGCTTTGGGCAGGCCAACGAAAAGCCGACCGCCAACGCGCAGGCCGCGTTGCTCTACGCTTACGCGCTGGCGCCCTATGACGGCGATGTGCGGCTGAAGGCGACGCGTGTGTATCTGGCGCAGGGCAAGCTTGCCGAGGCGCGGACCGCGATCACGCCGGTTGCGTACAACATCGAGGAGCGCGCGAAGGCGACCTATGCCAAGAAGGTCCTGACCGCACTGAACGACCAGGGCGCCGACGCCGCGATCAGCGTTTTCGATGCGACCCCGGCCCCGAAGGACGAGGAGCAATAAGGCCCAGTACGGCGCGCACGAGATCGCGGTCACGGTCGGTCGGTCGGCCCCGCGCATCGACGGCATGGCGCCCCTGCGTCGTATCGATGCTCCGCGGTCGCCATCGCCACCGCCTGCTGGTCCACGCCCGCCGCGCACTCGATGTCCAGGATGTAGTCCGCGACTGGTGCGGCGCGGTCGAATCGCCCGCCAAGGCAGGGTGACGGTCGACGTCGATCTTTATAGCTTCCGCCTAACTTACCGCGCCTTAACCGCGAGCGTCTATTGCGCGGAAATGGGACCCGCCAGGATAGCGCCGATCCAGTGGCTGCGCGCGATCGCAGCAACGCTAGTGCTGATGATGCACGGCGGGGAGTGGATCGCGCGGACGCCGCTTCCGATCAGGGCTGACTTCGTCCCTTCCGTGCCCAATCTCGTCACGTTCGGTGCAAGTGGCGTTGACCTGTTCTTCGTGATCAGCGGATTCGTGATGGCGCACACGGTGTCGGGAGGTGATGGTGGATCGTGGCAGTTCCTAGCGTCACGCTGGCGGCGGATCGGGCCATTTTTCGTGTTGATGACGATGATTTTCTTGGTCGTGGCAGACGAGCCCTTCACCACCCGGAGCCTGTTAACGGCGCTGACGATCGTGCCCGTGTTCGACGGTACCCATTATCACGCGCCTGCGCTGATCGTCGGCTGGACGCTGGCGTTCGAATTCTCTTTTTACGCGCTTGTAGCGATCACGATCCGATTCGGTCGGAGTGCGGGCACGATACTGCTATTGACCCTGACGGCAGGGGTAGCGGGCACTCAATTTCACCCCGATTGGGTGCCGCTTAAAATCCTGATCAACCCGCTCCAGCTCGAATTCGCACTGGGCGTCCTGGTCTGGATGATGTGGCGCAGCGGCTGGACTCGAAAGCTGGCCGCCCCGTTTCTCGTCATGGGAATCGCGCTGCTGGCGATCGGTATTGCAATGAGCCTCGGGCTGTCCGTGAACGCTTTTTTCACGGCCGCCGTCGATGGTACAGCAGGTCTTGCGCGCACGTGGAGTTGGGGATTGCCCTGGGCGATGGTCGTCGCGGGAATCATCGACACCCGATCAGAAAGCCGGATCGCCCGGGTGATCGCCAAACTGGGTGACGCATCCTATGCGACGTATCTCATCCATCCTAGCCTGCTCATCATGCTGGCGGCCATCGCTGCGGCATTACCCGCAATCGGCGCAGTCGGCTATGTTCTGTCGATCATCGTCATATCGAGCGGCATCGGGTTGGCTGTCCATATGGTGATCGAGAAGCCTCTACTTGCAAGCATTCGCAAGGGCCCTCGCCCCCTATGGCCACGCTCCGCCGCAAGGCGGCACATTCCCGCTTCGCCAAACGCGTAACGGGCCGCGGCCTCCTACCCCACGTGTTCGGCCAGGATGGTGAGCCCCTTGTCGTTGACCTCGGCAAAGCCGCCGCGGATCGCGAGCAGTTCGGGTTCGCCCTTTTCGGTGCGATAGATCGACAGCGCGCCGTCGCGGATCGTCGACATCACCGGCGCGTGATGCTCCAGCACGCCGAAATCGCCCTCGGTGCCCGGCACCGTAACCATGTACACGTCCTCCGAGCGGACCAGCTTTTCGGGCGTGACGAGTTCGAAATGCAGCATGAGAAATCTCCCCCCTCCCTTAACAGCGAGGGGCAGTTACTAAGTTACGCTTCCTGCGCCATCTTCTCGGCCTTGGCGATGGCCTCGTCGATCCCGCCGACCATGTAGAAGGCGCTTTCGGGCAGATGGTCGTATTCGCCGTCGACCACCGCCTTGAACGATTTCACGGTGTCTTCGATGCTCACGAACTTGCCGCTGATGCCCGTAAAGACCTCGGCGACGTGGAACGGCTGGCTCAGGAACTTCTGGATTTTCCGCGCCCGCGTCACGGTCAGCTTATCCTCTTCGGACAGCTCGTCCATGCCCAGGATCGCGATGATGTCCTGCAGGCTCTTATAGCGCTGGAGCAGCGACTGGACCGCGCGCGCGGTATCGTAATGTTCCTGGCCGACGACGCGCGGCTCGAGCACGCGGCTCGTCGAATCGAGCGGATCGACCGCGGGATAGATGCCGAGTTCCGAAATGGCGCGGTTGAGCACGGTCGTCGCGTCCAAGTGGGCGAACGAGGTGGCCGGTGCCGGATCGGTAAGATCGTCCGCGGGCACATACACCGCCTGGACCGAGGTGATCGAGCCCTTGTGGGTCGAGGTGATGCGTTCCTGCAGCGCACCCATGTCGGTCGACAGCGTCGGCTGATAGCCCACCGCCGACGGGATCCGGCCGAGCAGTGCCGACACTTCCGCGCCAGCCTGGGTGAAACGGAAGATGTTGTCGACGAAGAACAGCACGTCCTGCCCTTCGACGTCGCGAAAATATTCCGCGATCGTCAGGCCCGACAGCGCAACGCGCGCGCGCGCGCCGGGGGGCTCGTTCATCTGGCCGAACACGAGGGCGACCTTCGATCCTTCCGACTGGGGGTTGCCGTCGGCATCCTTGGCGATGACGCCCGCATCGAGGAACTCGTGGTACAGATCGTTGCCCTCACGGGTCCGCTCGCCGACGCCCGCGAACACGCTGGTGCCGCCGTGGCCCTTGGCGATGTTGTTGATCAGCTCCTGGATCAGCACGGTCTTGCCGACGCCCGCGCCGCCGAACAGGCCGATCTTGCCGCCCTTGGCATAGGGGGCGAGCAGATCGATCACCTTGATGCCCGTCACGAGGATGCTGCTCTCGGTCGACTGGTCGACGAACAGCGGCGCGTCGGCGTGGATTGGCAGCGTCAGCTCGGCATTGACCGGGCCGCGTTCGTCGATCGGCTCGCCGATGACGTTGAGGATGCGCCCCAGCGTCTTGGGGCCGACCGGCACCCGGATCTGGCTGCCCGTATCGGTGACGTTCTGGCCGCGGGTCAGCCCCTCGGTCGCGTCCATCGCAATCGTGCGCACGGTGTTCTCGCCGAGGTGCTGCGCGACCTCGAGGACGAGGCGGTTGCCGTTGTTGTCGGTCTCGAGCGCCGACAGGATCGCGGGCAAATTGTCGGGAAAATGCACGTCGACGACCGCACCGATGACCTGCGAGATCGTGCCGACGTTGTTGCTGGTCGCCTTCGGGGCGAGGGTATCTGCGGCGGTGGCCATGTTCGCTTCCTTGCTTCGAATTCTTAGAGCGCTTCGGCGCCCGAGATGATTTCCACCAGCTCGGTCGTGATCGCGGCCTGGCGGGTGCGGTTGTACTGGATCGAGAGGCGGTTGATCATGTCGCCCGCGTTGCGCGTCGCATTGTCCATCGCGTTCATCCGGCTGCCCTGTTCGGACGCCGCATTCTCCAGCATTGCGCGGAAGATCTGAATCGCGATATTGCGCGGCAGCAGGTCGGCGAGGATCGCTTCCTCGTCGGGCTCATACTCGACCGCGGCCATGCCGGTGCTCGCGGTCGCGGCACCCTCCGGCAACGCGACGGGGATAATCTGCATCCCGGTCGGGATCTGGACCAGCGCCGACTGAAATTTCGCGTAGAACAGATGCGCGATGTCGAATTCGCCCGCCTCGAACCGCGCGATCAGGTCCTCGGCAAGGCCCTGCGCGTCGCTGAACGCCACCTTCTTGATTCCGCCGAGTTCATAATCGGCAGCGACCTGGGTCGGGTAGAAACGCTTGAGCACGCGCCCCTTCTTGCCCGCGAGGTAGAATTTCACGGTCTTGCCGTTGCGTTCGAGCTCCTCGGCCTTTTTGCGGGCGGCGCGGACGATGTTGGTGTTGAACGCGCCCGCGAGCCCGCGTTCCGAGGTCGCGACGACGATCATGTGGACGTCGTCCTTGCCGGTGCCCGCGAGCAGCTTCGGCGAGGATTCGCTCACCGTCACCTTGCTGGCAAGCCTGGCCATCACCGCTTCCAGCCGCTCGGCGTAAGGACGCCCGGCGACCGCCGCCTCCTGCGCGCGGCGCAGTTTCGCGGCGGCGACCATCTTCATCGCCTTGGTGATCTTCTGCGTCGACTTCACCGAGCCGATGCGGATCTTGAGGGCCTTGAGTGATGCCATCGTCTTCTTTCTTGTGTCCCCGCGAAGGCGGAGACCCAGTCTGGGCTCCCGCCTTCGCGGGAGCACATGCTAGCTTTTAAGCAAACGTCTTCGCGAACGCGGCGAGCGCGTCCTTGAGCTTGCCCTTGGCCTCATCGCCCAGGTCGCGGGTGTCGCGGATCATCGTCAGCACGTCGGCGTGGTTGGCGCGCATGTCCGCCAGCATCGCGGCTTCGTAGCGGGTCACGTCGCCGACATCGACGGTGTCGAGATAGCCGTTGGTGCCCGCGAAGATCGACACGGTCTGCTCCTCGAACGGCATGGGGCTGAACTGCGACTGCTTGAGCAGTTCGGTCAGCCGCGCGCCGCGGTTGAGCAGCTTCTGCGTCGAGGCATCGAGGTCCGACCCGAACTGCGCGAACGCCGCCATCTCGCGATACTGCGCCAGCTCGAGCTTGATGCTGCCCGACACCTTCTTCATCGCCTTGGTCTGCGCGGCGGAACCGACGCGGCTCACCGACAGACCGACGTTGATCGCAGGCCGGATGCCCGCGAAGAACAGGTCGGTCTCGAGGAAGATCTGGCCGTCGGTGATCGAGATCACGTTGGTCGGGATGTACGCCGAGACGTCGCCCGCCTGGGTCTCGATGATCGGCAGCGCGGTAAGCGATCCGCCCCCGTTGGCGTCCGACATCTTCGCCGCGCGTTCGAGCAGGCGGCTGTGGAGATAGAACACGTCGCCGGGATACGCCTCGCGGCCCGGCGGACGGCGCAGCAACAGCGACATCTGGCGATACGCGACCGCCTGCTTGGACAGATCGTCATAGACGATCAGGGCGTGCATCCCGCGATCCCGGAAATATTCGCCCATCGCGACGCCGGTATAAGGCGCGAGATACTGGAGCGGCGCGGGCTCCGACGCGGTTGCCGCGACGACGATGGAATATTCCATCGCGCCGTTCTCTTCGAGCGTCTTGACGATCTGCGCCACGGTGCTGCGCTTCTGGCCGATCGCGACATAGATGCAATAGAGCTTCTTGCTCTCGTCGTCGCCCGCATTGGCGTTCTTCTGGTTGATGAACGTATCGATCGCCACCGCCGACTTGCCGGTCTGGCGATCGCCGATGATCAGTTCGCGCTGGCCACGTCCAACCGGCACGAGCGCGTCGATCGCCTTCAGGCCCGACTGCATCGGCTCGCTGACCGACTGGCGCGGGATGATGCCGGGTGCCTTGACCTCGACGCGGCTGCGTTCGGTCGTCAGAATCGGCCCCTTGCCGTCGATCGGGTTGCCAAGGCCGTCGACAACGCGCCCGAGCAGTTCCTTGCCGATCGGCACGTCGACGATCTTGCCGGTCCGCTTGACGACGTCGCCTTCCTTGATCTCCGAATCCGACCCGAAGATCACAACGCCGACGTTATCGGCCTCAAGGTTCAGCGCCATGCCCTGCACGCCGTTCGAGAATTCGACCATCTCGCCGGCCTGGACATTGTCGAGGCCATAGATGCGGGCGATGCCGTCGCCGACCGATAGCACCTGGCCGGTTTCGGAGACTTCGGCCTCGGAACCGAAATTGGCAATCTGGTCCTTGATGACCTTCGAAATTTCTGCGGCGCGGATATCCATGATTTAGCCTTTCATCGCGCTGGCCAGCGCATTCAAACGGGTACGGATCGACGAATCGATCATGTGTGAACCGATGCGGACGACGAGTCCGCCAAGGATAGCAGGGTCGACGCTGAGATCGACCGACACGTCGCTGCCGACGCGGGCGCGCAGCTGCTGCTTGAGCTGATCGACCTGGCCATCGTCGAGCGGGTGCGCCGACGTGACCTCCGCCGCGACTTCGCCGCGATGTCGTGCGACGAGCTGGCGGAACGCGCGCATGATCTGCGGCAGCTGCCCGAGACGGCGGTTTTCGGCGAGCACGCCGAGAAAATTGCGTGTGGTATCGTCGACCCCAAGCGCGGACGCGGTCGCCGCCATCGCCTTGGCGGCGTCACTGCGCGATACCAGCGGGCTGGTCGTCAACGTCCTGAAATCGTCCGATTCGGCCAGCGCATCGCGGACCGTCGTCAGACTCTTCTCGACGGTATCGATACCCTTGGCGTCGTGCGCCAGTTCGAACAGCGCGAGCGCATAACGCCCGCTCAAGCTCGCCTGTATCGCGCCGCCAGCTAGACCGCCGGATATCTCCACGGAACCGAATTCCTCGTCATCAACGGGTTATCCCGGGTCCCCTGAAAGCTACGCCCCCGGGTTCCCCTTTCCCCATGCGAACGGGTGCGCAGCGACCTGCGCGTCCGACGGGTTGGCGGGCGGTTAGCATCGGGTGCCGCGTGATGCAACCCGACCAAGCGCGCGCACTTTGGTCGCAAGCCGCGGGATGTGCGCGCCAAGCCGGACGGCTATATCCTCCTTCATGGACGACATCGACCCTATCGCCGCCACCGGCATCGATTCCGCCGTCGCGTGGTCCGCATTCGAACGCCGCGACCGGTCGTATGACGGGCAGTTCGTCGGCGCGGTGAAGACCACCGGCATCTATTGCAAGCCGAGCTGCCCCGCGCGGCACCCGTTGCGCGCGAATGTCGCTTTCTATCCCACCCCCGCCGCGGCGCGCGCCGCCGGGTTTCGCGCGTGCCTGCGCTGCAAGCCCGACGAGATCGGACGCGACCGGGTCGCGGTGGCCGCCGCGGTGGCGCTAATCGAATCGGCGGCGCCACCGGTCGGGCTCGACGCGCTCGCCGCGCAAGTCGGCTATGCCCCGCACCATTTCCACCGCCTGTTCAAGCGCGCGACCGGGGTGACCCCCGCCGCCTATGCGCGCGGGCTGCGATCGACCCGCGCCGCGACGGCGCTGCACACGGAGGCCAGCGTGACCGAGGCGATCTACGAAGCGGGCTATTCCGCCCCCAGCCGATTCTATGACGGCGGCGCGAAACGGCTCGGGATGACGCCGAGCGCCTGGGCACGCGGCGGCGCGGGGGTGACGATTCGCTGGACGATCACCGCGACCAGCCTGGGGCCGCTGTTCATCGCGGCAACCGACAAGGGGCTGTGCCGGGTATCGTTCGACGAGGATGCCGCCGCGCTCGCCGCGCGCTTCCCCCACGCGGAGATCGTACCCGGCCGGAACGCGCTGGCCGACCTCGCCGCGCGCGTCGTCGCCGCGGTCGAATCACCCGAACGCGACCATGATCTGCCGATCGACGTCCGCGGCACCGCGTTCCAGGAGGCGGTGTGGCAGGCGCTCAGGACGATTCCGGCGGGCGAAACCCGGACGTACAGCGAACTTGCCGCGATCGCGGGGCGCCCCGCCGCGGTGCGTGCGGCGGGGACCGCGTGCGGCGCCAACCCCCTCGCGGTGGTCGTGCCGTGCCACCGCGCGCAGCGCACCGACGGATCGCTCGGCGGCTATGCCTATGGATTGGACCGCAAGCGCGCGTTGCTGGCGCGCGAAGATCAGTGGGCTGGCGCGGACGCCGGCGCGCAGGAATAGACCAGCTTTTCGTTGGGGAGTGGCGGCAACGCGGCGCGGATCGCGTCCTCCTGTTGCGCCAGCCGGTCGGCGGCGGTCGGGGTGGCGGTGCAGGTCTTGGCACCCCCCTGCCCGCGCAACTTGCGCATCGCGTCCATCTGCGCCGACGACAGCAGGTAGCGCGTGTCGCTGTAGATCTGTCGTGCCGGATCGAACGCCAGCGTCGACACCGTCGGTTCGTCGTCGGGCACCAGCGTCCGCTCCCACCGCGCGCCATGATCGAGATATTGGGTGCGACCGTTGACGCAGCCATCGGCGTGCCATTGCAACCGCACGTCGGCGGCGGACGACACGGTGACGCGGCTGCGCTCGGGAATCAACGAACAGACCAGCGGCGCGGTCGGAGGCAAGGCCGCCGCCGCGACGATGCTAGACGACGCCAGTGGCCGGTCGACCGCGTCCGACGGTCGCAGGACGAAGGTCAGCACCGCGACGATCATCAGCCCCGCCCCACCCCCAACCGCCCATCGCGCGCGGCGGCGGTCGCCCTGCGTTTCGAGCAGCCCCGCCGCGCCGACGCCGAGCGCGCCGAGGACGAGCAGCAGCCCGGCGATCCCCATCACATTTTCGCGCGCGCGCTCGGCGTCGGTGCGCGCGGTGGCCAGCATGGCCTCATGCGCCAACGCCGCGCGCGCCGCGGCGTCGCGGGTCGCGGTCGCGGCATCGGCGGCGGCGCGCGCGTCGGCTTCGCTGTCCTGGCGCAACCGATCCTCGATTGAGGTACAGGGCACCGCCACGCTCGCGAACGGCTGTTTCGCCTCGCGCAGGAAATCCTCGACCTCGCTGTCCGCGATCGCGAAGCCGAAGGTCGAATCGCCATCCTCGGCGCGGGTGATCGCGGAATTGATTCCGATGACGCGCCCGCACCGATCGAGCAGCGGGCCGCCCGAATTGCCGCGCGCGATGTTCGCGGTGTGGAGCAACACATCGATCCCGCTAAGCGTGCGGCGGCCCGAGAATACGCCCTCCGATCGCACCGGGGTCTGCGGCCGGATATAGTCCGCCGCCGAGCGCGCGGTCGCGACGTCGACGTTGCCGGGATAGCCCAGCGCGACCACCGCCTCGCCGTCGTCGACCTTGCCGGTAAAGAAGGTCGCGCGCGGCAACGCCACCCCCTTGAACTCGATCAGCGCCAGATCGCGCTCGGAATCATAGCCGACGACCTTGCCCTGATAGGATTTGTCGCCCTCCGACGGCACCACCCCGATCACGACATTGTCGGGATAGCGATCCGCGAGTTCCATGACGTGCGCGTTGGTGACGATGCGGTTGGGCGCGACCGCGACCCCGCTGCCATGGCCGAACCCGACGACCTGCCCGTCGACCACCGCGATGGTGACGACGCGTACCACCCCGCGTCCCGCGGCGCCGATATCGTCCGCCGCCGCGGGACTGGCACAGCCCAGGATGGCGAGGATCGGGAACAGCCAGCGCATCGCCGTTCTCGAACGCGAGGCGACCCGGCATGTCAAGGCGGCAGCCCCGGCCAAGTTGGTTAGTAAAATGTCAAACCTTCCTGCCTACCCCTTCACCGCGACCTTGAGGGAATTGGCATGAGCGCGTTCGGACGTCGGAACGGAATGGGAGGCGGACAGCCGGCACGGCCGGCGTTCGGGGTCGCGCGACCGATGCAGGGCAGCGGTGGCCAGCGGCCCGACGCCGATGCCGCGCCCGGATCTCAATTCCCCCCGATCGATTCGCTCCCGCTGCCGGGCGAAGCCGACGGCGCTTACACCAGCGAGATGGTCGGCCACTCCGATGCGATGCAGCGGTTGTCCGATCGCCAGAACGCCAGTGGCGAGGCAGGCAACAGTCGCGTCGAGGGCTTCGAGCAATCGATCCACAAGATCAAGGAACAGGTGCTGCCGCGCCTGCTCGAACGCGTCGATCCCGAAGCCGCGGCGACACTGGGCAAGGACGAACTCGCCGAGGAATTCCGCCCGATCATCGGCGAAGTGCTCGCCGAACTGAAGCTGACGCTCAACCGCCGCGAACAATTCGCGCTCGAAAAAGTGCTGGTTGACGAACTGCTCGGCCTGGGGCCACTCGAGGAACTGCTCGCCGATCCCGCGATCACCGACATCATGGTCAACGGCCCCGAGCAAACCTATGTCGAGCGCAAGGGCAAGCTCGAACTCGCGCCGATCCAGTTCCGCGACGAAGAGCATCTGTTCCAGATCGCGCAGCGGATCTGCAATTCGGTCGGCCGCCGCGTCGACCAGACCACCCCGCTTGCCGACGCGCGGCTCAAGGACGGCAGCCGCGTCAACGTGATCGTGCCGCCGCTGTCGTTGCGCGGCACCGCGATCTCGATTCGTAAATTCTCCGCGAAACCGATCACGCTCGACATGATGGCGGGCGGCGGTTCGATGAGTCCCAAGATGGCGACCGCGCTGAAAATCGCGGGCGCGAGCCGGTTCAACGTCATCATCTCGGGCGGTACGGGCTCGGGCAAGACCACGATGCTCAACGCGTTGTCGAAGATGATCGACCCGGGCGAGCGCGTGCTGACGATCGAGGACGCCGCCGAATTGCGGCTTCAGCAGCCGCACTGGCTGCCGCTCGAAACCCGCCCCGCCAACCTCGAAGGTCAGGGCGAGATCAGCATCCGCGACCTCGTCAAGAACGCGCTGCGGATGCGCCCCGATCGCATCATCCTCGGCGAAATTCGTGGCGCGGAATGTTTCGACATGCTCGCGGCGATGAACACCGGCCACGACGGCTCGATGTGCACGCTCCACGCCAACTCCCCGCGCGAGGCGCTGGCCCGCATGGAGAATATGGTAATGATGTCGGACATCAAGGTGCCCAAGGAAGCCATCAGCCGCCAGATCGCCGATTCGGTCGAGCTCATCATCCAGGTCAAGCGCCTGCGCGACGGGTCGCGCCGCGTCACCGACGTGACCGAGGTGATCGGGATGGAAGGCCCGGTGATCGTGACGCAGCAGCTCTTCAAGTTCGAATATCTCGACGAGAGCGCCGACGGCAAGATCATCGGCGAATACCGCTCGATGGGCCTGCGCCCCTACACGCTCGACAAGGCCAAGCAGTTCGGGTTCGACCAGGCGTATCTCGAAGCCTGTCTGTAAGCAGGATGCATCCCGCAACCATCGACACCGGTGCGCTGGGGCGGAGTCCGATCGGCCCCTTCCGCCGCACGTTCGCGGCGTCAGGCCAACGCCGCTCGCTGGCGCACCTGGTTGCGCCCGTCCTTCTCCTCTTGTTGCCGATCTTCTTTTTCGTCGCCTTCTTCCATCCGGCGACGCTGCAGATCGGTAATGCGGGCTGGCTGCTGGCGGGCGACTACAACAGCGACAATGGCGAAAACGCGCTGGGGCCCACGCGTATTGGCACGACCGGGCGGCGGGCGCATCGTTGAGGACCACGCTGCTGAACGCCCCCGATGGGGTGCCGGTGCTGTTCACCGACAGCAATCCCCTGATGACCCTTGCGGCCAAACCAGTTGCGGCGATGCTGCCGGTCGACGCACAATTCGTCGGTCTCTTCATCCTGTTGAGCCTCGTCCTTCAAGCCGTATTCGCGTGGCTGCTGCTCCGCCACCACGCCCCGGGGGCCGTGGCGTTGTGGGCAGGCGTCATCCTGCTCGCCTTTCCTCCGACACTCGCCAACCGGTTCATTCATGCCAATCTGATGGCGCACTGGACGATATTGGCGGCGTTATGTCTGTATCTTCACCCCGAACGCGGCCAGCGGCTACGATAGTGGGCCGCGCTGATCGGCATCACTGCGCTGATCCACAGTTATCTGCTGATCATGGTCGGCGCGATCTGGGCATCGGCGATGATGGCGCGCTTCGTCGACGGGTCGCGCGCGACCAGGCTTGCGACGCTGGGGCAAGGCGTCGTCGTACTCGCCTTGGTGGCCACGCTGGCGCGGTGGCTCGGCGTCGGGGGCCAAATGACGACCGGGTCCTTCGGTCACTTTTCGATGCCGCTAGACGCCTTGTGGAATCCCGGTCTCGACGCGTTCTCGACATTGTTGCCCAGCCACGACAGCAGAGGCGGCGACTGGTTCGAGGGCTTTCAGTATCTCGGCGCGGGCGGGCTGCTGCTCGTTGCCGCGGCGCTCGTGATCGCTCGGCGCCTGCCCGCCCAGGTCGGCGAGCGCGACGTTGCGCAGCGCCTCCGCGGTCTGGCACCCGCGCTGATCGTCCTCACCATTCTCGCCATCGTCCAGATGCCGCTGTCGACCGGCATCTTGGCAGTACTCGATCCCATTCGCGCATCGGGTCGGCTGTTCTGGCCGGTCGGTTATGTGCTCGTCTTGATCGCGATCCTGGCGGTGTTTCGCCTGTCGCCGCAGCGCGCCGGCCTCGCGTTGATCGCGATGGTCGCGCTTCAAGCCGCCGATCTGGCGGGGATGGCAAATACGATCCGCGACCAGAGTAAAACCGCTGACCAGCGTCGCCTCTACCATCGCACCCGCGATCCGCGCTGGGAGCAACTGATCGATCGGTCGTCGTCGGTCGCCTTCATGCCCGGTGACGTGACGCGCGATCTTGGCCTGTTTCAAGAAGTTGCCTGGCGCGCAATCAATGCCGGACGCCCCCTCACCAACGTCTATGCCGCGCGGGTCAGCCGGGTCACGGCGCAGCGGTTGCGCCGGGAACGCGCCGCATTCGATCGGGGCGAGCTCGTTCCGGGCCGGTTGTATATCGTGCTTGCTGGAGCCGCGGTTCCTGCCGCCGCGGCCGCGAACACACGTCAGTTGGATGGTGTAACCGTGGTTGCTCCCATCCACGCTCGATAATCGCGCAAAGGGAACAATCGGATCGGCTGTGGCCGATGCCGACCGCGCCGACGGCATTTCTATCGCAACGGTGATTCAGCCGCTAATGACGACAGCGATGACTCACCTGTTCCCGATTGCCCTCCTACTGTCGTCCGCCGTACCGGTCGCTGCCACGCAAAACCCGCCGGTCGATGGTGCGATCACGCTCGCCCCCGATACCGAGACGCGTTGGGTGCCGTTCGACCTCACCCCCGGCAACCAGATCCGCTTTCAGATGAGCGTCGACGGCAAGCCGGTCACCGCGATCCTCGATACCGGGGTCAGTTATTCGGTGCTGGCGAAGCGATCCGCGGTGGTCGACGCCACGCGGATCAAGGCGAACGGGACCGCGACCGCGATCGGCGGGGCGGTGCCGATCGGCTGGCTCGCGACGCGGACGATCGCGATCGGCGGGCTCGCGCGGACCGGCGGGGGGCTCAGCGTCGCCGAACTGCCCGCGCTGGCGACCGGCAGCGCGACCGCGGTCGACCTGCTCGTCGGGCGCGACATCACCGGCGGGCAGGCGCTCGATATCGATTTCCCCAACCGCCGGTTCCGCCTGCTGGCGGCGGGGCGGATGCCGTTCCGCGGCGCGGTCGCTCCGCTCGCAATCTCGCCGGGACGCCACCTCTACGAAAGCGCGATCACGCTCGGCGGACGGCGCCTCGCGCCGATCGTCATCGATACCGGCGACGGGTCGACGATCACGATTGCCGACAGCGCGTGGCGCGCCGCCGCGCCGCGCGGGATCGACACCACCAGCGCGGTGTCGTTCGGGCTGGCCGGTCCCACCGTGACGACGATGGCGATCGTTCCCGACGTCCGCGTCGGCGGCAACGCGGGGCGCGACGCCGAAGTCCGGGTCGAGCCGCAGGGGGGGTTTTCCGACACCATCGGGGTCGCGGGGCGGATCGGGTCGGGGTTCCTCCAGCGCTATCGCGTGCTGCTCGATCCGGTCGCCGGCCACATGGTGCTCAGCCCCGGCAAGGACGCCGACGACCCGCCGCTGCGATCGACCAGCGGGCTGCTCGTCGGGATCGAAGCCAGCGCGACTCCCGCGCGGCTCAAGGTGCTCCACGTCATGCGCGGTGGCCCCGCGCAGGGGATGGGCTGGCGCGACGGCGACGAAATCTGCTCGGTCGATGGCCAGTCGATCGCGACCGATTATGCGTCGAGCCCGCTCGCGCGCTGGTCGGTCGGGGTGCCGGGCCGCGTCGTCGAACTCGGGCTGTGCGGCGGCGCGACCCGCGCGCTGACGCTGCGCCGCTTCTACTGACGATGACCCGCGCCCGCTGGCAGGGGGTGGGAATGATCCTGCTCGCCGCGATCCTGCTGCGGGTCTGGGACGTCGGCAATCCGGTGATCCATGTCGACGAGCAATATTATCTGCTCGTCGGCGACCGGCTGCTTCACGGCGCGATCCCCTATGTCGACATCTGGGATCGCAAGCCGATCGGCTTGTTCCTGATCTATGCCGCGATCCGGTTGCTGCCCGGTGACGGCATCGTCGCGTATCAGCTGGTCGCGATGGCCGCCGCGGCGCTCACCGCGCTGTTGGTCGTCAGGGGCGGGCGGATGCTCGGCGCGACCGCGCGTGGCGCGACGGTGGCGGGAATCGCGTATCTCATCCTGCTCGAACTCCTCGGCGGACGCGGCGGACAGGCACCGGTGTTCTACAACCTGCCCGTCACCGCCGCCGCCTTGCTGACGCTGCGGCTGCCCAACCTGGCGGAACGCCGCGATGGACGCGCGATCGTCGCCAACGGCCTGCTCGCCTGCCTGTTCGCCGGGCTCGCGATCCAGATCAAATATACCGCTGCGGTCGAGGGCGCGTTCGTCGGCATCGCGCATCTGTGGTTCCTGCATCGCGCGCGCGCCAGATGGGGCCCGATCGTCGGGGCGGCGATCGGCTGGGGCCTCGTCGGGTTGGCCCCGACGCTTTGCGTGGTCGGCTGGTACGCGGCGCACGGTGACCTCGCCGCCTTCTGGTTCGCCAATTTCGCGTCGATCGGGTTGCGCGCGGGCTATCCGGCGGGGCAGCTCGCGATGCGGCTGCTTGGGATTCTCGCGCAAATCCTCCCGTTGATCGTGGGCGCGGCGCTGGCGTGGCGGTGGCGCGTCGCGCCAGCCCGCCACCGGATCGCGCTCGCGTGGCTCGCCGCGGCGGTCGTCGGGTTCGGCGCGATCGGCACCTTCTTCGCTCATTACGCGCTGCCGCTGGTCGCGCCGCTCGCGATCCTCGCTGCGGTCGCGCTCGGGCGATCGACCTGGCTGCTGGTCGCGACGCTGGTACTCGGGCTCGGGCTATGGGGTATAGAGCTGGTGGTCCGGCCCGACGATGCGGCGGGCGCACGCGCGGTGGCGCACGTCGTCGCAGCCAACCACCGGGGCGCGTGCCCCTATGTCTTCATCGGCGACACCATCACCTATCGGCTGGCGGATGCCTGCGTGCCGTCCGCCTATGCATTCCCCAATCTGCTCGCCTATTCGACCGAACAGGGCGCCACCGGAATCGACGAGGCCGCGGAGGTCCGCCGGATCCTGGCGACGCGCCCGCCGCTGATCGTGACGTCCGACCGGCGGCTGTCGATCTGGAACCGCGCCAGCGTGACCGCCGAACAGCGCGCGCTCGCCACCGATTATCGACCGGTGCTGCGCGTCCCCCGCAGCGGGTGGCACAGCTGGGTCTTCCTGCGCCGCGACTTGGCGTTCAGGCGTTGAGCGCGATGGTGCCGAGCATCGCTGCGACGATCAGCCCGAGCATCTGCACCGTCGGCCAGTCGACCACGCCGATCCGGTCGAGATCGACGCGCCGCTTGCGCCGCCAGTCCGCAACTCCCGCCAGCACCGCGACGGCGAGCGCCGCGGCCGCGGCGATCCACCAGCGCAGCGCGGCAGGATCGATCCCGCGCATCGGCTCAGTCGCCCAGCTTCTCGATCTTTTCGTTGAGCCGCTTGAGCTCGGCCTTCAGCGCCGCGATCTCGTCGTCCTTGCTCGGCGCTGCCGCGGTAGCCGCATCGCCCCCGCCGGGGGTGCCGCCCGGCTTGAACGCCTGCGACGCGGCTTCGAACATCGCCAGGTTGCGCTTGGCAATATCCGCGAACGGCGAATTGGCGAACGCCCCCTCGACCGCACTCTTGAATTGTTGATGGTTGCGGCGGAAGCTGTCCATCGACGCCTCGAGATACCCCGGCACCATCGTCTGCATCGAATCGCCGTACATCGAGATCAGCTGGCGCAGGAAATTGACCGGCAGCATCGTCTCGCCGCGGCTTTCCTCCTCCATGATGATCTGGGTGAGCACATTGTGCGTGATGTCGGCATCGGTCTTCGCATCGACGACCTTGAACTCGCGGCCCGCGCGCGTCATCGCGGCGAGATGGTCGAGCGTGATGTAGGACGATGTCTCGGTATTGTAGAGGCGCCGATTCGCGTATTTCTTGATGATGACGACACCGTCGCCCGCGCCCTGCTTTTTCATACGGTTCCCCATCCGTGACTGATCGCATCCCTAGACCCAACGATACCGCACTGCAACACGGGCCAAGGCCGCTGCCGCTGTTCCTCGCCATGCTGCGCAGCGAGACCGCAGCACGCCCCGACGAATTTGGCGCCGCGATGGCGGGATTGCGCGCCTACCAGCAGGCCGAGCGCCCCCCCGCCAGACCACCGGCACCCGCGGTGCAGCATGCCGGGCGCGTGTGCCTGCGCGATCATGGCGGCGGCGGGCGACCGGTCGTGTTCGTGCCCTCGCTGATCAATCCGCCCGCGATCCTCGACCTTGGCGAGGCCTCGCTGCTGTGCTGGATGGCGGGGCGAGGCTTTCGTACGCTGCTGGTCGACTGGGGCGCGCCGACCGCCGCGGATCGGAATCGCGACCTCGCCGATCATGTCGCCGACATGCTGGTCCCGCTGATCGAAGTGCTCGACGAGCCCCCCGTCCTCGTCGGCTATTGTCTCGGCGGGACGATCGCGACCGCGGCGGCGGCGCTGACCCCGGTCGCGGGGCTCGCGACGATCGCGGCGCCGTGGCGCTTTGCGGGCTATGGCGACGCGCGTGAGACGATGCAGGCGATGTGGCGTGCCGCGGAGCCCGCATGCGACGCGCTGGGGCTCGTCCCGATGGAAGTGCTGCAATCCGGATTCTGGCGACTCGACCCCCGCCGCACCGTTGCCAAATATGCCGCATTCGGGCGGATGGCGCCGGACAGCGACGCCGCCCGCGCGTTCGTGATGCTGGAAGATTGGGCCAATGCTGGCGCGCCGCTGCCCTATGCGGTCGGCCGCGACCTGTTCGACCGCTTCGTCCGCGACGACCTGCCCGGCACCGGCGATTGGCGGGTACGCGACACCGCGATCGATCCGCATCGCCTGCCCTGCCCGACGATCGAATTCGTCTCCGCCACCGACCGGATCGTTCCCGCCGCGACCGCCGCGGGGCTGGCCGAGCGCCGCGATCTGATGATCGGGCATGTCGGGATGGTCGTCGGGTCGCGCGCGCGCGCCGCGCTATGGGAGCCGTTGGCCGACTGGGCTGGCGGACTGGATCGCGTTGCTGCCACCCTCTAGATAGCCCGCGAAGGAGAATTCCCATGACCGATATCGTCATCACCGCCGCCAAGCGCACCCCGGTCGGCAGCTTCCTCGGCGCGTTCGCGACCACCCCCGCGCACGAACTCGGCCGCATCGCGATCGAAGCCGCGCTCGAACAGGCCGGGGTCCGCGGCGACGAGGTGTCCGAAGTGATCCTCGGCCAGGTGCTCACCGCCGCGCAGGGCCAGAACCCCGCGCGCCAGGCGTCGATGGCGGCAGGCATCCCCAAGGAAGTCCCCGCGTGGGGCGTCAACCAGGTCTGCGGCTCCGGCCTGCGCGCGGTCGCGCTCGCGTGTCAGGCAGTCGCGACCGGCGACGCGACCATCGTCGTCGCAGGCGGGCAGGAATCGATGTCGATGTCCGCCCATGCGCAACACCTGCGCGGCGGCACCAAGATGGGCGACCTCACGCTGGTCGACACGATGGTCAAAGACGGGCTGACCGACGTCTTCAACGGCTATCACATGGGGATCACCGCCGAAAATCTCGCCGAACAATATCAGGTCTCCCGCGCCGATCAGGACGCATTCTCGGTCGCCTCGCAGAACAAGGCGGAAGCGGCGCGCGGATCGGGCCGTTTCAAGG
The DNA here is from genome assembly GCF_006438955.1 of Sphingomonas oligophenolica. GTDB lineage: Bacteria > Pseudomonadota > Alphaproteobacteria > Sphingomonadales > Sphingomonadaceae > Sphingomonas > Sphingomonas oligophenolica_A. The sequence continues at coordinate 33,651 of NZ_RCZK01000004.1, read as the reverse complement.
ACGAGATCGCCGCGGTCACGATCAAGGGGCGCAAGGGTGACACCGTCGTCGCCGACGACGAATATATCCGTGCCGGGGTGACGATCGACAGCGTCTCCGGCGTGCGCCCCGCGTTCAAGAAGGACGGCACCGTCACCGCCGCCAACGCCAGCGGCCTCAACGACGGCGCCGCCGCGCTCGTCATCATGACCCGCGAGGAAGCCGAAAAGCGCGGCGCGCCGATCCTCGCGACGATCAAGTCCTGGGCGAGCGCCGGCGTCGACCCGTCGATCATGGGCATCGGCCCCGTCCCCGCGACCCGCCGCGCGCTCGACAAGGCGGGCTGGACGATCGGCGATCTCGACCTGATCGAGGCCAACGAGGCCTTCGCCGCGCAGGCGCTCTCGGTCGGCAAGGAACTCGGCTGGGACGCTGACAAGGTGAACGTCAACGGCGGCGCGATCGCGATCGGCCACCCGATCGGCGCCAGCGGCGCGCGCGTCCTGACGACGCTGCTCTACGAGATGCAGAAGCGCGATGTGAAAAGGGGGTTGGCGACATTGTGTATCGGCGGGGGGATGGGGATCGCGATGTGCGTCGAGCGGTAACTCGAGCGCAAACTGCCTGCGACAACGCGCAGCACCGATAGAAAAGGGCGCGCTGGCCATCGTCAGCGCGCCCTTTATTGGTAGGCTTAGATCAGTATTTCAGGCGAACCGACGCCGAAAAACGCCGACCAAGCGAGTCGATCGAACCCAACCCGGTATTATAATACCCAAGATAATTCTGGTACTGTTTGTTACCGATATTAAGCACCGCGAGGGTTAAACGAAACCTATCCCCAGCGTTGATCCAAATCGATCCGTCCACGGTGACATATGGATTAAACCGATTGAATTCACGAAGATCGGGCGACAGCGCGGTCCGCGTCGCAATCTCCTTGCCGACATAGTTCGCCGTACCGCTGATTCCCCAACCATCACCGAGGTAACGGTTCGTGCTCTGGAACTGGAACTTGGGATCGCCAACGATACCGTCGGTGCGCACCGCCCCGACCCCCGTGATATCGATCAAGCGGCGGTTGACATAATAAAGCGTCGTCGATGTCGAGAAGCTTCCCGGAAGCCCGATTCCCGCAAGCTTGGTATTATAGCTAATAGTGCCTTGCGCACCGGCATAGAAAATTCTCTTGCCGTTGACATAGCCGCTCCGGACGCCGGGATTGACTGGATCGTTTACGACCTGACCTGCGCGCGATCCGCCGTTTACCGCGGTTCCCCCATCTGCGGCGGTGTAGCGCTTGATCTGCGAACAGAAGCTATTTCCATTGGCGGGGTCAGCGGCGTTGAAACTTGGATTGTCGAAACAGCCTGAAACGATCTGTGCGACCGTCAGATTGGCGATCGGATTGGCAATCCGTACGTCGATATAATCCGCGCTAATCGTCAAACCCCGAATATAACTCGGCGAGTAAGTAAAGCCCACCGTGAAGCTGCGCGAAACCTCGTTATCGAGATTCGTATTTCCGCCCGATATCGCCGGCAACGACGCCTGGGATGCGTCAAGCGGGGTCGCGTTCGGGAACGCGGCCAAGAACGCCGTGCAGTTCGCGGCGCGAGTTGCCGGAGCAGGACCGGCGTTACGATTGGCCGTAGAGCACAAATCGTTGACGAAGGCGAACTGTGGCGATTGCGGCAAGAACAACTCTGTAATCGCAGGTCCGCGGAACGACTTGGTGTACGTCCCCCGGATTTGTAGATCATGCCCAGGCGACCATTCTCCACCCGCAGACCAAGCCAGGAAACCACCGTTAACGGTATTATCTACATACCGCGCACTGCCATCGAACGACAAGCTATAAATAAATGGTACATGATTTGTTGGCGAAATGATTGGCAGCAAAACTTCGCCAAAAACTTCATCAACATTATACTTACCTTGAGTCGGCGCAATAGCAGACGATCTTCCTAAGCCTTGCTGCTGAAAAAAGCTCGGTGTGAACTTGCCATCTTCTTCACGATGCTCGTATCCAAGCGCAAAACTGTAATCATTGCCGAATATGCTGAAGGGCGAGCCCTGCATTTTCGCCACAAAGTCTTTTTGCTGCAACACGCTGACGGTTTCGGTCTGCTGGATGATATAAGCGCGCGCAGCGGCGCTCGACTGACCTGCACCGAACAGGTTGAGCGGTACGCAGTTGGGATCGGCGATTGCCACGCCGCCGGGTGCCGCCTGCAATGCGGGCGTCGCCGTACAGACGATCTGCCCTGATGCGTTAGTGGTGACGTTGACCGCGTTGATGAAATTCTGCCGGTTGATGTCCTGACCGATGTCGTCAATGTGCGTCCGACCGTAGTTCGCATACGCCTCGTATGAGAAGTTGCGGCCGTGAATTTTGAAGTCGCCCCGCGCCCCGATTACCCCACGACCGATATCGGTCGACGAATAGCCCGTCAGGTCGGCAAGGTCGTCATTGGCGCGCGACACCTGAAAGCGGGTAATTCCCAATGCTGCAAACTGCGCTTTCGCCTGCGCGGTCAGAAACGGATTGCTGGTCAGGAAGTTCAGCGGGCCACTCGATCCGCCGAATAGGTTCGAGTTGAAGCTGGGCTGTTGAACGAGTTCGTTGCCGAAAGAGTGGAAATACGTCCCTTCCGCGAACAGTTGGAGCGCATCCGACACGTCATAATGCAAAAACACATTGGCGGTATCGCGCTTCACGTCGCTCGTCAGCTGGGAATAGTCGTTAAATCGAAAACCATCGCCGCCCGACGCGTAAATGCTCGGCAGGACAATGCCGGTATTGAACGGAATCAGATTTCCCTGGGTGTCGAACTGATAACTTTGAATGGCCGAACCCACCCGTGACGAGCCCGCGCCCGAAGCAAGGCCAAACGCGTCGGTCAACACCCCATTGCGATTGAGATAATAGATCGACAGATCCCGGTATGCGATCGTGCCGGGGTTACCGTCGGTAGCCGAGTCGTTATAACCATAAGCGGGGTTGATCCGACCATCATTCGTTGGCGTGATCCCGTTGCCCGGGCGCCCGATCCTCCCGATAAAGTTGCCTGCCGGGCACGGATTGGCTGCCGTTCCGCCACCGGGGAAGGTGCATGGATTGCCCGCGCTGCCGACGTTCTGGCGCAAATAACCCCGGTCATTCGCCAGAATACCCCGCTGTTCGTCACGCGTGTAGGCGACCGTGATATTGGCGCGGCCATCAAGATAGTCATGACCGGCGAGGAATGCCGCGTTATATCGGAAGCCGTCGCCTTCCTCTGTGATCCCGGAGAGGCCGTTCAGCTCGAGGCCGTTGAACCGATCGCGCAGAATGTAGTTAACGGTCCCGCCGATCGCGTCCGACCCATAGGTTGTCGCACCCTTGATCGACGTAATTTCGGTGTGATCGAGCAGGATCGACTGGATTGTGTTGACGTCGACCTGCGTACCCGCGGACCCCTGCCCGAAGAGGGTGTTGGGATTTGATGACACAAATCGACGGCCGTTCACCAACGTCAGCGTCCGGTTCGATCCCAGATTGCCGATGTTGACGAAGTTAACGCCTTGTCCGAACGAACCCTGCGCCCCTGCTGGCGTAACCGATCCGCGAATACCCGGCAGCGTGTTCACCGCATCGGCGACGTTGGTAAAGCCGCGTTCTTCCAAGAAGGCACGGTCCTGAACGATAACGGCGGGAACGGTATCGATCCTGCGCCGGATCAGAGAGCCGGTCACAACGATATCATTGGCCGACGAGGTGGTCCCGTCCGCGTTTACCGCTTCGGGCGACCGCGGCGCATTTGGCTGCTTCTGACCATTGATTGTCGTCGCGCTGTTTTGCGTGCCGACATCCCCGGCACCAGTGGTGCTCTGCGTTTCGGCCTGCGTCTGAGCCATTACCGCAGTTGGCATCATCGCGGCGACGATCGCAGCGGTAGAACCACACAGAAGCGCAGCTGAGCGAGAGATCATGACGGGGTTCCCCAGGTTATCGTTGTTCCGGGGTTGGCTAGGTCACTCGTGTGGTGCAATCTAGCTACGATCGCATCATAATGACAGTTTCGTGAACGATTGTTGCGAATATAACACATGCCGCCGTACGTGACGCCCGGTTCATTGCCAACAGCGCTCCACCCTGCTACCGAGCCCAGTCAGCAATTCATATTGCGACATCCCGCTGATCCCCGCGGCGGCCCTTAGGTCGAAATCGATCGCCACCCAGTCGCCCTCCGCTAGCGCCGCCGCGGCGGAGACATCGAGCGCGACCAGGTCCATCGAGACCCGCCCGATCACTGGCAGTGTCCCGCCTGCCGCACTGCCCCGATCCGAAAACCCGCGGAAATAGCCGTCGGCATAGCCCAGGTTGATAATCGCGACCTCGGTATCGGTCGTCGCGGTCCAGGTCGCGTTGTAACCGACGGTCTCGCCCGCGCGCACCGTGCGCCGCTGGAGGATCTGCGCTTCGGGCGTCACCACTTGCGCGATCGCGCCCGCCAGCGCGTCGCACGGCACCCCGCCATACAGCGCCAATCCTGGCCGGACGAGATCGAACGCATAGTCACGCCCGCGCGCGATCGCCGCCGAATTGGCAAGGCTCATCCGGCGCGCGGTGGTGACGCCTTGCAACGCCGCGAATCGCGAGCGCTGCGCCGCGTTCATCGGGCTGTCTTGATCGGCACAGGCGAGATGGCTCATCAGCGTGTCGATCGACAGGCCTTCGAGCAGCCCTGTCCGGACCTCGTCGGGGGACACGCCAAGCCGGTTCATCCCAGTGTCGACCATCACGTCGCACGCGCCCCCGCCCGCCGCCTTCCACCGCGCGACCTGGATCGGGGTGTTGAGCACCGGGCGCGCGATGCCGCTCATCGCGGCGGGCATGTCTTCGTCGCGGACGCCGTGGAGCACCGATACGGGAACGCCGAGCCCTGCGAGCGCCTCCGCCTCGTGCCAGGTCGCGACGAAGAAATCACGGCATCCCGCCGCGGCGAGCGTGCGCACCACCTCGACCGCACCGAGGCCATAGCCGTCGGCCTTCACCGCCGCGCCGCACGCCACCGCCGCGCGATCGCGCAACGCGCGCCAGTTGGCGGTCAGGGCGGCACGATCGATCCGGAGGCGGGCGGGCGCGGCTGTCATGCGCAAGGGCTCTAGGGAGCCCCCGCGCCTGCCGCAACGATCAGGTGAGGACGCGGCCCCGCCGATCCTCGCGCAAGCCCACCATCGTCACCACCAGCGCCATCGCCACCACCGCCATCGTATACCATAGCCCCGCGAACGGATTGCCGGTCTTGGCGACGATATACTGGCTGATGAACGGCAGGAACCCGCCGAAATAACCCGTGCCCAGATGATAGGGGATCGACAGCGAGGAATAGCGGATCGCAGGTGGAAACATCTCCGACAGCAGCGCGGCGACCGGGCCATAGGTCGCCCCCGACAGTGCCCCCATGACCAGGATCGCGAGCAGGATCACGACGATGTTGCTGCCCGACGGCACGACCGGGTCTAGATCATAGCCCGCCGCAGTCAGCGCCGCGTCGAGCGCCGCAGGGCTGCGATCCGCCTGGGGCTCGCCGCCGATCGACACCACCGTCGCGGGGGTGTGCGCCTTGGTATAGGGGATGCCCTTCTTCGAGAAATAGTCGAGCAGCCGCCCGCATTCGTCGGCCTGCTGCGTCGCGAACGGGCTGTAGGCGCAATGCGGCCCCGCGACGATCACCGGCGCCTGCCGCGCGGCGTGCGCGAGTCCCGGATTCGCCGCCGCCGCGATCGTCCAGAAGACCGGGAACAACAGTATCAGCGTCAGGATATAGCCGATCACGATCGGCTTCTTGCGCCCGACCCGGTCGGACAGCTTGCCGAACAGGATGAACCAGCCGAGCCCCATCAGCGCGCCCGCGCCGACGATCAGCTGCGCGGTCGTCGATTCGACCCGCATCGTCGATTGCAGGAACGACAGCACCGTGAACATCGCGGTATACCAGATCACGGTCAGCCCCGCCGCGATCCCGAACAGCGCCACCGTCATGCGGCGGATGTTGCCGGGATAGGTGAAGCTTTCGACGATCGGGTTCTTGGCGCGCTCCCCCGCCGCGCGCATCGCCGCGAAGACCGGGCTTTCGGAGAGCTTCAGCCGCATCCACAGCGACACGCCAAGCAACAGGATCGAGAACAGGAACGGGAACCGCCACCATCCCGCATCCCACCACGCGGCGGGCACCAGGAACTTCGTCGACAGCACGACCGCGAGGCTGAGGATGAAGCCGCCGACGACCCCCGCCTGGATGAAGCTGGTGTAAAAGCCCGATTTGCCGGGGGGGGAATGTTCGGCGACATACACCGCCGCACCGCCATATTCGCCGCCGAGCGCCAGCCCCTGCATGATCCGCAGCATCAGCACGAGCGCGGGCGCAAGATAGCCGATCGTCGCCGCCGACGGCACCAGCCCTACCCCCGCGGTCGCGATGCCCATCAGCGTGATCGTGACCAGAAACGTATATTTGCGCCCGAGCCGATCGCCCAGATAGCCGAACAGCACCGCGCCGAGCGGCCTGAACCCGAACCCGACCGCGAATCCCGCCCAGGCGAGCAGCGTCTGGACGACCTCGTTGCCCGCGGGAAAGAAGGTCCGCCCGATGATCCCCGACGCCGCAAGCGTGCCGTAAATGAAGAAATCATACCATTCGAACACCGTGCCGAGCGACGAGGCGGTGATGACCAGCCTGATGTCCTTGGCACTCGGTTCGCTGGTCGCTGCGGTGGTCATGGTGTCTCCCCTTGCGACACGACTTAGAGCAAGCCGCGCGTCTGTAAATCTCCGTCGATCGTTCAAGCTTGAGCCGAACCGCGGGGCGGCCGGGCCTATTTGGCATCCGCGGCAACTGCGCTACGTTGCTGGTCCGAGAACCAAAAAGCCGGGAGAGGATACCCCCCATGCGCACCCCCCTTTTCCTGACCATCGCCGCGACCACCGCGCTGGCGGCGTGCAACACCGGCCCCAAGACCGATGCCAATGGCTTCGTCATCGACGCCGATTTCGAAAAGAAGCTCCAGCAGCAGTTGCTCGATGCGGGGCCGGGCACGGTCATCACGATCCCGGCGGGCAAATACGCGCTGTCGCGCAGCCTCAGCCTCACCTCGAATGGCGTCACGGTCAGGGGCGCGGGGATGGACAAGACGATCCTGTCGTTCGCGCACCAGACCTCGGGGGCGGAGGGGATGCTGGTTACCGGTGACGACTTCACGCTCCAGGATCTCGCGCTCGAGGATAGCAAGGGCGACGCGCTCAAGATCAACGGCACCACCAACGCGGTGATGCGCCGGGTCCGCGCCGAATGGACCGGGGGCGCCAAGACCTCGAACGGCGCCTATGGCCTCTATCCGGTCCAGGTCACCAACGTCCTGATCGAAGGCAGCGTCGTCAAGGGCGCGTCGGACGCCGGGATCTATGTCGGCCAATCGACCAACATCGTCGTCCGGGGCAACCGCGCCGAGGGCAATGTCGCAGGGATCGAGATCGAAAATTCGAGCCACGCCGATGTCTATGACAACACCACCACCGGGAATACCGGCGGCATCCTCGTCTTCAACATGCCCAACCTCCCCGTCCCCGGCAGCAAGACCCGGGTCTTCAAGAACATCGTGAAAGCAAACAACCACGCCAATTTCGGCGCCGCGGGCAGCGCGGTGAGCAGCGTGCCGCCGGGATCGGGAATCATCGTCAATTCGAACGACGACGTCGAGATATTCGCCAACGATATCGCCGACAACAAGACCGCCAACGTCATCATCTCGAGCTATTATTCGACCGGCTTCGATACCAAGAAGGGGATCGCGGCGGCCTATGATCCATACCCTGAAAACATCTACGTCACCGGTAACGACTTTTCGGGCGGGGGCACCGATCCGGGGACGAAATACGCGCCGCTGAAGGCTCTTGCCGGGGGGCAGTTGCCCGCGGTGCTGTGGGACGGGTTCCGCAATCCCAAGGTGGCGAGCCCCGGCATCTGCGTCCAGAACGGCGACGCCAAGCTGTTGAATGCCGACGGGCCGAACAAGTTCGCGCACGCGCGGATCGATCCCGACGTGAACTGCGCGCCCGCGACGCGGCTGCCCGGGGTGACGCTGCCCGCATCGATGACGAAGGATCGCGGCACGCCATGATCCGTCGCCTCGCGCTGTTGCTGGCCGCGGCGCTGCTGACCCACGCCTGCGCGCGGACTCCCCACGATGTCACCTTCCATGCCGACGACAACCCGGCGACGTTGAGCGAATGGGGGCTGTTCACGCTCGCCAACGGCCGGATCGCGCCGCACGCCGGCATGGTCACCTACGACCTCGCGACCCCGCTGTTCAGCGATTATGCGCAGAAATGGCGGACGATCTGGATGCCCAAGGGGGTTCATGCGACCTACAACCCCGACCGCTGGCTCGACTTTCCGGTCGGCACGATCGTCACCAAGACCTTCTATTACACCACCCCCGCCGCAGCAGCCGATCCGCAAACCAGCGACACGGTGCTCAAGGCGACGCCCGCACTGTACCAGACGGGGGTCGACGGGCTCGACCTGGCGCATGTCCGGCTGATCGAAACGCGGCTGCTGGTGAAGCGCACCAAGGGTTGGGTCGCGCTGCCCTATGTCTGGAACGCGGACGGCACCGATGCGACGCTCGAACGGACGGGCGCGGACATCCCGCTCACCTTCGATGCAGGCGGTGCGAAGACCCAATTCACCTATTCCGTCCCCAACCAGAACCAGTGTGCGGGGTGCCACGCACAGGATTATCACACGCGGGCGATCGACCCGATCGGGCTCAAGGCGCGCCATCTCAACCGCGATTTTCCGGGTGCGGGTGGCGAGATCAACCAGCTGCGGCGGCTCGTCGGAATCGGCTATCTGACGGGCGTCCCGAACGTTGGCGTGCCGCGCAACGCCGATTGGCAACACGACGCCGCGGGCGTCGGCGCGGAGGCACGTGCGTATCTCGACATCAACTGCAGCCATTGCCACAACGCCACCGGCGCGGCGCGGACGTCAGGGCTATGGCTCGATGCCGCCACGCTCGATCCGCGCATCCTGGGGATGTGCAAGCCCCCGGTCGCGGCGGGACGCGGCACCGGCAACCGCTCGTTCGACGTGGTACCTGGGCACCCCGACGCGTCGATCATCCCCTATCGGATGGCGAGCACCGATCCGGGCGAGATGATGCCCGAACTCGGCCGCTCGCTCGAACACAAGGAGGGGGTGGACCTGATCAGCCGCTACATTACGGCGATGAAGGGGGCGTGCGACGTGGATGGCGGGCCAGCCACCTGACCCACCGTCCGTCTACAGGCGGCGAGGCACCCGAGACCCTCATCCTCATTCGTCACCCCGGACTTGTTCCGGGGTCCACCGTCCCCCGAGCGCAGCGCTTGCGGATCCATGGATCCCGGAACAAGTCCGGGATGACGTTGGCATGTGGCGCTACTCTTGCGCCTCCCCCCGCAGCATCCGGATGATCCCCGAAAAATCGACCCCGCCCTGCCCCTGATCGGCAAAGGCTTCGTACAGCTCGCGCGCCTGCGCCCCCATCGGGGTCTGTGCGCCGACGTCCTCGGACGCCGCCATGGCCAGCCGCAGATCCTTCAGCATCAGCGCCGCCGCGAACCCGCCCTGATAATCATGATCCGCGGGCGTGTCCGGTCCGACACCGGGGACGGGGCAATAGCTCGTCATCGACCAGCTCTGTCCCGACGACACGCTCGCGATGTCGTAGAACGCCTGCGCCTTCAGCCCCAGTTTCTCCGCGAGCAGGAACGCCTCGCAGGTCGCGGCCATCGTCGCGCCGAGAATCATGTTGTTGCAGATCTTCGCCGCCTGCCCCGCGCCGTTCTGCCCGGCGTGGATCAACGCCTTGCCCATGTCCGCCAGGAACGGTTCGGCGCGCGCGAACGCGTCTTGCGATCCGCCGACCATGAACGTCAGCGTCCCCGCATTCGCCGCCCCGATCCCGCCTGACACCGGCGCATCGACCGCGGTCAGCCCCTTGGCGGCGGCGGCATCGGCGACGCGCTTGGCGGTGGCGACGTCGATCGTCGAACAGTCGATCAGGATCGCGGAGGTCGCGGCGTTGCCGAACACCGCGTCGGTATAGACGCTCTCGACATGCTTGCCCGCGGGCAGCATCGTGACGACCGCCTCGGCCCCCTCGATCGCCTCGGCGGCGCTCGCCTTGGGCAGGCAGCCCGCGGCCTTCGCCTTGGCGAGTGCCTCTTCGCTGAGGTCGAAAGCGCGCACGTCATGCCCGTTCTTCGCGAGGTTCGCGGCCATCCCGCCGCCCATGTTGCCCAGTCCGATGAATGCGACGCGTGCCATTGTTTTTACTCCCCTCCCGCTTGCGGGAGGGGCCGGGGGAGGGCCTGTCCGCAACCGGAAACCATGTGATCGGAGGGAACAGGCCCTCCCCTAACCCCTCCCGTAAACGGGAGGGGGACTGTTATTTCCCCGTCCAGTTGCCGGGCCGCTTCTCGACGAACGCGGCCATGCCTTCCTTCTGATCCGCGGTCCCGAACAACCCGTGGAACAGCCGTCGTTCGAACTGCACGCCCGCGGTCAGCCCGGTCTCGAACGCGGCGTTGACCATTTCCTTGTTCGCCTTGACCGCGATCGGCGCCATCCCCGCGATGACCGCGGCGGTCTTGACCGCTTCGTCGATCAGCTCGGCGGCGGGGATCACGCGGCTGACCAGCCCGGCGCGTTCGGCTTCCCCGGCGTCCATCATCCGTCCGGTCAGGCACATCTCCATCGCCTTGGCCTTCCCCACGGCGCGGGTGAGGCGTTGCGATCCGCCCATGCCGGGACTGACCGCGAGCTTGATCTCGGGCTGGCCGAACTTGGCGGTGTCGGCGGCGAGGATGAAGTCGCACATCATCGCCAGTTCGCACCCGCCGCCCAGCGCATAGCCCGCGACCGCCGCGATCACGGGCTTGCGGGTCTGGACGAGCCGGTCGTAGCCTGAAAAGTGATCGCTGCCGTACATCGCCGCGAAGTCCATCCCGGACATTTCCTTGATGTCCGCCCCCGCGGCGAACGCCTTGTCGCTGCCGGTCAGCACCGCGCAGCCCTGGCTATGGTCGGCATCTAACGCCGCCAACGCCGCGAGCAGGTCGGTCAGCACCTGCGCGTTCAACGCGTTGAGCGCCTTGGGCCGATCGAGCGTGATCAGCGTCACCGCGCCGCGCTGTTCGACCTGAATCGTCTCGTAGTCCATGTCTCTCTCCTGTCAGCCGGGCGTCCACGCCTGATCGGCGGGGAGCGGCGCGAAAATCTGGTCGATGACGTGGCCGGTGACGCCCTCGGGCGTGGCGGGGTTCCAGCGCGGCGCGTTGTCCTTGTCGACGATCACCGCGCGGACGCCCTCGAGGAAATCGTGGCGCTGGACGACGCGGCTGCCAACCGCATATTCGCGCGCCATCTCGTCCTCGAACGTCTTTGCAGCGGCACCGTCGAGCAGCAATTTCAGACTCACCTTCATCGTCTGCGGCGATTTGGTCTTGAGCGTCGCAAGCGTGTCACGCGCGAAATCCGACCGATCGGCCTCGAGCGCAGCATATCCCTCCTCGAGCCGGTCGCTTGCGAACAGCCGCGCGATCACGTCGCGGTGCGCCAGGATGCGCGCGTCGGGAGCGGGAACCGCGAGATCGTCGAGGATCGCGGCGATATCCTGCGGCGTCTCTGCAATCCGGTGCTTCGCGTCATCGAGACGGTCGCTGGCGAGATAATGCGTCGCCAGCCCCAGCGCGCAACATTCGGCGCCGTCGAGCCGGTGCCCGGTCAGCGCAAGATATTGCCCCATCCGCCCCGGCAGCCGCGACAGATACCAGCCGCCGCCGACATCGGGGAACAGGCCGATCCCCGTCTCGGGCATCGCGAATTTCGTGTGCTCGGTCGCAACGCGATAGTCGCACGGCAGCGCGATCCCGACCCCGCCGCCCATCGTCACCCCGTCCATGAACGCGACGGTCGGCTTGGCGTAGGTGAAGAGGCGGTGGTTGAGCCGATATTCGGTGTGGAAGAACGCGCGCGCCTCGACCCCGTCCTTCGCGCCGCTTTCCGCGAGCATGCGAATGTCGCCGCCCGCGCAAAAACCGCGCGATAGCTTTGGGTCGCCGTCCGGCGCGGGAGCGTGATCGATCATCACCGCCTCGACCGCCGGATCGGTCCGCCACCGGTCGAGCGCCTCGCTCATGCTTGCGCACATCGCGGTGGTCAGCGCGTGGAGCGCCTTGGGGCGATTAAGCCGAATCCGCCCGACCGCCCCGTCGACCGGGGTCAGAACATGGTCGGTCATTGCCGCGTCAGCTCGCGCCCGACGATCATCCGCATGACCTGGTTGGTGCCCTCCAGGATCGAATGCACCCGCAGGTCGCGCCAGAAGCGCTCGATCGGGTAATCCTGCAGATAGCCGTAACCGCCATGCAATTGCAGCGCGCGGTCGACGACGCTCGAACCGGTATCGGTCGCGAGCCGTTTCGCCATCGCCGCGAACCGCGTCTTGTCGGGCGCATTGGCGGTGACCTTCGCCGCCGCGATATAGAGCAGCGCGCGCGCCGCCTCCAATTCGGTTGCCATGTCGGCGAGCATGAACTGGGTGTTCTGGAACTCCGCGATCGCGGTCCCGAACTGCTTGCGGTCCTTGGTATAGGTGATTGCCTCGTCGAGGCACCGCTGCGCACCGCCGAGCGAGCACGCGCCGATGTTGAGCCGCCCGCCGTCCAATCCCATCATCGCGATCCGGAAGCCCTCGCCGAGCCCGCCGACGAGATTCTCGCCGGGCACGCGGACATTGTCGAACATCACCTGCCGGGTCGGTTGCGAATGCCAGCCCAGTTTCTTTTCGTTCGCGCCGAAGCTGACGCCGGGCATGTCCTTCTCGATCACCAGGCAGGATATGCCCTTGGGGCCATCCTCGCCGGTGCGGACCATCGTGACATATACCTCGTTCTCGCCCGCACCGCTGATGAACTGCTTGGTGCCGGTGACGAGCCAGTCATCGCCGTCCTTGACCGCCTTGGTCTTGAGCGCGGCGGCGTCGGAGCCCGATCCGGGCTCGGTCAGGCAATAGCTCGCGATCCGATCCATCGTGACCAGGCTGGGGAGATATTTCGCCTTCACCGCCGCCGCCCCGAACCGGTCAATCATCCAGCTCGCCATGTTATGGATACTGATGAACGCGCTGGTCGAGGGACAGCCATAGGCCATCGCTTCCATGATCAGCGCCGCCTCGAGCCGCCCGAGGTTGATCCCCCCGCTGTCCTCGCTGACGTAGATCGACGCGAAGCCGAGTTCGGCCGCCTCCTTGATCACGGCGCGCGGGAAAATATGCTTTTCGTCCCATTCGGCGGCGTTCGGCGTGATCCGATCGGCGGTGAAACGCCGCGCCAGATCCTGGATCTCGCGCTGCTCGGCGGTAAGGGAAAACTGGTCGGTCATGGATTTCCGTTCAGGCGGGACATTTGGAATAGGTGTCGGCGGACACGGGATCGGTTTCCTCGCGGACCAGCGTCTTGCCTGCGTCCTGGAGCGTCAGCGAGGTCGCCTTCTTCCACGTCTGGCCTTCGCCCGAATAGGACAATAGCCCCTGGATCTTGGTCGGCGTGACCTGTTGTAGCGACCCGATCGTGGCGCGCGATTCGTAGAAGCTCAGCCGGTCGGCGGTGATCGTCATCAGCCCCTTGTTGTCGTCGCGCTTGGGGTCGCAATCTGCGGGCACCATCCCCCACCGGCCCTGGAACGCCGCGGGGATCGATGACAGCGGCGCGGGCGACGGCAGCATCACCGGCACCTGCCGCTGGCTGTTGTCGACGGTGAGGTCGGGCGGCACCTGCGCCTGTCCCGCGCCGCTCGGCACGTCGCTGTCGGCGCTGCTATTGCCCCCGCCGTCGTTCGATCCGCACGCCGCGAGCGACGCAAGCGCCATCGTCAGGATGATTCCCCGCATCGCGATCACCCCATCGTCGGGATGACGAAGGCGTTGGCAGCGTCGTCCACGCCCGCGCTGCCATCGGGCCAGCGCTGGGTGACGGTCTTGACCTTGGTCCAGAACTTCACCCCCTCCATGCCGTGCTGGTTGGTGTCGCCGAACGCGCTGCGCTTCCATCCGCCGAAGGTGTGATACGCGACCGGCACCGGGATCGGCACGTTGATCCCGACCATGCCGACATTGACCCGCGCCGCGAACTCGCGCGCGGCGTGGCCGTTCCGCGTGAAGATCGCGACGCCGTTGCCATATTGGTGGTCGCTCGGCAGCCGCACCGCTTCCTCGAAATCATGTGCGCGGACGATCTGGAGGACGGGACCGAAAATCTCCTCCTTGTACGCGCTCATATCGGGGGTGACGTGGTCGAACAGCGACGGCCCGATGAAGAACCCCTTCTCGTGGCCCTGCAGCTCGAAACCGCGCCCGTCGACGACGAGCTCGGCCCCCTCGTCGACCCCGGTCTGGATCCACTTCTCGATCCGCTCGCGATGCTGCGCGCTGACGACCGGGCCGTAATGCGCGTCATTGTCGGTCGACACGCCGACGCGGAGCGCATCGATCGCCGGGATCAGCTTTTCGCGCAGCGCATTGGCGGTCTTGTCGCCCACCGGCACCACGACGGGCAGCGCCATGCAGCGTTCGCCCGCGCTGCCGAACGCCGCGCCCGACAGGTCGGCGACGACCTGGTCGAGATCGGCGTCGGGCATGACGATGCCGTGGTTCTTCGCGCCGCCCATCGCCTGGACGCGCTTGCCGTTCTCGACCCCGCGCTTGTAGACGTAATGCGCGATGTCGGACGAACCCACGAAGCTGATCGCGGCGATCGCGGGATGATCGAGGATCGCGTCGACCATCTCCTTGTCACCCTGGACGCACTGCAGGATGCCCTCGGGCGCACCCGCTTCGGTCATCAGTTCGGACAGACGCCGCGGCACCGACGGATCACGCTCCGACGGCTTTAGGATGAACGCGTTGCCGGTCGCGATCGCGACGCCGAACATCCACATCGGGATCATCGCGGGGAAGTTGAACGGGGTGATGCCCGCGCCGATTCCGAGCGGCTGGCGCATCGAATAGACGTCGATCCCCGGCCCCGCGCCTTGTGTGAATTCGCCCTTCAGGATGTGCGGAATGCCGCAACAGAATTCGATGACCTCGAGCCCGCGCTGCACGTCGCCTTTCGAATCCGCGATCACCTTGCCATGTTCGGAACTGAGCATGTGCGCCAGCTCGTCCATATTGGCTTCGACGAGCCGCTTGAACTCGAACATCACGCGCGCCCGGCGCTGCGGGTTGGTCGCAGCCCAGCCCGGTTGCGCCTTCAGCGCCGCGGCGACCGCGACGTCGAGATCGGCCTTGGTACCGAGCGGCACCTGCGCCTGGACCTCGCCCGTGTTGGGATCGAAAATGTCGCCAAACCGGGCTTGGCCCGCAACTGGCGTCCGCCCGCCCGCGCCACCCGAATAGCCCGCGATATGATGGTCGATGATGCGCATCACGCTCTCCTCAAGCGGGCCGGTGCCGACTCCGCGTTGTAATTTAATTACCGTGCCACATAGGGCGCGAGCTGTCAGCGGCCAAGCCGCTCGATCGCTATGCAGATCGGATGAGGACCGGCAAGGGTTCCGAACGCGACCTCGAAGACGGGTTCGAGCGTCGCCGGGGTCAGCACATCCGCGACCGCGCCGAACGCGACGATCCGGCCATCCTTGAGCACCATCACATCGTCGGCGAGCCGCCCCGCCTGGACGATATCGTGGAGCACGATCGCAACGCCGCGCCCCCCCGCCGCGACCGCGCGCAGCCGCGCAATGACGTCGAGCTGATGCGCGGGGTCGAGGCTGGCGAGCGGTTCGTCGGCAAGCAGCCAGCGCGGCTCCCCCGCCAGCACCCGCGCGAGCAGGACACGCGCACGCTCGCCCCCCGACAATTCGCCGATCGGGCGGTACGCGAGATGCGCCGTCTCGGTCGCGGCGAGCGCGGCGTCGATCGCGGCCTCGTCGACGGCGGACGGCGCGGCATAGGCGCTGCGATGCGGCAAGCGGCCGAGCGCCACCGCATCGCGCGCGCGGATGTTCCAGTGGACCGCGGCATCCTGCGGCAGATACCCGATCGCGCGCGCACGGGCGCGCGGGTCCATCGTCGCGACCGGATCAACCCCGAGGCGGACGACGCCCGTCGTCGGCAGCAGCGCGAGCGCGGCCTTGAGCAGCGTCGATTTGCCCGCGCCATTGGGGCCGAGGATCGCGGTGACCCGCCCCGCACGCAGCGTCGCGTCGATGCCGTGGAGCACCCGACGCTTGCCGCGACTGACGCCGACATGGTCGAACGTCAGATCCATGCGCGGTTCCGATAGGTCATCAGCAACCCGAGGAAGAACGGCGCACCGATCAGTGCCATCGCGACGCCGAGCCGCACTTCTCCCGCGCCGGGCGCCAGCCGGCACAGGCTGTCCGCGACGAGCACCAGCGCCGCGCCACCGAGCGCGCTCGGCAGCAGCAAGTCGCTCGGGCGATGCCCGAACACCGGGCGGAGCAGGTGCGGCACGACCAGCCCGACGAACCCGACCACCCCGGTCACCGCGACCCCCGCGCCGATCGTCAGCCCGGTGCCGATCACGACCAGCGCCTGCAATCGCCCGAGCCTGACGCCCAGCGACCGCGCCGCATCCTCCCCCAAGGTCAGCGCGTCGAGCGCGCGCGCGGTGAGCAGCAACACCCCCGCGCCGACCGCCATCGGCGGGATCGCGCGCGCAGCATCGTCGAGGCTCCGATCGGTCAGCGCGCCCATCAACCAGTCGAGCACGCTCGCGATCGCATAGGGGTTCGCCGCGGTCGAGATCAGGAAGGCGGTGAGCGCGCCCGCGAGACTCGACAGCACCGTGCCCGCGAGGATGAACGCGACCGGGCTGGGGCTGCGCCACGTCAGCGCCGCAAGCAGCGCCATCGCGCCCCCTGCCCCCAGCATCGCCGCGGCGAACACCGCGAGGCTCGATCCGCCCGCGTAGAGGATCGCCGCCACCGCCCCCAACGCCGCCGACGAACTGACCCCCACCACCGCCGGATCGGCGAGCGGGTTGCGCAGATAGCCCTGGAGCACCGCGCCCGACAGCCCAAGGACCGCGCCGAGCGCGAGCCCAAGCAGCGCCCGCGGCAGCCGCAGTTCGATCATGATCGCGCTTGCGGCGTCGCCGTCGAGCGGCAGCCATTGCTTGCCTGCCACGAGCGATAACGCAAACGCCGCAACGACCAGCGCGGCGAGGATCGCGAGCTTGGCGGCGCGCGTCACAGCCCGCGCCGAACCGCGGCGAGCCGCGCGAGCGCAGGCGCGATGCTGGAGCCGCCGCAGTTCATCAGCTGGCGTGGGAAATACGCTTCGCGCGTGGCGGCATGTGAACGCGCGAGGACGCGGCGGCGCAGCTCGGCGGTACGGCCATCGCCGGGGGAAAGGATCACCGCGGGCGGATGCGCCGCGATCGTCTCGATCGGCAGCGTCCCGGTATAGGCGAGCCCGTAATCGGCGGCGGCGTTGCGGAAACCGGCGTGCGCGAGCAGGTCGTCGAGCAGCGTCCCCGAGCCATTGGCGAGATCGCCCGCGATGTAGAGGAGCGCGGAGGGGTTGGTCTTCACTGTTCCCCGGCGCAGGCCGGGGTCCAGCGCTGAACCTGTACTCGCGCGGGAGCGCGATCGGCGCAAGGCGCCGAGACTGGACCCCGGCCTGCGCCGGGGAACGGAAGCGTCGACCGCCGCTTCAATCTCCGCCACCATCGCCCGACCCCGCTCGGGTCTCCCCACCGCGTCGGCGATCTCCATCACCTGTGCCTCGCTCGCCGCGATCGTCGCGACCGATCCCAGCGTCAGCACCCGCAAGCCCGCCCTGGCATAGGCGGCGCGGGTCGCGGCGGGCGCGAAACTGTCGGTCACGACCAGATCGGGCGCACGCGCGATGACCTCCTCCGCGGTGCCTGCGGTCGCGGGAAAGCGCCGCGCGAGCGCCAGCGGCATCGAGGTCGCCGCCGCGTCGTGCGAATAATGACTCACCGCCGCCAATCTGTCGGGCGCGAGTTGCGCGAGGATCGCGTCGGCGCACGGGTTGGTCGAGACGATTCCCCCCTGCCGCGGCGGCGCGGCACAGCTCGCGACCAGCAACAGGAGGGGAAGCGCGGGTCGCATCAGTCCAGCTTCACCCGCACGCCGCCATAGGCCGTGCTGCCATAGGTACCGTAGCCGCGGACGACCTGATATGTTTCGTCAAACAAATTCTCGACCCGGCCATAGACCGACAGGCGTTCACCGATCGGCATTTCCGCGCGGATGCTCGCCAGCACATAACCGTCGAGCCGGACGGTGTTGGCCGCGTTGTCGAAGCTGTCCCCGACATGCGTGATCGTGCTGCCGACCGACAGGCCGAACGGAAATACGTAATTGACAGTGGCGCTCACGGTCTGATGCGGACGCCGCGCGAGATCGTTGTCGAAATTCGCTCCCGCGACGCGGTTCCGGCTGTCGATATAGCTGTAGTTCGCCGAGAACGTCAGCGCATCGACGGGCTTCAGCGCAATCGCCAGTTCGACGCCCTCGGCGCGGGTGCGCGCGATATTGGCATAGGTGAAGGTGCCGAGGTCGAAGTCGATCTGGTTGCGGGTATCGCGATGGAAATAGGTCGCCGATGCGCGTGCACGCCCGCCGAGCAGCGATTGTTCGACGCCCGCATCGTAATTGCGCGCGGTCTCGGGATCGAGCGTCCGGGTGCCGTAGGGGCCGTAGAGTTGATACAGCGTCGGCGCCTTGAACCCCTCGCCATAGCTCGCCCGCAATGTCGTGCCCGTCCCCAGCGCCAAGGCGGCGTTCGCGCCCACGCTGGTGTGGTTGCCAAACGCATCGTGATCGTCGTTGCGGATACCGCCGGTGATCGTCAGCGCCTCAATCGGGGTCACGATCGCCTCGCCATAGAAGCTCGTGATCCCGGTATCGGCAAAGGTCGTGCCGTCGTTGAAGCGCGTATTCTCACGCTCGGCGCCAGCGACCAGCCGGAGTTGGCGCACCGCCTGCCAGTCGCCCTGATAGCTGTAGCGTTCCGATCGTCCGCGTCCGATGAACGACGGCGCGGTGCCGAAGGTCGGATCGTAATTATCGCGATTGATATCCGCGATCGTGAACGCGACGACGTTCTGCACACCGCCGATGGTCGCATGGACACCCGCATAGCCGTACAATTCCTGCGCGGTCGAATATTCGGGAGTATCGGCGAAGGTATAGGCGGGTGCGGGAAAGCCGTCGAGGTCGGTGCGACTGTCGGCGTAATAGCCGCGCAGATCGATGCCGATACCCGGCGCGATGTCATACCCCAACCGCCCGGTCGCGCCATATTGGCGATAACCGTCGCGCTCGGTTCCGGCGGCAGCGGTCGAAATGCCGTCGCTCTTGAGATACCCGCCGGTCAGCGCGCCCGACAGCCCGCCCTTCGCGCCCGAAATCCCGGCATTGGCGTAGAGGCTGTCGTAGCGGCCATATTCGACGTTGCCCCGCGCCTGCAGCCCCTCGGTCGGGCGCAGGGTGACGATGTTGACGACCCCGCCGATCGCCTGGCTGCCCCACGGCACCGAATTCGGCCCGCGCAAAATCTCGATTCGGTCGATCGATCCGGCGAGCAAGTTGCCGAAATCGAACCCGCCGCCGGGCGACGACGGATCGTTGACGCGCACCCCGTCGATGATCGTCAGTGTCTGTTCGGCTTCCGCGCCGCGCAACCGCACGCCGGTGAAGCTACCGATGCCGCCGTTGCGGGTGACAGTGACGCCGGGCGTGGTCGCGAGCAGGTCCGCGACCGACACGATCTGGCGGCGTTCGATTGCGTCGCGGGTGATGACGGTGATCGCCTGCCCGACCTGGTCGGCGGGCTGCGCGACGCCGCTGGCGGTAACGACGATATCGGCATCGGACACCGGCCCCGTCTGCGCGACCGCGGGGGACGCAGCGAGAATCGTGGAAAGAAGGAGGAGAGGTTTCAACACGTGGGCACATCCTTGCATGTGCCGCGCGCGACGATTCGCGAGCGGCGGATGTCGCTCGCTCGAGGCGGACCCGTCGCCAGGCGCCGCTCGTCCGCCCGGGAGCTCCCGCCCGCGCGATGGATCGACCGCGAGGGGCAGGTCTCCTGACTCCCGGGTCATCGCTCTCTCCTCGCCTTCCCAGGTCGAAACCCAGTGGCATGATGAGGAGACCGCTCGCCGGTCACAGTTGCGGGGACAGCGCCGGGTTCGCACCGGCTTCCCTATTCACCCCGTCGCCGGGGACCCTTCACGCTTCCGCCCCTAGCAGAGCCCCGGACGGCGTCAACGGCGGGGGGATTGAACAGTCAACCGTTCGGCCTGAGCTTGTCGAAGGGCCTGAGTCTCACCGTGCTTCGACAAGCTCAGCACGAACGGATCTAGTTGAAGTCACCGCGCGCTAATCATTGCCCCTACGCCCGATGCTCCTGCGTCTCCGCGATCGGCGCGCTACTCCGCCGTAGCGCGATCACCAGCACACCGAGCAGCGCCAGCGCGGCGCCCGCGATCATCCGTCCGTCGAGTTCGTCGCCGGTGATCATCACCCCCAGCGCGATCGTCGACAGCGGGGTCATCAGCGTCAGCGGCGCGAGCAAATTCGCCTCATAGCGCGCGATCAGCCAGTAATAGGCGGTGTGCGCGCACAGCGAGACGATCAGCGCCGAGAACAACACCGCAGCGACGAACGGCCATCCCGCCGCGACCGACATCTGCCACTGGCCATGTTCGACCAGCGCCGACGCCAGCGCCAGCGGGATCACCCCCGCCATGCCGACCCACGCCTGAAACCGGAGCGGCGCGATCGCGGGCATCTGCTTCATCAAAATCGCGCCGAGCGACCCCGCCGCCGCCGCGCCGAGCACGAACAGCAAGCCGTGCGACACCGTGAACCCCGGCCGCCACACCACCAGCAGCACCCCTGCTAGCGTCAACCCGATCCCGAGCCCACGGCGCCAGCGAATCCTCTCGCCGAGCATCACGATCGACAGCAAGGTCGTGATCGGCACCCCCGCCTGGATCACCACCGCCGCCATCGACGGCGAGGCGGTCTGCAGCCCGATGAACAGCAACGCGAAATTGCCCGCGCCCATCAGGATGCCGACGCTCAGCAGCCGCCACACCGGGCGCGGCATCGGCAAAAGCCACGGCAGCGTCGCCGCGACGACCACCGCGAACCGCACTGCCGCGAAGAACAGCGGCGGGACATGCCACTGGCCGACGACGATCTTGCTGACGACGTTGCTGAGGCCCCAGGTGAGGCAGACCGCAACGAGCAGGAGAAAATCGCGAAACCGCATCCGGGTCCTGTGCGATACCCGCCGCCGCTTGGCCAGCGCGGACGTTAGCGCCCGACGCCGCGCCCGAACGTATAGGTCAGCGCCAGTCCCGCCGATGCCTGGTTCTTGGACCCATAGCGCGCGACGATCGGGGAGCGTGCTGGGTCGCCGACCAGCCGCTCGTATTTGGCATAGCTGTAGATTCCCCAGCGCGGGGTGAACTGGCGAACGAAGCCCGCGGTGGCGCCGATCGATTCGATCCCGCCGCCGGCCGCGAACGCACGCAGCCCCGAGGCGGCGGCCGCGCTCGGCGAGACGCCGAAATAGGCGCGCTCATAGCGTTCGTTGGTGATCGTCACTCGCGGTCCCAACGAAAACAGCCACGCGTCGCCGCGCCGCGCGACATAATCCGCACTGATATCGGCGATCAGCCCGCGGTGCCCGCCAATGCCCTGTCGCACTTCGGTGCGGAGCCGGGCGGCGGGCGCGAGTTGATACTGCACGAAACCGCCGATTTCGACGGTGGAGCCCACCGCGGGCAGCCGCCCCCCGACGTCGCTGCTCCGGCGGCGGCCTTCGAACCCCAGCACCGGGCCAACCGACAGCCGGTCGAGCGTCAGAACCGCGAATCCGATACTTTCGTCGGGGGCTTCGAACGCGAACGGCTCGTCACCGCGCGCGCGCACGAAATCAAAGAACGGTTGCACGCGAACCGTATCCGCGCCGGGAAAGCTCGGCACGATCTGAGGTCCCAGCCCCACCCTCGTGCGGTACGGCGCGTCGTGATCCTGATCGGCGGCCTGCGCCGCCGCCGGGACGACCGACGCGACGGTGGCGAGCAGGGCGACAAGGACCGAAGTCGTCGTCAACGCGAATCGATGTTGGATCATGTTGTCCTCCTACAGCCTCGAGGCGGATTTGGCGCGCAACCGAATCACGCGGCAGCCACAGCGGCGGCCGATCGCGCATCGATCACCGCCCGCGCGGTCTTGTAGCAATCGTCGATATGCGCGTTTCCGGCGAGCTTCATCGCGCCGAAACCGATCGTCGCCGCCACCGCTGAGCCGAGCACCGGGACATATTTCGCCGCCGATGCGGTCGCGAGGCGGACGCCGAAGCGCTTGAGCAGTCGCACCACCATCTGCCGCGTCACCATCCGCCCGATCACGTTGTTGCCCAGGCTCGCGGCGACGACGAACACCTGCTGGACCGTGGTCGGATCGAGCTTGTCGACCTGGTCGTGATCGAGTTCGAACTTCGTGCTGATCAGCGGCAGAAGCGTGGCGAGCAGCCCGATATCCGCGACCACGTCGGCACCGGGAATCGGGATGACCGCCGCGCCCGCCGCCATCAGCGATCGTTTGGTGACCAATTTGCGGCAGTCGCGCCGCACCGTATCGAGTGTCTTGATGTCGTGGATCATCGCTGGTTCTCCCTGTCGGGGCTCAACGCCCCGGCGCGGCGATCGTGGCCATGCGGTGCGACCGGCAGCGAAAATAAACCGCGCCGCACACCGATCGATCCGGGTGCCCGATCGTTGGGATCACTCACCATCGCGAAGGAACGCCCAGCATGTCGATCGAAAAAATGATCAGCCTCCATCCCAATGTCGGCGATGATTTCAACGAGCCGCTCGCCAAGGCGGCGCGCCACGCGATGCTGTGTTCGCTGTTCTGCACCTCGTGCGCCGACGCGTGCCTCGCCGAAGACGGCGACATGCGGCAGTGCATCCGGTCGTGCCTCGACTGTGCCGTTGTGTGCGATGCGACCGCGCATCTCGCGGTGCGGCGGACCGGGCAAAATGTCGCGCTGCTCCGCGCCCAGCTCGACCTCTGCATCCAGGCCTGCGATGCCTGCGCGACCGAGTGCGACCAGCACGATAGCGATCATTGCGCGCTGTGCGCGACGATGTGCCGCGAATGCGCTGCCGATTGCCGCGCGGCGCTGGCCGGGGTCGACTGACCGAGATGGCGCTGCGCCAGGCGATCGCGGATCAGGTCATCGCGATCTTCAACGACCCCACCCGTGGCGAAGCGCCGGTCGGGCGGAGCGACGACAGCCTGTTCGGCGCGCAGTCGGTGGCGTGGCGGGTCCATGGCGACGTCACGTCGATGATGGTCGGCGGCATCGCCAGCCTGATGATGCAGATGCTGATGCCGACGGTGCTCGCGGGGGTGTGGGATCATTCCAATTTCCGCGCCGACATGCACGGCCGGTTGCGCCGCACCGCGCGCTTCATCGCGACGACGACCTACGGCCCCCGGCAAGCGGCGGAGGCAGCGATCGATCGCGTCCGGCGGATCCATAACACGGTCGACGGGCGGCTGCCCGACCGCACCCCCTATCGCGCCAACGATCCGCGCGCGCTCGCCTGGGTCCATGTCACCGAGGTGACGAGCTTCCTCGCCGCGTGGCGACGCTATGGTGAGCCCGCGCTGTCGCGCGCCGATGCCGATCGCTATGTCGCCGAGACCGCGCGGATCGGTGCGGCGCTGGGCGCGGACCCGGTCCCGCACACGCTGCGCGCGGCCGAGACGCTGCTCGAATCGATGCGCGGCATGGCACGCAGCGACGCACGAACGCGGGAGGTGCTGGCGCTGATCCTCGCCGATCGATCCGACGATCCCCGCGTCCGCGCGGTCAGCAAACTGATCCGCGCCGCCGCGATCGACCTACTGCCCGGCTGGGCGCGCGACCTCCACGGCCTGTCCTCGCCCTTGATCGGGCGGCCGCTGGTGCGCAGCGGGACGATGGCGGTCGCGGAAACGATCCGCTGGTCGTTCCGCCGCCCTACCCTGGCGCGCACCTGAATCGGCTAAATCAAATCCGCCGCGTCCCCGGATAGGCGAACAACAGGTCGGCATCGGCGCTGGTCGTTACCGTCTCGGTGCCGGTCACGGTAGCGCACTCGCCCGCCTTGAACTCGACCCCCGCGACCGATCCCGATCCGGTGATTGGGACGATCCACCCGGTCGTGCCGTCGGGCAGCGCCACCCCGTGCGTCCCGCTCGACCAGCGTTCGAGCACGAACTTCGGCCCCTCGACCAGGATCGTGCGGTGGAGGTCGACCTGCCCCGGCGACGGCACCGCGCGATACGGTTCGAGGTCGGCGACCGCGACTCCGTCGTCGAGGTGGAGTTCGCGGTCGCTGCCGTAATCGTACAGCCGATAGGTGGTCTCGCTGTTCTGCTGGACCTCGATCAGCGTCAGCCCCCCGCCGATCGCGTGGATCGTCCCCGACGGCGCGTAGAGGAATTCGCCCGCGTGGATCGGCACCCAATCGAGTTCCTTCTCGATATCCCCGTCGAGCGCGGCGGCGCGGAGCTGGTCGCGTGTCATCGGCGCCTTGGGGCCGAGCGCGATCGTCGCGCCGGGTTTGGCCGCCAGGATCGTCCAGCATTCGTCCTTGCCGCGCGGCAGGTCGCGCTGGTGTGCCTGCTCGTCGTCGGGATGGACCTGAACCGACAGCTTCTTGCCGGTGAACAGATATTTGATCAGCAGATCGGGCTGGTGATCGCCCGGCTCCTGGAACCACACCTCGCCGACGGGTTCGCCATCCTGGGGCGCATCATCGAACCCGAAGCCCAGATCGTGGCGCCCCCAGGGCTTTTCGACGCGATGAGTGTGGAGCAGCGTGGCGGGCATGATCGTCCTTGGAACTGGAGTGGCGGCATAGTGGTGACTGGCTTCGAACGCACCAAAGGGGGGATTGTTCGCGACGCACCGCTTACGCTATGGACCGCACCGATGCGTATCCCCCAGTCTGCCCGTTTCGCCAAGGCCATGCCTGCCCGCGCGATCGCCCTCGCCCTCATCGCCGCGATGGCGTTGCCGATCGGGGGGTGCGCCCGCACCAAGACCAAGGGCGACCTGCCCTATGTCGCGCGCGACGTGGGCACGCTGTATACTGCGGCGAAGCGGCGGCTCGATGAGGGACGGTACAAGGAGGCGGCGCAGCTGTTCGACGAGGTCGAGCGCCAGCATCCCTATTCGGTCTGGGCGCGGCGCGCGCAGGTGATGAGCGCGTTCAGCTATTATCTGGATCGCGACTACACCGAATCGATCCAGTCGGCGCAGCGCTTCCTGTCGGTCCACCCCGGCAACCGCGACGCGCCCTATGCCTATTATCTGGTCGCGCTCAGCTATTACGAGCAGATCAAGGACGTGACCCGCGACCAGAAGATCACCCGCCAGGCGCTCGATTCGCTCGGCGAGCTGGTCCGGCGCTACCCCGACACGCGCTATGCCTCCGACGCGCGGCTCAAGATCGATCTCGTCAACGATCACCTCGCGGGCAAGGAAATGGAGGTCGGGCGGTTCTACGAACGCCGCGGCCAGTGGCTTGCCGCCAGTATGCGCTTCCGCAAGGTGATCGAGGATTTCCAGACCACGACCCACGCGCCCGAGGCGCTGATGCGGCTGACCGAAACCTATCTGGAGCTCGGCTTGCCGATGGAAGCCCAAAAATCGACCGCGGTACTCGGTGCCAATTATCCCGGGTCCGACTGGTATGGCCAGGCGTACAAGCTGATGCAGGCGCATCCGGCCCAGGCGCTGCCGGTCGTGCCCGCGGGGACGATGCCGATCCCGCTTGGCACCCCCGGATCGACCCCCGGGTCGCTGCCCGGCACCGCGGGCAATTCCAAGCCCGAGGCGCTGGCCCCCGCCGGCTCGACCACCGCGACACCGAGCGGCGCGGAGCCGGCCCCGAACTGATCCGTTTATGGCGCCGGTATCCGCAACGCTGCCCCTCGTTCAGCCCCGCACCAGGATCACGTTACAAAACGATGATCCTGCCCTTCATGCCGAAGGTGGAGTGCATGAAATGCGAGCAATGCACGTCGTAGGTGCCCGCGCGGGTCGCGACCAAGTCCACCTCGACGCTTTCCCCGCCGTCCACCGCAACCTTCCCCTTGTCGACGATCGAGCGGTTGGCCGGATCGAGGGTGGCTTGGGCGAAGAATTCTTTGGCGACAAAATCGTGGCCCCCACCCGATGTGTTGACGAGGTGCAGCCGGTAGGGGGTTCCATGCTGGAGCGTGATCGTCGCCGGCGTGTAGGCGAAACTCGACAGGTCGACCTCGAGCACCTTGGCGCGCGACCAGTCGGGATCGGCATGAGCCGGGGCGACCCCCATGATCATCGCCGCCCCCAGATACCACGATATCGTCCGCATGACCGGCGCTCCTTTGTACCCGCTGCACCCTATCATCGTCGCAGGACTACGCCAACGGGCTTCTCGGGCGCTAAAAGTGGAGCGCGCATTCGAAGAGGGTAAACTTCGTCCGTGGC
This sequence comes from Sphingomonas oligophenolica, assembly GCF_006438955.1. Lineage (GTDB taxonomy): Bacteria > Pseudomonadota > Alphaproteobacteria > Sphingomonadales > Sphingomonadaceae > Sphingomonas > Sphingomonas oligophenolica_A. Next base: position 7,029 of record NZ_RCZK01000004.1, on the reverse strand, counting down.
TGCGCTATAGCCGCTGTATATGCTCACCGCGCTCGCCATCCGTGACGTCGTCCTTATCGAGGCGCTCGACCTGGAATTCGGCGCGGGGCTCGACGCGCTGACCGGCGAGACCGGGGCGGGCAAGTCGATCCTGCTCGACGCGCTGGGGCTCGCGCTCGGCGCGCGCGGCGACACCGCGCTGGTCCGCCACGGCGCGACCCAGGCGATCGTTACCGCGACCTTCGACGCACCGACCGGCGCGCTCGCCGTGCTGCTCGACGACAACGGCGTCGCGGTCGAACCCGGCGAACCGCTGCTGATCCGTCGCATCGTCAAGGCCGACGGCGGCAGCCGCGGCTTCGTCAACGACCAGCCCGCAGGCGCCGCGCTGCTGCGCGAGATGGCGCCGATGCTGGTCGAGATCCACGGCCAGCACGACGATCGCGGGCTGCTCGCCCCCGCCGGGCATCGCGACCTGCTCGACACTTTCGGGCGGATCGACGCCCGCGCGACCGCGCGCTGCTGGGTCGCGCTGCGCGACGCCGAGGCCGCGCTCGCGGCGGCGCGCGCGGACATCGAGACCGCGGCGCGCGATCGCGAATGGCTCGCCCATGCGGTCGACGAATTGACGACGCTCGCCGCGCAGCCCGGCGAGGAAGAAACGCTCGCCGATCAGCGCCGGACGATGCAGCGCGCCGAAAAGATCGCGGACGACCTGGCGCAGATCGACGATTTCCTCGACGGCTCCGACGGCGGGCTGGCCAAGCTGCGCCAGGCGGCGCGGGTACTCGAACGCATTGCGCCCGATCACGATTCGCTCGCCGAGGCGCTCGCCGCGATCGACCGTGCGGTGAACGAAGGGGCGAGTGCGGAGGATCGGCTGCGCGACGCGCGCGCCGCGCTGACCTATGATCCGCGCGCGTTAGAAGACGACGAAGCGCGGCTGTTCGAACTGCGCGCGATGGCACGCAAGCATCGCGTCCAGCCCGACGAGTTGCCCGCGCTGGCCGACGATCTCCGCACCCGGCTCGACCGACTCGAGGCGGGCGAAGGCGGGGTCGCGGCGCTGGCAAAGAGCGTGGCGGCAGCGCGCGAGGATTATGTCGCCGCCGCCACCGCGCTGAGCGCGGCGCGGCGCGGCGCGGCGGCGCGGCTCGATGCGGCGGTCGCGGGTGAACTCGCACCGCTGAAGCTCGATACCGCACGGTTCCGCACCAGCGTCGCGCCGATCGACCCGGCGGGGTGGAACGCCAGCGGTCAGGACCGCGTCGAATTCGAGATCGCGACCAACCCCGGCGCGCCGTTCGCGCCGCTCACCAAGATTGCGAGCGGCGGCGAATTGTCACGCTTCATCCTGGCGCTCAAGGTCGCGCTGGCCGAAGAGGGCGGCGCGGCGACGATGATCTTCGACGAGATCGACCGCGGCGTCGGCGGCGCGGTCGCCAGCGCGATCGGCGAGCGGCTGGCGCGGCTGGCGGAGGTGACTCAGCTGCTCGTCGTCACCCATTCGCCCCAGGTCGCGGCGCGCGCCGCGCAGCATCTGCTGATCGCCAAGAGCCACGACGGCACCGTGACCCGGACGGGGGTGCGCCGCCTCGACGAACAGGAGCGCCGCGAGGAGATCGCGCGGATGCTGTCGGGTGCGATCGTCACCGACGAAGCACGCGCGCAGGCGGGACGATTGCTCGAAACCGCGTGAACCCCGCGGTCGTTGATGCCGCGAACCACCAGGAGACGATGTAATGCGAAACCGGCTGACGATCGCGGCGTGCGGCCTGCTCGCGGCCTGCGGCAGCGACCCCGCGGCGAACGGCAACCAGAGCGTGATCAATGCCACCGTCCCCGACGCACCGCCCGCCCCCGCCGCGATGCAATCGGTCGCGACTTCCACCCCCACGCCAGGCGCCACCCCGACATCGATCACGGTGTCGACGACGCCCGCGACCCACGGCCAGGACGTCGCCGCGGCAGTCGCCACCATCGACGCCTATTATCGCGCGATCGACGCGCATGATTATCAGCGCGCCTATCGCTTGTGGCGCGGCAACGGCGACGCGAGCGGCCAGGCGCTCGACCAGTTCGCGCGCGGCTTTGCACATACCCGCAGCACGATCGTCGCGACCGGCGATCCCGCGCCACCCGAAGGCGCGGCGGGATCGAGCTACGTCACCGTGCCCGTCACCGTCTCCGCGACCGACGACACGGGCAAACAGCAGCGGTTCGCAGGACAATATGTGCTGCGCCGGATCAACGACGTCCCCGGATCGAGCGCATCGGATCGCCGCTGGCACCTCGAATCGGCGTCGTTGAAGCGCACGCGCTAGAGCGCGATGACGTTACCTCGATCAGATCTGAACCGTTCGCCCTGAGCCTGCGAGGTTCCCATGAAAGTACTACTTTCATGGGGCCGGGTCGAAGGGCGGTGAGACTCACCGTGCTTCGACAAGCTCAGCACGAACGGGTTTATGCGAAGTCATCGCGCTCTAGCTCGCCGGGGCCGTGCCGCTGACAGCGGCGCAATTCATGCTATGATTTCGGTGCGGGGGCACTGCCCCGAGTCGCGTGTGCGCGTGCGTTGTCCTCAAGGAACAGGAACGCTCCACTCATGAAAACATCGATCCTTTGCGCCGTCGCCAGTCTGGCGATCGCCGCCCCCGCGCTCGCCGCCGGCCCCTTCGACGGAACCTGGAAGGTGAATGTCGCCTCCGCCAAGCTGTCGACCAAGCCCGAAGTCTGGGCGATCAAGGACGGCGTCTACACCTGCTCGACCTGTACCCCCGCGATCCGCGTCGCCGCCGACGGCAAGCCGCATGGCGTGCCCGGCCATGATTATTTCGACACCATGGCGGTGACGGTCGTCAACCCGACGACGGTCCACTACCTGTACGCGCGCGGCGGCAAGACCGTGAACGATTCAACCAATACACTCGCCCCCGGCGGGCAGAAGCTGATGACGAGCTGGACCACGTCGGACAACGCCAAGGGCGAGACCGTGAAGGGCAAGGGCGTGATGGCACGGGTATCGCCGGCACCCGCGGGCACGCATCCGATATCGGGCGGGTGGCGCCAGACCAACGACGTCCAGCTATCGGACCAGGTCCTGACCGTAAAACTGGCGATGGCGGGCAACGCGCTGACGATGACCCAGCCGACCGGCGAAACCTATACCGCGACGGTCGGCGGCGCGATGGCTCCGATCAAGGGCGATCCCGCGCACACGATGGTCAAGCTCACCCGCGCCGGCCCGCAGACGCTGGTCGAAACCGACTATCGCGGCGGCAAGCCGGTCAGTCGTTTCACGATGACCCCGATGCCCGGCGGCAAAACGATGAAGTTCGTCAGCACCGACCTGAAGGCCAACACCACCAGCGAGTTCACCGGCATCCGCCAGTAAACCCGCATCCGTAGAGGGGGGGACCGCGGAATATGTTTATTTGCGCGCGCGACTTTCGAACTTGATCTGCGTTAAGCCTCGATGGTTGCCCCTCCCCTCACCGCCGCACCGCCCACCAACTGGAGCCGGGTCGAGGCGCGCATCGCGCTCGCGATGCTCCCGATCGGCGCGGTCATGACGTTCGTGTCGGTGATCGCGTTCATCACGATCGTGGTGCTGATGTTCGCGACGCTGGTCCAACGCCCCGCCGCCGCGTCGCTGTTGCTGGTCTGGTGTGCGTGGGCGCTGATCGTCGCAGGCGCGAACCTGATGAAATCGATCGAGGGAATGAGCGCGCTCGACTGGCGCCCGATGATTCCGGTCTCGCTGCTCTCAGTCGCGATCGTAGTCGCCTATCCGGGCTGGTGGATGTAGGCTTGCGGAGCGCCGCCCCTCTCCCCTAGTCCAGCGCGATGCCATCGCCCGATCAAACGCCGCTGCCCGATGACGCGGCTGCCGCCGCCGCGGAACTGGCGGCACTGGCGCGCACGATCGCGCATCACAACGCGCGCTATCACGGCGACGACGCACCCGAGATTTCGGACGCAGAGTACGACGCGCTGGTCCGCCGCAATGCACGGATCGAGGCGGCGTTCCCCGCGCTGATCCGCGCCGATTCGCCGAGCCGCCAGGTGGGATCCGCACCTTCGGGTCACCTTGCCAAGGTCGCGCATGCGCGCCCGATGATGAGCCTCGACAACGCGTTTGCCGACGACGAGGTCGAGGAATTCGTCGCGCGCGTCCGCCGCTTCCTGCGCCTCGCCGACGACGAACCGATCGCGCTGACCGCCGAGCCCAAGATCGACGGGCTGTCGTGCTCGCTGCGCTATGAACACGGCGCACTGGTCCAGGCACTGACCCGCGGCGATGGCACGACCGGCGAGGACGTGACCGAGAACGTCCGCACGATCCGCGACATCCCTGCCCGGCTGCGCGGCGAGGCCCCTGCGGTGTTCGAAATCCGCGGCGAGGTCTATATGGCCAAGACCGACTTCGCCGCGCTCAACGACCGGCTGCTCGCCGACGCCGCCGCGACCGGCAAGGAGGCGCGCCAGTTCGCCAACCCGCGCAACGCCGCGGCGGGATCGCTCCGCCAGAAGGACGCGAGCGTCACGCGGGAGCGACCCCTCAAGTTCCTGGCGCACGGCTGGGGCGAGACGTCGGACCTGCCCGGCGAGACGCAGACCGAGGTCGTCGCCGCGATCCGTCGCTGGGGCCTCCCCGTCGCCGATGCATTTGCGCGGGTCGACGATGTCGCCGGGGCGCTCAGCGTCTATCGCAGCATCGAGGCAGCGCGCGCGGACCTGCCGTTCGACATCGACGGCGTGGTCTACAAGGTCGACCGGCTCGACTGGCAGGCGCGGCTGGGGCAGGTCGCCAAGGCACCGCGCTGGGCGATCGCGCACAAATTTCCCGCCGAACGCGCGCAGACGACATTGAACGCGATCGACATCCAGGTCGGGCGCACCGGCGCGCTGACCCCGGTCGCGCGGCTCGAGCCGGTCACCGTCGGCGGGGTCGTCGTCACCAACGCGACGCTCCACAATGCCGACGAGATCGAACGGCTCGGGGTGCGCCCCGGCGACCGCGTCCTGATCCAGCGCGCGGGTGACGTCATCCCGCAGATCGTCGAGAACCTGACCCCCGATGCCGAGCGCGCACCGTGGGTGTTCCCGCACATCTGCCCCGAGTGCGGATCGGCGGCGGCGCGCGCGGAGGGCGAGGTCGTCTATCGCTGCACCGGCGGGCTGATCTGCCCCGCGCAGCGCGTCGAACGGCTCAGCCATTTCGTCTCGCGCCACGCCTTCGACATCGAAGGGCTGGGCAGCACGCTGATCGAGGCGTTCTTCACCGACGGACTGATCGCATCCCCCGCGGACATCTTTCGCCTGACCGAGGACCAGCTTGCCGGGCGCAAGAAGGAGGGTCGGGTGTGGGCGGCCAAGGTGATCGAGGCGATCGACCGCAAGCGGACGATCCCACTCGACCGGCTGCTGTTCTCGCTCGGCATCCGCCACGTCGGTGAGATCACCGCGCGCGATCTCGCGCGGCGCTACGGCTCGGCCAAGGCGCTCGGCGCGATGCTGCGCCGCGCGGTGTTGCTCCACCACGTCACCCGGCCCGCGATCGGCGAACCCGAGCGCAAGTTCGTCCTGCGCCGCGACAAATTGCTCGTCGGCGTCGTCGCGACCGCGGGCGTCGGCCCCGAAGTCGCGACCGCGCTGATCGGCTTCGCGGCGGAACGCCACAACCGCACCGTGGTGTTCGATTTGCTGCGCGAGGTGCGCCCCGAGAATGTCGTGTTCGAAACCACCGACTCGCCGGTCACCGGCAAGACGATCGTCTTCACCGGTTCGCTCGAAACGCTGAGCCGCGACGAGGCCAACGCGCAGGCCGAGGCGCTCGGCGCGCACGTCTCGGGGTCGGTATCGGGCAACACCGACCTGGTCGTCGCGGGGCCAGGCGCGGGATCGAAGCTGAAAAAGGCGAGCGACCTGGGGGTCGAGGTGATCACCGAAGCAGACTGGATCGCACTGGTCGCGGCGCACTGACCCTCGCACAATTTAACTTCGGCCCATTACAAGGTTAATGACCCAGAGTAACTCGGAAGCCACAGGTGTTGAAAAAAGTTTAGACGGCCTGCCTTCCTGCGACTGTTCGGAAGATAAGTGATCGTGCGGGCGTGATTCCACCACGACTACAAAACTTCTATCATATCCGACGCCCTCCAATCGGCGTCGCGCACGTCGCCACACGGCATAGTGTAGCCGTCGGCAGCAAGACGCGCGATCAATTCTCTCCAGTCGCTCGCGTGGGCGCGTCCTGACGAACGAAGCAGCCAGCGCCCGTGTCCGTTTCCGTTTCCTTGGAAGATGGACCTTTGGTCCAAACCTCTGCGCCGCGGCATCCGCCTCAAGCTCCCGCTGGGCGTCAGCTACACCGATCCCAAGCCCATCATTGCTGGCCGCTAGGGCCTCTAAGTTCGGGGTGCCAATCCACCGGCTTGAATGACCAACGTGAGGAGGTGCTGCGTCAGCACATCCTGGCCGAGCTCATGAGCCATCATCCTCCAATCGTCCCAACGATCGACGCGCTTGGCGACCCACGCGAAGAAATCGTCGCGCCCGCGCTGATCGACAAACGACAGGGACCAATTCACGCGGCGCGTCGGCATGCGCGCTTCCAGTGCCACGCTCGTCAGCGTCACGACATAGTGTCGCCCCACATTTTCACGCGCGAACACATGCCGCCGCTGGCCGACGGCGCGTTCGAAAACGCGAAGAGCGTCCTCGCGAGCCTCTTTTGCTTCGGCATCACCCAGAGGTGGCTCGGGAAATCTGAACAGCGGGGATAAGTGGATTGCCGATCTGACCGCGGCCATGTTGGCCGCCCCAGGAGGCAAGATGAGCAAGCGACCCCGCCGGAATCACAGCCCGGCGTTTAAGGCCAAGGTAGCTCTGGCTGCCGTGAAGGGTGAGAAGACGCTGGCCGAGTTGGCGCAGCAGTATGACGTGCATCCAAACCTCATCAACCAGTGGCGATCCCGGCTGCTGGAGGGCGCGGCGGACGTATTCGGATCGGAGCCGGCCGCGAGCGAACCGGCGATCGACGTGACT